>NZ_JBXAPT010000001.1:1355853-1372167 GCF_058806515.1 Leifsonia sp. GW821-FHT13C05 | reverse complement strand
CCGGACTCCTTTTAGAAAGAGCCACCCCACACCGGGTGGCTCTTTCGCATTTAACACCACCACAACACCACACAGACGGCTATATGCCGGTGCGGACATGAAGAAAGGGCCACCCGAAACCGGGCGGCCCTTTCTGCGTTGTAGCGGGGGTGCTTGCGCTACTTGTGGCGCGGCTTGCGCGCCGGGCGATCGTCGCGGTCCGCCCGCGGAGCGCGGTCGTCGCGGTGGACGGTGCCGCCCCTGCGGTCGGGGCGCAGCTCGATGAGCTTGCCTCCGATGCGTGTGCTCTCCAGGCGCTGGAGGACGTCTCCCGGCAGATCCGCCGGCAGCTCCACCAGGGAGAAGGCGGGGAGGATCTGGATGGCTCCGAAGTCCTCGCGGCTCAGGCCGCCCTCGTTGGCCAGGGCTCCGACGATCTGGCGCGGCTCCACCTTCTGACGGCGGCCCACCTCCAGACGGTACGACGCCATCGGCTTGCCGCTCGGGCGGCTGCGGCGCTCCGGACGGTCCGAACGACCGGAGCGGTCGCCCCGGGAGTCGCGGGTGTCGCGTCCGTCGCGCGAGTCGCGCGTGCGCTCCGCGCTGCGGCCGTCGCGCTCCACCCGGCGGGAGAGCTCGTCCTCGGGGGAGAGCAGCAGCGGCTCCTCGCCCTGAGCCACCACGGCGAGTGCCGCGGCCACGTCGGCCTCCGGCACGTCGTGGTGCTCCACGTAGTGGGTGATGATGTCGCGGAAGCGGGCGATCCTGTCCTCCTGGCCCAGCGCATCCGTGATCGCGTCGTCGAAGCGCGCCAGGCGCGTGACGTTGACGTCCTCGATCGTGGGCAGTTGCATCTGGGTCAGCGGCTGACGCGTGGCCTTCTCGATCGCGGCCAGCAGCCGGCGCTCACGGGGAGTGACGAAGCTGATCGCGGCGCCGCTGCGGCCGGCGCGGCCGGTGCGGCCGATCCGGTGCACGTACGACTCCGTGTCGATCGGGATGTCGAAGTTGACGACGTGGCTGATGCGCTCCACGTCGAGACCGCGGGCCGCCACATCCGTCGCCACCAGGATGTCGAGCTTGCCCGACTTCAGCTGGTCGACGGTGCGTTCGCGCTGAGCCTGGGCGACGTCGCCGTTGATGGCGGCGGCCGAGTATCCGCGGGCGCGCAGGCGCTCGGCGAGCGTCTCCGTCTCGTTCTTGGTGCGGACGAAGACGATCATGCCCTCGAAGTTCTCGACCTCGAGGATGCGGGTGAGCGCATCCACTTTCTGCGGGTACGAGACCATCAGGTAGCGCTGTGTGGTGTTGGCCGAGGTCGTGGTCTTGTTCTTGACCGTGATCTCTTCCGGGTCGTGCAGGTACTTCTTGGAGATGCGGCGGATCTGGGCCGGCATCGTGGCGGAGAACAGAGCCACCTGCTTGTCGTCCGGGGTGTCGGCGAGGATCGTCTCGACGTCTTCGGCGAAGCCCATCTTGAGCATCTCGTCCGCCTCGTCGAGCACGAGGTACTTGAGCTCGGAGAGGTCGAGGGTGCCCTTGGCCAGGTGATCCATGATGCGGCCGGGCGTGCCGACGACGACGTGGACGCCGCGGCGGAGCGCGGACAGCTGCACGCCGTAGCCCTGGCCGCCGTAGATCGGGAGGACGTGGACGCCGCGCAGGTGGGCGGCGTACTTCTCGAACGCCTCGCACACCTGCAGCGCGAGTTCGCGCGTGGGTGCGAGGACGAGTGCCTGCGGGGTCTTCTGGGAGGTCTCGAGCCTGGACAGGATCGGCAGCGCGAACGCCGCCGTCTTGCCGGTGCCTGTCTGGGCGAGGCCGACGACGTCGCGGCCTTCGAGGAGGAGTGGGATGGTCGCGGCCTGGATGGCGGACGGGGTCTCGTAACCCACGTCCTTGAGTGCCTTCAGCACAGCCCCGTCGAGTCCCAGCTCAGAGAATGTCGTCGCTTCGCGGGCAGTCTCTGCCTCGTCCTGCGCTGTATCCGGTGCTGTCATACGTTCAACGGTAGTCCTCAGCGGGCTCAGCCGCTCACGCGAGCCTGGCGTCACGGGCCGCGCGGGTCGATGATGGCAGGTGTGACGACACCGGATGCGCGGAGCGGACGCCGGTCATGAACCCGGCGGCACGGCGAGTGCAGAGGATCTACCTGACTCTGCTGCTCGGCAACACGCTGGCCGCGTCCTTCATCTGGGGCATCAACACGCTGTTCCTGCTGGACGCCGGGCTGACCAACTTCGAGGCGTTCGCTGCGAACGCGTTCTTCACCGCTGGGATGGTGGTCTTCGAGATCCCGACCGGCGTCGTCGCCGACACCGTCGGCAGGAAGGCGTCGTATCTGCTCGGCACGGTCACGCTGTCGGTGACCACCGCGCTGTACTGGATGCTCTGGCTCTGGCACGCCCCGTTCGTCTGGTGGGCGCTCGTGTCCGTGCTGCTCGGGCTCGGCTTCACCTTCTTCTCCGGCGCCGTCGACGCCTGGCTGGTGGACGCGCTGGCCGCCACCGAGTACACCGGGAGTCTCGAGGCGGTGTTCGGGCGCGGGCTGGTGGTGACCGGCATCGCGATGTTCGCGGGTTCCGTGCTCGGCGGGGTGATCGCCCAGGCGACGAACCTGGGGGTGCCGTTCCTGCTGCGGGCGGGGGTACTGGTGGTGATGTTCGTGTTCGCGGCGGTGGTGATGAAGGACATCGGGTTCACGCCGGACCGGTCGATGGGGCCGCTCAAGGCGACGAGGAACGTGCTCGTCCAGTCCATCGACCACGGGCTGCGGAAGCGCTCGGTGCGCTACGTGATCCTGTCTGCACCGTTCGCATCCGGGGTCGGCATCTACGCGTTCTACGCGCTGCAGCCGTACCTGCTGGAGCTGTACGGGGATCCGACCGCGTACTCGGTGGCGGGGCTGGCGGCGGCGATCCTGTCGCTGGCGCAGGTGGCGGGCGGCGTGCTCGCCCCGCGCATCCGGGGGCTGTTCGCGCGGCGGACCACCACGGTGATCGGGGCATCGCTGTGCAGCGTGGTGGTGCTGGTGGTGCTCGGGATCACGAGCCTGTTCTGGCTGGCGGTGGTGTTCCTAGTGGTGTGGGGGTTCGTGTTCGCGGTGGCCGGGCCGGTGCGGCAGGCGTACCTGAACGACATGATCCCGTCGAAGCAGCGGGCGACGGTGCTCTCGTTCGACTCGCTGTTCGGCAGCCTCGGTGGGGTGTTCATCCAGCCGGCGCTCGGGCGCGCGGCCGACGCCTGGGGGTACGGGACGTCCCTGGTGATCGGTGGGGTGGTGGAGCTGATCGGGATCCCGATCCTGTACCTGAGCAGGCGGCAGCGCGATCCGGCGGATACGGACGCGGTGCGCGGCGAGGCCGGAAGGCGGTGACGGCTCAGGCGCCGACCTCGGCGAGTGCCTCGGCGACCGCCTGCTCGACCGAGAGTTCGCGGCCGGCGGCGATGGCCGCATCCAGGGCAGCGCCGTCGCCGGCGGCGGTGAGCCGGTCGAGGTATTTCTGGTGGAAGGTGAACGTCGGTCCGTTGTGCAGACCGCTGCGCTCGCGGAGCGCCCTGGCGGCGCCGGCCAGCCGCCCTGCCCGGTCCACGTCACCGGCGATGGCGGCGATGGCGACCATGCCCTCCAGGCCGTACGCCAGACCCTCGACGTGGCCGAGCGCGGCGGAGACCGTGACGCTGCGGGCGAAGTCGGCGCGGGCGTCGTCCGTCTCGCCGAGCATCAGCTGCGCCCAGCCCAGGTGGTAGGTGGCGATCCGCTCTCCGACCGCATCCCCGGCGGAGCGGGTGAGGGCGAGGCTCCTCGCGAACCGGTCCCTCGCCTCCTGGATGTCCTGCTTCCGCAGCGAGACGCGGCCGAGGAGGACGAGCGCCATCGACTCGCCCCACACGCTGCCGCTGGAACGGAACAGGCGCAGGCTCTCCTGCATGACCTCCTCCGCGCGCTCTGGGTCGGGCTTCGCGCCGGCAAGCAGCGCGAGGGCGAGGGAGATGCGGGTCAGGCCCTCGCCGTCCGGATCGCTCACGCTGCGGAACAGGTCGGCGCTCTCCGCGAGCTCGGCGGCGACGCTGCCGTCCGGGTCCTTCCAGAACATGATGGTCCTGGTGAAGTAGAGGGCGATCGCCCTGGTGTGGTCGCTGAGGTCGCTTCCCGAGTCGAGGGCCTCGTCCATCCAGGTCCTGACCTCGCCGAGCAGCCCGGAGACCCACCAGTAGAGGTAGAGGCTGTACGCGAGGTGGGCGGCGCGGTCCCAGTCGCGGCTGCCGAGCAGGAACCGCTCGGCAGCGCGCAGGTTGTCCCGTTCGTCGCCGAGCCGTCTCAGCCACTCGCGCTGCCTGCCGCCCTTCAGCTCCTCTTTGGCGCTGTCGCCGAGCGAGAGCACGAAGCGGGCGTGCGCCTCGCGGGCGGCGTGCAGCAGACCGGCGTCCCACAGCTGCTCCCTGGCGTACTCGCGCACGATGGCCTGCATGGCGAACCGGGCGCGCCCATCCCCGTCCTGCTGCCGGACCAGGCTGCTGTCGACGAGGGCGGCGAGGTCGCCGAGGACGTCGCGGACGGCAGCGGCTCCCTCCGCGCTCGCGTCCGCACCGATCACCTCCGACCCGATCGCCTCCGCAGCCTCCAGGGTGAAGCCGCCCTCGAACACGCCGAGGCGTGCGAGCAGCCTGCGCTGGTCGTCGTCGAGCAGCTGGGTGCTCCACTCGATTGTCCTGCGGAGCGTCTGCTGCCGTTCGGGGAGGTCGCGGGAACCGCCGACGAGCACCGAGAGGCTGCGGTCGAGCCTGTCGAGCAGGTCGTCGGGGGAGAGCACCCGGATGCGCGCCGCGGCGAGCTCGATGGCCAGCGGCATCCCGTCGACGGCCGCACAGACGCCGGTGACCGCCGACCGGTTCTCGTCCGTGACCTCGAAGTCCGGCTTGACGGCGTGGGCGCGCTCGACGAAGAGGCTGACGGACGAGTCCTCCGGGAGCGGACCGACCTCGAAACTCTGCTCGGCGGTGAGCCGGAGCAGCGCGCGGCTGGTGACCATCATCGAGACGCCGGGCGCTGCCGCGAGCAACGCGGTGAGGGTGGGAGCGGCGGTGAGTACCTGCTCGAAATTGTCGAGCACCATCAGCAGGTGCCTGTCCTGCAGGGCCGTCGCCAGGTTCTCCATGATGGGGGCGTCTCCGGTGTCCCGGACGCCGAGCGCCTGCGCGATGGCGGCGGGCACCCGGTCAGGGTCATGGACGGCCGATAGGTCGACGAACACGGCGCCGTCGACGAACGCGGGGGTGACGGCGCGCGCCGCCGCGAGGGCGAGGCGGCTCTTGCCGATGCCGCCGGGGCCGGTGAGTGTGACGAGGCGGGCGCCGGCGCTGTAGAGGTCGCGGATCGCATCCAGGTCGGCGTGACGGCCGATGAGCCCGGTGAGCGGTTCGGGAAGGCGGACCGGCTCCGCGACCCTGTCCGCGTCGGCGGGGACGTCGAGCGGCACGAACGACCTGCTCTGCTCGAAGCGCTCGGCGAGCAGGGTGGCGAGGTCGGCCTCGACGAGGCGGGCGAGCTCCTTGGCGGACTCGAAGTACTTGTACGCGGCGCGGTCGTCGTCCCTGATGCGGTTGAGCAGCTCGGTGAGCTTGGGCTCCCGGCGCTCGGCGGGCGTCTTGACGTAGAGCAGGCGGGGGAGGTCGTCCGGGCAGAGGTTGTACTCGTCCTCGAGGCCGGAGACCTCCTCCTCCGGTGCCACCCAGCCGTAGCGCTCCCAGTAGAGGCCGAGGAACACGTCGCTCTGTTCGAGGTAGGCGCGGTACAGATCGCGGGGCGGATGCGGGCGGGCGCCGAGCTCGAACATGACGGGCGCGAGGTGCAGGCGCTCGATGGCGGTCCGCGCGGCGCGACGCTCATCGGCGAGCTCTTGCAGCGTGGAACTGACGAAGATCCGCAGTCGTTGATCCGGAGTGCGGATAACATGAGGGCCCCTCATAACTGCATTCTGTTGCGGGTGGCAACAATAGTCCAGTGTTTGCGGGCGATTCGGTGCGCCGCGGGCGGGGGAGGCGCACACTGGGGACCGTGGACGGGGACGGCGGAGACACCTGGGAGCGCGGCGACGCGTACGAGCGGTACGTGGGGCGGTGGAGCAGGCTGCTCGCTGTGCCGTTCCTCGACGGACTGGGTACTGGGCCCGGACTCGACTGGCTGGATGTGGGGTGCGGCACCGGAGCGCTGGCCGGCGCGATCCTCGACAGGTGCGACCCGGCGTCGGTCGTGGGGGTCGAACCGTCGGACGGCTTCCTGCGCTCGGCCGCCACGAACCTGGGCGGAAGGGCGAGGCTGCTGCGGGGGTCGGCCGACGCGCTTCCTCTGCCCGGTGCATCCATCGACGTCGCGGTGTCCGGGCTGGTGCTGAACTTCGTGCCGGAGGTGCAGGCGGCGCTCGCCGAGGCGGTCCGGGTGGTGCGGCCGGGCGGGATGGTCGCGGCGACGGTGTGGGACTACGGCGACCGGATGGAGTTCCTGCGCTGTTTCTGGGATGCGGCGGTCGAGCTCGATCCGGCGGCGGCCGAGCTGGACGAGGCCGCCCGGTTCCCCCTGTGCGGGCCGGAGGCGCTGGGGGAGGAGTTCGCCGCCGCCGGCCTGACCGGCGTGACCGTGCGAGCGATCGACATCCCGACCGTCTTCGGCGACTTCGACGACTACTGGACGCCGTTCCTCGGCGGGCAGGGTCCGGCACCGGGCTACGTCTCGGGGCTGGATGCCGCAGCACGGGACCGGCTCCGCGATCACCTGGTCGGGCACCTGCCGATCCAGGAGGACGGGACCATCCCGATGGTCGCGCGTGCCTGGGCGGCCAGCGGAAACGCGGGCTAGTCGGTGGGCCTCCCCGGTGAGAGGATGAGCCCATACCGAAAGCACTGACGAGGAGGTCGTGCGATGTGTAGATGGCTGGCATATTCCGGAGGGCCGCTCAGACCGTCGACCCTGGTGCTCGACGCACAGAATTCAATCGTCGCGCAGTCGCTCAACTCGTCCCTCGGAGCAGAGCCGGTCAACGGCGACGGCTTCGGCCTCGGCTGGTACCCGAGCGGGGGAACCCGCGACGACACCCCCGCGATCTTCCACAGCACGGAACCGGCGTGGAACGACGCCAATCTGCGGGAGCTCTCGACGGCGATCGAGAGCCCGATGTTCTTCGCCCACGTGCGGGCGGCGACGCATCCACCCATCCAGCAGACCAACTGCCACCCGTTCCGCTACGAGCACTGGATGTTCATGCACAACGGGGCGATCGACGAGTTCCCGACGATCAAACGGGACCTCACGATGGCGGTCGACCCCGCCCTATACCCGTACATCCAGGGCACGACGGACAGCGAGGTGCTGTTCTACCTCGCCCTCTCCTACGGGCTGAGGGACGACCCGATCTCGGCGGTCGCCGCGGCCATCCGTAAGGTCGAAGAGATCGGGCACGCGCACGACATCCGGTTCCCGATGCAGGGGACTCTCGCCGTGGCGGACGGGAAGACCATCTGGGCGTTCCGGTATTCGACGCAGCACAGGACGCGGTCGCTGTTCCACTCGGTGGACATCCCGACCCTGCTGGAGATGTACCCGGACATCGAACGCTTCAAGATCTTCGACCGGCGCGCCCACCTCGTGGTGTCCGAACCGCTCAACGACCTGCCTGGCGTGTTCCTGGAGGTGCCGGAATCGACGGTGGTCGTGCTCGACGGGTCCGGCTATCACCACGAGGCGTTCCTCGACGACGAGCACGAGGTCGAGCGGAGCGGGGAGCCTGCCCTGCACGGCTAGACTCCACTCCATGCCGCAGACCACCGCGACCACAGCGACCTCACTCCTCCGTTGGGTCTCCGACGACCGCATCAGCAGCGTCTACCAGCACTACGTGGTGGAAGATTCCGAGCGGTGCATCGCCCTCTGGCAGCCGGCGGGAACCGTCGGCAGAGTGGCCGTCGGGCGACGCGGAGGGCCGCGCGGGCGCAACATGCTGCCCGGTGGCTGGGGCGGCGGCTACGAGGAGCACGTCTGGACGGGCGACGGCGTGCTGCGCGTGCACGTGCCAGGACAGCCGTGGTCGATGTGGCGCTGGCTCACCCCGGACGGGTGGACGGAGCACGCGTACGTGAACCTGGAGTCGCCGTGGGTGCGCACGCCGCTCGGGTTCGACACCGCCGACTGGATCCTGGATGTGATCGCAGAGCCGGACGGCAGCCACAGCCTCAAGGACGAGGACGAACTCGCCTGGGCGGAGGAGACGGGCAAGTTCGACGCCGCCAGGATCGCCGCGGTCGAAGACGCACGACGGCGGGCGGTGGCGGCCGTCGAAGCGCAGGCGTTCCCGTTATCGGTGGACTGGGACGCCTGGGCCCCGCTGCCGGGAGAACCGCTGCCGCTCGCGTCCGGCTGGGAGACCGTCGGAGCCTAGCTCTCCGGCAGCGGCTCCTTCGGCAGCTTGCGGACCTTGGTGCGGCGACGGCGACGCTCGGGGATCATCGAGCGCATCTCCTCCAGCTTGCCGAAGCAGAGGAGACGGTCGCCCGCCTCCAGCTCGACGTCTCCGCGCGGGTTCGGGATGACGGTCGCTCCGCGGTGCAGGGTGAGCACGGTGATGTCGCGCTCGCCGAGGCCGGAGTCGCGCATCCGCTTGCCGACGAGGTCGGCGTTGCCGTGCACGACCAGCTCGGCCACGCCGTATCCGGTGGAGACGCTGAGGCGCTGACGCACGTCGATCTCGGGGAACGCGACCTGGTTGTCGATGAAGTCGATGATCGCACCGGCCACATCCAGCCCGGTCGCCGTCTCGATGCCCTCCAGCCCGGGGGAGGAGTTGACCTCCATGACCAGAGGGCCGTCGTTGCCCTCCAGCATGTCGACACCGGCGACGCGGAGGCCCATGATCTGGGCGGAGCGCACGGCGGCCTGCTCGTACTCCGGCGACAGCTCCACCGGCTCGACGGAGCCGCCGCGGTGCACGTTGGAGCGGAACTCGTCGCCGTTCGCCCTGCGGCGCATCGCGGCGACGACGCGGTCGCCGACGACCAGCGCCCGGATGTCGCGCCCGCGGCTCTCCGAGATGAAGCTCTGGATCAGCACGTTCTGCTTCGTCGAGTGCAGCGTCTCGATGATGGCCTCCGCGATCTTCACCTCGGGGGCGAGGATGACGCCGATACCCTGCGTGCCCTCCAGCAGCTTGATGACGACGGGCGCTCCTCCCACCTTCTCGATGGCGAGGCGCACGTCGGCGCGGCTGTGCACGAACGCCGTCGCCGGCATCCCGATGTTGTGGCGCGACAGAATCTGCGTCGCCCGCAGCTTGTCGCGGGAGTTGGTGATGCCGTTCGCGGTGTTGGGCGTGTACACATCCATCTGCTCGAACTGGCGCACGACGGCCGTGCCGAAGTACGTGATCGAGTTGCCGATGCGCGGCAGGATCGCGTCGTAGTCGGACAGCAGCTTGCCCCGGTACTGCAGGTCGGGCTCGTCGCCGGACAGATCGATGGCGAAGCGCAGCGTATCCAGCACCTTCACTCTGTGCCCCCGTTGCAGCGCGGCCGCTCGGAGCCGCTGAGTGGAGTACGCCTGCGGGGCGCGCGAAAGGAGCGCGAGTTTCATCGGGGGTGTCCTGCCAAGATGGTGGGTGTGAAAGACGACCTCCATTCAAGCACCATCGTGGGCTGGCGCGAATGGGTGAGCCTGCCCGATGTCGGCGTGCCCTGGATCAAAGCCAAGCTCGACACCGGCGCCCGCAGCTCTGCGCTGCACGCCTTCGACATCGAGGACGACGGCGACACGGTCCGCTTCCGGGTGCGGCCGTGGCAGAGGTCGGAGGACGACGTGGTCACGGTGGAGTGCCCCGTGCACGACCGGCGCACCGTCCGCAGCTCGTCCGGGCACGCGGAGGAGCGCATCGTCGTGCTGGTGGACGTGCACCTGTTCGGGCGCACCATCACGGCCGAGACCACGCTCAGCAACCGCGACCAGATGGGCTTCCGGATGCTGATCGGACGGGAGGCGCTGCGTCAGGGCTTCGTGGTCGACCCTGGCAAGTCGTTCCTGGCCGGGCGTGCGCCGCGGGTGGTGCGGCGGCGCAACCGCGGGCGGGAGTAGGAGCGGAGCTCAGGAGAGCGCGCTGAGCGTGCGCGCGATGGCGACGCTGCGCGCGGCGACCTCGTCCGGGCTGCCGACGGCGCCGGCGTCCGCCCACTCGCGGAGGGCGATGCGGATGCTGCCGATGCAGGTG
Source organism: Leifsonia sp. GW821-FHT13C05 (assembly GCF_058806515.1). Taxonomy (NCBI): domain Bacteria; kingdom Bacillati; phylum Actinomycetota; class Actinomycetes; order Micrococcales; family Microbacteriaceae; genus Leifsonia; species Leifsonia sp. GW821-FHT13C05. Next base: position 1,361,941 of record NZ_JBXAPT010000001.1, on the reverse strand, counting down.
ACGACGACGAGCTCGGCCTGGGCCTCGGCGGAGACGGGACCGTCCGCATCCACCAGTCCCTCGCGCAGCATCAGGTCGGCGATGGAGCCGACCAGGCCGGAGCGCAGGTCGTCGAGGCGGCGCATCCTGCTCTGGATGAGCCCGGGGTTGCGGGAGGCGATGAGCATCCTGGCCGCGTGCAGGTCGGGGTCGGTGGCTGTGGGGAGGCCCCGGATCAGCGTGGTGACGACGCACTCGACGATGCTGCCCGCGTAGACCCGTTCGAGGTGTTCCGCGACCAGGGCGGCGTCGCCCCAGGAGTGGCGGAAGCCGAGGAGCGCGTCCTCTTTGCAGTCGAAGTAGTTGAAGAACGTGCGGTGCGAAACGGGGACGGCCGCGCAGATCTCGTCGATGGTGACGTCGTCGATGTTGCGGTCGAGGGTGAGCGTCACGGCCGCGCGCTCGAGGCTGGCGCGTGTCTGCGCCTTCTTGCGCTCGCGGAGGCCGAGCTCGGCGGCCGGTGCTGGAGTTTGCATATTGAGAAATTTTGCAGCAATGCAGAGAATTAGTTGATTTCGGTCACCTAATTATATATCGTTGCTCCTCGTCAACCAATTACGAAGGAAAAACATGTCACGCTCTCTCACCCGAGAGGAAGAGGCGCCGTCGGCGTCCATGTCACACCGGCAGGTGCTCGAAGCGCTGTCCGGCCTGCTGCTCGGGATGTTCGTCTCGATCCTCGCCGGAACCGTCGTCTCGTCGTCGCTGCCCCGCATCATCTCCGAACTCGGCGGCGACCAGTCCGCCTTCACCTGGGTCGTCACCAGCACGCTGCTCGCGACCACGGTGTCCACGCCCATCTGGGGCAAGCTCGCCGACCTGCTCAACCGCAAGCTGCTCATCCAGCTCGCCCTCGGCCTGTTCGTGCTCGGCTCCGCGCTCGCCGGGTTCTCGCAGAACCCCGAGATGCTGATCACATTCCGTGTCGTGCAGGGTCTCGGCGCCGGCGGTCTGACCGCCCTCAGCCAGATCATCATGGCCGACATCATCAGCCCGCGTGATCGCGGTCGCTACATGGGCCTGTTCGGGGCGATCATGGCCGTCGGCACCATCGGAGGACCGCTGATCGGCGGCCTGCTCACCGACTCGATCGGCTGGCGCTGGAACTTCTTCGTCGGCGTACCTGTCGCGATCCTCGCCATCATCCTGCTGCAGCTCACGCTGCGCCTGCCGAAGCGCCCGAAGGGCAAGGTCAAGATCGACTACCTCGGCGCCGTGCTCATCGCCGGTGGCGTCTCGCTGCTGCTGATCTGGGTCAGCATGGCCGGCACGCAGTTCGACTGGTGGAGCTGGACGACCGCGTGGATGGTCGGCGCCTCCGTGCTGATGCTCGTCGCTGCGGTCATCACCGAGCTCCTGGTCAAGGAGCCGATCATCCCGCTGTCGCTGTTCAAGAACCGCACGTTCACCCTCGCGGTGATCGCATCCATCTCGGTGGGTGTCGCGATGTTCGGGACGTCGGTGTTCCTCAGCCAGTACATGCAGCTCGCCCGCGGTGCGACGCCGACGGAGTCCGGTCTGCTGACGCTGCCGATGATCGGCGGTCTGCTGATCTCGTCGATGGTCGTCGGAAACCTGATCAGCCGCTTCGGCAAGTGGAAGCCGTACATGATCGTCGGTTCGATCATGCTCACGATCGGCCTCTACCTGATGAGCACGATCGAGTACGACACCAACTACGTCATCGTCTCGATCTACATGTTCATCCTCGGCGCCGGCGTCGGCATGGTGATGCAGAACCTCGTGCTGATCGTGCAGAACACGGTCGACCCGTCGCAGCTCGGCGTCGCCAGCTCGTCCGTGGCGTTCTTCCGCAGCCTCGGCGGCACGGTCGGCGTCTCGGTGATGGGCAGCGTGCTCGGCTCCAAGGTGGTCACGATGCTCGGAGAGCGACAGCACGACCTGCAGGTCGCGATCGGCAAGCTGGGCGCTGCGGGCGCCGAGGTGGCGAAGTCGCTGCAGAGCGGAACACTGCCGGAGGTCAACAAGCTCCCCGTCGGTGTGCGCACGATCATCGAGTCCGTCTACGGCCAGGCCGTCGCAGACATCTTCCTCATCGCGGTGCCGCTCGCGGTCATCACGATCATCGCCATCCTGTTCCTGCCGAACATCAAGCTCGGCACGCAGACGGCGCTCGAGAAGATGCGAGAGCGTACAGGTCACAACGGGGCGGAAGAGGCCGAAGAGACCGCGATCGAGGTCGCGGAGGCCATGATCGGCGCCCCGGTCACCGGCTCGGTCGGCGCTGTGCGTCCGCCGTCCGAACGCTCGGAGGAACAGCGCTAGCCGGTCGGTTATGATCGCGGCCATGAGCAACGCGGAACGGGTGGTGGCGCCGAGCGGCGCCGCCACCCGCGAGAACGACGAGGCCATCGCCTCCGTCGAGGAGCAGTTCACCGTCCTCTTCAACAAGGTGAGCGCCGGGATGCGCGACCGGGCGGCCGGCGTGCATCCCGACCTGCAGCCGGTCGGCTTCAAACTCCTCAGCACCCTCGCCAGGACGGGACCGGTCCACGCCGGCGCCCTCGCCGGGATGCTGTCCACCGACAAGAGCGTCGTCAGCCGCCAGGTGCGCATCCTGGAAGACCTCGGACTGGTCGAGAGACGCAGCGACCCGGAGGACAGGCGGGCCAGCTATCTGGTCGCCACCACGGAGGCGATCGAGAAGGTCAACGAAGTGCGCGCGAGCGACCAGCGGGTGTTCTACAGCAACCTGCGGAAATGGGATCGCGGAGACGTGGAGCAGCTCGCATCCCTGCTCGCCCGGGTGAACGGGACGGCGCGGTAGTCAGCTGCAGAGGGAGACGCCGGCGGACGTGAGGATGACGGAGCGGTTCTGCTCTGCGAGGGCGTCCGAGTACTTTCCCGCCGCGTCCGTCTCGCTTTTCCAGCCGCACCAGTCGTAGCCGACTCCGGCCGTGGTGAGCAGGCCGGGGGAGACGCCGAGCTTCACCAGGGCGGCTTTCACGGCGTCCGCGCGCTTCAGCGACAGGGCCGTGTCCGCGGTGTTGTCCGTCGCCTGGTCTTTGGACGCTGTGCCCGTGACCGTGATCGGCTGACCGTTCTGCTCGATCGACGGCACCAGCTCGCCGAGGACGGACTCGGCTTTGGCCTGGTCGGAGAACGCGGCCGTGTCCTTCGTGAAGAGGAGGTCACTGTTGCGGATGACGATCGGCTTCGTCCAGTCCGTCTTGGTCTGGACGGCCTCGACGGGCACGGCCGAGACGGCGGGGAGCCCGGAGCGGGCGGCGCCGGCTGCCGGCTCCGGCAGCAGGGACAGGGTGCCCCCCGCCGCCTTCACGATCGCCGTCCAGATGGCGGTGAGGTTGCTCCTGGCCGGGATGGTCAGTGGGGTCTGCGCTCCCGCGACGTCGCCCATCCCGGACCAGTAGACGGTGACGCCCTTGAGGTCGGTGGGGAGCAGGCCGCGGGAGGTCAGGTCGCTGACGACCTGGGCCGGGTCTGCGTAGAGGACGCCGCTCGTGGAGAAGTTCAGCGGGTCGGTGGTCTGCAAGCCGCTGCCGATCACGAGGACGCCCATCGGGTGGGAGCCGAGGTTGCGGGCGGCCTGGTCGATCGAGGCGAGGAAGTCGACCTCGGGGGAGGCGGAGGCGAGGCCGTTGATGTACGAGGTGATCTGGGTGAGCTTGGTGCGCTGGTCGTTCTGGCAGACGACGGCATCCTGAGCCGTCGAGCCGATCACCGTCGTGCCCATCACCTGCGGGGTACCGGAGGGGACGACCACCGTCACGCTGCCGTTGCTGGCGCCGACCGCCTTCAACTGGTCGACGGCGGAGGCGGGGAGGTTCGTGACGGGGGCGTTCGCGGTGCTCCCGGCGACGACGCCCATGTTGCGCTTCTGCGACTGGTCGCAGGCCGCGCCGGATGCGGTGGCCGATGCGCAGGCGGTCATGGTGGCGCCCAGGGCGATGGCGGCCGCGATGGCGACGAAGGCCTTGGCGAGAGGTCGGGAGGTCAACGGTCGTCCTTTCGGGAGACGTTCGGGAGGAGGGGGCTCAGTCGGTCAGCCGACCGGGCTGGGCACCCTGGCCGAGCTCGGGGTCGCTCAGCCGTCTGGCGCGCAGCTCGCGGATGATCTGGCTGGTGCTCTCCGGGTCGCGCTCGTGCTGGGCGAGCCGGGTTGCGAGCTGGGCGCGGAGCACGTCGACGCGCGAGGCGAAGGTGATCCTGGCGCCGGTGTACCTGGCTCCGTCTGCGGCGGCCAGGTGCATGGCCTGGGCGGTCTCTTCGCGGGCGGCGACGGCCTCGCCGAGCAGGCGGTCGCGGTAGCGGCGCAGCTCGTCGACGTGCGCGTGCGCCTTCTCGGAGGCGCTGAGCAGCGGGCGGGTGGTGAGCCACGCCACGATGAAGCTGATCGCTCCGGAGGTGGCGAGCACGCCGAGCATGAGGAACGCCATGATCGTGTCCGGCGCCGTCCAGGAGAAGCCGGTCGCGGCCGGTGCCGCCGAGCCTCCGACGAGGCCGGTCAGGCCGCCGGCGTTCTGCGCGTCGATGCCCGCCTTGATCCTGGCGACGGTGATGGCGGTGAGCAGTGCCACCCAGATCAGCGACATCAGCACGGCGGCGATCGACCAGCGCCTGTCCATGACCCTGGCCTGGATGCGCCGCATCACGACGGCGACGACGTGCGGCAGGGTGACGACGGCGAGCGAAATGCCCAGCGTGATCACGTACATCTGCAGCCCGATCGAGCCGTACTGGCTGTCGTTGCGCAGCAGCAGGGTGAGCGCTTGCGACAGCAGCACGTAGTCGACGGTGATCATCCCGAGCAGCAGCAGGTAGACGAGCACGTGCGCGAAGCGCGGCATGTGCCCGACGCGGGGACGGATGCGCGGCGGTCTCTCGACGATGTCTCTGGCCATGATGTGTCTCCTCTCCGTCTCAGGCGTAGTTGTGCAGGTCGGGGTCGTGGCCGAGCAGGCGCGCATCCAGTCGCTCGGCGGCGACCTCGGCGCGCTTCAGCTGGTGCTCGGTGCGCTCGATGGAGCCGCGGATCAGCTCCTCGCGCTTCTGCGATGCGGTGACGCGGGCGGCGCAGGCGGCCAGGTTGCGGGTGCGCTGCCGCTCGATCTCCGCGATGCCACCGCGCTCGAACGCGGCGAGCTCGTGCTCGAACACCTCCAGCGTCTCGACGTCGACGGCGGCGCGCATCCTGCGCAGGCGCCAGAACAGCCGGCGGCGGAGTCGGCCGGTCTTCGGAACGGAGTAGTCGGCGGGCTGCCGGTCACGCTTTGACATCGTTTCTCCCCTGCCAGAGTTCGAGAAGCCGGGTGTTCTCTTTCGTGGTGAGCCACTCGGAGCGCCGAAGGACCGGCGCCCTGTCGAGCCCCCTGTCCGGTGCGAGCTCCCTGCGGTACGCGCCCCAGTAGACGGCGAGCTTCTCGTCCGCGTGGTCGTAGTAGCGGTTGGTGCGCAGCTTCGCGGCAGTGAACCGCGAGTGGATGAGGGCGGAGAGTTCGTCGACGCGGCGCTTGCCGCGCTTGATGCGCCGCTCCAGCCTGCGCAGCTCCTCGAAGCCGGGGCCGGAGCCGTTGGCGATGAACTCGCGGTCGTCGAGCCGGACGTTGCCGGTGAGCGCGTCGTAGTCGGCGAGGTCGGTGTCGAGCGCCCTCGACAGCACGCGGTACTCGGTGAGTTCGCGGTCGATCCTCGCGAAGAAGCGCTGCTCCTCGCGCCGGGCGTACCCGTCGGCGTGGGCCTGCATCGCCTGGACGTGCGGGGTGGTCGGCTCGCCGGAATCCGCATCCCTGGCGGGGCCGGAGGCGGTGGTCGCCGCATCCTGCCTGGCCTGCTCGATCAGGCGGCGACGGGCGAAGAAGCCGACGCGGAACGGCCGCCGATCGGCGCGCGGCGCAGGCAGCGACCGTGTCGTCATGCGTTTCCCCTCCGTACGTGAAGCCGGCAGTGCGGCGGACCTCGAAGGTTACGCAGGCTGTCTGGCAAGGAACTAGGGGAATGTCGTATGCCAGCCGAGAGCGGCGGGGGGGGGGGGGGGTCCGTCCGCCCCCGCGCTCGGTGGGGTGGTGTA
>NZ_JBXAPT010000001.1:0-1355843 GCF_058806515.1 Leifsonia sp. GW821-FHT13C05 | reverse complement strand
CTACCCCCCCCCCCCCCCCCCCCCCCCCCCCCCCCCCCCCCCCTCGGTGGGGTGGCGCCTGTTTCGGCTACTTGGCGAGGAAGGCCAGCAGGGCGGCGTTCACCTCGTCGGCGTGGGTCCAGAGCAGGCCGTGCGGGGCGCCCTCGATCTCGACGTACTCCGCGTCGGGGAGCGCTGCGGTAAACCGGCGTCCTGTGGCGTCGATCGGCAGGATGCGGTCCGCCGTGCCCTGCAGGATGAGAGCTGGCACGTCGACCTTCGCGATGTCCGCGCGGAAATCGGTGAACCAGGTGAGCGGAGCAGCACTGGATGCGACGGCGCCGCTTCCGGCCGCGACGGCCCAGCTGTTGCGCACGGCCTCCTCGCTGATGCGGCTGCCGAGGTTCTCGTCCAGGTTGTAGAAGTCGTTGTAGAAGGCGGTGAAGTACGCATAGCGGTCGGCCTTCACCGCGTCGACGATGCCCTGGAAGAACTCGAGCGGAGCCGCGCCGTCCGGGTTCTCGTCCGTCTTCAGCAGGTACGGCTCCAGCGGTGCGAGGAACGCGGCCTTGCTGACCCGCTCCGAGCCGTGAGTGCCGAGGTACCTGCCCACTTCACCGGTGCCCATCGAGAATCCGACGAGGACCGCATCCCGGACGTCGAGCGTCTCGAGGACGGTGGCGAGGTCGGAGGTGAAGGTGTCGTAGTCGTATCCGGTAGCCGGCTGGCTCGACTGGCCGAAGCCGCGGCGGTCGTAGGTGATCACGCGATAGCCGGCGTCCAGGAGGGCGGCGGACTGCTTCTCCCAGGAGTGGCCGTCCAGCGGGAAGCCGTGGATGAGGACGACGGGCCGGCCCGTCCCGTGGTCTTCGTAGTAGAGCTCGATGGGGGTGCTGTTCTCTTCGCCGACGGTGATGAACGCCATGTCCGTATCCCTTTTCGTGTGTGCTGTTCGCCGAGAACGGTCGTTCTCGGCTGCTGTTGACGATCATATGAGAACGATGGTTCTCGCGCAAGCTATACTTCTGGCTATGACCGGAGAAGCTGTGCGGGACCGCATCGTCGACGCGGCGGACGACCTCTACTACGCGCGCGGCATCACGGCCGTCGGCATGGACGAGATCCGCGACACGGCGGGCGTGTCGCTCAGGAAGCTGTACCTGGAGTTCCCGTCGAAGGACGACCTCGTGCTCGCCGTGCTCGACAGGAGGCACCGGATGTGGACGGACGGCGTCGCAGGCAGGGTCGCCACCGTCGACGACCCGGAAGAGAAGCTCCTCGCCATCTACGACTACCTGGCGGACTGGTTCGCCGACGACTCGTTCCGCGGCTGCGGCTTCATCAACGCGTTCGGGGAGCTCGGCGGCGGGCATCCGGATGTCGTCGCGGCGGCCAGGAAGCACAAGCAGTCGTTCCAGGAGTACGTCGCCCGGCTCGTCGAGGAGGCCGGCGCATCCCCGTCGCTCGCTCCCCAGCTCGCGATCCTCGCCGAGGGCGCGCAGACCACAGCGGCCATCGCCGGGACGGCGGACGCTGCAGAGCAGGCGAGGGACGCCGCGCGCATCCTGGTGCGCGCGGCGAGGAGCTCCGACCGCGGCTGACCGCGCCATTGCGGCCGATGCGCGCGGAGGAACATACTGAGCGCATCCGGTCGGGGAGGAACACCCCGCAGAGTCGGGAGCCGCACATGAAGAAGTGGTCGGTCGTCATCGTCCTGGGAAGCGCCCAGTTCGTGATGGTGCTCGACGGCACCGTGATGAACGTCTCCATCTCGACCGTCGTGGCCGACCTGCACACCACGGTCGCGGCGATGCAGGCCGCTATCACCTTCTACACGCTGACGATGGCGGCGTTCATGCTGCTCGGCGCGAAGCTCGGCGACGTCTGGGGCAGGCGCAGGGCGTTCGTGATCGGCTCGTGCGTGTACGCCCTGGGGTCGCTGCTGACCGCGGTCAGCCCGAACATCGAGACGCTGTTCCTCGGCTGGTCCGTGATCGAGGGGCTGGGGGCCGTGCTGGTCATCCCGGCCATCGCCGCCCTGATCGCCGACAACTACCGCGGGCACGACAGGATCACGGCGTACGCGATCATCGGAGCCGTCTCCGGTGCGGCGGTCGCCGCCGGGCCGCTGATCGGCGGGTACGTCACCACCTACCTCGACTGGCGATACGTGTTCGTCTCCGAGGTGGTCATCATGGCGGTGGTCGTGCTCTTCAGCAGGGTGGTGCGCGACGCGACGGGACGCACGAAGTCGAGGATCGACGTGTGGAGCGTGCTGCTGTCGGCGTTCGGCCTGGTGTTCGTGGTCTACGGGATGCTGCAGAGCAAGACCTGGGGCTGGCTCATCCCGCTGCACTCCCCGGTGATCGGCGGCGTGCCGATCAACCCGTTCGGGATCTCGCTGACGGCCTGGTTCATGCTGATCGGCGGCGTGCTGCTGTTCCTGTTCGCGCGAAGGCAGCGGAAACTGGCCGACTCCGGCAGATCGCCGCTCGTGCACATCGAGATGTTCGGCATCCGGCAGTTGCGCAGCGGCCTCAGCGTGCTCGGCGCGCAGTACGCGGTCACGGCCGGGCTGTTCTTCATGGTGCCGGTCTACCTGCAGATGACGCTGGGGCTGGATGCGCTCTCCACGGGGCTCAAGATCTTCCCGCTCTCCATCGCGCTCATCTTGTTCTCCGTGCTCGGCACGATGCTGTCCCGGTTCTGGTCGCCGAGGCGGATCGTGCGGGTGGGGCAGGTGATCCTGGTGGTCAGCTCGCTCATCCTGCTCGGTGCGGTCACCGCCGACCTGCGGAGCTGGCTGTTCGGCATCGGGATGTTCCTGGCCGGCGGGGCGCTCGGGCTCTTGGCCTCCCAGCTCGGCAACGTGAACATGTCCAGTGTCGGCGAGAAGCAGTCCAGCGAGGTCGGCGGCCTGCAGGGCGTGTTCCAGAACCTGGGCTCGTCGCTCGGCACGGCGCTGATCGGCTCGATCCTGATCGGCGCGCTCGCCACGTCGTTCGCCTCTGGCGTGTCCAGCAGCAGCCTGCCCGACAGTGTGCAGTCGACCGTGCAGGAGCGGACGAACGGCGGCGTCGACATCGTCCCGGCGGACAGCGTGCAGAAGATCGGTGAGGACGCAGGGCTGTCGGAGAGCGACGCGAAGACGCTGGAGTCGATCTACCGGGATTCGCAGCTCTCGTCGCTCAGGATCTCGATCTTCGGCCTCATCGTGATCTCGGTCGGCTCCCTCGCGCTGTCGCGCGGCATCCCGACGCAGGTGCTGGGGCGCAAGCGGGAAGAGGAGACCGAGAAGACGGTCAGCTGAACGCCTGCATCCCGAGCACGCCGAGCAGGGCGAGCTTCTCCGCGCCGTCGGTGCGCGGGGGAGCGGTGAGGACGAGCAGACACTGCGACTGGTCCTCGGTGAACAGCACCTGGCAGTCCAGCTCGATCGGGCCGAGCTCCGGATGCACCAAGGTCTTGTGGTCCTCGAACCGGTTGGCGACCTCGTGCCTGTCCCACAGCTCGGCGAACTCCGCGCTCTCCCGCTGCAGGGCGCGCACCAGCTCGCCCGCCTGCGAGGCGGAGCCCATCGCGCCGTACGCGACCCGCAGCGAGGCGACCTGCGCGCGGCTCTGCCTGTCCCTGTCGTCCTCCGGGTACCGGATGCGCTCGGTCTCCGGATGCACGAACCACCGGTACGCCTCGAACCGTTCGATACCGGTGAAGCCGGAGCGGTCGCCGAGCAGCGCGGCCGACATGCCGTTCTGCACCAGGGTCTCCCCGAGGTTGGACAGGATCAGGGCGGGGGTGTCGTCGAGCCGGTCGAGCACGCGGAGCAGAGCGGGGGCGACGTGCGCCGCCCCGGCGAACCGGTCGGGCGGGTTGTGGCCTGCCGCGCGGAACAGGTAGTCGCGCTCGTCGCCGCTCAGGCGGAGGGCGCGGGCGAGGGAGCCGAGCATCTGCTCGCTCGGCTGCGGGCCGCGCTGCTGCTCGAGCCTGGTGTAGTAGTCGGCGGACATGTTCGCCAGCTGCGCCACCTCCTCCCGCCGCAGGCCGGGCGCGCGGCGGCGGGCGCCGGACGCGAGACCGACGTCGGAGGGCTGCAACTCCTCCCGGCGTCTGCGGAGGAAATCGGCGAGGTCTGCGCGGTCCATGTGTCCATCATCCGTCGTCCGGCCGTGGCGAGCCAGGGATCGCGCATCCCCCGATAACCGCTCTCTGCCGGGAGGCGCGCAGCCCCCGGACACTCGAAGCATGAACATCACAGGAAACACCGTCTTCATCCCCGGCGCGACCAGCGGGATCGGCCTCGCCATCGCCGTCGCCCTGCACGCGAAGGGCAACACCGTCATCGTCGGCGGCCGCCGGGCAGAACTGCTCGAACGGATCGCGGACGAGCACCCGGGCATCCACACCGTGCGGATCGACACGGCCGACCCGGAGAGCATCCGGTCGGCGTCCGCAGCGGTGATCGCCGCGCATCCCGACCTCAACGTACTGATCGCGATGGCCGGGATCATGCGGGTGGAGGACTGGCACTCGGCAGCAGGATTCCTAGCGTCCGCCGAGGCCACCGTCGTCACCAACCTGCTCGGCCCGATCCGGCTGATCGCCGCGTTCACCGAGCACCTGCAGAGCAGGCAGGATGCGACCATCGTCACCGTCTCGTCCGGTCTGGCGTTCGCCCCGCTCGCCGTGACGCCGAGCTACAACGCGACCAAGGCGGCCATCCACCAGCTGAGCGAGAGCATCCGGCTGCAGCTGGCCGACACGAGCGTGCGCGTCGTCGAGCTGGTGCCACCCGCGGTGCGCACCGGGCTGCTGCCCGGCCAGGAGGAGAGCGAGGTGGCGATGCCGCTCGACGCGTTCGTCTCCGAGGTCATGGAGCTGCTGGAGACGCAGCCGGATGCGCGGGAGATCCTGGTCGACCGGGTGAAGTTCCTGCGCTACGGAGAGGCGCGCGGCGACTACGAGATGGTGGTGGCTGCGCTCAACGCGAGCGACCCGCACGGGAAGGCGCCGGTCGCGGCGAACTAGGCGCGCTCGACGGCGAGGCCGAGCCAGGCGGCGAGGTCGGCGATCTCGGCGTCGACCGCATCCCGCGTCTCCGGCGTGAACGGTGTGTCCTCGTGCACGGCGGAGACGCGGAGGACGCCCGCCTTCTTGTCCGCGGTCGCGTCGAGCTTGCCGACCAGCCGGTCGCCGTGCAGGATCGGCAGCGCGAAGTAGCCCCAGCGTCGCTTCGCGGCCGGCTTGTACATCTCCAGCAGGTACTCGAACTCGAAGACCTCCAGCGTGCGCACCCTGTCGTGGATGAGCCTGTCGAACGGCGAGAGCAGCGCGGTGCGGCCGGAGAACGCGTGGCCGGCGCCGGCATCCAGAGCGTCCAGCGCATCCGGGTCGGCCCGCCACGGCCGGCTGCTGCCCTCGATCTCGACCGGCACGCCCGCTTCGCCGACCATCGCGGCGCGGGCGATGCCCTGCGAGCGCAGGCGACGGGCATCCCGGATGCGTGCGGCCTCCTCCTCGGGGACGACCTCGATGCCGGACGGATAGACGCGCTCCGCGAGGTCCCACGTGCGCTGCTTGCCGATGCGGCCTGCGGTCGCGATCTCGCCCCGGGCGGAGAGGAACTCGAGCATCCTGGTCACGTTCTGGCCGTGCGTCCAGCCGCTGGACTCCCACGGCACGGCCGCCGTATCAGGGATGTCGCGGGAGAGCAGAGGGCCGTCGGTGCGCAGCCGGGCGAGCACATCCAGGCGGAACTGCGCGTTCGCCTCCAGCCAGGCGTGCACGCCGCTTCCCTCGCGCGGCCACCTGGCCATCGCGTCGAGGTGCAGGCCGAGGGCGGAGGTGGGGCGGAGCATGGCGATGGGCGGGGTGCTCTGGTCGTCCTGCGCCTTCTGCTCGAACAGGGTGCGGTCGGTCTCGACCGCCTGGCGCAGCTGCTCCGGCCGGAAGGCGGAGCCGAGACGGGTCCAGGCGATCAGCTCTGCGCTCGGTGCGATGGCCGCCGTCGGGTCGAGTTGCAGCAGGGTGAGCTGCTCGACCAGGGGGATCAGTTCGGTGGGCCGGTCGGCGTCGAGGCGCTGCGCGGTCACCGCGATCCTGCGCGCCTCCGCGCGGCTCAGCCCGGTGGACGGCATCAGGCCTGGTGTCCCGCGTCCGCCAGTTCCTCGACGATGTGCTCGAACAGCGCAGAGGAGATGAGGTGCCGCCGGAGTGCTGTGCCCGCGACCTCCATCGGTCCTCCACCGCCCTGGCCGAGCGGCAGGCCGTCGAGGGGGACCGGAGGGATCTCGCGCAGCCGCGCCACGAGTTCCGCCTCGTCGAGCCGCCCTGCGCCGTACGCCTCGAACAGGCGGCCTGCGTACGCACCGCCGTCGCGGAGAGCGGTGATCTTGGCCCCCACCTCGTTGAGGTAGCCGAGCTCCCGCCACTGCAGGATGTTCGCGTGCGCCTTCCGCGCGGCGTTCGCGACGGCGGACTTGGCCTGGGCGGGCGGCGTGGACAGCGGCACCCGCGCACGGAACGCGGCGAGAGGGAGGTCGCTGAAGCGGACGAGGAATCGGGCGGCGTCGTGCTCGACGGAGACCGTGTCGGCGTCGGCGTGCATGGGGGACTGGAGCGCTGACGCTACAGCGTCGTACAGCGCCCTCGCCTTGGCATTCGCGACGCCATTCCTGGAGCCGGCGCGACTTTCCATCCACCAAGGTTAACGCGGCCGACGGTCGACGGCGAACGCGCCGCGGCTGTGTTCGGGCCTGCGGGAATACCTCGCACCCCGCAGCGTTGAACTTGAGTGCAGTTCACTCAACTTTCAACACACAGGAGATTTCGTGCCCGAAGACTTCACTCCCGACAGTAACGAAGGAAACTCGTTCGACGAGTTCCTCGCCCGTTACCTCGCGGGTGAGCGTGCGCGTACCGCGCGCTCCATCGACATCAGCCGGTTCCTGAGCCGGCGCACGCAGGAGACCCTCGCCGAGGCCGGACGGTTCGCGCTCGAACACGGCCACCGGGAGCTCGACGCCCTGCACATCCTCCGCGTCATGGCGACGGCAGAGCCCGCCGCAGACGCCATGCGCCGCATCGGCGCGGACCCGCAGGCGGTCGCCGCCGCGGCAGAGCAGCGACTCCCGCAGACGGGCGACCCCGTCGACGTGGATGCCGCATCCATCACCCCGTCCGCCCAGCGGGCGCTGTTCCACGCGTACCAGGTCGCCCGCGCATCCGGATCGACGTACATCGACCCCGAGCACCTCTTCTTCGCGCTCGTCATCATCCAGGACGCCCCCGCGGGGCAGGTGCTGCAGGCGGCAGGCGTCACCCCGGATGCGCTGACCTCCGCCATGCGCCAGACCACGACCGTCGGCGCCGGAACTGCTGGACAGGCCGCTGACGGAGAGGACGCGGAGAACGCATCCACCACTCCGATGCTCGACCAGTTCGGCACCGACCTGACCGCGCTCGCCCGCGACGGCAAGCTCGACCCGGTGATCGGCAGGCTCGACGAGATCGAGCAGACCGTGGAGATCCTGTCCCGGCGCACCAAGAACAACCCGGTGCTCGTCGGTGAGGCGGGCGTCGGCAAGACCGCGATCGTCGAAGGCCTCGCCAGCGCGATCGTCGACGGCGGAGTGCCGGAGCAGCTGCGCGACAAGCGCGTGGTGTCGCTCGACCTCGCCGGAATGGTGGCCGGCACCCGCTACCGCGGCGACTTCGAGGAGCGCCTCACGAAGCTGATGGACGAGATCAGCGCGGCCAAGGACGAGCTCATCGTGTTCATCGACGAGCTGCACACCGTGGTCGGCGCCGGCGGCTCGGGAGAGTCCGGCGGCATGGACGCCGGCAACATCCTGAAGCCGCGGCTCGCCAGGGGCGACCTGCACCTGGTCGGCGCGACCACGCTCAAGGAGTACCGCCGCATCGAGAAGGACCCGGCCCTCGAACGCCGCTTCCAGCCCGTGACGGTCGGCGAGCCCAGCATCGAGGACGCCGTGCTCATCCTCTCCGGGCTCCGCGGAGCGTACGAGGAGCACCACGGGGTGCGATACACCGACGACGCGATCCGCGCGGCCGTCGAACTGTCCGCCCGCTACGTCTCCGACCGCTTCCTGCCGGACAAGGCCATCGACCTCATCGACCAGGCTGGGGCTCGCCTCCGCCTGCGTCTCGGCAAGCGCGTCGACACGACAGAGCTGATGGCGACCCTCGCCACCCTCGAGTCGGAGAAGAACTCCGCTGTCGCGTCCGAGCACTACGAGGAGGCGTCGCGCCTCCGCGACGAGATCGAGGCGGTGCAGCGTTCGCTGGACGAGCTCGGCTCCGCGCCCCGGCCGGATGCTGTGGTCGACGAGCCGGAGATCGCCGGCGTCATCTCGCGGGCGACGGGCATCCCGGTCAGCCGCATCGGAGAAGCGGACCGCGAACGCCTCGCCAAACTCGAGACAGAGCTGCACGAGCGCGTGATCGGTCAGGACGACGCGGTCGTCGCCGTCGCGAAGGCGGTGCGCCGCAACAGGACAGGGCTCGGAGACGAGCGCCGCCCCGTCGGCAGCTTCCTCTTCCTCGGCCCCACCGGCGTCGGCAAGACGGAACTCGCGAAGGCGCTCGCCGCCTCCCTGTTCGGTGACGAGAAGGCGATGCTCCGCTTCGACATGAGCGAGTTCGGCGAACGCCACACGGTCGCCCGTCTGGTCGGCGCCCCTCCCGGATACGTCGGATACGACGAGGCAGGCCAGCTCACCGAGCGTGTGCGCCGCAACCCGTACTCTGTCGTGCTGTTCGACGAGATCGAGAAGGCGCACCCCGACGTGTTCAACCTGCTGCTGCAGGTGCTCGACGACGGCCGCCTCACCGACGGCCAGGGCAGGACGGTCGACTTCCGCAACACGGTGGTCATCATGACCTCCAACCTCGGCTCGGAGTTCCTCGCATCCCGCAGCGGCGCCCTCGGCTTCGTGCCGGTCGGCGGCGACGCCTCAGCATCCGGTTTCGCGTCGGAGAAAGACCTGCGCGACCGCGTGATGGGCAAACTGCGCGAGGCGATGCGTCCCGAGTTCCTCAACAGGATCGACGAGATCGTGCTGTTCAGGAAGCTCGACGCCGAGCAGCTGCGCGACATCGTGCGCCTCCTCCTTACGGCGACGAGCGCCCGCCTCGGTGCGCGCTCGATCGGCTTCGAGGCGACAGACGCCGCGGTGGAATGGATCGCCGACGCCGGCTACGAGCCGGAATACGGCGCCCGCCCCCTGCGCAGGGTCATCCAGCGCGAGATCGACGACAGGATCGCCGAACTCATGGTGAGCGGCGAGCTGACCGACGGCGGCACCGTCACCGTCGACGCAGTGGACGGCGCCGTGCGGGTGACCGCCGGTGCGCGTGCTGCGGAGTGGATGGCGCGGGCGGCGTAGCCGCGGTCGTGCTGTGAGGTGAGAGGCGGCGTCCCCGGGAGGGGGCGCCGCCTCTTTGTGTGTGCGCATTCAGTGCACGTGCATCCCAGTTGGAGCACGTGCCGCTAGCGGACGGTGACCGCGATCAGTCCAGGCTGAAGATGTCTTCGACGGGGACATGGAAGCGGCGGGCGAGTTTCAATGCGAGCGTCAGGCTGGCCTGGAACGTGTCGTTCTCGAGGGCGACGATCGTGCGTCGTGACACGCCGCAGTCCGTGGCGAGCTGGCTCTGCGTCAGTCCGGCCGCGAGGCGGTGCTCACGAATCCTGTTCCGCATCCTGACTTCCGTATCTGGTCGTGCTGACGGCCGAGCGTGCCCAGACGTCGATCACCAGCGCGACGACGTAGCCGAGCATCACAAAGCCGGGTGGCCAATCCGAGCCGACGGTGAACGTCAGGGTGCCGAGGAGGACCGCGAGGACCAGAGCGTCGACGAAGGCCGCTGCGCGCACGCGCAGTGCGGTGTGCGACTCGACGCTCTCCGCCTCCGCCGCCAGCGTCGCTCGCTCCCTCGCGGTGCGGAAAGCGAAGGTGCCGATGGCGCCGATCAGCACGATCGCACCGAGCAGCCACGGGTAGACCGGGCGGGCAGAGGCCGTGGAGTTCCCCCAGGCGGCGATGGCCGCGAGCCCGAGCAGGCAGCAGGCCAGGAAGACGATGTATGTGCTGCGGTTCTTCATTGAAGGCCTCTCGGAGATGGAGCGCGTGAAGTCTACTTCACCTTCGATTGCACCCACTCTGAAAGGACGGACAGGGTTCGCCGCGGTGCGTCAGTGGTTTCTGAGTGTTGCGGTGAAACGCTGGATGGATGTCTTCCCGCCCGCAGTTCCGTGACCGGCCGTGGTTCGTCGCGCTCTCGCGGCGGTTCGATCCGTTGCGGGGGTACGAGATCCGGCCGGCGAGGTCGCGGGCGGGGCTGATCGCGCAGTTCGGGGTGGTCGCGCTCATCGCGGCCGTGCTGAGTTCGGTGTTCGTCATGCCCGGATTCCTGGGAGTCGGCCAGACGGCGGCTGCCGCATCCAGTGCGTTCGAGGCGCTGCCGTCGAACCTGGAGATCCAGCCGTTCGCGCAGAACACCACCGTGTACGCCAAGAAGGGCGGGGCGGATGTCCCGATCGCCTCGTTCTATGCGCAGAACAGGCAGGACGTCGGCTGGAAGGATGTGGCGCAGACCGTCAAGGACGCCACCGTGGCCGCCGAGGACCCCCGGTTCTACTCCGAGGGCGCCGTCGACCTGCTCGGGACCGTGCGCGGGGCGTTGTCGACCGTGAGCGGGAGTTCGGTGCAGGGCGGGTCATCAATCACGCAGCAGTACGTCAAGAACGTCGAGGTGGAACGCTGCGACGCGCTCACCGACGCCAAGAAGCTGCAGGCCTGCTACACCGACGCCGCCGGGGTCACCCTGCAGCGCAAGGTGCAGGAGATGCGGTACGCGGTCGGGCTGGAGAAGAAGTACACCAAGGAGCAGATCCTGCTCGGCTACCTCAACGTCGTCGGATTCGGCGGCACCGTGTACGGCATCGAGGCGGCAGCGCACTACTACTTCAACACCACGGCCGCCCAGCTGAGTCTGCCGCAGGCCGCAACGCTCGTCGCCATCCTGAACAACCCGGCCAACCTGCGCATCGACGAACCGAACAACAAGGACAACGGCGCGGCCGACGGATACAAGGCCACCAAGGAGCGGCGCGACTACGTGCTCGACCGCATGGCCATCAACCACAAGATCACCGCGGCCGACCGGGATGCGGCGAAGAAGACGCCCGTGCAGCCCGTCATCACGCCGACCACCTCCGGATGCGCGGCCGCCTCGCAGTACAACGCCGCGTTCTTCTGCGACTACGTGCGGGATGTCGTGCTCAACGACCCGGCATACGGTGCGACCGCCGACGACCGCTGGGCGACGCTCAACCGCGGTGGGCTGAAGATCTACACCACCCTCAACCTCGACCTGCAGGCGGTGGCGCAGCAGTCGCTCAGCGCATACATCCCGCCGTCGATGGCGGGGATCGACCTCGGCGCATCCAATGTCTCGATGGAGCTCGGCACGGGCAGGATCGTGACGATGGTCGAGAACCGGGCGTTCAACAACACCGACCAGCCGCAGGACGGCACGACGGCGGTGAACTACAACACCGACGAGGCGTACGGCGGATCGCAGGGCTTCCAGACCGGCTCGACCTTCAAGGCGTTCGACCTGGCGGCGTGGCTCGAAGCGGGCAACAGCCTGTACGACACCATCAACGCCACCCAGCACGACTTCCCGACCTCCGAGTTCACGAACAGCTGCGCCGACATCAACGGACCGGACTGGCCCGTCACCAACGACGAAGGCTCGGCCAGCAGGCTCTCGGTGATGGCGGCGACGGCCGAATCGGTCAACACCGCGTTCGCGAAGATGGGGACCAAGGTCGACCTCTGCTCGATCCTCAACGCGGCGAAGGCGCTCGGCGTGCATCCCGCGTCGTCGAGCAACCCGTTGACGTCCGTGCCGTCGATGATCCTCGGCGTCAATTACCTGTCGCCGTTGACGATGGCGACCGCGTACGCGGGCATCGCCAACAACGGCACGGTCTGCACGCCGGTCGCCATCGACAAGGTCGTGAACGCGGACGGCTCGCAGCACAAGGTCAGCCCGACCACCTGCACGCAGGGGCTGCAGCCGAACATCGCGGCCGGAGTCACCTATGCGCTCCAGGGCGTGATGCGCGGCGGCGGCACGGCGGCCAGCGCCAACCCGTACGACGGCACGCCCATCATGGGCAAGACGGGCACGACGGACGACTCGCTGCAGAACTGGCTCGTCACCTCCACCAGCAAGGTGTCGACGGCGACCTGGGTCGGCAACGTGTCAGGGGCGACCCCGCTGCGCAGTCTCGACTTCAACGGAGTGGGCGGCGGCGACGTGAAGTTCTCCGTCGCCAAGCCCATCCTCGAGGCGATCGACGGCCTGTACGGGGGAGACGCGTTCACCAAGCCGACCAACGCCGTGCTGTACGGCGACCAGGTGACGATCCCGGATGTGTCCGGCAAGACCCCCGACGAGGCGCAGTCGCTCCTGACGGGGCTCGGCCTGGACGTGACGGTCGACCAGGCGCCTGTCGACTCCGCGCAGCCGGCGGGGACGGCGGCGGGCACCGATCCTGCAGCAGGATCCTCCGTCAACAAGGGCAGTTCGGTGACGGTGCAGATCAGCAACGGGCAGTCCGCGACCATCCCGGGTGGCCTGATCGGTCAGTCGGAGAGTGCGGCGAAGGCGGCGCTGGCCGCGGCCGGGTTCACCAACGTGAGCGTGAAGAAGCCGGATGCCGGTGGCGGCAACGGCAACGGCAACGGCGGCGGGAACGGGAAAGACGCATCCAGCCTGACGGTGAAGGCGGTGGACCCCGCTGAAGGAACGCCGGCGCGGAAAGACCAGGCGATCGTCCTCACGCTCGGCTGACCGGATGGCCAGCGCGCCGGGTGGCGTGCGGCCGCCCGCCTGGCGTGGCGCACAATGGAACCATGCAGGACGGCAGCGGGGGAGCACGGGCGACGTGTCCGTCGTGCGGTGCTGAGGCGCACGTGGTGCGGAACCCGTACTACGGCGCAGGTCTCGCGGTGCACGAGCTGATCGTGGAGTGCCCGCAGTGCGGCGTCTCATTCCTGGACACGGTGCCGGTCGCTCACGAGGATGCGCCGCCGAAACGGCGAGGTCTCGGCGCGAGGCTGCTCGCCCTGTTCGGCCGCTAGGCGCCCAGTGCCTCCAGCGGGTTCTCCGCCAGCTTCCGCACGACGCCGTTCGCGACGATCCTGGCCGCCTGCGTCGTCGGCTTGCGCGCGGCCTGGTCCGTCACGCACGCTCCGAACTCGGCGGCGATGCTGAGCCGCGGGTATGCGGCGAGCACCTCCTCCCGGAAGGCCAGAGGAAGCAGGTCGGCGCGTACGC
Organism: Leifsonia sp. GW821-FHT13C05; assembly: GCF_058806515.1. Classification (NCBI taxonomy): domain Bacteria; kingdom Bacillati; phylum Actinomycetota; class Actinomycetes; order Micrococcales; family Microbacteriaceae; genus Leifsonia; species Leifsonia sp. GW821-FHT13C05. The sequence continues at coordinate 1,342,493 of NZ_JBXAPT010000001.1, read as the reverse complement.
CGGAGATATCGAGGCCGGTGGCGATCTCGAGCAGATGGCCCTCCGCATCCAGTGCTGGATCCACGGTCGGCCAGTTGTGGCGCACGATCACCTCGTGCACGCGGGTGCGGCGCTCGGCGGGCCAGCCTGCGCCGGCGGTGAGCGCGGCGGCGACGTGCCCGCCGGCGTCCTCGTAGCTGAGCGTGACGTTGTCGAACTCCTCGACCAGCCCGAGGTCGTGCAGCAGCGCCGCGACGTAGAGCAGCTCGTGGTCGATGTCGTCCGCGCCGTCCAGCTCGGCGAAACCGAGCGCCCACAGCCACGACCGGATGCAGTGGTTCAGCAGCGCCGGCGTCTGCCGCTCTGCGGCGAACTCGTACGCGGCGCGGGCGGCCTGGGTGTCTGGCGGGGTGAAATCGGCGAGGCGCATACGGCCATCATGCCGGGTTTCCGGGAGGAGGGCGCGCTCAGGCCGGGTGGACCACGGTGATGCCCGTCGGCGACGCCGTCTCCGCATCGGGGAGCATCGCCGCGCCGGTCTCCAGGCTGACGGCGCCGGAGAGCAGTGCTTGCGGGCGGAGGGCTCCGGAGGCGACGAGGTCGAGCATCCCGGGATAGTCGGCGGCGGACATCCCGTGGCTGCCGAGGATGTCGAGCTCCCAGGCGAGTACGCGGTCGAGGGGGAGGACGGGGAGCTGGTCGGCAGAGAGCAGGCCGACCTGCACGTGGCGGCCGCGGCGACGCAGCGACAGGACGGCGTCCGTGCTGGTGGTGGACGAGCCGACGGCGTCGATGCTCACGTCGGCGCCTCCTCCGGTGAGGTCGGTGATGGCGGCCGGAGTGGATGGGTCTGCGAGCACGACGTGCTCTGCGCCGAGGCGGGCGGCGAGGTCGAGCGCGGCCGGGTTGCGGTCGACCGCGACCACCCTGGCGCCGAGAGCGGCCGCGATCATCACGGCGCTCAGGCCGACGCCGCCCGCTCCGTAGATGGCGACCCACTCGCCCGGGCGAACGGCGGCGCGCATCCGGACGGCGCGGTACGCGGTGGCGAAGCGGCAGCCGAGGCTGGCGGCCGCGTCGTCGTCGAGACTGTCCGGCACGGCGACCAGATTGAGGTCTGCGGCGCGGATCGCGACCAGTTCCGCGTGCGATCCCCAGTGCGTGAAGCCGGGCTGGGTCTGGTTCGGGCAGACCTGCGACTGGCCGGATGCGCACCAGGAGCATGCGCCGCAGCCGTTGACGAACGGCGCGGTCACCCTGTCTCCGACCCGCCAGCCCGTCACGCCGTCGCCGAGCGCGGCGATGGTCCCCGCGAACTCGTGGCCGGGGACGTGCGGCAGGTGGACGGTGTCGTCGTGTCCGGCCCAGGCGTGCCAGTCGCTGCGGCAGAGGCCGGATGCTCCCACCCTGATCACCGCGCCGCCCTCCGGAGCGACGGGGTCGGGGACGTCGCGCGCCTCGACAGGACCGCCGAAGCGGTCATAGACCATCGCCCTCATGCCGTGAGCACCCGGACGGCTGGCACGTCGGCCGCGGCCCACTCCAGCGCCGCCAGCTCCGTGGTGCGGACCCAGAGGAGCGCGTCGTGGTCCGTGCTGCGCGTCGGCAGCTCACCGGTGAGTTCCGCGCGGTAGCAGGCCAGGTCGATCGAGCGTCCGCCCGCCTCCGTGACACTGCGGTCGACCAGCTCGCCGACCAGGATGCCGACGCCGAGCTCTTCGCGGATCTCGCGCACCAGCGCGGTCTCCGGGGTCTCGCCCTGCTCGACCTTGCCGCCGGGGAACTCCCAGAGTCCGGCGGCGTCTTTGCCGGGGGCGCGGCGGCACGCCAGCACACGCCCGTCGCGCACGAGGACGGCAGCCACCACTTCGAGGGGTTCCACGACTCCATCCTGCCCCCTGGGGGCCGAAACCGCCGGGTGCCCGCGCCGTCGGGCGCGACAGGCCGCTCGCGCATCCGGTCAGCGGGTGAAGGTGCCGACCTTCTCCGTGTTGTAGTACTCGAACACGAACGAGGCGCTGCGACCGTCCGACGGCGGGGAGAACGTGATCGCGGAGAGCGAGCCGGGCGGCGCGTTCTCGCTGTCGAGCGGCGTGACGAACTCGTCTCCCGTCCAGTGCTTCAGCGTGTACACGGTGTTCTTCGGGCCGAGCGTGATGGTGAGCGTGCCGCCGGTGGCCGCGACCGTCGCCGGGCCGGTGTACGGGTTCTGGTACGTGCCGACGAACGAGCTGAGCGGTGCGGACGGGACGGGAGAGGTGGGAGGCGACTGGCCGACCAGGGTGCCGACGGGTTCGTCCATGTGGGCGAAGGCGTTGCTGTACAGTTTCGCCCAGTCGGTGCGCGGCGCGCCGTACTGCACGAGGTCGAGGAACTGCATCGCCAGCGTCTCCGCCGTGCCGTTGGCCGCCGCGTTCACCAGGACGACGATGCCGAGGTCGGCGGAGGGGAGCGTGACGAACGTGGTCCCCGCGCCGAGCTGGAACGCGCCGGAGTGGCTCACCGTGGTGCGGCCGGAGGCGGCGACGCCGACGTTGAAGCCGTAGCCGTACTGGCCGGGGCGGGTCTCGGCGTTGGCGACCGGGCCCGTGATGATCTGCGGGGAGATGGCGGGCAGCAGCGCTTTGCCGTCGACGATCTCGTGGCCGCCGTACCGTCCGTCGTCGATGACCATCGCCATCCACTTGGTGAGGTCGGTGACGGAGGAGCTGACACCGCCGGCCGGGGACTGCGCATCCGGCTCGCGCTGGTACTTGGCCTCGTACTGGCCGTCGACCAGCACGTGCGGCACCGCGCGGTCGGTCCTCGCGGTGTAGTCGGAGAAGCGCGAGCTGGTGGCCGTCATCCCGAGCGGTCCGTAGAGGTCGCGCTGCGAGAGCGTCTCCCAGTCGGTGCCTGCGGCATCGGCGACGGACTGAGCGGCGGCGGTGATGCCGAAGTTGGTGTACGTCCACTGGGCGCGGAACGGTTCGAGCGGAAGGTAGCGCAGGCGCGAGAGCACCTCTGCGCGGTCGTAGCCGAGCTCTTCGAGGTCGTCGCCGGCGTGGTCGGGGAGGCCGGAGCGGTGCGCGTAGAAGTCCGCGATGGTGGCGTGCGTCGTGACGTACGGGTCCGCGAGCGCGAACGACGGGAGGTTGGCCGTCACCGGGGTGTTCCAGGCGACGGTGCCCTTGCCGACCTCGTCGGCGATGACCGTGGCGCCGATGGGCTTCGACAGCGACGCGAGCTGGAACACCGTGTCCGCGTCGACGGCGCCCGGCTTGCCGACCTCGCGGACGCCGAAGCCCTTCGCGAAGACGGTCCTGCCCTGATAGGTGACGCCGACGGCGATGCCGGGCACGCCGGTCTGCGTCAGGATCGACGACGCGAGCGCGGGGAGCCTGTCGATCGCGGCGGTGACGGCACCCTGCGCGATGGGCACACCGGCGTCCGCTCCCGGATCCGTGCTCAGGCCGGCCGGGGCCGCCGGCGTGTGCGCCGCGTCTCCGCCCCCGCCGCTCGCCGTGCACCCCACCAGGGTGACCACCGCCACCGCGGCACCGATCAGAGCACCCGCCCGTCGCATCCTCACGATCCGCACTCTAGCGGTCAGGCGGGGGTCGGGCCCAGTGTTTTTCGTTGGGATTCCGGGGGCGGGTGTCGGTGCCGTGCGGCAAGATGAAGGGGTGCGCTCATCTGTGAACCCCACCGTCCTCATCGTCATCGACCTGCAGCGGGGGGTGCTCGCGGAGTGCTTCGACGCAGAGGGCGTCGTCAGCCGCACGGCCGCACTGGTCGATCGGGCGAGGGACGAGCGGGTGCCGATCATCTGGGTGCAGGACGAGCACGACTTCCCGCAGGACAGTGAAGGCTGGGGACTCGCGGAGGGGCTCACCAGGGCGCTCGGGGAGCCGCTCGTGCGCAAGTCGTACCGCGACGCGTTCGCGGACACCGGGCTCGACGAGCTGCTCGAAGGCTTCGACGTGACCCACATCGTGGTTGCCGGCGCACAGTCCGACTACTGCATCAGGACCACGACGCAGGCCGCCGCCGTCCGCGGCTACGACGTGACGCTGGTGGGCGACGCCCACACCACGACGGACGCGGAGTGGGACGGCGAGCAGCTGACGGCCCAGCAGATCATCGCGCACACCAACAGGTACTTCTCCGGGCTGCGCTACCCCGATCAGACCTTCGCCGTCGTTCCGGCGGCCGACGTCGCGTTCTGACCCCCGAAAACATCGAGTCCGAACTTGTTCACGCCCGACACCGGCGTGTCGCGTGAACAAGTTCGGACTCGATTGTTTGGGGAGGGGGCTCGCGGCTAGAGGGTGGCTCCGAGCTTGAAGCCTTGGGTCTCCTCGCCCTTGCGGGTGTACGAGAAGCCGTCGGCCCCGATGGTGACGTCCATCTCGGAGTCGTCGGTGCGGGAGGTGAGCGGCTGGGGGTTGCCGTCGAGGTCGAGCACCAGGGAGGCGTCGGTGTACCAGGACGGGACGACGGGGTTGCCCCACCAGTCGCGGCGCTGGTTGTCGTGCACGTCCCAGGTGACGACGGGGTTGTCCGGGTCGCCGGTGTAGTAGTCCTGGGTGTAGATCTCGACACGGTGGCCGTCCGGGTCGCGCAGGTAGAGGTAGAACGCGTTGGAGACGCCGTGGCGGCCGGGGCCGCGCTCGATCGCGTCGCTGCGGCGGAGGGCGCCGAGCTTGTCGCAGATGGCGATGATGTTGTGCTTCTCGTGCGTGGCGAACGCGACGTGGTGCATCCGGGGGCCGTCGCCGCCCGTCATCGCGGTGTCGTGCACGGTGGGCTTGCGGCGCATCCACGCGGCGTAGGTGGTGCCCGCCTCGTCCTGGATGTCCTCCGTGACGCGGAAGCCGAGGTCCTCCATGTACTTGACGGCGCGGGGCACGTCGGGGGTCACCTGGTTGAAGTGGTCGAGACGGACCAGCGCGCCGGGGGTGTAGAGGTCGTACCGCCAGGCGAGGCGCTCGACGTGCTGCACGTCGTAGAAGAACTCGTACGGGAAGCCGAGCGGGTCTTCGACACGGACGGAGTCGCCGACGCCCTTCGTGAATCCGGAGGCGTTGCGCTCGACGCGGCAGCCCAGCTCGGTGTAGAACTCGACGGCGCGGTCCAGGTCTTCCGGGGTGCGCACCCGGTACGCGAACGCCGCGACGGCGGCGACAGGTCCCTTGCGGAGCACCAGGTTGTGGTGGATGAACTCCTCGAAGCTGCGCAGGTAGACCGCGTTCTCGTCCTCCTCGGTCACGACCAGGTCGAGCACGTCGACGTAGAAGTCGCGGCTGGCCTGCAGGTCGGTGACGACGAGCTCCATGTACGCGCAACGCACGACGTCCGGCGGCGTCGCCTTCGGGGTGGGGATGGCGGTGGTGGTCATGGGGTGAATCGCTTTCTCTTCGTTGAGGGGGGAGTAAGGGGTGAAGGTCAGTTGGCGCCGAAGCGTGCGGTGTGCACCGGGCCGAGGGTGATGTGCACGGCCTGCTGGTCGGTGTAGAAGTCGATCGAGCGGTAGCCGCCCTCGTGACCGAGCCCGGACGCCTTGACGCCGCCGAACGGGGTGCGCAGGTCGCGGACGTTGTGCGAGTTGAGCCACACCATCCCGGCCTCGACGTTCTGGGCGAAGGTGTGCGCGCGCTTCAGGTCGCTGGTCCAGATGTATGCGGCGAGGCCGTAGCGGACGCCGTTGGCGAGCTCGAGGGCCTCCTCGTCGGAGTCGAACGGCGTGATGGCGACGACGGGGCCGAAGATCTCCTCCTGGAAGATCCGCGCATCCGGTGCGACATCGGCGAACACGGTGGGCGCCACATAATTGCCGTGGTCGATGCCCTCCGGACGGCCGCCTCCGGCGAGGAGCCGGCCCTCCTGCTTGCCCAGCTCGACGTAGCTCATCACCTTGTCGTAGTGCTCGGGGTGCACGAGCGCGCCCACCTCGGTCTTCGGGTCGTGCGGGTCTCCGACGACGATGTTCTTGGCGCGGGCGGCGTAGCGGGCGCAGAAGTCGTCGTAGACGCTGCGCTCGACCAGGATGCGGCTGCCCGCCGTGCAGCGCTCGCCGTTCAGCGAGAACACGCCGAACAGGGTGGAGTCGATCGCGGCGTCCAGGTCGGCGTCGGCGAAGACGACGGCCGGTGACTTTCCGCCGAGCTCCATCGACAGGCCTTTAAGAAAGGGAGCGGCGTTGCCGAAGATCAGCTGGCCGGTGCGGCTCTCACCCGTGAACGAGATGAGCGGGACATCCGGATGCTTCACCAGCGCGTCTCCCGCCTCCTCTCCGAGGCCGTTGACGAGGTTGAACACGCCGTCCGGCACCCCGGCGTCGCGGAAGATCTGCGCCCACAGGCTGGCGGAGAGCGGTGTGAACTCCGCGGGCTTGAGCACGACCGTGCAGCCGGAGGCGAGCGCGGGGGCGAGCTTCCAGCTCTCCAGCATGAACGGGGTGTTCCACGGCGTGATGAGGCCGGCGACGCCGATCGGCTTGCGGTTGACGTAGTTGAGCTGCGAGCCGGGCACCTTGAACGCGTCGTCGGCCTGGGCGACGATCAGGTCGGCGAAGAACCGGAAGTTCTCCGCAGCGCGCTGCGCCTGGCCGAGCGCCTGGGTGATCGGGAGGCCGGTGTCGAAGGTCTCCAGCTCGGCGAGGCGTGCATCCTGGGCTTCGACGGCGTCGGCGACGCGGTTCAGGATGCGAGCCCGCTCGCGCGGCTTCATCCGCGGCCACGGGCCTTCCTTGAAGGCGCGGGTGGCGGCGGCGACGGCGAGGTCGATGTCCTCCTTCTGGCCGGCCGCGGCGGTGACGTACGTCTCGTTCGACACAGGGTCGAGCACGTCGAACGTCGCGCCGGAAACGCTGTCGACGAAGGCGCCGTCGATGAAGTGCTGGATGCTGTCTGGCAGATTCTCCGGAATGTAGTGCTGCGTCATGGGCGCACGCCTCCTTCGGCGGTCGGTGAATTGATGTGTTGTGGTCTCAGTGCTGCGGGTGCTTGTGCTCGTCCTGATAGGCGTGGAACGCATCCAGGGTCGCGAGTCGGTGGCGGCGGGCGGCCAGCTCGATGTCGAGAGGCTCGGCCCCCCGCTCGATGAGCTTCAGGATCTGCTCGTGCTCCTCGACGGATTCGCGGGCACGGCCGGGAACGAAGCTGAAGGTGGAGTCGCGCAGCACCTTCAGCCGGTTCCAGCCGCGGTGCACCAGATCCAGGATGTGCGGGTTCGGGCACTCCTCGAACAGGACGGAGTGGAACTCCAGGTTCAGCTCCGTGAACCGGTGCGGGATGAAGTCGTCGAGGCACGCGATCATCTCGCGGTTGATCGACCGGGCCCTGTGCAGGTGGTCGCCGTTCAGCAGGGGAGCGGACATCTGGGTCGCTGCGCCCTCGACCAGGGCGAGCGTCTCCATCGTGTACGTGTACTCGGTGTCGTGCAGCAGGGCGACCTGGGCGCCGACGTTCTTCTCGAACGTCACCAGCCCTTCCGCCTCCAGCCGGCGGATCGCCTCGCGGACGGGCACGACGCTGATGCCGAGCTCCCCGGCGATCTGGCCGAGCACGAGCCGGAATCCGGACACGTACCTGCCGTCGTCGATGCGCTCCCTGATCCAGTCGTATGCGAGTTGGGATTTGCTCGGCGTCGCCGTCTTCGCGGTTCCTACTGCTGTGTCAGCCACACGCGGTACCTGTCCTTCCATTCGGCGTTCATCGGGAACAGACCGTCGATCGTCGCGCCGGCAGCGACCTGCTCGGCGATGAACTCCTCTTCGCGCTCCTGTTCGAGCGCGTCGGCCACGACCTCCTCGACCAGGGCGGTCGGGATGACGAGCAGGCCGTCGGCGTCGCCGACGATCACGTCGCCCGGCTGCACGGCCGCGCCGCCGCAGGCGACGGTGATGTCCGCATCCCACGGCACGTGCTTGCGGCCGAGGACGGCCGGGTGACCGCCCGCGTGGTAGGTGGGGATGTCGAGCGCGGCGACGATCGCGAGGTCGCGCACGCCTCCGTCCGTGACGATGCCCGCAGCGCCGGCGACCTGCGCCCGCAGGGCGAGCACGTCGCCGACGGTGCCGCTGCCGCGCTCGCCGCGGGCCTCGATGACGAGCACGTCGCCGGGGCCGAGGGCGTCGAAGGCGCGCTTCTGGGCGTTGTATCCGCCTCCGTGCGCTGCGAAGAGGTCTTCGCGGTTCGGCAGGTAGCGGAGCGTCTTGGCGCGGCCGACCAGCTTGGTGTCCGGCCGGGTGGAGTTGAGGCCGTCGATCGAGACGTTGTTCAGGCCGCGCTTCCGCAGCTGGGAGCTGAGGGTGGCGGTGGAGACGGAGAGCAGCTGGGCGCGCACGGTGTCGGTCAACTCGAATCCGGGAGCCGCGGGGGCGGGAGGAGTGCCCCAGGCCTCCGACCGCTGGAAGTCGTCCACGGCGGGCTTGGTGCCGAAGTCGCCGAACGGGACGGTGCCCTCGGTGATGCGGGTGGCGAGGCGGCCGGTGCTCGGCGCATCCGGAGCCGTCGGCGCGTCGACCTCGACCTCGACCAGGTCGCCCGGCTGCGTGACGGACGAGCCTGCCGGGGTGCCGGTGAGGATGATGTCTCCCGGCTCCAGGGTGAGCAGCTGGGAGAGGTCGGCGACGAGCTGGCCGAACGGGAAGAGCAGGTCGTCCGTCGTCCCTTCCTGCACCAGTTCGCCGTTCAGCCAGGTGCGCACGCGGAGGGTGTCGGGGGAGACGGCGTCCGCCGGGATGATGCGGGGGCCGATGGGCGTGAAGCCGTCGCCGCCCTTGGAGCGGACGTTGGAGCCCTTGTCCGCCGCGCGCAGGTCGTAGACGCCGAAGTCGTTCGCCGCGGTGACGCCGGAGACGGCCGCCCAGCCGTCCTCGGGGGAGACCCGGCGGGTCGGGCGGCCGATGATGAGCGCGATCTCGCCCTCGAAGGCGAGGAGCTCGGTTCCCGCCGGGCGTTCCAGCTCGGAGCCGGAGGCGGCGATGGAGGAGGCCGGCTTGAGGAAGTAGGACGGGGTGGCGGGTGTGCGACCTCGCTGCGCGGCACGCGAACGGTAGTTCAGGTGCACGGCGATGATCTTGCCGGGGAGGCTGATGTCGCTCACGGGGTGGTTCTCCTCGTCATCGGGGACTGTATCTGAGATTGTATACGATCCGTGAGGCGTGCGCCAGCGCGCATCAGTAGCTCGCGGGCGCGACATCGGAACCGCCGCCGATGAAGCGATCGGCCAGCGCCTCGGAGGCGCGCGCCAGCAGGGCGACATCGGCGCCGACCAGCACCCAGCGCGCACCGGCGGCGAGATAGCGGTCGGCGGCGACCGGGTCGAACGCGTTCACACCGACCGGCTTGCCCGCCGCCGTGCCTGCCGCGATGGCCGTCTCGACCGCGGCGACGACGTCGGGATGCGTCTGCTGGCCGAGGAGTCCCATCGACGCCGCGAGATCGGCCGGACCGACCAGGAGGCCGTCGACGCCGTCGACCGCTGCGATCTCGTCGACGTTCGCCAGCCCATCCACCGTCTCGATCTGCACGTACAGGGAGACGAGGCCGTCGGCGCGGGAGAGGTAGTCGTCGATCCTGCTCCACCGGGCGGAGCGGGCGAGGGCGCTGCCGACGCCGCGGACCCCGGCCGGCGGGTAGCGGACGGCGGCGACCATCTCGGCAGCCTGCTCCGCGCTGTTCACCATCGGGATGAGCAGGTTCTGCGCCCCGAGGTCGAGCAGCTGCTTGACGATCACCGTGTCGCCGATCGGCGCGCGCACCAGCGGCGTCACCGGATACGCGGCAATGGCCTGCAATTGCGCGAGGATCGACTCGAGCCAGACGGGGGAGTGCTCCCCGTCGATGAGCACGATGTCCAGCCCGGCCCCCGCGCAGATCTCGGCGACGAGCGCGCTGCCGGAGCACGACCAGATGCCGAACTGGGGACGGGGTGCTGTGCGCAGCCGGTCGGCGAGCGTCGGCGTTGGTTCTAGGCGAATCGGCATGTGATGGCTCCCAGGGTTCCGTAGTCTGCGTGGACGGTGTCGCCGCGTTCCACCCACATCGGGCGGGTGAACGAGCCGGCGAGGACGATCTCGCCGGCTTCGAGGGTGGTGCCGTGTGCCGCGAGCTTGTTCGCGAGCCACGCGACGCCGGAGGCCGGGTGGTTGAGGACGGCGGCGGCGACGCCGGACTCCTCGATGGTCTCGTTGCGGTAGAGGAGGGCGGACACCCAGCGCAGGTCGACAGCATCCACGGCCACGGGGCGGCCGCCGACGACCATGCCGCCCATCGCAGCGTTGTCCGAGATGGTGTCGACGATCGTGCGCCCTGCCATCTCGATGCGGGAGCTGAGGATCTCGAGCGCGGGGACGACGTACTTCGTCGCGTCGAGAACGTCGTAGAGCGTGCAATCCGGGCCGGTGAGGCTCTCGCCGAGCACGAACGCCAGCTCGACCTCGATGCGCACGTTGGAGTACGCGTCGAACGGGATGACGGAACCGGTCTCGAAGACCATGTCGTCGAAGATGACGCCGTAGTCGGGCTCGGTGATCCCGGTCGCCTGCTGCATCACCTTGGAGGTGAGGCCGATCTTGTGGCCGACCAGTCTGCGTCCAGCGGCGATGCCGCGTTCCTTCCAGACGTTCTGGACCGCGTACGAGTCCTCGACGGTCATCTCCGGATGGCGGGCGGTGAGCAGCGGCACGGTGCTGCGGTCGCGTTCTGCGGCCGCCAGTTCGTCCGCGATCGAGTGGATGGTCGAGTCTTCGAGCACCGGATGGTCCCTTCGTCGTCGGAGGTTCTGGCCGCCGGGGCAGCCTCGGGTGAATCGTATATCATCCCGTACATCTTGGCGATTTCGCGGAGCGGCCGAGTCGTGGAAAGCTCGTCTCACCCCGTTTTTCTCCACAGGTTGTTTTTCTTGTCAACAACTGTAGAATTACCGCCACGACACAGCGATGTGTAGCCAACCTCGGTTGACGACCGGATCAGTAACTGCTGTGTCGTACGCCTGCGCAGCGTTCGATTGATGTTTTAGCTCCTGCCTTGCCAACCGAGAGAAGAAGACATGAAGAAAGCAATGATCGCGGTGGCCGTCGCCGCCGTGACCGCGCTTGCGTTGACCGCATGCGGCTCAGGGGGAAGCGACACCAAGGCCACGACCGGCGCATCCGGTGGCCCGCTCAACATCGGGAACTTCGCCGATGTGACCAGCTGGGATCCGTCGCTCGCCGATATCGGCTTCGATGGCCCGTACCTGTCGGCGGTCTACGACCCGCTGGTCAGCGTCGACGGCGACGGCAAGCCCACACCGGCCCTCGCCACCTCCTGGAAGGTCTCCGACGACTTCCTGAAGGTCACCATGACCCTCCGCACCGGCGTGAAGTTCAGCGACGGAGAGGCCTTCGACGCGGCAGCAGCGGTGAAGAGCCTCGACTACCTCAAGAAGGGCGCGCGCTCCGGCGAGGCGTACGAGAACGTCGCGAAGTTCGTGGCCGTCGACGACAAGACCCTGGAGATCGACCTCACCAAGCGCGACGACACCCTGCTCTACTTCATGGGCATCGGCCGCAGCTGGATGATGGCGCCCAAGGCCATCGCGGCCGGCACGCTCGCGAAGACCCCGGAGGGCTCCGGCCCGTACACGCTCGAGACCTCGAGCGTCGCCGGATCCGAGTACCACTTCAAGAAGGTCGCGAACCACTGGGACGCGAAGCAGTTCCCGTTCGACCCGCTGGCGATCTACCCGATCCAGGATGCGACGGCCCGCGACAACGCGATGGCCTCCGGTCAGATCAACGTGAACTACGCCGACGATACGGCTCTCAAGCAGGCCAAGGAGAACAACTGGAACGTCGCGGCCAAGGTCTCCGGCTGGGTCGGTCTGCAGTTCACCGACCGTGCGGGGGAGAAGTTCAAGCCCCTCGGCAACGAGAAGGTGCGCCAGGCGCTGAACTACGCGTTCGACGGTGCGAGCATCCTGAAGTCGGTCGGCAGCGGAGCAGGAGCGGTGTCCAACCAGGTGTTCCCCGACGGCACGCCGGGCAACGTGAAGAGCCTGAACAGCGAGTACAAGTTCTCCATCGCCAAGGCCAAGTCGCTTCTCGCCGACGCCGGATACGCCGACGGGTTCGACCTGCACATGCCGATGTCCCAGGTCTTCCAGGTCTGGCAGCCGGTCGTCGACCAGACCTTCGGCCAGCTCGGCATCACAGTCACCTGGGACGACATGCAGTACATGGACTACCAGAAGAACGCGCCGACCTACCCGATGTTCGTCTCCTTCCTCGCGATGGACTCGAACCCGGTCGCGACGGTGCAGCGCATGATCAACCTGCCGCAGTGGTTCAACCCGACCCCGCAGGTCGAGAAGTTCCCGGATGTGCAGGCACAGGTCGAGAAGGTCCTCTCCGCCGACCCGAGCAAGCAGACCGCCGAGATCGAGAAGCTGAACACGCTCGTGACCGGCAAGGCGTGGTTCGACGTCTGGTACCAGGCGAACAACAGCTACGTCTCCACCTCGAACATCTCGATCACCCCGGTGACCGGCATGATGTTCCCCACCCTGCGCCAGATCACCGCCAAGGGCTGACGCACCCCAGGCGGGCCGCGGGAGAGCGCGGCCCGCCATCCCGTTTCATCCCACTTCCCGCTCCACTCCCTCCCCGTCTCCGACAGGACAAGACATGATCAGATTCACGGTCAAGAGGCTCGTCTCCGGCGTGATCCTCCTGCTCGTCGTGGCGACAGGCACGTTCTTCCTCGCCCACGCCGCCATCGGCGATCCGACGGCGGGGCTCCTCGGCTCGTCGGCGACGCCCGCGCAGCAGGCCGCGCTCGCTGCGAAGATCGGTACGGACCGCCCGCTCCTCGTGCAGTTCTGGGAGTGGGGCTCGCACGCGATCGTCGGCGACTTCGGAACGTCCTGGCGCAACTTCCAGCCCGTGAACGCGCAGATCGCGATCAAGCTCCCCGTCACCCTCTCCGTGGTGACGGCGGCCACCCTGCTGTCCGCCGTGTTCGGTGCCCTGTTCGGCGTGCTGGCCGGGCTCCGGCCCGGCTCCGTGCTGGACAAGGTGATCAAGGCGGCCTCGGTGATCCTGTTCGCGCTCCCCGGTTTCTGGGTGAGCCTCGTGCTGGTGATCTGGTTCGCGGTGAACCTGCACTGGTTCCCCGCCGTCGGCTACGTGCAGCCGTCGCAGAGCATCGACGGGTGGCTGCGCTCGATCACCCTGCCGTCCATCGCCCTCTCGCTCGGCGCCATCGTGATGATCGCCGAGCAGCTGCGCAACGCGATCATCTCCGCGAACAACCAGGACTACGTGCGCACCCTGCGCAGCCGCGGCCTGTCCCAGCGTCGCGTGGTCGTGCACCTGATCAGGAACGCGGCTCCGGCATCCCTCACCGTGCTCGCCCTGATGTTCGTCGGCCTCCTCGGCGGAGCCATCGTGGTGGAGCAGATCTTCTCCCTGCCGGGCATCGGAGCGCTCACCAGCGGTTCGTCGCAGAACGGCGACATCCCCATCCTGCTCGGCATCACCGTCGTCACGGTCATCTTCGTGGTGATCGTGAACTTCGTCCTCGACGTGGCGCTCGGCTGGATCAACCCGAAAGCGAGGGTGCAATGACGACTCCGACCGATGTGATCATCGACCCGCGCGCCGGTCGTCGCGGCTCGACGTTCGCCCGCTTCATCAAGCGCCCTGCCGGTGCGATCTCGTTCGCCGTGCTGGTGCTCGTGGTGCTCGTCGCGTTCTTCGCACCGCTGCTCTCGCCGCACGACCCCAACTTCGTCGACCTCGCGCTGACGAAGGCGCCGCCGAGCCCCGCGCATCCCCTGGGCGGGGACAGCGCGGGCCGGGATGTGCTGAGCCGCCTCATCTGGGGAACGCAGTCGACCCTGTGGGGCGCGTTCGTGACCATCGTGGTCGCGGTCGTCGTCGGCGTTCCCGCCGGCCTGGCCGCCGGATACTACGGACGCTTCTTCGACAGGGCGGCCACCTGGGTGAGCGACGCCCTGCAGGCGATCCCGGCCATGATCATCCTGCTGATCGTCGCGGCGGGGACGCGCAACGACTTCACCGTGCTGATGGCGACTCTCGGCGTCTTCATGGCGCCCGGCTACTTCCGGCTCACCCGCTCCACCGTGCTCGCGGTGCGCAACGAGCCGTACGTGGATGCCGCCAAGGTCTCCGGCCTCGGCAATGCCAGGATCATGGCGAAGCACATCGTCAAGGCGGTCTACGCCCCGGTCATCATCCAGACCGCGCTGACCGCCGGGATGGCGATGGGCATGCAGGCGGGCCTCCAGTTCCTCGGCATCGGCGGAGCGAAGACGCCCGGCTGGGGCGCGATGATGAACGAGGGCTTCCGCACGATGCTGACCACCCCTCTGCTGCTGCTCTGGCCGTCGCTGGCTCTCGGCATCACCATCGCGGCGCTGGCGGTGCTCGGCTCGACGCTCGCCGACGTGGTGAGCGTGCGCACTCCGATCGGGCGGCGCAGGAAGGCCTCGCGGCGCGCACGGCGTTCTGGTGCAGAGCCGGCGGTCGTCACCGCGTCGACGGGCTCCGTCGCCCACAAGTCCGTCGACTCCGCCGTGCAGCTGCAGAACCTGCGGGTGAACTACGTGACGCCGGACGGCGGGACCGTGGAGGTGGTGCACGGCATCACCCTCGATGTCGCCCCCGGCGAGGTGCTCGGCATCGTCGGCGAGTCCGGCTCCGGCAAGTCGCAGACGGTGTTCTCGATCCTCGACCTGCTGCCTGCCGGCGGCGAGTACACGGCCGACGCCCTCTGGATCGGCGGAGCCGACGTGACCAGGATGGCGCACGCCGACAGGCAGAAGCTGCTCGGCCACGAGGTGGGATACATCCCGCAGGAGCCGATGTCGAACCTCGACCCCTCGTACACGATCGGCTACCAGCTCACCGAGCCGCTGCGCTCGGTGCACAAGCTGTCGAAGGCGGACGCCGCAGCCCGGGCTCTGGCGATGCTCGACAGGGTCGGCATCGTCGACCCTGTCAGGGTGATGAAGTCGTACCCGCACCAGCTCTCCGGTGGAATGGCCCAGCGCGTGCTGATCGCCGGGGCCATCGCCGGGAAGCCGTCCGTGCTGGTCGCCGACGAGCCGACCACGGCGCTCGACGTGACCGTGCAGGCCGAGGTGCTCGAACTGCTGCGCGAACTGCAGCAGGAGTACCGGATGGCGCTCGTGATCGTGACCCACAACTTCGGCGTCGTCGCCGACATCTGCGACCGCGTCGTGGTGATGCGCGACGGCGGCATCGTGGAGGTCGGCACCGTGGAGCGCATCTTCTCGCGGCCGACGGACCCGTACACGGCCGAGCTGATCGCCGCCTCGCTCGACGGCGCGGCCAGCCGGTCGGAACTGGATGCGTCTCTCGCCGCATCCAGTGGGCCGACAGAACCCACCGAACCGCGGAAGGCGGTCCTCGCATGAACACGTCCGTGCCCAGCACCCCCTTGCTCAGCGCATCCAACGTCGTGGTCGACTACGGCACCCGGCGCGGGACGTTCCGCGCCCTGAAAGAGGTCTCCATCGATGTGGGCGCGGGAGAGTGCGTGGGCCTGGTGGGGGAGTCCGGCTCCGGCAAGTCCACCCTCGGCAAGGCGATCCTCGGCCTCGTGCCCGTCGCGAGCGGCAGCATCCGGTTCGACGGCGAGGACATCACCCGGCTGAAGGGCTCGAAGCGGCGGGCGCTCGCGTCGAGCATCCAGGTGGTCTTCCAGGACCCGTACGGCTCGCTCAACCCGGCCATGACCATCGGGGACATCCTCGCGGAGCCGCTGACGACGGCGGGCACCGGCCGGCGGGATGCGCGGGCGGCCGTCTCCGAGATGCTCGACAGGGTCAAGCTGCCGTCGACGGTGATCGACCGCTACCCGAAGGAGTTCTCCGGCGGGCAGCGGCAGCGCATCGCCATCGCCAGAGCACTGGTGCGCAAGCCGCGGCTGATCGTCTGCGACGAACCGGTGAGCGCGCTCGACCTCACCACCCAGGCGACCATCATCGACCTGTTCATCGAGCTGCAGCGCGACACCGGCGTCTCCTACCTGTTCGTCTCGCACGACCTCGGGGTGGTGCGCAGGATCTGCCACCGCGTCGCCGTGATGTACCGCGGCGAGATCGTCGAGACGGGCGACGGCGAGCAGGTCACGCGCGACCCGCAGCACCCGTACAGCAAGCGGCTGCTGATGGCGTCGCCGGTCGCGGACCCTGCCGGGCAGGCCGAGCGCAGGGCCGCGTGGCTGAAGCTGCGCGAGCAGGCGGCGTGAGCGGGGCGAGCGGGACCGGGGCAGGCGCGAACGGGGCGCCGGCGGACAGCAGGGGCTACGAGGGGTTCGACGGGTTCGTCGCCGAGGTGGCGAGCGCATCCATCCCGTCGTGGCCGCCGCGCGTCCGAGCGCGCGAGGGCGCGCCGAACGTGATCGTGGTGCTGCTCGACGACCTCGGGTTCAGCGACCTGTCGCCGTTCGGCAGCGAGATCGACACCCCGGCCGTGAAGCAGCTCGCCGAGTCCGGCTACCGGTTCACCAACTACCACTCGACGCCGGTGTGCTCCCCGGCGCGCGCCGCGCTGCTCACCGGGCTCAACCCGCACAGGGCGGGCTTCGCCTCCGTGGTGCACGCGGATCCGGGGTTCCCGGGCTACGTGATGGAGATCGCGGACGACGTTCCGACCATCGCGCAGTCGTTCCGCGCATCCGGGTACGCCACGTTCATGGTGGGCAAGTGGCACCTCACCACCGAGTCGAAGATGCACGACGGCGCAGACAAAGCCTCTTGGCCGCTGCAGCGCGGCTTCGACCGGTACTACGGCTCGATGGACGGCTTCACGACGCTGTTCCACCCGCACCGGCTGGTGAGCGACAACAGCCCGGTGACCGTCGACGAGTTCCCGGACGACTACTACCTCACGGACGACCTCACCGACCGCGCCGTCGGCATGATCCGCGGCCTGCGCGCCAACGACGCGGACAAGCCGTTCTTCCTCTATTTCGCGCATCACGCCGTGCACGGGCCGATCCAGGCGAAGGCGGCGGACATCGAGAAGTACCGCGGGGCGTACGAGCGCGGCTGGGACCACATCCGGTCGGAGCGGTTCGCCCGGCAGGTGCGGGACGGGCTGTTCCCGCCGCAGACGGTGCCTGCCCCGCGCAACGAGGAACCGCTCGCTCCCGTCACGGCGTGGGACGACCTCGGCGACGAGCAGCGCGCGCTGTTCGCCCGCTACATGGAGGTGTACGCGGCCGCCGTCGACAACGTCGACCAGAACCTCGCGAGACTCGTGGATGCGCTGCGCGAGAGCGGAGAGTACGAGAACACGATCATCGTGGTCGCCTCCGACAACGGGGGCACGGGCGAGGGAGGTACGGAGGGCACACGCAGCTACTTCAGCCAGTTCGTGCAGCTCGCCGGACTGCCCGCCGACTGGGAGCGCGACGTCGACCGCGACCCGTCGCTGATCGGCGGCCCCCGCGTGTTCGCGCACTACCCGGCCGGATGGGCGTACGCGTCGAACACCCCGTTCCGGCTCTACAAGGGGGCGACGTACGAGGGCGGCATCCGCGTCCCGCTCGTGGTCTCCTGGCCGGCCGGACTGCCGCGCGATGCTGGCGACGACGGCGTGCGCGACCAGTACACCTACGTGACCGATCTCGGGCAGACCCTGCTGTCGCTGGCGGGCGTCGAACCGCTCGCCTCGCGCGCCGGACTCCCGGCGAAAGAGGTGGACGGCGTCCCGTTCGACGCGGTGCTGCGGGATGCGGGCGCTCCGGCCACGCGCACGGAGCAGTACTCGGAGTTCGCCGGCAACCGCGCCTTCGTGAGCGGCCGGTGGAAGATCGTCACCGACCACCGCTGGACCGACGCGTTCACCGACGCGGAGTGGCGGCTGTACGACCTCGCGGACGACCCCACCGAACGCGTGGATCTGGCGGGGGAGCATCCGGAGCGGGTGGCCGAGCTGGCCGGGAAGTGGCGTGCGTCAGCGTGGAGCAACACGGTGTTCCCGCTCGGCGACGACGGCTCGCTGTTCACGCACCGGCCGTCGACCGAACTCGAGCTGGAACGGCCGGTCACGCTCTATCCCGGCACCCCGACGCTGGAGCGGTTCCGGGCGAGCAAGCTGACCAAGCTGCGCAGCTTCGACGTGGAGGTGCGCGCCGACCTGGCCTCGGGAGAGGGCACGCTGGTCGCGCACGGCGACCAGGGCGGCGGATACGCGCTGCAGGTCTCCGACGGGCGGCTGACGCTCGCGTACAACGAGTACGGCCGGATGCACAGGGTGACAGTGCCGGTCGCTGCGCTGGGTGGCCGGGACGTGACCCTGCGCTTCGAGGCCGTGCCGGGCATCCGGTGGCTGATCGGCGTGGAGGCGGGCGGCGAGAGGGTGGCGGAGCTCGGGCCGGTGCTTCAGCTGGTCGGGATGGCGCCGTTCACCGGCATCAGCGTCGGCGTGGACCGCGGCGGCCCGGTCGACTGGGACGTGTACGAGCAGCGGAGGTCGTTCCCGTTCAGCGGGGTGCTGCACGCGGTGCGGTATGTGCCAGGCGCGAAGGCGGAGGAGAACCCCGAGGTCATCGTCCCGATCGAACGGGAGCTCGCGCGCATCTACGAGTGACGGCGCACGACGAAACGGCCGCGACCCCCTCGGGAGATCGCGGCCGTTTGTGTTCGTCGCTCAGTAGTGCAGCCAGACCGACTTGGTCTCGGTGTACGCGTCGATCGCCCACGGGCCCATCTCGCGGCCCCAGCCGCTGGCCTTGTATCCGCCCCACGGCGCTGCCATGTCGGGGATGGACGGCATGTTCACGAACACCGCACCGGCCTTGATGCCGTTGGCGAGGCGCTGGGAGGTGGCGATGTCCTTGGTCCAGATGGTCGCGGCGAGGCCGTACTCGGTGTCGTTGGCGCGGGCGATGATCGCGTCGAGCTCGTCCTCGTCCTCGTAGCTCGTGATCGACAGGACAGGACCGAAGATCTCGTCGTGCATGATCGTCATCTCGTCGGTGACGCCGGCGAACACGGTCGGGGTGAAGAAGTAGCCGTCGCGGTCGGCGCGCGTGCCGCCGGTGACCAGTTCCGCCCCCTGCTGCCGCCCGATCTCGACCAGACGTTCCACGTGGCCGAGGTGCTTGGCGGAGACGAGCGGGCCGAGGTCGACGCCCTCGTCGAGGCCGTTGCCGAGGCGCAGACCGGCCACGCCGCCCGCGAGCTTCTCGACGAACTCCGCCTCGCGCTTCTTGTCGACGTAGAACCGCGTGTACGCGGCGCAGACCTGCCCGGAGTTCAGGATGCTGCCCGCGATGTTGCCGCCGACGGCCGCGTCGATGTCGGCGTCCGCCGCGATGATCGACGGCGCCTTGCCGCCGAGCTCCAGCGTGAGCCTCTTGAGGTTCGAGTCCGCGCTCGCCCGCGTGATGATGCGGCCGACGGCGGTGGAGCCGGTGTACGAGAGGTGGTCGACATCCATGTGTTCGCTGAGCATGGCGCCGATCGCGCCGTCGCCGGTGACCAGGTTCACCACACCGCTCGGGATGCCGGCCTCTGCGCACAGCTGCACCAGCCGGATGGTCGTGAGCGGCGTGACCTCGCTCGGCTTGATGACGACGGTGTTGCCGGTCGCGAGCGCGGGGGCGAGCTTCCAGGCGAGGATCATCAGCGGGAAGTTCCACGGGGTGACCAGCGCGTTGACGCCGACCGGCTCGCGCCGCGTGTAGTGCAGGGTGTCCGGGAACGACACCGGGTTCACCGTGCCCTGGATCTTCGTGACCCAGCCCGCGTAGTAGCGGAAGTGCTCGGCGGCGCCGGTCACGGACACCATCTTGGAGATGCCGAGCGGCTGCCCCTGATCGCGGGTCTCCAGCGCGGCGAGCTCGTCGTGGTGCTCGTCGATCAGGTCGGCGAGCCGGAACAGCAGCGCAGCACGCTGGACGGGCAGGAGCCCGGCCCACTCCGCCGTGCCGAGGGCGGCGCGCGCGGAGGCGACCGCCGCATCCACGTCGGCACGGGATGCGGTGCCGACCTCCTCGATGACCTGCTCGGTGGCGGGGTCGACGGTGGCGATGGCGCCGCCGGACGCCTCCGTCCACTCGCCGTCGATGAACAGTTTGGTGGCCACTTTCGTGCTCCTTTGCGTAGCCGGACGAGACGGGCGGACTCCGCTGACGGACGCCCACGCAAGCAGTATCCGTGCGGGAGTCGTGCGCTGTCTTGACCGGTGGGGCACGGCCGTTGTCTGCGAGCGAATGGTCGGAGGACGGCCGTTCCGCCGTGCGTGCGCGACGTGCGAACCTCGGGGGGACTCGAAGGGGAGGACCTGTGGCGGAGACAGTGGATGCGAAGGCGGCGGCGAGCGCGGCGGCGGATGCGGCAGTGGAGGTGCCGCGCAGCGTGATCGTCATCGGCGCCGGCTCTGCCGGTTCGGTGGTGGCCAGACGGCTGGCGGACGCCGGTGTGGCGGTGACCGTGCTGGAGGCGGGCGGCGAGGACACCAACCCCGCCATCCACGACCCGTCCAGGATGGGCGAGCTCTGGCACAGCGCGGACGACTGGGACTACTTCACGGTGCCGCAGGAGCACGCGGCCGGACGCAGGCTGCACCTGCCGCGCGGCAAGGTGCTCGGCGGCTCGCACTCGCTCAACGCGATGATCTGGGTGCGCTGCACCCCCGCGGACTTCGACCACTGGGCGTCGCTCGGCAACGACGGCTGGGCGTGGAGCGATGTGCTGCCCGTCTACCGCGCCATCGAGCGGCACTCCGGGGGAGCGTCCGCGCTGCACGGTGCAGACGGCCTGCTCGACGTGACGGACGACTACGCGCTCGACCCCATCCAGCAGTCCATCGTGGACGCCGCGGTGGAGGAGGGGCTCGAACACAATCCGGACTACAACGGCGACCACCTCGACGGGGTCTCCCAGCAGCAGATCACCGTGCGCGACGGCCACCGCCTGAACACCTACCTGGCCTACCTCAAACCGGTGCGCGACCGGGTGGATGTGCGCACCGGATGCTGGGTGCACCGTCTGCTCACCGAGCAGGGGGACGACGGCGTCCCGCGCGTGGTCGGCGTCGAGTTCGAGCAGGACGGCGAACTGCACCAGGTGCGCGCCGACGATGTGGTGCTGTGCGCCGGGGCGCTCGACTCTCCGCGCATCCTGTTGCGGTCGGGGATCGGCCCGGCGGACGAGCTGACGGCGGTCGGGATCCCGTCGCTCGTCGACCTGCCGGGGGTCGGCAAGAACCTGCACGACCACCTGCTCTCCCCGGTGATCTTCGCCACGGAGCGCGAGGTCGGCGCTCCACGCCCCGGCGTCTCGGTGACCCAGTCGCACCTGTTCTGGAAATCCGATCCCGAGCTGGAGGTGCCGGACACTCAGCCCATCCACTTCTCCGTCCCGATGTACCAGGACGGCATGACCGGCCCGGCCGACGGGTTCAGCCTGATGGCGGGCATCGTCTCCCCGAAGGCGCGCGGCAGCGTCACCCTGTCCGGTCCGGGCCCGCGCGACCCCCTGCTCATCGACCTGGATGCGCTCGGTCACCCGGACGACGTCGCCTCGCTCGTGGCGTCTGTGCGCCAGTGCCGCAGCATCGGCACGCGTCCGGCGCTCGCCGCCTGGGGCGCGACAGAGCTCTATCCCGGGCCGGAGGTGGGCGACGGGGACGACCTCGCCGACTACGTCCGCTCCACCGCCGTCACCTACCACCACCAGGTGGGGACGTGCGCGATGGGGGTGGATGCGCAGGCCGTGGTGAGCCCGCGGCTGCGCGTCCACGGCGTGCACGGGCTGCGGGTGGCGGACGCGTCGATCATGCCGCGGGTGACGACGGGGAACACCAACGCGCCCAGCGTACTGATCGGCGAGAAGGCCGCGGCGTTCATCCTCGCGGGGGAGTGAGCGGAGAAGGCGCGCGGCTGACCCGCATTCCGGCCAGGCGCGGAACGACGGCCCAGGCGAGCAGCCCGGCGACCGCGGCGGCGATGGCGATGGTGAGCGCCATCGCCAGCGCGGTCGAACCGCCGAGCGAGGCGAACGGCCCGACGATCGGCCCGACCGTGAACGTGACCGTGCCGAGCACGGCGGCGGCCGTCCCCGCCCGGGCGGAGTGGGAGCCGAGGGCGAGCGTCGTGCCGTTCGGGCCGCCGACACCCGACGAGAACAGGAACAGGGCCAGCGAGGACAGCACACCGGCCAGCCCCCAGCCGAGCAGCACCGACGCCAGCAGCAGGAGGGCGGCCGCCGCCGTCGCGAGCTGGCCGATCAGGTACATGCTGCCCGGTCCGACGCGGCGGACGAGCAGCCGGCTGACCTGGGCGCCGAGCAGGTTGGCGAGCGCGTTGATCGCGAAGAACAGGCTGAACAGCTGCGGGCTCAGGCCGAACTGGTCCTGCAGCACAAAGCTCGACATCGACAGGTAGGCGAAGAACGCCGCCCCTCCCGCCGCCGCCGCGATCACGATCACGACGAACAGCCGGTCCCGGAACAGTTCGCGCAGGTGGCCGCCGGTGGTCCGCAGCCCACCGCTGTGCCGCATCCCGGGCGGCAGCGACTCCTTCAGGCCGGTGAGCGCGATGACGAACAGGGCGAGGCCGATCCCGGTCAGCACCAGGAAGATCCCGCGCCAGTCCATGACGAGCGCGAGCGTTCCGCCGACGACCGGCGCCACGATCGGCGCGGACGCGCTGACCACCGCGAGCAGCGACAGCATCCGCGACAGGTCGACGCCGCTGTACATGTCGCGCGCGACCGCCATCGTGATCACCAGCCCGGCCGAGCCGGCGAGCCCCTGCAGCAGCCGGGCGACGAGCAGCACCTGGATGTTCGGCGCGAGCACACACGCCAGCGAGAGCAGCGTGAACAGCGCGACCCCGACCAGCAGCGGACGACGGCGGCCGTACCGGTCGCTGAGCGGACCGGCGACCAGCTGGCCGACGCCGAGCCCGACCATGCACACCGACATCGTCGCCTGGGCGAGCGCGTCGCTGGTACCGAGCGATGCGGCCAGCTGCGGCAGCTGAGGAAGATAGAGGTCCATCGACAGCGGACCGAACGCTTCGAGCAGGCCGAGCACCAGGATGCTGCGGCGCACGCTCATCACGGGAGCGACCGCGCTGGACGCTGTCACGGGCGTGACGCCGTCACGAGCGGGGCAGGCGCAGGGTGCGGCGCAGCCAGCTGTCCCTGGCGGCGATGGCGGCCTTCGACACGATGGCGTCCGGGGAGAAGCCGGAGAAGCCGTGGTACGCGCCGGACCAGACGTGCAGTTCGGCCTGGCCGCCCGCCGCCCAGATCCTGCCCGCGTATTCGATGGACTCGTCGCGGAACACCTCCGCGGCGCCGACCTCGATGTATGCGGGAGGCAGGCGGGACAGGTCGGTGGCGCGGGCAGGGGCGGCATACGGCGAGACGGCGTCGGTGAAGCGGTCGGAGCCGAGGATCGCATCCCAGGCCGTGTCGTTGTTGTTGCGGTCCCACGCGCCGATCCCGTCGTACTGCCTGGCGGAGACGGTCTCGTTGCGGTCGTCGAGCATCGGGCAGTTGAGGAGCTGCCCGGCCAGGCGCGGGCCGTTCCTGTCCCTCGCCATCAGCGCGACAGCCGCGGACAGGCCGCCTCCCGCGCTCGCCCCGGACACGAGGAGGCGCTCGGGATCGACGCCGAGGTCGGCGGCGTTCGCGGCCAGCCAGAGCAGCCCGGCGTAGCAGTCCTCTCCCGCCGCCGTCCCGGGATGTTCGGGCGACAGCCGGTACTCCACGGCCACGCCGACGGCGCCGTACTGCTCTGCGAGCTCGATCAGCTCTCCCGTGCCGAAGAAGCGGGTGCCGAGCACCTGCCCGCCGCCGTGGATGCTCAGCACGCCCGGCGCATCCGGAGCCTGCCGCACGGGACGCACGATGGTGATCTCGATGTCCGGAGCACCGGCAGGGCCGGGGATGACGGCGTTCTCCGCGGTGACGGCGCGCCCGGCGACCTGCTGCTCGATCGGCGGGATGATCGTGGCGAAGTGCGCGCGGTTGGCGAGGATCGTGTCCGCCCGCAACGGGATGCGCTCCACCAGGTCGAGGAACGCGGTGAGGCCGGGCACCAGGGCCGGGTCGTACGGCACCGGGTGGTGGGGCGATGCGAGCGTCATTGCTGTGCCTTTCGGTGGGGTGGGCTGGGCTGCCGGGGCCGGGTCAGAGGCCGAGGATGCGGCGCAGCCAGGAGAACCGCGCGGCGAGCGCAGCCCTGGTCAGCTCGCTGCCCGGTGCGTAGATGTCGAACCCGTGGAAGCCGCCCGACCAGACGTGCAGCTCCGCCTCGCCGCCAACTGCCCAGATCCGGGACGCGTATTCCACGTCCTCATCCCGGAACGGCTCGGCGGCGCCCACCTCCACGAAGGCGGGAGGGAGGCCGGAGAGGTCGCTGGCGCGGGTAGGGGCCGCGTATTCCGGCGCATCCGGGCTGTATGCCAGCTCGGCGCCGAGGACGCACTCCCAGGCGAGCAGGTTGGCCTCGCGCGTCCAGGTGCCGACACCGGAGTACTGGTGGCTCGACACGGTGGTGTTGGTGTTGTCGATCATCGGGCAGAGCAGCAGCTGGCCGGCGATGGCCGGTCCGCGACGGTCGCGGGCCATCAGCGAGACGGCGGCCGAGAACCCACCTCCCGCGCTGCCGCCCATCACCACGATCCTGTCCGGATCGACGCCCAGTTCGGCGGCGTGCTCCGCCAGCCAGGCGATCCCGGCGTAGCAGTCCTCCACCCCGGCGGGGAACGGATCCTCCGGCGCGAGCCGGTACTCCACGTTCACGGCGATCACGCCCAGCTCGGCGACCAACTCGACCAGCCGCGCGGTCTCCCAGCTGCGGTGGCCGACGATCATCCCGCCGCCGTGGATGTTGTACAGGGCTGGCAGCGCGGCGGCGGTCGCGTCGTGGCCGCGCGGGGTGAGGACGGTGATCTCCAGCTCCGGCGCACCGGCCGGCCCGGGGATGACGAGGTCGACGGCGTCGATCGGGAGGTCGCCGATGACCTCGGCGGCGCTCGGGAACAGGCCGGACGCTCCCTGCCTGCTCAGGTGCAGGGTGTCTCTGCTGAGCGGCGGCTGCGGGTTCTGCGCCAGCGCGTCGAGCACCGGGGCGATCTCCGGGTCGAACGGGACGCGGGGGATGGGGGTGGATGCGGCGGAGGTGGCGGTGCGGTCGTCTTCTGCGATGGTCATGGCTGCTCCTGGTGGTGTGGTGGTGTGGTCTCTCGACGCGATGCCGGGGCCCGGTCAGGGGCCTTCGGGGTCGACGACGCCCTTGTCCGCCCAGAACGGCTCCACACTGGCGCGCAGCTCCGCCGCGCCGACGCGCTCGACCAGGGCGACAGCATCCAGGTTCTGCTGCACCTGTTCGAGACGGCTCGCACCGAACAGCGTCGTCGTGGTGGCCGGGTGGGTGAGCGTGAAGGCGACGGCGAGCTGCGCCGGAGTCGTGCCGAGCTCGTCCGCGACGGCGGCGAACGCCGGAACATCGGCGACGATGCGCTCCCTGATGGATCCCGGATCGCGGCCAACCTCGCGGCCCGGCGTGACGTTCCCGGCGAGGATGCCGCCCTCCATCACGTCCGACGCCTGCATCGTCAGGCCGTCGGCGAACAGGCGCGCGAACGGTTCCCCATCCGGGATCGACCGGCGGGCGACGCTGTACTTGAGCTGCGCGATCTGCGGGCCGGCGACCCCCTCCGCCGCTGCGATGTCGCTCAGCCTCCGGATGTTCGCCGCAGACCAGTTGTTGACACCCCACGCCCTGATCAGCCCGGCGTCCGCCAGCGCAGCCAGGTCGACGACGAGGTCGCGCAGGTCGATGTCGTCCCGGCGGAGGTCGCCGAGGATCACCAGATCGGCGTACTCGCTGCCCACCCGGAACAGCGCGTGCTCCAGCTGCGGCCGGAAGCCGTCGTCGCCGAACCCCTCCAGCCACAGCTTCTCCGACAGCAGGTAGTCCTCGCGCGGGATGCGCGCCGCGCGGACGATCGCGGAGAACAGCACGTCCGTGAACACGGGCGGCTGCATCCCGCGGAACCCGTACACGCCCACGTCGAACAGGGTGATGCCGTGCTCGACGGCGAATGACACCATGTCGACGGCGTCGGCGAAATCCATCCTGTCGTAGGTGTGCCACGAGCCGAGGGAAAGCACGGATGCCTCGATGCCGGAGGTGCCGATCGGGCGGCGCGGGAGGGCGGTGGATGTGGTGGTGGGCGTGGTGCCGGGGGCTGCGGCGGGTGCCGTGGTCATGGCGTCTCCTTCGTCGTCGTGCTCGGGGTGCTGCTGCGCGCATCCAGTGGTCAGCCGATGCGCGGGTCGATGACGGCCTTGATCTCGCCGAGCCCGGCCATCGCCGCCACCTTCTGCGACGCCTCCGCCAGGCCGACCGGTGCGCTGAACAGCTCGTCCCACGGCAGGCGGTCGGCGAAGCTGCGGAAGAACTCGATGGCGCGGTAGTAGTCGGAGATGTCGCCGTTGAGCGAGCCGACCACGGTCAGCTCCTTGCCCATGATCGTGCTGAGCGCGACGGGGTCTCCCGCCGGTCCGGTGCTGCCGACCACGACGAACGTGCCGCGCTGCGCCGCCATCGCGAGCGCCTCCGGCCCGACGCTCGGCGCGCCTGCGACGTCGACGATCAGGTCGGCGCCCTGCCCGTCGGTGAGGTCGAGCACCCGCTGCACGGTGGCGTCGGAGCCATCCGCGATGTCGACCACGTGATCGGCGCCGAACCTCCGGGCGACGGCCAGCCGCTCGGCGGGTGCGCCGACGGTGATGACCGTCCCCGCTCCGGACAGCTTCGCGACGGCGGTGGCGAAGATGCCGAGAGCGCCGGACCCCTGCACCACCACGCGCGAACCGGGACGCACCCCGCCCGCCCGGTGGAACGCGCGCAGCACGGTCTTCGCCGCGCATCCGGCCATCGCCGCCCAGTTGTCCCTGACCTCGTCCGGGATCAGCAGCTTGGCCGCGCCCGGTGTGACGTACGCGTAGTCCGCGAGCCCTGCCGTCGCGTACGGAGGAACGTCGGAGCGCTGCAGGAAGCCGTAGCCGCGCTTCGAGCAGGCGACGGGCTCGCGCAGAACCGTGCATCCGAAGCACTCGCCGCAGGTGGACTCCGACCAGCCGATCCTGTCGCCGACGCTCAGCGCGCGACCGAGCGCATCCCGGGTGTCGGGGCCGAGCGCGACGACCTCGCCCACCATCTCGTGCCCGAGAACCATCGGCAGCATCCCGGGGAAGCTCATCTTCCCCGACCAGATCTCGATGTCGGTGCCGCAGAGAGTCGCACAGTGGATGCGCACGAGCGCCGCGCCCGGCTCGAGGGTCTCGGGGAGGGGGATGTGCTGCAGGGTGAGCGGCTCGCCGTGCGCCGTGAGGACGGCGGCGCGGGTGGAGGTGGGGGTGGGGGCGCCTGTGTCGGTGCTGGTGCCTGGGTCGGTGCTGGTGCCTGTGTTCGCCATCGAAGTCTCCGTTCCGTTCGACGGATTCCGGGGGCTTCGCTGCGCATCCGGTCGTCGATGTGGGTTATTCTACATACGTTGACCAAAATAGCGAGCCTCTCGAGGAGGAGAAGTGCAGCGACGCGACACCCCAGACCCCAGCGCAGATCTCGTACTGCGCGGCGGCACCGTGCACACCCTCGACCAGGACGACACGACGGGCACGGCCATCGCCATCCGCCACGGCCGCATCCTGCGGGTCGGCGGTGACGCCGAGGTCACCGCATCCATCGGCCGCCGCACCCGCGTGATCGACCTCGACGGCCGCGCGGTCATCCCGGGCATCAACGACTCCCACCTGCACGCCACTTGGCTGGGGGCGATGTGGCCGAACACGGTGTTCGGGGGGATGGATGCGGGGGCTGGCGCACCGCCGCCGGTCGACGGCGACCCGCACGACACCTCCCACTCCGCGCCGCTCCTCACCACGCGCGCCGAGCGCCGCGCCGCCATCCTGCGCGCAGGGGAGCTGATCGCCTCCCTCGGCATCACCAGCTACACCGAGCCGGGCATCGGCCCCGGCGAGGACGGCGGTGCGACCGGCTGCTTCGGCCAGGACGTCTTCGATGCGTACGTCGAACTCGAAGCCGAGCGCCGCCTCACCGCCCGCGTGAACGTGCTCGCCCTGTTCGGCGTGCTCGACGGGCCGAGCACCCTCCGCGACGTGACGACCGGCCTCCGGTCCCTCGAACGCGAGACCACCCGTCCCACCTGGCTGCGCGTCGCCGGGGTCAAGCTGTTCGCGGACGGCATCCCGCCCATGCACCAGGCCTGGACGCGTCACCGCTACCCGGACGGCACCTCCGGCGGCCTCCTCGTCGCCGGCCTCGACGAGGAGGAGCGTGCGGAGAACCTGCGCAGGATGATCGTCGAAGCCAACCGCCTCGGCTACCAGGTGGGCATCCACGCGACAGGCGACCGCACCATCGACACCGCCATCGCCGCCGTCGAGGACGCCCTCCGCGACAGCAGGGCGGAACTGCGCCACTACATCATCCACGGCGACCTCGTCGGCCCCGGCGAGCTCGCCCGTATGGCCACGCTCGGGATGGGCCTCAACGTGCAGCCGGGCATCGCCGTGAAGACGGCATCCTGGCTGGCAGCGGTCCTCGGCGACGACGTCGCCGCCTCCGCATGGCCCATCGGCGAGGCGGCACGCGCCGGGGTGTCCGTCTCGCTCAGCTCCGACGCCCCCATCCTCGCCCCCGACTGGCGTCAGGGCATCGCCGACGCCGACGCCTGGCTCGGCGCCCCGCTGAGCGGACCCACCGCGACCGCCGACCGGATTCGCGCCCTCCTCCGCGGATACACCGTCGCCCCCGCCCGCCAAGACGGCGCAGAGCCCTGGAAGGGCACCCTCGAACCCCGCAAGGTCGCCGACCTCTGCGTGCTCGAAACCGACCCGCTGAACGTGGCGGCGTCGGAGCTGCCCACGGTGGGGGTGGAGCTGACCGTGGTGGACGGGGAGCTCGTGTACGAGCGGGAGCCGGTGTATATGCGGTGAGGTGACCTCGGGGGATGGGGTGCGGTGTGCGCGGTCGCCGCGCCGTGCGCGTTTCCGCTCTAGCGGGGTTCGTGTCCGCCGCGCCGCGCGTAGCTCCGCTCGAACGGAGTTCGCGGCGACGGCCGCGGGCTGTTCCGTTCGGACGGAGACGTGCCTATCGCGCTCGACCCGATCACCACCCGCGCGACTCGCGCGTTCCCTCTCCGCTCGAACGGAGTTCGTGCCAGGAGGCCGCGCGTATCTCCGCTCGAACGGAGTTCGTGCCAGGAGGCCGCGCGTATCTCCGCTCGAACGGAGACACGCGCGGCGTGTCGGCTGCGTTCTCTTGCGTTGCTGATGCGCGAAGGCTCCCTGGCTCGGGTAGTCGCCCGACCCCGCGACCACGCGTGAACGCGGCCCGCCCACGGCGAGCACAGGGGAACGCGAGGCGGCACATTCAGGCCGCCCCGCGCATCCCGCGTACTTGTCGCACAGCAATGCGTGCACAAGAAGGAACCCGCGGCGGCGCACGCACCCCCTCCTCGCGCATCCCGTGTGCTTTTTGCACCCGCAACGCGTGCACGGGGAGGAACCCGTGGGGGCACACACGCCCCACCCCACCGCCCCACATATCCCGCGCCGCCGAACTACCGAACTACACCAGCAGCTGCCCGCCGTCGACCGCCAGGCTCGTGCCGGTGATGTGCGCCGCCCCCGGGCCCGCCAGGAATAGCACCGCCGGGGCGATGTCCTCCACGTCCGCGAGTCTTCCCAGCGGGATGCGCGACGACCAGACCGCGCGCTCGGGCGAGCCTTCCGGCATCCCCAGCTGCAGCATCGGCGTGAGCACCGGCCCGGGGGCGACCGCGTTGACGCGGATGCCGTTTGCGGCGAGTTCGATGGCGGCCCAGCGGGTGATCGAGTCGACGGCCGCCTTGCTGGATTCGTATGCTCCCATGCCCGGCGTCGGCTGGCGGCCGCCGATGGAGGAGATGTTGACGATCGCGCCGCGGGTGCCGGTGGCGGTCATCTGCCGGGCGACGGCTTGGGTGACCGCGAAGGTTCCGAGGATGTTGACGCGCACGATCGCGTCGTAGTCGGCGACGCTGAGGTCGGTGAGGCGTCCGTGCACCGACAGGATGCCCGCGTTGTTGACGAGGACGTCGATGGGTCCGTGGTCGGAGGCGACCTCCTCGACGGCCGCCGCGACGGCCGCCTCGTCGGTGATGTCGAGGGCGATCGCGGAGGCGCCGATCTCGCTCGCCACGCGGGCGACCGTGTCGGCGTCCACGTCGGCGAGGACGACACGGTCGCCGTTGTCGATGAAGGCTTCTGCGATGCCGCGGCCGATGCCGCCGCCTCCACCGGTGATGAGCACTGTGCGGGTTTCGGTCACGGATCTCTCCTTGTCAGGTCGCGCCACCACGTCATGGCGTCGAATGCAGTTATATTATACAAACGTAGAAAAAAGCGAAGCTGCTTCAGGAGGCCAGTCGTGTCATTCACCGGAACCGTCCCCACCCGCGCGCTCGGCCCAGGCGGCCCCGACGTGCCGGTCTTCGCCCTCGGATCCTGGAACACCTGGGACAGGATGGAGTTCGACGACGCCGTCTCGCTCATCCGCAGAGCGCACGAGGTCGGCGCGGCGTTCTTCGACGTGGCGCACTACAACATGGGTCCGCACGCCGAGAACGCGAGAACCGACCTGATCTTCGGCGAGGCGGTCCGCGCATCCGGGATCGCACGCGACGACTACCTGCTCTGCGGAAAGCTGTGGCTGTGGGAGTACCCGCACACCACCTTCGCCGACCAGATGCGCACCTCCCTCGACCGCATCGGCGTCGACAAGGCCGACCTGGTGGTGGTCGGCGACTACTTCGGTGAGGTGGATGTGCGTGCGATCGTCACCGACGTGGCCGCCGAGATCGGGGCCGGCCGCTTCGACGGCTGGGGCGTGAACAACTGGGCGATCGACGACGTGCGCCTCGCCATCGACTTCGCACGGGATGAGGGGCTCACCCCGCCCACGTTCGCCCAGCTCAAGTACGGCCTGGTGCGCCGCACGATGGCGGAAGGGTCGCACTACGGCGAGCTGTTCGCCGCCGGTGCGCTCGCGCTGCAGGCCTCCGACGTGTTCGAGGGCGGCATCCTCGCTGGCAAGCTGGCGCCGTCGCGCAAGATCGGCGCGGATGTCGGCGGCATCCGGGAACGCATCGTCGCCGCCTACCCGCGCGTCCAGCAGATCGCGCACAGCCTCGACGCCACCCCGACGCAACTCGGACTCGCGTTCGTGCTCGCCCACCCCGCGACGGCGAACGTGCTCTTCGGCGTCAGCCGCGCGGAGCAGCTGGAGGACAACCTCGGGGCGCTGGCGCTGCTCGACCGGGTGGGCGCAGAGGGTATTCGCGCGGTCACGGCGGACCTGTGGCTCGACCGCGAGGTGAACGCGGATGGGACGTGGGCGGTGCAGGCGTGAGGTGGCGGGATGAGGCTGGCGCAGGGTGAACGCGGACGGAATGTGACCGATGCTGGGGTGAGCGCGCGGATGCGTCACTCGCCCAGGAACGCCACCGCCGCCGCCCGGAACTCGGCACTGTCGAGCGCACCCCGGTGATCGCCGGGCACCCGCACGATGGCCGCGCCGGGCACTGCGGCCACCAGCTGGTCGATCCCACCGGACATCGGGTCCTCCGCCCCCGCCGCGAACAGGACGGGCACGTCGGGCGCGCCCGCCTCAGGCGCGAACGGCTCCGACCCCAGCCCGGCGATCAGCGCGACCAGGGATGCGGTGTCCGCGCCCGGTGCACACACCATCGCCGCCATCATCCCGGTGAGCGGGTCGGTGGCGGTGGGTGCAGAGTCGGCAGCAGTGGCCGCCGGGTTCCCGTCCACCCCCACCCCGGTGAGGCGGCGCAGCGCATCCAGGTCGACGGCGGTGAAGGGCTCGAACGGACTCAAGCCGCCCAGCACCATGCGTCGCACGCGGCCGGTGGATGCGGCGGGCAGCTCCCACGCGAGCCGCGCGCCGAGTGAGTACGCCACCACATCCACCTGGTCGGCGCCGATGGCTTCGATGGCGGCGGCGATGGCTGCGACGACCGACGTTGTGGTTCCGGATGCGGCACCCGCGACGGCGGGGGAGCGGCCGTGGCCGGGCAGGTCGATGACGTGGGTGGTGCGTCCGGCGTCGGCGAAGGTGCGCGGCCAGCCGGTCGCGGTGAAGTCGTCGTCTCCGCTCGATGCGAAGCCGTGGAGGAAGATCACAGGCGGAAGGTGGTCGGCGGAGGCGGCGGCGACGGTCGTACGGACCGCGAGCGGCCCTTCGATCCCTGCGCCCGCGGCGGGCGTCCCTGGCTCGTTCTGCGGTGTCGGCATCCTGGTCTCCTTCGACGGTGAGGTGTTTTTCTATGCTAGTAGAAAATAAACGTCAACGTATGTAGAGTCGTGGCATCTCCACTCAGACATCGCCGTCCGGAGAGGCTCATTCCGGAGCAGACTGCGGCGGCGCCACGACAGAAAGAGCGTGACAAGTGACCTCAACCCGTGCAGCAACGCCCGAGGCGATCGTCGACATCGCGATCGGTTTCATGGGAGCGAAGCAGCTGTTCGCCGCCAGCCGCGTCGGACTGTTCTCCGCCCTCGCGGACGGGCCGCTCGACGTGGCCGGGCTCGCGGCGGCGACCGGCATCTCCGAGCAGCAGATCCGCGTCCTGGCCGACAGCATGGCCGCCCAGGGACTCCTCAGCAGGACAGACGGACGGTACGCGCTCACCCCCGACGCCGCCGCCTACCTCACCGGCGACCGCGCCGAGCTCGACCTTGCGCCGTTCCTCGCCTTCCTCAACGCCACCAGTTACAGCCAGTGGCTCGGCTACGACTCGACGGTCGACACCAACGACGCGGGAACGCTCGACCTCGACGACGCCGGCTGGGGTGCGTTCCTCGACGGCGTGATGACGTACAACGAACTGCACGCGGCGATGCTGGTGCAGAACTTCGACTTCACGCCGTATCGCAACGCGCTCGACCTCGGCGGCCTGAGCCCCGCGTTCGCGGCGAAGGCGATGGCGGCGAACCCCGAGCTGCGCACGCGCTTCGTGTTCGACCCGCAGTCTGTGCCGTCCGTGCAGGCGGCGGTCGAGGCGGCCGGGCTGGCCGACCGGTCGGTCGTGGAGGGTGCGGAGACCGCGACGGCGGAGCCGGGCGGGGAACACGACCTCATCCTCGTCAACCACGTCATCCACCGGTTCGACGACGCCCAGAACCGCGGCATCTTCGAGCACGCCCGTGCCGCCGCTGCGCCGGGAGCGACGCTGCTGGTGCTCGACTTCTTCCTCGACGACGACGCCGAGCAGCGCAAGATCGACGCCCTGCACGCGGGGGAGTACTACAACATCGACGGAACGGTGGTCTACCAGGAGAGCGTCGTGCGCGACTGGCTCACTGCCGCCGGATGGACCCCGCGCGGCACGGTCGCGCTGCCGGGCAGCCCGCGCATCCTGATCGCCGACGCCGCCTGACCAGGCGAGCGGACAGTGGATGCGCGGGTGGCGCGGCCGGGCACGTTCCGGCCGCGCCACCCGCGCGCACACCACACCCCGATACCCTGAAGCGGTGACCGGGCAGCTGCGAGAACTCCACCCCGGCGTGCACGCCCTGCGCGTCCCGATGCATCCGGGCGGGCTGCCGTACAGCCTCTGCTACCTCATCGAGGACGCCGACGGCCGCATCCACATCGTCGACCCCGGCACGGCTGGCAGCGACAACCTCGCCGCCCTCGACGCCGCCCTGCGCAGCATCGGGCACGGGATGCACTCTGTCGCGTCCGTCATCGCCACGCACCTGCATCCCGACCACCTCGGGCTCGCGTTCGAGGTGAGTGCGGCGTCCGGCGCTCCCATCGTGCTGCACGAGCGGGAACGGGATGCGCTGCTCGCGCCACCCGCGCCCGCTCGCGACCCTGCCGCGCAAGTCGAGGCGTGGGGCGTCCCGGAGCAGCGGCGCCCCGAGCTGCTCGCCGCGGCGGCCAGGCCCTCAGCGGCGGCGACGCTCCCCGACGGGGCCGCCGACCGGATCGCCGGGGTGCGGGACGGCGACATCCTCGCGATCCCCGGCAGGAGCATCCGGGTGCTGTGGACGCCCGGCCACACCGCAGGCCACCTCTGCCTCGACGACGCCGGGCTCGGGATGCTCTACACCGGCGACCACGTGCTGCCGACCGTCAACCCGGGGATCGGGCTCGGCCCGGGGTTCACCAGGAACCCGATCGCCGACTACCTGGACTCGCTGGAACGGGTCGCGGCGCTGGGCGAACGCGAGGTGGCGCCAGGACACGAGGACGTGTTCACCGGGCTGGCGGAGCGCTGCGCGGAACTGTCGCGACACCAGCTGCGGCGCACCCAGGAGGTCGCCGCAGGGCTCGCATCCGGAACCGCCGCCGCGGAGGAGCAGACCGTGTGGGAGCTGGCGCGCACGCTCACCTGGACGAGCGGCTGGGACGGCCTCTCCGGCTTCACCCTGCTGTCCGCTCTCACCCAGACCGGGATGCACGCCGCGTTCGCGCGCTCATCGGAGGGGCGCGACCACCTCAGGCGGTCGTGATCCGCTCGAAGAACGCGTCCAGCTGCGCCTCAAGCAGTGCCGGGGTGGAGAGGTGCGGGGCGATCAGGCTCATCACGTTGGCTCCGACGTTGATCAGGACGATCTCGTCGACGAGCTGCTCGTCGGGGGTGGAGGAGACGATGTCGCCGGCCGCCCTGCCCTGCTCGATGTACGTGCGGAGGCCGCCGCGCCAGCTGGTGAGGTGGGAGAGGTACGCCTGGTGGAGGTCGTCGTTCGACATCGCCCGCTCCCAGAAGCTGAGCAGCACGCGGCCGGCGACGATGGCCTCCTCGGTGAGCGGGGCGGAGGCGTAGACGATCGCGCGGAGGGCTTCGAGGCCGGTCGCGTCGCCGACAGCGCTGGCCACGCCCTCGCTCATCATGCCGAGGGCGCGGTCGTACGTGCCCTGGATGATCTCGTCCTTGCCGGGGAAGTAGTGCTTCAGTGCGCCGTTGGCGAAGCCGGCCTCGCTGGCGATCTCCCGCATCGTCGCAGCCTCGAGCCCGCCTTTGACGATCAGCGCCCAGGTGACGTCGATGATGTCAGAGCGCCGCTGATCGTGGTCGATCACCTTGGGCATACGTCTCCCCTCGAAACGCGCTGGGACTCGGCCACGATGGTGTGGCCGGCATCGACAGCCGCGTAGTCAACAAGTGTAGGGTAACCGCTCCACCCGGCAGGGGAGGACGCGTCACTCCCGCGAGAACACCTGCTCACCCTCGAAAAACGTCTGCAATACCCTGATGCTGTGCAGCTCGTGCTCCTGCACCACGAATGGGTCGCGGTCGAGCACGACGAAGTCGGCGGACTTGCCCGGTTCGAGCGAGCCCGTCACGTCTCCGAGCCCCATCGCCGTCGCGCCGTTCACGGTGAACACTTCGATGGCCTCCGGCAGCGTGATGGCCTCTTCGATCCCGAGCACGCCACTGCGCTGCCCGGACGGGTCGGCCCTCGTCACGAGCCCCTCGATGCCCTCCCAGGCGTTCGGGGTCTCGCTCACCGGCCAGTCGGACCCTCCGGCCACCAGGGCGCCCGAGTCGATCAGCGACCGGTTCGGCTGCAGCCCGGCGACCTCCTCGGCCGGCCGCACGGTGCTCAGGGCGTCGGCGATCACACCGGGGAACCACAGGAACGGCGAGATGTCCGCAGACACCCCCAGCTGCGCGAAGCGCGGCAGGTCGCTCTCGGCGATGAACTGCCCGTGGGCGATCTGGTAGAGCGGAGCGGTGTGGCCTTCCGCGCGGACCGTCTCGACCGCATCCAGGACCATCCGGACGGCGGCGTCTCCCGAACAGTGGATCTTGGCCGAGATGCCCTGGGCTGCGGTGCGTCGCAGCCAGCCGAGCAACTCGTCGGCGGGCATCGTGGTCGTGCCGTGGAAGTGGGCGCCGTGCGCGTCGGACGGAAGGTAGGGTTCGAGGAACGCGCCGCTGTGCGCCGGCGGCGTTCCGTCGAGGAAGATCTTGATGAAGTCGGGGCGGTGGTGCTCGCCCGTCAGCTCTGCGCGGTGCGCGATGAGCGCGTCCCCCAGCTCGGCGTATCCGAAGATCTGGTCGTTGACGGTCATCGAGGAGACGACCCACGCGCTCAGCGCCCCACGGTCGTCGAGCGCCTTGAGCGCCCGCATCTGGTCGAGCGAGATCGCCGCATCCTGGAACGCGGTGATGCCGTAGGAGTGCACGATCTCGATGGCGCGCGCCGACGCCTGCTCCTGCTGGGCGGCATTGAGCGCGACGGCGGGCTGCGCCACCTCTTCGACGAGCAGGCCGGCCGCTTCGAGCAGCACGCCGCTCGGCTCTCCGGTCTCCGGGTCGCGCACGATCACGCCGCGATCCGGATCCGGTGTGGATGCGTCGATCCCGGCGAGCTCCAGCGCCCGCGAACTCACCCACCGGTTGTGGTGGCTGTCGTCGGTGAGGAGCACGGGACGGCCCCCTGCCGCGTCGTCGAGCCCGCGCCGCGCCTGGGCGTGCCCGAGCTGGTCGAGGAGTCCCGTGCCCCAGCTGCTGCCCACGATCCACTCGTCCGGACCGCGGGTCGCTGCGTATGCGCGCACCGCGTCGAGGATCTGGTCGTAGCTCGCTCCGTTCGAGAAGGTGAGCTCGAACAGTTCCGCCCGTCCGGCGTGGGCGTGGTGGTTGTGCACGTCGACGAGGCCGGGCATCACGAACGCGCCTGCCGCGTCGAGCACCCGCGTCTCCGGCCCGCGCAGGCCGGACAGCTCCGCCGCAGAACCGACGGCGACGATCCGGCCGCCGCGCACGGCGAACGCCTCCGCCCGCGAGCGATCGGCGTCCACGGTGTACACGGTGGCGTTCGTGACCAGGAGGCCGGCCGCGCCCTCGCCGACGGTGCTCATCGCGCGGTGTCCGCTCCGGCATCCTGAGCGGGAGCGGCCGCAGCGGGAGCAGCAACTGCAGGATCGTACGGGTCGGGATGCACGGTGTTGCTCAGCAGCCGCCCGTACGCCCCGAAGGTGAAGTGCGTCGGCACGGTGCCGGACTCGTCCAGCCCGAACAGCACGCCGTGCGATCGGATGGCGCGCACGTTGCGGTGGTCGGCGATGGTCACCGACGCGCACGGGATGACCTTCTCGCGCCAGGTGAACACGTAGATGCCGGGGCGGATCTCCCAGACGGAGTTCTCGTCGGTGTCGGCGAGACCCTTCTCCGGTCCGGCCAGGCACTGCCACGAGTACCACTGCGGGCTCAGGTAGACGTGCTCGTACGCGTGCTCGCTGCTGTACACCCACATCACCCGGCGGCCGATCAGCGCGGTGGTCGGCGCCGGTTCCGCTCCGGCGGTCTCGACGCCCTCGATGAGCGACGGCACGAACAGCTGACGCACCGCGGTGTTCCCCGGGAACTGGTCTCCGATGGCCTGGATGATCGACAGCGCACGGCCGTTCGTCAGGTCGATGACGAGCGACACCGCCTCGTCGGGCTTGTGCTGGTGGTGGAACTGCGCGAAGTACAGCCCGGTGTCGACCTCGAACGCCTCGTAC
The DNA here is from genome assembly GCF_058806515.1 of Leifsonia sp. GW821-FHT13C05. Lineage (NCBI taxonomy): Bacteria > Bacillati > Actinomycetota > Actinomycetes > Micrococcales > Microbacteriaceae > Leifsonia > Leifsonia sp. GW821-FHT13C05. The sequence continues at coordinate 1,304,914 of NZ_JBXAPT010000001.1, read as the reverse complement.
GGGTCCGTGCCGGACGACGCGGCGATCGGATCCCCGTCTCCCGGCTGGTACTCCCACTCGACGCTGTCCGCGCCGAAGCGGTGCACGATCCTGGTGCCGCGCTCGTCGACGAGCGCGACGGTGCGCCCGGCGAGGTCGGCGGTCGGCTCCGCCTTGTTCGCGTCGAAGCCGGGGGCCAGCCCGTCCAGCGGGAGCCAGGTGGAGGTGTCAGACAGGGTGAGAGCGCTCATGTGATGTCTCCGTTCGGTGAGGGGTGGTGCAGAGGGATGCCGTCAGGTGGTGGTCAGTGCTTGCAGCGGCACTCGCCGCCGCCGTGCTCGCCGCCACCATCGCCGCCCGCGCAGCAGGACGACGCGGCAGCGCCATCCGGCAGGTCGAGCGCCGGGTTGCGGTCGAGGAAGCCGTACGGCTTGAACAGGAAGCCGGAGTAGTCGACCGGCATGATCGGCCAGTCCTCCGGGCGCGGGATGTGCGTCGGACCGAAGACGTGCCAGAGCACGATGTCGGTGTCTTCCAGCGAGCGGTCCGCGGCCGTCCAGGCGGGGAGGCCCGCCCCTCCGGCGTGCGCGTTGGGGTAGTCGCCCGCCGGGAAGCGCTCCGCCGGATCGAACGCGGTGGCCCACAGGTGCTTGGTGGCGAACGTCGCGCGCCCGAACACGGTCGATTCCGGCTGCGCCATCAGCGTCGCCCCCGGTTGCGGCACGAGGTGGTACGCCGTCGGCTTGCCGACCAGGTTGCGCCTGTCGGAGCTGGTCACCTCCCACACCCGCGACGACGCGGTGTTGGCCAGGCGTCCGGCCTCCCGTTCGCTGCGGATGGGCGTGGTGGTCCAGGTGAACGCGTTGCCGTAGGGGTTGTCCTCGCCGATCGGGATGCCGACCACGTCGACCTCCGCGAGCGAGTTGCGCTCCCCGTCGATCGCCACGTCGAGCCGCGCGCAGAACAGGTGCTGGTGCACGGGAGCGAACAGTCCTGGCGCGATCTCGGTCGCGTGCGGGTCGTCGGAGCCCGGGATGCCGGCTCCCGCGAAGACGATGCCCGTCGCCTTCGCCTCCACCTGGATGGTGCCGTCGAGGTAGAAGTACCAGAAGAAGCCGTAGTCGTAGTTGCCGATGGTGGAGAAGTACGACACGACCAGGCGGCGGGAGCGCCGCACCTCCGCTTTGCCGGTGAGGTCGGTGTGCTTCCAGAGCACGCCGTAGTCCTCCTCGTGCATACACACCACCTGGGGGATGGTGACCGGGTTTCCGTGGTCGTCGGCGACCACGCCGTCGAAGTAGTGGATGACGCCGAGGCAGTCGCAGCCGAGGGTCAGGCTGTTGGCGTTCTTGCCGAGCAGGTACTCGCCGGCGTCGAAGTAGCTGATCCAGAACCGGGTGGGCGTCGTGTCGCCGTACGGCACGACCATCTCGGGAACGGACGCACGAGAGAGCACCGGCCGGTCTTCGTCGCCGTCGCGGAACGTGACCTGGTTCAGCACCAGGCCCTCGCGCGCGTTGAAGCCGACCCGGAACTTCCAGTTCTCCCACTCGACCGCCTGCCCGTCCACGTGGAAGCTCGGCCCTTCCGGCTGCGTGATCTCGATCGGCTTCAGCGAGGTGCGGGCCGGTCCGACCGTCGCTGCGTCGTAGTTGCCGTCCATCGCGGGCACGGGGACGTCGCCCTCGTCCTCGACCCGGATCACCGTGCCGGCGGTGAGGTCGATGTGCACGATCAGCCCCTCCACCGGATGCGACCACGGCGAGTCGTCGATGCTCGATCGCAGGAACGTCAGCGACCGGATGGCGCGCCTGCCCACTTCGTCCGCCCGGTTGAAGTGCCCGGGCGCGAGCGGTGCGCAGAACGCCAGCTCCATGCGGTCGGCCAGCCCGCGACGCGTCATGGCCGCCTGCCACTCCGGAGACGCCTTGGCGATCCGCTCGGCCGCCTCGTACTCCTCGAAGAGGTATTGCGGCTGCCCGTACGGCGCGGCGTCCGTCGACAGCGGCGTGTGGCTCACGAGTTCCGAAGTGGTGAGGGAGACGACGGCCTCCGCCGACTGCCCGGTGGCGGTGTCCAGCAGCACGAACAGGATGCGCCGCTCGATCGCATCCCCTGGCCGGAAGGAGGCGACGGCCTCCTTGGCGGGCTCGACGGGGAGCACGGAGGGGAACCGCGTGCCGGGCCCGATGAGCCCCGCTGCGTCGAGGATGTCGCGACCGCGCGCGAGCTCGGCGGCCGTCAGCGAATCGAGGGGATGCGCGACCGTGGTCGGTGCGGTCGTTGTGCTGGTGTGGTGGTGCGCGGACATGGACATCCTTCTGCTGGTGGTCTGTTCAGTATCGAAGCCGTACTCCATCCTGGGGAATGCGCACCGGCGCGATGTGCCTGTTGAGTCAAGTTGTGTGCAGTTGGAGCCAAGCCCGATCTGTGGAGGAAGCGGGAATATCGCTGATAGCCGTGGCGAATCCTGTGCCGCGCCGACCGAGGAGTACCCCGTGACTTCCACAGATCAGGCAGACAACGCCGTCGCCGCCACCACGCCGTCCGCGCACCGGCGGCGCCTCGGCGTCCCCGCCGTCACGTTCATGATCATCGCGGCGTCCGCGCCGCTCACCGTGCTCGCCGGCGGCGTCACCACCACGTTCGCGGTCACCGGCGTCACGGGGGTGCCGCTCTCGTTCCTCATCCTGGGCGTGACGCTCGCGATCTTCGCGGTCGGCTACGCGGCGATGAGCCGCTTCGTCACCAACGCAGGCGCCTTCTACTCCTACGTCGCCCGCGGCATCTCCCGCCCGGCCGGCGTCGGCGTCTCGATCGTCGCGCTGGTCTCGTACAACGCCATGCAGATCGGCGTGTACGGCCTGTTCGGCTTCCAGGTCTCCTCCCTCCTGAACGCGAAGTTCGGCTGGGATGTGCCGTGGTGGCTGCCGATCCTCGTCTGCATCGCACTCATCGCCGTCCTCGGCGTCAACAGGGTGGACCTGTCCGCGAAGGTGCTCGGCGTGCTGGTCGCCCTCGAGTTCGTGGTGGTCATCGTCTACGACGTCGCCGCGTTCATCGTCGCGCCGGAGGGCGTCAGCGCCGAGGCGCTCAGCCCGTCGAGCCTGTTCGTCACCGGCATCGGCGCCGTCTTCGCCTTCGGCATCGCAGCATTCATGGGCTTCGAGTCCGCCGCAATCTACGGCGAGGAGTCCAAGGACCCGAAGCGCACGGTCGCGCGGGCCACCTATACCGCCGTCGGCATCATCGCGCTGTTCTACGCCCTCTCGTCCTGGGCGATGACGGTCGGCTCCGGCCCGAGCAAGGTCATCGCGGACGCCACCAAGCAGGGCCCCGACCTCATCTTCACCTTCCTCTCCACCAACGTCGGCGTCGTGGTCAGCGACATCGCCCAGCTGCTCTTCGTCACCAGCCTGTTCGCCTCCCTGGTCAGCTTCCACAACGCTGTCGCGCGCTACTTCTTCTCGCTCGGCCGCGAAGGCGTGCTGCCCGGCTGGCTGTCCAGGGTGCGCGCCAGCAGCGGAGCACCGTGGGCAGGATCGGTGACGCAGACGGCGCTCGCCGTGGTGGTGATCGCCGTCTTCGCCATCGCGAGCGTCGGCTGGGTGCCGCCGGAGGGTGCTCCGGCCGCGCTGTTCCCCGTGCTGACGCTGTTCTCCTGGCTGACCAACAGCGGGGCGATGGGGCTCGTGCTGTTGATGGCGGTGGTGTCTGTCGCCGTGATCGGCTTCTTCCGCCGCGACCGGCACGGCGTCGGGGTCTGGCAGCGGCTGGTCGCCCCCGTGGTCTCCGGCGTCGCCCTGCTCGTGGTGTTCGTGCTCATCCTGGTCAACTTCAATGTGCTGCTCACCAGCGACCCGACCGCCCCAGCCACCGCGACCACGTTCATCTTGCCCGCCGTGGTGATCGTGCCCGGCATCCTCGGGATCGTCTGGGGAGCGATCCTGAAGCGACGCAACCCGCGCGTGTACGCGCAGATCGGCCACGGCACAGAGGAGACGGGCGCTCCCGAACTGGTGCCGGAGGACTGATGGAGCTGGGACTGGCCGGCCGCGGCGTCATCGTGACGGGCGCGGCCAGCGGCATCGGCCGGGCGTGCGCGCTGGCGTTCGCCGCCGAGGGCGCGCGGGTGGCGCTGCTGGACCGGGATGCGCGGGGGCTGGCCGCCGTCGGCGACGAGCTGCGCGCATCCGGGACGGGCGGCGCCGTCGGAGCCGGCGGCGCCGTCGAGGCCGCCGAGTTCGTGGTGGACGTCACCGACGAGTCCTCCGTGGCCTCGGCCGTCGCGTCCGCGGCGGATGCCCTCGGCACCGTGGATGCGGTGATCGCCTGCGCGGGGATCTCCGGCCCGTTCGGTACCCGAGTCGACGAGATCGCGCTGGCGGACTGGAACGCGGTGCTCGCCGTCAACGTCACCGGACCGTTCCTCGTGGTCAAGCACGCGCTCCCGTGGCTGCGGCTCTCCGCCGCGCCGTCCGTGGTGCTGCTCGCGTCGGACTCCAGCTTCGTCGCGGCTCCCGGGATGGTGCCGTACAACGCGTCGAAGGGTGCCGTGCTGCAGTTGATGCGCGCCCTGTCCGTCGACCTCGCCGCCGACGGCGTTCGGGTCAACGCCGTCTGTCCGTCGATCGTCGACACCCCGATGGCGCGCGCCGATCTGGGCGTCGAGCCCGGGGGATTCGCGGAGGCGGACTTCCCGGTGCAGAGCCCGGACGAGGTCGCCAGGCACGTGCTCTACCTCGCGTCTCCGGCGTCGAGACCGGTGAACGGGCACGCCCTGGTCTCCGACTTCGGCTACCTGGCGCGATCGTCCTTCCCGGCGTGATCGCCGACGTCACCCACCACAGAAAGCAGGCAGCCGTGCCCCTGAGCCGAGCATCCATCGACGGCAAGGTCGTCGTCATCACCGGGGGAGGCACCGGCATCGGCGCCGCGACCGCCCGCCGCTATGCGGCAGAGGGTGCGCACGTCGTGCTCGTCGGCCGTCGTCGCGGGCCGCTCGATGCCGTCGCCGCGGAGACCGGTGGGCTGGCGATCGTCGCGGACGCCAGCCTGCGCGACGACGCGGAGGCCGCCGTGCGCCAGGTCGTCACCGAGCTGGGACGCATCGACGTGGTCGTGGCCAACGCGGGAGGGCACGGGCTCGGCACCGTGGACGAGACGGACGACGCCGCGTGGGAGCTGTCCTTCCGCACCAACGTCACGACGGCGTTCGTGCTCGCCCGGGCCGCCCTGCCGCAGCTGGTCGAGTCGCACGGGCAGATCGTGGTGGTGTCGTCGCTCGCCGGGCTCTTCGCCGGTCCTGGCGTTGCCGGATACACGGTCGGAAAACATGCGCTGATCGGGCTGACCCGGTCTCTCGCCCGCGACTACGGCCGGTTCGGGGTGCGCGTGAACGCGGTCTGCCCCGGCTGGGTGCAGACGCCGATGGCCGACGAGGAGATGGACGACTTCGCCCGCGCATCCGGACTGGCGAGCCGCGAGGAGGGCTACCGCATCGTGACGGCCGCCGTCCCGCTCGCGCGCCCGGCCCAGCCGGAGGAGATCGCCTCCGTCATCCGCTTCCTCGGCTCCGCCGAATCCTCGTACATCACGGGCGCCACCATCGTCGCCGACGGCGGCGCCCACATCGTCGACGTCCCCACCATCCCCCTCGACGCCTGACCGTCCGCCCCGCCCAAAAAATCGAGTCGGGACTTATGCACGCGACACGCCGGTGGAGGCGTGCATAAGTCCCGACTCGATTATCTGGGAGCGCGGGTCAGCCGCCGAGGTAGGCGCGGTGGAGGATCTCGGGGGAGGCCTGCAGGGTGGTGGCATCGCCCGCGTACGTGACGCGGCCGCCGGCGACGACGAGGGCGTCGGTCGCGACGCCCAGCGCCAGGTGCGTGAACTGCTCGACGAGCAGCACGCCCACCCCGGATTCGCTGAACTGCTTGATCATCGGCAGCAGCCGCATGAACACCACCGGCGCGAGCCCGAGCGACATCTCGTCGATCAGCAGGAACCTCGGCCTCGACGCGAACGCGCGCGCCAGCACCACCATCTGCTGCTCGCCGCCGGACAGCAGCCCGGATGCGCTCGTCCGCCGCTTCTCCAGCTCGGGGAACTGCGCGAGCGCCTCGTCGACGCCCTCCTGCGTGCCTGCGGTGAGCCGGATGTTCTCCTGCACCGTCAGCGACGGGAAGATGGCGCGCCCCTGCTCGATGTGCACGATGCCGCGCCGGGCGCGCTGCACGCGGGAGAGTCGCGCGATCGAGTCGCCGTCGACGCTGATCGTGCCGCCGCTCAGAGACACGATCCCCGAGATGGCTTCGAGCAGGCTCGTCTTCCCCGCGCCGTTCGGCCCGACCAGCGCCGTGATCCTGCCCGGCTCGACGCGCAGGCTCACCTCGCTGATCACCGGTCCTGCGCCGCGGCTGACCGTGACCGCATCCAGCACCAGCTCGTTGTCCGCGTTCACAGCATCTCCGTTTCACCCATGTACGCCTTCATGACGGCGGGGTCGGCGAGCACCTCCGCCTGCGGTCCGCTGGCGAGCACCTCGCCGAAGTCGAGCACGGTGAGGCTCGAGCAGACGGAGCGCACCAGGTCGAGGTCGTGCTCGATCAGGACGATGGACATCCCGAACCGGGCGGGAGCCTGAAGCAGGCGCGCTCCGAGCTCGAGGTGCTCCTCGTGCGACAGTCCGGCCGCCGGCTCGTCCAGGATCAGGATGCGCGGACGGGCGAGCACGTTGGCCGCCACCTCGACGAGCCGCCTGGTGCCCACATCCACGTTCTGCAGGCGGGTCCGGGCGGTGGGGCAGCCGAAGAAGGCAAGCGTCTCGTCGAGCTCGGCCGTGCTGAGCCGGCGGCGGGCGACGAAGCGGACGTACGCGTCGACCGTGAGCGTCGGCGGAACCCTGTCCTGCTGGAAGGTGCGGCGGAGGCCGAGCCGGGCGCGCGCCGTGGCGGACAGCCCGCGCAGGTCGCGGCCGTCGAGGCTGACCCGTCCGGTGTGCTGCGGCAGGAAGCCGGTCACGGCATCCACGAACGTGGACTTGCCCGCGCCGTTCGGGCCGATGAGTCCCATGATCGTGTTCTCCGGCACCACCAGGCTCACGCCGTTCAGCGCCTTCACCTGCCCGAAGGCCACGCCGAGGTCCTCGACCACCAGCACGGGCGCTGCGGCCGGGTCCGGCGCGGGCGGCTGGGCGGGGGAGGGCACAGCATCCCGCACCGCGTCCGCGTCCGACAGCGGGGCGGCCACCTCCACCGGACGCCGCGCCGCCTGCCGCTTCCACCAGGCGTTCCGGATGCTCTGCCCCAGGTTCGACCCGCTGGTCAGCGCCTGCACGCCGAGCACGCCGAAGATCACGAAGCCCCAGTCCTGCGGGATGCCCCAGCGCTTCAGCAGTTCGGGCACCGCGATCCAGACGATGCCGCCGAAGATCGCCATGTCGATCAGGTACGCGCCGGACATGATCGCCAGCACGTAGAGCGCGAGCGACTGGATGGGCGTGAAGCTGCTCGCGAACGGCAGCCCCACCTGCCCGGCGATCAGGCCACCGCTCACACCGCCGAGGGTGGCGCTGACGGCGAAGGCGGTGAGCTTGGAGCTGCGCACGCTCGCTCCGACAGAGGCCGTGCCGCGCTCGGAGAACGCGACGGACTTCCAGCTGGACCCCCAGCGGCCGTTCTGCAGCAAGTACACCGCGATGCCGCAGACCACCAGCACGAGCACGCTGAAGAAGAAGTACGACCGGTCGTCGCTGAACGCGTCGGGCCGAAGCACCGAGATGCCGTCCGTCGAGCCGGGGAACTGGATCTGCACCAGCGTCACGTCGGCCGCTGCGGCGAAGCCGAGCGTGACCACCGCGAGGTTGACCCCGCGCAGCCGCAGGGCCGGCAGGCCGACGAGCACGCCGACCACCCCGGCGGCCAGGCCGCCGACGATGAGCCAGACGATGAACCCGCCCGGCGCGTTCAGCACGTTGAGCAGCGAGACGATCCACGCTCCCACCGCGGCGAACGTCAGCTGGCAGAGAGCGATCATCCCGGCGCTGCCGGTGACGATGCCGAGCCCGAGGATCGCGATGGCCGCGACGACGGCGCTCACCGCGAGGAAGACGAAGTAGCCGGAGAGCGAGACGCTGAGCGCGTATCCGGCGCCCAGGCCGACGGCTCCGACGATGAACGGCAGGGCGATCCGTGCCGCGGGGGTGCCGCTAACGCGCCGCATCCCACACCTCCTTGCGCTGCGTCCACAGCAGGAATCCGATGATGAACAGGAACGGCAGGAAGTTCCGGATGAACGACACCTCGTCGATCTGCGCCACCAGGCCGCTGAGCAGCCCGAGCACGAGGCCGCCGATCACGGCGAGGTCGAGCCGTTTGAACGCGCCGAGCAGCGCCGCCGCCGACGCCGGCACGATGAGCATCGACAGGCTGGTCGCGTCGTTCGACTGCGACGGGGCGACGATGATGATGACCAGGGCGGAGATGAGCCCGGTGACCGCCCACACTGCGACACTCAACGGCTTGGCCGGGATGCCGATCAGCTCGGCCGTCGTCGGCCGTTCAGACAGGGCGCGCAGCTTGGTGCCGATCGAGGTGCGCGTGAGCACCAGCCGGCAGGCCACGGCGACGACGACGGCGAGCACGACGGTCGCGACCGTCACCTGGCTGACGACCACGCCGCCGATCGAGAACGCCGGGCCGGAGAGGATCGGGCTGAACGGCTGCGGCTTGTTGCCGAACAGGATGAACGACAGCGAGATGAGCAGCAGCAGCGGTCCGACGGTCACCGCCGACCGCGTCGTGGTGTCCGCCTCCGGCAGCCAGGTGGCGATGATCAGCCCGATCAGCGCGCTGAGCGCCCCGCCGATGAGCACACCGGCCAGCGAGCCGAGCCAGATCGGCCAGCCGCCGTGACTCACCAGCCACACCGCGACGAATCCGCCGAACATCCCGGTCGCGGCCTGGGAGAAGTTGACCACCCGCACCAGGCGGGACATCAGGGTGAGGCACACCGCGAGCACGGCGTACAGTCCGCCGGCGGCGAGGCCGGCGAGGGCGCCCTGCAGCATCCGGGGCTCCTTTCAGAAACAGTGGATGCGGGGCTCGCCTCCGCGAGGGAGGCAAGCCCCGCAGATGGTCACTTCTTGGGGATCGTGATCCAGTCGTCGCCGTTCAGCTCCCAGGCGTTCTTGCCGGTGACGAGCTTGATCGGCCAGCCTGCGGTGTTCCCGTCGTGCACCGTGGCGGTGCCGAACGTGTACGGCGTTCCGACCATCGGGTTCTCGATCGGCTTCATGTCGTGCAGAGCCTTCGTGACCGAGTCCCTGGTCACGTCGCCCTTGATGCCCTTCGCGACCTCGATGAAGTACTTGGCCGCGAGGTATCCACCCTGCGAGAACGAGGTGAGCGGGATGTCGTTCTTGGTCATCAGGTCGCGCCAGTCCTTGTTGATGTCACTGGATGCGTCGGTGAACGGGTAGAACTCGGCGGGGACGTAGATCCCGGCTCCCGCGTCGCTGACCGCCTTGGCGAAGTTGTCGCTGTACACGCTGGTCAGGTAGAGCCAGTTCACGTCCTTCCAGCCCTGCGCGTTCGCCGCCTTGACCTGGGCGATGGCGTCCGGCTCGACCGGGTTGATCGCGAGAGCCTTGCAGCCGGCGTCCTTCGCCTTCACGATGTACGGGGTGTAGTCGCTGGCCCCGTACGGCACTGTGTCGTCGACGTAGAGCGGCTTCTTGCCGGTGATCTCGGTCCATTTGTCGATGGCCTTCTGGTAGGCGGGGCGGGTGCTTCCCGCGATCTCCAGCAGCACGCAGATGTTGTCGAGCTTGGCGACCTCGGAGCCCCAGTACAGGGTGAGGGTCATGTCGTTGAACGGCCCGACGTTGGCCGGCGAGATGTTGGGGCTGTCGAAGCAGCCGGTGTCCACCCCGACGCCCGGGATGGAGAGGATCTTCTGCTGCTCGTAGTACTTGGCGTTGATCTCGCACTCGATCAGGCTCGCGGAGCCGACCATCGCCACGGCCTCGTCGCTGCCGACGATCTCGCGGGCGTTGGCGGATGCGGTGGCCGGGTCGCCCTTGTCGTCGAGCGCCTTGTAGTCGATCGGGTGGCCGTTGATTCCGCCCTTCGCGTTCTGGTCTTTGAAGACCGCGGCGGCGGCGAGCGATGCCTCGGGGAACGTGGCTGCGCCGCTCTTGGTGTTGACCGATCCGACCACGATCGGGGACTTGCCGTCGCCGCTGCCTCCGCCGCTGCAGCCGCTCAGCACGAGTGCTGTTGATGCCGCGAGCGCCGCCGCCGCGTAGATCAGGTGTTTCCTCATGCGCTTCCCTGCCTCTCGGGTTGCGCCACGACCACTTCGTCGTGGCATCTCGACTGAAACCTATGGCCGGGTGTGTCTCCGGGTGTTGCCTGTGGCTGCACCCTTCTTGCCCGTCCGCGCTCTCCCGGCGCTACTGCACCGCATCCCGGACGAGCGCGGTGTCCGTGAACTGCTCGAACGCGACGACCTTGCCGTCCGCGAGCCGCCAGACGTGCGCGACGCGGGCTTCGAAGAAGCGGCCGGTGGCCCTGTTGGTGCCGCTGTACGTGCCGAGGCCGACGATGGTGTCCCCGCCGTCGACGAGCTCGGTGATGGCGGCCGTGTAGCCGTCCCACTCGGCGCCGATGCGCTCGAAGACGCCCGCGCGCACCTGTTCCGGTCCGATGTACGTGCCCGCGTACGGGAACCCGGCCATCTCGGTCCAGCGGGCGTCGGCGGCGAGCGGCGCGAGCATCCCGTCGATGTCTCCGCGGTCGGAGGCGGCGTAGTGCGCCGCGATGATGTCGTGATTGCGTGTCATGCTGCTGCTCCAGTCAGTGGGTGTGGTCGATGCGTGCGGTGGATGCGGTCAGACCGGCTGCGCGTCCGGGTACGAGACGGAGCCGAGCGGGTAGATGTGGCCGCCCGCGCGCGAGTGCTCGGACTCGCCCGCGCCGTTCAGCCCGAGGAAGATGCCCGTGGTGCGCAGGTCGTAGCCGAGGTCGTGCAGCCACACGCTGGCGACGGCGATCCGGAACTCGCGGAAGCAGAACAGGTACAGTCCGTCGGCGAACTTCCACACGGTGGAGAGGTCCATGTCTCCGTGCCCGCGCTGCACGCCCTCCAGGCACTGCCAGGCGTAGCGCTGCGACGACACGTAGACGTGCTCGTAGAGGTGCTGCGGGCTGTAGCGGTAGATGTTCCTCTTGCCGATCAGGTCGCGGGACGGAGCTGGCGCCTCCCCGGTGGGATCTCCGGCATCGGTCACCGCCGCGTGGAACGTCTGCCGCACCCTCGGGGTGCCGTCGACGTCCTCCTCGCCGATCACCGAGTGCGCCACCAGCGCGCGGTGCGTCCGTGTCGAGTAGACCACCGTGATCGCCTCCCGCTCCACGCTCGTCAGCGGCAGGTTGACGAACACGACGTCGTCGCGCACCGCGACCGCGTCGTACGGGTCCGTCCCTCCGGAGCCGATGGCGCCGGAGGCTGTCCAGGTCACCGAGTCCGCGTCGAACGCCAGCGTCAGCGTCGAGCCGTCGTCGAGCGTCAGCGTGAGCGCGGTGCCCGCCAGGTCGGTGTTCGGCAGCCGGTAGGTGTCGATGCCCGCGGCGAACTCGTCGTAGGTGCGCCACTCGTCGGTTGCTGGATCGTGGGGTGCCGGGTCGTGGGTCGCCTGGTCGTGCTGGATGTCCGTCATCGCATTCCTTTCGTGGTGCGCGTCTCAGCGCAGGGAGTATCCGCCGTCGATCAGCAGGTCGGTGCCGTAGCAGTACCCTGCGTCGTCGGACAGGAGGTAGAGGGTGCCCGCCGCGATCTCCTCGATGGTCGCGAAGCGTCCTGGCACGGTGTTCGGCAGCCACTGCGCGTGCAGGGCGCTGTCTCCGTCGAGGAAGGGTGTGGAGACGTAGCCGGGGGAGACCGTGTTGACCCGCACCCCGCGCCCGCCCCACTCGACGGCGAGCGTGCGCACCATCGCCGTCACTCCCGCCTTCGCCGTGTTGTAGTGCACGGTGCGCTGCGGCACGTTCACCACCCGATTGCCCGACATGGATGCGACGGCCACCATGCTGCCCCGCCCCGCCGCGAGCATGGCCGGCGCGAACGCCTGCAGCGTCAGGAACACCCCGCGCAGGTTCACCGCGAGCACCGCGTCGAACTCCGCGATCGGCAGCTCCTCGGCGGCCGTGTCCGACCCGCGGATGCCCGCGTTGGCGACCACGTGGTCGATCCGCCCTCCGCTGAGCGCGAGCAGGTCGGCCGCCGCGTTGGCGACGCTGTCCGCGTCGGAGACGTCGCAGGGGATGTGCTCGCCGATCCCTCCCGGTTCGACATCGAGCCCGAACACCGTCGCGCCCTCGGCGGCCAGCGTGGAGGCGATGCCCCTCCCGATGCCGCTCGTGGTGCCGCTGACGGCGACAACGCGCCCGCCGAACCGTCCGGCCCGCTCGCCGGTCATCGCGCGACCACGTTCACGCCGGGGTCGATCACGGCTTTCAGCACTCCGCCGTCACGCCGCTCGATCACGTCGTACGCCGCACGCACCTCACCGAGCCCGAACCGGTGGGTCACCAGGGACTCGTAGTCGAAGTCGCCGCGTTCGAGCATCCGGATGGCCGGCTCGAAGCCTCCGGCGGACAGGAACGACGGCAGCAGGTCGATCTCGCGGGTCAGCAGCTCCTCGTCGGCGAGGAAGGTCACCGGAGCGTTCGCGCCGCACGCACCGGCGAGCACCACGCGCCCTCCGCGCCGCACCAGCCGCACGGCCTGCTGCTGCGCAGCCGTGGCTCCCGCGATCTCGATGACCACGTCGGCCAGGCGTCCGCCGAGTGCGGAGGAGACCGCAGCCACCGGGTCGGTCTCGCGGGAGTTCACCACGGCGTCCGCTCCGAACCGCATCGCGAGCTCCAGCCGGTTCGCGCGGGTGCCGATGACGATCACGCGTCCTGCGCCCGCCGACCGGGCGGCAGCGGCGGCGAGGATGCCGACAGGGCCCGGCCCGATCACCACGACCGACTCGCCGGGCGCCACCCGCCCCCGCGCGATGGCGCGGCAGGCGACGGCGAGCGGTTCGGTCAGCACGGCGCGCTGCCAGGGAAGCGCATCCGGAAGCCGGTGCACCACCGCCTCGCGCGGCACGAACAGGTGCTCGGCGTATCCGCCCCACAGGCCGGGGGCGACCGTGCGCGGGATGTTCACCCCCAGCTGGCGGCCGTGCGGCAGCCCGGAGGCCGGGTCGTCCGCCTCGCACAGGTTGTAGCGGCCTTCGCGGCAGCGCGCGCAGACCTGGCACGGCAGCAGCATCTCGACGGCGACGTGGTCGCCGACCGCCAGCCCGCGCGCCTCGGCGGCCGCGTCGCCGATGGCCGCGACCTCCCCGACGAACTCGTGACCCGGCACGAGCGGGAACGGGTCGCCGATGTGTCCGGCGAGCAGGTGCAGGTCCGTCGCGCACACGCCGACGAGGGCGACGCGCAGGATGAGGTCATCCGGCCCCGGCGTAGGCAGCGGCTGCTCGGCGGTCTCGATCACGCCAGCGGACGGGAAGACCACCTGTCTGCTGGTCGGGGGAAGGGCGGTGCCTGGCATGCGGGTTCCGTTTCCGCCCGCGCTGCGTCGCGCGGGTCGCACCCATCGTGCTCACGCGCATCCATCGGCCTCAACCGCCCAGCCGCGATCATGCCCCGACCGTCAAGCCCCGTTCCCTCCCCGACAAAGAATCGAGTCGTCAGGCGGCGCGGCCGGAGGCGCGCAGTTCGCTGGGGGACTCGGCGTAGGTCGCCTTGAACACCCGGGAGAAGTGCGCGGCGTCCACGAACCCCCAGCGGGCGGCGATCGCGGCCACGGGACGGTCGCCGTAGAGCGGGTTCAGCAGGTCGCGCCGGCAGCGTTCGAGCCGCCGGGTGCGGATCCACGACGACACCGTCGTGCCCTGTTCGCGGAACAGCCCGTGCAGGTGCCGCGTCGAGATGAAGTGCGCGGCGGCGATCTGCGTCGGACCGAGGTCGGTGGACGCCAGGTTCGCGTCGATGTAGCCCCGGATGCGCTGCATCAGCGCCTGGTGCGGGTTGCCGGGTCCGCTGGTCACGTCGAGCTCGTTGGCGAACATCGTCGTCACCAGGTCGAGCGCGCTGTGAGCGAGCCTGGCGCCCGTCGCGCCGTTGAGCTGCTCGAGGTTGCCGACCAGTTGCGCCAGGAACGGGACGATGATGCTGCCCACGCCGGACTTGCCGCTCATCTTGACGGCGGTGAGCTGCGCGACCACGTCGGCGGGCAGGTCGATGAGGTGCTTCGGGAACATGACGACCATCGTCCGGAAGTCGTCGTCGAACACCAGCGAGTACGGCCGGTGCGTGTCGTAGACGGCCAGGTCGCCCGGCTGCAGCACGGCTTCGCGGTTGTCCTGGATGAGCAGGCCGGTGCCCGACAGCTGCAGGCTCAGCTTGAAGTAGTGCCGGTCGGAGCGCGCGATCAGCTCCGGCGTGCGCTCGACGACGTGCTCGGCGGCGCTGACCTCGGAGACGTGCACCTCGTCCGCGCCCGCCGACCGGATGCGCCCCCAGAACGGGTCGGGACGCGAACTGGTCACGTGCAGTGGCACGAACGACTCGGACACCGCGGTGCGGAACTCGCTGAAGTTCCTGGCGGTGGATGTGGTCACGCGGTTGGCGCGCGGCTGACCGGCGGCCTGCGTGGCCGGGCCGGGCTGCATGGTCTGGCCGGGCTGCATGGTCGGGTTGACGGCCTGCGTTGTCGGGTTGAGCACGGGGTTACCTCACCTGATCGGGACGACACTGTATACGATCCGTGATACGGATCGTAGCACGCGAACCCCCGCGCGCTCCGGCCGGAACCGTGCGGGCGCGCGCAACAGGGATGCGCGGGCGGCACACCGGGAGAACGGCGGCCTTCGTAGCCTGACGGTATGACCAGTGCGACCGTCTCGCCGCGTCCGGCCGCGCGCCGCATCCCGAGCGTTCCGCTGATCGTTCTGCCGGTGCTCTCGCTGCTCGCGACGGCGGCGATGGCGGCGGACATGGCGGGTTCTGCGATCGCCGTCCCCCTGGTTCCCGGAGCCGTCTGGGCCGCTGGGCTGTTCGTCGTCGCCGCGGTGGTGGCAGCAGCGGGGCGCAGGCGCGGCCGGGCGCGGTTCGCGGTCGAGCCGTTCACGATGGCGCTCATGGTCGTGCTTGCGGCGCTGCACGGTCACGACGGCGCAGCATCCGGTGCCGCATCCAGCGCAGCAGTCGCCGCATCCGGCGATCCGCACGCCGCCCACCTCGGCGGCTCCTGGCTGCTGCTCGTCATCGCCGTCGCGGTCGGAGCGCTTACTGTCGTCTGCCTCGCCTGCGCCGTGCGCCTTGCAGCGACGCACGGCATCGTCGCGGCCCTGCTCCCCGTCGTCTCCGCCGTCGCGATGTGCGCGATGACGACCTGGATGCTCGTCGCCTGACCCGGCGCGCCTGACCCCTACAGCAGCGTCTCGATCCCCAGCCTCACCACGTCGCCGAGCCCGACGCCCTCCTTCTGCCGCACGGAACCCTTGATCGCGACGATGTACGACCCGTCCGCCGACTCGGGGAACACCGACGTCGACCACCGCGAGCCGCCGAGCGTCACCATCACCTTCACCGAGCCGAACCCGGCGGGTGGATGCGGTTGCAGCCGGATGTCCTCCGACACGTCGAGCGGCAGCCTGGCGAACACCCACAGGTCCCGCCGGGCCTCCCACCGCCACAGTTCCGCTTCGAATTCGTATCGCACATCGGCCATGCCACCACTCTGCCTCACCGACGCGGTTTTCCGACAGAATGGAAGGGCAGGGCGGCGCCGCTCCTTTCCGCGCCGCCTGCGATCCGAGGAGAGGGATGCGCTGGCCGAACTGGTTCCGCAAGCGCGTGGTCACGCCGCGCACCCGGCCGTTCGACGAGGACGCGCTCGAGGAAGCGGCTCCGCCGACCCTCGAACAGTCCGTGGAGGAGGGGATGCTCCTCGCCGACTACGCCACGAGGATGGCGGTGAAGAACCACATCGTGGTCGACACCATCCAGCAGGACAACCCGTTCGACCCCGCCAGGCACACGGCACAGGCGGCGGAGATGCTGCGGGAGCTCGCCGACGAGCAGGACCAGGCCGCCGAGCGGGCGGCCGAGGCGCGGCTCGCGGTGGCGGGGCTGGGCGGCGACGCGACGCACCCGCACGACTACCGCGACGTCGATGCGGGCAACCTGGCGCTGCGCGAGGAGGCGGCCAGGGCACTGGCGACGGCACTGCGCGCGAAGGCGGACTCCGAGGAGGAGCTGCTGAGGATCGTGGAGCGCGCCAGGCAGGACGCCTGGGACGAGGTTGGCCGCGCCATCCAGGCCGGACTCGACGCGTTCTCCGGCGCGGAGGCGCTCAAGGCCAACTACGAGGAGGAGCGCCCCGCTCGGCTGCGGCTGCTGATCTGGCGGGACCTCGCCAAGCTGGAGGAGGAGCGCGGCGGATACTGAGCCGGTCGCGCTGGCGCGCAGCTGCGCTGCCGCTCAGCCACGCAGCGACACCGGAGGGACGAGGTCGGCGATCTCCTCGCGCATCCACCTGTCCCCGGATGCGCGTTTCTCCTCCCTCGTCGTGAACCGGTAGAGGAACATCCTGGCCCGCACGGCCCGCGGCGGCCTTCCGCCGAACGGGTCGGTGCGCAGAAGTCGCAGCGTCGGCCTGTCCGCCTCCAGCAGCCGCAGCAGGAACATCTCGAACCACTCCGTGTCCCTCGACCCGAGCGCGAGGAACCACATCAGCCAGTCGAGTCGCAGATGGTACGGCGCGAACTGGCGCGGGAGCCGCTTCACGTCGCCCGGCTTTCCTTTGAACGCGTACTCCCGCCAGCGCGCATCCGGATCGTTGGGGTCGTCCTCCGTCCCTTCGACGATCACCTCAAACCGCTCCTGCGTGACCGTGCCGAACGCCCCGTACGCGTTGACGAGATGCCACCGGTTGAAGCTCGCGTTCATCAGCTGCCTGCGCGCGAACAGGTTCCGCAGCGGCTGCCAGCTGAGGCCGACGATCAGGATGCTCGCCACCAGCACCACGACCGCGTACCAGCCGGGCACGCCCTCCGCCCCGATGCCGCCGAGCCGCGCGCCGCCGAACAGCCACGAGAACGACGCGTCGTCCACCGCCGAGAACGCGAGCACGATGGTGATGACGTTCAGCCAGGCGAAGTTGCCCGTCGCCACCAGCCACAGCTGGGTGAGGATGACGACCGCCGCCGCGATGCTGGCCACCGGCTGCGGCGCGAACAGCAGCCACGGCACGATCAGCTGCGCGAAATGGTTGCCGAGCACCTCCAGCCGGTGCCACCACTTCGGCAGCAGGTGGGCGGTGCGGCTCAGCGGGTTCGGCATCGGCTGGGTCTCGTGGTGGTAGTACAGCGCGGTGAGGTCGCGCCACGACCGGTCGCCGCGCATCTTGATCATCCCCGCACCGAACTCGAGCCGGAAGACCAGCCAGCGCAGCAGGAACACCACCGTCACCGGGGGAGCGGTGTCGAGAGCGCCGAGCAGCGCGACGGTGAACCCCGCTTCGCAGAGCAGGCTCTCCCAGCCGAACCCGTAGAACGTCTGCCCGATGTTCACGATCGAGAGGTAGAGGAACCAGACGAGCAGGAAGACGGGCAGGAACACCCAGGTCGGCGCGCGCTGCGGAACGCCGGCGACGATCAGCGCCGAGAGCGCTGCGCCGGTCCAGGCGACGGCGAGGAGCATCCGGTCGGAGTATCGGCGGCGGAAGATGGTGGGCTGGCTGCGCGCGTATGCGCTTCGCAGGAAGCGCGGGGCGGGCAGCAGCCCGTGCTCACCGAGCAGCGCGGGGAACTGGTTGACCGCGGAGACGAACGCGATCAGGTAGATGGCGGCGACGCCCCGCTCGAGGATCTCGCGCGCGATCGTGTAATCGGTAGCGGCCAGCCACCCGAGAACGTCCACGCGCATCACCTCGCCAGGAAACGCGCTTCACGATACGCCGCGCCCCGCGGGTGGTCCAGGTGCGGGTCAGGCGGCGAGTTCGGCGTCCAGGCTGATCGCCCGGTGGTCGGAGGCGCCACGCGGCAGCACATCCACCCGCTGGATCTCGAACCCCGTCGACGTGACGAAGTCGAAGTATCCGGTGAAGAACTTGTAGCGCAAGTAGGTCGGCTCTGTACTACGGCTGAGCGCGTATCCCGCCGTCGTCAGGTGCCGCTCCAGACCGCGGATGAACCAGGGGTAGTTGAAGTCGCCGACCATCACGGAGGGGATGTCGGCGGCCAGGGAGCGCATCCCGGCGTGGGCGGCGGCGATCTGCTTGCGCCGCAACGAGTTGGATGCGGTCAGCGGCGCCGCGTGGAACGACCCGACGAGCACGTCCTCCTCGGTCTCCCTGTCGTGCAGGCGCACCGCGAGCAGCCGCTCGTTCGCCGGGGCGAGCACGCGGTCGTGCACCGACTTCTGCACGGCGAACACCTTGGTGTCGAGGATGTCGTAGCGGTCTTCGCGCACGTAGACGGCGAGGCCGAGACGGTTGGTCCTCGTCGCGTCGGCGAGGATCAGGTGGTGAAGGCGTTCGGGAAGCGCCTCACTGTCGCACTCCTGCAGGCACAGCGCGTCGACGTCGTAGGTTGCAGCGATGTCCGCGAGCTCGTGGCCTGCTGCGTGCTTGCGCAGGTTGTAGCTGACGATCTTCAGGGGAACTCCTCGTGTCTCGCACCCCGTCTTCGGGGACGCCTCATCATTCTCACCCACAACGGTCCCCAGACGCGCTCGCGCGCCGCTTCGCACACGGAATTCACACGAGTGTCATCGGCTTCGACGACCGGACGGGTACGGTGTGAGCATGGCAGGCGACGCAGTTGTCCTCACGGTCCCCGGTCCGCACGGCGAACGCGAGGTGCGGATCTCCAGTCCCGGCCGCGTGCTGTGGCCCGAGCTCGGCATCACGAAGCTCGACCTCGCGAACTACTTCGTCGCGGTCGGCGACGCGTTCGTCCGCGCCAACGGCGACAGGCCGGTGTCGTTGCAGCGTTTCCCGGAGGGCATCGACGGCGAGCAGTTCTTCTCGAAGAACCCGCCGAGGGGCGCACCCGACTACGTGCGCTCGGTGATGGTCGTCTACCCGAGCGCCCGCTCGCATCCCCAGCTCGTCATCGACGAACCGGCCGCCGCGGTGTGGGCGGTGCAGATGAACACGGTGGTCTTCCACCCGTGGCCGTCGCGCGCGGAGAACTCGGACAACCCCGACCAGCTGCGCATCGACCTCGACCCGCAGCCCGGCACCGACTTCGGCGACGCGATCCCCGCCGCCATCGAGCTGCGCGCCGTGCTGCGCGAGGCCGGCCTGGATGCGTTCATCAAGACCTCCGGCAACCGCGGCCTGCACGTGTTCGCCCCGATCGAGCCGACCCACGAGTTCCTGGATGTGCGGCACGCTGTGATCGCCGCCGCCCGCGAACTGGAGCGCAGGATGCCCGACAAGGTCACGACGGCGTGGTGGAAGGAGGAGCGCGGCGAGCGCATCTTCGTCGACTTCAACCAGGCCAACAGGGACAGGACGATGGCGGGCGCATACAGTCCGCGCGCTCTCGCCCACGCACCGGTGGCCACGCCGATCACCTGGGACGAGCTGGAGTCGACGGACCCGCGCTCCCACACCATCCTGACCATCCCTGAGCGTCTGGCGACGGTCGGCGACCCGTGGAAGACGTTCGGCGACAAGCCGGGCCGCATCGACGAGTTGCTCGGCTGGTGGCAGCGCGACCTCGACGACGGCCTCGGCGAACTGCCGTTCCCTCCCGACTACCCGAAGATGCCCGGCGAGCCGCCGCGCGTGCAGCCGAGCCGCGCCAAGAAGCCCTAGCCGCGCGCCGCGACGTCAGCTGAGGACGTCTCCGAGGTCGTAGGCGATCGGGCGGTCGAGCTGCTCGTAGGTGCAGGAGCGGGCGTCGCGGTCTGGGCGCCAGCGCTCGAACTGGGCCGTGTGGCGGAACCGCATCCCCTCCATCTGGTCGTAGCGCACTTCGAGCACGCGCTCCGGTCGCAGCCGCACGAACGACACGTCTTTGCCGGACGAGAACCTGCTGCGCTCCGTCTCGCCGGTGACGGTCTGCCCGTCGTCGTCCCGGAGCACGAGCGGGTCGAGTTCGTCCACCAGTTCCAGTCTGCGCTTGTCGGTGAACGCGGAGACGCCCCCGATGTTGCGCAGCTCGCCGTCGGAGTCGTACAGGCCGACGAGCAGGGACCCCACCCCTCGCCCGCTGGTGTGGATGCGGTAGCCGAGCGCCACGACGTCGGCGGTGCGGTGGTGCTTGACCTTCAGCATGGTGCGCTTGTTCTGCGCGTACGGCGCCGCCAGCGGTTTGGCGACGACCCCGTCGAGCCCGGCGCCTTCGAACTCGACCAGCCAGCGGCGGGCGAGGTCGACGTCGGTGGTGGTCCTGGTGAGTTCGATGGGAGCGGGGAGGTCGCCCGCGAACGCTTCGAGCGCGGCACGGCGCTCCGAGAACGGCCGGTCGAGGTAGGACTCGTCGCCGAGCGCGAGCAGGTCGAAAGCGACGAAGGTGGCGGGGGTCTGCTCGGCCAGCAGCTTCACCCGGCTCGCGGCGGGGTGGATGCGCTGCGACAGCGCCTCCCAGTCGAGCCGCTGCGCGCCGGGCTCGCCGGTCGGCACGACGATCTCGCCGTCGAGCACGCACGGCCCGGGCAGGATGCGCGTGAATGCCTCGACGAGTTCGGGGAAGTACCGCGTGAGCATCTTGGAGCCCCTGCTGCCGATCTCGACGCTCTCGATGGTTCCGGTGCCGTCTGGGTTGCTGGTGCCGGTCGCGTAGACGATGGCGCGGAACCCGTCCCATTTGGGTTCGTAGCTGAGCCCGCCGTCGACCTTGTCCGAATCCGGCACGGTGGGGACGGCTTTCGCCAGCATGGGGGCGACCGGTTGGGCGGGCGACGGGTGCGTTGGCTCCATGCGTCGATCATCCCGCGTCGGCCGGCCGGGCGGAACCCTTGCGTTCGCCAGCGTGCGCTCGGCGCCCCTGCTGGCCGGTCGCTGGGCATCCGCTCGGAGCCCTTCGGGGTTAGGTAAGGCTCGCCTATACTGAGAACACGATGTACCGACCCGATCACGCGAACCACACCGCGACCACCGCCCACCACGACGACCGTGTGCAGTTCCTCGTCGTCGGTGACGAGTCGTCGCTGACCGAGCTCGAAGCCGAGCTCGCGCTGCTTCCGCTGTGCGCTCGCGGCCGGGTCTTCGTGGAGGTCGGAGACGCGGACGAGATCGTCCAGCTGGCCACCCCGATGCGCATGACCGTCACCTGGCTCACCCGCCACAACCGCAGCGGCCGCCCGGGCACCGGCGAACGCTGCGCCAGGGGAGAGGCCGCCACCCGCGCGGTCCGCGCCTGGACCACCGAGATGCTCTGCGACGGACCGGGCGAGACCCGCGTCATCCTGACCGGCGGCTTCGCCCTGGTCTCCGAGGTGCGCGACCACCTCGAATCGGTCGTCGGCATGCCCGCCGACGCCATCGTCGCCCCCGCCTACCTCTGACGGCGCCCCGCACACTCCCGCTCACCCTGACGGCGCTCCGCGGCGTCACACGCGGGTGTCCACCCCCACGAGCTGTTCGGTGATCGTCCACAGGTCGCGACCGAGCTGCGCGTCTTTTGCCTGCGCGGCGGTGGGACCGTTGGCGCTGAGGCGGTCGAAGTACGTTCCGCTCGGCGCACCGACCGGAGCCTCCGCGGCGAGGCGGACGAGGGGAGCCGCCCCGGCCTCGACGGGGACGCCGTAGCCGTTGCGGGTGACGAACGCCCCGAACCGGATCAGCGGCGATGTGCGGCCGAAGTTGGTCGCGATCGTGCCCGGATGGAACGAGAACGCGTCGACACCCGTGCCGGTGAGACGCTCCGCCAACTCCCTGATGAACAGGATGGTCGCCAGCTTGGCCGTGCCGTATGCCCGCCAGCCGCCCAGCCAGGCGCGCTTCTCCCAGTCGAGGTCGTCGAGGCGGAGGTGACCGAAACGGTTGGCGAGGCTGGCCGTGGACACGACCCGCACATCCCGGCCCAGCGCCGCCGTCTGTTCCAGCCGGGGCCGCAGCAGGTGGGTGAGCAGGAACGGCGCCAGGTGGTTGGCCTGGATGGTGCGCTCGTGGCCGTCGACCGTGAGTTCGCGCTTGGCGTTCAGGCCGCCCGCGTTGTTGGCGAGGACGTCGATGGTGTCGTAGCGATCCAGCAGCGCGCTGGCGAGCGCCCGCACCTCGTCGAGCTTCTCGAAGTCGGCGAGGAACGGCGTCGCCCCGATCTTCTCCGCGATGCCCCTGGTGCGCTCCGGGTTGCGCCCGACCACCGCCACCTCGTTGCCCTGCTCGGAGAGCCGCTGGGCGGCGACCAGCCCGATCCCGGAACTCGCACCCGTCAGGACGATCGTGCGCCGGGAGCCGTCGGACGCTGCGGTCATCGGTAGCCACCTTTCTCGAGGCCGGCCTCGATTTCGAAACGGTTCTTCAGCGGATCCCGTCCGGAGACGAGGTAGAGCAGAGGGAACACCATGCCATAACGCTGCCACTGACGCTTGTGAATCGCCTCGTGCTCCAGGATGTCGTCCGACACGTTCTGCGCGGTGAGGTAGCAGCCTCCGACGCACGAACCGCCCCTGCCGAACGTGCGCTCCGGCATCCCGCGGAACACGAACAGCCCGGCGCGGCGCTCGACGCGGCCCGTGCTCCAGATGAAGCCCCAGACCAGCCCGACGGCCGTGGCGTAGAGGTAGCCGAGCGTGCTGATCGGGGAGTCGAACAGCACGCGGGTGATCACGCGCATCCCGTTATTCCTTCGGCCGGCCGTACGTTTCGAGCAGCCGCAGCCAGACCTCGCTGAGGGTCGGGTACGACGGCACGGCGTGCCAGAGGCGGGAGAGGGGGACCTCGCCGACCACCGCGATGGTGGCCGAGTGCAGCAGCTCGCCGACATCCTGCCCGACGAAGGTGACCCCGAGGACGACCTGACGGTCCTCGTCGACCACCATCCTCGCCTTCCCCACGTAGTTGTCCGCGGCGATGCTCGCGCCAGAGACTCCGCTGATCTCGTAGTCGACCACCCTGGTGCGGTATCCGGCCTTCTCGGCCGCTGCGGCGGTGAGCCCGACCGACGCCACCTCCGGGTCGGTGAACGTGACCTGCGGCACCGACTGGTGATCGGCCGTCGCCACGTAGGTGCCCCACGGCTCGAGGGAGACGGTGGCGCCCTTCGCCCTGGCCGCGATCGCGTCTCCGGCGGCCCGCGCCTGGTACTTGCCCTGATGGGTGAGCAGGGCGCGGTGGTTGACGTCGCCGACGCCGTAGAGCCATCCGCCGTCGACCGGCTCGCCGTCGGCGCCGAGGACGCGCATCGAGTCGTCGACGTTCAGCCACGCCCCGCCTTCGAGACCGAAGGCCTCCAGGCCGAGGCCTGCGGTGTGCGGGATGCGCCCCGTCGCCACGAGGAGTTCGTCGGTGCGGATGGTGGTGCCGTCGTCGAGCGTGAGCTGGAAGCCGTCGTCATCCGTGCGCTCGACGGCGGTCGGGGACACGTCGAGGTGCAGGTTCGCGCCGAGTTCGCGCAGCGAGTCCGCGACGAGTTCCCCGGCGAACGGCTCGTTCGCGCCGAGCAGGCCGCTGCGGGAGATGAGGTGCACCTCCGTGCCGAACCCGGCGTACGCCGTGGCCATCTCGACCCCGACGACACCGCCGCCGAGGATCGCGAGCGACACGGGCACGCGCTGGACGCTCGTGGCGTCCCTGCTCGTCCACGGCTCGCTCTCGCGGAGGCCCGGGATGTCGGGAAGGAGGGAGGCGGAACCGGTGCAGACGGCGACGGCGTGCTTTGCCGTGAGCACCGTTTCTGTGCCGTCCTCGGCCGTCACGGTCACCTCGCGGACACCGGTGATGACGGCGTGGCCCCTGACGAGGTCTATGCCTGCTCCGTTCAGCCACTCCACTTGCCCGTCGTCTTTCCAGTCGCTCGTCATGACGTCGCGGCGCCGGAGCACCGCCTCCACGTCGAGCGGACCGGTGACGGCCTCGCGCGTCCCGCCGACCCGTTGCGCCGCGCGCAGCAGCGCTCCGGAACGGAGCAGCGCCTTCGACGGCATGCAGGCCCAGTACGAGCACTCGCCTCCGACCAGCTCGGCCTCCACGATGACGGTGCGCATCCCGCCCTGCACCGCTCGGTCGGCGACGTTCTCGCCCACCGCTCCCGCTCCGATCACGATCACGTCGTATTCGTTGCTGCTCATGCTCTCTCCTGTCGATTCGTTGTCGTGCGGGGTGGTCGGGGAGGGGGACGCCGCTAGCGGCCCACGAACTCCGCTTGGGTCCTGGTGAGGAAGGCCTGCATGCCGATCGCGGCATCTTCGCTGGTGGCCAGCCGGACGAGCGCCGGCTGCAACTGGGCCTCCGCCGCCGCGTCGCCTTCTCGCACGGCTAACTTGGCGTTGGCGAGCGCGGCCTGGACGGCGAGGGGAGCCTGCGCCGCGACGCGCTCCGCAATGGCGAACGCCCTGTCGAACTGCTCTCCGTCGTCGACCAGCTCCTGCACCAGGCCGATTCGATGGGCCTCTGCCGCGTCGAAGGAATCGCCGGTGAGGATGTAGCGCATGGCGTTGCCCCAGCCGACAGCGCGGGGGAACCGGATGGTGGCCCCGCCGAACGGCAGGATGCCCCTGGACACCTCGATCTGGCCGAACGTGGTGGACCGTGCCGCAACGGCGATGTCGCTCGCCAGGATCAGCTCGATGCCGAGGGTGAGGCAGGTGCCGTGCACGGCGATCACGACGGGCTTGCTGAGACGCTGCCCGGACACCTGCCACGGGTTGATGCCGTCGTCGCTCTCGATGGTGAGGCCGTCCGCTCCGATGCGCGGCCCGATGTCTGCGAGGTCGAGGCCTGCGGTGAAGTGGTCGCCGACGGCGTAGACGAGGCCGACGCGCAACCCGGGGTCGCGTTCCAGCTCTCCGTATGCGTCGGAGAGCAGCCGGAGGAGCTCGAAGTCTGCGGCGTTGCGCTTCTCCGGCCTGTTGAAGCCGATGAGCAGGATGTGGCCCCGCCGCTCGGTGATGATCTTGGGTTCGGTCATGTCTCCCAAGCTACCTCCGCCGTCAGGACGCGTCATCGGCAGGGCGCGGATCTGTGGAGAGATGGCGCGCGGCTGTGCCTGTGGAGGAAC
Source organism: Leifsonia sp. GW821-FHT13C05 (assembly GCF_058806515.1). NCBI lineage: Bacteria > Bacillati > Actinomycetota > Actinomycetes > Micrococcales > Microbacteriaceae > Leifsonia > Leifsonia sp. GW821-FHT13C05. The sequence continues at coordinate 1,279,689 of NZ_JBXAPT010000001.1, read as the reverse complement.
CGCCGCCCGCGCCAGCCGCGCCGCCCGCGCCAGCAGCGCCGCCGCCCAGCCGCCCGGTCAGCGCGCCCAGGATCCGCAGGATCACGGCCATGTCGCGCCCCGCCGCATCCGGGGACTCCGGCGCGAACTCCGTGATCGCAGCACCGGCCAGCTCGAACCGCCCGCGCAGCGCCCGCACCGCGTCGCACAGCGCCTCCGGCTGTACCCCGAACGGCTCCGGGTGTCCGATGCCGCTGATGGTGGCCGGGTCGAGCACATCCAGGTCGATGTGCACGTACACAGACGTCGCTCCCGTCGCCTCGACAGCCGCGACCAGGGCGGCCGGGTCGTCGAGGTCGGCCGGGCCGAGCATCCGGATGCCTGCCTCGTCGATGTACGCCGACTCGTCGTCGTCGAGTGCGCGCGTCCCGGCCAGGATCACCTGCGCGGGGGAGAGGAGGGATGGTCCGGTAGACGCGAGCCCGTCCGGTGCGTCGCCGAGGAGGGCGCGCACGACCATGCCGTGGAAGGCGCTCGACGGGGAGGATCCCACGTCGTTGATGTCGGCGTGCGCGTCGAACCAGACCAGGGCGACCGATCCCGGCTCTGCGACGGCGACCGCGTGCTGGACGCTGGCGAGGTCGGCGGCGCAGTCCCCGCCGATCGTGACCACCGGCGCGTCGAGCAGCATGAGCTCGGCCGTCGCAGCGTCGCGCACGGTCGTGAGCGCGGAGAACCGGTGCACGCCGGTGCCGAGGGATTCGCCCGCCGCGGCGGGGACGGGCACCACGGTGGTCGCGGCGGCGGGCAGGTCGCCCCTGATCGCCTCCGCGCCGTCGATCAGCCGCATGGCCCGCGACGATCCGGACCCCTGCCACTGCGGCACCACCAGAAACGATGCGCCGCTCATCCGTCTCCCGCCTCCGCCGCCACCCGTCACTGACCGGGGGTGTACGGCGCTGACGACGCAGGGTCGGCCGTCACGGCGGGCTGCGCGGGTGCTCCGCCGGTCTTGAGGGCGGCGAGGCGCGCCTCGACCTCCGTCATCTCGCCCAGGTCGTCGAGCTGGTTGAACTGCGCGTCCAGGCTGGAGGCCGCGAGCTCCGACGCTCCGCGGACCCTCGCCTCCTCGCGGCGGATCTTCTCCTCGAAGCGGCTGACCTCGCTGGTGGGGTCGAGGATGTCGACGCTCTTGACCGCATCCATCACCTGCGACTGCGCCTGAGCGCTCTTGGCCCTGGCGATCAGCTCGGAGCGCTTGCTCTTGAGCTGTTCGAGCTTGGCCTTCATGCCGTTGAGGCCGGACTTCAGCTTCTCGACCACCTCGGTCTGCGCCGCGATCTGCGGCTCTGCGGCCTTCGCCTCGTTCTCCGAGGAGATCTGGCGCTGCAAGGCGACCTTCGCGAGGTTGTCGAACTTGTCGGCGTTCGCGGTGTCGCCGCCGGAGCGGTACGTGTCGGCCTGCTTGCTCGCTGCGAGGGCCTTCTGGCCCCACGACGATGCCGCTTCGACGTCTTCCGCGTGGTCGTCTTCGAGCAGGCGGAGGTTGCCGATCGTCTCCGCGATGGCGCTCTCCGCGTCGGCGATGCTGTTGGTGAAGTCGCGGACCATCTGGTCGAGCATCTTCTCCGGGTCTTCCGCCTGGTCGATGAGCGCGTTCACGTTCGCTCTCAGCAGCTGTGAGATCCGACCGAAAATGGACTGTTTTGCCATCGTGTTTTCCTTTCGCTGAGGCCCCCGGTCAGGCGCCTTAGAACCGTCCGCCTCCGCGGCGCGAGCGGGTTCCGCCCCCGCCGAAGCTTCCCGAGCTGAACCCGCCGCCGCTGCGACTGCGGCTTCCTCCGCCACCGCCGCCTCCGCCGAAGAGCCCGCCTCCTCCGCCACCGCCGCCGAGCACGGAGTTGATCAGGATGCCGCCGAGGATCGCCCCCATCGCGCCGTTCCCTCCGCCGCGGTTGCCGCCGCCGGAGCCGCCTCCGCTGAACCCGCCGCCTCCGAACAGGCCGCCCAGGTCGCCGAGGCCGCCGGAATCCGGCTGGAACCCGCCAACGTCGCGCTGGGCGAGCTGCGTCGCCTCCTCGGCCAGCTGGGCGGCGCGCTGCGCCTGGGCGAGCGCGGTCACCGGGTCGGCAGCCGCCGTGGCCTCGGCCTGCACGACCAGCCGTCCTGCCTCGGCCAGGCGGGTGCGTGCCTCCGGTCCGACGGCTCCGCGGCGGGCGGTGATGAAGTCTTCGCACGCGGACACCCTGGAGCGCGCGGCGAGGAGCGTCTGCTGCAGCGACGCCTGGGCGCGCTGGGTCTGCTGTCGCGCATCCCGCACGTTCTGCAGCACGCCGTCGATGTTCTGGTTGGCCGCTGCGAGACGCTGGGCGATCTCCAGCGGGTTGATCGGGCCGGCCGCGATCTTCGATCTGACGTCGGCGACCGTCTGCTCCGTTGCGGCGACGACCCCGGCGACAGCCCCTGTCGCGTCGTCGGTCGCCGCGATGGTGCGTGCCTCCGCGAGGTCGCTCTCCAGCTCGGAGATGGTGGAGTCGATGGTCTGCTGCGCCGTCCCGAGGTCTGCGCCGACCCTGTCGACCGCGTCGAGCAGCAGCTTGGCCTGGTCGACGGACTCTTCGGCCGCCCGCACGCCGATCGCCGCGGCGCTGGTGTCCCCGGCGTCACTCTTCTGCTTCGCGGCCGTCAGCGCCGTGGTCACGAACGCGAGCCGCTCCGTCGCCTGGTGGATGTTGTCCTGCACGGTCGCGAGGGATGCCGCCGTGTACATCGAGGACAGGGTGGCGAAGGTAGCGGCCGTCTGGTCGAGCCTTCCGTGCACCGTGTCCGCTGCCGTCTGCACCTCCGCCGTCGCCTGCGGGATGCGCTTCTCCAGCGCGCGCAGTTCGTCGAACGCGTCCGCCTGCTTGTCCAGGGCGTCGTTGGCCGCCGCGCAGAGCTGCACGATCTGGGCGTTCCACTCGCGCTTCTGCTGGTCGGTGTCCGGCTCGGCGTCGTCGAGTCTCTGCTTGAGGGTGAAGGCGTCTCTCAGCTGCGCTTTCGCCGCATCCAGTGCCGCCTGGAACGGCACGACGGAGTCTGCTCCGTACTGCGCCGTCGCAAAGCCCAGTTCCTCTTCGCTGGTGCGGATGGCGTCGTCCGTCTGCACCAGGGCGGACCCCGCGCGACGTTCGAGATCGACGAGCGGGATGGTCTGCAGCTCGCTCTGCGGGGTCTGCGGCTGCCCGCCGGCGGCGACCTTCTTCCGCGAACGCGAGCGGACCACGAAGAAGATGATGACGCCGATGACCACGACGGCGATGATGAACACCCAGAAGAACCCTGCGCCGCCCCCTCCGCCTCCGACGGCGTCTCCGAGTCCCGTGGCAGCCGCGACGGCGGCGCCCGACCAGTCGCCTGCGCGCAGTTTCGGCTCGATGTCGTTCTGCTCGATCTGCGTGAGCTGGTCGGCGGACACCGGCCCTGCGTCGTCCCCGGACAGGTAGTACGCACGCCCGTCCGTGGCGACGGCCAGCAGGTAGTCGGACGGACCGAGGTTGTTCTGCGCCGCGGTCTCGTTGGCCCAGTCCGCCGCATCCGTCGGGTTGGTGAACCGGTCGACGTAGACCACGAACAGGTCGATCTTGTGGTCGGTGTACAGCTTGTCGGTCGCCGCCTCGATGGTCGAGACCTGCGACGTGACCACCCCGGCCTGATCGACCACGTGGCCGGAGCCGAGGTCGACAGGGTCGACAGCGCTCGCCATCGACGCTGTGCCGAGGGCAGAGCCGAACACCAGTCCGATCGCCAGCAGGAATCCGCCACGTACGCGTCGTCGGTGCATCTACTCACTCTCTCGAGTCGGTGGTACCAGCCGAGTCTATTGGGGGCTCGGGAAGACGCGCCAGGGCTCCGCCGCCGCCGTGTGTTTCACCCTGTTACACGCGGGATGCGTCCTCCTCCGCCTCCGAACAGAATGGACGGGACGCACACCGACGGGAGAGGAGCAGGCATGGGCATCCAGGGTCGCTCCCTCGCCGTGGTCGAGGCCACCCGTTTCCGCGGTGACGACCCGGAGTACCACGGCTACGTGCAGCTGCTCGTCGGCGCCGTCATCGCCGAAGCCCAGTCGCAGGGCTGGACCGTGTCGAGGCTCGCCGCCGACGACGGCGTGGATGCGCTCCTCGCCCGCACGGAGACGGCCGACGCCATCGTGGTGATGGGCGGCGAGGACATCGCACCGCGCTTCTACGGCGGAAGCACCGGATATCCGGGGGAGAGCCGCCACCTCGAGACGGCGGACGAGGCACAGCTCGCGCTGGTGCGCCGTGCCGTCGAGCGGGAGACGCCCCTGCTCGGAATCTGCCGCGGCCTGCAGATCCTCAACGTCGCCTTCGGCGGCACCATCGTGCAGCACCTCGGTGATGACAGCACGCACAGGAACCACGGCGTCCCGATCCGCCAGATCATGGCGTCGCATCCCGTCGCCATCGCCGAGGACAGCCTCACGGCCGACCTGCTCGGCGCGACGTCGGTGGACGTGCAGAGCGCCCACCACCAGGCAGTGGATGCTGTGGGCTCCGGCCTCCGCGTCACCGGCCGCGCTCCCGACGGCCACGTCGAGGCGCTCGAACACGAGACGGCGCCGGTCATCGCGGTGCAGTGGCACCCGGAGGACCCGGGAGCGCCCGCCGGCCAGCTGGCCGCGCTGATCGCGCACCTGTCCGGCGTCCAGTCGGCCGCCGTCGCCGCCGTCGCCTGACCCGGCCCAACCTGCCCTAACCGCCCGAGCCGTCACCCGCCGTCCGGCCCCCACCCCGCCTCGCCGACCAGCGGCACGAACGCCACAGCACCCAAGTTCGTCGACACCAGCCCACCGTCGTCCGCCCGCGTGAAGGCCGCGAGGTGCTGCGCCCCGCCCGCTCGCCCGATCGGCATCACGATCCTGCCGCCCGGTGCGAGCTGGTCGACCCACGCCCGCGGCACATCCGGGCCGGTCGCCGCCGCGACGATCACGTCGTACGGGGCACCCTCCGGCCAGCCGAGCGTGCCGTCGCCCGTGACCACGTTCACCCGATAGCCCAGAGCTTCGAGGGTCGCCGCCGCGGTGACCGCGAGATCGGGATGCCGTTCGACGCTGACCACGCGGTGCCCGAGCTCCGCCGCGACGGCCGCCGCGTATCCGGAGCCCGTCCCGATGTCGAGCACGGCGTCCTCCGGACCGATCCGCGCTGCTTCCAGCATGAGCGCCACGATGTACGGCTGCGAGATGGTCTGTCCGTCTCCGATCGGCAGGGGATGGTCGTCGTATGCGTATCGCGCCTGCTCGTCTGGCACGAACAGGTGCCGTGGCACACGCCGCATCGCGTCGAGGACCCGCTGGTCCTCGATCCCGCGGGGGACGAGCTGCTGCTCGACCATCCGCCTGCGTTCGTCGGCGAATTCGGTGTTCGTACCGCTATTGAACCACCGCGGGAGCGGCCGCGACAGGCAGTCCGGCCGCCGCCTGACGCGACGCCAGCTGTTCGCGCGCCTTCGCGAGCGCCGCGGCGTCCGCCCCTGCGGCTTCGAGGGCGAGCAGCCCCGCCCCGAGGATCGGCGCCGCCGTCACCAGCCGGATGCGCGCGAGCGGCGCGGTCTCGGAGAGCCCGGTCTCGATCGCGGACAGCAGCCGCGCATCCCGGGCGCCGATCACGCCGCCGCCGAGCACCACGGGCACCGGCCGGTCGAGCAGTTCCAGCCGCCGGAGCGTCGTCGCGGCGAACACCACGATCTCCTCCGCCTGCCGGTCGACGAGCGAGCCTGCCACCGCATCCCCAGCCCGCGCGGCGTCGAACACCGACGGCGCGATCCGGGAGAGGTCGCTGTTCGGGATGCGCTGGAAGTGCAGCGCCTCGATCACGTCGGTGACGCTGTCCAGCCCGTAGACCGCAGGGATGTCCGTGACGAGCCTCGTCGCAGGCCCTCGCCCGTCCACCGCGCGCGCCGCGTGCCAGAGCGCCTGCTCGCCGAGGTGCCAGCCGCCTCCCCAGTCTCCGGACATGATCCCGAGCGACGGGTAGCGCACAACGCGGCCGTCTCCGCGCACGCCGACGCAGTTGATGCCGGTGCCGCAGACCACGGCCACCGCATCCGGTTCGCTCGTGCCCGCGCGCAGCAGCGCGAACAGGTCGTTGTCGACCACCGCGTCCGCCCAGGCGTACCCGGCGATCCCGTCGCGGAACGCGGCGACCTCCGCCGGCAGGTCGAGCCCGGACAGATAGATGTTGGCCGCGGCGATCTGCCGCTGCCCGGTCTGCGCGAGCAGTTCCTCGATCAGGCCGTCGACCAGCGCGGCCGCCTCCGCCATCCCGATGATGTGCGGGCTGGACGTGGTGCTGCGCGCGCTGGCGATCACGGTTCCGTCGAGGTCGATGGCCACGGCGTCCGTCTTCGACCCTCCGCCGTCGACCGCGATGGCGATCGGCCGCGCGTCGCTCACTTCGCCCACGAGAGGTGGTCCCTGTTCCCGGCGATGAGCAGGTCGGTGAGCTTCTCCGCCTTCTCGTACTGCCCGACGAGGGGATGCGCGAGCATCGCCCGCACCACGCGCTCGCGTCCTCCGTGCACCGCGGCGTCCAGTGCCAGCCGCTCGTAGCCGGCGACATGCGAGACGAGCCCGCGGATGTCGTCCGGCAGCGGCTCGATCGGCAAGGCGGTCACCCCGTTCGCGCCGACCGTGGCCGGCACCTCGATCACGTGGTCGTCCGGCAGGAACGGGAGGGAGCCGTCGTTGCGCAGGTTGACCACCTGGGTGTCGCCGCGGTCGCTCGTGAGCGAGGCGATCAGGTCGACGGCCGCCTCCGAGTAGAAGGCGCCTCCGCGCTTCGCGAGCTGGTCCGGCTTGGTGTCGACGGCCGGGTCGGCGTAGAGCGCGAGCAGTGCGCGCTCGACCTCCTGCACGGCCTCTGCGCGGGTGGGGGAGCCGAGCTGCTCGCGCAGCACCTCGTCGTGCGCGTAGTAGTAGCGGAGGTAGTAGCTGGGGACGTTCCCGAGCATCCGGATGAGGGATGCGGGGAGTTCGATCTCCTCGGACAGCTCTGCCAGGTGCGTGGAGAGGAGGGCGGGGAGCGCATCCCTCGTCCCGGCTTCGTCCGTCACGTATGCCGCGCGCTCCCAGGTGAGGTGGTTCAGCCCGACGTGACCGAGCGTCACCTGCGTGTGGTCGACGCCGAGCAGGTTCGCGAAGCGCCGCTGGAAGCCGATGGCCACGTTGCAGAGCCCGACGGCGCGGTGACCCTCCTGCAGCAGGGCGCGGGTGACGATGCCGACCGGGTTGGTGAAGTCGACGATCCAGGCGTCCGGCTTGGCGTGCGCACGCACGACGTCGGCGACGCGCAGCACCACCGGCACCGTGCGGAGCGCCTTCGCGAAGCCGCCGGGACCGGTCGTCTCCTGTCCGATGCAGCCGCACTCGTGCGGGAAGGTCTCGTCTCCGTGCCGGGCGTTCTGGCCTCCGACGCGCAACTGGATCAGCACGGCGTCCGCATCGGAGACCCCGGCGACGAGGTCGCTCGTCGGCACGATGCGGCCGGTGTGGCCCGCGGCGCGGAACATCCGTTCGCTCATCCCGCCGACCAGCCGCAGGCGGTCAGGGTCGGTGTCGACGAGCCACAGCTCCTCGATGGGGAGGAGGTCGCGCATTCTGGCGAATCCGTCGATGAGTTCGGGGGTGTAGGTGGAGCCTCCACCGACGACTGCGAGTTTCACTGCTATCCCTTCACGCCTGTGAGTGTGATGCCCTCGACGAAGACGCGTTGGGCGAAGAAGAAGATGAGGACGACGGGGATCGTGACGAGCATCGTCATCGCCATCGTGAGTCCCCAGTCGGTGCCGTGCACCCCGCGGAACGACGCCAGCCCGTATGCCACCGGCCACGCGGCCGGGTTCTCGGACGTGTAGAGCAGCGGGCCGTAGTAGTCGTTCCACGAGTTGAAGAACATGAAGATCGCCGTAGCGGCGATGCCCGGCTTCGCCATCGGAAGCACCACGCGCCAGAGCACGCCGAACTCGCCGTTGCCGTCGATCCTCGCCGCGTCCGCGTACTCGCTCGGGATGGTGAGGAAGAACTGCCGGAGCAGGAAGATCGAGAACGCGTCGCCGAGCAGGTTCGGCAGGATCAGCGGCCAGAGCGTGCCGGTCAGGTTGAGCTGCGACCACATCACGTAGATCGGGATGGCCGTGACCTGCGGGGGGAGCAGCATCGCGATGATGATCACCGTGAACAGCGCACCCGAGCCGCGGAACTTGATCTTGGCGAGCGCGTACGCGGCCGGGACGCTCGACACGAGCATGAAGGCCGTGGCGAGGATCGCGTACAGCGCCGAGTTGCCGAACCACTGCAGCAGCGGCACGGTCGTGAACACCTTCACGTAGTTGTCCCACTGGAACGGCTGCGGCCAGAGCGACGCGGTGAGCGTCTGCTCGCTCGACATCAGCGACGTGAGGAACACGAACACGATCGGTGCGGCGAACAGGATGCCGAGCGCGACGAGCACGATGTGCTCGGCGATCCAGGCCAGCACGCGCCTGCTGCGGAGCGACCGCGGGGTCGGGATGCGTCCCTGCCGCTGGGCGGGGGGAGCCGGCGGCTTGGTCAGGGTTGCGGAGGTCATTGTGCGCCTTCCGGGGTGAACGCCTTGAAGCGGCGCAGCAGGAGGATGAGGATGACGGCGGCGACGACGAACAGCAGCACGGCGAGCGCGGACGCGTATCCGAGCTGGTATGTGCCGAAGCCGCGCACGTAGAGCCACTGCGTGTACGTCAGCAGCGAGCCGTCCGGATAGCCGAGGTTGTTGCTGATGCCCTCGCCGATCACCGCTTTGCCGGAGGCGACCCCGGACGCGACGGCCGCCTCCGTGAAGTACTGGATGGCCGCGATCACACCGGTGACCACCGAGAACAGCAGCACGGGGGCGATGCTCGGCAGCGTCACGTACCGCACCTTCTGCACGCCGTTCGCGCCGTCGAGGGATGCTGCTTCGTACTGCTCCTTGGAGACGTCGAGCAGGGCGGCGAGGAAGATGATCATGATGTCCCCCATCACCCACACGCCGAGGAGCACGAGCGACGGCTTCGACCACGCAGGGTCGTTGAACCAGAGCGGTCCCTGGATGCCGAAGAACTTGAGCACCTGGTTCACCGGTCCCGTTCCCGGGTTGAACAGGAACACGAACGCCACGACGCTCGCCACCGGCGGCACGAGCGCCGGCAGGTAGAACAGCGTCCGCCAGAATCCGGATGCGCGCTTCGCCCGGGCGAGCAGCCCGGCGATCAGCAGCGCGAACGCCACCTTCACCGGCACCCAGATCACCACGAACCAGAGCGTGTTGAGGGTGGCCTGCCAGACGTTCGGGTCCTGGGTGAACAGGTACTGGTAGTTGCGCAGGCCGATCCACTGCGGTGACGACACGAGGTCGAACCGGGTGAACGAGTAGTACACGGATGCGATCAGCGGGTACACGAAGAAGATCGCGAGGCCGAGCAGGGCCGGCGCCAGCAGCGCCAGCGTGACGAGCTTCCGCTTGGTGCGGGCCCGGGAGGGGCGGACGCGTGCCGCCCGCCCCTCCCGGAGTGCCGTTGTCGTCATGGTTACGGACCGGTCGTCAGCGCGAGCGCGTCGTCGATCTGCTTGTCGACGTTCTTGAGCCCTGCCTGCAGGTCTCCGCCCTGGCTCTGGTACTTGTTCCAGAAGTCCTGGAACGACTGCTGGTATCCGGCGCCGAGCGGGCTGGCCGGGGTGGTGGCGACATTCTTGTCCGACGCGATGTCGAGGAAGGTCTTGTACTGCTCGGAGACCTCCAGCTTCGGCGAGTTCAGCGCGTCCGTGGTGGTGGGCACGTTCTTGAGGCCGTTGGCGAGCTTGACGACGGCATCCGTGTCCGTGGTCAGGTACTTCAGCAGCGCCCAGGCGAGCTCCGGGTTCTTGGAGCCCTTCGAAATGCCGATGATGTTGCCCGTCATGTATCCGCCGCCGTACAGCTCGGTGTGGTCGTCCGCCGTCGGGAACGGCGCTGTGCCGTAGTCGAGGTTCTTCGCCTGGTCGGCGATGAAGGCGGTGCGGTACTCGCCGTCCATGTTCATGGCGACCTGGCCGGTCTGGAACGCGTTGTCGGCGGAGAACTCCTGGCCGAGGCCGGAGGTGTACGTGTTCAGCTTGTCCCAGCCGATCTTGTCGACGTAGGCCTTCTGCCACTCCATCAGCTCGGTCCAGCCCTGGCTGGACGAGATCGCGCTCTTTCCGTCCGGCTTCAGCCACTCGGCTCCGGCCGCTGGGCCGTAGTGCGCTGCCGCGTTCTCGTACCAGCCCATCGTCGGGTTGAACCCGAGGGTCTTGATCGAGCCGTCCGGGTTGAACGTGGTCAGCTTCTCCGCCATCGACTCCAGCTCGGACAGCGTCTTGGGCGGTGCGGTGAACCCGGCCGCGGACAGCAGTGCCTTGTTGTAGTAGAGGCCGTAGACGTCGGCCAGCATGGGCATCGCGCAGCGGGTGCCCTTGAACTCGGTGTACGACTTCACGGTGGGGGAGAACTGGCTCATGTCCACCCCGTCGCGCTTGATCACCGTGTTGAGGCTGCGGAACGCGCCGTTGGAGCAGAAGTTGCCGACGATGTCGGTGGAGTACGAGAGCCCGACGTCCACCTTGCTTCCTGTGGCGATGGCCTTCTGCAGCTTCTCGTCGTCCTGGCCGGAGTGCACCTCGACCTTGACCTTCGGGTTCTTCTTCTCGAAGTCGTCGACCACCGACTGGATGACCTTCGCCTCCCTGTCGGAGAAGAAGTGCCAGAACGAGACGGTGCCGGACAGCTCTTTCGGAGTGCTCGCGTCGAAGGAGGCGCTGCTGCCGCCGCCGGAGCATCCGGCGAGGGTCAGAGCCGCCGCCGCGGCGACCGCGGCGGTGGCGATGATGTGACGTTGACGGTGTTTCACGGGTGGTTCCTCACTGATTCCAGTTCGTGATGCGTGCAATGGACGGGTGGTGCTGTGTTACGCGGAGATCCTTGAGACTTCGGCGAAGAGGGCGTTGCGCACCTCGGCGAGCAGGTGCTCTCGTGCGCCTCTGAGCACGGGATGGGCGGGGACGCCGGTTGCGACGACGGTGGACGACCCCCAGGATGCGCGGAGCTCCGCGCTCACGAGCTCGGCGAGCCTGTCGCCGCCCGCGCGTCCTGTCGGCCCGCCGAGCACGACCAATTCCGGGTCGAGCAGGGCGAGGACGGGGACGACCCCGACGGCGATGCGCGGCGCGAGTTCGGCGAGCAGCGCATCCCGGGCCGGCGAGCCGGGGATGGCCTCGACGGCGGCGGTGTACTCGGCGGCGTGGATGCCGTGTCGTTCGGCGAGACGGGCGACGGTCGGGCCGCCGATCAGGTCTTGCAGGTCGTGGGCGTCCTGGTCGAGTTCGGCGGCGCTGCGGGGGATCGGCAGATAGCCGATCTCGCCAGCGCCTCCGGAAGCCCCCCGGTGCACAGAGCCGCCCTGGTCGACGGAGAGGCCGAGGCCGTCTCCCATCCAGAGCAGCGCGAAGCCGCCGGTGTCGCGTCCGACGCCGTCCGTGCGCTCGGCGATGGCGGCGAGGTTGACGTCGTTGTCGATGTGCACGGAGATGCCGAGCGCGTCTTCGAGGTGCGCGGTGATGCCCTGCATCGGCCAGCCGGGGAGCGTCTCGATGAACGTGAGCTCGTCGGTGCGGGGGTCGAGGGCGCCCTGCACGCCGACGCAGACGGCGCTGACCCTGTCGCTCGCGACGCCCGCCGCCTCGCACGCGCCGTCGATCGCGGCGCGCACGTCGGACTCCGGCGTGCGGTCAGGATCGGTCACCCGCAGGGGAGTGGCGGCGATGGGATGCTCCGTGCCGCTCGCGTCGACGACGGTGGAGCGGATCGTGGTCGCGTCGATGTCGACGGCGACGCCGAGCACCCGGTCGGTGCGCACGGCGTAGCTGGCCGCGTTCGGGCCGCGGCCACCTGACACCTCGCCCACCGCGTGGATGAGCCCGGCGGTTTCGAGCCGGGAGACCATCTGGGCCGCTGTCGGCTTGGAGAGGCCGGAGAGCTCGCCGATCCTGTTGCGGGTGAGCACCCCGTGCTCGAGCAGCAGGGACAGGGCTGTGCGGTCATTGGTCTCGCGGAGCCAGGAGGGGGTTCCCGGTACTGGTCTGGTGGCCATCGCGCACATCCCTTCGTTGGAACAATCGTGCGTGGTGAATGTATCAGGAAAGTTTCTTAATAGTAAAGAGGCTGTTTCGATGTCGGGGATGCGGGCACAATCGGACGCACGTATCGCGACGAGGGGAGCACGCCATGACCGCACGACCGACGCCCGTCGACCCGCCGGGCCTGCACGCCAGTCCGGCCTTCGCCCAGGGGATGCTCGTGGAGCAGGGGCGCACGCTCTACGTCGGCGGGCAGAACGGCACGGACGCAGAGGGAGCACTGCTCGACGGCCTGCAGGCGCAGACCGAGCAGGCGCTACGGAACGTCCTCGCCGTGCTCGCCGAGGCAGGCAGCGGCCCCGAGTACGTGGCCAAGCTCACCATCTATCTCGCGGTGGGCGTCGACCCCGGCGAGGCGTACGCGGCCACCGGCGCCGTGTGGGGAGAGCACCGCACAGCGGTGACAGTGCTCTCCGTCACCCCGGCACGCGCGGGCGCGCTCGTCGAGATCGAAGCGGTGGCCGCCGTTCCCGACTGATCCTGCTCTACCCGAAGGCGCGCGCGTGCTCCACCAGCCGGTCGAACGCGGTGTCGAGGTCCGGATCGAGACGCTGACGGGACGGATCGGCGAGGAACCACTCGACGATCTCGCCTGCACCCTTCGCGAACGGCACCGTCGCGCGGAACTCGGGCACGAGCGCCTTCACCTTGCTGTTGTCGAACACCATCGAGTTGGCCTTGTCGCCGATCAGACCGGGGCCGAGCTCCGGCACCACGGCCGCGATGGACTCGCTGGCGACGTGCACCAGCTCCGCCTCGACTCCCAGGCCCTCCGCGAGGTACGCGTAGATCTCGTTCCAGGTCGGCGCCTCGTCCGACGTGATGTGGAACGCCTCGCCGACCGCCTCCGGGCGGCCGAGGAGGCCGACGTACGCGACGGCGAAGTCGGTGTTGTGCGTGATGGTCCAGAGGCTCGACCCGTCGCCGTGCACCACGACGGGGGCGCCGCGGCGCATCCTGGCCAGGTCGGTCCAGTGCCCGCTCGTCGGGATCATCGTGCGGTCGTAGGTGTGCGACGGGCGCACGATCGTGATCGGGAACGCCCGCTCGCGGTACGCCTCGACGAGCAGGTCCTCGCAGGCGATCTTGTCGCGGGAGTACTGCCAGAACGGGTTGCGCAGGGGTGTCGACTCCGTCACCGGAAGGCGGGACGGCGGCGTCTGGTACGCCGAGGCCGAGCTGATGAACACGTACTGCCCGACCCGGCCCTCGAACAGCCGGAAATCGGTCTGGATGTGCTCAGGCGTGAAGGCCAGGAACTCCGACACCACGTCGAAGCTGCGCTCGCCGAGCACCGCGTGCACGCTCTCCGGCTCCCGGATGTCCGCGTGCAGCACCTCCACCCCGTCCGGGAGCGGCCGGATGCTCGAATTGCCGCGATTGATGACGGTCACCTCGTGTCCCGCCTCGAGAGATCTGGCGACGCAGGCCGAGCTGATGACCCCCGTGCCGCCGATGAAAAGTGACCGTGTCGCTGCCATGCGTACTCCTTCGTCGTCGACTTCCCCCGATGCATCAGCGTAGCCCGCGCGTACACTCCGGGGCACACCCGATCCCCGATAAGGAGCCCCCGTGTTCGTCCTGCGTTCCTGGCCAGGTCTCGCCGTCGCCTGCGTGGTGGCCGTCCTGGCCGCCATCGTGATCACCGCCGTCGTCGGCGCCGTCTTCCGCACCATCGCGCGGCGCAGGGCGTGGGCGGCCCTGCTGATCACGCGGGCGCGCATCCCGTTCCGGATCCTCCTGATGGTGATCGTGCTCTGGATCGCCGTCGCCATCACCCTGCCGCGGGACGTGCCGGCCGGATGGCGTGACGCCGTCCAGCACACCTTCCTCATCCTCACCATCGCCGCCGGCGTCTGGTTCGCAGCCGCCCTCGCCGTCTATGTGGAGGATCTCGGCCTCGCCCGCTACCGGCTGGATGTGCCGGACAACCGCTACGCGCGCAAGGTGCGCACCCAGGTGCTCATCGTGCGGCGGCTGACCATCGTCGCGGCGGTCGTGATCGGCCTCGGCGCGATCCTGCTGACCTTCCCCGCCCTGCAGGCGGCCGGCGCGAGCATCCTGGCCTCCGCCGGTGTCATCGGCATCATCGCCGGTGTCGCGGCCCAGTCGACGCTCGGCAATCTGTTCGCCGGGCTCCAGCTGGCGTTCAGCGACGCCATCCGGATCGACGACGTGGTGGTGGTGGAGCAGCAGTGGGGCACGATCGAGGAGATCACCCTCACCTACGTGGTCGTGCACATCTGGGACGACCGCCGTCTCGTGCTTCCGTCCAGCTACTTCACCACCAAGCCGTTCGAGAACTGGACGAGGCAGCACAGCGAACTGCTCGGCTCCGTCGAGTTCGACCTCGACTGGCGGGTCTCGCCGGGAGGGATGCGCTCGGAGCTCAACCGCGTGCTCGCCTCGACGGACCTCTGGGACGGCCGCACCGGCGTGCTGCAGGTGACGGATGCGGTCTCCGGCTGGGTGCGCGTGCGCGTGTTGGTGACGGCACGGGATGCCCCCACCCTGTTCGACCTGCGCTGCCTGGTGCGCGAACGCCTGATCGACTGGATGCAGCGGTACAGCACCGCATCCCTCCCGCGCACGCGGGTGGAGATGGTGGAGGCGCCCGACCAGCTGACGCCGCCTCCGCGCGCCAGGGCGCAGCAGGAGGCCGGCCTGTTCAGCGGCACCCCGGAGGGCGAGCAGAGGGCCGCGCAGTTCACCGAGTCCATCCCGATCGTCCGTGACGACGAACCGGATGGGGTCGACGAGCCCGACCCCCGGTGACGGCGCGGCCCCGCCGCGCGACTTCGCTGCTCAGCTCACCGCATCCGCTGCCGCCAGGATCGCGTCGATCGCGGCCTGGGGATGCGACACCATCGAGACGTGCGACGCCGCGACCTCGGTGATCGTGGAGCCCGCCCGCTCCGCCATGCTGCGCTGCGTCGCCGGCGGGATCACCTTGTCCTCCGTGCCGATGACCGTCCAGGACGGCAGGGTGCGCCAGGCGGGGGCGCCCATCGGCGTGGTGTTCGCCGCGAACGTGATCGGGCGCTGGCCGGCGGCGATGAGCAGCCGGTCGGCCTCCGGGAGGTCCTGTGCGAACGCCGTGTGCACGGTCGCCGGCTTCAGGAACGCCTCCGCGTCGCCCTCCGGCGCTCCCGGGTAGCCGGCGACGTCGAACACCGTCGACGGGTCCGGAACGTCGAACGCCGATCCGGAGCCGCCCAGGATCGAGAACACCGTCTCGCCCTCCTCCGGGATGAAGGCGTCCACGTAGACGAGCGCCTTGACGTCCCCGCCGCCGAGCCCGGCCCCGCTGATCACGGCGCCTCCGTACGAGTGGCCGACGAGCACGACCGGACCGCTGGTGCGCTGCGCGACGAACGAGGCGACGTACGCCGAATCGCTGATGGGGTTGCGGAGCAGGTTGGTGGGGGCGAGCACCTCGAAGCCCTGCTGCTGCAGGGCACCGGCGACGGCGTTCCAGCTGGAGGCGTCTGCCCAGGCTCCGTGGACGAGGACGATGGTGGGTTTCGCGGACATGGAAGTTCCTTCGTTCGTGCCGGTCCGCGGCCGCTCCCATCGGGGTACCGCGTGCTCAGCGGTGGGTGTGGTGGTGATGGAACGTGCACAGACTAGACCGGCCGGGTGAACGAGCGGAAGAGGGCGTCAGCGGGGGAGAGACTCCTGGTCAGGCTCTGGGTCAGGCTCCGCGTCGCGCTCCACGTCGCCGCCGCGCAGGGAGGCGATCATGCTCTGCAGGCTGCGGAACGCGTCAGCCTGCTCCGTCGCCGTCATGCCGCCCAGCATCCTGAGCTCGACGGAGCGGACGGCCGCCGTCGCCTTCTCCAGCTCGCGCCGCCCGCGCGCCGTGAGCCGCGCGGGGAGGGCCTTGCCGACGGGCGCCTCGGCGG
This sequence comes from Leifsonia sp. GW821-FHT13C05, assembly GCF_058806515.1. Taxonomy (NCBI): domain Bacteria; kingdom Bacillati; phylum Actinomycetota; class Actinomycetes; order Micrococcales; family Microbacteriaceae; genus Leifsonia; species Leifsonia sp. GW821-FHT13C05. The sequence continues at coordinate 1,263,573 of NZ_JBXAPT010000001.1, read as the reverse complement.
GCCGGGTGACGACGCCGTCGCGTTCCAGGGACTGGAGCAGCACGTTCATCGTCTGCCTGGTGACGAACGCGCCGCGGGCGAGTTCGGAGTTCGACAGTCCCGGCCGCTGCGCGAGCAGTTCCAGGCAGGAGTAGTGCGTCACGCTCATCCCGAGGGGACGAAGCGCGTCCTCCATCGCGGATCGCAGCGCGCTCGACGCCTCTTTCAGCAGATAGCCCAGTGACGTCTCCAGGTCGACGCCGACACCGTCTTGACTCATGTCAGTAGTCTGACATAGAGTCAGCCATGTCAGAAAACTGACACGAAAAGAAGGAACACACCATGCCAGCCATCGGCCCAGACTTCATCTCCATCCAGGTGCGCGACCTCGACGCATCCCAGGCGTTCTACGAGCAGTACCTCGGGCTCGTCCGCTCCCCGGCCGGCCCTCCGCACGCCGTCGTCTTCGACACGAAGCCGATCGCGTTCGCGCTCAGGGACATCGTGGAAGGCACCGACCTGGCGTCCGTCTCGCAGCCGGGCATCGGCGTCGCGCTCTGGCTCCACGCCACCGACGTCCAGGACATCCACGACGCCCTGGTCGCGGACGGCCGCACGATCGTCTCCGCGCCCATCGATGGCCCGTTCGGCCGCACCTTCACCTTCGCCGACCCGGACGGCTACCAGGTCACCCTGCACGACCGCGCCTGATCGGTCATTGCCAGGGAACACACAGTTTCAGCGGGACCAACCGTCCGCCTCGCCGTGTTCTATTCTCTGACGGCCCAGCAGCCAGCTGCGCCGGAACCCCGTCGAGGAGGATCACGTGTCACACGATTACCGCAAGACCCAGGATGCAGTCTCCCGCCTGACCCCCGAGCAGTACGCCGTCACGCAGCGCGAGGCCACGGAGCCGGCGTTCCGTAACGAGTTCTGGGACAACAAGGAGGCGGGTCTCTACGTCGACATCGTCTCCGGAGAGCCGCTGTTCGCCTCGGTGAACAAGTACGACAGCCGGTCGGGCTGGCCGAGCTTCACCGTGCCCGTCGACCCGGCCAACATCGTCGAGAAGCGCGACAGGACGTTCGGGATGGTGCGCACCGAGGTCCGTTCGGCCCACGGGGACAGCCACCTCGGCCACCTGTTCGACGACGGCCCCGCCGAGGCGGGAGGGATGCGATACTGCATCAACTCCGCCGCCCTCCGTTTCATCCCGCTCGCCGACCTCGACACCGAGGGCTACGGCGACTATCGTCACCTGTTCGAGAATGAGGAGGTCACCCGATGACCGACGCAACACCCACCACCCCCGCCACTCCCGCCACGGAGAAGGCCATCCTCGCCGGTGGCTGTTTCTGGGGCATGGAGGACCTGATCCGCAAGCGCCCCGGCGTGCTCGACACCCGTGTCGGCTACACAGGAGGCGACGTGCCGAACGCCACATACCGCAACCACGAAAGCCACGCCGAGGCGATCGAGATCGTCTTCGACCCGTCGAAGGTCAGCTACCGCGACCTGCTGGAGTTCTTCTTCCAGATCCACGACCCGTCGACCAAGAACCGCCAGGGCAACGACGTGGGCACCAGCTACCGCTCCGCGATCTTCTACGAGACCGACGAGCAGCGCCGCGTGGCGGAGGACACCATCGCCGACGTCGACGCCTCGGGACTCTGGCCGGGCCCCGTGGTCACCGAGCTGTCGCCCGCCGGCCCGTTCTGGGAGGCGGAGCCCGAGCACCAGGACTACCTGGAGCGCATCCCGTGGGGCTACACCTGCCACTACGTGCGCCCCGGCTGGAAGCTCCCGCGCCGCGAGGAGGTCGCTTCGTAGCGGCACCCGTTCCTGAAACACACGAGAGGCCGTCCCGCTGGGGACGGCCTCTCGTCGTATCTGGTGCCCCCAGTAGGATTTGAACCTACGGCCTTCTGCTCCGGAGGCAGACGCTCTATCCCCTGAGCTATGGGGGCCAGGGTGCATCCAGGCTAGCATCCCGCGGGACGCACCTTTCGCACGTCCGGTGTGGGCTACTTCGGCAGGTTGGCGAGCACCGATTCCATCAGGGGGGCTGCGTCGCCCGGCTCGAAGAAGGCGGCCGAGTCGGAGACGATCCAGTATGCGCCGCGGAAGACCTGCACCTGACCGGGGGTTCCCTGCTTGAAGTATCCCTCGACCTCCGGGGGAACACCGTAGGTGGGCACCGGGGTCGCTGCGGTGACCGCCGCGTTCTTCAGGCCTTCGAGGGCGCTCGCCGGCGGCTGGGCGACCGCGATCTCGATCACGTCGCCGCTGGTCTGGTTGAGCCAGGCGCAGGTGACGCCCTTCCAGTCGGCGACCTGCTTCTCCAGGCTGCCGTCCTTGGGCTGGTATGCGGGGTCCGTGCCGAAGTTGGGGTTGTATGCGTACGCCTGGTCCGGCGTGACGATCTGGTCGCAGGTGAGGGTGACCGGGGTGGGCGGGTCCGTCGGCGTCGGGGTGGGCGTCGGCGTCGGCGCTTTCGTGCCTCCCGCGTTCGCGGAGGCGGAGGGGGACGATGAGCCTCCCGCGCTCTTCGACGGGCCGGCGCACGCGGTCATGGCCAGGGTGCAGGCGAGGATCGCCGTGACGGCAGCCGCTGCTCGGGCGGCGGTTCTGGTGGGGTTGGCCATGCGTGTTCGTTCTCCGTCGGATGGTCGGGATTCACTGCGAGAGGATGCGCGGCGGCGCACATCGCGATGACCCTATCAAGCCGGGCGGAGAGGACCGGCCGTCGCGGCCCGTTCGTTAGGCAATCGATGCAGCGCGTGCCCGGTAGAATCGTTGATCGTGACTCCTGCTGACCTCTCTGCTGCCCTGCTCGACATCGTGACCTCCGTTGTCGAGCGGCGACGCGGGGACGGCGCGGAGGAGGGTGCAGGGGATGCTGTCGTCGTCACGATCGACGACGTCCCCCTCGAGCGCCCCAAGAACCGCGAGCACGGCGACTGGGCGTCCAACGTCGCCATGCGCCTGGCGAAGAAGGTCGGCGCCAACCCGCGGGAGCTGGCCACCGAGATCGCCGAGGCCGCCGCATCCATCGACGGCGTCGCCTCCGCAGAGGTCGCCGGTCCTGGCTTCATCAACTTCCGGCTGGATGCTGCTGCGGCCGGCCAGCTGGCGAAGACCATCGTCGAGGCGGGCGACGACTACGGCAACGGGCACCTCTACGACGGCCTGACGGTCAACCTGGAGTTCGTCTCCGCCAACCCGACCGGCCCCATCCACATGGGCGGCGTGCGCTGGGCGGCCGTCGGCGACAGCCTCGCGCGCATCCTCAAGGCCGAGGGCGCGGACGTCACGCGCGAGTACTACTTCAACGACCACGGCTCGCAGATCGACCGCTTCGCCAGGAGCCTCCTCGCCGCATACCTGGGTGAGCCGACGCCGGAGGACGGCTACGGCGGAGCGTACATCTCCGACATCGCCGCCCAGGTGGTCGAGCGCTACGACGGCGACATCTCCTCCCTGTCGCGCGACGAGCAGCAGGAGGTGTTCCGTTCGGTCGGCACCGAGCTGATGTTCGCCGAGATCAAGGAGAAGCTGCACGGTTTCGGCGTCGACTTCGACGTGTACTTCCACGAGGACTCGCTGCACGAGTCCGGGGCCGTCGAGCGCGCCATCGAGCGGTTGCGCGAGCAGGGCCACATCTTCGAGGAGGACGGAGCCGTCTGGCTCCGCACCACCACGTTCGGCGACGACCGCGACCGCGTCGTCATCCGCTCGAACGGAGAGCCGGCGTACATCTCCGGCGACCTCGGCTACTACCTGAACAAGCGCGAGCGCGGCTTCGAGCAGAACCTCATCATGCTCGGCGCCGACCACCACGGCTACGTCGCGCGGCTCCAGGCCGCCGTCGAGGCGTTCGGCGACGTCCCGAACGTCAATCTGCAGATCCTGATCGGCCAGATGGTCAACCTGGTCCGCGACGGTGAGCCCGTCAAGATGTCGAAGCGCGCCGGCACCATCGTCACGCTCGACGACCTGGTGGACGCGGTGGGCGTCGACGCAGGACGCTACGCCCTGGTGCGCTCGTCCAGCGATTCGCAGCTCGACATCGACCTCGACCTGCTGAGCAAGCGCAGCAACGAGAACCCCGTCTTCTACGTGCAGTACGCCCACGCCCGCACCCGGTCCGTCGCCGCCAACGCAGCGGCCGCCGGTGTCGACCGCAGCGCGTTCGCGCCGGAACTGCTCACGCACGAGAGCGAATCCGCTCTGCTCGGCGGGCTGCAGGAGTTCCCGCGGATCGTCGCGCAGGCGGCCGAACTGCGCGAGCCGCACCGAGTCGCCCGCTACATCGAGGAGCTCGCTGGGCTCTACCACACCTGGTACGCAGCGACCCGTGTCATCCCGCTCGGCGACGAGCCCGTCACCGACCTGCACCGCACCCGCCTGTGGCTGAACGACGCCACCGGCCAGGTCATCCGCAACGGTCTCGGGCTCCTCGGGGTCTCCGCTCCGGACAGAATGTGAGCATCCGCCGATGACTGACACGCAGGCGACAGAGGTGATCGTGGAGACGGCCAGGCCGCCGAAGCGGAGGCGCACGCTGCGGCTGGTGCTGTGGATCGTCATCCCGATCGTCGTGCTCGTCGGGCTGTTCTTCGTCGCGGACGCCATCGTGCGCCAGGTGGCGCAGCAGCGCATCTCGGCCGAGGTGGAGAAGAGCCTCCCCGCCGAGGTGAAGGGCGACGTGTCGACCAGCATCGGCGGCGTCTCCGTGCTGCAGCAGTATCTGAGCGGGCGGTTCGAGAAGGTTGTCCTGGATGCGCCGGCGCTGAGTGTCAACGGCTCGCCCATCCACGCCAAGGTCACGGCCACCGGCGTGCCCGCCGACTTCTCCAAGCCGGTGCAGAGCATCGACGGTGCGCTGACCATCTCGCAGTCGTCGCTGAACAAGCTGGTCACGGTCCCCGGCGTCGACGGCGATCTCGCCCTCGGAAAGGGCACCATCAGCTACGACGGCACCGCGTCCCTCCTCGGCTTGCCGATCGGCTACCAGGTGACCGTCTCCCCGGAGGCGGCGGGCAAGACGGTCAACCTGCTCCCGGTGGATGCGAAGGTCACCACGGGCGCGGCCGACACGGCCCTCGACCTCTCCACCCTCGTCAAAGCGCTGACCAACCGCGGCCCCATCCCGGTCTGCGTCGCCCAGTACCTCCCGGACGGCGTGCTGGTGAACGACATCGCGATCAGCAAGGGCATGGCCACGGTCACCCTGAACGCGCAGGACTTCGTGGTGAACGAGAAGTCGCTGAAGAGCAAGGGCAGTTGCTGACGGGTGCCGGCCCCCGGTCGTAACACGGGCGAATCCCCAGCCCGGCCCCCGATAGACTTCCGGTACTTCTCCACCGGCTTCAGGGACCAATCCGGGTCCGCTCGCCTCCGAGAGATCCCCACTCGATTCATTCCGTGAGGTTTTCCCAGTGGCCTTTGACACGCACGCGGCAGCCAATCCGCTCGCCCCCGAATGGCTCGCCGTTCCCGGCGACGCCAACGCCCTCCATCCCGGCCTCTGGTCGCGCACGGTGGAACGACGGGACGGCGAGCTCGTCGTCGGCGGTGTGAGCGCCGCCGAACTCGCCGCTCGCTACGGCACCCCCGTCTACATCGTCGACGAAGTGGATGCGCGTGATCGCGCTACCGAGGTGCGCTCCGCCCTGGTCGGCGCTTTCGAGCGCGTCGGGGGCTCCGCGAAGGTCTACTACGCGGGCAAGGCGTTCCTCAGCATCGAGGTCGCGCGCTGGATGAGCGAGGCCGGCCTCAACATCGACGTCTGCAGTGGCGGGGAGCTCGCCGTCGCCGTCGCAGCGGGCGTCGCCCCGGAGCGTCTGGGCTTCCACGGGAACAACAAGTCCCTCGCCGAGATCGACAGGGCCGTCTCGCTCGGCATCGGCGCCATCATCATCGACAGCGTGCAGGAGATCGAGCGCGTCGCAGAGGCCGCCGCCAGGCACGGTCGCGTCCAGTCGGTGCGGCTGCGCGTCAACAGCGGGGTGCACGCGCACACGCACGCCTTCCTCGCGACCGCGCACGAGGATCAGAAGTTCGGGATCGGGCTGGCGGCCGCCGCGGACGCCGCCGCGCGCATCCGGAGCCACGCGTCGCTGAACTTCCTCGGCCTGCACTGTCACATCGGCTCGCAGATCTTCGGGGCGGACGGCTTCGCGGAGTCCGCCGCCCGGCTGCTCGCCGTGCACACCGAGCTTCTGGCCGATGGGCCGGTTCCCGAACTGAACCTCGGCGGCGGTTTCGGCATCGCGTACACGTCCGCCGACGACCCGACGCCGATCGAGGAGTTGGCGGAGACCATCGCGCAGACAGTCGCCGCGGGCTGCGCCGAGCTGGGCATCCCTCTTCCCGTGGTGGCGTTCGAGCCCGGCCGGGCGATCATCGGACGTGCGGGGCTCACGCTCTACACCGCCGGCACGACCAAGGATGTGCCCGTGGCGTTCCAGGACGACGGGGAGGCCGCGATCCGCCGGTACGTGAGCGTCGACGGCGGCATGAGCGACAACGCGCGGCTCGCGCTCTACGGGGCCGACTACTCCGTGCGGATCGCCGGACGGCAGTCCGTCGCGCCCCCCGAGCTGGTGCGCATCGCCGGCAAGCACTGCGAGAGCGGAGACATCGTCGTCGACGCCGACTACCTTCCCGGCGACGTGGCCCCCGGCGACCTGCTCGCCGTCCCGGCGACCGGCGCATACTGCTGGTCGCTCGCGAGCAACTACAACCACGTGGGCAGGCCGGCCGTGATCGCCGTCCGCGACGGCGCATCCCGCGTCATCGTGCGCGGAGAGACCGAGCACGACCTGCTGATGCGCGACGCTGCGTACGAAGGAGCCGACGCATGATCGAGTACCGCAACCTCCGGGTCGCCCTGCTGGGCGCAGGCTCCGTCGGATCGCAGGTGGCCCGGCTGCTGCTGGAACAGGGAGACGAGTTCGCCTCCCGGGTCGGCGCGAAGCTCGAACTGGTCGGCATCGCCGTCCGCGACCTGGATGCGCAGCGCGACGTCGACCTGCCGCGCGAGCTGTTCACCACCGACGCTGCATCCCTGATCCTCGGCGCGGACATCGTGGTCGAACTGATGGGCGGCGTCGAGCCCGCCCGCGGCTACGTGCTGCAGGCCATCAACTCCGGCGCGGACGTGATCACCGCCAACAAGGCGCTGCTGGCCACGCACGGTCCCGAGCTGTTCGAGGCGGCGGAGCAGGTCGGCGCGCAGCTCTACTACGAGGCGGCCGTCGCCGGAGCCATCCCGATCATCCGGCCGCTGCGCGACAGCCTCGCCGGCGACAGGGTCAACCGCATCCTCGGCATCGTCAACGGCACGACCAACTTCATCCTCGACCGCATGGATGTGAACGGCGAGTCCCTGCAGGACGCCCTCGCCACCGCCACCGACCGCGGTTACGCCGAGGCGGACCCGACGGCCGACATCGGCGGATACGATGCGGCGCAGAAGGCCGCGATCCTCGCGAGCCTCGCCTTCCACACCACGGTGCCGCTCGAATCCGTCTACCGCGAGGGCATCACCTCGGTCACCACGGCGCAGGTCGACGCGGCCAGGGAGGCGGGGTCCGTGATCAAGCTGCTCGCGATCTGCGAGCGCCTCACCGACCCGGAGACCGGCCAGGAGGGCGTGTCCGCGCGGGTGTATCCCGCGCTGATCAGCCGCGACCATCCACTGGCTGCCGTGCACGGTGCGCACAACGCAGTGTTCGTGCAGTCCGCCGCCGCCGGCGACCTCATGTTCTACGGTGCTGGCGCCGGGGGAGTGGAGACGGCGTCCGCCGTGCTCGGCGACCTCGTCTCTGCGGCCAGGCGGCACGTGGTCGGTGGCCCGGGCGTCGCGGAGTCGACGCACGCGCAGCTTCCCGTGCTCGACATCGGACGCGTCGTCACCCGCTACCAGATCACTCTGGATGTGGCGGACCAGCCCGGCGTGCTGGCCGCGGTCGCGCGCATCCTGAGCGATGGCGGCGTGAGCGTGGAGACGGTGCAGCAGTCCGTGCCGAGCACCACAGGGCCCGTCACGATCCCGAGCGCCGTCATCGCAGGTAACGCTGCGGTTCACGGCAACGGCGCGCCCACCGCTACCCTGGTTATCGGCACCCACGAGGCCGAGGAGGCCGCACTCGCGGCCACCGTTGAGGCTCTCGCGGCGAGCGACGCCGTGACAGCCATCTCATCCGTACTCCGAGTCGAAGGATCGTAATGCCCGAGAAAGCGAATAGTCGTCAGTGGCGGGGCGTCCTGCGTGAATACGCGGACCGCCTGAACATCAGCGATGCCACTCCGATCGTGACGCTCGGCGAAGGCGGCACGCCGCTGCTGCCCGCTCCTGCGCTCTCCGCGCGCACGGGTGCGAACGTGTTCGTCAAGTTCGAGGGTATGAACCCCACCGGCTCCTTCAAGGACCGCGGCATGACGATGGCCATCTCGAAGGCCGTCGAGCACGGCGCGAAGGCCGTCATCTGCGCATCCACCGGCAACACCTCCGCGTCGGCCGCGGCGTACGCGACGCACGCGGGCATCCAGGCCGTCGTGCTGGTGCCGGAGGGCAAGATCGCGATGGGCAAGCTCAGCCAGGCCATCGCGCACAACGCGCAGCTGCTGCAGGTGCAGGGCAACTTCGACGACTGTCTCGACATCGCCCGCGAACTCGCGACCAACTACCCGGTCCACCTCGTCAACTCGGTGAACCCCGACCGCATCGAGGGCCAGAAGACGGCAGCGTTCGAGGTCGTCGAGGTGCTCGGCGACGCCCCGGACTTCCACATCGTCCCCGTCGGCAACGCGGGCAACTACACGGCGTACCACCGCGGATACACCGAGGAGCTGCAGCGCGGAGAGGCCACCAAGCTGCCCAGGATGTTCGGCTTCCAGGCCGCAGGCAGCGCCCCGATCGTTCTCGGCCAGCCCGTCAAGGACCCGGACACCATCGCCACGGCCATCCGCATCGGCAACCCGGCGTCGTGGGAGCTCGCGCTCAACGCGCGCGACGACAGCGACGGCTACTTCGGCGCGATCTCGGACGAGCACATCCTCGAAGCGCAGCGCATCCTGTCCGCCGAGGTCGGCATCTTCGTCGAGCCGGCCTCCGCGATCAGCGTCGCCGGTCTGCTGGAGCGCTCGGCCGCCGGGGTCATCCCCGCCGGCGCGACCGTCGTCCTCACCGTCACCGGCCACGGCCTGAAGGACCCGCAGTGGGCCCTCCGCACCGCTGACGGCTCCGACGTCCAGCCCACCGTCGTCCCCGTGGACACCACCGCCATCGCCGACGTGCTCGGTCTGGTGGCGAGCGAAAAGGCAACCGCGTGACCTCGCAGGCCGCCGACCTGAGCGGCCGCGCCGTCACGGTCAAGGTTCCGGCGACCAGCGCCAACCTCGGCCCGGGCTTCGACACCCTCGGTCTCGCCCTCGCGCTCTACGACGAACTGCAGGTGTCGGTCCGCGACGAGCCCGGCGCGACCGTCGAGGTCATCGGCGTCGGAGCCGGCGAGGTGCCCACCGACGAGAGCAACCTCGTGGTCCGGGCCATCGCGCACACCTTCGAGTCCGTCGGCATCCCGATGCCCGGGCTGCAGCTCGTCGCCCGCAACAACATCCCGCACGGCAGGGGACTCGGTTCCTCCGGTGCCGCCATCGTCTCCGGCATCATGGCGGCGAAGGGGCTGCTCGACGGCATCGTCGACATCGACGCCCAGGGTCTCCTCGCGCTCGCCAACGACATGGAGGGCCACCCGGACAACGTGGCCCCCGCGCTCTTCGGAGGACTCACCATCGCGTGGGTCACCCCCGAGGGCCCGCGGTTCAAGAAGCTGATCGTGCACCGCGGCGTCTCTCCGCTCGTGCTCGTGCCGCAGCACGTCATGTCGACGGCGCTCGCCCGCAGCCTGCAGCCGCAGTCCGTGCCCCACGAGGATGCGGTCTTCAACGTCTCGCGGTCCGCGCTGCTGGTCGCCGCCCTCATCCAGAGCCCAGAGCTGCTGCACGCCGCAACGGAGGACAAGCTCCACCAGAGCTACCGCGCCTCCGCCATGCCGGAGACCGACCGGCTGATCACGCTGCTGCGGGAGAACGGCTTCGCCGCTGTCGTCTCGGGAGCAGGTCCGTCGATCCTCGTGCTCTGCAGTGACCCGAGCCAGCGGCTCGCCGCCGCCGAGCTGGTGGCCGCGCAGTCGGAGACGCCCTGGCAGGCGCTCATGCTCGCGGTCGACTTCAAGGGCGCAACGGTCTCGCAGCTCGCCGCGAAAGCGCTGGACACGCCGGTCGCGTAGCGTCAAGAGCAGTCCCGCATCAGTGGTAAACTGTGCGTGCACCCGCAGAAACCTCTCCATGAGCGAATCTGATCTTCGGGTGATTTCTAGCAATCATGCCGTCACTCCTACCTGTGCACCCGAGTACCTTTCGGTGACACCCCAGAACCGGTAGTTCATGTGACGAGTGCTCCAGAACGACGGCGAGAATCGCGCGTCGGGGGAAAGGAATCCTCTTCAGTGACTGATGTCGAACTCCACGCCGGGGGCGTGGACACCAGCGACCTGACCTCCCTCAAGGTGGCAGAGCTTCAGGCTCTCGCCGCCCAGTTGGGACTTCAGGGAGCAACCAAGCTTCGCAAGGGCGAACTCGTGACGGCCATCGCCGCCGCGCGTGCGGAGGCCGCGGGTTCCGCGACCCCCGCAGCCGAAGCACCCGCTGCCGCACCGGCAGCGGAGAACGCCCGTGCAGCATCCCAGGTCCTCATCGAGCCGCTCATCGCAGAGCCGGCATCGGAGGAGCCGCACGTCGGAGAGCCCGTGCTGCCGGACGCAGCCACCGCTCCCGCCGAGCAGGCGCCCCGCCGCCGCGGCTCGCGCCGCGTGTCGAGCGCAGACGGCACCGGGATCGCAGCAGCGACCCACGTGAACACCGGTGCGACCGGCGTCGACTCGCTCATCCCGGATGTGGATGCGCTGCTCGACTCCGCGCTCGCCAACCGCGAGTCCGCCGCCCAGCAGGCCGGCGCCGACGGCGACAAGCAGTCGGAGCAGGGCCAGGGTCAGGGCCGCAACCGCCGCCGCGGACGCGGGCGGGACGCCGACCAGAACGCCCAGCAGGACCAGGGCGAGAAGGCCGACAACGGCGCAGGATCGCAGGATGCGGGCGACGCGCAGGCTCAGGGCGACGCTCAGGGCAACGGCGACCAGCAGCCCCGTCAGGGCCGCAATCGCAACAGGAACCGCAACAAGAACGGCCAGGGCCAGAACGGCCAGCAGGGCGGAGACGCCCAGCAGGCCCAGAACCAGCAGGGCGGCCAGCAGGCCGACCGCGACAGGGACCGCGACGACCAGAAGCAGGGCGGCCAGAACGGCCAGCAGAACCGCAACGGTCAGCAGAACCGCAACGGCGGCCAGGACACCCAGGCCGACGGCGACCGCGCAGGCCGCAACCGCTACCGCGACCGCAAGCGCCGCGGAAGCACCGGAGCAGACGAGCTCGAGCCCGAGATCAGCGATGACGACGTGCTCATCCCCGTCGCGGGCATCCTGGATGTGCTCGACAACTACGCGTTCGTCCGCACCTCCGGCTACCTGCCGGGCGCCAGCGACGTCTACGTCTCCCTCGGCCAGGTCAAGAAGTACAACCTGCGCAAGGGCGACGCCGTCGTCGGAGCCATCCGCCAGCCGCGCGAGGGCGAGAACAACACCCGCCAGAAGTACAACGCCATCGTCAAGGTCGACTCGATCAACGGCCAGACCATCGACGAGGCGGCAGGCCGCGTCGAGTTCGGCAAGCTGACCCCGCTCTACCCCCAGGAGCGCCTGCGCCTCGAGACGGAGCCCGGCAAGCTGACGCAGCGCATCATCGACCTGGTCGCCCCGATCGGCAAGGGCCAGCGCGGCCTCATCGTCGCGCCGCCGAAGGCCGGCAAGACGATCGTCATGCAGCAGATCGCCAACGCCATCACCACGAACAACCCTGAGGTGCACCTCATGGTCGTCCTGGTCGACGAGCGTCCGGAAGAGGTCACCGACATGCAGCGCACGGTGAAGGGTGAGGTCATCGCCTCAACCTTCGACCGTCCGGCAGAAGACCACACCACGGTCGCCGAGCTCGCCATCGAGCGTGCGAAGCGTCTGGTGGAGCTCGGCCACGACGTCGTCGTGCTGCTCGACTCGATCACCCGCCTGGGCCGCGCGTACAACCTGGCTGCCCCCGCATCCGGTCGCATCCTCTCCGGTGGTGTCGACGCCTCTGCGCTGTACCCGCCGAAGCGCTTCTTCGGAGCCGCCCGCAACATCGAGCACGGCGGATCGCTCACGATCCTCGCCTCTGCGCTCGTCGAGACCGGTTCCAAGATGGACGAGGTCATCTTCGAGGAGTTCAAGGGCACCGGCAACATGGAGCTCCGCCTGTCCCGCCAGCTGGCGGACAAGCGCATCTTCCCCGCTGTCGACGTCAATGCATCCGGCACCCGCCGCGAAGAGATGCTGATGGGCGCGGACGAGGTCAAGATCACTTGGAAGCTGCGTCGTGCCCTCGCCGGCCTCGACCAGCAGCAGGCGCTCGAGATCGTGCTCGGCCGTCTCAAGGAGACCTCGAGCAACGTCGAGTTCCTGATGCAGGTCCAGAAGTCGATGCCCGCGCCGGCCAACGGCCACGGCACCGCGCACTCGCACGGCCACGAGAACGACCACCGCTAGCTGAGAAGTGCCCGCCGACCCCGCAGAACCGCGGAGTCGACGGGCACTTTTCCGTTCCCGGACACGCTCGTACCCACTCAGAAAGAAGACGCAATGTTCGAATCGGTGAACAGCCTGATCGCCGAGCACGACGACCTGCAGGAGCAGCTCGCCGACCCGGAGCTGCACAGCGATCCCGTGCGCTCCAAGAAGGTCAACCGGCGCTATGCGGAACTCAGCCGCATCGTCGCCGCGTACCACCAGTGGAAGCAGCTGGAGGACGACCTCGCGGCGGCGAAGGAGCTGGCAGCGGAGGACGAGGCGTTCGCCGAGGAGGTGCCCGGGCTCGAAGCGAGCCTGGAGGAGTCCGGCGAGAAGCTGCGCAGGCTGCTGATCCCGCGCGACCCCAACGACAGCCGCGACGTCATCATGGAGATCAAGATGGGCGAGGGCGGGGCGGAGTCCGCGCTGTTCGCCGCCGACCTGCTCCGGATGTACCTGCACTACGCGGAGTCGAAGAAGTGGAAGACCGAGATCCTGGAGCAGACCTCCAGCGACCTCGGCGGCATCAAAGACGTCCAGCTCGCGATCAAGGGCTCGTCCAGCGACCCGGCGGAGGGCGTCTGGGCACACCTGAAGTACGAGGGCGGGGTGCACCGCGTTCAGCGGGTGCCGGCGACCGAGTCGCAGGGACGCATCCACACGTCCGCGGCGGGCGTGCTCGTCTTCCCCGAGGTGGATGAGCCGGAGGAGGTCGAGATCAACCAGAACGACCTGAAGATCGACGTCTACCGGTCGAGCGGCCCCGGCGGCCAGTCGGTCAACACGACGGACTCCGCCGTGCGCATCACGCACCTCCCGACCGGCATCGTCGTGGCGATGCAGAACGAGAAGAGCCAGCTGCAGAACCGCGAGGCCGGGATGCGCGTGCTGCGCGCCCGCGTGCTCGCGCGCCAGCAGGAGGAACTGGATGCGGAGGCCGCCGCCGTGCGCAAGAGCCAGATCCGCACGATGGACCGTTCAGAGCGCATCCGCACGTACAACTTCCCGGAGAACCGGATCGCCGACCACCGCACCGGCTACAAGGCGTACAACCTCGACGCCGTCATGAACGGTGCCCTGGAGCCGGTCATCGACTCCTGCATCCAGGCCGACGAGGAGTCCCGCCTGGCCGACCTCGCCACCGACTGACCTTCTCCCGACCCGGCTGTCAGATGTAGATGGCCGGGTCGAGGAAGTCGTCGCCGGGGATCTGCTCGTGGCCGGTGCGCGGGCGAGCGCGGGCCGGGACGCCGGTGAGGACGGACCCCGACGGGGAGTCGTGGATGACGACGGCGTTCGCGCCGATCACGGTGTGCGACCCGATCGAGATCGCGCCGAGCACCTTCGCCCCTGCGCCGACGATCACACCGTCGCCGATCGTCGGGTGCCGCTTGCCGTGACCGCTGCCCTTCCCGCCCAGGGTGACGCCGTGGTACAGCATCACGTCGTCGCCGACGAAGGTGGTCTCGCCGATCACCACGCCCATCCCGTGGTCGATGAAGAAGCGCCGTCCGATCGTGGCGCCCGGGTGGATCTCGATGCCGGTCAGGAACCGGGTGAACTGCGACAGGAACCGCGCAGGCATCTTCAGCCCTGACCGCCACAGCCGGTGGGCGAGGCGGTAGGACCAGATCGCGTGCAGGCCGGAGTACGCCGTGAAGACCTCGAAACCGCTGCGCGCTGCAGGATCGTGTCTGCGCGCGTTCGCGATGTCCTCACGGATGCGGGAGATGAACGCCAATGGATCAGTCCAGCAGGTCGGCCCAGAGCGGGGTCGAGATGTAGCGCTCACCGGTGTCGCACACGACGGCGACGATGGTCTTGCCCGCGTTCTCCGGCCGCTTCGCGAGCTGCAGGGCAGCCCAGACGATCGCTCCGGACGAGATCCCGGCGAGGATGCCCTCCTCGCTGGCGAGCTTCTTCGCGATGTCGAGAGCGTCGTCGAACGACACGTCGACGACCTCGTCGTAGATCGTGGTGTCCAGGATCTCCGGCACGAAGTTCGCGCCGATGCCCTGGATCTTGTGCGGCCCTGGCTTGCCGCCGTTCAGGATGGGGGAGTCGATCGGCTCAACGGCGACCACCTGCACGCCGGGCTTCCGCTCCTTCAGCACCTGGCCGACACCGGTGATGGTGCCTCCGGTGCCGACGCCGGCGACGAAGATGTCGACACCGCCGTCGGTGTCCTCCCAGATCTCCTCCGCGGTCGTCGCGCGGTGGATGGCCGGGTTGGCCTCGTTCGCGAACTGCTGCGCCCAGATGGCGTTCTCGGTGTTCGCGACGATCTCCTTGGCCTTCTCGACCGCTCCGCGCATCCCGTCCGGTCCGGGCGTGAGCACGATTTCCGCGCCGAACGCGCGCAGCAGCACGCGGCGTTCCTTGCTCATCGTCTCCGGCATGGTCAGGATCACCTTGTATCCGCGGGCGGCGCCGACCATCGCGAGCGCGATGCCGGTGTTGCCGCTCGTGCCCTCGACGACGGTGCCGCCCGGACGCAGCGCTCCCGCCTTCTCCGCCGCGTCGATGATCGCGACGCCGATGCGGTCTTTGACACTGCCGGCCGGGTTGTAGAACTCCAGCTTGCCGAGCACCGTCGCGCCGACGCCTTCGGCGATGCGATTGAGCTTGACGAGCGGGGTCCTTCCGACCGCCTCGGTGATGTTCTCGTAGACGTGACCAGTCATGGCTCTTCCTCGTTGACGCGGGTGGACGGTGTGAAAGCCTTACAACTCTATTCCCGTCGCGGCGGGTAACCGTCTGTGTGACTCCTGGGGGCGTGCCGTAGGCTCGACGGGCGATGTCATCCGAAGCCAGCTCCCCTCCGTCCGTCCGCTCCGTCAGAGACGAGGTCGCAGCGCTCCTCGCGCGCGCGGGCGTCCCCGACCCGGAGGTCGACGCCGACCTGCTCGTCGGCCATGTGCTCGGCGAGGGGCGCGGGCGCGTGCAGGCGCTCATCCACCTGGATGCGACGGTCCAGGATGCGGACGTGTCGCGCATCAGAGAACTCGCAGAACGCCGCGCCACCCGCGAGCCTTTGCAGCACATCACCGGCACCGCCCCGTTCCGCTCGCTGGAGCTGGCCGTCGGGCCCGGCGTGTTCGTGCCGCGGCCGGAGACCGAGCAGGTGGTGCAGTTCGCGATCGACGCGCTGCGCTCCGTGCCGAGCGCAGAGCCGATCGGCGTCGACCTCGGCACGGGGAGCGGGGCGATCGCGCTGGCGATGGCGACGGAGGTGCCGCACGCGCGCATCCACGCCGTCGAGAACTCGCCGGAGGCGTTCATCTGGGCCAGACGCAACGTGGAGGAGTCCGGCGTCACGAACGCCAGGGTCGTGTTCGTGGACCTGGCCGACGCGCTGCCCGAGCTCGACGGCACGGTCGACGTCGTCATCTCCAACCCGCCGTACATCCCAGCCGAGGCGATCCCGCGCGACCCGGAGGTGCGGCTCTACGACCCGCCGGCCGCGCTCTACGGCGGCCAGGACGGCCTCGACGTCGTCCGGACGATCTCGCGCGTGGCTAGACGGCTGCTGCACGAGGGGGGAACGCTCGTCCTGGAGCACGGCGAGCTGCAGGGGGCCGAGATCCGGGAGCTGCTCACCGCGGACGGGTGGCGTGCCGCCGCGACGCACCGCGATCTGACGACGCGCGACCGCACGACGACCGCGATCCGCTAGCCCTTCTGCCGCGCGCGGCTAGCCGTTCTGCCGCGCGCGGCGCTCCTCCTCCTTCGCCAGCCGCTCGCGCACCTTCGCGATCACCTCGCGCTCCCGCTTCCGCGCCTCCCGCAGCTGCGACTCCGCCTCCCTGCGGGCCTTCGCCGCCTCGCGGATCGCCTTGTCGTTCGGCACGGGCTCCGGCCGGGGCTCGTAGGCCGTGACCGGCTCGCCGCTGCGCCGGGACGACACGTAGTGCTCGATGCCGTCCAGGATGCGTTCCAGCCCGAACGCGAAGTCGTCCTGGTCGTCGTCGCCCTCTGCGTCCGAGTACGTGCCGGAGAGCACAAGCGGCGACAGGTATGGGAAGCGCTCCGGGGTGACGAGCTCGGCCAGCGCCGCGGTGAACGCCTCGCCGCGCTGCGGAGGGCCGTCCAGCTGACGTGAGCGGGTCACATCCCGTTCGACGACCGCGGTCGCGCGCGCATACGAGCTGAGCAGCAGGGCCGTCGACATCTTCTCCGGCTCGGTGAGCGGCAGGTCCTTCATCACCCGCAGTCCCCAGTCGAGCACCGCGAGGTTGTTCGGCATCAGCGGCATTCCCGCGATCGGGATGTCGGGGAACCAGGGGTGCGCCTGGACCACCTGGATGCTCGCCATCGCCCAGAGCCGCAGCCCGCTGCGCCAGTCCGTGTCCTCCTCTTCGGAGGGGATCGGCACGGCGCAGACCGCGTCCTGCATCAGGGCGAGCACGTCGTCCTTGCTGGTGACGTAGCGGTAGAGGGACATCGTGGTGAAGCCGAGCGCCGTCGCGATCTTGCTCATCGAGACCGCCGCGAGGCCCTCGTCGTCGGCGAGCTGGATCGCCGCGTCGACGATCCGCTCGATGCTGAGCTCGCGTTTCGGCCCGCGCTGCGGGCGCTCTGCGACTCCCCAGCTGAGCGCTACGGCTCGGGGGAGTGCTTCTTCGACGGCATCGGCCATGTCGCGCCCTTTCGGTTGTTGACACCCATCCTAGAACTGTGTATACCTTAAACAAAACAGCGTGCACCATAAACAGTTTGCGTCGTACTCAGAAGAGTGGATGCAGAAAGGAACCGATCATGACAGCTCAAGCGATCCAGATCGCCGGCCTCCGGAAGTCCTTCGGCGACCAGCGTGTGCTGGACGGCATCGACCTCAGCGTCGCGGCGGGAAGCGTGTTCGCGCTGCTCGGGCCGAACGGCGCAGGCAAGACGACGCTGATCAACATCCTGTCCACCCTGGTGGCGCCGGATGCAGGCCAGGCCACCGTCTGCGGCCACGACGTCGTGCACGACAGGGAGGGCGTCAAGCGCTCGATCAGCCTCACCGGCCAGTCCGCCGCCGTCGACGACGTGCTCACCGGCGAGGAGAACCTGCGCATGATGGCGAGGCTCTCCGGATACACCGCAGCAGGAGCGCGGACGCGGACGGCGGAGCTCATCGAGCGCTTCGACCTCGGCGACGCGGCCCGCAAGCGCGTCAAGGCGTACTCCGGCGGGATGCGCAGGCGTCTCGACCTCGCCATCAGCCTGGTCGCGACCCCGCCGGTCATCTTCCTCGACGAGCCGACCACCGGACTCGACACCCGCAGCAGGCAGACGCTGTGGGCGATGATCCTCGACCTCGCGGCGCAGGGCATCACCATCCTCCTCACCACGCAGTACCTGGAGGAGGCCGACCAGCTCGCCGACCGCATCGCCGTGATCGACCACGGCGTCGTCGTCGCGGAGGGCACGGCCGCCGAGCTCAAGGCGCGCGTCGGGGGAGAGGTCGTCGAGCTGAGGGACGCCGACGACGAGATCGTCCGCGAGCTCCCCACCGACGGCACCGTCCACGGACTCCGCGCCGCCATCGATCAGCTGGATGCGCACCTCCTGCCCGGCGGCAGCGTCAGCATCCGCAAGCCCAGCATGGACGACGTGTTCCTCGCGCTCACGTCGAGCCCCGCGTCACCCGCATCCACCGCATCCCGTGCAGCAGAAGAAATGGAGGTCACCCGATGACCGTCGCACTGGACACCCGCCAGACCACACCCCCCGCCGCCGTCGACCGTACCGTCTCCCGCCTCACGAGCACCGTCGTGTTCGTCGGCCGCAGCCTCCGCCACACCGTGCGCAACGTCGAAGCGCTCACGATGGCGATCCTGCTCCCGATCATGCTCATGCTGCTCTTCACCTACGTGTTCGGCGGCGCGATCGACGGAGGAGGGGACTACGTGAACTACGTCGTCCCCGGCATCATCCTGCTCTGCGCGGGCTTCGGCTCGTCGAGCACCGCGGTCGACGTGGCCGACGACATGACGAACGGCATCGTCGACCGGTTCCGCACCATGCCGCTGCACGCCAACGGGGTCATCACCGGCCACGTGGTGGCGAGCCTCGTGCGCAACCTGCTGGCCACCGGCGTCGTGATCGGCGTGGCCCTCGCGGTCGGTTTCCGGCCGACGGCGAACGCGGCGCAGTGGCTCGGCGCCATCGCGGTGATCGCCCTGTTCATCCTCGCGATCACCTGGCTGTACGCCGCGATCGGGCTGGCCGCGAAGAACCCGACGGCCGCGAACGGCTACGGCTTCGCCCTGCTGTTCCTGCCGTACCTGTCGAGCGCGTTCGTGCCGACGGACACGATGCCGGCCTGGCTGCAGTGGATCGCCGAGAACCAGCCGATCACGCCCATCATCGAGACCATCCGCAGCCTCCTCTTCGGCACGGACGCCGGCACCCGCCCGCTCTGGGCGATCGGCTGGTGCCTCGCGATCATCGTCGGCGCCTACCTCTGGGCGGCCATCCAGTTCCGCCGCAAGGCCGGCCGCCGCTGACCGGCGATCCCGTCCCCGCCCAGATGGCTGCGCTCGACGGCTATGGGCGGGGACGGGTGGAGAAGGTGTGGATGGCGGCGCGGAGGCCGTCGGTGTCGAAGGTGCCGTCGGCCAGCTTGGTGAAGTGGAAGGCGTGCATCCCGGCCTCGCGGGCGCCCTCGACGTTGGCGAGGGAGTCGTCGAACAGGATCGCGTCTGCAGGGTCGACGCCGAACCGGCCGAGCGCCCTGGTGAAGATTCGCCGCTCCGGCTTGCGGGCGCCGAGCACCGCGGAGACGAGGTCGTTGCCCTGCAGCACGTCGACGATCTCGGGCGTCAGCACCGGCAGCGAGTCCTTGAACGGGATCGGGTTGTTGGACAGCAGCGAGACCGTGCCGAGCGTCGCCGCCTCGTGCAGGGCGTCGATCGAGCCCTGGATCGGTGTCATGGCCGCCTTCCTGGCCTGCTGCCACTGCTCCAGCGTGAGGCGGGCGCCCGTCACGTCGGCGAACGCATCCAGGTATTCGGCGCTCGTGGAGTATTCGCCGATCTCCGCCGCGCGCTCGAACCCTCCCGCCCACCAGCTGGAGGCCAGGCGGTACTGGCTCACACCGCCGAGCTGCGCCAGCGCGGGCAGGCGCTTGTGGAAGTCGTAGTCGTAGAGGGTCTTGTCGCAATCGAAGAAGTAGACATCCATCAGGACAAGTATCGACCTTCCAGCAGGGAACGCCCTGATCGCTCATCTATCATGGTGGGCGACATGTCTCCCATCTACGACTGCTCCGTCGACTCCGAACTCCTCACCGGCATGCGGCTCGCACGCGCCGCCATCGGGCGGGGCGAACTCGTCGTGATACCGACGGACACGGTCTACGGGGTCGCGGCGGACGCCTTCAACCCCGCCGCCGTGCAGCGTCTCCTGGATGCGAAGGGTCGCGGTCGTCAGTCGCCTCCCCCCGTGCTCATCCCCGGCATCCCGACCCTCGCCGCCCTGGCTGAAGAGGTCCCGCAGGCCGTGACCGACCTCGTGCAGGAGTTCTGGCCGGGCGGGCTGACCGTCGTGCTTCCTGCGCAGCCGTCTCTGGTCTGGGACCTGGGGGAGACCCGCGGAACGGTCGCCCTGCGCATGCCGAGCGACACCATCGCCCTCGAACTCCTCTCCGAGACCGGCCCGCTCGCGGTCTCCTCCGCCAACCTCACCGGCCGCCCCGCCGCCCGCACCGCCGCGGAAGCAGAGGCCATGCTCACCGACTCCGTCTCCGTGTATCTCGACGGGGGAGAGGCGGGTGCCGGGTACGACCGCGTCGACGGCAAGGACAGCTCGTCCACCATCGTCGACGCGACCGCGCTGGCCGCAGGAACGGGAAAGCTCCGCATCCTGCGTCACGGCGTGATCTCGGCGGAGCAGATCCGTGCCGTCGTCGGCGACCAGCTCGCGGACGACAGCGTGGTGGAGCCCACCGATTCCTCCCCGGGCGCCTGAGCCGTGACCCTCCTCCTCGCCCTCGCCCTGATCTCGGCCGTCATCACCTTCGGGATGTCGCTCGTCGTCTACAAGCTGAGCCTCAAGTACCGGCTGTACCCGAAGATCCGGGAACGGGATGTGCACACCAGGCCGACTCCGCGGCTCG
Organism: Leifsonia sp. GW821-FHT13C05; assembly: GCF_058806515.1. Lineage (NCBI taxonomy): Bacteria > Bacillati > Actinomycetota > Actinomycetes > Micrococcales > Microbacteriaceae > Leifsonia > Leifsonia sp. GW821-FHT13C05. The sequence goes on along the minus strand of NZ_JBXAPT010000001.1, from coordinate 1,242,762 downwards.
GCGGCATCGCGATGTTCCTCGGCATCCTGGTCGCGTTCGGCGTCGCCTGGCTGCTGTCCAGCCAGTTCGGCGTGCTGACGCTGATCTTCTCCGACTCCGGGCCGATCATCGCCATCCTGGGCGCCTCGCTGCTGATCGTGGTCATCGGCGTCGCCGACGACATCTGGGACCTCGACTGGATGACCAAGCTGGCCGGGCAGTTCGTGGCGGCGGGGCTCGTGGCCTGGCTGGGCGTGCAGATCTACTCCCTGCCGATCGGCGGCCTGACCGTCGGCTCGCCGGTGATGAGCATCATCATCACGCTGTTCGCGATCGTGCTCGTGATGAACGCCATCAACTTCATCGACGGCCTGGATGGTCTCGTGGCGGGCGTGGCGCTCATCGCCAACGGCTCGTTCCTCGTCTACACCTATCTGCTGCAGCGCGAGATCAGCCCGCAGAACTACTTCAGCCTCGCCGGCGTCATCGCGGCCATCCTGGTCGGAGCGTGCGCCGGGTTCCTGCCGCTCAACTGGCATCCGGCCAAGATGTTCATGGGAGACGCAGGAGCGCTCCTGATCGGGCTGCTCATGGCCACCTCGGCCATCTCGGTCACCGGCACGATCAACCCAGAGGCGCTGCAGACGCTCGGCAAGTCTTCGCTCGTCCCCGCGTTCGTGCCGATCATCGTCCCGTTCGCCGTGCTGATCGTGCCGCTCCTCGACTTCGGGCTCGCCGTCATCCGGCGGCTTCGGGCGGGGAAGTCGCCGTTCAGCGCCGACCGCAAGCACCTGCACCACCGGCTCCTCGACATGGGGCACACCCACCTGCACGCCGTGCTGATCTTCTACGGCTGGACCGCCGTGCTGTCGATCGGCTGCCTGCTGTTCTTCTTCGACCCGTACTGGATGGCGATCGTGTTCATCGCCGTCGGCCTGGTGGTGTGCGCGGCGTTCACGCTCGCCCCACTGAGCCGCAGGAAGGCCAACGAGGCCGCGGCGGAGCTCGCCCCGGCCGGAACGGACGAGGCGGACGCGACCGCCCGCTACGACCAGCTGGACGCCGCGAGCGAGCACGCCCCCACCACCGCGCCCACCCCGGCGACCACCCCCCTCAGCAAGGAGACACAATGACCGACCACGACGGCGGAACCCCCGCCGACGGCCGGCCCGACGAACCCGCCGCACCGCAGCAGGCGGCGCCCGCCCAGCCATCGTCGACCCCCATCCTCAAGGACGTGCTGAAGTACGGCCTCGTCCTCGCGCTGGTCATCGCCGTCGTCGGCGCGATCCTCGGCGGCGTCTTCGCTGGATGGATCGGCGTGACCAGCGCCCTCATCGGCACGCTGATGGCCGTGGTGTTCCTCAGCATCACCGCTCTGAGCATCCTGATCGCCAACAAATTCGTCGGCACCGATCTGTTCGTCGGCCTGTTCTTCGGCATCGTGCTCGGCGGCTGGCTGCTGAAATTCGTGCTGTTCCTCGTGCTCGCCTTCGTGCTCAGGGACCAGCCGTGGATCAACCCGATCGTGCTCTTCCTGAGCCTGATCGCAGGGGTCATCGGGTCGCTCGTGGTCGACATGATCGTCGTCTTCCGGTCCCGCGTGCCATACGCCAGCGACGTCACGCTGCCCGGTGAGAAGCGCTGACCCGTGTCCGATTCGTTACCCTGCGAAAACTCTTGTAGAGTTGTGGTGATTCCCCACCCGCATAGCGCCTCAGGCTTCAATCGGCGCATGATCCCGGGTGTCCAAATGTTCGTCGCTGCGAGAGCTTTGGCTCGACGCCCCGAAACAGGAGATAGCGCTGTTAGCTAACGCTGTGAACCTGCTGGTCCAGACCGCAAGCTCCGATGATGGTAGCTTCCACGGTCCGTCGATCGATGAGTTCTTCCCGCCCGCAATCTTTTCCATCGGTGGCTTCGAGGTCAACCGGATCATGGTCATCCGCTTCATCGCGGTCCTGGCCATCGTCCTGATCTTCTGGCTCGGCACCCGTCGCATGAAGGTCGTCCCCGGACGCTTCCAGTCGATCGTGGAGATGGGGCTCGACTTCGTTCGGGTCAACATCGCAGAGGACCTCCTCGGCAAGAAGGACGGTCGTCGCTTCCTGCCGATCCTCACCACGATCTTCTTCATGGTGCTGTTCATGAACCTGACGGGCATCATCCCCGGCCTGAACATCGCAGGCACCTCGGTGATCGGTGTCCCGCTGGTGCTCGCCATCGTCGCGTACATCTCGTTCATCTACGCGGGCATCAAGGCGAGCCCGGGCAACTTCTTCAAGAACTCGCTGTTCCCGCCCGGTGTGCCGAAGGCGCTCTACATCATCGTGACGCCGATCGAGTTCATCTCGACCTTCATCCTGCGCCCGATCACGCTGACGCTCCGACTTCTGATGAACATGGTCGTCGGCCACCTGCTGCTGGTGCTGTTCTTCAGCGCGACGGCGTTCTTCCTCTTCACCGCCGGAAGCTGGTGGTCGCTCTTCGGAATCGGCACCTTCGCGTTCGGCTTCGCATTCACCCTGTTCGAAATCCTGGTCGCAGTCCTCCAGGCCTACGTCTTCGCGCTGCTCACGGCTGTCTACATTCAGCTCGCAGTCGCCGAGGAACACTAATAACGTTCCGCGCACTCGCACGGAACGCCATCACGGAAGGAAACACATAACGTGGACATCGCTGCTATCTCCGGCAACATTGCCACCGTTGGATACGGTCTCGCGGCCATCGGCCCGGCCATCGGCGTCGGCATCGTCGTCGGCAAGACCATCGAGGGCGTCGCTCGCCAGCCCGAGCTCGCCGGCCGTCTCCAGGTTCTGATGTACATCGGTATCGCGTTCACCGAGGCGCTCGCGTTCATCGGTATCGCTACGTACTTCATCTTCACCACCGGCCAGTAGTCCTCTTTATCACTCTTCAGTAAGGAGGAACGATGCTCTACGGTTTGGTTCACGCCGCCGCGGAGGCCGAGCAGCGCAATCCGCTCATCCCCGAGTGGTATGACGTCGTCGGTTCATTCATCTGCTTCGTCATCATCCTGTTCTTCTTCTGGAAGCTCGTGCTTCCGCGGATGAAGAAGCTCCTGGATGAGCGCGCAGAGGCGATCGAAGGCAACATCGCGAAGGCCGACGAGGCTCAGCACAAGGCGGAGGCGCTCCTCGAGGAGTACACCGCCCAGCTCGCCGACGCCCGCGCAGAAGCGGCCAAGATCCGTGAGCAGGCTCGCACCGACGGACAGAAGATCGTCGCAGAGGCGAAGGACAACGCGACGGTCGAGGCCGCCCGCGTCACCTCCAACGCCCAGGCGCAGATCGAGGCAGAGCGCCAGTCCGCCGTCGTCGCTCTCCGCAGCGAAGTCGGCTCGCTCGCCATCGACCTGGCATCGGGTGTCATCGGTGAGGCTCTCAACGACGACAAGAAGTCGCAGGCGATCGTCGACCGCTTCCTGGCCGACCTCGACGCCAGCGAAAAGGCAGGGTCGAACAAGTAATGGGAAGCGCCTCCAGAGAAGCACTGGCCAGGTCCGTGTCGGCTCTCGCCGCTCAGGGCTCCAAGGCCGATCTGGCGACGGCCGAAGACCTGTTCGCCGCAGGACGGGTCGTCGCAGACTCCGCCCAGCTCCGAGCGGTCGTCAGCGATCCCTCGGCCGACTCGGCGGGCAAGACCGCGCTCGTGCAGCGCGTCTTCGGCTCGCTCTCGGCGCCGGCCGTCGAGCTGCTGGGTGTCGTCGCGTCCGAGCGCTGGTCGAGCCAGGACGACGTCCTGGCCGCGATCGAAGAGCTCGGTGTCCGGTCGATCGCCCAGTCGGCGCCGAAAGACGTCGACATCGCCGCAGAGCTGTTCGCCTTCGGAGGCGCCGTGACCTCCAACGCGCAGCTCGAACTCGCACTGCGCAGCAAGCTCGCAGACCCGGCATCCAAGAGCGCGCTCGTCGAGCGGCTGCTCGACGGAAAGGCCTCCGTGCAGACGGTCGCCATCGTGCGCCAGCTGGTGCTGCAGCCCCGCGGCCGCAGCATCCGCGAGGGTCTGCGCGAAGCAGCCCGCGTCGTCGCGGCCCAGTCGGGACTCACCGTCGCGACGGTGTTCACCGCGAAGCCGCTCCCTGCCGCGCAGGCCGAGCGCCTGCAGGCGGGACTCGCAGCGAAGTACGGACAGAAACTCAAGATCAACCAGGTCGTCGACCCCACCGTCCTCGGTGGACTGCGTGTGCAGATCGGCGACGACGTGATCGACGGCAGCATCGCCTCGCGCATCACCGATTTACGACTTCAGCTGGCGGGCTGACCGCCCCAAGATAGGGAACAACGATGGCAGAACTAACGATCAGCCCCGACGAGATCCGGGACGCGCTCAAGGACTTCGTCACCAAGTACGAGCCCACCAAGGCAGCGACCACCGAGGTCGGACACGTCATCGACGCGTCCGACGGCATCGCGCACGTCGAGGGTCTCCCCGGCGTGATGGCGAACGAGCTCATCCGCTTCTCCGACGGCACCCTGGGCCTCGCCCAGAACCTCGACGAGAACGAGATCGGCGTCGTCGTCCTCGGCGAGTTCGACGGCATCGTCGAAGGCATGGAGGTGACCCGCACCGGCGAGGTCCTCTCCGTCCCCGTCGGCGACGGCTACCTCGGTCGCGTCGTCGACCCGCTGGGCAAGCCGATCGACGGCCTTGGCGACATCGCCTCCGAAGGTCGCCGCGCACTCGAACTGCAGGCGCCCGGCGTCATGCAGCGCAAGAGCGTGCACGAGCCCCTCCAGACCGGCATCAAGGCCATCGACGCGATGATCCCGGTCGGCCGCGGCCAGCGCCAGCTCATCATCGGCGACCGCCAGACCGGCAAGACGGCCATCGCGATCGACACGATCATCAACCAGAAGGCCAACTGGGACTCGGGCGACGTCAACAAGCAGGTTCGCTGCATCTACGTCGCCATCGGCCAGAAGGGCTCGACCATCGCCTCGGTGAAGGGCGCGCTCGAGGATGCAGGCGCGATGGAGTACACCACCATCGTCGCGGCTCCCGCCTCCGACCCCGCCGGCTTCAAGTACCTCGCTCCGTACACCGGCTCGGCCATCGGCCAGCACTGGATGTACGGCGGCAAGCACGTCCTGATCATCTTCGACGACCTGTCGAAGCAGGCAGAGGCCTACCGCGCCGTGTCGCTCCTCCTCCGTCGTCCGCCGGGACGCGAGGCATACCCGGGTGACGTGTTCTACCTGCACTCCCGTCTGCTGGAGCGTTGCGCCAAGCTGTCCGACGAGCTGGGCGCCGGCTCGATGACCGGTCTCCCGATCATCGAGACCAAGGCGAACGACGTCTCCGCGTACATCCCGACCAACGTGATCTCGATCACCGACGGCCAGATCTTCCTGCAGTCCGACCTCTTCAACGCCAACCAGCGTCCGGCGGTCGATGTGGGTATCTCGGTCTCGCGCGTCGGTGGCGACGCGCAGGTCAAGTCGATCAAGAAGGTGTCGGGCACGCTCAAGCTCGAGCTGGCCCAGTACCGCTCGCTCGAAGCCTTCGCGATGTTCGCGTCCGACCTGGATGCGGCCAGCCGTCGTCAGCTCGCCCGTGGCGCACGCCTCACCGAGCTCCTCAAGCAGCCGCAGTACTCGCCGTTCCCCGTCGAGGAGCAGGTCGTCTCGATCTGGGCCGGCACCAACGGCAAGCTCGACGAGGTCGCTGTCGAAGACATCCTGCGCTTCGAGGCAGAGCTGCTCGACCACCTCCGCCGCAACACGGACGTCCTGAACGTGCTGCGCGAGACCAACCAGCTGTCCGACGAGACCGTCGCGACGCTCGAGGCAGAGGTCGACAAGTTCAAGCTCGAGTTCCAGACCGGAGAGGGCAAGCCGCTCGCCTCCGTCGGGCGCGAAGAGTTCGAAGCGATCGCCGAAGAGGATGTCAACCAGGAGCGCATCGTCAAGGCGAAGCGCTGAGCCGCGGCATCGCCCGGCGACAGCAGATAGTTACGTAGGAGAGACATGGGAGCGCAACTTCGGGTCTACCGGCAGAAGATCAAGTCTGCCCAGACGACCAAGAAGATCACTCGGGCCATGGAGCTGATCTCCGCCTCACGCATCCAGAAGGCGCAGGCGAGGGTCGCCGCTTCAACGCCGTACGCCCGCGCCATCACGCGCGCGGTGTCGGCGGTGGCGACGTACTCGAACGTCGAGCACGTGCTCACGACGGAGCCGGAGAAGATCGAGCGCGCAGCGATCGTCATCTTCTCCTCCGACCGTGGACTCGCAGGCGCGTTCAACTCGAACGTGCTGAAGGAGTCCGAGCAGCTCGCAGAGCTGCTCCGGAGCCAGGGCAAGGATGTCGTCTACTTCCTGATCGGACGCAAGGCGAGCGGATACTTCAGCTTCCGCCGCCGCGCGTTCGAGCGGGTGTGGACGGGCGGCACGGACGCTCCGGAGTTCGAGCAGGCCAAGGAGATCAGCGACGCGATCCTCGAGTCCTTCCTCCGCGACTCCGCGGACGGCGGGGTCGACGAGATCCACATCATCTACAACCGCTTCGTGAGCATGCTCACGCAGGAGCCGGAGGTCGTCCGACTGCTTCCGCTCGAGGTCGTGGAAGGTGTGGAGGAGCCTGGCGACAAGCAGATCCTCCCGCTCTACGAGTTCGAGCCGGATGTCGGCACCGTTCTCGACTCGCTCCTCCCGGTGTACATCGAGAGCCGCATCTTCAACGCCATGTTGCAGTCGGCTGCGTCGAAGCACGCTGCGACGCAGAAGGCGATGAAGTCCGCGAGCGACAACGCGGACAAGCTCATCACCGACTACACCCGCCTGGCCAACAACGCGCGCCAGTCCGAGATCACCCAGCAGATTTCCGAGATCGTCGGCGGTGCGGACGCACTGAGCTCCGCCAAGTAACTCGGACGACACACGTTTAGCAAACGAGAAGAGAAGACACCATGACTACCGCAACCGCCGAAGCTCAGGCTTCGACCGCGCAGCCGGCCGGCGTCGGGCGCATCGCCCGCGTCACCGGCCCTGTCGTCGACATCGAGTTCCCCCACGACTCGATCCCTGGCATCTACAACGCGCTCAAGACCACGATCACGATCGGCGAGGAGTCGACCGAGATCACCCTCGAGGTCGCACAGCACCTCGGAGACGACCTGGTCCGCGCCATCGCGCTCAAGCCGACCGACGGCCTGGTCCGTGGCGGAGAGGTCCGCGACACCGGAGCACCGATCTCGGTGCCCGTCGGTGACGTGACCAAGGGCAAGGTGTTCAACGTCACGGGCGACGTTCTCAACGCAGAGCCCGGCGAGACCATCGAGATCACCGAGCGCTGGCCCATCCACCGCCAGCCGCCGGCGTTCGACCAGCTGGAGTCGAAGACGCAGCTCTTCGAGACCGGTATCAAGGTCATCGACCTCCTCACCCCGTACGTGCAGGGTGGAAAGATCGGCCTCTTTGGTGGTGCGGGCGTCGGCAAGACCGTCCTCATCCAGGAGATGATCCAGCGCGTCGCGCAGGACCACGGTGGTGTGTCGGTGTTCGCCGGTGTCGGCGAGCGCACCCGTGAGGGCAACGACCTCATCCACGAGATGGAGGAGGCGGGCGTCTTCGACAAGACCGCCCTCGTCTTCGGCCAGATGGACGAGCCGCCGGGAACGCGTCTGCGCGTCGCCCTGTCCGCCCTGACCATGGCGGAGTACTTCCGCGATGTGCAGAAGCAGGACGTGCTGCTCTTCATCGACAACATCTTCCGCTTCACGCAGGCCGGTTCCGAGGTCTCCACGCTGCTCGGCCGCATGCCGTCCGCGGTGGGCTACCAGCCGAACCTCGCCGACGAGATGGGCCTCCTCCAGGAGCGCATCACCTCGACCCGCGGTCACTCGATCACCTCGCTGCAGGCGATCTACGTTCCCGCCGACGACTACACCGACCCGGCTCCGGCGACCACGTTCGCCCACCTCGACGCCACCACCGAGCTTTCGCGTGAGATCGCGTCGAAGGGTCTGTACCCGGCCGTCGACCCGCTGACCTCGACGTCGCGCATCCTCGACCCCCGTTACTTGGGCGAGGACCACTACCGCGTCGCCACCACGGTCAAGCAGATCCTCCAGAAGAACAAGGAACTGCAGGAGATCATCGCCATCCTCGGTGTCGACGAGCTCTCCGAGGAAGACAAGATCACGGTGTCGCGTGCGCGCCGCATCCAGCAGTTCCTCTCGCAGAACACCTACATGGCGAAGAAGTTCACCGGTGTCGAGGGTTCGACGGTTCCGCTCAAGGACACCATCGAGTCGTTCGACGCCATCGCCAAGGGCGAGTTCGACCACGTCGCGGAGCAGGCGTTCTTCAACGTCGGCCCGATCAGCGACGTGGAAGAGAAGTGGGCTCAGATCCAGAAGGAGAACGGCTAACAATGGCTGTCCTCAACGTCAGCGTCGTCGCCGCCGACCACGAAGTGTGGTCGGGCGAGGCGAGCATGGTCGTCGCGAAGACGGTCGAGGGTGAGATCGGTATCCTCCCCGGCCACGAACCGCTGCTGGCCATCCTCGCCTCCGGCGAGGTGCGCGTGACCCTGAACGGCGGGGAGTCGATCAAGGCCCAGGCCGACGACGGCTTCCTGTCCGTGGAGAACAACACGGTCACGGTGGTGGCACGCCAGGCGGAGCTCGTCTGACATGGCCGAGCAGCCCGTCAGCGTCGAGCGTCAGTTCGGCGACGTGCGCGTCCCCATCCTGATCGCGATGGCGGGCCTGCCCAGCTCAGGCAAGTCGACGCTCGCCGAGATCATCGGCGCCAGGCTCGGCGCCACGACGGTGTCCGTGGACCCGATCGAGGCGTCGATCCTGCGCGCCGGCATCGACTCCGACCAGCCGACGGGCCTCGCGGCCTACCTGGTCGCCGAGACGATGGCGGAGCAGGTGCTGCAGTCCGGTCACTCGGTGATCGTGGATGCCGTCAACGCCGTCGAGCCGGCTCGGCTGCAGTGGCGCGACCTCGCTGAGCGTTCCGGCGTGAAGCTGCGCGTGATCGAGGTGGTCTGCTCCGACGACGAGCTGCACCAGTCGCGGCTGGCGAAGCGCACCGGTCTCACGGCCGCGTACGCGGTGGAGCAAAGCGTCGACGAGTACGACGAGTGGAGGGGCGCCTGCGCCACCCTCCCGCGCGTCACGATCGACACCGCAGCACCGCTCGGCCAGAACGTCGAGATCGCTCTCGACTTCCTGGTGGCCTAGTTTGCTCATCCTCCTCCCGCCCTCCGAGACCAAGCGCGACGGGGGAGCGGGAGCTCCGCTCGACCTCGATGGCCTCCGCTTCGGCGAACTGAAGCCGGTGCGCAGGAACGTGCTCGCCGCGGTGGCCGCGCTGTCCAGGAACCGCGAGCACAGCATCCGCGCCCTGAAGCTCGGACCCAAGCAGGCGGCGGAGGTCGACCGCAACCGCGCGATCCGTTCGTCGCCCACGATGCCGGCGCTGAGCCGGTACACCGGAGTGCTCTACGACGCTCTGGATGCGCAGACCCTCACCGACGACCAGTGGGCGTTCGCCGGTTCGACCGTCGTGGTGCAGTCGGCTCTGCTCGGCCCGGTGGCCGCCACCGACCTCATCCCGGCCTACCGGCTGTCGTTCGACTCCCGGTTGTCGCTCGAGAAGGGCGTCGCGACGCTCAAGAAGCGGTGGGCGCCGGCTGCGAGCGCGGTGTTCCACGCGCATCCCGGGCTCATCGTGGACCTGCGGTCGGAGGGCTATGCGGCGCTAGGGCCGCTCCCTGGGCGGCCGGATGCGCACTATGTGCGCGTGCTCGCCCGCGACGGCGACGGCCACGTGCGCGCGCTCAACCACTTCAACAAGCAGGCGAAAGGCCTGTTCACGCGCGCACTCATCGAGGCGGGGACGGACTTCGCTACCACGGACGAGCTGCTCGCCTGGGCGGCCGCCGAGGGCTACGAGCTGCGCGCGGCCGGGGACGGATCGGCGGAGCTGGAGCTGATCGTGCCCGAGGTGGCGGGGGAGCCCGGCGCGTTGATGGCTGTGCTGCGCTGAGGCGGTCCCGGCGCACATCCGGAGCTGGATGGATGTCGAGATTGTGCGTGAATCAGTGGTGGACTTCCAAAAACTGAGATATGCTCAACCCTAGGTGAAGCGTCTCGGATAGCTTCGCATCGGGCAATGCGAGCAATGAGGAGGAGCCAGCCAGCCAGCCGGGGTCAGTGGGTGCGTTCGAAGTCGAACGGCCACCTCACCTCGTCTATCAGTCGGGCCGACGTAACGGAAACCCGGCGTGATCCCCTCACGCCGATCTCCTGGCCGGATGCGCGATGACACAACAGATTCCGCCTGCGGTCGGGCACGTGCGGACGTGACATCGCCAGCGAGAATCCGGTGCTATTAACGAGTACCGTCGTCGGCCCGACCCTCTCCTGGGTGGTGAGCTTCACGCGTGAGCGCGGAAGCAGCCGGTGAAATGGTCGTCGACCATTCCGGTGGCCTGCATCAGGGCATACATGGTGGTCGGGCCGACGAAGCGGAAGCCGCGGCGGCGCAGCTCTTTGCTGAGGGCGGTGGACTCGGGCGTGACGGCGGGGACCTCCGACCACGCGTTGGGGCGCCGGCGGCCCGTGGCGGGCGGGGCGAAGCTCCACATGAGTTCGTCGAGCGGCATGTCGAGGGCGAGCACGGCGTGCGCGTTGGAGATGGTGGCCTGGATCTTGCCGCGGTGGCGGATGATGCGCGCATCCTGGAGCAGTCGCTCGATGTCGGACTCGGTCATGGCGGCGACGGCGACGGGGTCGAAGCCGTGGAAGACCTCGCGGAAGGCGGGGCGGCGGCGCAGGATGGTGATCCAGGAGAGGCCGGCCTGGAATCCTTCGAGGCAGAGCTTCTCGTAGAGGGCGCGCGGGTCGTGCTGCTCGCGGCCCCACTCCTCGTCGTGGTAGCGGCGGTACTCCGGGTCGCTCGCCGACCAGGAGCAGCGGGCCAGGCCGTCGTCGCCGACGATCACGGCCGCGCGCGGGGGGAAGGATGGCTCGGCAGCAGCGGCAGGAGTGGCGGGGGCGGTGGTCTCGGTGCTCATGCGGCCAGCATGATCCCTTCGTGGGTGAGGAGCCAGAGTTTGGTGGGGATGCCGTCGCCTCCGCTGTAGCCGGTGATCTTGCCGGAGGAGGAGAGCACGCGATGGCAGCCGACGATGATCGGGATGGGGTTGGCGCCGACAGCGCCGCCGATCGCGCGGCCGGAGCCGGGGCGACCGATGCCGAGACCCAGCTCCCCGTATGACGTGTATGTGCCGAACTCGAGGCCGGCCAGTTGTTCCCAGACCGCGAGCTGGAAGGCTGTGCCGTCGAGCTTCACGGGGAGGTCGAAGTCTTTGCGGTCTCCCGAGAAGTACTCCTGCAGCTGCAGTTCGGCACGCTCCAGGACCTCGGTGGTGCGTTCCTCGTGCTGTTCGAGCGGGAGGTGGCCGGAGCGTTCGATGGAGAGGGAGGTGATGGCGTGACCGTCGCTGGTCAGCTCGATGCGGCCGATCGGACTCGGCATCCGTGTGAGGTAAGCGAAAGAAGTGGTCATGGGAAGACTCTACGGGGGGCCACCGACGTGTTCTCGCGGAAAACGGACATGGGGGATAAGTCGGGAGGGGGCCGTGGCTGTGGAGGGATCCGTGGCCTGCATAGACTCGGAGCATGGCAGAAATCGACTATCGTCCTCTCGGGAATTCGGGGCTCATTGTCTCAACCATCGGCCTCGGCTGCAACAACTTCGGGCGCGAGGGAACCGCATCCGAGACCCAGGAGGGGACGGACGCGGTGATCGGCGCCGCGATCGACGCCGGGGTCACCCTCTTCGACACCGCCGACATCTACGGCAAAGAGCGCGGCCTCTCCGAGACGCTGATGGGTAAGTCGCTCGCCGGGAAACGCGACCAGATCGTCCTCGCCACCAAGTTCGGGATGGACATGGCCGGAACGAACGGACCCGACTGGGGTGTGCGGGGGTCGCGCCGCTACATCCGGCTCGCGGTCGAGGCGTCGCTGAGGAGGCTCCGCACCGACTGGATCGACCTTTACCAGCTGCACCAGCCCGACCCGATCACGCCCATCGAGGAGACTCTCGAAACGCTGGACGACCTCATCGCCGAGGGCAAGATCCGGTACATCGGGCACTCGAACCTGGCCGGCTGGCAGATCGCGGAGGCGGAGTTCACTGCCCAGCTGAACGGGCATCCCAAGTTCATCTCGTCGCAGAACGAGTACAGCCTGCTTGTGCGGGATGCGGAGCGCGAGGTGCTCCCGGCCGTCAATCAGTACGGGCTCGGCTTCCTGCCGTACTTCCCGCTCTACAACGGCCTCTTCACCGGCAAGTTCTCGCGGGACGGCGGCCCGTCGGACAGCCGCATCATGATGATCAGGCGGCACCTGGTCGACAATGCGCCGTGGGATGTCATCGAGCGCTACCAGGCGTTCTGCGACGAGCGCGGCGTGACGATGCTGGCCGCGACGTTCGCCTGGCTGCTCGCCCAGCCCGGGCTGACGAGCGTAATCGCCGGCGCCACCAAGCCGGAGCAGATCACGGCGAACGCCGAGGCGGCGACCGCCTGGCGCGCCACTCCGGAGGACATCGCGGCCATCACGGCGATCTTCACCCCCGCCGCCTGACCGGTGTCTGGCGCCCGCCAGGACTCGCCCGTTTTCCTGCGGGGGAGTCCTGGCGATTGTTCGCTCAGGGCGAACACGCCGAGCGTTGTGAGTGAGCACTCACTCCGCGTAGGATCGCTGCCGTGGATACGGCGGAGGACGAACTCGAGGACGCGGCGGAGCGAGACGCCAAGCGTCCGCCGCGCGCGCAGCCGCTCAGCCCGGATGACCGGAGGGCGATGATCGTCGACGCCGTTATCCCGTTGCTCGTCGAGCACGGACGCGGGGTCACCTCCAAGCAGATCGCGGAGGCCGCCGGGATCGCGGAGGGCACGATCTTCCGCGCGTTCGGCGACAAGGAGACGCTGGTCCAGGCCGCGATCGAGAAGTACCTGGATCCCGAACCGCTCAGGAACGCGCTCAGAGCCATCGACCCGTCGCTGCCGTTCGAGCACAAAATCCGCGCCATCCTGTATCTGCTGCGCGAGCGGTTCGAGAGCGTCATGCGGATCATGGCCGTCGTCGGCCCGCAGCGCCCGCCCGTGCCGCAGGAGCGCGGCGAGTTCGCGAGGATCATCGCGCAGGTGCTCGAACCGGAAGCGGAGCAGCTCAACTGGCCTCCGGAGCGGGTGGCGCACCTGCTGAGGCTGATCAGCTTCTCGTCGGCATTCCCGATGCTCAACGAGGGCATCGAGTTCAGCATCGACGACCTCGCCCGCTTCACGATGGTCGGCGTCGCCGGGCGCCCGATCGACTTCGACGCGCAGAGCGCCGGTCTGGGACCGGCGACGGCAAGCGCGTCCCCATTCGCACCATAACCCGCATCCAAGGAGACCCCATGTTGCTCAAACTCCTCGGCCGGTTCCTCCGACCGCACTGGCCGCTCCTCATCGGGGTGGTGGTCTTCCAGCTCGCCCAATCGCTGCTGTCGCTGTGGCTGCCGACGCTCAACGCCGATATCACCGACAACGGCATCGCGAAGGGCGACACCAACTACATCGTCTGGGTGGGCGCAGGGATGCTCGGGGTCACCCTCGTGCAGGTCGCCTGCTCGATCACGGCCGTCTACTTCGGCGCGAAGGTCGCCATGCGGGTCGGCCGCGATCTGCGTGGCGCGATCTTCCAGAAGGTGGGCGAGTTCTCCGAGCGGGAGGTGTCGAAGTTCGGCGCTCCGTCGCTGATCACCCGCAACACGAACGACGTGCAGCAGGTGCAGATGCTCGTGCTGATGACCTGCACCCTGCTGGTGTCCGCGCCGATCCTGGCGATCGGCGGCATCATCCTGGCCATGCAGCAGGACATCCAGCTGTCCTGGCTGATCGCCGTGAGCGTGCCCATCCTGCTGGTGGCCGTCGGCCTCATCATCACCAGGATGGTGCCGCTGTTCCGCACCATGCAGGAGCGGATCGACCGGGTCAACCGGGTGCTGCGCGAACAGCTGACGGGCATCAGGGTGGTGCGCGCGTTCGTGCGGGAGGACATCGAGACCGGGCGGTTCAGGAAGGCGAACGCCGACGTCACGGACACCGCGCTCCGCGCCGGCCGGCTGTTCGCGCTGATGTTCCCGATCGTGATGCTCGTGCTCAACGTGTCGAGCGTCGCCGTGATCTGGTTCGGCGCGTTCCGCGTGCAGGACGGCTCGATGCAGATCGGCACGCTGACCGCGTTCCTGCAGTACCTCATGCAGATCCTGATGGCGGTGATGATGGCGACGTTCATGGCCGTGCTCGTGCCGCGCGCCGCCGTCTGCGCCGACCGGATCGGGGAGGTGCTCGGCACGGAGTCCTCCGTGCGCATCCCGAAATCGCCGGTCACCGAGCTGGAGGCGCACGGGACGCTGGAGTTCGTGGATGTCGGGTTCTCGTATCCGGGAGCCGAGCAGCCTGTGCTCAGCGACGTGACCTTCCTCGCCAAAACCGGGCAGACCACCGCGATCATCGGCAGCACGGGAGCGGGCAAGACCACGCTGGTCAACCTCATCCCGAGGCTGTTCGACGCCACCAGCGGACTGGTGCTGGTGGACGGCGTGGATGTGGCGGAACTCGACCCCGATCTGCTCTGGTCGCGCATCGGGCTGGTGCCGCAGAAGCCGTACCTGTTCTCCGGCACGATCGCGTCGAACCTGCGCTACGGCAAGCCGGACGCCACGGACGACGAGCTCTGGCAGGCGCTCGAGATCGCGCAGGCGCGCGACTTCGTCGAAGCGATGACCGACCGACTGGATGCGCCGATCGCCCAGGGAGGCACGAACGTCTCCGGCGGCCAGCGTCAGAGGCTCGCCATCGCGCGCGCCCTGGTCAAACGCCCCGAGATCTACGTGTTCGACGACTCGTTCTCCGCCCTGGACACGGCGACGGATGCGCGGCTGAGGCAGGCGCTGTCGCGTCAGGTCGCCGGCGCCACCATGATCGTCGTGGCCCAGCGGGTGTCGACCATCGTCGACGCCGACCAGATCATCGTGCTCGACGACGGCCGCGTGGTCGGCCGCGGGACGCACGACGAACTCCTGCAGACCAATGAGACGTACGCGGAGATCGTGTCGTCGCAGCTCACCGCGGAGGAAGCAGCATGAGCGACAACACCGAGACGGAAGAACGCGTCCCCGCCCGCCCGCCTGTGCGCCGCGGCCCGGGTGGCGGCGGCCCCTTCGGCGGGATGCAGGGACCGGTCGAGAAGTCGATGAACTTCGGCCCGTCCGCCAAGCGCCTCGTCGGGAGACTGCGGCCAGAAGCCATCGGGATCGCGTTCGTCACCCTGCTCGCGGTGGTGAGCGTGGTGTTCGCAGTGCTCGGGCCGAAACTGCTCGGCAACGCGATCAACCTGGTGTTCGCCGGAGCGCTGTCGCTGCAGTTCCCGAAAGGGGCGACGCAGGAGCAGGTGATCGCCGGTCTCCGGGCCAGTCACCAGACGCAGCTGGCCGATCTGCTCTCCGGCACCACCTTCACGCCGGGCGCGGGGATCGACTTCACCGCTGTCGGCGGTGTGCTGATGTGGGTGCTCGCGCTCTACGTCCTGTCGTCGGTGTTCAGCTACCTGCAGGCGTACATGCTCAACGGGATCACCCAGCGCACCGTCTACCGCCTCCGCGAAGAGGTCGAGGCGAAGATCCATCGCCTGCCGCTGCGCTACTTCGACGGGATGCAGCGCGGCGAGCTGCTGAGCCGGGTCACCAACGACATCGACAACATCTCGCAGACGCTGCAGCAGTCGATGAGCCAGCTGCTCACCTCGCTGCTGACCGTGATCGGCGTCGTCGTGATGATGTTCGTGGTGTCCCCGCTGCTCGCGGTGATCGCGCTCATCACGATCCCGCTGACGCTCATCATCACCACCGTGATCGCCAAGCGGTCGCAGAAGCTGTTCGTCGCCCAGTGGAAGAACACCGGCGAGCTGAACGGCCAGATCGAGGAGGCGTTCACCGGCCACGCCCTGGTGAAGGTGTTCGGTCGTCACCGCGAGGTGGAGGAGCAGTTCCGGCAGAAGAACCAGGAGATGTACGAGGCGAGCTTCGGCGCCCAGTTCATCTCGGGCATCATCATGCCGGCGATGATGTTCGTCGGGAACCTGATGTACGTGGTGATCGCGGTCGTCGGCGGTCTGCAGGTGGCGAGCGGCGCGATGCAGCTCGGTGACGTGACGGCGTTCATCCAGTACTCGCGTCAGTTCACGCAGCCGCTCACGCAGCTGGGCTCGATGGCCAACCTGCTGCAGTCCGGCGTCGCGTCGTCCGAGCGTGTGTTCGAGCTGCTGGATGCGGACGAGCAGTCCGCAGACCCCGCCGACCCGGAGAGCCCTCAGGGCACGAAGGGACGCCTGGCGTTCGAGGACGTGTCGTTCCGGTACACGGAGGACAAGCCGCTCATCGAGGACCTGTCGCTCGTCGCGGAGCCCGGCCAGACCGTCGCCATCGTCGGCCCGACCGGTGCAGGCAAGACCACCCTGGTCAACCTGATGATGCGCTTCTACGAGCTCGACTCGGGCCGGATCACGCTCGACGGCGTCGACATCGCCTCGATGACCAGGCTCGACCTGCGCAGCAGGATGGGCATGGTGCTGCAGGACACCTGGCTGTTCAACGGGACGATCCGCGAGAACATCGCGTACGGGCGTCCGGATGCGACGGAGGAGGAGATCCTGGATGCGGCCCGCGCCACATACGTGGACCGATTCGTGCACTCGCTCCCCGACGGCTACGACACGGTGCTCGACGACGAGGGCGGCAACGTCTCCGCGGGTGAGAAGCAGCTGCTGACCATCGCGCGGGCCTTCCTCGCCCGGCCGAGCGTGCTCATCCTGGACGAGGCGACCTCCTCGGTCGACACCCGCACGGAGGTGCTGGTGCAGAAGGCGATGGCGGCGCTCCGCAGCGACCGCACGTCGTTCGTGATCGCGCACCGGCTGTCGACGATCCGGGATGCCGACCTCATCCTGGTGATGGAGGCGGGCCGGATCGTGGAGCAGGGCACGCACAACGAGCTGTTGGCCGCGGGCGGCGCGTACTACACGCTGTACAACGCGCAGTTCGCCGCCCCGGTCTCCGACGAGGCCTGACCGCCGCAGCCATCGAGCCGGGACTTGTGTACGCGCGCCGCGGCGTGTCGCGTGCATAAGTCCCGGCTCGATTGTTTGGGGGCCGGGTTGGGGCGGGTCAGTGACCGGTGAGGGGAGCCATCAGGCGGGCGGCGATCGAGGGGCGGCCGGTGACGCGCTCTTCGAGGTCGGCCAGCTCGGTGCCGACGAGGCCGGCGTTCGCACCGGCGAAGCGGAGCGGCTCCGGCTCCCACTGCGGGGAGCGGTGGCCGACCCAGGGCAGCGCGGTGAGCGCGGTGCGGCGGCCGCCGAGGAGGTCGGCGACCGTGCGCCCCGCGAGGTTGGTGGTGCTGAGGCCGTCGCCGACGTAGCCGCCCGCCCAGGCCTCTCGCGCATCCGGATCGTGGCCGACGCTCGCGTGCCAGTCGCGGGGGACGCCGAGCGGGCCGCCCCAGTGGTGGGTGATGCGCGCGCCGGCCGCATCCGGGAACAGGTCGAACAGCGCGCGGGTGAGGTGCTCGCGCACCCGGGGTGCGCGGTCGTACTCGGGCAGGATCGTGCTGCCGAGGTGGTAGCGGGCGCCGCGTCCGCCGAACGCGAAGCGGTTGTCGGCCGTGCGCTGGCCGTAGATGATGAGGTGCCGGAAGTCGGCGAAGGTCTGGCCGTGCTGGATGCCGATGCTGTCCCAGACCTCGTCGGGGAGCGGCTCGGTGGCGATCATCAGCGAGTACAGCGGCAGGATGCGCCTGCCCACCTGGGGCAGCTGCGAGCCGTAGCCCTCCGTGGCGTTCACCACGGTCCCTGCTCGGACAGTGCGGACCAGGCCGCCGGACACCGCGGTGACCACGCCGTCCGACCAGGACAGCACCTCCGTCTGCTCCGCGATGGTCGCGCCGCGCGCCTCGACGACCCGCGCCAGGCCGCGCACCAGCTTGGCCGGGTGGATGCGCGCACAGTCCGGCGTGAACGTCGCCGCCACCGCATCCCGCGCCCCGAACCGGTCGGTCACGGTGTCCGTGCCGAGGATGGAGACCGTGTCGACGCCGAACTCCTTCGCCTCCGCGTATTCGGCGCGGGCGGCAGCGAGCTGCACGCGCGAGCGGGCGAACGTGACGGTGCCGCCGCGCACGTAGTCGCAGTCGATGCCCTCGGCGGAGACGACGCGGCCGACCTCGCCGACGGTGTCGATCATCGCGCGGCGCTGGGCGACGGCGGCCGCCAGGCCGTAGCGCGCACGCAGCGCGGACGCCGACCACGGGAACAGCGCGGAGCACCAGCCGCCGTTCCTGCCGGAGGCGCCGAAGCCGGCGACCTCCTTCTCGAGCAGCACGATGCGCAGCGACGGGTCGGCCTCCTGCAGGTAGTACGCGGTCCACAGGCCGGTGAGCCCTGCACCGACGATCGCGACGTCCGCATCCACGTCGTCGCCCAGCCCCGCGCGGGGCCGGAAGCCGTCCTCCGCCTCACTGATCGACTCGAACCAGAATCCGACCCGTTCGTAGCTCACGCGCATCCCTCTCGTCTCGCCAAAAGATCGAGTCCGGACTTGTGCACGCGACACGCCGTGAAACGCGTGCACAAGTCCGGACTCGATTGTGTGTGTGGTGGGTGGTTACAGGTGGTTCTCGGCCTCGGTGAGGACGGACTCGAGGATCTGGCGGATCTCGGTGAACTCGGCAGGGCCGATGGTCAGCGGCGGTGCGAGCTGGACGACGGGGTCGCCGCGGTCGTCCGCGCGGCAGTACAGCCCGGCCTCGAACAGCGCCTTCGACAGGAAGCCGCGCAGCAGGCGCTCGGACTCGTCGTCGTCGAACGTCTCCTTGGTTGTCTTGTCCTTGACCAGCTCGATGCCGAAGAAGTAGCCGTCGCCGCGCACGTCGCCGACGATCGGCAGCGCGAGCAGCTTCTCCAGCTCCGCGCGGAACAGCGGCGAGTTCTCGCGGACGCGCTCGTTGAGCCCCTCCTCCTCGAAGATGTCCAGGTTCTCCATCGCGACAGCGGCGGAGACCGGGTGACCGCCGAACGTGTAGCCGTGGTAGAACGACGTGTTCCCGTGCTTGAACGGTTCGTACAGCTTGTCGCTGATGATCGTCGCGCCGATGGGGGAGTACCCGCTGGTCATCGCCTTGGCGCAGGTGATCATGTCCGGGACGTAGCCGTACTCGTCGCACGCGAACATGTGGCCGATGCGGCCGAAGGCACAGATGACCTCGTCGCTGACCATGAGCACGTCGTACTTGTCGCAGATCTCCCGCACGCGCTGGAAGTATCCGGGAGGCGGAGGGAAGCACCCACCCGAGTTCTGCACCGGCTCGAGGAAGATCGCCGCGACGGTCTCCGGACCCTCGAACTGGATCATCTCCTCGATGCGGTTCGCCGCCCACACGCCGAACTGCTCGATGTCGTCCGTCGGGGCACCCATCTCCCCCGCGCGGTAGAAGTTCGTGTTCGGGACGCGGAAGCCACCGGGCGTCAGCGGCTCGAACATCTCCTTCATGGCCGGGATGCCCGTGATGGCCAGGGCACCCTGCGGCGTGCCGTGGTACGCGACGGCGCGGGACAGCACCTTGTGCTTGGTGGGGCGGCCCTGCAGCTTCCAGTAGTACTTGGCGAGCTTGAACGCGGTCTCCACCGCCTCGCCTCCACCGGTCGAGAAGAACACCCGGTTGAGGTCGCCCGGCGCGTAGTGCGCGAGCCGGTCCGCCAGCTCGATGGCGTTCGGATGCGCATACGACCAGATCGGGAAGAACGCGAGCTCCTCCGCCTGCTTGGCGGCAGCGGCGGCGAGGCGCTTGCGGCCGTGGCCGGCGTTGACCACGAACAGCCCGGAGAGGCCGTCGATGTACTTCCTGCCGCGGGAGTCGAAGATGTGGTGGCCCTCGCCGCGGGTGATGATGGGGACGCCGTGGCCGTCCTCCATCACCGACTGGCGTGCGAAGTGCATCCAGAGGTGGTCCTTCGCCTTGGCCTGGAGGGCGTCCTCGTCTGCCGTCGAGATGGCGGGGTCTTCTGTGGTGATTGTCATCGTGTTCCCCAGTTGTAGAACTGCTTGTGGAGTTTGAGATAGACGAACGTCTCCGTCGAAAGCACGCCTTCGATCGTCCGGATCTCGGAATTGAGCATGGTGATGAGGTCGAGGTCGTTCTCGCAGACCACTTCGGCCAGGATGTCGAACGTCCCGGCCGTGAGGACCACGTAGTCGACGGACGGCATGGCGGCCAGCTTGTCCGCCACCGCCCTGGTGTCCCCGGTCACCCGCACGCCGATCATCGCCTGCCGGTAGAACCCGAGCTGCATCGGGTCGGTGACGGCGACGATCTGCATGACCCCCGACTCGGTCAGTTTCTGCACGCGCTGGCGCACCGCCGCCTCGCTGAGACCGACGGCTTTGCCGATCTCCGCGTATGAGCGACGGCCGTCCACCTGCAGCTGCTCGATGATCGCCTTGGAGACGTCGTCGATCTGGACAGGCTTGGCGGCAGTGACTGCCCGAGGGGAACTCATGGAGCGATTCTGTCAGTGAGATAGTCGTCGGGCAAGCGAATCCGCACGAATCTGTGTCGTTTTCTATCGAAATCAGTAGACTTCCGGCATGACAACGCGAGAACTCCGCAATTTCGTCAACGGCGCTTTCTCCGAATCCCGGGCGACGGAGCGCATCCCGCTGATCGACCCGGCGACCGAAGAGGTCTACGCGACGGCACCGGTGTCGACGACGGATGACGTCGCCGACGCGTACGCCGCCGCACGGGATGCGTTCGAGGTCTGGGGAGAGACGACGCCGGCCGAACGCCAGCTCGCGCTGTTCAGGATCGCCGACGCGATGGAGCAGAGGGCGGCGGAGTTCGCCGACGCCGAGTCCCAGGACACCGGCAAGCCCCGCGCCACGCTGGTCGACGACGAGATCCTGCTGTCCGTCGACCAGATCCGCTTCTTCGCGGGGGCGGCCCGCAACCTCGAAGGCCGGTCGGCGGGGGAGTACCTGAAAGACCACACCTCGTTCATCCGGCGCGAACCGATCGGCGTGGTCGGCCAGGTGACGCCGTGGAACTACCCGCTCAACATGGCGGTCTGGAAGTTCGCCCCGGCGCTCGCCGCGGGGAACACGACGGTGCTGAAGCCGTCGGACACGACGCCGCTCTCCACGCTGCTGCTCGCCGAGGTGGCCGCCGAGTTCCTGCCGGCCGGCGTGCTCAACGTGGTGACGGGGGACAGGACGACGGGCGCCGCGATGACGGCAGACCCCATCCCGCAGCTGATCTCGATCACCGGCTCGGTGCGGGCCGGGATGGAGGTGGCACGCGCCGCATCGTTCGACCTCAAGCGGGTGCACCTGGAGCTCGGCGGGAAGGCGCCGGTGATCGTGTTCGACGACGCGGACATCCAGCAGGCCGTGGAAGGGATCGTCGCGGCCGGATACTTCAACGCCGGCCAGGACTGCACGGCGGCGACCCGCCTGCTGGTGCAGGAGGGCATCCACGACGAGTTCGTCGCAGCGCTCACCGCGTACGCGCGTGAGAACGCCCGGACGGGGACTCCTCGTGAGGACGGCATCCTGTTCGGGCCGGTGAACAACGCCAATCAACTCGCCCAGGTGAGCGGATTCGTCGACCGGTTGCCCGACCACGCCACGGTCGAGCTCGGCGGCCACCGCCAGGGCGATAAAGGCTACTTCTACGAGGCGACGATCGTCTCCGGCCTCCGCCAGGACGACGAGGCGGTGCAGAACGAGATCTTCGGGCCGGTGCAGACGGTCCAGAAGTTCACCGACGAGGCGGAGGCGCTGCGCTGGGCGAACGGCGTGCAATACGGTCTGGCCTCCTCAGTCTGGACGAAAGACCACGGCCGCGCGATGCGCTTCGCGAAGAACCTCGACTTCGGCTGCGTCTGGATCAACACGCACATCCCGATCGTGGCGGAGATGCCGCACGGCGGGTTCAAGCACTCCGGCTACGGGAAAGACCTCTCGATGTACGGGTTCGAGGACTACACGCGGGTGAAGCACGTGATGTCGTTCATCGGGTGAGTGTAAAATGTAAGCGTGTGGGTATAGTATTTCCCGATGATCCGTCGAGGTGTGCAACGAGGTCGTAGACGCCGGGCTCGCGGCACCCTGGTGGCACTCGTTGCAGCGGTGGCACTGACCGGATGCGCGGCGGACGCACGCCCGGCGAAGCAGGACTTCGACGGGCCGTGGGCCGCAGAGTTCAAGCTGAAATACAACGAGTCGACGTCCGACTTCGTGCGCGCGGTGCTGGAAGACGGAACGATCTCGTACCAGGAGTACCAGGAGATGCGGGATCGGTACCGGTCCTGCCTGGCGGCGTCCGGCATCGAGTTGTCTGATCGGGCTGGATCCTCGGAGTTCACGTTTCCTCCGTCTCTGGGCGCCGCTCGAGCGAACAAAGTAGAGAACGAGTGCTCGACGAGCTCGGGGGAGTTTCCCATCGGTGCTTTGTACACGTGGATCCAGCGCAATCCAGAGAATCTCGACGAGGACGCGATCATGGCGGAGTGCCTCGTGCGGACGGGGACCGTCGAGCCCGGCTACACCGCGAAGGACCACGCGGCCGACACGCCGACGCGCGAGTGGCCGTTCATCGACGCCGCGCGTGGACGAGACATGTACGAAGCGTGCAACGACGATCCACTCGGGCTGCTCGACGGGCCCTAAGTGGGAAAGAGGTCTCGGCGGGCGGGTTCGGAGATTACACTCGGATAACGCACGCCCACCATCACCACCCACCCCACCACCACGACAGCCACGGGAGGAAACCTCGGTGTCTCCCGGATACGTGAGGTACGCCCCGGTCGCCGGGCCGTCGCGGTGGCTGCTGATCGCCGGGCGGCGGTTCGTCGCCGCCGTCGAGAGCTCTGTCGCCGACTCGATCGTCGACACGGTGTGGTGGCTGGCCGACTCCGACCTGGCGACCATCGAGTCGGTCGTCGGCGCGTTTCCGCTGGTGGGCCAGGATGCCGTGCGCTCGTTCGCCGTCGCCGAGCTGAGTGAGCCGAACGCCGCAGGCGAGGTGCTCGTGACGGCCGTCGTGCGCGGGACGGCCGCCATCGACGTCTTCTCCGTCGGCGGATCCCGGCGGTTCTCCGCCGCCGGGGTGCAGCCGTGGGTGCTCGCCGAGTTCCGTTCGGTGACCGGGCTGGTGATCGGCGGGGACGACCTGCCGACCGGTCCCGTCGCCCGGCTGAGCGTCGGGTCGCTTCCGGTGGGGCTCGGCGTCGTGGACGGCGAGCTGCTGACCTGGACGCTGTCGCCGATCGAGCGCGTCGAGCGCACGGCGCCGGGGAGATACGTGGGCGGAGCAGGCGACGCCGGCAGCGCCACTGCCAGCACGCCCAGCGCCGACGCCGACGACGACGCCCTCTTCGACGAGACCATCATCCGGGCCAGGCGCGGCGCCAGCATCTTCGCGCGCGAGGCCGAGCCGGAGCCCGCCCCCGCGGCCTCCGTCGTCCCCGCCGGCCACGAACTGCCCGGTGCCGTGGACATCGAGCCGCCCTCCGACACGCCCGGACCGTTCGCGACGCCCATCACCGGCGATGCCGACGCGCAGACCCAGCCCGTCATCCTCCCTCCCGCACCGGCGCAATACGCGATCCGTCTCGCATCCGGTGAGGTGTTCGACCTCGATCTGCCCGTCCTGATCGGCAGGCGGCCGTCCGCTCCACGCATCGAGCAGGGGGCTCCTCCCCGCCTGGTCGCTGTCGCGTCGCCGGAGCACGAGGTGTCGTCGACTCACGTCAGGATCGAGCAGGAGGGGGACGCCGTGGTCGTCACCGACCTGCGTTCCACCAACGGCACCATCGTCACCGCAGCTGCGGGAACGGAGTCCCGGCTGCGGCCTGGACAGTCCGTCGTCGTGCTCGCGGGGGCCACCGTGGAGATCGGCGACGGTAATATCATCGAGATCACTGCCGTGGGCCAGCGCGCCGACGGCGACGCATCGGCCGAACCGACCAGAAGAGGACGCGAGTGACCCAGATCGGTCGCAGCAACAGACGCCACACCGTGGTCGTCCCCGGCGATTCCGACGCGCGGATCAGCCTCGCCTGGGCGGCGCTGAGCGACAAAGGCTACCGGCGCTCCGTCAACGAGGACAGCCTGCTCGCCCGCTCGCCGATCTTCTCCGTCGCCGACGGGATGGGCGGCCACACCGCGGGGGACTTCGCCAGCACCGCCGTTGTCACCCGGCTGGCCGAGCAGGTCTCCGTCGACTTCGTCGGCCAGGATGCGCTGACCAGCGCGCTCCGCTCCGCCGTCGACGACATGGGCCGTGGCGTCGGCCACACCGACCTCGGCACCGGGACGACCGTGACCGGCATCGCCCTCACGCTGGTCGACGGCTCTCCGTACTGGCTGGTCTTCAACATCGGCGACTCCCGCGTGTACAGCTATCACGACGGCACGCTCGAACAGGTCACCGTCGACCACTCGATCGTGCAGGAACTGCTCGACTCCGGCGCGATCACCCCGGCAGAGGCCGAGGTGCACCCGCACAGCAACGTGATCACCAGGGCCGTCGGCTTCAACGAAGACCCTGTTCCCGACTTCTTCTTCATCCCGATCGTCGCCGGTTCCCGGCTGCTGGTCTGCTCCGACGGGCTCACCAAGGAGCTCACCGAGCACGGCATCCGGTACTTCCTCGGCGAAGGTGCCTCCCCGCTCGACGCGGCGCAGCAGCTGATGGATGCGGCACTCGGCAACGGCGGACGGGACAACGTCACCGTCGTGGTCGTCGACGTGCTCGCCACCCCGGAGAGCGGACCGCACGGCGACGGCGTGCCCCGGCGGGCAGCGCGCCGCCACTGACCGGCTCGCCGCATCCGGATGCTGGCCCCCGAGTTGGGGGTAGGTATCCTGTCCCCAGTCCGGGACCTGGCCCGATCCGCCCAGCAGGCCCTGCCTACAATTGGGGGACCGTTTTGTGCTTCAACCGACCCGGGAGGCGATATGGCCCGGCGATTGCCGTCACAGCCGCCTAATCTTCCCGGGTTCTCGTACGTTCGTGTGCTCGGCTCCGGCGGCTTCGCCGACGTGTTCCTGTACGAGCAGAACATGCCGCGCCGCCAGGTGGCGGTCAAGGTCATGCTCGCCGAAGTGGTCACCAGCCAGGTCAAGCAGATGTTCCAGGCGGAGGCCAACCTGATGGCCCAGCTGAGCACGCACCCGTCGATCCTCACCGTCTACCAGGCGAGTGTCTCCGCCGACGGCCGCCCGTATCTGGTGATGGAGCTGTGCTCGTCGGCGATCGGCCAGCGCTACCGGATGGACCCCCTCCCCGTCGCCGAGGCGCTGAGCATCGGCGTGCGGATCGCCAGCGCGGTCGAGACGGCGCACAGGGCCGGCGTGCTGCACCGGGACATCAAGCCGTCGAACATCCTGACCACCGCATACGGGCATCCGGTGCTGAGCGACTTCGGGATCGCCGCCACCCTGGGGGAGGCCGAGGTGACGGAGGCGATCGGGCTGTCCATCCCGTGGTCGGCGCCCGAGGTGCTCCTCGACGAGACCAGCGGCACCATCGCGAGCGAGATCTGGGCGCTCGGCGCGACCATATACTCGCTGCTCGCCGGCCGTTCGCCGTTCGAGGTGATCGGCAAGGAGAACACCTCCTCCGAGCTCATCTCGCGCATCACCAAGGGACGCCCGCAGCCGATCGGCCGCGTCGACGTTCCTCCGCGGCTGGAGCAGGTGCTGCAGAAGGCGATGTCGAAGAAGCCGTCGGCCAGGCAGCGCAGCGTGATCGAGTTCATCCGGGAGCTGCAGGCGGTGGAGACCGAGCTCGGCCTGCCGCAGACGCCGATCGAGGTCGCTATGGACGACTGGGCGCTGGCCACGGCGGAGGACCCGGAGGACAGGACCCGCGTGAAGGGCCTGGTCTCCGTCGACCCGTCCGCCGCGCGCAGGCGGCGCAGGAACGCGTCGGCGGCGACCGTCATGCGCGCCCCGACGAGGACCGTGGTGCGCGAGAGCGCAGGAAGCATGCCGAGCAGCACGGCGCCTCCGCCCGCCCGATGGTCGCGCGCACTGGTGCTCTCGCTGGTCGCCTGCGCGATCCTGGTGGTCGCGCTGGCCGTGACCGCGACGTTCGTGCTGGTGAAGGTGTCGTCGAGCGGGGAGATCCCGACGGTGCGCGACCTCTCCGGCCGGGTGTCGTCCGGGACCATCGTGTTCAGCTGGACCGACCCCGGCCTGCAGCCGGACGACACCTATCAGGTGGCGGTCGGGGACGAGCCGCCGAGCAGCCAGCACGCCACCGAGTTCCGGGTGGATGCGAAACCCGGCGAGACCGTGTGCGTCACCGTCACCGTCAACAGGGACGGCAAGACCGGCGCCCCCAGCGGCCAGAAGTGCGTTCAGAGAGCTGACAGCCCGTGATCGGTGCCTGGATCGCGGCGCACAAGTCGCTCGTGGCGACCGTGACGAGCAGCACGGCTGTCGTCGCGCTCGTGACGACGCTCGCCGTCGTCTCCGGCGGATACAGCGCCCAGCACCTGCAGCTCGGCGACGCGGCCGTCTGGGTGGCGAGCGGAGCGAAGAAGTCGCTCGGCAGGGCCAACACCGAGATCGACAAGCTGAACTCCGTGGTCACCGGCACGGGGGAGGCCATCGACGTCGTCCAGGACGGCTCGAACGTGCTGCTGCTCGACAAAGAGACGAACACCCTCGCCGTCGTCGACCCTGCCACCAGCGAGGCGGGCAAGTCCGTCGCGCTTCCCCCGCGCTCGCCGCGGGTCGACATCTCCGGCGACCACGTCTCGCTGCTCTCGCAGGCGACGGGGCAGCTCTGGCTGACGACGGTGCCGCAGCTCGATCAGTTCAACGCGGGCTCCGGCTCGACCATCGACCTCGGCGGACGGACCATCGCGGCGATGGATCCCGCCGGCGCGCTGTTCGCCTACCTGCCGGACACGAAGACGGTCACCAGGATCGACGTGACGGGCTCCGAGCCGACGACCACCTCGCAGAAGGTGCCGACGACGGGCGACGGAGCCGCGGCGGCGCTCACCGTCGTCGGTGGCAAGTGGGCGCTCTTCGATCCGGATGCGCGTGCCGTCTACCTGGCGGGGAGGACCGTCGACCTCTCCGGCTTCCTCCGCACCGGCGACGACGCCGTCGTTCAGCAGCCGTCCGCCTCCGGGGACGCGGTGTGGATCGCGACCAACTCCGGGCTCATCGAAGTGCCGCTCGACGGCACGAAGCCGTCCCGCGCGTTCGCGGACGCGTCCGGCGCGCCGGCGGCTCCCATCACGGTCGGCGACTGCACGTACGCCGCGTGGGCCGGAGGAGCTGCGTGGTCGACGTGCGACGCATCCGGTGCAGGAAAGGCCTCGACGCTCAGCGAGGTTCCCGGCGGAGCGGCGCTCGCCTTCCGCGCCAACACGGGCAGGGTCGTGCTGAACGACGCCAAGTCCGGCGTCTCCTGGGCGGTGCAGAGCGGCAACACGCGCATCGACAACTGGGACGAGCTCGTCGCGAAGAAGAACACCAAGGAGCTCGTCGACCAGTCCAGGCAGGACACGACGCCGCAGTATGAGAAGCAGCAGCAGCCTCCGGTGGCGGTCGACGACCAGTTCGGCGCACGGCCGGGACGCGTGACGCCGCTGCCCGTGCTGCTCAACGACTACGACCCGAACGGCGACGTGCTCACGATCGACTCGTTCACGGGCATCCCGGTCGAGCAGGGCACCCTCGAGCTGACCAACAGCAACCAGCAGCTGCAGATCACCCTGCCGGACACGGCGAGCGGCACGATCGCGTTCGACTACACCATCTCGGACGGCAGGGGAGGCACGGCGTCCGCCCACGTGGTGGTGAGCGTGCGCCTGCCCACCGAGAACTCCCCGCCGGTCTGCGCCAGGGCGGCGAAGGCCGTCGTACAGGCGGGAGGCCGGGTCACCAGCTCGGTGCTCAGCGAGTGCTACGACCCGGATGGCGACTCCTTCTTCCTCGCCGGGGCGAGCGTTCCCGGCCCGGACACCGTGACGTTCACGCCGCAGGGTCAGGTCGCGTTCTCCGACCACGGCCAGGGCGGCGACCTCAAAGACGTGAGCCTGGTGGTGTCCGACGCCCTCGCCCAGGGGACGGGGACACTCGCCGTGACCGTGCGCGCGCCCGGCCAGGTGCCGATCATCGCCGACCCGTTCGCCGTGCTCGCCTATCAGGGCCAGGAGGTGACGGTGCAGCCGCTCGCGCATGTGCGCGGCGGGAACGGCACTGTGCGGCTGAGCAACGTCCCGAGCAAGGCCGACGCGACGATCACGCCCGACTACCAGGGCGGCACGTTCCGCTTCGACTCCGACCAGGTCGGAACGCACAACATCGAGTACACGGTCTCCGACGGCGTCGTCACCTCCACCGGCACGGTCCGGATCGACGTGAAGGCCCCGCCCGGCGCCAAGACGGCGCCCATCGCGGTGCCGCACACCGCGTTCATCCGGGAGCAGACCACCCAGGACGTGGATGTGCTCTCCACCGACATCGACCCGTCCGGCGGCGTGCTGCTGGTCACCGGGGTGACCGCCCCGCCGCCGACCAGCGGCGTCCGCGTCGAGATCCTCGGCCAGCGCACGCTGCGCGTGACACTCAACCGTCCGCTCGCCGGCCCGATGGACTTCCACTACCAGCTGAGCAACGGCCTGGCCGACGCGGTCGGCACCGTGACGGTCGTGCAGCTGCCGCCGCTGACCGTGCACCAGCCGCCGATCGCGGCCCCGGACTCCGTCTCGGTGCGCGTGGACGACGTGGTCGACATCCCGGTGCTCACCAACGACATCCAGCCAGACGGCGACAAGCTCACCCTCGACCCGACGCTGGCGACGCCGCTGCCGTCCGGCGCCGGCCTGCTCTTCGCGAGCGGCAGCCAGCTGCGCTACCTCGCGCCGTCGAAGCCGGGCAACTTCACGGCGGCGTACAAGGTGTTCGGCGAGGACGGCCAGTGGGCGACCGCCGAGGTCAACATCGCCGTCCGCGAACGCGACGAGGCCACGAACAACCCGCCCGTGCCGAAGACGGTGACGGCGCGCGTGCTCGCCGGCGACACGGTCCGCATCACGGTGCCGCTGTCCGGCATCGACCCCGACGGCGACTCCGTGCAGTTCATCGGGCAGGAGACGAACCCGCAGAAGGGCGCCGTGATCGCCTCCGGCGCGGACTGGATGGACTTCCAGGCCGGAGACTACGCGGCAGGCACCGACACGTTCAGCTACGCGGTGGTGGATGCGCTCGGCGCGCGGGCCACGGGGACGGTCAGGGTCGGCATCGCCCCGCGCGTCGACGGAGCGCGGAACCCCGTCGCGGTCGAGGACGACGTGACGACCCGGCCGGGCAAGACCCTGAACATCCAGGTGCTCGCCAATGACAGCGACCCGGACGGGAGCCCGTTGACGGTCACCAAGGTGTCGTCGCTCGATGGCAAGGCGAAGGCGAAGATCACCGACGACATCGTGGTCGTCACCGCGCCGAAGGCCGAAGGGACGTACGGCTTCCTCTACACGATCCAGAACCAGCGCGGCGGCACGAGCGAGAACTTCGTGCGCGTGACGGTCAGCGCGAACGCCCCTCCCGCGCGTCCGGTGGTCTCCGACACGTCGCTCGGCCTGTCGGACATCCTGGGCAAGGACAGGGTCAACGTCAACGTGCTGGCCAACGTGTTCTTCGCGGACGGGCCGGTCTCCTCGCTCAAGCTGCAACTCGTGCCCGGCTACGGCACCAGCGCCCAGGTGACGGCCAACAAGCGGATCAGGATCACGATCGGCGCCAAGAGCCAGATCATCCCGTTCAAGGTCACCAACCCGGACGACGAGTCGATCTCGGGCTACGGGTTCGTGCACATCCCCGGATACAACGACGCCCTTCCGCAGGTGAAGCGCGGCGCCCCCGACCTCACCGTGGTCAGCGAGAAGACGCTGACGATCCACCTCAACGACTACATCGTGGCCGTCGGCGGACGCAAAGTGCGGCTGACGGACGCGGCGACCGTGCGGGCGACGCACGCGAACGGCGACGACCTCGTCGTCAACAACGACACCCTGCAGTACACGAGCACGTCGCGCTACTTCGGGCCGGCATCCATCTCGTTCCAGGTGACGGACGGCACGTCCGCCGGCGACCCGAACGGCAACGTCGCCACCATCGTGCTGCCGATCCAGGTCACGGCGCGGCAGAACCAGCCCCCGGTGTTCACCGGGGCGCTGATCGATTTCGAGCCTGGGCAGACGAAGACGGTCGACCTCACGAAGCTCACCAGCTACCCGTATGCGAAAGACCAGAACGAGCTGGCCTTCAGCATCCAGGACCCGAAACCCGACGGCGTCTCCGTCTCGCTCGACGGGCGCAAGCTCACGATCGCGGTCGCCGCCGGCACCGCGAAGGGCGCGCATCCCTCGATCGCGATCGGGGTGCGGGATGCGGTCAACGCCGGGCAGCCAGGGCGCATCGACCTCAACGTGGTGCCGTCCACCAGGCCGCTGGCGAGTCCGCAGTCCGACACCGTGATCGCGCCCCGCGGCCAGACGACGAGCGTGGATGTGCTCGCCAACGACAAGGCGACCAACCCGTTCCCCGACAAGCCGCTCAGGGTCGTCGGCGTGCGCGGGCTGGGCAGCAGCGACCTGCCGAGCGGGGTCACCATCACGCCGAGCGCGGACAACTCGACTCTGAGCATCCAGGTGTCTGCGACGGCGGCGCCCGCCGACGCGACCGTGCAGTACGAGGTGGCGGATGCGACGGGCGACCCCGACAGGTACACCTGGGGAACGGTCACCGTGTCCGTGCAGGACAAGCCGGCCCCCGTCTCGAACGTGCAGATCACGGCGTTCGCCGACCGGTCGCTGACGGTGTCGTGGATCCCCGGCGCGTTCAACAACTCGCCGATCACCGGGTTCGAGGTGACCGTCGCGAACGCGGCGACGGGCCAGGTCTTCTCGACCACGCCGTGCGCGACGACCAGCTGCGCCGTCCAGACGCCGGGCAACGGCCCCGACAACGCCGTCACCATCGCCGTGCGGGCGAAGAACGCGCTCGGGCTGTCCGACCCGACCGCATACACAGAGCCGGTCTGGTCGGACGTGATCCCCGGAGCCCCGTCCGGGCTGTCGTCGCAGCCGCTCGACCACGGACTGCGGATCAGCTGGACCAAGCCGGCCGACGTGCCGGGCGCCAGCCCGATCAGCTCGTACGTGGTCACCCTCGGCGGACAGACCGCCTCGCTCGCCGTGCAGCGCGGCGACGCGGTCGGCACCCAGTACTCGCTCAACCTCGCGGACGGCAGCATCGCGAACGGCGCAGCCATCGGATACGCGGTGTCGTCCCGCAACGACTTCTACGCCGGGCGCACAAGCTGGAACCAGAGCCAGAGCAGCGGCGTGCCCGCCGGCGCTCCGCTCGTCACCGGCCCGGCGCCGACGGCGACGCCGAGCATGACGGACGGGTCGACGGCCACGCTGAGCTGGCCGACGGTGTTCAGCGACAACGGCAAAGCGATCACCCGCTACTACGCCGGTGTCTTCCAGGGCTCGGCGATGCCGAACTGCACGGTCACGGGTGTCGAGTCCGGCAACCCCGTGCTGCAGGTGGACCCCACCTCGTCGTCGTTTGTCTCGACGGCGGGCACGAGCACCACGTTCCGGGGGCTGCAGCCGAACACGAGCTACAACTTCGTGGTCTACGCGTACAACGGCCAGGGATGCACGCGCAGCAACGTCGTCACGGCAACACCGCGGCAGGCGCCGGGCGCTCCGACCGCCGTGAGCGTGTCCGGGCCGGTGTCCAGCTTCCCGGACCGCTACGACTTCCGGCTCGACGGCGTGACGTACCGCGCCGGCAGCGGGGCGAACCCGGTCGTGTACTACCGACTGACCGGCGCGGGCGTCAACGAATCCGATTCGTTCAAGGGCACCTCGGGGCTGCTGACCGGCACGGGTGGCAACCATTACGGCGTACCCCTCACCCTGACGATCATCCGGATCTGCGAGGGCTACCCGGACGGCTCCACGCTCTGCAGCGATCCGGGCGCCCAGCTCAGCGTGCCGCTCGGGGTGGCCGTCGCGACCGACCTCGGCGGGGTTCGATTCACCACCACGCCGGTCCCGGACACCGACCCGGTGACCTACACCTACGCGTACACCTGGACGTCGTGGCCGACCGGCTCCTACGACTCGGTGACGTACAGCTGTGACGGCGGCGTCACCCAGACGCCGATGCCCGCCGTCGGTCAGACCGCATCCTGTGCCCCGGTGGACCCGAGCTTCCCGCTGGTCGTCTCCGTGACCGTCGGCGGCAGCACGTACACCCAGAGCTACGCGAGTTCTGCCGTGCCGCAAGGGTAGGAACGGCCATACTGAATGACAATGCCCGCAATGCAGACGAACCCCCACGGCACCGGCCGCGGCACCATCCAGAAGACGCTGAGAGGCCACGCATGACAATGACCCCCGAGCAGGCGACGTGGTTCTCCGGCGTCTTCGAGCGGCTGGTGTCGAACATCGACAGGGTGCTGCTCGGCAAGGCGCACATCATCCGGTTGTCCCTCACGGCGCTGTTCAGCGAAGGGCACCTGCTGCTGGAGGACTTCCCCGGCACGGGCAAGACGTCGCTGGCGCGCGCCATCGCGCAGAGCGTCCGCGGCACGAGCAACCGGGTGCAGTTCACCCCCGACCTGCTGCCGGGCGACATCACCGGCGTCAACATCTTCGACCAGCGCACGGGCGCGTTCGAATTCCACCGCGGCCCGGTGTTCGCGAACATCGTGCTCGCCGACGAGATCAACAGGGCGAGTCCCAAGACCCAGTCGGCGTTGCTCGAAGTGATGGAGGAGGAGCAGGTCACGGTCGACGGCGTCCGCCACCAGGTCGGCGCCCCGTTCATGGTCATCGCCACGCAGAACCCGATCGAGCAGGCGGGCACGTACCGGCTTCCGGAGGCGCAGCTCGACCGGTTCCTGATGAAGGCGTCGATCGGCTACCCGGACCACGAGGCGACCCTGCGCATCCTGGAGGGGTCGGAGCACCGGGCGCACGAGATCGTCGTGCCGGAGGTCATCTCGGCGGCCACGGTGGTGGAGATGGCGGGCATGGCGCGCACGGTGCACGTCGACGCCACGATCAACGACTACGTCTCCCGGCTGGTGGATGCGACGCGCACGGCCGACGAGATCCGTCTCGGCGTCAGCGTGCGCGGCGCCCTCGCGCTCGTGCGCGCGTCCAAGACGCTCGCTGCGTCGGCCGGCCGGTACTACGTGACGCCCGACGACGTGAAGGCGCTGGCGGAGCCGGTGCTCGCCCACCGCCTCGTGCTCGACCCCGAGGCCGAGTTCGAGGGTGTGACAGCGTCGAGCGTCGTCGCCCAGATCCTGATCGAGACGCCGCCGCCCGGGGATCGGGTCGCCGTGTGAGCACCACCGTCAGTCGCACCCAGGCGGAGCTCACCAACGCCAGGGCGAGGATCGTCGGCACCAGGGACGGATTCCTGGCCGACGTGATCGTGCTGGTCGTGCGATCGACCTCTGCCGCCTGGCGGGCGGTCTCCGGGGTGGCGCGCAGGATCGGCTCGGTGGTCACGCCGCTCGGCTGGGCTCTCGCCGTCGTCGCGATCCTCGGGCTGACCTCCGGCTACGTCTACGGCTGGCTGGAGGCGGTGGTGGTCGGCTGGTCGGCCGTCGCCCTGCTGGTGGTGGCCTCCGGCTACCTGGCCGGGCGAAACGCGTACCGGGTGCAGCTGGCCCTGCCGTCGAACCGCGTCGTGGTGGGGGAGAAGGCGCCCGGCGAGGTGATCGTGCGGAACCCCGTGCGCCGCAGGCTCCCCGGTGTGCGGGTCGAGGTGCCGGTCGGGCACGGCCTCGCCGAGTTCGCCGCTCCGTCGCTGGCCGGAGGCGAGGAGCACTCCGACGTCTTCCTGGTGCCGACCACGCGCAGAGGCATCGTGCCGATCGGCCCCGTGCGCACGGTGCGCGCCGACCCGGTGGGCGTCGTGCGGCGCGAGATGGTGTGGGCGGAGTCGCTCGACCTGTTCGTGCATCCGCGGACCATCGCCATCCCGAGCATGAGCACAGGGTTCGTGCGCGACCTGGAAGGCGCCCCGACGCGCGACCTGACCGCGAGCGACATCGCGTTCCACGCGCTGCGCGAGTACGTTCCGGGCGACGAGCGCAGGAACATCCACTGGAAGTCGACGGCGAAGACCGGCAGCTACATGGTGCGGCAGTTCGAGGAGACCAGGCGCAGCCACCTGCTGGTCGCCCTCAGCCTGTCGAGCTCCGACTACGGCAACGACGAGGAGTTCGAGCTGGCGGTGAGCGCCGCCGGTTCGCTCGGCGTGCGCGCCATGCTCGACTCGCGCACCGTATCCGTGGTCGCGAGCGCACGCACGCCGGACTTCGCGAAGAAGATCGTGCACACCGTCCGGCGCCTCAGCGTCGTGAACAGGGGCAGGCTGCTCGACGACCTCGCCAGTGTCGAGCTGGCGCCGACGGCACTCCGGCTGCCGGAGCTCGCGCAGATCGCGGCGGAGGAATCGACGGGCATCTCCGTCGCGTTCCTCGTCTGCGGCTCGACCGTGACCGCTACGCAGCTGCGCGCCTCCGCATCGCACTTCCCGCTCGGCGTCGACGTGGTCGCCGTGGTCTGCGACGAGGGCGCGGTGCCCGCCCTGCGCAGGGTGTCCGACCTCAGCGTGCTCACCATCGGCTACCTCGAAGACCTGCAGAAGAGCCTGGCGAAACGGCTGGCGACCTGATGGCAGCGCAGCAGAAGACGAAGCGCACGACCGTCTCCGCCGTGGATGCGCGGAAGCGGCTGGCGGGCGCCGCCGTCGACACCACGTTCGCGATCGTCGCCACCGGGCTGGCCGCCGCGGCCTTCTGGCCGGTGTACCAGTCGTCCGCGTTCGCGGTGATGCTCGGCGTGACCCTCTTGGTCGGGGCCGCCATCGCCGTGCTCGGCGCGGTGTTCCGCTGGCCGAGCATCGTCGTCGCTCCGCTCGTCGTGCTGGTGTACCTCGGTCTCGGCACCCAGCTGGCGGTGCCGGGGGAGACGACGGCGCGCGGCCTGCTGCCCACCGCGCAGGGCTTCGGCGACCTGGTGCGCGCCACCTGGCTCAGCTGGAAGCAACTCGTCACGATCTCGCTGCCGGTCGGGTCGTACCAGGCGCTGCTCGTCCCCGCGTTCATCCTGACCCTCGTCGCCGTCGTGGCGACGGTGTCGACAGCACTGCGCGCCAATCGGGGAGAGCTGGCCGCCATCCCGCCCATCCTCCTGATGCTGGCGGGCATCCTGCTCGGCTCCGGCACCTCCGCCGTCCCGCTCTGGCTGGCGCTGACCCTGTTCGCGGTGCTGCTCGGCTGGATGATCCGGTTCCGGCTGCGCAGACGGGCGGCGTCGGTGCGCAGCCTCACCGAGCAGAGCGGCGTCATCGTCGAATCGGCCCGCGACAGGAGGATGACCGTCGGCCGTACCCTCGTCGGCGCGGCCGTCATCGTGGCCATCGCCTGCGTCGCCGGCACCGCCGCCGCCGTGCTCGCCCCGCCGGACCGCGAGCGCCAGGTGGTGCGCACCGCCGTCGAGCAGCCGTTCGACCCCCGCTCGTACCCGACGCCGCTGAGCGGCTTCCGCTCCTACCTCGAACCGGCCAAGGCCGACCAGCCGATGCTCACCGTCGACGGGCTCCCGTCCGACCGCCGGCTGCGCATCGCGACGCTCGACACCTACGACGGAGTGACGTACTCGGTCGGCACCGACGCGGTGACCAGCGCATCCGGATCGTTCACCCGCGTGCCGTACCGGATGGACCAGAACGGCGTCACCGGAACGCGCGACACCATCGCGGTGACCGTGCGCGACTACCGCGGCCCCTGGATTCCCGGCAGCGGCCAGCTGCAGCAGATCACCTTCCACGGCTCGAACGCGCCGACGCTCTCCGGCGCGTTCTTCTACAACGACGTCACCGGCACAGGCGCCGTCACCCGCAGCCTCGCATCCGGAGACAGCTACACGATGGATGCGGTGGTCAAGCCAGAGGTCACCGCCGCCGGCCTCACGAAGGCGGAACCGGGCAGCGCCGTGGTCCCGAAACCGGCGATCATCCCGGACGAGCTGTCGCAGACGCTGCAGAAGTACACCGCGGGCGTGACCGGCGCCGGCGCGAAGCTCGCAGCAGCGCTCGACGGGCTCGCGGCCGACGGATACATCAGCCACGGCATCGGACCGGACGAGCCGCCGAGCAGGTCGGGGCACGGAGCAGACCGCATCACGGAGCTGCTCACCGACATCCCGATGCTGGGCGACCAGGAGCAGTACGCCGTGACCGCTGCCCTGATGGCGAGGCAGCTGGGGTTCCCGGCCCGCGTCGTCGTCGGATTCGTCGCTCCGAAGGACCAGGCGAGCTCGGCGAGCGTCACCCTAACCGGCTCGGACATCTCGGCGTGGATCGAAGTGCAGACGGCGGACGGCTGGGTCACGGTCGACCCGACCCCGCCGCTGCGGCCCGTTCCGCCGAAGCAGCCGGACCAGCCGACGCAGATCACGCGCCCGCAGACCAACGTGCAGCCTCCCGTCGACGACACACCCGCGCAGCGCGACGACCCGCCGCAGGCGCAGGTCGACAAGAGCAACACCCCGCAGCCCAACCCGCTCCTGGATGCGATCCTCACGGTGCTCACCATCCTCGGCTGGGTGGTGCTCGGCCTGGCGATCCTCTCCGCGCCGTTCCTCGCCGTCCTCGCCGCGAAGTGGCGGCGCAGGGCGCTGCGCAGGCGAGCGCCGACCTCGGTGGAGCGCATCGCGGGAGGGTGGCGCGAATTCGCGGACACCGCGGTAGACCACGGCTACGACCCGCCGCCCGCTGCGACCAGGAAGGAGTTCGCCGGCACCATCGGCGGCTCCCGGGCGAGCGCTCTCGCGGCGGTCGCCGACCGGGCGGTGTTCAGCCCGATCGCTCCCACCGAGGAGGAGGCGGACACGGTCTGGAAGGCCGTCGATGAACTGCGCGGCCAGCTCGGCAAGCGCGACACACGGTGGAAGCGCCTGCTGGCGGCGGTTTCGCTCCGCTCGCTCGGCTACCGTGGGTGGAAGGGCAACGGAAGGAAAGGCAGACGATGAACTGTCGGGTGTGTGGCAGCGAATTGTCGGACGGAACCCTGTTCTGCGGCAACTGCGGAAGCTCGGTGACGGCGGCGCGCGTTCGGCCGCCTGCCGTCGCGGACTCTCGGCCCTCCGACACCTCCATCGTGGAGCGGCTGCCCAAGCCGGCGGTCGCCGGACGGTTCCCGGGAGCGGAGCCCCTGGACGACGCGCCGATCCTGGTCGAAGACCTCGACGCGGCGCCGCCGGTCGAGCAGGCACAGGTGACGTACACGCTCAGCTTCTCCACCGGCCCGAGCGTCGAGGTGTCGGGCACCGGCCTGATCGGCCGCCGCCCGATCACGCAGCCGGGGGAGCAGGTCGACCAACTGATCACCGTCGACGACCCGGCCAGGAGCGTCTCGAAGACGCACCTCGAGTTCGGCATCGAGGCGGGGGAGCTGTGGATCTGCGACCGGTACTCCGGGAACGGGACGGTCGCGCATCCACTCGGCGGCGTCGCCCGCCTCTGCGAGGCAGGACGACGCTACCGGGTGACCCGCGGCACCCGCGTGGAGATCGGCGACCAGTGGTTCGACGTCAGCTGAGCTGACGCCCGAACTCCGTTGGAACGGAGTTCGGGTGCGACCCGGCCCTGATCTCCGCACGAACGGAGTTCGCGGCGGCGTGTCGCGCAGGATCTCCGGTTATGCAGTTCGACCGGAGTTCTGGGGCGACACGCCGCTCAGGGCTCCGCAACGACGGAGATCCCGGCCGGTTGGGCCAGGATCTCCGTTATTGCGGTGCGGGATGCGCGGCTAGGCGAGCGCGTCGGCGACCGTCCCGGAGGTGAGGCCGTGGGCCTCTGCCACGGCGGAGTTGGTCACCGTGCCTGCGTGCACGTTCAGGCCGAGCGCGAGGGAGGCGTCAGCAGACAGCGCCTCGCGCCAGCCGCGGTTGGCGATGGCGCGCGCGTACGGCAGCGTCGCGTTGGTCAGCGCGTACGTCGAGGTGTGCGGCACCGCGCCCGGCATGTTCGCGACGCAGTAGAACAGCGACTGGTGCACCGTGAACGTCGGGTCGGCATGGGTGGTCGGGTGGGAATCCGCGAAGCAGCCGCCCTGGTCGACGGCGATGTCGACGAGCACGCTTCCCGGCTTCATCCTGGACACCAGCTCGTTGCTCACCAGCTTCGGCGCCTTCGCGCCGGGAACGAGCACGGAGCCGATGACGAGGTCCGAGGCGACGACCGCCTTCTCGATCTCGAAGCTGTTCGAGGCGATGGTCTTGATGCGTCCGGCGTAGAGCGCATCCAGTTCGCGCAGGCGGGCGATGTTGGTGTCGAGCACCGTCACCTCCGCGCCGAGGCCGACGGCCACCGAGGTCGCGTTCGTGCCCGCGACACCGCCGCCGAGCACCGTGACGACGGCCGGGTGCGTGCCGGGAACGCCGGGGACCAGGAGGCCGGGGCCGCCGTTCGGCTTGAGCATCGTGTTCGCGCCGACGATCGGGGCGAGGCGGCCTGCCACCTCGCTCATCGGGGCGAGCAGGGGGAGGGCGCGGGACGGCAGCTGCACGGTCTCGTACGCGATGGCCGTGACGCCGGAGTCGATGAGTGCTCGGGTGAGGTTCTCCTCCGCGGCGAGGTGCAGGTAGGTGAACAGCACGAGGCCGGCACGGAAGTGCTGGTACTCGCTCTCGATCGGCTCCTTGACCTTGAGCACCAGGTCCGCGATCTGCCAGGTGGATGCGGCGTCCGGCAGGATCGTGGCGCCCGCCGAGGCGTAGAGCTCGTCGGGGATGGAGGACCCGACACCCGCCTCGGTCTCGACGTAGACCTCGTGCCCGTTCGCGACGAGGTCGTGCACGCCGGCCGGGGTGATCGCCACCCGGAACTCGTTGTTCTTGATTTCGCGGGGGATCGCGACCTTCATGGGGCTCCTTACACGTCGACGTGGTGGTTCGATGATCACCCTAGCCCGAACACAACGACGATTTCGACTGTCCGTTGGTCGTATTTGTGCTGATTTCGTGAATTCGCAGGGGAGAGGGCGCGGATTCCGCCAGCGGGCCTCCCTCGGAAGGGGCTGCACAACGGTTTCCCCGTCGAAAACGACGATCCGGAACGGATTTCGTGAAGATTGTGTTTCGGAATGGACGTTTTCCCCATTGGATGATGCGCACAGCACCGGCCATGTGCCAGTATCGACCCACCGCACGGGCACATCGAAGTGCCGGCGGGTTGTTGTGCGTGATCGTGTTCGACCCCGAAGGAGCACCACTCGTGAATTCCAGGCAGCTTCCGCAAGACCCGATGATCCAGAAACTGGTGGAATCCGCCAGGCGTTCTCAGATGACACGCCGCGGGCTCCTCGCCGGTGCCGGCGCCAGCGCTGCGGCGCTCGCCCTCGCCGCCTGCTCCACCGGCGGAGCGTCGAGCAAGCCGACCGCGGCCAAGGACGTGTCGTCGTCCGACAAGACGCTGACCTGGGCCAACTGGCAGGCATACCTCGACCAGGACGACAACGGCAAGTACCCGACGCTCATGGCGTTCGAGAAGCAGACCGGCATCACGGTCAAATACGACGTGGCCGTCGACGACAACAACACCTACTACGCCAAGGTGAAGGACCAGCTCGCCCTCGGCAAGGACATCGGGGCCGACACCGTCTGCCTCACCGACTGGATGGTCGCCCGCCTCATCCGGTTCGGCTACGTGCAGACCTTCGACGAGTCGGCCATCCCGAACAAGAAGAACCTGTCGCCGTCGCTTCAGGATGCCGACTTCGACCCCGGACGCAAGAAGTCCCTGCCCTGGCAGAGCGGTTTCGCCGGCATCTGCTGGAACAAGTCCAAGCTGCCGAACGGCCTCAAGTCGGTCGACGACCTGTGGAAGCCCGAGCTCAAGGGCAAGGTCGGCGTGCTGAGCGAGATGCGCGACACGATGGGGCTGCTCATGCTGCAGCAGGGCGTCGACATCTCGAAGAAGTTCAGCGACGACGACTTCAACAAGGCCATCGACAAACTGACCAAGGAGGTCAGCGACGGGCAGATCCGCAACATCAAGGGCAACTCGTACCTCAACGACCTCAAGAGCGGGGACACCCTCGCCGCGATCTGCTGGTCGGGCGACATCACCCAGCTGAACGCCGAGGCCGGAGACAACTGGGAGTTCATCCTGCCGGAGGCGGGCGGCACCCTGTGGAGCGACAACTTCGTCATCCCGATCGGCTCGCCGCGCAAGGCGAACGCCGAGAAGCTGATCGACTACTACTACCAGCCGGAGGTCGCAGCGGAGGTGGCCGCCTGGGTGAACTACATCACCCCGGTGGTCGGTGCGAAGGAGGCCGCGGTCAAGATCGACCCGGAGCTCGCAGACAACCAGCTGATCTTCCCGGACGACACCACCCTCTCGAACGCGCACATCTTCCGCACCCTCACCCCGGCGGAGGAGCAGAAGTACCAGGCGGCGTTCCAGAAGGTCATCCTGGGCGCCTGATGGCACGCGGAGCATTCGCCGAGTCCGGCGCCGACCTGCAGCTGGTCGGGATCAAGAAGCGCTTCCCGGGGTTCACGGCGATCGAGAACCTCGACCTCACCATCCCGGCCGGTTCGTTCTTCGCCCTGCTCGGGCCGAGTGGATGCGGGAAGACCACCACCCTGCGCCTGGTCGCGGGGCTCGAGGAGCCGACGGAGGGTCAGATCCTCATCGGCGGCAAGGACGTCACCAAGACCAAGCCGTTCCAGCGCCCCGTCAACACGGTGTTCCAGAGCTACGCGCTCTTCCCGCACATGACCATCCTGGAGAACGTGGCGTTCGGGCTGCGCCGCCGCAAGATCGGCGACCCTGTGCAGAAGGCGCACGAGGCGCTGCGCCTGGTGGAGCTCGACCACCTCGCCTCCCGGCGGCCCGCCCAGCTGTCCGGCGGTCAGCAGCAGCGCGTCGCCCTGGCCCGCGCCGTCGTCAACCGGCCCGCCCTGCTGCTGCTCGACGAGCCGCTCGGTGCGCTCGACCTCAAGCTGCGCCGTCAGATGCAGCTGGAGCTGAAGTCGATCCAGAACGAGGTCGGCCTCACCTTCGTGCACGTCACGCACGACCAGGAGGAGGCCATGACGATGGCCGACACCGTCGCCGTGATGAACAAGGGCGAGATCGAGCAGATGGGCGCCCCCGCTGTGCTCTACGAGCTTCCGGCCACCGTGTTCGTGGCGAACTTCCTCGGCCAGTCCAACCTGTTCGTCGGCCCGATCCTGGACGGGGGAGGAGACGTGCTCGGCGTGGATGTGGCCGGACAGCGCATCCAGGTTCCCCGGTCGCGCGCTCAGCGGCACACCGGAACGGTCACGGTCGGCGTCCGTCCGGAGAAGCTGTCGCTGTTCTCCGACCCGTCCGCGATCCCCGGCGGCTCGAACATCCTGGGTCCCGGCCGGGTGATCGACGTGTCGTTCAGCGGCGTGAGCACGCAGTACCTGGTGCAGGTGCCCGGCGCAGGCACGATCGTCGTGTTCGCGCAGAACCTGTCGAGCGGTCCCGTCGCCACCCTCGGCGGCGAGGTGTGGATCGCGTGGGACCCGTCGCACACCTTCGTGCTCGCCGACGAACCGCCGGCGGACGGCCGGTTCGCCGACGACTCCGACACCCAGATGATCGCGACGCAGGCCAAGGAGCGCATGCTGACGGAGCTCGAGGAGGCCTGA
The DNA here is from genome assembly GCF_058806515.1 of Leifsonia sp. GW821-FHT13C05. Lineage (NCBI taxonomy): Bacteria > Bacillati > Actinomycetota > Actinomycetes > Micrococcales > Microbacteriaceae > Leifsonia > Leifsonia sp. GW821-FHT13C05. The sequence continues at coordinate 1,200,872 of NZ_JBXAPT010000001.1, read as the reverse complement.
TGGCGCTCGCCACGTTCTCGTCGGCCGCGCCGCCGACGGCGCAGGACCAGGAGCCGCCGCAGCGGCGCAGGAGCGGCATCGCGCTCGTGCTGCTGCTTCCGGGCATCCTGTACCTGGTGCTGTTCTTCCTCACCCCGCTGGTGTCGCTCATCATCACGTCGTTCCAGACTCCCGTGGTGGATGGGGACATCGGGCAGTACCAGGCCGCGTTCCAGTGGCAGAACTACACGGACGCGATCGCGGAGTACTGGCCGCAGATCATCCGGTCGTTCGTCTACGCGATCATCGCGACGGCCGCCGCTCTGGTGATCAGCTACCCGCTGGCGTACTTCATCGGCGTGAAGGTGCGGAAGTACCCCCTCCTGCAGAACCTACTGATGACGCTCGTCATCGCACCGTTCTTCATCAGCTTCCTGCTCCGCACGCTGGCCTGGAAGCAGTTGCTCTCCGACGATTCCTGGTTCACCAGCTCGCTCAAGGCGCTGTCGATCCTGCCACCGGATGCGCACGTCACCGGCACGGCGTTCTCCGTCATCTTCGGTCTGACGTACAACTTCATCCCGTTCATGACGCTGCCGCTGTACTCGACGCTCGAACGACTGGATGTGCGCTACCTGGAGGCGGGAGCCGACCTGTACGCGAGTGCCTGGACGACGTTCCGCAAGGTCACCATCCCGCTGTCGATGCCCGGAATCGTCTCCGGCACGCTGCTGACCTTCATCCCGGCGGCCGGCGACTACATCAACGCGTCGCAGGACTTCCTCGGCGGCTCGGACACCTCGATGATCGGTAACGTCATCGAGACGAACTTCCTGGTGCTGCAGAACTACCCGACGGCCGCGGCCATGTCCGTGGTGCTGATGGCGGTCATCCTGGCAGTGGTCGGCGTCTATGTGAAGCGCAGTGGGACGGAGGATCTGCTGTGAAGGGCTTCAGATTCAAGGGCCTCGGCCTCGGCGTCTACGCGTTCCTCGCGCTGGCGTTCCTGCTCATCCCGATCGTCTACACGTTCATCTTCTCGTTCAACGACGCGCTCAAGAACAACATCGCCTGGCGCGGGTTCACCTTCCGCAACTGGACGAACGTGTGCGACGCCGCCGGCATCTGCGACGCGTTCATGGCGAGCATCATCATCGGCATCGTCGCCACCGTCATCGCGACGGTGCTCGGCACGATGATCGCCATCGCGCTGATGCGCTACCGCTTCCGTTTCCGGTCGCAGACCAGCCTGCTGCTGTTCCTGCCGATGGCGAGCCCGGAGGTCGTGCTCGGTGCCGGCCTCGCCGCGCAGTTCCTCAGCCTCAGCGTGAACAAGGGCTTCGGCACGATCATCATCGCCCACGTGATGTTCTGCATCAGTTTCGTGGTGGTCACGGTGAAGGCGCGCGTCGCGAGCCTGGACCCCGCGCTGGAGGAGGCCGGACGCGACCTGTACGGGTCTCCGATCGCCGTGTTCTGGCGCATCACGTTCCCGCTGCTGCTCCCCGGCATCCTGTCGGCGGCGCTGCTGTCGTTCTCGCTCAGCTTCGACGACTTCATCATCACCAACTTCAACGCAGGTGCCGTGACGACGTTCCCGATGTACATCTACATCGCGGCGTCCCGCGGCATCCCCGCCCAGGCGAACGTGATCGCCTCCGCCGTGTTCATCATCACCATTCTCGTGGTGCTGATTACCCAGCTCACGGCGGCGGCACGAGCGAAACGGCTCGCCAGGAACGTGGGCTGACCGCTTCCGGTACCCGAGCCGAAGCACCCAGACCCCCAAAGGCGAGACGACCCGACAGCACCCAGCTGCCGGGTCGTCACGTCGTTCAGAACAGGGCGCCCGGGCCCCGCAGAACCCCGGATGCCGCTGCCCCGGCCAGGATCGCCGCCAGCACGGCGAGCGAGACGGCGAAGAACACGGCGTCCGTCGTGTCGAGCGGCACCGGCCGCCAGACGGTCCTCGGACTGCGGCCGAGTCCGCGCAGCTCCAGCGTGCCTGCCACCCGTTCTCCCCGGCGGATCGAGCCGACGAGCAGCGCGAATACGGCGGCGGCCAGCAGGCGCGGTCGCGCCCTGCGTCGTCCGGAGCGGCCGACCGGGCTGCGCACGAGCTGCGCCTGCCTGATCGTCGTCCACTCCGCTCCGAGGTCTTGGAGCATCCGGTATCCGGCGAGGATCGCGTATGTGACGCGCACGCTGAGCCCGGCGTGCTGGTGCAGGCTGTTCACCAGGGCGACGCCGTCGGTCGAGACGAGGAACGCGACGGCGAGCAGGCCGGTCAGCATGGTGCGTCCGGCGAGCGCGAGACCGACCAGCACGCCCTCGGTCGTGACCCTGAGCATCCCGGCCTGCCAGAGCACGTCGCCCGGCCGGGTGAGGACGTTCACCACGAAGACGCTGAGGGCGAAGAGCAGGAACGGCGCGAGCGACCGGGCGAGCGCCGTCACCCGCACCCCGGTGCCGGCCACGACGGCGGCGAACGCCACCAGCAGGAGCACGGCGGGCGTGACGGGGTCGAGCACGAACATCACGGCGACGGACACCACCAGCATCAGCAGCAGCTTGACGCTCGGGTTCCGCCTGGCCAGCGGCGAGTCTGCCACCTCCCGCACGAACGACGCGGTCACGACGGCACCCGCGCCCGGTCGACGGCGGTGACCGCCGCGCGCAGCTGGGCGGCGGTGTCGCAGCGGGCGGCGAACCAGCGCAGCAGCCGGGAGGGATGCACGCCCGCCGCGTCGACCAGGTCCGGCCGGGCGAGGAGCCCGGGGAGGTCGCCGTCGTATGCGATGCCGCCGTCCGCCACGACCACGACGCGGTCGGCCAGAGCGGCGACGAGCCGCAGGTCGTGGCTGGCGAACACGACGGCGCGCCCGGCGTCCGCCGTGCGGCGCAGCACCTCGGCGACGGCGACGGTGTCCCTCCTGTCGAGACCGAAGGTCGGCTCGTCCGCCAGCAGCACGCCGCGGGCATGGGCGAGCATCGCCGCGAGACTCAGGCGGCGCTTCTCCCCGCCGGACAACTGGTGCGGGTGCCGCTGGGCGAGTGCGGTGAGGCGGTGCTCGGTGAGGATGCCCTGCACGTCCAGGCGTCGGAGGCTCCGCGCATCCAGGCCATAGACCAGTTCGCGCTCGACCGTGCCGGCGACGAACTGGTGCTCTGGATTCTGGAAGACGAGCGCCGGACGGTCGCCCTCCACCCGTCCGGCGAGCGGCCGCAGCAGCCCGGCGAGCGTGCGCAGGACCGTCGACTTGCCCGCGCCGTTGGCGCCCAGCACCGCGACCGTCTCCCCGGTCTGCACCGCGAGGTCGATGCCGGAGACCGCCGGGGCGCCGCGGCGGCCCGCCGTGACACCCACCGCCGTGAGCACCGCGTCGCCGAGCGGGCGACCGGCCGTCTCCGTCTCCGCCTCTGCCCGCTCCGGGATGCACGAGGAGAGGAAGTCGTCGAACGTCCCGTCCTCCACGCGGCCCTCCCTGCCCGTGATGGCCTGCAGCTCGGTGTCGAGCGGCAGCCAGCAGCCGAGCGAATGCAGCCGCGCTGCGTTGGCGGAGAGGACGGCGTCGGTCGGTCCGTCCATCAGCACCGTACCGTCGTCGCCGACCGCGACGGCCCGCTCCGGCAGCCCGGCCGTCCCCGCGTCGCCCGCGAACTCGTCCAGCCGGTGCTCGACCAGCACGACGGCCGGGCTTGTCTCGCGCACCGCGTCGTCGATCGCCTGCCGGACGGCGCGCACGCCGCGCGCATCCAGCATCGAGGTCGGCTCGTCGAGGAGCAGCACGGGCGGTTCGCCGACCACGGCGGCGGCCAGCGCCACCCGCTGCAGCTCACCGCCGGACAGCTCCGCCGTCGAGCGCCCTTCGAGCGCGGCGGCCCCCGCCATCCGGAGGGCGGAGCGCACCCTGCCGTCGATCTCGGAGGGAGGCACCGCCGCGTTCTCCAGGACCAGGGCGAGTTCGGCATCCACCTGGGGGAGGCACACGCCCGCAGCGGGGTCCTGACCGACCATCCCGATGACGGGGGAGCGCTCCACCACGGTGCTCGCCTCTGTGACGCCGTCGCAGATCCGCACCGACCCGTCGAGCACGGCGTGGACGCTGTTCGGGATGCTTCCCGCCAGCACCTGCAGCAGCGTCGACTTGCCGGACCCGGACGGCCCGAACACCAGCACGCGCTCACCGGCGGCGACCCGGAGGTCCACGTCGTTCAGCACGGGATGCTCCTGCCGCCGGTAGCGGACGGCGACGGCGTCGAGCGCGATCACCTGGCCGCCGCCGCGTCCCGTCCGATGGCGAAGTTGTCGACGGCGCCGGTGCGCTCCACCGCCCGCACCAGCACCTTCGCGAGCAGCCCGCCGATGATGGCGCCGGACAGCACCTGGATGATCAGCCTGGTCCAGAACAGGTCGGTGCCGTACCAGCCCGCCCGGAACGCCGAGTAGAAGAACACCGCACCGGCCCCGAGCGCGCCGGACAGCGAGTACCGCAGCCAGCCGAACCGCCGGTAGCGCCCGGCCGCGAACGGCAGCTCGCTGCCAGCACCCTGGATCGCGGCCGCGATCAGCAGCGTCGGCCCGACGGCCGAGCCGAGGAACACCACCTCGATCACGGAGGCGATCACCTCCGCCAGCACGCCGGCGAACGGCCGCCGCACGATCGCGATGGCGAGCGGCGCCACCAGCAGCCAGCCACCGAGCAGCACGTGCTGCACCAGGTCGCCGAACGGTCCGGCCAGCGCGGACAGGGCGATCCAGCCCTGCACCAGCGCCCAGTAGAGAAAGCCGAAGACGACCCCGAGCACGACGACCAGCATCAGATCGCGCAGCGACCAGCCTCGCCGGACACCGGCGCTCATCGGGTCACGCTCGGGCTGTTGACGGAGATGGTGGCGTGCGTCGTCACGTGCGCGACGGAGCGGCCGACCGCCGCCCAGGTGCCGGCGATGGTGCCGACGATGTCTGCGACGTCGCCGGAGAGCCTGGTGACGTAGTGGTCGCTGCCGACGTACGTGCCCGTCGCTTTCGCGTCGTCGATGGCCGCGTAGATGTCGCGCATGTGGTCGGCGGTGCGCTCAGGAGTGCCGTGGTCGTCGAGCGGGTAGAGCGCCCACTGGGCCAGCGCATCCACGCCGGTCTGCGGCACGTCCAGCGGGGCGTCCGAGAACACCGGGGGATGCTCCGGACGCTCGCAGGTGACCTCGCCCGGGCAGCCGCGGGAGAGCATCACGGTGGCGACGACATGGTGGCCGCCGGCGGAGGCGGCGGAGATCAGCGCGCTGAAGTAGCGCGCGATGTCCTGCTCGTCGCCGGTGACCCAGGTGCTGATCGGGTCGGTCTCGACCGTCAGTCCGGTGCTCGGCGTCGCGTCGAGCGCGCCGAGGATGACCTCGACGTAGTCGTCGCTCATCACCGAGAGGGTGATCCTGCCGCCGACGCCGAACGCGCGCGGCTCGATGGGTGGAGTGGGTGTTGCGTGCACTGTCGTGCCCTTCCTGTCGGAGGTGGGGCACGGGAAACACCGTCGCGGACGCGACGATATGCGAGAATTCAGCCTCCCTGCGCTGGCATGATCCAGATCAGGTTCGACGGTCGAAGCGTTCGACGCTTCCTCTCAGCCCGGTTCACCGGACTCCCGTGTTCGGGACCACCTTAGCGCGGTCCCGGACACGGGGCGTACGTCACGGGGCGTGCGTCACACGTACGACGCGCGGATCTCCCCGACCTGCTCGCCGCGGCCGTACACCGCGAGGTCGAGTCTCGGAGCGATGGCGTCAACCGCCTGGCGCTCGATCGCCCCGGCATCCGCCAGCAGCGACAGGGCGACGATGCTCGCCGCGCGCAGGCTGCCGTCGAGGATCTTGAGCGCGACGGTGGTGCCGTCGGGGGCGGCCATCACCATCACGCCCTCTGCGCCGAGCTTGGCGAAGACGCCGAGCTCGTCGATCACCAGGGTGTTGGCGCGTCCGGGGCCGTCGATCGCCCAGCCGTTCGCCAGCACCGCGTTCTTGAGCGTCGCCGCGTTGCGGTAGAGCGCGAACGGGGAGCCCTCCGATGCGGTGGCGATGCGCTGGATGCCGCGGGCGAGGGTGCTGAGGGCCATCGCGAAGACCGGGGCTCCGCAGCCGTCGATGCCGGTCGCGACGACCTTGTCCCCTGTCAGCCGCTCGACCACATCCCGCACCTGCTGCTGCATGGGGTGCTGCGGGTCGAGGTAGCTCTCGGTGGGCCAGCCGTTGACCATGCAGGCCAGCAGCATGGCGGCGTGCTTGCCCGAGCAGTTCATGAAAAGCGGCTGCTTGTGGTCGCCCGCCCGGATCGCGTCGTCGCGCGCCGCGGTGTCGAGCGGCCAGTCGTTCGGGCACTGCAGGGCGTCCTCGGTGAGCTGCGCCTGCGCGAGCAGGCCGCGCACGACGGACAGGTGGGCGGGCGTCCCTCCGTGGCTGGCCGTGGCGAGCACGGCCGCGGCGCCCTCCAGCGGGACGCCGGCGCCCATGACCGCGATGGCCTGGAACGGCTTCATGCTCGACCGGGGGAACACGGGAGCGCTCGGTGCGCCGAGCGACCGGACGACGCTGCCGTCCGGTCCGAGCACGATGGCGGAGCCGACGTGCCGGGACTCGATGAAACCGCTGCGCTCGACGACCGCCAGCTCGACGGCCTCCTCGCCGGTGAAGACCGCGGGGCTCACAGGGCGGAGAAGGCGTCGTCGAGCACCTGCACGGCGTCGGCGATCAGCGCGTCGGAGACGGCCAGGCTGGGCAGGAAGCGCAGGACGTTCCCGTACGTTCCTGCCGACAGGACGAGCAGCCCGTGCTGGGCCGCGTACGCCACGATGGCGGTGACGGCCTCAGGGTTCGGCTCCTTGCTGGTGGAGGCCGCGCCCGGCTGCACCAGCTCGATCGCCAGCATCGCGCCGATGCCGCGCACGTCGCCGATGATGTCGTACTTCTCCTGCAGGGCAAGCAGCGCGGGCTTGAGGGTGTTCTCGATGCGCTTGCCCTCGGCGAGGAGGTGGTTCTTCTCGATCGACTCGAACACCGCGACGGCGGCCGCGGCGGCGACCGGGTTGCCGCCGAAGGTGCCGCCGAGCCCGCCGGGCTGCGCGGAGTCCATGATCTCGGCGCGGCCGGTGACCGCCGCGAGGGGGAGACCGCCGGCGATGCCCTTGGCGCTCAGCACCAGGTCGGGCACGAGACCGAAGTGCTCGCTGGCGTAGTACGCACCCGTGCGCGCCATGCCGCTCTGGATCTCGTCGGCGATGAACACGACGCCGTTGGCCGTGCACCACTCCTGCAGGGCGGGCAGGTAGCCGTCCGCGGGCACCATGAAGCCACCCTCGCCCTGAATGGGCTCGGCGACGAGGCAGGCGAGGTCGGATGCGCCGACGACCTTCTCGAGGTATGCGATGGTGCGCGCTGCCGCCTCCTCACCGCTGAGACCGTCGTGATACGGGTACGAGCTGGGGGCGTGGTAGACGTCGCCGGCGAACGGGCCGAAGCCGGTCGCATACGGCATCGCCTTGAAGTTCATCGCCATCGTGAGGTTGGTGCGCCCGTGGTACGCGTGGTCGAGCACAGCGACGGCACGGCGGCCGGTGTGCTTGCGGGCGATCTTGACACCGTTCTCCACGGCCTCGGCGCCCGAGTTGACGAGCACCGTCTTCTTGGCGTGGTCGCCCGGCGTGTGCGCGGCGAGCAGCTCGGCGACGCGCACGTACTCCTCGTACGGCGTGATCGTGAAGAGCGTGTGGATGACGTCCTGCAGCTGAGCGGCAGCAGCATCCACGACGGCCGTCTCGGTGTGGCCGACCGTCGTCACGCCGATGCCGGCGCCGAAGTCGACGAACTGGTTGCCGTCGACGTCGACCAGGATGGCGCCGTTCGCCTTGGCGATGTAGACGGGAAGGGTGGACGAGACGCCGGTGGGAACCACTGCCAGGCGTCGCTGGTGCAGCTCCTGGGACTTCGGGCCGGGTACGGCCGTGACGATTCGGCGTTCTTGCGCAACGCTGTAAACGGGCGCGCTGGTGCTCAGAGTGTCGGTCATGATGAGACGAGTTTAGCTCCGGTGGCAGAATCGGACCATGAGGCTCGAGCACAGCTACGCGATCGACATCGAATGGACCGGCAACCGCGGAACCGGGACGAGCGGCTACAAGGACTACGGGCGGGAGCACGTCGTCACGGCCGAGGGGAAGCACCCCATCGAGGGCTCGGCCGACCGCACGTTCTTCGGCGACCGCGACCGCTGGAACCCCGAGGAACTGCTGCTCGCGGCGCTCAGCCAGTGCCACATGCTCAGCTATCTTGCCGAGGCGGCACTGGCCGGGGTCGTCGTGGTGGGATACACGGATGCAGCGACCGGAGTGATGGAGCAGACCGGCAACGGGGGAGGCCACTTCACCAGCGCCACCCTGCGCCCCCGCGTCACGATCGCCGACCCTGCTCAGGCCGAGCTGGCCGCCTCCCTGCACGCCCCTGCCGCGGCCAAGTGCTTCATCGCGGCGTCGGTGAACTTCCCCGTCGCCCACGCCCCCGAACTCCTCACCCTCGCCTGATCACTACGCGTGGCGGGTGCGGGCTGTGGTGGGGACGGCGGCGGGCGCGGACGCGCGCTCCTCCTCTGCCCAGCGGTGGATGGCGGCCGCCCAGCGGCCGTCGCGGGTGAGCGGTGGAGGCTGCTCGGTGCCGGAGTCGCGGCGGGTGCGGAGCAGTGCCTGTTCGCGTTCGCGCTCGCCGAGTTCGGCGATCGACGTCAGCCACAGTGTGAGCGGATGCATGATAACCACCTAACTTGTTTTGGTGGTTAGAGCATACCGTAACCAGTTATCGAGTTACAATGGTTACATGCGTACGAATGCAGTCGAGCTCGGTGCCGACCTCCTGGTCGACTTCCTCAACACCTACGACGTCGAGGACGGCGTCGACGCCATCGACGACCCCGCCGGCTTCGCCGTCTGGGCGGAGGCGCGCGGCGTCGAGCCGGGTGACACGGAGGAGGCCAGGCGGGTGCGGGATGCGCTGCGCTCCGTGATCGACGGGGACGCCGCATCCCTCCCGTCCGTCGAGCTGGAGACCACCTGCGGGGAGCGCACCGTCGGCCTCACCGCGCGCACCGCGGCGCAGGCGGCGGTCGCGAGCTCGGTCATCCTGAGCATCCAGGGCAGGCTCGAACGCGTGAAGCTGTGCGGGGCGGACGACTGCCGCTGGGCGTTCTACGACAAGTCGCGCAACGGATCACGCACCTGGTGCAGCATGGGCGTCTGCGGCAACAGGCAGAAGGCGCGCACCTACCGCTCGAAGGCGACGGATGCCGACACCGATGCAGCCGACGCCGACGCTACCGACGCTCGGGGTGGAACGCCCGCTTGACGCGCTCGACCGCGTTGGCCGGGGGAGCCTCGTTGTACCGCTCGGCCAGTTCCTGCCCGGTGAGCCCGTGGATGGCCGCCATGATCTCGTCCGTCGCCTGACGGCGAGCGCGACCAGACTCCGCCGACCCGTATTTGCTTACGTCGATCGGCTCGCCGAACTTCACTGTGAACTTCCGGATGCGCGGCACCTTCGAGCCCACCGGCTGCAGCTCGTTCGTGCCGATCAGGCCCACCGGCACGACCAGTGCGCCCGTGGTGAGGGCGAGCCAGGCGACGCCCGTCCGCCCCTTGTACAGACGTCCGTCGAGCGACCGCGTGCCCTCCGGGTACAGCGCGAACGCCGCTCCGGTGTCGATGATCCGCTTGGACTGCTCCAGCGCGTCCTGGGCGGCCTGTCCAGCGCCGCGCTCGACGCCCACGGCCCCGATCGCCGTGAAGAACGTGCGGGACACCCACCCCTTGAAACCGGTGCCCTCGAAGTAGTGCGACTTGGCGAGGAACTGCACGCGCCGCGGCGCCATCAGCGGGATGACGATGCTGTCGATGAACGACAGGTGGTTGCTCGCCAGGATGATCTTGCCGGTGCGCGGAACGTTCTTGCGGCCGATGATCGTCGGTCGATAGAGCAGCCGCGCGACGGGCCCGATGACCGAGCGCCCGAGCAGGTAGACGAAACCGGGCTTCTTCACCTCGGTCGTCCCATCGTCGGGTGCGGTCTGTGTCACGGATACGAGCGTAGTCTCGGGTGTATTCCGCGAACGGAATGCGTGCGGGCTCACCCGCCGTCGAACGGCCGGACCGGTTCGCAGCCGAACCCGCCGGTGTAGATCAGGCAGGCCGGAACGAACCCGGCGAACCGCACAGCGAGCGGCGAGCCGAACCAGGCGTTGTACAGCCGGGAGAAGTTGAGGTTGCCGAAGGTAGAGCACGCGCCGGCCGGTCCCGTCGGCTTCGCCAGCGTCTCCGCGTTCGGCTGGTACGGCGTGTAGTTGTAGAGGTTGGCCGTCGCCTGGTTGGCGATGGTCACCGTGCTCGTGCCGCAGGTGGCGTCCGGGTGGTACTGGATGGTGTTCTTGCCGATCCGGTATCGCCAGTCACCGGGATGCACGGTGTACTCCCGGAACTGCCACGCCGCCCGGTACACCTGGTTGAAGAACCCGAAGAATTTCGCGTCGCAGTCCGCAGTGTCCGGGCACGCGTATCCCGTGGCCTTCTGGTATCCGGATGCGCTCGGCGCGGTGAGCAGCGACTGCTCCTTCTGCAGCAGCACGAGCAGCACCCGCGGGCTGATCGTGCACGCGGCGGCGACCCGCGCGATGACGTTGCTCGCCCGCTCGTTGCGCTGGCCGCGGAGCGCCGTGCAGCGCTCGGGGGAGGCCGCGACATCCGGGGTGTCGACGCGGTAGCGCGACAGGCAGGGCACGCCGTCCTTGGGTTTGCACGGGCGAGCGGCCAGGAACTTCTGGATGTCGGCCTGCGTCATCGAGTTCGGGTTGAAGAAACTGTCGTCGCTGATGATGTCGCCGGGATCGAACGACGCCTTCTGCTCGGCGAACACGCCGACGGCGGGCACCAGGGTGAAGACGGCGGCCAGGGCGGCCACCCCGGAGAGTGCGCGCCACCGTCGGCGAAGGAATCCCACGTCAGGCTCAGCCGAAGGTGGCGAGGGCTTCTTCGATCACGGACGCCGCGTCGTCGATCAGCTCCTCGCTGATGACGACCGACGGCAGCAGGCGCAACACGCTGTCCCAGCTTCCGGCGTCGAGCGGGATGACGCCGTTCGCGGTCGCGTGCGCGAGGATCGCCTTCAGCGCATCCGGGTTCGGGGTCTTCGTGCCTGGGATGACCAGCTCGACGCCGAACATCGCGCCCTTGCCGCGCACCTCGCCGACCACGGCGAAGCGGTCCGCCCAGTCGCCGATGCGCGCCCAGAGCGCCTTCTCGACCCGCTGCGCCTCGGCGAGCAGGTCCTCTTTCTCGAAGACATCGAAGACGGCGAGCGCTGCCGCGGTGGAGACCGGGTTGCCGCCGAACGTTCCTCCGATGCCGCCCGGCTGCACAGCATCCATGATCTCGGCGCGGCCGGTGACCGCCGCGAGCGGGAAGCCGCCGGCGATGCCCTTGGCGCTCGTGACGAGGTCGGGGACGACGCCGTGGTGCTCGATCGAGTACCACGTGCCCGTTCGGCCGATACCCGCCTGGATCTCGTCGGCGACGAAGACGATGCCGTTCTCCGTGCAGAACTCGGACAGCCGCTTGAAGTATCCGGGGGCCGGGATGATGATGCCGCCGTCGCCCTGGATCGGCTCGACGAACAGCGCCGCCAGTTCGGTGGCTCCGATGTGGGTGTTGATGTAGTCGATGGTGCGCTCTGCCGCCTCCTCGCCCGTCATCCCCTCCGGGTCGCGGAACGGGTAGCTGATCGGCACGCTGTAGATCTCGCCGGGGAACGGGCCCATGCCCGCGCGCTCCGGCCAGGGGCGGTACGTCATCGCCATCGTCAGGTTGGTGCGGCCGTGGAAGGCGTGATCGAGCGTGGCGATGGCGCGGCGGCCGGTGAACTTGCGGGCGATCTTCACCGCGTTCTCGACGGCCTCCGCGCCCGAGTTGACCAGGATGCTGTGCTTCTCGAAGTCGCCGGGGGTGATCTCGGCCAGCTTCTCGGCGACGCGCACGTAGTTCTCGTACGGCGTGACCGTGAACAGGGTGTGCGTGAGCTTCGACGCCTGCTCGAACGCGGCGGCGGCGACCTCGGGATGCGCGTGGCCGATGGTCGTCACGCCGATTCCGCAGCCGAGGTCGATCAGCCTGTTGCCGTCGACGTCGACCAGGATCGCGCCGGAGCCCGACTCCATGTAGATGTTCGCGAGGGTGCCCGCCCCGCGGCTGACCGACGCGACCCTGCGCTCCTGCAGCTCGATGGAGCGAGGGCCGGGAAGAGCGGTGACGAGGTTGCGGGTCTGCGGGACCGAGAATTCGCGAGTCATGTGTTCCATCGTATGCGGCGCCCGCTGTCAGGTTGGGCAAAGGAGGATGCGGCAGACTGGGTACTCCTGCCCGCATTCCGGAAAGTATCACTGTGCGCAAAACTCTCTCGATCGTCACCGCCGCCCTCGTCGTGGCCGGGCTCGCCGCCTGCAGCTCGGGGGCGCCGAACGCTTCGGCGACACCGGATGCGAACGGTTGCCTGAACATCCAGCCGGGAGACACGTCGAAGTCGATCACGGTGGATGGGAAGTTCGGTGCGACGCCGAAGGTCACCATCCCGACGCCGCTGAAGACCACGGACATCGAGCGCAGCGTCGTGATCAAGGGCAACGGAGCCATGGTCAAGGGCGGCGACAGCATCGGCATCGCGCTGGTCGCGTACAACGGCACCACCGGCAAGGAGCTGACGCCCGCCGCCGGGTTCGACGGCCAGCCGGCGCAGTCGATCAAGGTGGACGACAAGGCGTTCGTCCCTGGCCTCGTCCGCGCCGTCGAGTGCCTGCCGCTCAAGTCGCGCGTCGTGCTCACCTCCACCACCAAGGAGGCCTTCGGTGATGCGGATGTCTCGTCGCTCAAGCTCAAGGCCAGCGACCCTGTCGTCTTCGTCGCCGACCTCGTCGAGAAAGAGCCGACCAGGGCCACCGGCAAGTCCGTCACTCCGCCTGAGGGCTTCCCGACGGTGAAGCTCGCGAAGGATGGCGCGCCGACGGTCACCATCCCGAAGACCGACCCGCCCACCGAGACGAAGATCGGCATCCTCAAGCAGGGCGACGGCGCTGAGGTGAAGGCTACGGACACGGTCACCATCCAGTACTCCGGCCTGCTCTGGCGCAATGGCCAGGTCTTCGACTCCACATGGGCGAAGGGGCAGGCATACTCCGGCGTCGCCTCCCAGTTCGTCCCCGGATTCACCAAGGCTCTCGTCGGCCAGAAGGTCGGCTCGCAGATCATCGCGATCATCCCGCCCGCCGACGGCTACGGAAGCAAGGGCAACGGCGACATCAAGGGCACGGACACGATGGTGTTTGTGGTCGACATCCTGAAAGCCGTCGGCTAGCACCGCTGATACGCCGGGTTCCGTAGGCTGGACCCGTGCGCAGAGTCATCATCCTCGGTTCCACCGGTTCGATCGGCACCCAAGCCCTCGACGTCATCCAGGCGAACCCCGACCGCTTCACCGTGGTCGGGCTCACCGCCGGCAGCAATGCGGACGAGCTCGCCGCGCAGGCGGAGCGGTTCGGGGTGCGGGAGACCGCGCTCGGGGCCGACGACTCCGAGCGGCTGGTGCGTGGCGTCGAGGCCGATGTGGTGCTCAACGGGATCACCGGCTCGGTCGGTCTGGGCCCGACGCTCGCCGCGCTGGAGACGGGAGCGAGCCTGGCGCTCGCCAACAAGGAGTCGCTGATCGTCGGCGGTGCGCTCGTGAAAGCGGCGGCCGCCCCTGGGCAGATCGTCCCCGTCGACTCCGAGCACTCCGCCATCGCGCAGGCGCTGCGTTCCGGCACGCACAGCGAGGTGCGGCGGCTGGTGCTGACCGCATCCGGTGGGCCGTTCCGGGGCAGAACCCGCGCATCCCTCGCGGACGTCACGCCCGGGGAGGCGCTCGCGCACCCCACCTGGGACATGGGGCTCGTCGTCACCACGAACTCGTCGACCCTGGTCAACAAGGGGCTCGAAGTGATCGAGGCGCACCTGCTGTTCGATGTGCCGTACGACAGGATCGAGGTCACGGTGCACCCGCAGTCCGTCATCCACTCGATGGTGGAGTTCGTGGACGGCTCGACCATCGCGCAGGCTTCTCCTCCGGACATGCGGCTCCCGATCTCGCTCGGCCTCGACTGGCCGAACCGGGTGCCGGGCGTCGGCGTCCCTCTCGACTGGACCGCCGCGCACAGCTGGACCTTCGAACCGCTCGACGGCGAGGCGTTCCCCGCCGTCGCGCTGGCGAAACGCGTCGGAGAGGCGGGGGAGACGTACCCGGCCGTGTTCAACGCCGCGAACGAGCAGGCCGTCGCCGCCTTCCACGCCGGGGCCATCGGCTACCTCGACATCGTCGACACGGTCGAACGGGTGGTGGAGGCGCACCACCCGGCCGGCGAGCTCACCCGCGAGAGCCTCGCGGAGGCCGAGCGCTGGGCGCGGGATGCCGCCGACCGGTTGATCGCCGCCGCATAGCTTTACCGCATAGCTTTGCCGCATAGGTTTCCCCCGGCTGGTTCCAAGCTGATCGCGGCTAGCCTGTAGCCGTGGAATCCGTGCTGCTCTTCGTCCTCGGCGTCGTCATCATCCTGGTGGGCGTTGCATTGTCGATCGCGCTGCACGAGATCGGCCACCTCGTGCCGGCGAAGCTGTTCGGCGTCAAGGTGACGCAGTACATGATCGGCTTCGGCAAGACGCTGTTCTCGTTCCGCCGCGGCGAGACGGAGTACGGCGTGAAGGCCATCCCGCTCGGTGGCTACATCTCCATGATCGGGATGTTCCCCCCTGGCAAGGAGGGCGGCTCCGGCCGCAACGCCACCACCGGGTTCATGCAGTCGATGGCCCAGGATGCGCGGTCGGCGAGCGCAGAGACCGTGCTCGTCGGCGAGGAGAACCGCACCTTCTACAAGCTGCCGGTGTGGAAGCGCATCATCATCATGTTCGGCGGACCGTTCATGAACCTCCTCATCGGCGTCGTGCTGTTCGGCGTGCTGCTGATGGGCTTTGGCACCGCGCAGCAGTCGACGACGGTGGCGACCGTGAGCCAGTGTGTCATTGCGTCGAACAGCGCACGCCAGACCTGCGCGGCCGACGATCCCACCGCACCGGCCGCCGCGGCGGGCATCAAGCCGGGCGACACCATCGTGAGCATCGACGGCACGCCGATCACCAGCTGGGCGCAGTCCACCAAGATCATCCGCGAGTCCGCCGACCGCACCCTCTCCGTCGTCGTCCTGCGCGACGGCGCACAGAAGACGCTGACCCTCACCCCCAAGACCAACACGGTCGCCAAGACCGACGCATCCGGTGCCGTCGTCAAGGACGCGGACGGCAAGGTCGCAACGCTCACCGCCGGATTCGCCGGCATCGGGTCGCTGCAGAAGCTCGTGCCGCAGCCGATCACCTCGGTGCTCCCCGCCGTCGGGGCGCAGACCGGCGAGGTCGTCGGCGTGATCATCCACCTGCCGCAGCGCATGGTCGACGTCTGGAACGCGGCGTTCGGCTCGGGCGAGCGCGACCCGAACGGGCCGGTGAGCCTGGTCGGCATCGGGCGGGCGGCCGGGGAGCTCACGGCGCTCGACGGCGTACCGGTGATCGACAAGGTGTACTCGATGATCGGGATCCTGGCGTCCCTGAACATCGCCCTGTTCGTCTTCAACCTCATCCCGTTGCTTCCGCTCGACGGCGGCCACATCGCGGGCGCGGCGTGGGAGGGCATCCGGCGCACGTTCGCCAAGCTGTTCAAGCGTCGCGACCCAGGGCCCGTCGACATGGCCAAGCTGATGCCGCTGACCTTCGCGGTCGTGATCGTCCTCGGCGGGATGAGCGTGCTGCTGATGTACGCGGACATCGTCAAGCCGATCAACCTGTTCGGCTAGGCACCGCACACCCCGCGCCCAGCCGGTTCCCAAACAGCCGCGTAGGATTGGGGACGTGGCAGCAATCAACCTGGGGATGCCGAAGGTTCCCGAAACACTCGCACCCCGACGCAAGTCCCGTCAGATCAAGGTCGGCAAGGTCCTCGTCGGCGGCGACGCCCCGATCAGCGTCCAGTCGATGACCACGACGCCGACCACCAACATCAACGCGACCCTGCAGCAGATCGCCGAGCTCACCGCATCCGGATGCGACATCGTCCGGGTGGCCGTGCCGAGCCGCGACGACGCGGAGGCGCTGCCGATCATCGCGAAGAAGAGCCAGATCCCGGTCATCGCGGACATCCACTTCCAGCCCAACTACGTCTACGCGGCCATCGACGCCGGGTGCGCGGCCGTGCGCGTCAACCCGGGCAACATCCGCAAGTTCGACGACCAGGTCGGCAAGATCGCCGCAGCGGCCAAGGCCGCAGGCGTCTCGCTGCGCATCGGCGTCAACGCCGGATCGCTCGAACCCAGCCTGCTGCAGAAGTACGGCAAGGCCACCCCGGAGGCGCTCGTCGAGAGCGCGGTCTGGGAGGCGAGTCTGTTCGAGGAGCACGACTTCCACGACTTCAAGATCTCGGTCAAGCACAACGACCCGATCGTGATGGTCAAGGCGTACCGCCAGCTCGCCGAGCGCGGCGACTGGCCCCTGCACCTCGGTGTCACGGAGGCCGGGCCGGAGTTCCAGGGCACGATCAAGTCGGCGACGGCGTTCGGCATCCTGCTCTCCGAGGGCATCGGCGACACGATCCGCGTCTCGCTCTCCGCTCCTCCCGCGCAGGAGGTCAAGGTCGGCCTGCAGATCCTGCAGTCGCTCAACCTCCGCGAGCGCAAGCTCGAGATCGTCTCCTGCCCGAGCTGCGGACGCGCCCAGGTGGATGTGTACAAGCTCGCCAACGACGTCACCTCCGGCCTCGAAGGCATGAGCGTCCCGCTGCGCGTCGCCGTCATGGGCTGCGTCGTCAACGGACCGGGCGAGGCCCGCGAGGCCGACCTGGGTGTCGCATCCGGCAACGGCAAGGGCCAGATCTTCGTCAAGGGCGAGGTCATCAAGACCGTGCCGGAGGCCGAGATCGTGCAGACCCTGATCGCCGAGGCCAACCGCCTCGCGGCCGAGATGCCCGACGTGACCTCCGGTGAGCCGACGGTCACGGTGGGCGCGCACTAGGCGCACGACTTTCACAACGGCGGAGTTACGGGGCGACTCGCCGCTGTCCACTCCGGTATTGCGGAGATCAGCCCGTCGCGCTTCCGCTTCTCCGCTGGGACGGAAGCGGCGTCGTCTGCCGCACCGACTCCGTTGGAACGGAGAAACGGCGTCGGTGCGCCCGCTTCTCCGTTCGGGCGGAAAAGCGGGCGGCGCGTCGCGCGCAGTCTCCGCGCGAACGTAACGCCCTACACGACGACCAGCGCCACCCGCCCGTCCGGGATGCTCGCGGCCGTGAGGCGCACCCGCACGACCGTTCCCGGCAGCACGGAATCCGGGCGCGGCATCGACGCGACCACGGCAGGGTCGGCCAGCTGTACGGTCATGTCGCCGTTCCGGATGGCCAGCACCGTCGCGTCGAACTCGTCGCCGATCCTGCCGCTGAGCAGTGCGGCCTCGACGCGATCGACGCTCGCCGCGCCCAGCTGCGCCGCGACGCGCGACGACGTCCCCATGATCGCGGGAAGTTCGCCGAGCGAGTCCGTCACCCACGCCGGCACCGGTCGCCCAGCGCTCAACGCCTCGCAGATCACCAGGACCCACCGGTCCACGAGCCTGCGCAGGGGAGCGGTGGTGTGCGCATACGGAGCGGCGACCGCCGACTGCAGAGGGTCGGGGGGCGCCTCGCCCGCCATCACCACGTAGCCGGCCCCGCGGAACAGCCCGGTGGCCGCCTGCATCACCGCGAGAGCGCGCGGGTCCCCGTGGTCCAGGGTGCGCAGATACTCGCCGTACGACACGTCCTCTGGCCAGGGAAGGCCGAGTGCTGCCGTCTGCGCCCGGAACCCGGCGATCGCGTCGTCCGAGGGAGGCGGCATCGTGCGCAGGATGCCGACCCGCGCATCCAGCATCAGTCCGGCCGCGGCCATCCCGGTGAGCAGCGAGATCTGGGCGTTCCACTCCTCGACCGGCAGGGGAGCCCGGCGCTCGAGCGTGTACGCGCCGTCGCGGAACACGATCTCCTCGTCCGGCGCGTTCAGGCTGGCGCCTCCGCGCTGCCGCTCGCACTGGATGCGCAGCAGGCCCACCTCCTTGAGCAGCTGCAGCGTCTCCGGCCCTGAGCCGTCGTCGATCGCCGACTGCGCCTCCGGATACGACCACTGACGACGCGACCGGATGGCGGCGCGCGCGACGGAGACGGAGACCTGGCGGCCGTCGGCATCCAGGGCCAGCTCCCAGACGTACGCACTGCGGTCCTCGCCGGCGAGCAGCGAACCGGCGTGCTCGCCGATGGCCGACGGGTGCAGCGGGATGCGGCCGTCCGCCGCGTAGATCGTCTGCCCGCGCCTGCGCGCCTCGCCGTCCACCGCCCCGCCGGGCAGCACCAGTGCGGGAACGTCGGCGATGGCGTAGCTGACCAGATAGCCGTCCGTCGCGCGCTCGATGTGCACGGCCTGGTCGAGGTCGGTCGAGCCCTCCGGGTCGATGGTGAGGAACTCGACCGCCGTCAGATCCCGGGAGGGGAGTCGCAAGCTGCCCGCCGCGGCCGCCGCTTCGTCCTCGACGGCGGCCGGGAAGCCGTCGGGGAGGTCGAGCGAGGTGCGCAGCGCAGCCAATGCCTCCGCGAGCTCGCTCTGGGCTGCTGAGGCGGTGACGTGCGTTCTGCGGTCGGGCATGCGGTCAGCCTATTCCGGCGGTGCGACACCGCCCCGTCCCCGCCGTCTAACATGGAACGGTGCCTACACGCCTGACGAACTACTTCCTCCGCACCCTCCGTGAAGACCCCTCCGACGCCGAGGTCACCAGCCACAGGCTGCTGGTTCGCGCCGGATACATCCGACGCCAGGCGCCGGGCATCTTCGCGTGGCTGCCGCTCGGCCTGCGCGTCAAGGGCAAGATCGAGGCCATCATCCGCGAGGAGATGTCGGCCGCGGGAGCGCACGAGGTGCACTTCCCCGCGCTGTTGCCGCGTGAGCCGTACGAGGTCACCGGCCGCTGGGAGGAGTACGGCGACGCGCTCTTCCGCCTGCAGGACCGCAAGGGCGCGGACTACCTGCTCGCGCCGACGCACGAAGAGGCGTTCACGCTGCTCGTGAAAGACCTGTACTCCAGCTACAAAGACCTGCCGCTGGCGATCTACCAGATCCAGGACAAGTACCGCGACGAGGCACGCCCCCGTGCCGGCCTCCTGCGCGGCCGCGAGTTCACGATGAAGGACGCGTACACCTTCGACTACACCGACGCCGGCCTCGATGCCAGCTACCAGGCTCAGCGGGATGCGTACGAGCGCATCTTCACCAGGCTCGGCCTCTCCTACGTGATCGTGCAGGCGGACGCCGGTGCGATGGGCGGTTCGCGCAGCGAGGAGTTCCTGCACCCCACCGCGGTCGGCGAGGACACCTTCGTGCGCTCGGAGGGCGGATACGCGGCCAACGTCGAGGCGTTCACCACGCTCGCCCCGGCCGCCCGCTCGTACGAGAAGCTGACGCCGCAGGAGGTGCTCGACACCCCGAACACGCCCACCATCCAGACCCTGGTGGATGTGGCCAACGAGAAGCACCCGCGGCCGGACGGCCGCGCCTGGACGGCGGCGGACACGCTCAAGAACGTGGTGCTCGCCGTCACCCACCTGGACGGGACGCGCGAGCTGGTCGTCGTCGGGCTTCCCGGCGACCGCGAGGTCGAGATGAAGCGCGCAGAGGTGGCGTTCGCGCCCGGTGAGGTCGAGCCGGCGACGGACGCCGACTTCCAGAAGCACCCCGGCCTGGTCAAGGGCTACATCGGCCCGTGGGGCGCCGACGGCCCTGTGCTCGGCGAGGAGTCCGCCACGGGCATCCGGTATCTGGTCGACCCGCGCGTCGTGGACGGCTCCGGCTGGATCACGGGTGCGAACATCGACGGCAAGCACGTCTTCGGGCTCGTCGCCGGCCGCGACTTCTCGTGGGACGGCACCGTCGAGGTCGCCGAGGTCAGGGAGGGCGACCCCGCCCCGGACGGCTCCGGTCCCGTCGAGCTGGCGCGCGGAATGGAGATCGGTCACGTCTTCCAGCTCGGCCGCAAGTACGCGGACGCGTTCGGCCTCAAGGTGCTGGACGAGAACGGCAAGCTCGTCACGGTCACGATGGGCTCGTACGGGATCGGCGTCACGCGCATCCTGGCGATCATCGCCGAGGAGAACAACGACGACAAGGGCCTGATCTGGCCGGAGTCCGTCGCGCCGTTCGACGTGCACGTCGTCGCCGCCGGACGCGATCAGGTGGCGTTCGACGTGGCGGAGCAGGTGACGGCGACCCTCGAGGAGGCCGGCCTGGACGTGCTGTTCGACGACCGCCCCAAGGTCTCGCCCGGCGTGAAATTCGGCGATGCCGAGCTGATCGGCGTCCCGCACGTGCTGGTGGTCGGCCGCGGTGCTGCCGACGGCGAGGTCGAGCTCTGGAACCGCAGGACGGGCTCCCGAGAGACCCTGCCGATCGCGGACGCGCTGGCTGCGCTCACGGCGTAGCCGGCCGGAGCGGGGCGGCTAGAGCCGGATGGCGACGGCCCTGACGCACCAGAACAGGCCATAGGCGATCAGGCCGATGGCGATCAGGATGAGCAGGAACACGCCGAACGGAAGCTGGGTGAGCGACTTCAGCGCGCCGTCGAGACCGCCGGCCTTGCTGGGATCCACGGTGATCGCCGCGTAGACGACGAGGCCGCCGACGATGCCGAGGGCGACGCCCTTGGAGATGTAGCCGACGCGGCCGAGGGTCGTCGTGATACCCGCCAGCGCGTTCGGTGGGAGGCGGAGGCCGCGCTCGAACTTGTGCGTGATCCCGTTGACCAGGAAGCCGATGCCGACCCCGACGATCGCCAGGCCGATCGCAGCCAGCAGGAAGACGCCGCCGGGGACGGCGAGCAGCTTCGAGCTCGCCGACTTCTCCGAAGCAGACGAGTCGGAGCCTCCACCGGATGCGATGCTGATCGCGGTCACGGCGAGCACCGCGTAGACGACGCCCTTGCTGATCTCGACGACCCGGGTGCCCGCCTTGTGCGCCACGACGGTCTGCAGGATCTGCCACAGCGCGAGCGCGATCAGGCCGACGATCACCGCCCACACCACGAACAACCCGCCCGGCACGTCGACAAGGGCCTGCAGGGCGCCGGACTGGTCGGCGTCGCCGCTCCCGCCTGCGCCGACGGCGACAGCGAGCGCGATGGCGCCGATCAGGATGTGCAGGATGCCGATGGCTGCATTTCCGACCCTGGCGAGGACGCGGACGGCAGGGATGCGCTCGACGCGTCTGGCGGCAGACGTGGGGGAGGTCATGTTGGGAACGGTACCCCCGTTCCGGCCGGTCGGAACATCGGGTACCGTAGTTAGTCGAGTCCGTCGCGCAGAACGCGGCGGCGAGATCTGAATAGAGGAGGCCGGCATGGACATCGACCTCAGCGTCTTGCGTCTCATGGAACGCGAGCGAGAGATTCCCTTCGATGAGCTGGTGCAGATCATCGAGCAGGCGATTCTGACCGCCTACCTGAAGCACACCGATCAGGCCGACCACAAGCACGGGCACACCGAAGAGCCTCCCGCGGCCCGCGTGCACCTCGACCGCAAGACCGGTCACGTGTCCGTGTACGTCCCCGAGAAGGACGACGAGGGCAACATCGTCGGCGAGGCCGAGGACAGCCCGAGCGACTTCGGCCGCATCGCGGCGTTCGCCGCCAAGCAGGTCATCAACCAGCGGCTCCGCGACATCGCGGACGACGCCGTGCTCGGCGAGTTCCGTGGCAGGGAGGGCGACATCGTCGCCGGTGTCATCCAGCAGGGGCCGAACCCCCGGATGATCCACGTCGACCTCGGCAGCGTCGAGGCGATCCTGCCGCCCGAGGAGCAGGTGCCCGGCGAGGAGTACACCCACGGGTCGCGCATCCGGGTGTACGTGACGAGTGTCTCGAAGGGCCTCAAGGGTCCGCAGATCACCGTGTCGCGCACGCACCCCGCGCTCGTGCGCAAGCTGTTCGCACTCGAGGTGCCGGAGATCGCGAGCGGCGTCGTCGAGATCGTGTCCCTGGCCCGCGAGGCCGGTCACCGCACCAAGATCGCGGTGCGCGCCACGGAGCCGGGAGTGAACGCCAAGGGCGCGTGCATCGGCGAGCTCGGACAGCGCGTCCGTGCCGTGACGGCCGAGCTGAACAACGAGAAGATCGACATCGTCGACTACTCGCCCGACCTGGCCACGTTCGTGTCGAGCGCCCTGTCGCCCGCCAAGGTCACCAGCGCGTTCGTCATCGACGAATCGCTCAAGGCCGTCCGCGCTCTCGTGCCCGACTACCAGCTGTCGCTCGCCATCGGCAAGGAGGGTCAGAACGCCCGTCTGGCCGCGAAATTAACTGGAGCGAAGATCGACATCCAGCCCGACTCGATCCTGGACAAGGAGTAGTCGCGCCCGACCGAGGTTGTGCGCGGGTGTAGGATGGAACCTGTTAGAACGTGCGTCGGATGCCGTTCTCGCGCTCCCCGATCCTCACTTCTGAGGGTCGTCGCCCAGAACTCGAAACTCGTGGTGGACCATTCCGCCACGCTTCCCGGGCGAGGCGCGTGGCTGCATCCGGTCGTCGGGTGTCTCGACAAAGCCTTGCAGAGGCGCGCCTTCGGGCGGGCCTTGAAGGTCGACGGGATGCTCGATACGACGGCCATCCAGGCCGCACTTGAAGAGAACAGGCTGAACGGCACAGTGAACTCAAATGAGTGACAACTAATGAGCGGCTCGAAATGAGACCCGTCCGTAACTAACGGTCTGCCCTGCTAGGGGTAGACCCCCTAGACAGGAGAATTGTGGCTGCAAAACCACGCGTACACGAGGTCGCAAGCGAACTCGGAGTCGACAGCAAGGTCGCCCTTGCGAAACTGAAAGAGATGGGCGAGTTCGTCAAGGGACCGTCCTCCAGCATCGAACCGCCGGTGGCGCGCAAGCTTCGCGCTGCCCTCGAGGCGGAAGGCTTCACGGCCGACAAGGCTGCAGCGGCAGCACCGGAGCAGAAGGCGGCAGCGCCGAAGTCCTCCGCTCCCGCGCCGGGCGCTTCGCGTCCGTCGTCTGCTCCCAACCCGGGCGGCACGGCCCCCAAGCCGGCGGCCCCGCTGTCGGTGGCAGAGCGCCAGGCCCTCGCGGAGCAGAAGGCTGCTGCCGAGAAGGCTGAGGCCGACAAGGCCGCGGCAGACGCCAAGGCACAGGCGGCGAAGGACGCCCCCGCGGCCTCCGCAGATGCCGCCGCGCCCGCAGCGCCGTCGGACGCCGTCAAGCCCAACACCGCTCGCCCGGCAGGCGGAAACGCCGCCAGCAGCATCCCGCGCCCCGGCGCTCCGCGCCCGGGCAACAACCCGTTCGCATCCAACCAGGGCATGGGTCAGCGCCCGAGCGCGCCGCGTCCCGGCAACAACCCGTTCGCGAGCTCGCAGGGCATGGGCCAGCGCCCGTCGCCCGGCAACATCCCGCGCCCGACGCCCCCGCGTCCCGGTTCGCCGCGCCCCGGTGCCCCCGGAGCGGGCGGCAACCGTCCCGGCCAGCGTCCTGGCGGCGGTGGTGGAGGCCGTCCCGGTTTCCAGCAGCGTCCGGGTAGCGGTGGTGGAGCAGGCGCCGGTGCCGGCGCAGGTGGCTTCCAGCGCCCAGGCGGCGGCTTCGGCGGCCCGCGCCCGGCAGGTGGCGGCGGCGGTCGTGGTCGTGGACCGGGCGGTGGAACCGCTGGTGCCTTCGGTCGCGGTGGCGGCAAGAGCAAGGCCCGCAAGTCGAAGCGCGCCAAGAGGCAGGAATTCGAGCTGAGGGAAGCTCCGTCGCTGGGCGGCGTGAGCGTACCCCGTGGCGACGGCAACACCGTCGTCCGGCTGCGCCGCGGTGCATCCATCTCGGACTTCGCCGACAAGATCGACGCCAGCCCCGGCAACCTGGTCACCGTGCTGTTCCACCTCGGTGAGATGGCGACGGCCACCGAGTCCCTCGACGAGGCGACCTTCGGCGTGCTGGGCGAGGAGCTCGGCTACAAGGTCCAGATCGTCTCTCCGGAGGACGAGGACAAGGAGCTGCTCGAAGGCTTCGACATCGACCTCGACCAGGAGCTCGAGGACGAGACGGACGAAGACCTCGAGATCCGTCCGCCCGTCGTCACGGTCATGGGCCACGTCGACCACGGTAAGACCCGTCTTCTCGACGCGATCCGCAACGCGAACGTCGTTGCAGGCGAGGCCGGTGGCATCACCCAGCACATCGGTGCGTACCAGGTGTGGACGGAGCACGAGGGCATCGAACGTGCCATCACCTTCATCGACACCCCCGGTCACGAGGCGTTCACCGCCATGCGTGCCCGTGGTGCGCAGGTCACCGACATCGCGATCCTCGTGGTCGCGGCGGACGACGGCATCATGCCGCAGACCATCGAGGCGCTCAACCACGCCCAGGCGGCCGGTGTGCCGATCGTGGTCGCAGTGAACAAGATCGACAAGCCGGACGCCAACCCGGCCAAGGTGCGCCAGCAGCTCACCGAGTTCGGTCTGGTCGCCGAGGAGTACGGCGGAGACGTCATGTTCGTCGACGTGTCCGCGCGCAACGACATCGGCATCCAGGACCTCCTGGACGCTGTGCTGCTCACCGCGGACGCCGGGCTCGACCTGCGCTCCAACCCCAACAAGGATGCGCGCGGTATCGCGATCGAGGCCAAGCTCGACAAGGGCCGCGGTGCAGTCGCGACCGTGCTCATCCAGTCGGGAACGCTGCGCGTCGGAGACTCGATCGTCGCTGGTACGGCCTATGGCCGCGTCCGTGCGATGGTCGACGAGAACGGCGACGCCGTTCACGAGGCGTACCCGTCGCGTCCTGTGCAGGTGCAGGGTCTGTCCAGCGTTCCGCGAGCAGGCGACACCTTCCTCGTCACCGAGGAGGACCGCACGGCCCGTCAGATCGCTGAGAAGCGTGAAGCGGCCGAGCGCAACGCCATGCTGGCGAAGTCGCGCAAGCGCATCTCGCTGGAAGACTTCACCCGTGCTCTGGAAGAGGGCAAGGTCGAGGCGCTCAACCTCATCATCAAGGGCGACGTGTCCGGTGCCGTGGAGGCGCTGGAGGAGTCGCTCATGAAGATCGAGGTCGACGACTCGGTCCAGCTCCGCATCCTGCACCGCGGCGTCGGCGCGATCACCGAGTCGGACATCGACCTGGCGACCATCGACAACGCGATCGTGATCGGCTTCAACGTCCGCCCGGACGTCAAGGCCCGCGAGCGTGCAGCCCGCGAGGGTGTGGATGTGCGCTTCTACTCGGTCATCTACAACGCGATCGACGACATCGAGAGCTCGCTCAAGGGCATGCTCAAGCCGGAGTTCGAAGAGGTCCAGTCCGGTGTCGCCGAGATCCGCGAGGTGTTCCGCTCCTCCAAGTTCGGCAACATCGCCGGTGTCATCGTCCGCTCCGGGACGATCACGCGCAACGCCAAGGCGCGCGTCATCCGCGACGGCGTCGTGGTCGGGGACAACCTGGCCATCGAGTCGCTGCGTCGCTTCAAGGACGACGTCACCGAGGTTCGGACGGACTTCGAGGCCGGTATCGGTCTCGGCAAGTTCAACGACATCCAGATCGGCGACGAGATCGAGACGACCGAAATGCGGGAGAAGCCCCGCGCGTAGGTGTGGAAAGGAGGTCCGGAGGGTTCGCCCTCCGGGCCTCCTCCCATCCCGCTCGGTGCTATCAGGGCAGTGAAGGAGAGACAACATGGCTGACCCGGCACGCGCGAGGAAGCTCGCGGACAGAATCAAGGTCATCATCGCCAAGCGGCTCGAACGCGGCGTCCGCGACCCGCGCATGGGCTTCGTGACCATCACGGATGTGCAGGTGACAGGCGATCTGCAGCACGCGTCGGTCTTCTACACGGTCTACGGCACCGACGAGGAGCGCACGGACACCGCCGCGGCCCTCGCTGCGGCCACCGGGATGCTGCGCAGCGAGGTGGGCAAGAACATCACCGCCCGCCTGACGCCGTCGCTCGAGTTCATCCTGGATGCGATCCCGGAGAACGCGGCGCACATCGAAGACCTGCTGCGCGAGGCGCGCCAGCGCGACACCGAGGTGGCCGGCCTGGCCGCCGGTGCCGCATACGCGGGCGACGAGGACCCGTACGTCAAGCCCCGCGAGGACGACGACGAAGACTGACCCCGGTCTTCCGCCTTCCCAGACAATCGAGCCGGGACTTGTGTACGCACCGCTACGGCGTGTCGCGTACACAAGTCTCGGCTCGATTGCTGCGTGCCGCCGGGTCAGGGGAGGGTGTAGCCGCCTGGGGCGGTGACGGCGAGGCCGTCGGCGAGGAGGCCCGCCAGGGCGCGGTCGCGCTGGGTGGCGTCCGGCCAGACGGACTCGAGTTCGGCGGCGGTCACCGGGATGTGCGAGGCGCGCAGCTCGGCCAGGATGCGTCCGCGCACCTGCCGGTCACTGCCCTCGTACTTCTTCTGCACGGCCTTCTTCGGGCCGGCGTACTCCGGGTATCCGGCCAGCCGCCAGGCGCACACGTCGGAGAGCGGGCACACGTCGCAGCGCGGCGTCCTGGCCACGCAGACCAGCGCGCCGAGCTCCATCATTCCCGCGTTGAACGCGGCGGCTGCTGCACGTTCGGAGGGGAGCAGCGACTCCATCGCGGCGAGGTCGCGTCTGCTCGGCGGCGAAGGCTCGCCCTGGCCGTCGACGGCGCGGGCGATCACGCGCCGGATGTTCGTGTCGACCACCGGGTGCCGGTCTCCGTACGCGAACACCGCGACGGCGCGCGCCGTGTAGTCGCCGATGCCCGGGAGCGCGAGCAGCGCATCCACGTCGTCGGGCACGACGCCGCCGTGACGCTCGGTAATGGCGACGGCGCAGGCGTGCAGCCAGAGCGCGCGGCGCGGGTAGCCGAGCGACTGCCAGGCGCGCACGGCCTCGCCGGGCGGGACGGCGGCGAGGTCCGCCGGCGTCGGCCAGCGGGTCAGCCACTCCTCGAGCCGAGGGATGACGCGGTTCACCGGGGTCTGCTGCAGCATGAACTCGCTGACCAGAGTGCCCCAGGCGGTGAAACCGTCGCGGCGCCACGGCAGGTCGCGACGGTTGGCATGGAACCAGTCGATGACGGAGGCGGAGAACGAGTCCTGAGCATCCACCATCGTTCCAGCGTAATCGGTGCGCGCGCGGCTTAGGCTCGTGCCATGAAGCTTCCACCGACGCCGCGCGTCCTGTTCCTCCGTGAACTGGTCGGCGAGGTGACGCGCAGCTATGGGCACGGCCGGACGATGGTCGCGGTGGACGGAGTCACGGACACCGCGCCCTTCGCCGACGACCTCGCCGAGGTGTTCCGCGAGGCGGGCTACGATACCTTGCGCGCGTCGATGACCGACTTCCACCGTCCGCGCGCCGACCGCACCAGGCTCGGGCCGGAGTCGGCGCTCGACTACTACCGCGGCTCGTTCGACTACGTGACCTTCCGGCGGGTGCTGATCGACCCGTTCCGGATGGCGGGCAGCACCGGGTTCCAGACGGCGGCGTTCGACGAGCGCCGGGATGTGCCGATGGAGAGCCGCTGGGAGACGACCGGCCAGGATGCGGTGCTCGTGGTCGACGGCGAGTTCCTGCTGCGGCCGGAGCTGCGCGGGATCTGGCACTACTCCGTCGCGCTGGTGAACACGCCGCAGGACGCGATCTACGAGAACGACGCGGAGCCGCGGATGTGGGCGAGCGCGCTGGTGGACGACAGCGACCCCGAGCTGCCGCGGAGGGTGTTCGCGGACAGCTGCTAGACGACCGCGCGCATCCGGTCGACGACCACGGCGGGCTCGATGAACGCGCGCGTGCGCTCCACCTCGTGCACCAGGTCGACGATGGCGGCGTTGATCGGCGCCTCCCGGCCGAGGTCGTGGGCTTCGCCGACGATGGCGCCGTTGAGGTAGTCGATCTCGGTCAGCTGGCCGCGCCGGATGCTCTGCAGCGTCGACCCGGGGTTGGGGGTTGCGCCCATCCTGCGCTTCATCATGAGCGGCACGAGCTGGCCCGCCCAGAGCGGGGAGACGGCGACGAACCGCAGGATGCCGTTGCTGAGCCCCTGGATGCTGCCGTAGTGGATGCCGCGGTCGAAGCCGACTCGCACGGCCTCGCGCATGCTGGCCGTGACGATGCGGCGCAGCCGGCGGTCGCCGAGCGAGTCCTGGGCGCTCAGCCCGGTGATGGCGGGCATCGCGTTGATCTGGTTGACGATGAGCTTGGTCCACTGGGCGCCGTCGAAGTTGTCGACGGCGAAGGCCGGCATCGCGGCGTCGAGGACGCGGGTGGCGAAGACTGCGGCCTCTGGTGGCTCTCCGCTTCCGGCCCCGATGTATGTGTTCGCCGCCGTGGTCACGGTGACCCGGCCGGGGGAGAGGTAGCTCGCCGCGTAGAGGGCGAGGGCGCCGACGCACTGCGAGTCCGGGAGCATCGTCATGGCCTGGCGCAGCCCGGTCAGGCCGTTCTGCACCACCACGACCGGGATGCCGCCGAGCAGGTGCTGGTTCTCCCGGAGGGCGGCGGCCGCATCCTGCGCCTTCGTGCAGAGGAAGGCGAGCTCCGGCTGGGTGCGGAGCACCTCGTCGGCGGAGACGTGCGCGGTGTGCGACCCCCAGGCGCCGTCGAGGTGCAGGCCGCCTTCTCGGATGGCGGAGAGCTGGGTGCCGCGCGCCGTGACCTCCACCTGGTGGCCGACGCGGTCGAGCAGGGCTGCGATGGTGCCGCCGACGGCTCCCGCTCCGATGACGCCGATCCGCATCCCCCCACCCTAGCCGCGCGGCAGGGGAGGAGGGATGCGGTGCGACCGGATGCGGTCAGTCGACCAGTGCTGCCGCCTGCGGGGAGCCTTCGGCCGCCACCGCCTCCGCGAGCTCGGTCTCCGCATCCTGGTGGCCGCGGCGGCGGATGCCGGACGGCAGGGCGAGCGAGATGATCGCGGCGACCCCGAGCACTCCGGCGCCGACCCAGATGGCCGGGATGGCGGCATCCACGTAGCCGGTGGGGGTCAGCGATCCGCCAGCGCCGGTGAACACGGCGGTGAGCACGGCGATGCCGAGCGCGACGCCGATCTCCCGGAGGGTGGAGTTGGTGCCGGACGCCTTCGCGTGGTCCTCGGCCTTCATGTTGGCGAGCACGGCGGTGGAGCTGGGGGCGAAGACCAGGCCCATGCCGATGCCGGCGAGGGCGAACGGCGGCCACATGGCCGAGTATTCGAGATCGGCGGACAGGGTGAGCGCGATCCAGGCCATCGCGACCGTGAGCAGGACCAGGCCGACGAGGATCGGCAGCCGGGTGCCCGTCCGGCCGGAGACGAGGCCGGTGAGTGGCGCGACCACCATCGGGGCGAGGGTCCACGGCATGGTCATCACACCGGCTTCGAGCGGCGTGTGGCCCTGCACCACCTGCAGGAACTGGATCAGGATGAAGACCGCCCCGAAGATCCCGAAGCTGAACGTCACGCCGACCAGGTTGGCCACGGTGAAGCTGCGGTCGCGGAACAGGCGGAGCGGCAGCAGCGGCGCGGAGGCGCGGCCCTCCCAGAAGACGAACGCCGCGAGCAGCACGGCGCCGGCGATCAGGGAGCCGAGCACCTCGAAACTGTCCCAGCCCGCGTCGTTGCCGCGCACGATCCCGAACACGATCCCGAGGACGCCTGGGCCGGCGAGCAGCAGGCCGACGATGTCCGCCCGGACGCGCTGGCCGAAGCTGTTCGGCAGGGCGGCGAGCACGAGCGGCACGGCGATGACACCGAGCGGGACGTTCAGCCAGAAGATGGCCTGCCAGTTCCAGCCCTGCACGACGGCGCCGCCGATCAGCGGTCCCGTCGCGACGCCGAGGCCGGCGATGCCTCCCCAGATGCCGATGGCGGCCGGGCGCATCCTGACGCTGACGCTTCCGGCCAGGAGGGTGAGGGACAGCGGCATGAGAGCTGCTGCTCCGACGCCCTGCACGGCCCGGGCCAGGATGAGCATCCAGGGTTCCGTTGCAAGGGCGCTCGCCGCCGAGGCGAGGGTGAAGACGGCGATGCCGCTGAGAAACACGGTGCGGCGTCCGAACCGGTCGCCGAGGGCCACCGCCATGAGCATGAGGGTGGCGAAGCTGAGCGTGTATGCGTTGATGACCCACTGCAGTTCCTCGATGGAGGCGCTGAGGTCTTTGGCGATCACCGGCAGGGCGCTGGTGACGACGAGGTTGTCGAGGGTCGCCATGAACATCGGGAGCGATGCGGCGACGACGGCCAGCCAGATCGGGATGCGGCGGGCGGTGGAGGGGGACGACATGGCGGCACATCCTGTCGAAGTCACGGGAATGTTGTTATCGGATGATTACAACAAGACCGAGATTAGTAATCGACTGATAACCTGTCAAGCGTGACCGACAAAATCAGTGAGCGCATTCCGGCGGAGGAGCGCAGAGAGCAGATCCTCGCCGCCGCCAGCCTCGTCTTCGGGGAACGCGGATACGTCGGCGCCACCACCGACCAGATCGCCAAGGCGGCCGGCATCAGCCAGCCGTACGTCGTGCGGATGTTCGGCAGCAAGGAGAACCTCTTCGTCGAGGTGCTCTCGCGGGCGCTCGGCAAACTGCTCGTCACGTTCGAAGAGACCATCGCGGGCTGGAAGGCCGACGGCTCGCCCGACGACCAGATCGGCCGGCTGCTCGGCACGGCGTACGTCAACCTGATCGAGGACCGCGGGCTGCTGCTGTCGCTGATGCAGGCGTTCAGCATGGGCCACGACCCCGTCATCGGCGAGCAGGCCAGACAGGGCTTCATCGCCATCTACACGATGCTGCGCGACGAGGCGGGCTTCGAACCCGAGCGCGTGCGCTCCTTCCTGGCGGAGGGGATGCTGCTGAACACGCTGCTCGGACTCCGCCTCCCCGAGAAGTACGGGATCGATGAGGCGGCGACGGAGCTCCTCGAGTGCACGTTCCAGACCAAGCTGCAGCTGGTGCTCGACGTCGTCGGCACGCGAAGCGCTGAGAAGAGCGCATGACGGGCTCCGGCATCCTGCTCGTCGACAAGCCGCAGGGCTGGACGAGCCACGACATCGTCGCGCGCACCAGGAGGCTCGCGGGCACCCGCAAGGTGGGCCACGCCGGCACCCTCGACCCGATGGCCACCGGCCTGCTGATCGTCGGCCTCAACTCGTCCACGCGGCTGCTGACGTACATCGTCGGCACCGACAAGGAGTACCTCGCGACCATCCGGCTCGGCCAGAGCACCACGACGGACGACGCGGAGGGCGACATCGTCGACGAGGCGCCCCAGGATGCGGTCTCCGCGGTCACCGACGACGCCATCCGGTCCGGCATCGCCGACCTCACCGGCGAGATCGAGCAGGTTCCGAGCTCGGTCAGTGCGATCAAGGTCGATGGCAAGCGCGCGTATGCGCGGGTGCGGGCGGGGGAGGAGGTCGTGCTGCAGGCGCGGCCGGTCACCGTCTCGGAGTTCGAGCTGCTCGCCACGCGGCGGCTGCCCGCCGCCATCGACCTCGACGTGCGGGTGGTCTGCTCGTCCGGCACGTACATCCGGTCGCTCGCCCGCGACCTGGGTGCTGCGCTCGGCGTCGGCGGGCACCTCACGGCGCTGCGGCGCACGCGGGTGGGCTCGTTCAGCGTGGAGGACGCGCATCCCATCGAAGCCCTCGACGTCGCCTCGGCGCTCGTTCCGGCCGCCGAGGCCGCCACGACGCTGTTCGAGCGGTTCGACCTGACGGAGCAGCAGGCCATCGACCTGACCCACGGGAAACGCATCCACGTCGCGGACAGGGAGAATGGGGGAGGCGAACCGCTCGCGGCCATCGCACCGACCGGACACCTGGTGGGACTCATCGAGTTCCGCGGAAAGGAAGCAAGAACCCTCGTGAACTTCCCGACAGACGAGATCGCGACCGCATGATCGAGTGGTTCACGGCGACGCAGGTGATCGTCGCCGCCGTCGCAGGCGTGCTCTGCATCGTGCTCGGACTGGCCGGACGCGTTCCCGGCGACCTCAGCATGGGCGCCGTCGCGCTGGTCGAGGTGCTGCTCATCGCCCAGCTGATCGTGACCATCGTCGCCCCGGCGGTGGGCAACGAGCCGAGCGGCAGCCTGCCCGAGTTCTACATCTACCTGATCTCCGCGCTCATCCTGCCGCCCGCCGGAGCCTTCTGGGCGCTGATCGAGCGCAACAGGTGGTCGACAGTGATCCTGGGCGGCGTGTGCCTCGCCATCGCGGTGATGGTGTACCGGATGGGGCAGATCTGGTTCGTGCAGGGAGCCTGAGCCAGCGCGAATAGAATCGTAGGCGATGTCACACCACACCATGTCCGCGCGCGAACACCCGGAGAGCCCCACCGCCAGGCGGCGGATCACCGGCATCGGGCGTGTGCTCGTCTTCGTCTACGGAGTCCTCGCCCTCGCGGCGACCGGACGCAGCGTCTTCCAGATCATCGACCGCTTCCACGAGGCGCCGGTCGCGTTCACCCTCTCGGCGCTCGCCGCCGTCGTCTACATCGTGGCCACCGTCGCGCTGATCGCGCCGGGCGTGGCCTGGTACCGGGTGGCCTGGATCACCATCACCTTCGAGCTGGTGGGCGTGCTCGTGATCGGCTCGCTCAGCCTCTTCGCGCCTGCGGCCCTCGGCCTGCACGACATCGACCCGTTCGGCAGGGATGCGACCGTCTGGTCGGTCTACGGCATGGGCTACCTGTTCATCCCACTCGTCCTGCCGATCCTCGGGCTGATCTACCTGCGCGGGCACAAGCCGCGCCCGGCCGCATCGTGAAGGTATTCCGGTCCGTTCAGGAGGTGCCGGACGGCTTCGGCCCGAGTGCGGTGACCATCGGCAAGTTCGACGGGGTGCACACCGGCCATCGCGCGGTGATCGCGCGGCTCTGCGAGGTCGCGGCTTCCGGAGGGCTCACCCCGACGGTCATCACCTTCGACAGGAACCCGCTGGAGCTGCTCGCGCCGGAGAAGTGCCCGACGGCGCTGGTCAGCGTCGAGCAGAAGCTCGACCTGCTCGCGGGAACCGGCGTCGAGGCGACGCTGATCGTCCCGTTCGACCGTGCACTGGCCGACCTCAGCCCCGAGGAGTTCGTGCAGCACATCCTGGTCGACAGGCTGCACGCGGCCGCCGTGCTGGTCGGGAGCGACTTCCGCTTCGGCAGGCGCGGCGCAGGCGACGTGGAGATGCTGCGCGCGTTCGGCGAGACGTACGGCTTCGTCGTGCACCTCATCGACGACGTTCGCCCGGAGCACGGACGCCGCGTCTCCTCCACCTGGATCCGCGAACTGCTTGCCGACGGCGACGTGGCGCACGCCGGCGAACTGCTCGGCCACATCCCGACCCTGCGCGGCGTCGTGGTGCACGGGGCGAAGCGCGGCAGGGAGCTCGGCTTCCCGACGGCGAACCTGTCGCCGGAGTCGGAGGGGCTCATCCCGGCAGACGGCGTGTATGCGGGCTGGCTGACCGACGGCGGCGAACGGTATCCTGCCGCCATCTCGGTCGGCAACAACCCGACGTTCGAGGGCGTCCCGCAGAAGCAGGTCGAGGCGTACGTGCTCGACCGCGACCTCGACCTGTACGACCACCACGTCGAGATCTCGTTCGTCGAACGCATCAGGGGCATGGTCGCGTACGCGGGCATCGAGCCGCTGATCGCCCAGATCGCGGACGATGTCGCCAGGGCCAGGAGCATTCTGCAGCCCGAGAACGCCAACTGATGACGGAACTCCCCGCCAGGCCCCTGTGGCATGGCCGCGCCATCGCGCTCATCGGGATCCTGCTGGTGGCCAGCAATCTGCGCACGGCCGTCGCCGCCCTGTCGCCGATCTTCGCCGAGATCCGCACGGAGTTCGCGGTCACCAGTGTCGGCGTCGGGCTGCTCGGGATGCTCCCGCCCATCTTCTTCGCGCTGTTCGGCCTGCTCGCGCCGTCGCTGACCCGCAAGGCGAGCCTCGAGGGCGTGCTGATCGCGGCGCTCGGCGTGATGCTGCTCGGGCACGTCCTGCGGGCGACGGCCGGCTCGTTCGCCATGCTCGCCATCGGCTCCGCCGTGACCTTCGCGGGGATGGGTGTCGGCAACGTGCTGCTGCCCCCTCTGGTGAAGCGGTACTTCCCGGACAGGATCGGGCTGGTCACGTCGCTGTACGCGACCGTGATGTCGGTGAGCACGCTGCTGCCTCCGCTGGTCGCCGTGCCGGTGGCCGACGCATCCAACTGGCACGTCTCCGTGGGGATGTGGGGCGTGGTGAGCCTGCTGGCCATCCTGCCGTGGCTGCGCATCATCCTGACCAGGCGACCGGTGCATCCCGAGCACGACGTCGAGGTGGAGGGCGCTGAGCCCGGGATGCTGGGCAAGGTGTGGCACGCGCCGCTCGCCTGGGCGATGGCCGTGGTGTTCGCGGCGTCCAGCCTGAACGCGTACGCGATGTTCGCCTGGCTGCCGGAGATCCTGCACGACGTGGCCGGCTCGACGCCGGTAGAGGCTGGCGCGCTTCTCTCGTTGTACGCGGGCATGGGCATCCCGGCCGGGCTGCTGGTGCCGCTGCTGGCCGCCAGAATGCGCAACGTCGCCCTGCTGCTCTACGCGGGCGTGGCGTTCTTCGTGCTCGGCTATCTGGGCCTGATCATCGCGCCGGGCACGGCGACCTGGCTGTGGGTGGTGTTCGCCGGTCTCGGGCCGCTGCTGTTCCCGCTGTGCCTCGTGCTGATCAACGTGCGCACGCGCACGCACGAGGGCTCGGTCGCGCTCAGCGGCTTCACGCAGGGCCTCGGCTACACGCTCGGTGCGCTCGGCCCGCTCGCGGTCGGTGTGCTGCACCAGCTCACCGGCGACTGGACAGCGGCCCTCATCGTCCTCATCGGCACCGCCCTCGCTGCCGCCCTCGCCGGCACCGTCGTCGCCCGCCCGCACACCCTCGAAGACCACTTCCGCCCATAAAAATCGAGTCCGAAGTTGTTCACGCCCTTACTCGGCGTGTCGCGTGAACAGGTTCGGACTCGATTGTCAGGGGAGGAGGTGGGCGCGGTGGATGAGCGCGGCCGCGCCGATGAGCGGGCCCTCGGAGGAGAGGGCCGAGGGGATGATGCGCACCTTTCGCACGTACGGGAAGTAGTGGTTCTCGATGACGCGGCGCATGTGGTCGAACAGGTCGGGCGTCGAGTGCGAGAAGCCGCCGCCGATGGCGACGAGCTCGAGGTCGAGCAGGGCGGTCGCCGACGCGATGGCGCGGCCGACGGCCTCTCCGGTGCGCGCGATGGCCTGGTGGGCCACCTCGTCGCCCGCCGCGTACGCCGCCGCCAGTTCCTCGCCCGTGTTCCCGGTGAAGCCGTGGCGACGCGCCCAGGCGACGGTGTGCGGGCCCGAGGCTATGGCTTCGAGGGCGCTCGGGTTGCCGAACGTGTCCTCTCCGACCAGCTCTCCCACCTCGACGTGCCCGATGTGGCCGGCGTTGCCCGTCGGACCGGTGATCACGCGGCCGCCAACGATGAGGCCGCCGCCGATGCCGGTCGAGACGACCATGCCCATCACGTTGTCGACGCCCTGCGCCGCTCCGACCCAGTGCTCGGCGAGCGTGATCGCCACGCCGTCCATCTCCAGCGTCACCGGGATATCGAGCCCGGCGTCCGCGATGACGCCGGCGATGAAGTCGCGCATCGGGTAGTCGCGCCAGTGTGGGACGTTCAGCGGGGACACCAGGCCCCGGATGCGGTCGATCGGCCCGGCGCAGCCGATTCCCGCCCCGATGAGCGTCGCACCGGCGGGCACGGAGGCGATGGCGTCGCGGACGACGCCGCCCACCGAGGCCTCGAGGTCGGCGACGGTCGCCGTGCGGCCCGTCGGGCGGCGGAAGCGGGACGATTCGAGCAGGCGACCGTCCGCATCGACGATGGCTGCTTCGACTTTGGTTCCGCCGAAGTCGACGGCGAGGGCGAGGGGAGTTGGCACGACCTTTACCCTAAACGAAACCACCCGCGCTCATATGAGCAACATCCGCGCAACCGTTGCTCAGACGCGCATCCGGTTCCTAAGCTGGAACCGTGGCCATGAACGACACCGATGAGATCCTCGCCGTCAAAGCCGCTGAGCTGTACTACGAGGCGGGCAAAACCCAGGACGAGATCGGTCTCGCCCTCAGTGTCAGCCGCTGGAAGGTGGGACGGCTGCTCGTCGCAGCGCGCGAGCACGGCTTCGTGCGCATCGAGATCGTGCACCCGAGCGCCAGGCGGTTCTCGCTCGAACGCGAGCTGTGCGGCTTCTACGACCTGCAGGACGCCGTAGTCGTGCCGTCCCTCGACTCCGACTCGGACGTGCAGGCGCGCGTCGCGCAGGCCGCCGCGGACTACCTGACCACCCTGCGCCCCGTTCCCCGCACGCTCGGCGTGAGCTGGGGACGCACCCTGCACGCGGTGGCGGCGCGGCTGCGCCCCGGCTGGGCCGTCGGCGTCAACCCCGTGCAGATCAACGGCAGCGTGTCCAGCACCCGGCAGGCGACAGCGGCGGCGGACACCGCTGTCGTGATCGCCCGCAAGGCACAGGGCACGGCCACCCTGCTTCCGAGCCCCGCCATCTTCGAGCACGCCGCCACCCGGCGCGCCATCGAGGCCGACCGCTCGGTGCAGAGCGTCCTCGCCCTGGCGAGGAGCGCCTCCGCGTACCTGTTCAGCGCCGGCGTGGTCGACACCAGCTCTGTGCACGTCGACTCCGGCTACCTGACCGCCGACGACGTCGCGTCCCTCGCCGCGAAGGGCGCCGTCGGCGACGTGGTCGGCCGATTCATCACCGAGGACGGCCAGGTCGCCGATCCGGAGCTCGACGGAAGGACCCTCGGCATCTCGCTCGACGAGCTCCGCGCCGCGCGCACCAGCATCGCCGTGATCGCGGGGGAGACCAAGCACAGGGTGGCGCACGCGATCGTGTCCAGCGGGCTGTGCAGCACGATCATCACCGACGAATCCACCGCGAACCATCTGCTCGGCCGCTCAGCGGCCAGCTGAAAGAAGGAGTGACGTGACCATCGAAACGACGCCGCCCGTGCGAACCCTCGCACCGGCGGCCAGGGCCGTGGAGGTGCTCGGGGGCGACTTCACCGAAGCCTCCCTGCGCCGCTACCTGAACGGCATCCCCGGGGTCGACGCCGTCGGCCTCGAGCAGCGTGCCGCCGGGCTCGGAACGCGCTCCATCAAGACCACCAGCAAGGCCTGGGCGCTCGACAAGATCATCGAGCTCATCGACCTGACCACCCTCGAAGGCGCTGACACGC
Organism: Leifsonia sp. GW821-FHT13C05; assembly: GCF_058806515.1. Classification (NCBI taxonomy): domain Bacteria; kingdom Bacillati; phylum Actinomycetota; class Actinomycetes; order Micrococcales; family Microbacteriaceae; genus Leifsonia; species Leifsonia sp. GW821-FHT13C05. The sequence continues at coordinate 1,163,482 of NZ_JBXAPT010000001.1, read as the reverse complement.
CCGGCAAGGTGCGCTCGCTCGTCGCGAAGGCGCTCACGCCGGACCCGAGCGACCTCACCGCTCCCCGGCCGGCCGCCGTCTGCGTGTACGGCGACATGGTGCCGTACGCGGTGGAGGCGCTCGGCGCATCCCACGCGGGACGCTCGGGCGGAGCACCCGGCAGCGTGAACGTGGCCGCCGTGGCGACCGCGTTCCCGAGCGGGCGCGCATCCCTCGCCGTGAAGCTCGCGGACACGGCGGACGCCGTCGCCGCCGGTGCGGACGAGATCGACATGGTGATCGACCGCGGGGCGTTCCTCTCCGGGCGCTACGGGCTCGTCTTCGACGAGATCGTCGCCGTGAAGGAAGCCTGCCGCCGCGCAGACGGCAGCTACGCCCACCTCAAGGTGATCCTGGAGACAGGCGAGCTGAACACGTACGACAACGTGCGCCGCGCATCCTGGCTGGCGATCCTCGCCGGAGGAGACTTCATCAAGACGTCCACCGGCAAGGTGTCCCCGGCGGCGACGCTGCCCGTCACGTTGCTGATGCTGGAGGTCGTGCGCGACTGGCACAAGCTCACCGGCGAGGAGATCGGCGTGAAGCCGGCCGGCGGCATCCGGTCGTCGAAGGACGCCATCAAGTATCTGGTGACGGTCGCGGAGACGGTGGGCGAGCACTGGCTGCAGCCGCACCTGTTCCGGTTCGGGGCGTCCAGCCTGCTCAACGACGTGCTGCTGCAGCGTCAGAAGCTGAGCACCGGCCACTACTCCGGCGCCGACTACGTCACGATCGACTGACCAGCAGAGACCGAAGGCAGAACAATGAGTTTCCTCGAATACGCACCAGCGCCGGAGTCCAGGGCCATCCTGAACCTGCGCGACCAGTACGGCCTCTTCATCGACGGCGAATTCGTCGAGGGCAACGGCACCCCGTTCCAGACCATCTCCCCGGCGACGGAGGAGCGCATCGCGACCATCGCGACGGCGAACACCGCCGACGTGGATGCTGCCGTCGCCGCAGCGCGCCGGTCGTACGAGCGCGTGTGGTCGAAGATGAGCGGCAGTGACCGCGGCAAGTACCTGTTCCGCATCGCGCGCCTCGTCCAGGAGCGCGCCCGCGAGCTCGCGGTGGCGGAGAGCCTCGACAACGGCAAGCCGATCAAGGAGAGCAGGGATGTGGACGTCCCGCTCGTCGCCGCCTGGTTCTTCTACTACGCGGGATGGGCGGACAAGCTCGACCACGCCGGTCTCGGCCCTGCGCCCCGCGCCCTCGGCGTCGCCGCCCAGGTAATCCCGTGGAACTTCCCGCTGCTGATGCTCGCCTGGAAGATCGCCCCCGCGCTGGCGGCGGGCAACACGGTCGTACTGAAGCCGGCGGAGACCACCCCGCTGACCGCGCTCCTGTTCGCCGAGATCGTGCAGCAGGCTGGCCTCCCCGCCGGCGTCGTCAACATCGTCACCGGTGCAGGCGAGACCGGTCGCGACCTGGTCAACCACCCGGATGTGAACAAGGTCGCCTTCACCGGCTCCACCGCCGTCGGCAGGGAGATCGCCCGCGCCGTCGCCGGAACCGACAAGAAGCTGACCCTCGAACTCGGCGGCAAGGCGGCGAACATCGTCTTCGACGACGCCCCGATCGACCAGGCCGTCGAGGGCATCGTCAACGGCATCTTCTTCAACCAGGGCCACGTCTGCTGCGCAGGCAGCCGCCTGCTGGTGCAGGAGAGCATCCACGACGAGGTCGTCGACCGCCTGAAGAACCGCCTGTCGACACTGCGCCTCGGCGACCCGCTCGACAAGAACACCGACATCGGCGCGATCAACAGCGCAGAGCAGCTGCAGCGCATCCGGGAGCTGTCCGACATCGGGGAGGCGGAGGGGGCTGACCGCTGGACGGCCGACTGCGCCATCCCGGAGAACGGGTTCTGGTTCGCGCCGACGATCTTCGACAACGTCTCCACCAGCCACCGGATCGCCCGCGAGGAGATCTTCGGGCCGGTGCTCTCCGTGCTCACCTTCCGCACGCCCGCCGAGGCCATCGCGAAGGCGAACAACACCCCGTACGGCCTGTCCGCCGGCATCTGGAGCGACAAGGGCAGCCGCATCCTGGCCGTGGCCGACAAGCTGCGCGCCGGTGTGATCTGGGCGAACACGTTCAACAGGTTCGACCCGGCCAGCCCGTTCGGCGGATACAAGGAGTCCGGCTACGGCCGCGAGGGCGGTCGACACGGGCTCGCCGCGTACCTGACGCCCGGCCGCGCGCTCGGCGGCTCGTCCGCCGCGGCGCTGACCTCCGCATCCACCACGACCCGCAAGGGAGCGAAGAAATGAGCCGCCTGACCGTGCCGAAGACCTACAAGCTCTACATCGGCGGGAAGTTCCCGCGCAGCGAGTCCGGTCGCACGTACGAGGTCGTCTCCGCGAAGGGCGCCTTCCTGGCCAATGCGGCGAAGGCGTCCCGCAAGGACGCCCGGGATGCCGTGGTCGCCGCCCGCGGAGCGCTCGGCGGCTGGGCGGGCGCCACCGCGTACAACCGCGGCCAGGTGCTCTACCGCATCGCGGAGCTGATGGAGGGCCGTCGCGCCCAGTTCGTCGACGAGGTGCAGCAGACGGAGGGCGTCACCGCCTCCGTCGCCGGCGCGCAGGTGGACGAGGCGATCGACCGCTGGGTCTGGTACGCGGGCTGGGCGGACAAGTTCGCGCAGGTCGTCGGAAACGCCAACCCGGTCGCCGGTCCGTACTTCAACATCTCGGTGCCGGAGCCCACCGGCGTGGTCGCGATCGTCGCCCCGCAGGACACCGGGCTGCTCGGCTTCGTGAGCGCCGTCGCCCCCGCGCTGGTGGCGGGCAACACGGTGGTCGTGATCGCGAGCGAGCGGTTCCCGCTGTCCGCGATCAGCCTGAGCGAGGTGCTCGCGACGAGCGACGTGCCCGGCGGTGTCGTGAACATCCTGACCGGCTCCCCGGCCGAGATCGCGCCGTGGCTCGCCTCGCACGCCGACGTCAACGCGCTCGACCTGGTCGGTGCGGGCGGCCTCGAGTGGATCGACCTGCAGATCGCGGCAGCCGACACGCTGAAGCGCGTCCTCGCCCCGGAGAACGGTCCGGATGCGGCGGCGCCGTCGCTCGACAGGATCGCGTTCTTCACCGAGACGAAGACGGTCTGGCACACCAAGTCGCTGATCTGATCCCGACCGATCCGTGCATCCACGAGGGGTGTACCGCAGCCCTGCGCAGCGGTACACCCCTCGCGCCTTTGCGCATCATGGGGGAGGATGAAGGAAAGACTTAGGAGGTCCGGATGACGGATCAGGGGATGTCGGGTATGGGTCCGACCGCCCTCGTCGGAGACAGTCTCACGCAGGGCGGCGACTGGCAGGCGTGGATGCCGGGGGAGACCATCTACAACTTCGGGGTCGGGGGAGACACCACGGACGACGTGGTGGCCCGTCTGTGGGATGTGATCAACGCGCAGCCCACCGTCGTGGTGCTGCTGATCGGCACGAACGACCTCGCCTGGCGGCGCTCGGTCGAGCACATCGTGCGCAACGTGGAGACCATCCTGGTCACGCTGCGCAGGGAGCTGCAGGAGACGCGCATCCTGGTGCAGTCGGTGCTGCCGCGCGGCCACGAGTTCGCGGACCAGATCCGCGACATCAACCGCCACCTGTGGCAGTTCGCGCCCACCGTGCACGCACAGTGGCTCGACCTCTGGCCGGCTCTGGCGCTGGAGGACGGCGAACTGAACCCCGCATACAGCGAGGACCGCCTGCACCTCAACGACGACGGATACCGCGTCTGGCTGAACGAGCTGGTGCCCGCCCTGGAGCGCCTGCGCCAGCAGCCGCCGACCAGCCGCGCGATCACGCTGCCGGACCTGGGCGGGGCGGCCTGACCCAAGCCATCGAGTCCGAAGTTGTTCACGCCCCCACCCGGCGTGTCGCGTGAATAACTTCGGACTCGATGGTGTGCGTGGGTTAGCGGGTGCGGAGCAGCGTCTCGTAGAAGCGGATGCCGCGGAGCCAGGTGGCCACGTGGATGCGCTCGTTGCGGGCGTGCAGGGTCGCGCGCTCGTCGGTCGCCATCTCGAACGGGGTGAAGCGGTAGACCGCGTCGCTGATCGTGGTGAAGTGGCGGCTGTCGCTGGCGCCGAGCATGATGTACGGCGTCACCACCGCATCCGGATGCACGGCCGAGATGCTCCCGGCCACCGCGTCCCACTCCGGGCCGGTGGTGGGCGACACCGGCGACGGTTCGCTCGGGTCGATCGCCTCGATGCGCACCAGCGGGTCGCGGATGGCGCGGCGGAGGTGCGTCATGGTCTCGGCGACGCTCGACCCGACGGCGATGCGGACGTTGACGACCGCTTCGGCCGTCTCCGGCAGGGCGTTCGCGGCGAGGCTGCCGGACAGCTGCGTGACCGCCGTCGTCGTGCGCACGATCGCGCGGGTCTCGTCGCTCACCCGGCCGAGCACGGCGACCAGTGCGGGCTTCAGGCGCCGGGCCCGGGTGAACACCGCGCGCAGCGGGCCGGTGGCGTGGGCGCCGAGCGTCTCCACCATCTGCAGGTTGGTCTCGCTGAGTCCGGCGGGGAACGGTTTCGCGTTCAGCCGGGTGATGGCGCGCGCCAGCCGCACCGTCGCGGTCAGCTTGGGCGGGGTGGAGGCGTGCCCTCCGTTCTGCTCGACCGTCAGCCGGACGCTCGTGATGCCCTTCTCGCTGACGCCGACGACAGCGATCGGTTTCGCGACGCCGGGGAAGATGCCCTCGACGACCGCACCGCCCTCGTCGAGCACCAGGGCCGGCCGCACGCCGCGGTCTGCGAGGGAGGCGACGATCGTCTTCACCCCGGACCCGACGGTCTCCTCGTCGTGGCCGAAGCTGAGGTACACGTCGGCAGCGGGGGTGTGGCCGGCGGCGACCAGCGCATCCACTGCTTCGAGGATGGCGACGAGGGCTCCCTTGTCGTCGAGGGTGCCTCTGCTCCACAGCACGCGGGCGTCGCCTGTTCCGGTGAGCTCGGCGCCGAACGGCGGGTGCTCCCAGCCGTCGTCGGTGGCCGGCACCACGTCGTAGTGCGCCATCAGGACGGTGGGGGCGCCGTCGCCTGCGCCGCGCCAGCGGTAGAGCAGGGAGTGGCCGTGCTGCTCCCGTTCGAGCGCGGCGTGCAGGTGCTGATACAGCTCGGGCAGCGTGGCGATGAAGGTGTCGAACGCCTCCCAGTCCGTCTGCTCGACCGCGTTGCGGGACATGGTCGGGATGCGCAGCAGCGTGCGGAAGCGGTCGATGGCGGCATCGTCGTCGATGCGCGCTGGGTCGCTCACTCTCCCGCCGCCCGGCGGAACGCTGCGAGGGCGTCGTCGGAGTAGAGCACGAAGCGCACCAGCTCCACCGGCCCGAACGATGCGGCGAGCACCGCGCGGACCGTGCTGACCGCGATGCGGGCCGCGTCGTCCATCGGCCAGCCGTAGACGCCTGCGGAGATGGCGGGGAAGCCCACGGAGGTCGCGCCGACCTCGCGCGCGACGCGCAGCGATGAACGGTAGGCGTTCTGCAGCAGCTCCGTCCTGTCCTCCGTCGCCGACCAGACGGGGCCGACCGCGTGGATGACCCAGGTGGCGTCGAGCTCGCCGGCGGTGGTGGCGACGGCCTGGCCGGTGGGGAGCCCATCCGGGAACGTCGTCGCGCGCAGTTCGCGGCAAGCGTCGAGGATGGCAGGGCCGCCGCGGCGGTGGATGGCGCCGTCGACGCCCCCTCCGCCAAGGAGGGAGCTGTTCGCGGCGTTGACGATGGCGTCGACGTGCTCGTCGGTGATGTCGCCGCGGACGATCTGGATCAGGTCGTCCACCGTCAGCCCCTGTTGTTGGAGAGCTCGTACACCTTCAGCAGCTCGACGATGGCGTCGTCGCGCTGGCTGCCGCCCTCGTCGAACATCTCGGTGACGTGCGTCTTGAGATGGTTCTCGACGAGCAGCTTGTTGAGCGAGCCGAGCGACTTCTGGATGGCGAGGGACTGGGTGATGATGTCGATGCAGTAGTCCTCGTTCTCGATCATCTTCTCCAGGCCTCTCAGCTGGCCTTCGAGGATGCGCGTGCGGTGCATGGCGCGTTTCTTGATGTCTGCGATCACCCGTCCAGGATACCGCGCCGATCCCGTATACCCCTATGGGGTATGTGTTACAGTCGAAGACATGGAAACGAGCTACGACATCCAGGGCATGACCTGCGCGCACTGCGCGCACGCGGTGAGCGAAGAGCTGGGGGCGCTCGACGGCGTCACGGCCGTGGCGGTCGACGTGGCGGCAGGCACGGCGACGGTCACCAGCGACGCCGCCCTCGCCCGGGATGCGGTCCAGAGCGCGGTCGAAGAGGCCGGGTACACGCTCGCCCACCCGCGACAGCTTCCCCTGCTGTGACGAGCGCTGACACGGCCGCTCCCGGCGTCCAGCTCGACCTCGCGATCGACGGGATGACCTGCGCCAGCTGCGTCGCCCGGGTCGAGAAGCGGCTCGGCAGGATCGACGGCGTCACCGCCAGCGTCAACCTCGCCACCGAACGGGCCAGGGTCACGGCCCCCGCGTCGCTCGATCCGGCACTGCTCGTGGCCGAGGTGCAGAAGGCCGGATACGGCGCGCACGTCATCGAAGCGGTGGAGCCGCCCCGGGATGCGTCGCCGTCGTCCACGCTGCGCCTCCGGCTGATCGTCAGCGCGGCGCTCACCGTGCCCATCGTGCTGCTGGCCATGATCCCGACCTGGCAGTTCTGGGGCTGGCAGTGGGTGTCGCTGCTGCTGGCGACGCCGGTGGTGCTGTGGGGCGGCTGGCCGTTCCACCGCTCTGCGGCGATCAACCTGCGGCACGGGGCGGCCACGATGGACACGCTCGTGTCGCTCGGCACGGCCGCCGCCTACCTCTGGTCGGTGTGGGCTCTCGTCTTCGGTACGGCGGGCGAACTGGGGATGCGGCATCCGTTCACTCTCGTCGCGGAGCCGGGCAGCGCATCCGGGGCCATCTACCTGGAGGTCGCTGCCGGCGTCACGACGTTCCTGCTGCTCGGGCGGTTCGTGGAGGAGCGGTCGAAGCGGAGGGCGGGCGCCGCGCTGCGCGAACTGCTGCAGGCCGGGGCGAAAGACGTCGCGATCCTGACCGGCGACGGGTCGGAGACGCGCGTTCCGGTCTCCGCTCTCGCGGTCGGCGACCGATTCGTGGTGCGGCCCGGCGAGCGCATCGCTGCGGACGGCGTCGTGCAGGACGGCGCCGCCGCAGTCGACACCAGCGCGATGACGGGGGAGTCCGTGCCGGTCGAGGTGGCGGAGGGGGACACGGTCGCCGGAGGCACCATCGCGCACGCCGGCACGCTGGTGGTGCGCGCATCCCGGGTCGGAGCGGACACGCAGCTGGCCAGGATGGCGAAATTGGTGGAGGAGGCCCAGCTCGGCAAGGCGGCCGTCCAGCGACTGGCCGACCGGATCTCCGGCGTCTTCGTGCCCGTGGTCATCGCGCTCGCCCTGGCCACATTCGGCGTGTGGATGCTCCTCGGCGGCGGCACGTCCGCCGCGATCTCCGCCGCGGTCGCCGTGCTCATCGTCGCCTGCCCGTGTGCGCTCGGTCTGGCTACCCCGACCGCGCTGCTGGTCGGCACGGGACGCGCCGCCCAGCTCGGCATCCTGATCACCGGCCCGGAGGTGCTCGAACGCACGGGCCGCATCGACACGATCGTGTTCGACAAGACCGGAACCCTCACCACCGGAGCGATGACGGTCACCGGCGTCGTCGCGGCGGATGGGGTGGATGCGCAGGAGGTGCTGCTGCTCGCCGCATCGGCCGAGCGCGGGTCGGAGCACCCGATCGGCCGGGCGGTCGCTGCGGCAGTGGATGCGCACGCTCCCGTCACCGGTTTCCGTGCCGTGGCCGGGTTCGGCGTGACGGCGCAAGTGGACGGACGGACGGTCGCCGTCGCACGCGCCGACGCGCACGCGACCCTCCCTGCCGTGCTCTCCGACGCGCTGCGCGACGCCAGGGCGACGGGCGCCACGGCGGTCGTCGTCTCCGTCGACGACGCACCGGCCGCGGTCCTCAGCGTCACGGACCCGCTGCGGCCGGACGCCGCGGAGGCGATCGGCCGGGTGCGGGCGCTCGGCCTGGAGCCCGTGGTGCTGAGCGGCGACCACGAGGAGACCGTACGGGCCGTGGTCGCGCCGTTGCGCATCCAGCGCGTGGTGGGCGGGGCGACGCCGGAGGGGAAGGCGCAGGCCGTCCGGCGGATGCAGGACGACGGCCGGTCGGTGGCGATGGTCGGGGACGGCGTCAACGACGCTGCGGCGCTCGCGGCCGCCGATCTGGGCATCGCGATGGGCTCGGGCTCGGATGTCGCCATCGAGGCGGGCGACCTCACGCTGCTGCGCTCGGATCCGGTGCTCGTGGCGGACGCGATCCGGCTGTCCAGGCGCACGGTGTCGATCATCAGGGGCAACCTGTTCTGGGCGTTCGCGTACAACGTCGCGGCCATCCCGATCGCGGCGTCCGGGCTGCTCAACCCGATGATCGCCGGGGCGGCGATGGCGTTCTCGAGCGTGTTCGTGGTGCTCAACAGCCTGCGGTTGCGACGGTTTTCCGGGCGTACGGTTTCTTCCTGACGCGGGCGTCATATTCGGCGCCGGGATGCGTCCATATCAGTGACCCTGTGTGCGATCTGAACAGTATCCCGGCGTGCCGCGTGCATTCACCCCTGAATGGGGGGTGGGGGAGGACATACTGCCGGGTCTATCCTCCACATAGGGGTTGAGAAATATTCGTTTTACAGGAAAGGCCCGACTTTGCTGAAGAACCTCAGCCCGCTGCTGTCCGGTGCGCTCTTGAGCGTCCTTGATTCCATGCACGATGGCGACATGCTTACCCTTGTCGGCAGCGGCTATCCACAAGAAGAAATAGTTTCACCCGTCATTCATCTCGGAGAGGTGACGACTGAAGCCGCGGCCGACGCGATTCTCAGCGTGTTCCCTCTCGACAACGACGATCCGTCGCCGATCACGTTCCTCGATCTCGCCGGTGAACCGTACGATGTCCCAGACGTGGCGTTCGCGGTGAACGGCATCGCTTCCGATGCCGAACTCCGTCGCGTGCCCATGACCCGTCTGGAGCTCGGCGAATTCGTCGAGCTCGCCCGCCATTCCGTTGTGACCGTGAGCGTGGGGTCGGACGCCCCACCATGCGCGTTCCTGTTGCGGAAAGGCCCCTGCTGAATCACACGCACAGCTGAACGTGGGCGTGCCGGAGCCTCATCGGCGCCGGCACGCCCCACCAGCGTGGATGCTCCTGCCGTAGACTCGGTGACCGTGTCCCGACCCACCACCCAGCCGACCTTCAACCGCGCGGCTCTCGCGCCCGGCATCCTCGGGGCGATCGTCCTGATCGGCGGCCTCGCCCTGATCGGGGGCGAGTGGTACCTCTACGTGCAGTATGCGGTGAGCATCCTCGCGCTCATCCTCTGCGTCTTCGCCGGACAGGCCAAGCAGTGGTGGTGGCTGGCCGGTCTGATCCCCGTCGCCGTGCTCTGGAACCCGGTCTGGCCGATCACCTTCGGAGACGTGGTCATCCGTCTCCTGCACCTCGCGGGCGCCGTGCTCTTCGTCGCCGTCGCGGTCACCGTGAAGATCCCCGTCGATCCGCGTCGCTGATTCGCGCATCCTCGCGTAAACTGGTGGTCGCGTCGCGAGTTCCTGCACGACGCGTCCCCGGCGCTCACCGCGGCGGGCGGGTCCATTCGGTTCCCCGCCCGGACGCTGCGCCGGCCCTCACGCCATACGGCGTCCGCTCTTCGTCAGCGCGCGACGCTCCCCCTGGAGGACCATGTCTCGTTCCGGTCAACGCACCAGCTCGTCGCGCCAGCAGCAGCGACGCACCCGCCACGCGAACAACGACGGGCTGATCCCCGTCCTCGCGCGCAAAGTGCGGGAGGTGGAGGCGAAGGCCGCGGACGGCAAGAAGCTCGGACCGACCAATCGCACCAAGTTCCAGGTCATCGCGTTCCTCATGCGCGAGGAGAGGGCCAGGGCCAAGTCGGACCCCGAGCTGAGCGACGCCGCTCGCGCGGAGCAGCTGAAGCGCCTGGACGGCATCGCGACCATCCTGGCCAAGACGGCCGCGCGCGACACCTCGCTCATCGCCCTGCTGGAGAGCGAGTCTCCTCCCACAGCGACCGCGCAGACCATGCGCAGGGACTGGCTGCTCGAATCGGGCACGGAGCTCTCGCCGGACGACCTCATCATCACGGTGGAGCGTCCCGTCGCCAAGCAGGACAGCGTCATCACGCCGGAGCTCGCCGAGAAGCAGGTCATCCCGCAGTCCGTGCGTGCCAGGCAGCTCTCGAACCCGTTCCTCGCCCCCGACTTCTCGAAGGCCACGGCCGCGCAGTCCGCTCCGCGGCGCCGTCTCGACTCGTGGGAGCTGCTCGGCCCGCTGTTCAAGTCGTTCGAGTACGGCTCGGGCGGCCAGGCGGCCAGCATGGAGCTGCCGCCCGCTCCGGCCATCGACCGGTATTCGCCTCCGGGCCTCGAGTTGATGCACCACCAGGCCCGCTTCGTGGAGAGCGTCCGGCTCGGCCACCGCAGCTTCCTGCTCGCCGACGAGCCGGGCCTCGGCAAGACGGCGCAGTCCGTCCTCGCGGCCAGCGTCGCCGGCGCGTATCCATTGCTCGCCGTCGTCCCGAACGTCGTCAAGATGAACTGGGCGCGCGAGGTGGAGCGCTGGACGCCGCACCGCAGGGCGACCGTGATCCACGGCGACGGCGAGGGCCTGGATGCGTTCGCCGACGTCGTCATCGTCAACTACGAGGTCCTGGATCGGCACCTCGCCTGGCTGAGCACGCTCGGCTTCAAGGGCATGGTCGTCGACGAGGCGCACTTCATCAAGAACCTGCACTCGCAGCGCTCCAAGTACGTGCTCGGGCTCGCGGACGCGATCAAGAAGACCGGCGACCCCCTGCTGATGGCGCTCACCGGCACCCCGCTGATCAACGACATCGACGACTTCAAGGCCATCTGGCAGTTCCTCGGCTGGATCGACGGCAATAAGCCGGCGCCCGCCCTGATGGAGAAGCTCGAGGAGACCGAGCTGACGCCGGCCGATTTCGGCTTCTACGCCGCGGCGCGCGAGGCCGTCATCGACATGGGCATCGTCCGCCGCCGCAAGATCGACGTGGCCGCCGACCTGCCGAGCCGCCGCGTGGTCGACCTGCCCGTCGAGCTGGACGACGACCTCGGCCGCAGCATCCGCCAGGCGGAGAAGGAGCTGGCTGCCCGCCTCGTCGCCAAGTTCCGCCGCGCATCCGCCGCCGGCCGGCCGGACTCGTTCGACGGAGATGACGACGCGCACCGTGCGCACCTCATCCGGCTCGTCGCGCAGTCGGAGCTCGAGGACGCACGCTCGTCCAAGAGCGGGGACAACGTCTTCACGATGGTCCGCAAGATCGGCCAGGCGAAGGCGGGGCTGGCCTCCGACTACGCAGCGCAGCTCGCGCGCTCCGTCGGCAAGGTGGTGTTCTTCGCCAAGCACATCGACGTGATGGATGCGGCGGAGGAGGCCTTCGCCGCCCGCGACCTCAAGACGATCTCGATCCGCGGAGACCAGACCGCGATCGCCCGCCAGCGGGAGATCGACGCGTTCAACAACGACCCGGAGGTGTCGGTGGCGGTGTGCTCGCTGACCGCCGCGGGCGTCGGGCTCAACCTGCAGGCGGCATCCAACGTCGTCCTGGCCGAGCTGTCCTGGACGGCGGCGGAGCAGACCCAGGCCATCGACCGCGTGCACCGCATCGGCCAGGAGGAGCCGGTCACGGCGTGGAGGATCATCGCCGCGCAGACCATCGACTCCAAGATCGCCGAGCTGATCGACGCCAAGCAGGGCCTCGCGGCTCGCGCGCTCGACGGCTCGGATGTCGAGCCGGGCTCGGCGGACTCCGTGCAGCTGGATGCGCTCATCCACCTGCTGGAGGTCGCGCTGGGGTAGTCGCCCGGGTGGGCGCCGGCGCCGCCTCAGGCGATGTCGGCGTCGTCCGGGTCGAGAGGCACCGGCCGGTCGTCGTCCGGGACGAGGTCGTCGTCCTCGTCGTCGGCGACGGGCAGGTCGTCCTCGTCGCGGACGATCGGGGCCGGCTCGTAGTCGGCCTCCTGGGCTTCGCGGAAGTCGCCCAGCTCGTCGTCGCCGCCGCGCGTGTCGCTCTCGGTCATGCACCGAGGGTACCTCTCGCGCCTGCCGCGGTCGAGAGGCGGGTGTCAGTCGAGCGTGAAGACGAAGTACGGCCCTCTGTCGTCGTGCAGGATGCGCGCCTGGCCGGAGAACGCGGCGAAATCGCCCGTCCCCGTGCCGGGGATGATGTAGCCGAACGCCGAGTCGTCGCTCGGGCGTTGCAGCGCGCCGTGGTGCACGGTGAACGAGCCGGTCCTGCCGTCGTCGAGGGTGCCCGTCACCCGCTCGGCCGCGAGGTAGCCGCGGCTCTCCTCCGTGCCGGACGACACGAAGTGCGCGACGGACTCTCCGACCAGTCCCTCCGTGTACGTCTTCCGCATGGTGATCGCTCCGACCCAGTCCCCGTCGATGCCGGGAAGTTCTGCCGGGTCCCAGCCGGTGACCTCGAATCGGGCGGTGATCGTCTCGTGCTCGCTCATCCCCTCACCATAGAGAGGGGGCCGGTCGCCGTCTTGTAATTTCGCGACAGAGCGAATCTGCACTAGACAAGGGGCATGCCACAGCACTCCCAGGTCGAGATCGAGCGCAAATACGACGTCGACGAGACCACGGCCCCTCCGCTGCTGGTGGGCGTCGGCGCTGTCGCGCTGCAGACGGAGCCGGAGACCGCCGAACTCGTCGCCACCTACTTCGACACCGCAGACCTCACCCTGGCGCGCGCGAGGATCGCGGTGCGCGTCCGCCGCGGGGGAGCCGACCAGGGCTGGCATGTGAAGCTGCCGGCCGAGGAAGGCCGCACAGAGCTGCACTGGCCGCTGACCGACGGGGACGACGTTCCGGAGGAGCTGATCGCCGCGGTCGCCGCTGTGGTCCCGGATGCGCGGATCGCGGAGGCCGAGCTGGTGCCGGTGGCCAGAGTCACCAACCGGCGCGTCACCGTCGTGCTGCAGGATGCGGCCGGGTTCGACCTCGCCGAGTTCTGCGACGACCACGTGACCAGCGAGAACCTCCGCAGCGGGGGCACCCAGTCGTGGCGCGAGTGGGAGGTCGAGCTGCTGAGCGGCGCACCAGACACCCGCTCCGGCCGCACCGCGCTGCTCGACGAGATCGAGGAGCGCGTGCTCGCCGCGGGCGCCGTGGTGTCGGCGAGCTCGTCCAAGCTGCAGCGCGCGCTCGGGCTCTAGCTGCAGCGCGAGCGGGTCCTGTACCCGCGTTTTTGTGCTGGTGCCCGCCGTCAGGCATGATTCACAGGTAGCGAATATCACCCAGGGAGCAGCATTTTGAAGATCGGCATCCTCACCAGTGGCGGCGACTGTCCAGGACTGAACGCGGTCATCCGCGGCGCTGTCCTGAAGGGCGACCGCGTCCACGGCTCCGAGTTCGCCGGTTTCCGTTACGGCTGGCGCGGTGTCGTCGACGGCGACATCATGCCGCTCGACCGGCACAGCGTCCGCGGCCTCTCCCGTCAGGGCGGCACGATCCTCGGCTCCAGCCGCACCAACCCGTTCGAGGGCGAGAACGGCGGCCCGGAGCACATCCAGGCGATGATGGACGAGAACGGCATCGACGCCATCATCGCGATCGGCGGAGAGGGCACGCTGACCGCCGCCCGCCGTCTCACCGACGCCGGTCTCAAGATCGTCGGCGTCCCGAAGACCATCGACAACGACCTCGCCGCCACCGACTACTCGTTCGGCTTCGACACCGCCGTCGAGATCGCGACGGAGGCCATCGACCGGCTGCGCACCACCGCGGAGTCCCACCAGCGCTGCATGGTGGTGGAGGTCATGGGCCGCCACGTCGGCTGGATCGCCCTGCACTCCGGCATGGCGGGCGGCGCGCACGCCATCCTCATCCCCGAGCAGCCGCAGTCGATCGAGCAGATCATCGAGTGGGTCGAATCGGTCCGCGACCGCGGCCGCGCGCCGGTCATCGTCGTCTCCGAGGGCTTCCACCTCGACACGATGGAGGAGGCGCACTCCCACAAGGGTCTGGATGCGTTCAACCGTCCGCGTCTCGGCGGCATCGGCGAGATGCTCGCCCCGATGATCGAGGAGCGCACCGGCATCGAGGCGCGCGCCACCGTGCTCGGCCACATGCAGCGCGGAGGCGTCCCGAGCGCGTACGACAGGGTGCTCGCCACCCGCCTCGGCATGGCAGCGGTCGACGCCGTCTACGAGGGACGCTGGGGCTCGATGGTGTCGCTGCGCGGCACCGACGTCGTCAACGTGTCCATCGCCGACGCGACCGGCGGCCTGAAGACCGTTCCGCAGGCCAGGTACGACGAGGCTGCTCTGCTCTTCGGCTAGGCAGGCTGACTAGACTCCTCGTCACAGGCGTGAAGGAGTCGATGTGCCCAGGTGCGTTCAGTTCGACGAGTTCGGTTCCCGCGACGCTCTCCGGGTCGTCGACACGGAGCGGCCGTGGCCGGGGCCGGGTGAGCTCGTCGTGCGGGTGATGGCGGCCGGGCTCAACGCCATCGACGTCAAGGCGTACCGGGATGCGGACGTCGCGTCCCGCTTCGGCGTCACCGTCCCGAGCTGTCTCGGCCAGGACTTCGCCGGGTTCGTCGAGGAGGTCGGCGAGGGGGTCACGCGCTTCACCGTCGGCGAGGCCGTGTTCGGCAGCGCGCCGTTCCGCACGTTCGCCGACTTCATCGTCGTGCAGGAGGACGGGGCCGTGCTGCACAAGCCGGACCCTCTCACCTTCGAAGTGGCCGGAGCGCTCGCGACGGTGGGCAGGACGGCCGTGGCGACCACGGCATCCATCGGCCTGACGGAGGACGACACGGTCCTGGTGAGCGCAGCGGCGGGAGGCGTCGGCGTGCTCGCCGCCCAGCTCGCGGTGCGCGCGGGAGCCACCGTGATCGGCACGGCGGCCTCGGAGAACCACGCGTATCTCGACGGGCTCGGGATCGTGCCCGTCGCCTACGGGGACGGCCTCGCCGACCGGGTGCTGGCTGCGCTCGACGGCGGCGCGCTGACGGCCGTGCTCGACAACCACGGCAGGGAGACCATCGAGGCGGGGATCGCCCTCGGCGTGCCGGTGGAGCGCATCAACACCATCGCCGCGTTCGGTCCCGACGCCCTCGGAGCGCGCACGGTCGGAGGGTCGGCGGCGGGAAACGAGGAGCTGGCCTGGCTGGCCGGGCTGCTCGCGGAAGACGAGTGCATCCTGCCGATCGACTCGATCTTCCCCATCGAGCGCGTCATCGAGGCGTTCGCCCGGCTGGAGGCCGGCCACGTGCGCGGGAAGATCGTACTGGTCACGGACTGAGACGCCGTCGTGTGCCGGGCGGGCACGCTCTGGGTTTCGCAGGGTCGGGAGCCTAGAATCGCGGACATGGTTCTCACGAGCAGGCTCAGGAGCATCCGATGATCGCAGACGACACCGCCCGCCAGTTGCGTGCAGCAGGGCTCCGCTGGCGCCCGCAATCCGGGGACACCTTCGCGATCGACCGCGACGAGCTCGCCGGCGACCGGTTCACGGTGAGCGACATGACCATCGAGCCGCACGAGTTCGACACGGGCACGATCCTCGGCTTCAACGGCACGACCGAGTGGGCCCTCGACTCGCTCGCCGTCGAGGACGCCCTGTGGATCCCGCGCGAAGACCAGCTGCGCGAACTCCTCGGCGGCTCCTTCCTGCACCTGGCGCGCACCCCGGACGGCTACCGCGTCAGCATCGCGATCGGCGGCGAGGAGCGCATGTTCGAGGATGAGGATGCGGCGACCGCGTACGCGCAGGCACTGCTGTCGCTGATCGGGGCGTCGGTGTCCTGAGCCGGTGCCGGTGCCGCCCGTGCCTGTGCCGGGTTCCGGTGCCGGGCACCCGGGGTCAGGCGAAGATCGACGCGTCCAGCTCGGCGACGCTGCGCACGCCGGCGAGCCCGAGGGTGATGTCCAGTTCCGCGATGGTGTTCCGCAGCAGCTCCCGCACGCCGGCCTCGCCCGCGAGCGCCAGCGCGTAGACGTAGGGGCGGCCGATCGCGACCGCCCGCGCGCCCAGGGCGAGCGCGACCACCGCGTCCGCGCCGCTGCGCACGCCGCTGTCGAACAGCACCGGGATGCGTCCGGCCACCGCCTCGACCACGCGGGGGAGCGCATCCAGTGCGGGCTGCTCATTGTCGATCTGGCGCCCACCGTGCGTCGACACCTGCACGGCGTCCATGCCCGCGTCGATCGCGCGAACAGCGTCGTCGGGGTGCAGCACGCCTTTGAGCACGATCGGCAGCGCGGTGCGCTCGCGCAGGAACGCGAGGTCGGCCCAGGTGAGCGCCGGGTTCGCGAACACGTCGAGGAACGTCTCGATGGCCGCGAGCGGCTCAGCAGAGCGGAGGTTGTCGCGCAGGCGGCCGGGGTGGTGGCGCAGGATGCTCGCGAACGAGGCGATCGTCGCGGGGGTGACGGGCGTGCGCTCCCTCGGGTGTCCCGCGGCGATCCGTTCGCGCACGAGGCGCTGGAAGACGGGGTCGCTCGTGTACTGCGCGATCCCGCGGCCCCGGCTGAACGGCAGGTAGCCGAGGTCGAGGTCGCGCGGCCGCCAGCCGAGCACGTGCGTGTCGAGGGTGACGACGATGGCCTCGCAGCCGGACAGCTCCGCCCGGGAGACGAGACTCTCGACCAGCTCGTTCGACGAACTCCAGTACAGCTGGAACCAGCGGCTCGCGCCCTGGCTCACCGCATCCATGTCCCGGGCGACGGTCTCCATCGGCGTCGACGCCTGGTTGGACAGGACGGCCGGGATGCCGACCGCGGCGGCGGCACGGGCCGCTCCGCTGTCGGCCGATGGATGCGCGAGGTCGAGCACCCCGATCGGCGCGAGCAGCAGCGGGGTGGGCCTGTGACGCCCGAACAGCTCGATGCCGAGGTCGCGCGACGACACGTCACGGAGCACCCGCGGCACGATCCGGTGGCTGCCGAACGCTGCCGTGTCCGCCCTGTCGGTGCGTTCGAGCCCTGCGGATCCCGCGACGTACGCGAACGCCGCCCGCGACATGCGCCGCTCGGCCGCCCGCTCCAGCGCGGTGAAACCGACCGGGATGCGCGGGGTGCGCCCCGCCACGCCCGCGCGGTAGATGGCGGACTGGGCTTCACGACCGGCGCTGAGCGACATGGCAACATTCTGCACCGTGGGTGGAGGACCGGGCGATGCGGCTCAGTGGGAGCGGCGCCCGCCTCCGCGGCGCGGCGGGCGGCGCGGGCCGCCGGTCGGGCGCCTCGTCTGCTTCGAGCCCGGACCGTTGGGGCCGGACGCCGGGCGCTTGCCCCCGTCCTTCTTGCCCCCGTCCTTCTTGCCCCCGTCCTTCTTGCCCCCGTCCTTCCTGGTGCCCTCCTTCGCCGCGTCGGCCTGCGCGGCCGCCACGTCGGGGTTCCGGGAGCTGTGGGCCGTGCGGCCGCGGACGATGCCGATGAACTCGTCGACCAGCTCGTGCTGCGCATCCCGTGGCCAGGCGAGTCCTACCCTGCTCTGCTCGGCGTCTTCGAGCTTCATCGCCACCACGTCTTTGCGGCGCAGGGACTTCGCGACCGACTGCGGCATCACCGCGATGCCGTCTCCGGCCGCGATGCTGCGGAACATCGCCTCGGACGGCTCGCCGTCGACCACCGCTTGGCCGTCGAGGTCGGCCAGGTGCAGCTTCTTCTCCAGGGTGAGGAGGTGTTCGTGGTGCATCGCGACCACGATGTCCTCGGCGTAGAGGGGGATCAGGTGGAGTCCGTCGGTGTCGACCGGCTCGCGCACGAAGGCCATGTCCGCCCCGCCGGTGTCGACGGCTGCGCGCTGGTCCGCATCCGGCACGCGGGAGACGATCAGCTGCACCTCGGGGTGGCGCTGCTCGAAGACGCGGGTCCATTTGCCGACGGTCACGCCGAGGGGGAAGACGATCGTGAACGTGGACGGCATTCTCCGAGGGTATCGAACGGATACCCTTGAACCTATGAGCGCCCAGAAGAAGCCCCAGACGATGAAGGCGGCGACCGCCGCGAAGAAGCTGGGGATCTACCTCCCGGCCGCCCCTGCCGAGTTCCAGGAGGGCGAGGTCAGCCGCACCGACTTCGACGAACTCGCCGCCAACCCGCCGGAGTGGCTGGTCACCCTGCGCGCGGAAGGACCGCACCCGCGCGACGTCGTCGCCCACAAGCTCGGCGTCTCCAACTCGGGCCTCGCCCGCGGTGGCGTCACCGAGGCACTGACGACGGCGGAAATCAAGGCGCTGCTGGAGAACCCGCCCGCGTGGCTGGTCACCGAGCGCGCCACGCAGGCCGCCGTGCACGCGGAGAACGCCCGCGTCAAGGCACGCAACGCGGAGCGCGCCGCCCGCACCGACTGACCTCCGGCCCGGCGCGCGTCAGCGCTGAGTGCGCGCAGCCGACCGGGCGATGACCTCCGGACCGGTGACGAGCGCCCGGCGCCACGGCGCCACCCCGTCGATCTCGATCTGCAGCGAGAAGCTCAGGACGGTCCGGATGAGGACGATCAGCGCCAGCGCCAGGGCGTCGGTGAGCGACGGCGTCGAGGTGACCGTCCTGACCAGATCGGCGGCCACCAGCACTTCGAGTCCGAGCAGGATGACCCCGCCGAAGCTCTCGCGGAGCGTCTTGAACGCCGTCCGCCCGGAGCGGGAGATCACCCAGGCGCGAATCGCGATGGCGACCGCGACGAGGAAGCCGACCGCCATCGCGCTGACGCCGACGACCTCGAAGGCGACCGCGATGGTGTCGAAGAACCCCTGACCGAACATGCGCTCATGCTGCCACAGCCCGGCCACGGTCAGCTAGCGCCCCGCCCAAGCGCACCCTGCCCAGCGCCGCCACGCCCAGCGTGCCCCGCGTCAGGACACGTGCACGGCCGGGCGGCGCTTCACGTCGCGTTCCGCCTCGCGCAGCACCTCGCGCGTCACAGGAGCCACCTCGCCGACACCCGTGATCAGGAACCGGAACATGTTGGAGATCGGGTTGCCCTCGGTCCACTCGAAGTAGATCGTCGGCACGACGCCGGTCACATCCCGGATCTCCAGCAGCACCGCCGCGATCGTGTTCGGAACGTTGCCGGCCTTCACCTGAAGCACCCGGTAGCCGTGCTTGACGACGCCGTGCACGATCAGGTCCTCCTCGAAGTCGGACGAGTCCGATCGGTAGACCTCGATGAAGATCGTGCGGGAGCGCTGCGGGATGTGGCTGAACTTGCGTTCGTCCTTGTTCTTCTGCTCGTACTCTTTCGTCGTGTCGACGTCCGGCTCGTGCGAGATGATCCGGATCTCACCCTCCTCCGCGTCTTCGAGGACGAAGTCGAGCGCCGTGACGTCGAGGGTGACCGACGTAGCGCGCAGCTGGAACGAGCGGCCGATGCGGGAGACGATCGAGATGGTGATGATGCCGATGATGAACAGGCTGGCGATGCGCAGGCCGTCCGGGCGCTCGAAGATGTTGGCGATGGTCGTGTAGACGAAGATCGTGGTGACGATCGCGAACGCGATGGTGCGCTTGCGCTGTCTCTTCCGCCAGGCCGACAGGGTGACGGCGAGGGATGCCGACGTGATCAGCACCAGCACGCCGGTCGCGTACGCGCCGCCCTGCGCATCCACGTCGGCCTGGAAGACCAGGGTGATGACGAACGCGATGAGCGTGAACACCAGCACCAGCGGGCGCACGGCGCGCGCCCACTGCGGCGCCATGCCGTAGCGGGGGAGGTAGCGCGGCACCAGGTTCAGCAGACCGGCCATCGCCGATGCTCCCGCGAACCACAGGATGAGGATGGTGCTGAGGTCGTAGACGGAGCCGAACACGTTTCCCAGGTATTCGTGGGCCAGGTAGGCGAGCGCGCGGCCGTTGGCGGAGCCTCCGGACTGGAACTCCTTCTGCGGGATCAGCAGCGTGGTGGTGAAGCTCGACGTGATGAGGAAGCAGCTCATGATGATGGCCGCGGTCGTCAGCAGGCGGCCGGCGCCCCGGATGCGTCCCCGCGGGTACTCCGGGTCGTCGTCCGGCCGTCCCTTGATCTGCGGCATGACCGCAACACCTGTCTCGAAGCCGGACAGGCCGAGGGCGAGCCTCGGGAAGACGAGCAGCGCGATCCCGACCACCATCAGCGGGTTGCCGTGCTGCGTGTTGAGGGCGGCCCACCAGTCGTCGATGGCGGTGGTGTGCTGGAACACCTCGACGATGGAGGTGGCGACGACGATCACGTTGAGCGCCAGGTACACCGCCACCAGGACGACGGCGATGCCGATGGCCTCCCGGAAGCCCTTGAGGAACACCGCGCCGAGGAGCGCGAGGAGGAACAGCGTGATGCCGACCTGGTTGCCGTGGAACCACTCGGGCGTGTACGGGTTCTCGATCGCGTGGGCCGTGGCGTCCGCCGCGGACAGGGTGATCGTGATCATGAAATCGGTGGCGGCGAAGCCGAGCAGCACGAGCACGAACAGCTTTCCCGCCCACCAGGGCAGCAGGCGCTCGAGCATCGCGATGGACCCGGAGCCCTTGAAGCTCTCTCTGGCCACCCTGCGGTACACCGGCAGGGCGCCGAGCAGGGTCAGTGCGACGAGCACGAGCGTGGCGAAGGGGGAGACCACCCCGGCGGCCAGGGCGGCGATGGCCGGCTGGTAGCCGAGGGTGGAGAAGTAGTCGACGCCGGTGAGGCACATGACCTGCCACCAGGTGTGCTGGCGTTCCGGCTTCCTGCCGTGCGGGCCCTGGTGCGTGCCGCGCTCGTCGATCAGTCCGGAGAGCAGCCAGTGCCGGAACGTGCTCTTCCCCGGTCTGGCCGGCTTCTGCGGCTCGTGCGCCTGACCGGGAACCGGGGTCGGACTCGTGGGGGCAGTCTCCGCAGGAGTGCTGGACATCGGTTCCTTCGTTCTCGTGCTGGTCGGCGCGCAACTGAATTGTACGCACGGAGAGAGCGCGGGAACGTGCAGGGATGACGCGACGCGGCCGCGTCGGGCCAACGGATCACCAGGCCGAGCTGCGGTAGTCCTTCAGGAACACGCCGTGCAGGTCTTCTCCGGCCTGTCCGCGCACGATCGGGTCGTACACGCGGGCGGCGCCGTCGACGAGGTCGAGCGGGGCGTGGAAGCCCTCCTCCGCCAGGCGCACCTTCGTGTAGTGCGGGCGCTCGTCGGTGATCCAGCCGGTGTCGACCGCCGTCATCAGGATGCGGTCCGTCTCGAACATCTCGCCGGCGCTGGTGCGGGTGAGCATGTTGAGGGCGGCCTTCGCCATGTTGGTGTGCGGGTGGCCAGGCCCCTTGTACCGGCGGCCGAACACGCCCTCCATCGCCGAGACGTTGACGATGTACGCCCGCCCGGCCTCTGCGGCTGCCGTCGCGGCGGCCATGGATGCGCGCAGCCGGCTGATCAGCAGGAACGGTGCGGTGGTGTTGCAGAGCTGCACTTCCAGCATCTCCAGCGGGTCCACATCCTGGACCGCCTGGGTCCAGCTGTTGACGGTGTGCACATCCGGAACGAGCCCTCCGGCGTCGATGGCGGTGCCGTCGGCGTGCTTGGCGAGCGACGACGAGCCCGGCGCCATCGCGAGAGCAGCCAGCTCGTCGGCGGGGAGCGCAGACGGCCCGGCGAGTTCGGCGACCGTGCCGGCGACGTTCGCGGCGGAGAGCAGGGGATGCGCGGCCACGGACGCCTCGAGCGCGTGCGGGTGCGGGTCCGCCGTGTGACCGAAGGTCTCCATCTCGGGCAGGGGACCGTCGGGGAGCGGCCGGCTCTCCGCCTCGGCGAGCAGCGAGTACGCTCCCGCCGAGCGGCGGACGGTCTGGGCGGCGTTGTTGATCAGGATGTCCAGCGGGCCCTGCGCGGCGACGGAGTCGGCCAGCGCGATCACCTGGGCGGGGTCGCGCAGGTCGATGCCGACGACGCGGAGGCGGTGCAGCCACTCGGACGCATCCGGCAGCTGGGAGAAGCGGCGGACGGCATCCCGGGGGAACCGCGTGGTGATGGTGAGGTGGGCGCCGTCGCGCAGCAGCCGCAGGGCGATGTGCATCCCGATCTTGGCGCGGCCGCCGGTGAGCAGGGCGCGCTTGCCGGTGAGGTCGGTCCTCGCGTTGCGCTTGGCGTGGCTGAGGGCGGCGCAGTCCGGGCAGAGCTGGTGGTAGAAGGCGTCGACGAGCGTGTAGTGCTGTTTGCAGATGTAGCAGGCGCGGGACTTCAGCAGGGTGCCTGCGCTCGCCGCCTCCGTGCTGGTGGTGAGGTCGAGGCCGCGGGTCTCGTCGTCGATGCGGTCCGGTGCTCCGGTCGCGGTGGCGGCGACGACGGCCTTGTCGGCCTCGGCGACGGCGCGGCGGATCTCTTTGCGCCTGGCCTGCTTGACGGCCTTGAACATGTGCGCGGTCGCCCGTCGCACGGTGATGAAGTCGGGGTGCTCCTCGTCGAGCTCGTGCAGGTTCTCCAGGACGCGGAGGGCCGCTGCGAGGTCTGCGGGGTCGACGCGGGACGCAGCGGAGCCGGATGCGCCGGATGCGCCGGATGCGCCGGAATCGAGCGCGTCGGAATCGGGGGAGGGGGAGTCGGGGAGCACCGGAGAATTCTACGCGGTGGCGGCTGGACGCATCTCCAGCCAGCTCAGCCCGCGCAGGTCGACGCACACCGTCTCGCGTTTCTCGACGGCGACCACGAGCACGTCGCCGCAGACTGAGCAGCGCACCACCAGTCCGTGATCGTTCGGGTACACCCGCGCGACGGCGACGACGGCCTCGTCTCCGCAGCTCGCGCACTTGCCGACGGCGCTGGTGATGTCGGCGGCGAAGACCTCCGACAGCAGCCCGGCCGCCGCGTTCCCGTCGAGGTAGTCCAGTCCGGTCATGCCGCCCCTCCGATCCCGCCGTAGCGTTCGGTCCTGATGCGTGCAGGGTCGTGTCCGGCGTCCACCAGCCAGCCGGACACCGTCTCGACGAACGCGGTCGCGCCGCAGAGATAGAACGTGGGGGTCGCGGTGACCGGCAGGGTGGCCGCTGCCAGCGCCTCCGCGGTCAGCCGTCCCGCATCCACCGGCCAGTCGGGCGGGGTCTCGCGGGTGTAGACGTAGTGCACGGAGAGCGGGGCGGCCGTATCCCTGGCGAGCAGGGCGAGTTCGTCGCGGTAGTAGACGGCTTCGGGGGAGCGCACGGAGTAGAGCAGCCGGAACGGCGCTGCGCTCGCCGCTGCGGCGTGCGCCCTCGCCATCGACATCAGCGGCACGACGCCGGAGCCTCCGGCGATCAGCTGGATGGGCGTCTGCTCACCCGGCCGCCAGACGAACCAGCCGCCCACCGGGCCGCGCACCTCCAGCTGCTCTCCCGTCGTCACGCCGCGCACGAGGTAGGGGGAGACCTCGCCGTCCGCGAGCTCCTCCACGGTCAGTTCGAGTTCGTCGCCGGGCAGGGCAGACGCGATCGAGTACGACCGCACCGCCTGGTACCCGTCGGGAGCCGTGAGCCTGATGTCGACGTGCTGCCCGGCCAGGTGCCCGCTGAGACCGGGGATGCGCAGTCGCAGCGTGCGCGCGGTCGG
Organism: Leifsonia sp. GW821-FHT13C05; assembly: GCF_058806515.1. NCBI lineage: Bacteria > Bacillati > Actinomycetota > Actinomycetes > Micrococcales > Microbacteriaceae > Leifsonia > Leifsonia sp. GW821-FHT13C05. Next base: position 1,139,820 of record NZ_JBXAPT010000001.1, on the reverse strand, counting down.
CGTCTCGAAGCGGGCGGCCACCACCTCCGCGACGCGCCAGGCCGTGCTCACCAGTAGCGCTCTTCTTTCCAGGGGTCCCCGTACATGTTGTAGCCGTTCTGCTCCCAGAACCCCGGCTGGTCCTGCGGCAGCATCTGCAGGCCGTTGACCCACTTGGCGCTCTTCCAGAAGTAGAGGTGCGGCACGAGCAGGCGCGCGGGCCCTCCGTGCTCCGGAGCGAGGTCCTCGCCGTCGAAGGTGTGGGCGATCCAGGCCTTCCCGTCGAGCAGGTCGGCGAGCGGGACGTTGGTGGTGTACCCGCCGTAGGAGTGCGCCATCGTGTACTCGTAGTCGGTGTCGACGCCCTCGAACAGGGTGTCGATGGCGACGCCCCGCCACGAGGTGCCGAGTTTCGACCAGCTGGTGACGCAGTGGATGTCCTGGGTCACGTCGTCCTGGGGGAGGGCGAGGAATTCGTCCCAGCTCCAGCGGTGCACGGTCCCGTTCTCGGTGGTGATGGTGAACGCCCACTCGTCGTGCGTGATGCGCGGCGTCGGACCGGCGGAGAGCACAGGGAAGCCCTCTGTGAGGTATTGGCCTGGCGGAAGTCGTGTGTCCTCGGTACGGCGGCGGCCGAGGAATCCGGAGGAGATGATTCCCATGCGCGCAGCTTATTACCCGGCCACCCGCGCGGTCTATGGTGTTGCCTATGACCGTCGTGAATCTCGGCACACCGCGGAGCGCAGCTCTGCGGACAGAGCCGAGCACGGATGGCCGCCCGGACACACGGGACCTCGTCGACCGGTACGGCAGAGTCGCCCGCGACCTGCGCGTCTCCGTGACGGAGAAATGCTCGCTGCGCTGCACATACTGCATGCCGGAGGACGGCCTGCCGAGCATCCCGCGCGACGACCTGCTGAGCGCCGTCGAGATCGCCAGGCTGGTGCGCATCGCCACGCGCGACCTCGGCATCACCGAGGTGCGGTTCACCGGCGGGGAGCCGCTGATGCGCGCAGACCTCGCCCAGATCATCGGCCTGTCCGCGGAGGCCGCGCCGGGCGTCGACCTCTCGATCACGACCAACGGGATCGGGCTGGACCACCGCATCCGGAGCCTGGTGGATGCCGGGCTCACCCGGGTGAACGTCTCCCTCGACACGGTCGACAGGGAGCACTTCGCCCGCCTGACCCGGCGCGACAGGCTGCCGGCGGTGCTCGCGGGCATCCGCGCGGCGCACGACGCCGGGCTCACGCCGCTCAAGCTGAACGCCGTGCTGATGCGCGACACGCTCGCCGGCGCCCCCGACCTGCTCGCCTGGGCGATCGAGAACGGCTGCCGTCTACGCTTCATCGAGCAGATGCCGCTCGACGCCGACCACACCTGGATGCGCGACAACATGGTGCCCGCCGCCGAACTCCTCGACGTGCTCGGCGCCCGCTTCACCCTCACCGAGGCGGGCAGGGTGGACCCCTCAGCGCCGGCGGAGGAGTGGCTGGTGGACGGCGGCCCTGCGACGGTCGGCATCATCGCCTCGGTGACGCGCTCGTTCTGCTCCGCCTGCGACCGCACCAGGATCACGGCGGAGGGCACGGTGCGCTCCTGCCTGTTCGGCGACGACGAGACCGACCTGCGCGCTCTGCTGCGCGGCGGGGCAGACGACGCCGAGATCGCCCGCTGGTGGCGGGGAGCGATGTGGGGCAAGCAGGCCGGCCACGGGATCGGCGCAGACGGATTCGTGCCTCCGGTGCGGAGCATGGGGGCGATCGGTGGCTGAGTCGGGCGACGGCACCGTGCTCGTGCGGTATTTCGCCGCGGCGGAGGAGGCGGCCGGGCGGCCGGAGGAGCGCATCCGGCTGGCGGAGCCGACGCTCGGTGCCCTGCGCGCCGAACTGCTCGCCCGCTACGGTGCGCCGATGGAGCTGGTGCTGCGGTCAGGGTCGTTCCTGGTGGATGCGGTCGTGTCGCGCGACCCCGCCCGACGCGTGGCGGGGACCGTGGATGTGCTTCCGCCGTTCGCGGGCGGGTGACCTGACCCGATCTGACCTGACCGGTGCGCTAGGGTTGGCGCAACAGTGGGGGCTGAGCAGGGGAGGTGCGCGATGAGCACGCTGATGGACGAGTTCGCTGCGGTGCAACGGCGTCGGCGGAGGGTTGCGCTGCTGATCGTGGCGGCGGTCGTCGCCGGGGTCGCCGCATGGCTGACCGGGCCGATCGGGATCGTGATGATCGGTTTCGGCGACGCGGCGGGCTGGGCGCTCGCGGCGGCCGGCCTGGTGCTGCTGGCGGCCATGATCGTGGCGATCGTCGCGGCGGTGCGCACCCGCGTCGTCCCGTCGAGCCAGCCGGGCAAGGCCAACCTGCGCTTCGACGACCCGCTCCCGTCCCGCAACCCGAACGGCGGCAACGCCATGAACGGCTTCCAGATCGGCTCCTGAGCCGCGGGCGTCGGCGCGCGTCAGAGGGCGTAGACGGGCAGGTCGGCGGGATCGACCGCGACGATGACCGGCGTGCCCGGCATCAGGGCGAGGTCGGCGACGACCGACGGCGCGATCAGCGCTGGCAGGCTGTCGGTGCGCACGAGCACGAGGTCGCCGCGGGGCTCCAGGTCGCGCACGGTGGCGGGGAGCCGGTTCGGGATGTCCGGCGCGGGATCGAGCGCGCGGAGCACCCGCACGGTCGACGGCCGAACGGCGGCGGCGACCCGTGAGCCGATGGGCGGGGCGGGGGAGGTGGCGGTTCCGTCGAGCACCGTTCCGTCCAGCGCGGTCCCGTCGTCGGTGACGATCCCGGATGCGCTGCGCCGCCCGGTCAGCAGCGTCACCCCGGTCAGCTCGGCGGTGAACGCGCGGCGGGGGCGGTCGAGCACGTCCCTGGTCGGTCCGTCGTCGACGATGCGACCGTCGTGCATCACGATCACCCGATCGGCGAGCAGGTAGGCGTCGAGCGCGTCGTGGCTGACGATCACGGCCGTGCGCCCGGCGAGTGCTCGCGCGAGCGTCTGCCGCACCTCGCCGGTCACGGCGACGTCGAGCGCGGACAGCGGCTCGTCGAGCAGCAGCAGCCGGGGTTCGGCGGCGAGGGCGCGGGCCACGGCGACCCGCTGCGCCTGCCCGCCGGACAGCTCGTCGGGGCGGCGGTCGGCGAACGCCTCCACACCAACGGAGCGCAGCCAGCCATCGGCGACGCCCCGCGCGTCGACCCGGGATGCGCGTCCGGCCCGCGGACCGAACTCCACGTTCTGCCGCACGGTCAGGTGCGGGAACAGCAGCGGCTCCTGCGCGAGCAGAGCCACCCCGCGGCGGTGCGGCGGGGTCCAGGCGCCGGGCAGGTCGAACAGCACGTCGTCGCCGAGCGTCGCCCGGCCGGTGTCGGGGCGGACGAGCCCGGCGAGCATCCCGAGCACGGTGGACTTGCCTGCGCCGTTCGGGCCGAGCACGGCGACGGTCTGACCGTCCGCGATGCTGAGGTCGATGTCGGTCCCGCGCTCGGACAGCGTCGCGCGCATCTGGACGGTGGAGTCGACGCCGTTCACCGCGCCGCCGCCTGCCCCGGCCGGCGGGCGGACCCACCGACCGCCCGCAGCCGCCGCCGTCCCGGCTCGCCGGCGCCGTGCGCCACCGCGACCACCACCACCGCCACCGCGATCAGCACCAGCGAGAGCGCGACCGCCGCATCCGGGTCGGTCTCGCGCTGCAGGTAGATCTCCAGCGGGAGGGTGCGCGTGACGCCCTGCAGGCTGCCCGCGAAGGTGAGGGTCGCGCCGAACTCCCCGAGGGCGCGGGCGAACGACAGGATCGCGCCGGACAGCAGCGCGGGGAGCACCAGCGGCAGCGTCACCCGGAACAGCACCGTCGCCGGCCGCGCTCCGAGGGTCGCGGCGACCGCCTCGAACCGGGTTCCCGCCGTGCGGAGGGCACCCTCCAGGCTCAGCACCAGGAATGGCAGGGCGACGAACGTCTGCGCCAGCACCACCGCCGTCGTCGAGAACGCCACGTCCAGCGCGCCGCCGAGGAGGCCGCGCCGGCCGAAAAGGTAGAGCAGGGCCAGACCGCCCACGACCGGCGGCAGCACCAGCGGTAGCAGCACCACCGCGCGCACCACCCGCTGCCCGCGGAACGGCACCCGCGCCAGCACGGTCGCCATCGGCACCCCCAGCAGCACGCAGAGGGCCGTCGCGGCCAGGGAGGTGCGCAGGCTCAGCCAGAGCGCATCCAGCGACGACGGCGACGTGATCAGCGGGATGAACTCGCCCCAGTCGACCCGCAGCAGCATCGCGACCAGCGGCAGCAGCACGAACAGGCCGCCGAGCACCGCCAGCGCGACGATCCAGCCGGGCACGTCGAGGCGGCGCGGGGACGACGCCACGCTACGGCGCACCGAACCCGGCGGCAGCGAGCACGGCGCGGCCCTTCCCGCCGGTGACGAAGTCGACGAACGCCGCGGCCCCCTTCGGGTTGGGCGCCCCGGTCACCGCCACGATCGGGTACGTGTTGACCACGCCTGACGCCTCCGGGAACGCGACGGATGCGACCTTCGAGCCTGCCCCCTTCACGTCCGTCACGTAGACGATCCCGGCGTCCGCCTCACCGGACTCCACCTTGCCGAGCACGTCGGTCACCGACGACTCCTGACTCACCGGCGTGAGCGTCACCCCGCTCGACGCCTCCACCTTCGCGGTCGCAGCCCCGCACGGCACCTGCGGAGCGCACACGACGGTCTTCACCCCCGGCTTCGCGAGATCGGCGAACCCGGTGATCTTCGCCGGATTGCCGGGAGGGACGGCGATGGCGAGGACGTTCGTGGCGAAGTCGACCGGTTTCCCGTCCGCCAGCTTCGCCGTGACCGCCTTCGCCATGTTGGCCTCGTCCGCCGACGCGAACACGTCGGCGGGCGCGCCCTCGGTCAGCTGCGAGACCAGGTCGGACGACCCGGCGAAACCGAAGGTGACCTTCGCCCCGGGATGCGCGGACTCGAACGCCTTCCCGAGCGCGGTGAAACTGGACGTCAGCGATGCAGCCGCGAACACGGTGACCGTGCCGTCGACCGTATCCGCCGATGCCGGCCCCGTGGATGCGGTGGGCTGCGTCGCGGAGGAGGCCGCGCATCCGGAGAGCAGGAGGGCGGGGGCGAGGGCCGCTGCCGCGATGGCTGCGATGGACCGTCGGTGCACGGTCAGTCGTCGGGGCACGGTCAGTCCTTCCCGAGGGGGGTCTCGACGATGACGGTGGTGGCCTTGACGACCGCGACGGCGACCGAGCCGGGTTCGAGCCCCAGTTCGCGCACCGCCTCGCTGCTCATCAGCGACACCACCCTGTGTGGGCCGCACTGCAGCTCCACCTGGGCCATCACGGTGTCCATCACGATGCCGGTCACCAGTCCGACGAAGCGGTTGCGGGCCGAGCGCGCGACGCCGGACGGGTCGTCGGGGAGGACGGCGTTCTGCTTGGCGAGCTGGGCGAGTTCGAGCCCGTCGACCACGGTGCGGCCAGCGCCGTCCGTCGCGCTTCCGAGCGTCCCGGCGTCGATCCATCTGCGCACGGTGTCGTCGCTCACCCCGAGGTAGAGCGCGGCGTCTTTTATCCGAATCTGCGGCACAAAACACACGATAGCGCCGCATCTGCGTCTGCGCACGCGGATCTGCGGCTAGAGGCCCACCCACTCGGAGACGCCGTCGGCGAAGTGCTGGCGTTTCCAGATCGGCACGCGCGCCTTGATCAGCTCGACGAGAGCGGCGCAGGCCTCGAACGCCTCCGCCCGGTGCGGAGCAGCGACGGCGGCGATGAGCGCCGGGTCTCCGATGGTCAGCGAGCCGACCCTGTGCTCCGCGGCGACCCTGAGTCCCGTCCGCGACGCGATCTCCTCGCAGCACTCGCGGAGGAACCGCTCGGCCTCCGGATGCGCCCGGTAGTCGAGGGAGACGACACTGCGCCCTCCGTCGTGGTCGCGCACGATGCCCTGGAAGGAGACGACGGCGCCGGACTCGGCCCGCCAGACGAACTCGTCGACCGCCGTGCCGTCGAGAGGGTCGGCGCTGATCGAGGCGTAGACGTCGCTCATCGGGTGTGGTCGCCTCCGCGCAGCTGGTCGAGCAGGTGGGGGAGCAGGTCGTCGAGCACGGCGAGGCCGTCGGACACGCCGCCGCGCGAACCGGGCAGGTTCACCACGACCGTGCCACCTGCGACACCGGCGACGCCCCTGCTCAGGGCGGCGAGCGGCGTGTGCGCAGCTCCGCGGGCGCGCAGGGCCTCCGCGACGCCGGGCAGGGTCCTGTCGAGCACGGCGGCGGTCGCCTCCGGCGTGCGATCGGTGGGGGAGACGCCGGTGCCCCCGGTGGTCAGGAGGACGGCGGGGCGGGCGGACAGTGCATCCCGGATGGCCGGGGCGATGTCGGCGTCCGCGACCACCCGCACCTCGGCGGGAAGGCGACGCTCGGCCAGCCACGTGGCGATCACCGGGCCGGTGGTGTCCTCGGCCTCCCCGGCGGCGGCGCGGGTGGAGGAGACGATGACGATGGCGGTGGATGCGGTGGGTGCGGTCGCAGTGTCGCCGCTTGCGTGGTCCGGTGCGCCCGCATGCTCCGCCTCCGCATCCTCCCTCCGCCACTCGCCGCGCTTGCCGCCGCTCTTGGACAGCAGCTGAACGTCGGTCAGCGTCGCAGCGGGGTCGACGGCCTTGATCATGTCGTGCAGCGTGAGGCCGGCCACCGCCACCGCCGTGAGCGCCTCCATCTCCACTCCGGTGCGTCCGTGCGTGCGGGTCGTCGCCTGGATGTCGATCACGCCGGCCTCCGCGTCGAGCGAGAACTCGATGTCCACCGCGGACAGCGGGAGTGGATGGCAGAGCGGGATCAGTTCCGAGGTGCGTTTCGCCCCGCCGATCCCGGCGAGCCGAGCCGTGGCGAGCACGTCGGCCTTGGGGAGGTCGTCGGCGCGGACCAGCCGCACCACGTCCGACCGGGTGACGACGCGCCCGCGCGCCACGGCCTCCCGATCGGTCTCCGGCTTGCCGCCGACGTCGACCATCCTGGCGCGCCCGTCGCCGTCGAGGTGGCTCAGCCGTGCCTGTGACCCAGCACCAGACCCCGCTGCACCAGACCCCGCTGCACCCGTTCCCACAGCATCCCCGCTCATAGTGTCCACACTGTCACGTCGTCGCCCGCCGCGAGCGCTTCCGTCTCCGCCGGCACGTCGATCAGCACGTCCGCCCTGGCCATCGCGGCCACCAGGTGCGAGCTCGGACCTGCCACCTGCTCCACCGTGCCGTCCGGCAGCCGCCTGCCCCGCAGGAACTGCCGTTTCCCCACCACCGACCGCAGCTCGGCCGAGAGCTGCGCGGTCTCCACGCCCGCGGCGGCGAGCCCGGCGGAGGCACGCAGCAGGTCGCGCAGGAACACGGTGAACGACACCTGCGTGCTCACGGGGTTGCCGGGGAACGACAGCACGGGCACACCCGCGACGACCGCCGTGGCCTGCGGGCCGCCCGGCTGCATCGCGACGGTCACCACCTCGGCTCCGTGGGGCTGCAGCACCTCCCGCACCACCTCGTACGCGCCTTTCGAGATGCCGCCGGAGGTGACGACGAGGTCGCTCGCGCCCACCGCATCCATCAGCGCCCGCTCGAACTCGTCGTGGTCGTCGCTCGTCGCCGTGCGCACCGAGACGAGGGCGCCGGACTCCTGCACCAGCGCGGCGAGCGCGATGCCGTTGGCGTCGAACACCTGGCCGAACCCGGCGGGCGTCCCGTCCGTGCCCTTTTCGGCGCTGCCCTTTTCGGCACTCACGAGCTCGGCGCCGGTCGTGAGGATGCCGACGCGCAGCAGCTGGCGCACGTCGACGGCCTCCACTCCCGCAGCCGCCAGCGCGGCCAGGTGGCGCGCAGCGAGCCGGACCCCCGCCTCGACCAGCACGTCGCCCCTGCGCAGGTCGCTTCCCCGCTCGCGCACGTACTCGCCCGGGCGGCGGGACCGGCCGATCGTGACCACGGCGCCCCTCAGGTCGTCGTCGCGGCCGAGCACCAGGTCGGTGTCCTCCACCGGGACGATCGTGTCCGCTCCGCTCGGCACCGGCGCGCCGGTCATGATCCGCAGCGCCGTCCCCGGCGTGAGGATGACCGGAACGGTGTGCCCGGCCGGGATGTCGCCGCTGACCTCGAGCGCGACGGGGACGTTCCGGATGTCGGAGGAGCGGACGGCGTACCCGTCCATCTGCGAGTTGCGGAACAGCGGCAGGTCCACGTCGGAGCGCACGGCGGCGGCGGTCACCCTCCCGGCGGCCTGCGCGAGCGGCAGGCGCTCCGTCGTGCCCCCGGCGAGCAACGGCTCGACCAGCCGGGCGATGGTCTCTGCGTGCTCCTCGACCGTGCGCGGTGGCGTCATGGTCTCAGTATCGCGCCAGGTCGGCGTCGATGTCTCGTGCCCAGGCGTCGATGCCCCCGGACAGGACGATCCCGGATGCTCCCACCTCCACCAGCCGTTGCCTCGCCGTCTCCGCCCGGATGCCGTGGTGGCAGACGATCACGATGGGGTCGTCGCCCAGCCGGGAAGCGACGCCCTCCGCGTCGTCCAGCACGACGCCCAGCGGAACCAGCAGAGAGCCGGGGATCTCGGCGATGTCCGCCTCCCACGGTTCGCGCACGTCGAGCAGCGTGTGCGGTTCGCCGGCGAGGAGCCTGGCGTGCAGCTCGGCCGGGCTGATCGAATGGGCGACGGCGTCGGTCAGCCCGCAGAACGCGTCGTAGTCGATCAGACCGGTGATCGGCGCGGCGGCGGGGTCGCGCTCGTACGCCAGCTCGCGCACATCGCCGCGCAGCGCATCGTGGATGAGCACCCGCCCGATGAGCGGCGTCCCCGTCCCCGTGACGAGCTTGATCGCCTCGCTCACCATCACGCTGCCGATCATCCCGCACACCGACGGCAGCGCACCGGCCTCCGCGCAGCTGGCGACGCTGCCCGGCTCGGGAGGCACCGGGAACAGGTCGCGGTAGTGCGGCCCGTGCTCCGCCCAGCTGACGCCCACCTGGCCGCCGAACTGGTGCACGGCGCCCCACACCACGGGCACGCCGGCGAGCACGGCGGCGTCGTTCACCAGATAGCGCGTGGGGAAGTTGTCGCTGCCGTCGAGCACCAGATCGAACCCGGCCAGGATGCGCTCGGCGTTCTGCGCGGTCAGCCGCTCGCGGAACAGCACCAGCTCGGTCTCCGCGTCCAGAGCGCGCACGGCGTCCGCCGCGGAGTCGACCTTGGCGCGCCCGACGTCGGCCGGGGTGTGCACGGTCTGCCTCGGCAGGTTGCTCCGCTCCACCCTGTCGTCGTCCACGATGCCGATGGTTCCGACGCCCGACGCGGCCAGCAACGGGAGCACAGCGGCGCCGAGCCCGCCCGCGCCGACCACGAGGACGCGGGAGTTCCGGATGCGGCGCTGGGCGAGCATCCCGAAGCCGGGCAGCTGGGCGGTGCGGGCGTAGCGGGCCTCGCGGTCCGGCGAGAGGTCTGGTCCTGGTGCGACGAGCGGAGGAATCCCCATGAGCCCAGTATCGCTTGCGGAGGGGACGGTCACTCAGTCGGCCGGTTGCTCAGGAGACGGTGACCTGGATGCTGTGCAGCCCGGTCGCCCCGTCGGGCACCACATCGGCGACCCGCGAGGTCTGCACCATGCCCGTCGCATCCGTCGCCCGCACCCGGATGGTGTGCGAGCCCTTCGTCGCGGCCCATGCGTACTTCCACTGCCGCCAGGTGTCGGCGGAGATCGCGTCGGCGAGCGTCGCCTCGTGCCATTCGCCGCCGTCGATCTGGACGTGCACGGCGCTCACGCCGACGTGCTGCGACCAGGCGACACCGGCGACGGCCACCGTTCCGGCTGCGACCTGGCGGCCGGATGCGGGAACGTCGATCCGCGACGACAGCTTCACCGGCCCGCGCTGCGACCAGCCCCTGTCCGTCCAGTACGAGGTGACGGCGTCGAACCTGGTCACGTTCAGCTCGACCACCCACTTGGTGGCCGACACGTATCCGTAGAGGCCGGGCACGACCATCCGCACCGGGTAGCCGTGCTCCAGAGGGAGCGGCTGCCCGTTCATCCCGACCGCCAGGATCGCGTTCCGCTCGTCGGTGAGCGCCTCGATCGGCGTGCTCGCCGTCCAGCCGTCCTGGCTCTTCGACAGCACCATGTCCGCCTGCGGTTTCGGTTTCGCGCGGGCCAGCAGGTGCCGGATGGGGTAGCCGAGCCAGGTGGCGTTGCCGATCAGGTCGCCTCCGACCTCGTTGGAGACGCAGGTGAGGGTGGTGGTCGACTCCTCCAGCGGCAGCTTCAGCAGGTCGGCGAAGCTCAGCTCGACCTCGTTCTCGACCATGCCGGTGATGCGCAGTTTCCAGGAGGACGGGTCGATGCCGGGGATCTGCAGGGCGGTGTCGATGCGGTAGAAGTCGGCGTTGGGGGTGATGACGGGGGAGAGGCCGGCGATGTCGAACGAGGCGCCGGCCGGGATGGGCGGGGCAGCGACCGCGGGCTTCGGCAGGTGGAACGCCGCGCGCGCCGCCGCTGCAGTGCGGTACCCGGTCGCCACGACCTGCCCGACGACCACGGCCAGCGCACCAGCGGCGGCCGTGGTGGCGGTGGCGGTCACGAAGCGGCGCCTGGTCACGGCGCCGTCCGGCGAGATCCTGCTCGGCACGGTGCCGCGCAGCATCCTGGCCAGCGACCCGAGCACGAGGATGCCGACACCGGCCGTCACGACCGACGGGACAGCATCCAGGAATCCTGCCCCAGACCTGGTGAGCGCGGCCAGCACGCCGAACGCGCCTCCCAGCCCGATCAGGATGCGCCCGAGCGGCGGCCTGCGCAGCTCCAGCCAGCCTGCCAGCGCTCCGGCGACCAGCAGCACGATGCCGAGCGAGATCACCAGCACGGCTTTGTCACCGGTGCCGAACAGGGCGATGACGCCCTCCTTCAGCCAGGCGGGGACGAGGTCGATCACCAGGGCGCCGACCACGAGCACCGGGCTGCCGTTCTGCACCAGGAACGCGCTGACCAGCTCCCCGGCCCCCACACCGGCGAGCACACTCGCCACCCCGGTCGACGCCGAGCGCCAGAACGACACCATGCGCAGAGAGTATGGCCGCAAGCTGGGACAGAGTCGAGTGCTGCGCCCGCGCCGCATCCGGGCGTGGGAGGCTTGACGCACGATGTCAGAACGCAGTCAGCTCCGCGTCGGGACGATCCCCGGCTACACCGGTCCAGCAAGCCTGGACGACGACGCCCTCTACGACACGTTCGTGGACTGGGTGGAGGAGGGCGGCATCAGCCTGTACCCGGCCCAGGACGAGTCGGTGATCGAGATCGTCGCCGGGGCGAACCTCATCCTGAGCACACCGACAGGAACGGGCAAGTCGCTCGTCGCCGTCGCGGCGCACTTCGCCGCGCTGGCCCGCGGAGAGCGCAGCTTCTACACCGCACCGATCAAGGCGCTCGTGTCGGAGAAGTTCTTCTCGCTGGTGGAGATCTTCGGGGCGGAGAACGTCGGCATGATGACCGGGGACTCGGCCGTCAACGCCGATGCTCCGATCATCTGCTGCACGGCGGAGATCCTCGCGAACCTCGCCCTCCGGCACGGAGCAGACACCCCGGTCGGCCAGGTCGTGATGGACGAGTTCCACTTCTACTCCGACCCCGACCGCGGCTGGGCGTGGCAGGTGCCGTTGCTCACCCTTCCGCGCACGCAGTTCGTGCTCATGTCCGCGACCCTCGGCGACGTGACGGCGCTCGCCGACGACCTCGGCGCCCGCACCGGACGGGAGACCGCGACGGTCACCGGCGTCGAGCGCCCGGTGCCCCTGCACTACTACTACGAGCTCACCCCGGTGCACGAGACGGTCGAAGACCTGCTCAGCACCGGCCAGGCGCCCATCTACATCGTCCACTTCTCCCAGCTGGCCGCCCTCGAACGCGCGCAGGCCCTGTCGAGCGCGCGCATCGCCAGCAGGGAGCAACGGGATGCGATCGCCGAGCTGATCGGCGAGTTCCGCTTCACCACGTCCTTCGGCAAGACGCTCTCCCGGCTGCTGCGCCAGGGCATCGGCGTCCACCACGCGGGGATGCTGCCCAAATACCGCAGGCTGGTCGAGCAGCTCGCCCAGCGCGGGATGCTCCGCGTCATCTGCGGCACGGACACCCTCGGTGTCGGCATCAACGTCCCCATCCGGACGGTGCTGCTGACGGCACTCACCAAGTTCGACGGCACCAGGATGCGCCAGCTGAACGCCCGCGAGTTCCACCAGATCGCCGGACGCGCCGGCCGGGCGGGGTTCGACACGGCGGGAACGGTCGTGGCCCAGGCGCCCGAGCACGAGACGGAAAACCTGAAAGCCATCGAGAAGGCGGGCGACGACCCCAAGAAGCGCCGCAAGATCGTGCGCAAGAAGGCGCCGGACGGCTTCGTCTCCTGGGGAGAGCCGTCGTTCAGGAAGCTGATCGAGGCCGAGCCGGAGACACTGACCTCCTCGATGCAGATCACGAGCGCCATGCTCATCAACGTGATCGCCCGCGGCGGCGACGTGTTCGAGCACGTCCGCGCGCTGGTGTTCGACAACCACGAGCCGTGGAAACGGCAACTCGCCCTCGCCAGGCGCGCCCTCGGCCTCTACCGCTCGCTGCTCACGGCTGGCGTCGTCGAGAACGTGGACGGCCGCATCCAGCTGACCGTCGACCTGCAGCCGAACTTCGCCCTCAACCAGCCGCTGTCCCCGTTCGCGCTCGCCGCGTTCGAGCTCTTCGATCCAGAGGCCCCCGAGTACGCCCTCGACATCGTCTCGGTGGTGGAGGCGACCCTCGACGACCCGCGGCCGGTGCTGTCCGCGCAGCAGTTCCAGGCGCGCGGAGAAGCGGTGGCGGCCATGAAGGCCGACGGTGTGGAGTACGACGACCGGATGGAGGCGCTGGAGCAGGTCACGCATCCCCAGCCCCACGCCGAACTGCTGGCCGCCGCATTCTCCACCTATGCGGCCAGCCAGCCGTGGGTGGCCGACTTCGAGCTCAGCCCGAAATCGGTGGTGCGCGACCTCTACGAGCGCGCGATGACGTTCGGCGAGTACATCGCCCTCTACAAGCTCGCCCGCTCGGAGGGCGTGGTGCTGCGCTACCTGTCCGACGCATACCGTGCCCTCGGCCAGACGGTGCCGGCCGACCTCCGCACCGACGACCTCCGCGACCTGATCGAGTGGCTCGGCGAACTGGTCAGGCAGGTCGACTCGAGCCTCCTGGACGAGTGGGAGGAGCTCATCCATCCGGATGCTGCCGCGCACGCGGCCTCCGCGGGGGAGCTGGCGCCTCCTGCGCCCCGCAACGTGACCACGAACCGGCGCGCGTTCTTCGTGCTGGTCCGCAACGAACTGTTCCGCCGCGTGCAGCTGGCGGCCCTCGACAAGGTGCAGGACCTCGGTGCGGTCGAAGTGGAGGCCGCAGCCCTCGCCGGACTCGCCACCCCGACCTTCACCGAACTCGACTGGGATGAGGCCCTGGAGGCCTACTACGCCGAGCACGACGAGATCGGCACGGACGCTGCGGCCCGCTCGGCGGCCATGATCATCGTCGACGAGACGGCAGCGGCAACAGACGGCGTCTGGAAGGTGCGGCAGATCTTCGCCGACCCGGCCGGCGACCACGACTGGGGCATCAGTGCCGAGGTGCTGCTGCCCGCGTCCGCGGAGGCGGGCGTCGCGGTGTTGTCGGTGACGGGCGTGGGGCGGCTGTAATTCACCCCACGTGGTGCCGCCGCTCCAGCGCCGCCCCTTCCACGTCCACGTTCGGCAGCGCCTTGTCGAGCCAGCGCGGCAGCCACCAGGCCGAGCGGCCGAGCAGGTGCATCAGGGCGGGCATCAGCAGCATCCGGACCACGAAGGCGTCGACGAGCACGCCGAAGGCGAGGCCGAAGCCGATGGAGCGGATCATCGTCGACTCGCTGAAGACGAAGCCGCCGAAGACCGAGATCATGATGAGGGCCGCAGCGATCACCACGGTGCGTCCGGCCCGGAGGCCCTTCGTGACGGCCAGGCGGGCGGAGGCTCCGTGCACGTACGCCTCGCGCATCCCGGACGCCAGGAACAGCTGGTAGTCCATCGCCAGGCCGAACAGGATGCCAACCAGGATCACCGGGAGGAAGCTCAGGATGGGGCCGGTGTGGATGCCGAGGGCGTCCGCTCCCCAGCCCCACTGGAACAGGGCGGTGATGGCTCCGTACGTCGCGAACAGCGACAGGATGAAGCCTCCCGTCGCGATGAGCGGCACCAGCAGCGAACGGAACACCAGGATCATGATCAGCAGGGACAGACCGACCACGACCACCAGGTAGAGCGGAAGCACGTCTGCGAGATTCTGCGAGATGTCGAGGTTGATCGCGGTCTGGCCGGAGACGCCGAGGGTGATGTCGCCGTCGATGGTGCCGAGCGAGCGGAGGGCGCCGACGAGCTTCTCGGTGGAGACGCTGTTCGGGCCTTCGGTGGGGATGACCTGGAACGCCATCAGCCGGTGGTCGTCGGAGACCGCGATCGGCGCGACGGCGACCACGTCCTTCTGGTCGGCGAGCGTGCGGGCGACGTCGAGCTGGGTCGCGGTGACCTTGTCGTCCGCGAGGCCGGCCGGGACGTTCGCGGTGACGAGCAGCGGGCCGGTGGCGCCGTCCCCGAACGCGTCGGCGGTCTGCTCGAACGCGTTGTACGTGGTCGATCCGACGGGCTCCGAGGAGCCGTCCGGCAGGCCGACCCGCATCGACAGGGCCGGGATGGCCACCACCAGCAGGGCGGCGGCGGTCGCGATCACCGTGACGACGGCACGCCAGGTCGCCATCGGCTTCACGGTGCTGTCGTCGTGGTGCACGGTCCCCACCTTCGTCCTGGCGCGCTTGGAGAGCAGCCGGGTGCCGAGGAGGCCGAGGACGGCGGGCGTCAGCGTGATCGCGATGAGGACGGCGAGCACGACGGCGACGGCGCCGACCGTGCCCATCAGGCCGAGGAACGGGACGCCGGTGACGTTCAGCGCGAGCAGGGCGACCACGACGGTCGTGCCGGCGAACACCACGGCGTTGCCGGAGGTGCCGTTCGCGAGGCCCACCGATTCGTGCGGCTCCGCCCCCTCTAGGAGCTGCCGCCTGTGCCGCTTCACGATGAACAGCGAGTAGTCGATGCCGACGGCGAGGCCGAGCATGATGGCGAGCACGGGCGTGACGGACGCCATGTCCACGATCCCGGAGAACGCGAGCGACCCGAGCGCCGCGACGGCGACGCCGAACAGCGCGGTCACCAGGGGGAGTGCCGCCGCGACCAGCGAGCCGAGCACCACCACCAGAACGATCGCGGCGAAGACGACGCCGACCGCCTCTCCGACGCCCACGATCTGCGGCACACCCTGGGCGATGTCGGTGGAGAACGAGACCGTGACGCCGTCGATCGGCTTCGCCTCGAAGTGCTTGATGACGGCCTGCTTGGAGTCCTCGGACAGTTCGAGGCGGGGCTTCGTGAACGACACGTTGACCAGCGCCGTCGCGCCGTCCTTCGACACCACCCGGATGCCGTCGGACAGTTTCAGCAGCTCGGCGCCCTGCGAGAGCTCCTTCTGCTTCGCCTCGACGGTGGCGCGGTTGGTGTCGATGGTCTGCTGCTGCGCGTCGAGCTGCGTGGTCGGCAGGCCGGCGGCCTGGAGCTGCTGCTTCGCCGCATCCAGTTGCTGCTGCCCGGCGTCGAGCTGTGCCGCCGCCGCATCCAGCTGCGTGGTGCCGTCTGCGACCTGCGCCTGGCGGTCCGCCCGCTCCTTCTCGGTGCTGAACGGGTCGTTGACGCCGGACACGTCGGGAAGGCCGTCCGCGTCGGCGACGAGGGCGCTGATGTCCTTGCGCTGCGCGTCGGAGAGTGCGGAGCCGTCCTTGCTCTGGAACACCACGGTCCCCGAGGCGCCGGCGAAGTCCGGGAGCTTCTTCATCAGCTCGTCCACGACCGCCCCGGATGCGGTGCCCGGCACGTCGAAGCTCGTCGCGAGCCCCTTGAAACCGATCAGGAACCCGCCGACGGCGATGCCGAGCACGATGATCCACGCCACGATCACCCGCCCGGCGCGTCGTGCGGAGAACTTCCCGAGGCGGTAGAGCAGTTCGGCCATGTCGCATCCCTTTCGTGGCGTCCGCGTCGATAATACGCAACGGTCCGTCTCGAAATATGCAGGTAAGCTGTGAGCCATGCCGGAAGGACGACGAGGGGCTCCCCGCAGCGAAGCGGCTCGGCTCGCCATCCTCGACGCCACGGCAGCCCTGTTCGCCGAACGCGGCTACGACCACCTCAGCATCGAGGGCATCGCCGCGCGCGCCGGCGTCGGCAAGCAGACCGTCTACCGCTGGTGGTCCGGCAAGAGCGAACTGATCGCGGAGTGCCTGCTCGAAGGGATGCTGCTGCCGGAGCGCTTCGTCCTGGCCGACACCGGCGACCTCCGGGACGACCTCACCTCCTGGCTCACCGAGGTGCTGACGGTGCTCGAGAGCGCGACGGGGGAGGCCCTGTTCCGGTCCCTCATCGCCGCGGCGACGGCCAACGCCGACGTCGGGAGCAGGCTGCGCGAATCCCTCGCAGATCCCCGCCTGTTCGCCACCAGGCTGCGGGATGCGCGCGCGTCGGGAGAGCTGCGCGCCGACCTCCCGATCGACGACGTGAGCGAGACGGTCATCGGCGCGCTGATCTTCCGCGCCCTGGCCGGAGCGCCCTCCGACCCCGGATTCGCGGAACGCCTGGTCGATCTCGTCCTCGGTCCCCGTCCGGTCGGCTCCCGGTGAAGTTGACCTCGCCCGCCAGCCGTGTGAGTATCTTCGTGGTTGCCTAACAGCGCCAGGTCACTTGCATGAATCCCCGATGAACTTCCGCGGGGCGGACTGTGTCCCGAGACGAGAAAGAAACCGGTGGATCTCACCCTCATCGTCGTGCTGGTCATCGCGCTGGCCCTGTTCTTCGACTTCACCAATGGCTTCCATGACACAGCGAACGCCATGGCCACCCCCATCGCCACCGGTGCGATGCGCCCGAAGGTCGCGGTCGCTCTCGCTGCCGTCCTGAACCTCGTCGGCGCGTTCCTGTCGACCGAGGTGGCGAAGACCATCTCGGGCGGCATCATCCGGGAGGGCGACGGTGGCGTGCAGATCACGCCGGAGCTGATCTTCGCCGGTCTGGTCGGCGCCATCATCTGGAACATGGTGACCTGGCTGCTCGGCCTGCCGTCGTCATCCAGCCACGCCCTGTTCGGCGGCCTGATCGGTGCAGCCCTGGTCGGCGCAGGGCTCGGCTCGGTCGACTTCGTGGTCGTGCTCGACAAGGTCATCCTGCCCGCGGTGATCGCCCCGGTCACGGCCGGTGTGGTGGCGTACTGCGCCACGAAGCTCGCGTACTGGATCACCCGCCGTTACGACGGTCGCCCGGATGGTCGCGGCGGCTTCCGTTACGGACAGATCTTCTCCTCCTCCCTGGTGGCGCTGTCGCACGGAACGAACGACGCGCAGAAGACGATGGGCGTCATCACCCTCACACTGATCGCCTCCGGTGCGCAGGCGGCGGGCTCGGGCCCGGAGCTCTGGGTCGTCATCTCCTGTGCGCTGGCCATCGCCATCGGGACGTACTCGGGCGGCTGGCGCATCATCCGCACGCTCGGCCGCGGCCTCACCGAGGTCAAGCCCGCGCAGGGCTTCGCGGCGGAGACGAGCACGGCGGCGACCATCCTGGCCTCCAGTCACCTCGGCTTCGCCCTCTCCACCACGCAGGTCGCATCCGGTTCGGTGATCGGCTCCGGCCTCGGCCGCCGCGGGGCGTCCGTGCGCTGGGGCACGGCGGGCAGGATCGCCCTCGGCTGGCTGCTCACCCTCCCGGCCGCCGGCATCGTCGGGGCCGTCTCGGCCTGGCTCGTGGGCCTCGGCCCGATCGGCCTCGCGATCGACGCGATCGCCGCGGTCATCGTGATCGTGCTCATCTTCTGGCTGTCCAACCGCAACAAGGTCGACAGCGAGAACGCGGTCGCCCCCGCCCCGGTGCAGGGTGTCAGCGAGGTTGCAGCATCCGGTCGCGCCGTCAAGATCAAGAAGGTCAAGCCGCTCAAGAAGCCGCGCGGCAAGGAGAAGGAATCAGCATGATCGACTGGGTCGCCTTCCTGATCGTCTTCGCAGCATCCATCGTCGGCGCGTGCGTCGTCGTCAGCCTGTATGCCCTCGGCACGCGCCTCCTCGCCGTCGCCGGCCGGGCTTTGTTCGTCGAGCCGGTCGAGTTCACCGACGCGATCACCGTCATCTCCCCGGAGGAGGCGGCGCGCGCCCTCAAGAAGGCCGCGAAAGCCCGCAAGAAGAATCCCCTCTCGGACGCGCAGAAGCGCTGGGCGCTCACCGGCGCGTACGCGTGCTTCGTGGGGTGCGGCCTCGCGGTGCTGTACGGGCTGTACCTGATCATCCCGTTCTTCCACCAGTAAGGGCGCCTCGCGCGGTGGCCGCCGCTGCGACGGCTCCGATCGCTGTGGCCGTGAAAGATCGCATGGGACTCCTCAAGAAGGTCTTGTGGGTTCCGGACTGGGATTCAGCGTGCACGTCGTCGTGCCGCGGAGGCCGCCAGCGGCGCGGTGTCTGCGCGCACATCCAACAGTGCCTGCCGATTCGCGCACGGATGCGCAAGTGGGGTCAGCGTGGGTCAGCGGCCGAACGGAAGGGGAGCGCCTTCGGGGAGTGCCGTCACGCCTTGGCTCGGGGTGAGGGTGACGAGTCCGCCGGTGTCGTTCATCGCGTACACGATGACGCGGTCGGCAGCGGTCGCGAGCGCGTCGCCGCTGGTGTATCCGTCGCCGCCGTCGCACGGGTCGGCGCGGGATCCGATCCGCACCACGGTTCCGGATGCGCTGCCTTTGACCGCATCGTCGACCTCGAACCGGTAGGCGCGCACGTCGCCCAACGCTGTCCCGATGGTGCCGTCCCGTCCCGCGACGTGTCCGACGACGACCACGTCCGCCTGCCGGTATGCGGCGTCGGGGTCGGAGAAATCCGCCCAGCTCGGGCACGAGCGCACCACCGGCGCGCACCCGGAGAGTGTGGCGGCCGCGAGGACGAGCGCGCCGAGCGTTCCCGCGACGGCGATCGGCCTCCTCGTCCTCTGCACACACCCATCATGCCGCAGGGTGCGTCGAAGGCGGCCGGCATCGGCGCGGGCGAGTAACGCAGGAGATCCCGGCGGACACGCCGGTTCGGTGTCCGTCCGAGCGGAGATTCACGCGGGCGACGCGCGATTCTCCGCTGGAACGGACACCGGACGGAGCCGCGGACGGAGCCGAGGGCGGAGCCCGTCAGTCGGTGCCGCGCAGGCGGGCGACCGTCCGCATCAGGTGGTAGACCACGATCGCGGCGATGGTGCCGAGCGCGATGCCGTTGAAGGTGAGCTGCCCGAGGTTGAGGGTGAAGTCCGCGATGCCCACGATGAGGGCCGTGGCGGCGGTGAACTGGTTGACCGGCTTCGAGAAGTCGACTTTGTTGTCGAGCCAGATCTTCACACCGATGATGCCGATGAGGCCGTAGAGGGCGGTGGTCACGCCGCCGAGCACGCCGGCCGGGATCGTGTTGATGACAGCGCCGATCTTGGGGGAGAGGCCGAGAAGCACGGCCACGAAGCCCGCCACCCAGTATGCGGCGGTCGAGTAGACGCGGGTCGCGGCCATCACGCCGATGTTCTCGCCGTACGTGGTCGTTCCCGAGCCGCCGAAGAACCCGGCGATGGTCGTCGCCAGGCCGTCGGCGAACAGGGCGCGGCCGGTGAGCTTGTTCACGGACGGGTCCGTCAGCTGGGCGACGCCGCGGATGTGGCCGACGTTCTCGGCCACGAGCACCAGGACGACCGGCAGGAATGCGGGGAGGATGCCGAACGTCGCACCGGGGTTCTCGAACGGGTTCGCGGGGAATGCGAACGTCGGGAAGCCCAGCCAGTCCGCCTTCGCGACGGCGGTGAAGTCGACCTCGCCGACGATCACGGCGAAGATGTAGCCGACCACCACGCCGATGAAGATCGACAAGCGGCCGAGCAGCCCCTTGAACAGCACGGTGCAGAGCAGAACGGCGAGCAGCGTGACGATGGCCGTCCACGGCGCCTTCACGAAATTGTCCCGGGCGGCGGGAGCCAGGTTGAACCCGATCAGCGCCACGATCGCGCCGGCCACCACCGGGGGCATCAGGGCGTCGATCCAGCCGGTGCCGGTCAGGATCACGATCCCGCCCACGATGGCCAGCAGGATGCCGACGGCGACGATGCCGAACAGGGCCCCGCCCATCCCGTTGCTGGCCGTCGCCGCCGTGATCGGCGCGATGAAAGCGAACGACGAGCCCAGGTAGCTGGGCAGCCGGTTGCCGGTGATCAGCAGGAACAGGATGGTGCCGATGCCGGAGAAGAGCAGCGTGGTGCTCGGCGGGAAGTGCGTGAGCACGGGCACGAGGAACGTCGCACCGAACATCGCGACGACGTGCTGGGCGCCCAGACCGATCGTGCGCGGCCAGGTGAGCCGCTCTCCCGGGAGGACGACGGCCGAGGCCGCGACGTCCTTTCCGTCACCGTGTAGCTTCCAGGGCAGGGGCATGGCGCATCCTTCGCGTCGTATCGGGGCGTTGCGGGCGTCTAGGCTTATTGGCGCGCGTTCGCGCATGAAAGCCCTCGGAGATACTACGGGAGACGACCTTGTCCGCATCGCCTACGAACACCGAAACCGCGCCGACGTTCCGCGGCAGGCTCGACCGGTTCTTCGAGATCAGCGCCCGCGGGTCCAACTGGGCCACTGAGCTGCGCGGCGGCGTCCTGACCTTCGTGACGATGGCGTACATCGTCATCCTCAACCCGCTGATCCTCGGCGGGACGGAGGATGTGACAGGCCACTCGCTGCAGGGGACGCAGCTCGCGGCGGTCACCGCGCTGAGCGCCGGTGTGATGACCGTGCTGTTCGGGCTGGTCGCCCGGCTGCCGTTCGCGTTCGCCGCCGGGCTCGGGATCAACTCGTTCCTCGCGGTCAACGTCGTGAAGATCCTCACCTGGCAGGAGGCGATGGGCCTCGTCGTCATCAACGGCGTCATCATCGTGATCCTCGCGGCCACCGGTCTGCGCCGCCTGATCTTCAACGCCGTCCCTCCGCAGCTGAAGACGGCGATCACGGTCGGCATCGGCCTGTTCATCGCGTTCATCGGCTTCGTCGACAGCGGTTTCGTGCGCAGCACCAACATGTCGTCGCCTCCCGTGCAGCTGGGTGAGGCGGGATCGATCGCCACCGTGCCGACCGTCGTGTTCCTCGTCGCGCTGGTGATCATGGCCGTGCTGATGGCCCGCAAGGTCAAGGGCGCGCTGCTGATCGGGATCGTCGCAGCCACCGTCGTCGCGATCGTCGCCGAGGCGATCTTCCACGTCGGGCCGTCGCTCGGCAAGAACCCGGCAGGCTGGAACCTCACCGTCCCGCAGCTGCCGACCTCGCTCGTCGCGCTTCCCGACCTCAGCCTCGTCGGTCAGTTCGACGTGGTCGGCTCGTTCGGCCGCATCGGCGCCCTCGCCGCGATCATGCTCATCTTCACCCTCGTCTTCACCAACTTCTTCGACGCGATGGGGTCGATGACCGGCCTCGCCCGCAGCGCCGGTCTCGCCAAGGAGGACGGCACGTTCCCGCGCCTGCAGCCCGCGCTCATCGTGGAGGGCGTCGGCGCCATCGTCGGCGGTGGCACCTCCGCATCGTCGAACACGGTGTTCGTCGAGTCGGCATCCGGCATCGGCGAGGGGGCGAAGACCGGTTTCGCCAGCGTCATCACCGGCGCGCTGTTCCTGCTCGCGATGTTCTTCACCCCGCTGACCCAGGTGGTCCCGCTGGAGGTCGCCGCTGCCGCCCTTGTGATCGTCGGTGCGCTGATGGTCGTGCAGATCAGGCACATCGACTTCTCGGAGTTCTCGAGCGTCCTCCCGGTCTTCCTCACGATCATCGTGATGCCGCTGACGTACTCGATCGCCAATGGCATCGGCGTCGGCTTCATCAGCTGGGTGCTCGTCCGGTCGCTCTCCGGGAAGGCGCGCGAGATCAGCCCGCTGCTCTGGATCGTCGCCGCCGGCTTCCTGGTCTACTTCGCCAGGGGTCCGATCGAGGCCGTGCTCCCGCACTAGCGAAGATCAGCCCCCGATTCCAGATCAGGGTGACCCCTGAGCGGAATCGGGGGATAACCGGATGGTGTGGATGCGCGCCTGCCGATTGACTGGATGCACACCATCGATCGAGGAGAACCAGCACCCATGACCAACGT
Source organism: Leifsonia sp. GW821-FHT13C05 (assembly GCF_058806515.1). NCBI lineage: Bacteria > Bacillati > Actinomycetota > Actinomycetes > Micrococcales > Microbacteriaceae > Leifsonia > Leifsonia sp. GW821-FHT13C05. The sequence continues at coordinate 1,117,539 of NZ_JBXAPT010000001.1, read as the reverse complement.
CGCATACCAGGCTCCCGCCCGGACGCTCAGCATCACGAGCTTCGCGCTCGGGATCGCGTCGATCGTCTTCAGCTGGACGTTCGTCGCACCCATCGCCGGCCTCGTGGTCGGCATCCTGGCGCTCGGCCGCGAACCGCAGGCGAAGGCGTTCGCGGTCTGGGGCATCGTCCTCAACTCGATCATGCTCGCCGGCGCCGTGTTCGTGGCGCTGCTCGCGGTGATCGGCGTCGGCGTCGGCCTCGCGTTCCTCCCGCTCGCCTGGCTCTAGCGCCCGAGGCCTGCGTCTCCCGCGCCGGACTTTCGCGGTCCCCGGGCCTGGGACAATGGAGGACGTGGACGACGAGAAGCAGCAGCAGAGCACCCGCACCCGCAGTTTCGTGACGCGAGGGCGGAAGACCGAGGCGCAGACCCGCGCCATCGACGAGCTCTGGCCGGTGTACGGCGTCGAGTTCGACGGGCAGCTCCTCGACCTGGATGCGGCGTTCGGCCACCGTGCGCCGCGTGCGGTCGAGATCGGTTTCGGCAACGGCGAGAACCTGCTTACGCTCGCGGAGCGGCATCCGGACACCGACTTCCTCGGCGTCGAGGTGCACGGAGCGGGCGTCGGGCGCGTGCTCGGCGAGATGCGCGTGCGCGGCATCGAGAACATCCGGGTGGTGCGGCACGACGCCGTCGAGGTGTTCGAGCACGGCCTGGCCGAGCACAGCATCGCCGAGGTGATGATCTACTTCCCCGACCCGTGGCCGAAGGTCCGCCACCACCGCCGGCGCATCGTGCAGCCGGATGTGGCGAAGCTCATCGTCCGCGCGCTCGCCCCCACCGGCGTGCTCCGGCTCGCCACCGACTGGGAGCCGTATGCAGAGCACATGATCGCCGTGCTGGATGCGGAACCCGGCCTGGTGAACACCGCAGGAGAGAGCCTGTTCATCCCGCGTCCGGAGGACCGCCCCGTCACCAAGTTCGAGCAGAGGGGCGAACGGCTCGGGCACGCCATCTTCGATCTGGAGTACCGTCCGGCCGCGCATCCGTAGGATGGCCGCATGACACCTGCGCAGACCGCCGACGACCTCCGCGGCTCCTTCGATCGCGGCACCACGAAGCCCCTCTCGTGGCGGCTCGCCCAGTTGCGTGCACTGCGCAGGATGCTCACCGAGCGTTCGGCCGAGTTCGAGGACGCCCTGCTGTCCGACCTCGGCAAGAACCCGACGGAGTCGCAGATCGCCGAGCTGGGGTTCGTGGTGGGCGAGATCGACCACATGACCCGGCATCTGCGCCGCTGGCTGCGGCCGAAGCGGGTCGGGGTTCCCGGCGCTCTGCTGCCGGCCGGCGCATCCATCGTCCGTGAGCCGGTCGGTGTGGTGCTGGTGATCGCCCCGTGGAACTATCCCGTGCAGCTACTGCTCGCTCCCGTTGTCGGCGCTCTCGCGGCGGGCAACGCCGTGTTGCTGAAGCCGAGCGAGCTGGCCCCTGCGACCTCCTCCGCGATGGCGAGACTGATCCCGGAGTACCTCGACACCCGGGCCGTCGCCGTGGTCGAGGGCGGCGTCGAGGAGACCACCGGGCTGCTCGCCCAGCGCTGGGACCACATCTTCTTCACCGGGAACGGCCGGGTCGGGCGCATCGTCGCCGCGGCCGCCGTCGAGCATCTCACGCCTGTCACGCTGGAGCTCGGCGGCAAGTCGCCGGTCTACGTCGACGACACCACCGACCTGGATGCTGCGGCCCAGCGCATCGCTTGGGGCAAGTTCATGAACGCGGGCCAGACCTGCGTCGCCCCCGACTACGTGCTGGCGACCCCGAGCGTCGCCGCCCGCCTCGCGACCGCGCTGGCCGCCGCCGTGAGCGACCTCTACGGCGCAGACCCGTCGACCAGCCCCGACTACGGCCGGATCGTCGACGACCGCCAGTTCCAGCGGCTGACGACGCTCCTGGATGCGGGCGCGACCGTCACCGGGGGAACCCACGACGCCGCATCCCGCTACCTGGCGCCGACCGTGCTCATCGACGTGCCACGCGACGCCCCGGTGATGCGGGAGGAGATCTTCGGCCCGATCCTGCCGATCGTCACGGTCGACGGGCTCGACGACGCCATCCGGTACATCAGGTCGGGCGACAAGCCGCTCGCGCTCTACGTGTTCAGCGAGGACAAGAGGGTGCGCAGGCGCTTCCTGACGGAGACGAGTTCCGGCGCCGTCGGTTTCGGCGTCCCCGCCGCGCACCTGGCGGTCGCGGGGCTGCCCTTCGGCGGGGTCGGCGCCAGTGGCATGGGCGCGTATCACGGCGAGCACTCGCTGCGCACGTTCAGCCACGAGAAGGCGGTGCTGACGAAATCGCTGAAACCGGACACACTGCGGCTGATCTATCCGCCGTTCACTGAGGCGAAGGACCGGTTCGCCCGCGGGCTGCTCCGCAAGCTCGGCTGAACCGCTTAGCCCCCGACCGCACGGGATGCACGCGGTAGGCTCGTATCGTCGGTGGCCACGAACGACCGACATCAGAATGCCAACCCAAAACGATAGGCAACGGAGCCAAGCGTGAATACCCCGACAGCAATGATGGACGAGCCGAAGACCCACCCGATTCCCGTGATCGACGCGTCGCAGAACGTCTCGGACGTTCCCACCCCGACCGCGGAAGGCGGCCCCGTCCGCACCGAATCCGACTCGCTCGGCAGCCGGGAGATCCCGGCGGACGCGTACTGGGGCGTGCACACGTCCCGCGCGCTGGAGAACTTCCAGATCGCCAAGCGTCCCATCTCGGTCTACCCGGATCTGGTCGTGGCGCTCGCCAGCGTGAAGCAGGCGGCGGCGCGCGCGAACCTCGAGATCGGCGTGCTGGACAAGCACAAGGCCGCTCTGATCGACCAGGCCTGCCAGCTCATCATCGACGGCAAATTCCACGACCAGTTCGTGGTCGGCGTCATGCAGGGCGGCGCGGGCACGTCCACGAATATGAACGCCAACGAGGTCATCGCGAACGTCGCGCTCGAACTCGACGGCCACGCCAAGGGCGAGTACCAGTACATCAGCCCGATCGACGACGTCAACCGCAGCCAGAGCACCAACGACACGTACCCGACGGCCATCAAGATCGCCCTCACCTTCGCTCTCGGGCACCTGCTCGACCAGCTCGCTCAGCTGCGCGACTCGTTCGCGCGGAAGGGCGAGGAGTTCCGGCACGTGCTCAAGGTCGGCCGCACCCAGCTGCAGGATGCGGTCCCGATGACGCTCGGGCAGGAGTTCCACGGCTTCGCGACCACGCTCACCGAAGACCACGCCCGCCTCACGGAGACGAAGTGGCTCCTCGCGGAGATCAACCTCGGCGCGACGGCCATCGGCACCGGGATCACCGCAGACCCCGGATACGCGGCAGCCGCCGTTCGCCACCTCAACGTGATCACCGGCCTCAACCTGGAGACGGCGCCCGACCTCATCGAGTCGACGAGCGACGCGGGGGCGTTCATGTCGTTCTCCGGTTCGCTGAAGCGCAGCGCCATCAAGCTCTCGAAGATCTGCAACGACCTGCGCCTGCTGTCGAGCGGCCCGCAGGCCGGACTCGGCGAGATCAACCTCCCGCCGCGCCAGGCCGGGTCGAGCATCATGCCCGGCAAGGTCAACCCGGTCATCCCGGAGGTCGTCAACCAGGTGGCCTTCTCGGTGGCAGGCGCCGACGTGACGGTGACGATGGCCGCCGAGGGTGGTCAGCTCCAGCTGAACGCGTTCGAGCCCGTCATCGCGCACTCGCTGCTGCAGTCGATCACCTGGATGACGCAGGCCTTCCACACGCTGCGCGTGAACTGCGTGGACGGCATCACCGCGAACGAGGAGCGCCTCGGAGCGATGGTCGGTTCGTCCGTCGGCGTGATCACGGCGCTCATGCCGCACATCGGATACGCGGCGGCGGCGGCGCTCGCCAAGACGGCGCTGCTCACCGGAGGCAACGTGGCCGACCTCGTCGTGGAGGCCAAGCTGATGAGCCGCGAGGACGTGACCAGGCTGCTGTCGCCCGCTCGCCTGAGCGGCCTCGAGGCGATCACGACGGCCATCCCGATCATCGACGCCGGCACCGACCCCACGGCCTAACGCAGGACGCGCGCTGGAACGGAGCGCGGCGCGTCAGTCCTGGCGCGCCGCCTCCGCGCGCTCTGCGCGGCGGAACAGCGCGACCATGTCGCGCGCGAGCTGGTGCGGGGCCGTCTCGCACGGGCTGTGTCCTGTGCTGTAGACCGCGAGCGTCGCGCCGAGCGCCTGCGCGTTGGCCGCGTGCAGGTGCGTCGGCCACAGGTCGTGGTTGCCGGTGGCGACCAGCATCGGGATGCGCGTGGCTGCGACCCTGCCGCGCACATCCGGAACCCGTTTCATCAGCCCGACGATGTCGTCGACGCTCGACCGGCGGGTGAGGGCGAAGCGCGAGCGCACGAACGCGAGCCGCGACGGCGGCACCTTGTTCTTGTTCGTGACGATGCCCCAGATCATCAGCCCTGCACCCTGGCGGCCGCCGAGGAACCAGCTCAGCCAGCCGATCACCCGCACGCCGCGGAACGCCTGGCCGGGCTCCGGCGGCGTCGTCAGCAGCGTGAGGCTGCGGAACAGCCCGGGATGCTCGATCAGCGCCAGCTGCGCGAGCACGCCGGCGAACGAGTATCCGAGCACGTGGGCAGGTGGCCCGGACTGCAGGAACGCGACGATGTCGGTGACCAGCAGCTCATACGTGTAGTGGCCGCCGGGAACGGGGCCGGCGTCCGCAGACTCGTACTGGCCTGCCAGGTCGAAGCTCTGCACGTGATACCCCGCGGCCACCAGGATCGGCGCGAGCAGGTAGAAGTCCTCCTTCGAACCCGTCACGCCCGGGATGAGCACCACGCGCGGGTCGGACGGGTCGCCGAGCGACACCACGGCGAGTTCGCCGCTCGGCGCGGCGAACCGGCTGAAGACGGCTCCGACCGGCGCGACGGACCAGTCGATGTCGGGAAGACCCGCATCCAGACGCGCAGCGTCGTCGTCGCCTCCGGCGACTCCGGGCCGCCTCTGTTCGATGGACACCCTTCCACGCTAGCCGACACGCCGGACCTTTCACGGCATCCAGCGCGTTTTCGTGACCCACCACCGCGCCCGATAGCCTGGGCAGGTGAGATTCTCGCACCTCAGCTCCACCACAGATCCAACGCCGCGTCTTGCGGCCGTCATCGGCGACGGCGCCCTCTTCCTCGAGGAGGTGATGGACCCGGCCCCGCGCGATCTGCAAGACCTGATCGAGCAGGGCGACGGTGTCCTCGCACACGTCAAGGCGGTCGTCGACAACGCACTCGCACAGCACACCAGCCTCACGCCGGTCAGGGAGCTGCGGCACGCCTCGGCTGTGCTGCGGCCGCCGGCGGTCATCGCGATCGGCGCGAACTACGCCGCTCACGCCGCCGAGCTCGCGCTGCGCTCGGAGAAGGCGGCCACCATCTTCTCGCTCTGGCCGAACTCGCTCGCCGGTCACGGCGGCACGACGACCTGGCCGGGGGACCTGACGACGCAGGTCGACTACGAGGCGGAGCTCGGCGTCATCATCGGCAAGCCGGCCCGGGATGTGTCGGTGCAGGATGCGCTCGACTACGTCTGGGGATACACCGTCGTCAACGACATCACGGCCAGAGACCTGCAGTTCTCCGAGGCGCAGTGGTCGCGCTGCAAGTCGTTCGACGGGTTCACCCCGAACGGTCCCGTCGTGGTGACGGCCGACGAGATCCGCGACCCGCAGGACCTCTGGCTGACCACGAACGTCGACGGCACGATCCTGCAGGACGCGTCGACGGCCGACATGGTGCGCTCCGTCGCCGAGATCGTCTCCTACCTGTCCAAGTCGGCGACGATCCAGCCGGGCACGCTCATCTCCACCGGCAGCCCGGGCGGAGCAGGATACTCGCGCACTCCGCCGGTGTTCCTCAAGGACCACTCGACCGTGACCGTCTCGATCGGCGGCATCGGCTACCTCACCACGTACTGCCGCGTCACCTGACGCGGGCGCAGTCGCAGGCGCAGACTCAGGCGATCGCGCCCGGCGCGTCGTCCGCGTGCTCGGCCTCCCAGCGGCGGCGCGCTGCGCGGCGACGCCACGGCGACTCCTCCGGCAGGTGCATCCTGAGCGTGGTGTACGCCCAGCCGAGCCGCCGGCCGAAGCCGCGCCAGGTGCTGAACGGGCGGGCGGAGATGCCGACGGTGAGGCGTTCGTCGTAGCGCACCACCTGACTGGGGTCGAGGTGGATGGCGAGGTCGAGGTCGTCGTGGATCTCGCGCATCCCGCGGTGCACGCGACCGCGCACGCTCTCCCAGACGGTGCGCCGCATGGCGAAGTTGGAGCCGAAGATCGGCGGGTGGCCGAGCCAGATCTCCATCGACCAGAAGTAGCCGCCGATGTAGAGCGTCTGCCCGAGGCCGGCGATGAGCGTGTTGCCGTCGTAGAAGATGCCTGGGCCGGTGAGCACGCCGATGTCCGGGTCGTCGACGAACTCGGCCTCGATGTGCAGCAGCCAGTCGACCGGGGGACGGGAGTCGGCGTCCAGCCGGGCGATGATGTCTGTCGACGCCGCGTCGTAGCCGGTGGATGCGGCAGGCCAGATCCCGCGCTGCGACTGCTCGATCACGGTGGCGCCCTTCGAGCGGGCCACGGCGGCGGTATCGTCCGTGCTGCCGTTGTCGACCACGATGATCTCGTCGGCGGGCCGCAGCTGGGCCGCGAGGTCGTCCAGGCAGCGCGCGAGCATCTCGGAGTCGTTCAGGGCAGGGATCACGACGGCGATGGTTGGCACCTGCGAGATCCCCTCCTCCCTCAGCGCATGTCAGTCGAATGCATGCACGTCGAATGCATGTAAGTCCTCAGAGAGCCTACGCCTGCGCGGACCTCCACAGATGCATTCCGGCGTAGCTGCGCCACGGCGCCCAGCGAGCGCCGTACGCAGCGAGCGCTTTCGCGTCGTCCGGCAGGCCGAGCTTGGCTGCCCCCTGACGGATGGCGAGGTCGCTGGTGAGCAGGATGTCCGGGCTGCCGAGCACGCGCATCGCGATGTAACCGGCGGTCCACGGGCCGATGCCGGGGAGGGCGGTGAGCCGTTCCTCCAGCTCCTCGCGCGACTCGCCGACGTCGATCACGAGCTCGCCGGAGGCGATGGCCGCGGCTGTGTTCACGATGGTGTCGATGCGTCTCGCCGGACCGCGCAGCACCTGCCTGCCGTGCTCGGCGATGTCGGCGGCGGTGGGGAAGAGGCGCGTGAACCCGCCGAGGTCGAGCGGGCGGCCGAGCGCGTCGGTGAGCCGGGTGAGCGCCGTGCGCGCGGCAGGGACGGAGATCTGCTGGCCGATGAGAGCGCGGAAGACGATCTCCTCCGCGTCGACGGCGCCAGGCACCCGGCGTCCCGGCGCGGCGGAGACGCTGGCCGCGAGGGCGGGGTCTGCGGAGAGAGCGGCGTCGATGGCCGCAGCGTCGGCATCCAGGTCGAGCAGGCGGCGCACGCGGGCGACGAGCGGCGCGAGGTCGGCCACATCGGCGAGGGTCGCGTCGCACTCCACGTGCGGTGCCGTCGGCGTGCCGCCGAGAGTGAGCCGGACGACGGCAGGGCCGTGGGGGAGGGCGAGCGCGCGGCTGTACGAATCCGCGTCTCCGCTCTCGACGCCCGCGATCGACCTGGCCCCCAGGAAGCCGAGCAGGGCTGCGCCGTCGAACGGCGCGCGGGCGGGGAGCCGGAGGCTCAGGGTGGCGGCCCCGGATGCGGCGGGCTCTCCGCCATCCTTCACGTCCCTGGATGCTGCCCGTGCGCCCGCCCGCCCCTTCGCGGACGCCCGGATCGCGCCGGGCGTCGTGCGGTAGATGTCGGCCATCGTCTCGTTGAACTGGCGCACGCTGGTGAATCCCGCAGCGAACGCCACGTCGGTGATCGACAGGTCGGTGCCCGCGAGGAGGAGCCGGGCCGTCTGCGCCCTGTGCGCCCTGGCGAGCGCGAGCGGGCCTGCGCCGAGCTCGGAGGCGAGCACCCGCCCGAGGTGGCGTGGCGTGTATCCGAGGCGCCGGGCGAGCCCAGGCACGCCCTCGCGCTCGACCGTCCCGTCCGCGATGAGGCGCATGGCGCGGGCGGCGAGGTCGTCGCGGGTATTCCACTCCGGGGAGCCGGGCACCGCATCCGGGAGGCAGCGCTTGCAGGCGCGGAGCCCTGCCTCGTGCGCCGCGGCCGCTGTGAGGTAGAAGGTGACGTTGCCCGGCTTCGGCGAGACCGCCGGGCAGCTCGGGCGGCAGTAGATGCCGGTGGAGTGCACGCCGGTGATGAACTGCCCGTCGAACCGTGTGTCCCTGGCGCTCATCGCGCGGTAGCGCTCGGCGAAGACCGGGTCGGCGAGCTTGTCTGTTTCGCGGTTCATGCCTCCAGCCTCGCACTCGCCACCGACGTTCGGTAGCGGAAAACGGACATTACCCGCGTTGAATATGCTGAATCGCATGGATGTTCTGGAGTGGTTGTCCGCAGCACTCGGTGACGACGCCATCGCGGCCGGCGTGCTCAGCACCGATCGGGAGGCGCTCGACGCCGCCCGCACGGATCGCTCCGGCTGGATCGCGGACGGAAGCCCGCTCGCCGTCGTCAATGCCACGGCCGTCGAGCATGTGCAGGCGATCATGCGCGCCGCCAGCGAGTTCCGCGTCCCCGTCGTCCCCCGCGGAGCGGGCACGGGCCTGGCAGGCGGCGCGAACGGCACGGACGGCGCGATCGTGCTCAGCGTGGCCGGCATGAACCGCATCCTGGAGATCTCCGCCGACGACGAGCTCGCCGTCATCGAGCCGGGCGTCATCAACGCCGACCTCAACGACGCCCTCGAGCCGTACGGCCTGTTCTTCGCTCCCGACCCGGCGAGCAAGGCCATCTCCACGGTCGGCGGCAACATCGCCACCAACGCGGGCGGCCTGCTCTGCGCCAAGTACGGCGTCACCCGCGAGGCCGTCCTCGCCCTCGACGTCGTGCTCGCGGACGGACGCCTGGTCTCCACCGGTCACCGCACGGTGAAGGGCGTGACCGGCTACGACATCACCGCGCTGTTCGTCGGGTCGGAGGGCACCCTGGGCGTGATCGTCGGCGCCACGGTGCGCGCCATCCCGATCCCCGCCGGGGAGCCGACCACCATCGGAGCGCTGTTCCCGGATGTGCGGTCGGCGGCGGCAGCGTCCGCGCGCGTGACAGCATCCAGACTCCGCCCCGCCGTGATGGAACTGCTCGACGCCGCGTCCCTCGACCGCATCTCCGCCCACCTCGGCGCGGACACCATCGCCTCGGCGTTCGGCACGACGGGAGGCGGCAGCTACCTCCTCGTTCAGTTCGACGGCCCGAGCGCTGCGGCGGACGCCGCCTGCGCCGCCGAGCTGATCGGGGCGGAGGGAGGCACCGTGCGCGTCTCCGCCGACGCGGACGACGGCGAACGCCTGCTGGCGATCCGCCGCGCCTTCCACCCCGCGCTCGCCGCCACCGGAGAGGTGCTGATCGAGGACGTCTCCGTCCCTCGCTCCCGGATGCCGGAGATGTTCGCCGCGATCGAGCGCATCTCCGAGAAGTACGGGGTGCCCATCCCGACCGTCGCGCACGCGGGCGACGGCAACCTGCACCCCAACTTCGTCTACTCCGGTGCCGAGGTGCCTCCGGCGGTGTGGGATGCGGCGAACGAGCTGTTCCGCACGGCGATGGACCTGGGCGGAACGCTCACCGGCGAGCACGGCGTCGGTGTGCTGAAGCGACGCTGGCTCGCCGATGAGCTCGGCCCTGACTCCTACGACCTGCAGGTGAAGCTCAAGTCGGTCTTCGACCCGCTCGGCATCCTCAACCCCGGCAAGGTCTTCGGCTGATCCGCTGCTCCCGGCCCCGGTGGACGCGCGTCAGCGCACCGCCTGCGGCAGCAGCACCTCCACGTCCGCGTATGCGTGCTCGTCGGTGCGGGACGGCAGGTCGAACACGCGCCCGGCCTCCGTGGCGGCGTCGAACGGCGCCCAGCCGGGGTCGCCGCCGACGATGAACGACACCGCGGCGCCGTGCACGTCGTCGGCGAGCGTCTGCGGAGAGTTCGGTCCTGCGATGTTCTGCACCCGCTCCGCGTCCAGGCAGTCGAAGAAGAACGGCACGTCGAGGCAGTGGCAGGCGCCGCCCATCGTCGGGGACGGCCAGGAGAACCGGTAGAGCCAGGTCGGCGCGCCGGCGGCGGCGCGCTCCCTGGCGATGGTCAGCGCCGTGGTGCGGAACATCCGGTCGGTGATGTACTGGCCGAGGATGTCGGCGGTGTCGTGCCCGTCGTGGGCTGCGGCGTACGCGGCCGCGGTGTCATCCGCCAGGCCGAACCGGGTGAGCGCGGCGGCTGCGGGGACGGCGGCCAGCGCATCCCGGTGGGCGGTCATCGCCATATTGAACTCGTTGTCCGTCGCCCCGAGCACCAGCTCCTTCTCCGCACCGACGCCGGAGCGCAGGGCGTCGGCGACGGCCTGCGGCAGGAGGTCGCCGTCGACGACGGGACCCCAGACCAGGCCGCCGGCGGCGAGCTGGACGAGACCGGCCAGCGCGTCGTCCTCGCCGTCCTCGCCGCCCGGCGCCGGCGCGGGAGAGGCGACCTGCGCCTGCAGCGCGAGGATGGTCGCCTCGTCGAGCGCGGACAGTCCCGCTCGGGTGGGCTGCACGCCGGCGAGCTCAGCCAGCCTGCGTCCGAAGACCTCCGCGTCGGCGACGGGCAGGTCGCTGGTCGCGCCGGAGATGCTGATCACACGCTGGAACAGCGCGGCCGCCCGCGGCACGGCCAGCAACGACAGCACCGCTCCGCCTCCCGCCGACTGCCCGGCGATGGTCACCCGCGCCGGGTCTCCGCCGAACGCTCCGATGTTGTCCCGCACCCACTCGAGCGCCAGCAGCCAGTCCAGGACGCCCCGGTTCTGCGGAGCGTCCTCGATCCAGCCGAACCCGTCGAAGCCGAGCCGGTACGACACGGTCACGGTCACCACCCCGTCCTTGGCGAAGGCGGCGCCGGCGTACCAGGGGCTCGCGGGGGAGCCGGCGACGAACCCGCCGCCGTGGATGTAGACCAGCACGGGCAGCGCGGAGTCGCTGCGCGGCGCGGGCGTGAAGACGTTGACGTTGAGGGTCGAGTCGCCGGGGATCGACGGCTCGGGGATCAGGGTGATCTCGGACAGCGCGGCACGCTGCGGGGTCGCCCCGTACGCGGTGGCGTCGAGCACCCCCTCCCACGCCGCGTGCGGGACGGGAGCGGCGAACCGACGCTCGCCGGTCGGAGCTTCGGCGAACGGGATGCCGAGGAACGCGGCGGAGCCATCGCGCCAGATCCCGCGGACCCGGCCGGCGGTCGTGTCCACCTCGGGGGCGGTGGTCGGTGTCGTCATCTGGATGATCCTCTCTCAACGACGCTCGCTCCCGAACGTCAAAAACCGTGTGTTGCTTGGTAATGAGTATCGGTGACACGGTCGTTTAGTTCAAGCATCGAATTAACTGAGGTGGACGACGAGGGCGCCGAGAACGGCTAGCGGGATGCGAGGCTCAGCGGGTCGGCGATGGCCGCATCCCGTGCCTGGTGCAGGGCGCCGAGCAGCGCGGCGTCCGCGCCGAGGCGGCCGGCGACGATCGGGGGAGCGGGCGCGAGCTGTTCGGCGGCGCCGATCCGCAGGCGGGGAGCGGCGGCCACGGCGATCCGCGGCGCGAGGTCCGCCCAGTATCCGCCGAGCACGATCACGGACGGATCGAGCGCCATCCGGAGCAGGGCGATGGTCCTGGCGATCCACACCGCTGCCGCGTCGAACGCCGCCGTCGCCGCCGCGTCCCCCGCCTGCACCCGCTCGACCAGCTCGGCGAGCGCCGCGGTGAGGCCGTCCCGGTCGCGCAGCGCGGCCAGTCCCGCCGCGGCGAGCACGACGTCCGGCCCTGCGACGGTCACGAAGCAGCCGCGCTGGCCGCAGGCGCAGGGGAGTCCGTCGTGGTCGACGGGCAGGTGCCCGATCGCGCCCGCGAGCCCGTGCGCGCCCGCGATGAAGGCGCCGTCGGCGAGGTACGCGCCGCCGATGCCGCTGTTGCTCTTCAGGTACAGCACGAACCGTTCGCCAGGCAGGCGCTGCGCCTCGGCCAGGGCGGCGGGTTCGTCGGAGGTGAGGATCGTGTCGGCCGGGAGGCGCGGCTCCCGGGCGCCGAGCATCCCGAGCACGTCCACCTGCCCCCAGCCGAGGTCGGTGTCCGCGAGCACGATCCTCGGCTCGCCGCCCACCGGCGCGAGCATCACGACGGTGAACCCGACCGGGATGCGGCCGAGGCGTTCGAGCGCGTCGAGCCCGGCGCCGAGGGTGTGCGCTGCGACGTCGAGCACGGCGTCAGGGTCGCCCATCGGCCTGCCGTGGCGCTCGGCGACGCGCACCAGCTCCTCCCCGGCGAGGTCGTGGGCGAGGAAGACGGCCTGATCGGCGTCGAGCTGCATGGCCGCGAACGCGATGCCGCCCGCCGCCAGGGCGAGCATGGTCTTCGGCCGCCCGTTCACCGACCCGACCACCGCGGACTCGCGCACCAGCCCTGCCGAACTCAACACGTCGACCAGGGCCGTGACCGTGCCGCGGGAGAGTCCTGTCGCCGCCGCGAGCTCGCTGCGCGCGCTCGGCCCGTCGACCAGCAGGCGCATCAGAAGCGCCAGGTTGTGGATGCGGACGTCGGCGCTGTCCCGTCCGGCTGCAGAACTCATAGCGCCAGAATCTCACACGGCGAACGAACGGAGGTGGAGCATCCCGGCCGACGGTGATCCCACCCCGTTAAAGACTCGACGCCCGGTGGTGCGGCGATGCCTGCGACTCTCCCGGGCGACGAGTTGATCTTGTGATCTACGTCAAGGGTGCTCCGCATCCGGGGCGAGCGCAAGAGCGGATTTCGGACATGCGCTCTCAGAGAACGCGCTTTGACGCGGGCCCGCGGAGCCAGTTGGATGGATGCATGGCAGAAAACACCAACCAGAAGCCCGAAGTCGACGCCCCCGACGGCCCGGCTCCCGAGACCCTCGAGATCGTCGACATCGTCGAGGGCACCGGCCCCGAGGCGACCGCAGGTTCCAAGGTGGACGTGCACTACCTCGGCGTCGAGTACGAGACCGGCGAGGAGTTCGACTCCTCCTGGAGCCGTGGGCAGTCCATCAACTTCCCGCTCAACAACCTCATCAAGGGCTGGCAGGACGGCATCCCCGGCATGAAGGTCGGCGGTCGCCGCAAGCTGACCGTCCCGCCCGCGCAGGCGTACGGCCCGGCCGGTGGAGGTCACCCGCTCTCCGGCAAGACCCTGATCTTCGTGATCGACCTGCTCGGCGTCTCCTAGATCGTCACGATCTCCCAGACACGCGCACGAGGAAAGGCGCGGTGCGGCTCGAGGCCGCACCGCGCCTTTTCGCGCGTGACGTACTCCGCGCCGGTCAGAGCGCCGGCGGGTGCATCAGCGTCGGGATGGCGATCCGGTTCCAGACGTTGATCGTCGCGATGGCGAGCAGCAGGTTGGCGAGGCCCTCCTCGCCGAATTCGGCGAGCGCGCGCCCGTAGAGGTCGTCGGACACGCCGCCCTGGATGAGAGTGACCTCCTCGGTCAGTTCGAGCGCCACCCGCTCCCGCTCGCTGAACCACTCCGACTCCCGCCAGGTGATCACCGAGAACACCTTGCGCAGCGGGTAGCCGCTTGCCTGCAGGTCGACGGAGTGCATGTCGACGCAGAACGTGCATCCATTGATCTGGGATGCGCGGAGTTTGATGAGGTCGCCGAGCGGTTCCTCGACGTGCTGGGCCACATAGCCGTCGAGGTTGATGACCTTGCGGTAGCCGTCGGGGACGATGGAGGAGATGTCGATTCGTTCTGTCATGCGGCCAGCCTAGAAACGTCATTGGCCGCGGGTAAGCTCCAATTCACCACATTCCGATCAGGCCAATCGCAGGAGGTCCCTGTGGACGTGCACGTGCAGATCGACGGCAGGGGCGACCGCGCCGACCGCATCTACCGGCAGCTGCGCGACGCCGTCCTGGATGGGCGGCTGCGGCACGGCGAGCGCCTCCCGGCCACCAGGGAGCTGGCGGACCGGCTGTCCGTCTCGCGCTCCACCGTCGCGACCGCGTACGAACGTCTCACCGCCGAGGGCTACCTGGCGTCGCGGGTGGGGTCCGGCACCTTCGTGTCCGCGCCGACGGCCGCGCCGAGCCCGTCGGCGGCGCGCGGGGAGCGCACGGCGGCGCGTCCTGTGCAGCGCTGGGCGGACATCCACGATCCGCTGTGGACGGAGTCGCTGCCGATCGCGTACGACTTCAGTGTCGGGACGCCGGACCCCGCGCTCTTCCCCGCCGAGTCGTGGCGCCGGTTCGTCGCGGCCGAGCTGCGCGGCGGCATCCTGCGCTCCGGTCACTACCGCGATCCGGCTGGACTGCAGCGGCTGCGGGATGCGCTGGCCAGGCACCTCGGCGTCGCCCGGTCGGTGGATGCGCTGGCCGACGACATCCTGATCACGAGCGGAGCGCAACAGGCGTTCGACCTGATCGGGAGGGTGCTGCTCGACCCCGGCGACGTCGTCGCCGTCGAAGACCCCGGATACCCGCCCGTGCGGCAGCTGTTCGAGACGATGGGGGCGCGCGTCGTTCCCGTTCCGGTCGACGAGCACGGCCTCCGGGTGGATGCGCTGCCCGACGAGGCGAAGCTTGTCTACGTGACGCCGTCGCACCAGTTCCCGCTCGGCGGCGTGCTCTCATTCGAGCGGCGCACCCAGCTGCTCGCCTGGGCGAGCGCGAACGACGCGGTGATCGTGGAGGACGACTACGACAGCGAGTACCGATACGCCGACCGCCCGCTCGATCCGCTGCAGCGCCTCGACACCGAGGGCCGCGTCGTCTACGTCGGCACGTTCTCGAAGACCATGCTGCCCGCGCTCCGGCTCGGCTTCCTGGTGGCGCCGCCGTCGCTGATGCCGGCACTGCGCAGCGCGAAACGCCTCACCGACTGGCACAACGACCACGTCACCCAGGCGGCGATGGCCCGGTTCATCGACTCCGGCGGCTTCGCCAGGCACGTCAGACAGGCCACGAAACAGTACGGGATGCGGCAGCGCCAGATCCTGGAGCAGGCGGAGGCCATGCTCGGCGACGTGCTGCAGGCGGTGCCGTCGGTCGCCGGGCTGCACGTCTGCCTGCTCCCGAGGGACGGGGCCGTGTTCGACTCGGACCGGGCGGCGGCCGAGGCTGCGGCATCCGGGGTGTCCGTGCAGTCGATCGCCCGCTTCGGCTTCGGCGAGACCCCGGCCTCCGGCCTCATGCTCGGCTTCGGCGCCATCGCGCCCGCCGACGTGCCGGACGGCCTCCGCGTGCTCGCCCGTGCCGTCGCGCGCTCGCACCGCGGCGGAGACGCGCAGCCGGGGCCGCGCGTCTCCGCGACGGGACGCGACTAGATCGCCGACCAGCCTCCGTCGGAGGCGAGGATGACGCCGCTGACGTTGGAGGAGTCGTCGCTGAGCAGCCAGGTGATGGATGCGGCGAGCTGCTCCGGCTGGGCAACCGGCGGCACCATCGTCTGCATCAGCGGGCCGAGGCGCTGGCCTGCCCACTCGGAGCGGAACGGCGCCTCGATGTTGGTGGCGACCGGTCCGGGGGCGACGGCGTTGGTGCGGATCCCCTTGGGGGCGTAGAACACCGAGGTGGACTTCGTGTATCCGACCACGGCGTGCTTCGAGGTCGTGTACGCGACGCCGGCGGCCGAACCGCGGAGGCCGGCCTCGGAGGTGACGTTGACGATGGAGCCGGCTCCGGCCTCGAGCATCACCGGAAGCACCGCGCGGGTGAGCCGCATGATCGCGGTGATGTTGATGTTCATCACGCGGTCCCAGGTGGCGTCGTCGATCTCGGCGGCCGGCTGGAAGCCGTCCATGATGCCGGCGACGTTGGCGAGCGCATCCACGCGTCCGCCCGCAGCGTCGAGGATGGCGGCGATGGTCTCCTCGCTGGACACGTCTCCTGCGACGGTCACCAGGTCGAGGTCCGGGTGCTCGGCGGTGAGCGCCTCGAGACGGTCGGGGGCGATGTCGCTGGCGATCACGCGTCCGCCTTCCGCCGCGATGCGGAGCGCCGTCGCCCGGCCGATGCCCGAACCGGCGCCCGTGACGATGGCGGTCTTGCCGGCGAAGCGAGCGGAATCTGTTGTGCTCATTCCTGAATCTCCTGAGTCGTGTGTGGCGCTCGATCTGGGCGTCGATGTATTTATAGCACTCGGTGCCATAATGGAGATGTGAATTCGCCAGCAGCCGAACAGGAGCAGCAGCCCGCAGCGCGCCGCCGCGGCCGTCCCGTGGACGTGGACCCGGACGAGGTCGCCCTGCTCGCCCTCCGGCACTTCGCCGAGCACGGCTACGAGGCGACCACGATGGACGACATCGCGCGCGTCGCCGGCATTGGGCGCCGCACGCTGTTCCGCTACTTCCCGAGCAAGCCCGCCCTGGTCTGGGGCGGCATGGAGCCCGTGGTCGCGCGCACGGCCGCCGAGCTCGACGCTGCACCGGACGACGAACCGATCGCGTCCGTGCTGCACCGCGCCATCGCGCGCGCTCTCGACCTCCCGCCGGACCGCGTCGAGGCCACCCGGCGGCGCCTGCTGCTCATCGGCTCCGACGACGCCCTCATCGGTTTCGGCCTCAGCCGTCTGGCCGCCAACCGGGATGTGCTCGCCGCGTTCATCGCGCGCCGCACGGGAACGGCGCCGGACGGCCTGCACGCGAAGGTGCGCGCCGACGCCCTCTCTGCCGCTTCGTTCTCCGCGCTCACCTGGTGGGCGGCGAACAGCGACGACGATCCGGCCACCGTCGTCGCCGCCGCTCTGGATGCGCTGAGCGCCTGAAGCGTCCCGGCTAGCCGTTCGGCAGGATCACCGCGCGCCCGCGGATCTTGCCCTCGTGCAGTCGCTCGTACGCCTTCGGCGCCTCGTCGAGCGAATACGTCTCGATCTCCACCTCGATGGAGCCGGCGCGGGCCAGGTCGAGCACCTCGATCAGTTCGGAACGGGAGCCCCAGTACGGCGTGCGCACCGCGACGTCGTATGCGATGCGGCCGAAGCCGACGGCGAGCGCCCCGCCGCCGATCCCGACGATGGTCACGTCGCCTTCCGTCGCCGCCATCGCACCCGCGAGGTCGACCGTCGGCTGCACGCCGACGAAGTCGAAGACCGCGTTCGCACCCCGGCCGCCGGTCAGGTCGCGGACGGCGGAGACCGCATCCTGGTTCGACAGCATCGTGTGGTGGGCGCCGACGGCCTTCGCCAGGTCGAGCTTCTCCTGGTTGACGTCGAGCGCGATCACCGTCGCCCCGGAGAGCGCGCGGAGGATCTGGATGCCGACGTGGCCGAGGCCGCCGGTGCCGATCACGACGGCCGTGGTGCCCGCGCCGAGTTTCGGCAGCGAGTTCTTGATCGCGTGATACGGGGTGAGGCCCGCGTCGGTGAGCGAGACGTTCTCGACCGGGTCGAGCCCATCGAGCGGGACGAGATGGCGTGCGTTGTCGACGACCATGTACTCCGCCATCGAGCCCGGCGACCCGAGTCCGGGCGGCATGATGCCCTCCGCTTGGGCGTTGAGGCAGTAGTTCTCCTTGCCCTGCGCGCACATCAGGCAGCGGCCGCAGCCCCACGGGCCGTAGACGGCGACTGCGTCGCCGGGCTTCACGCCGGAGACCCCGTCGCCGACCGCCTCCACGATGCCTGCGCCCTCGTGGCCGAGGGTGAGCGGGAGTCCGTAGACGTACTGGTCGGCTGGAAGTCCCATGATGAACTCGTCGGAGTGGCAGACCCCGGCGGCGGTGACCTTCAGGAGCACCTGGCCGGGGCCGATGTCCGGATCGGCGATCTCGACGACCTCTGGACGGGAACCGATTTCGCGATATTGGAGTGCCTTCATACCGCGCACGATACTCCCTGCGGCTATCGCAGGGCCCGGCCGTCGCGCGTACGATACCGGCCATGCCGATCATCGACAGCTTCCCGCAGGGCACCCCGATCTGGGTCGATCTGCAGAGCACGGACCAGGCAGGGGCGGCCGCCTTCTACCGCCGGATGTTCGGCTGGGACGTGACGCCGGCGAGCGCCGAGACCGGCGGATACTCCGTCGCCACGCTGCGCGGCGTGCCCGTCACCGCCATCGGCCCGCTGCCGGCGAGCTTCCCGGAGGGGAGCACCTCGGTCTGGACCACGTACTTCCTCGTCGACGACATCGCCGCATCCACCGCAGCCGCCACCGCGACGGGCGGTGCGGTGCTGCTGCCGCCCGGTGAGCTGGTGCCCGGACTGCAGCTCGCCGTGGTCGCCGACCCGGCAGGAGCGGTCTTCGGGCTCTGGCAGAAGGAGAACGGCGCCGGGGACTCCCCCTGGCTGCGCGAGGAGCCGGGAGCCGTGGACTGGCTGGAGCTGGTCGAGAACGGCTGCGAGGCGTCGTACCCGTTCTACGAGTCGGTGCTCGGCGTCGGCGTGAGCCAGCTGGAGCTGGGAGACGGCCTGTACACGCTGTTCGACGTGGGGGAGGCGAGCGTCGCGGGAGCCTACGAGCCGGGAGGGGACGTGCCTCCGCACTGGCTGGTGTACTTCGCGGTGGCCGACCTGGATGCGGCGACCGTGCGCCTGACCGAGCTCGGCGGCGCGGTGCGCGGCGAGCGTGCGTCCGCGCCGGGCGTCGGCCGCTGGGTCGGTGCCGTCGACCCGTTCGGCGGCGCGTTCGCGCTGCTCGAACCGGAGCCGGAGGCCGCGTGAGCGCGGAGGGCGAGTGGCCTCTCGTCTGGTAAGCTTTCCAGGTTGCCGTCTAACGGCCGCGGATAAAGAGAGCCCAGGCATTCGGCCATCGGGCACCGCGCAACGAGAGAAAGGGGATCACCTCTATGGCACTTGATGCAGACGTCAAGAAGGCGATCATCGAAGAGTACGCGACCCACCCCGGTGACACCGGATCCCCCGAGGTTCAGGTTGCAATCCTGACCAAGCGGATCAAGGACCTCACCGAGCACCTCAAGGAGCACAAGCACGACCACCACTCGCGTCGTGGCCTGCTCCTCCTGGTCGGTCAGCGTCGCCGCCTGCTCGGCTACCTGTCGGACATCGACATCGCCCGCTACCGCTCGCTGATCGAGCGTCTCGGACTCCGTCGATAACTCAGGAGCCGCCTGTGGCAGCTCCTCGCTGACACCGCGAACTTCTTGCGAACGGGCCGTCACCCTCCGGGGTGGCGGCCCGTTTCGTCGTTCCGCCCCCGCGCAGCACCCCGCCCACTAGAGTCGTGCCGCCGCCCGTGCCTCCACCGCGCGGTCGACGAGCGTGGCGGCCACCAGCGCCGACGCCACCACCGCCACCCCGATGGCCACGCCGATCAGCCCGATCACCGGCGACGCCAGCGGCAGCGCGAGCAGCAGCACCACCGCGATCCCGGTCTTGAGCGGCCGCACCACCACCTCGTCGACCAGCGGTCTGTGCAGCACGTACAGCATCACCAGGAACACCGCGACGGGCACGACCACCGCGTACTCCACGACCGTGTCGGACAGCGTGACCCCGCCCTCCGAGCCGCGCTGCACCGCCGTCTCCAGTCCAGCGCCGAGCGCAGCGAGCGAGGCGAACACGAGGTAGTGCCCGTAGCCCCAGTAGAACGAGCGACCGCGCCGCGACCGCAGCCCCTCCGCCGCGGGCTCGAGGAAGTACAGCCACCAGAGCGCGAACAGCAGCACCAGTCCCGCGGAGGCGATCACCACCAGCGTGACCGAGACGCCGTTCGCCTCCAGCGCCTTCTGCACCCCGATGGCCGACGCGGACACCGACTCGCCGAGCACGATGATCGTGAACAGCCCGTACCGTTCGGCGATGTGATGCGGATGCCAGGAGGTCTTGCCCGTCCGCTCCGCCCAGATCGGGACGGAGAGGTCGAGGGCCGCCGCGATCAGGAACGTCCACAGCCCGGTCTCCGGAGGCAGGAACAGTCTGGACACCCACAGCACCTGCACCGCCGACACCCCCGCCGCGTAGCGGAAGGCCGTCACCCTGCCCTGTGGATGCTCGATCCCGGCCCTGATCCACTGGCTCACCAGCCCGACGCGCATGATCAGGTAGCCGATCGTGATGGCGGTGAAGTCGCCGCCGCCGAACGCGCTCGGGACCCCGGCGGCGAGCACCAGGACGCCGCCCATCTGCACGAGCGTCGTGATCCGGTACGGCACGTCGTCGGTGTCGTACGCCGACGCGAACCAGGTGAAGTTCATCCACGCCCACCAGATCGCGAAGAACACGGTCAGGTACGGCCCGATGTCGGCGGAGAGGTGCCCGTGCAGAGTGCCTTCCGCGAGCTGCGCCGCCACCTGGGCGATGGCGACCACGAAGGTCAGGTCGAACAGCAGTTCGAGCGGGCTCGAGACGCGATGGGCCTCGTCGGTCGCGCGGCCGGTCATCGGGATGCGGAAGGCGCTGGTCATGCATTCATTGTGGCCGAGGGGAGGGGCAGGCGGTGGGGCGCGTGCGCCGCCCGGCCGGGTGCGCCAGCATAGGGGTATGCTCCGCCGCCATCCCGTCCTCAGCATCGTCACGGCCGTCTACCTGGTCGCGGTCGGCTGGATCACCCTGTCGTCGCAGCCGCAGGACTCGGAGCAGAACACGTTCATCCGGGATGTCATCGCGCAGATCGGGCGGTTCCCCGCCACCTCCTGGGTCACGTACAACGGAGTCGAGTTCACCGCGAACATCGCGATGTTCGTGCCGATGGGCGTGCTGTTCACCCTGCTGCTCGGGCTGCGCAGGTGGTGGGTCGCGCTGCTCGTCGGCGTCGTCGCCACCTGCACCATCGAGTTCATCCAGCTCTTCCTGCCGACCAGGTACAGCGACGTGCGCGACCTCATCGCGAACACCGCAGGAACACTGATCGGGATCGGTGTGGTCGCGCTGATCGCGTGGCTGAAACGACGCGGGAATAGTCAGGGCACACCGTCCGTTGAGGACGATATCCATGCAAACGCATTGAAATAGGGAGCAGCGGAAATGCAGTTCGGAATCTTCAGTGTCGGCGACATCACCACCGACCCCACCACCGGTCACACCCCGACCGACGCCTCGCGGTTGCAGGACGTCCTCACCATCGCCCAGCACGCGGAAGAGGTCGGCCTCGACGTCTTCGCGATGGGGGAGCACCACAACCCGCCGTTCTTCCCGTCGAGCCCTGTCGCCATCAACAGCTACCTCGCCGCCAAGACCAGCCGCATCATCCTCTCCACGGCCACCACGTTGATCACCACGAACGACCCGGTGCGCATCGCCGAGGAGTACGCGATGCTGCAGCACCTGTCCGGCGGCCGGATGGACCTCACCCTCGGACGCGGGAACACCGGACCGGTGTACCCGTGGTTCGGCGAGGACATCCGCCAGGGCATCCCGCTCGCGCTCGAGAAGTACGCGCTGCTGCGCCGCCTCTGGACCGAGGAGTTCGTGGACTGGGAGGGACGTTTCCGCACACCGCTGCAGGGCTTCCAGTCGACCCCGCGCCCGCTCGACGACGTGCCCCCGTTCGTCTGGCACGGCAGCATCCGCAGCCCGGAGATCGCCGAGCAGGCCGCGTACTACGGTGACGGGTTCTTCGCGAACCACATCTTCTGGCCGGCATCGCACACCCAGCAGATGATCGCCCTCTACCGTCAGCGCTTCGAGCACTACGGTCACGGCACCGCCGACCAGGCGATCGTCGGCCTCGGCGGTCAGGTGTTCATGCGCAAGAACTCGCAGGATGCCGTCGCAGAGTTCCGCCCGTACTTCGACAACGCGCCGGTGTACGGCCACGGCCCGACGCTCGAGGAGTTCACCTCGCAGACGCCGCTGACCGTCGGCAGCCCCCAGGAGGTCATCGACCGCACCCTCGGCTTCCGCGACTACGTCGGCGACTACCAGCGCCAGCTCTGGCTGATGGATCACGCCGGCCTTCCGCTGAAGACCGTGCTGGAGCAGCTCGACATCCTCGGCGGGGAGGTCGTGCCCGTGCTCCGGAAGGAGTTCGCGAAGGACCGTCCCTCCCACGTGCCGGACGGCCCCACCCACGCCGCGATGGTCGCCGAGCGCGACGCCGCGGAGCTCGTGGCCGACGCGGACGCCGCAGGCGCGGACGCCGCATCCACTGTTTCGGAGGTGAAGTGATGACCGCCAGGAAGATCGCCGTGATCTCGGCCGGTCTCAGCCAGCCGTCGTCGTCCAGGTTGCTGGCCGACCGGCTCGCCGAGGCGACCGTCCGCAGGCTGGAGGAGCAGGGCGTCGAGGTCGAGGTGACCACGATCGAGCTGCGGGATGTGGCGAAAGACGTGACCAACAACCTCCTCGCCGGGTTCCCCAGCCCCGCGCTCGCCGACGTCATCGAGACGGTGACGGGAGCTGACGGCCTGATCGCCGTGACGCCCATCTTCACCACGAGCTACAGCGGGATGTTCAAGTCGTTCTTCGACATCCTCGACCCGACAGCGCTCGACGGGATGCCCGTGCTGATCGGCGCGACCGGAGGAACCGAACGGCACTCGCTCGCCCTCGAATACGCGATGCGCCCGATGTTCACCTACCTGCACAGCGTCGTCGTGCCGACCTCGGTCTACGCGGCGTCGGCGGACTGGGGGAGCGGAGCAGACACGGTCAAGGCGCTGCCCGACCGCATCGAGCGCGCCGCCGGCGAGTTCTCCACGCTGGTGAGCGCGTCCGACCGCTCGTCGCGCATCAAGGATCCCTTCGCCCTCGACGGCGACTTCGCCTCGATGATCGGCGGGTTCCAGGGGGACTAGTCCTCCTGCTGCTCCTCCCGCCCGCGAGTAGGTTCAGTGCATGACCGACGCCGTCGAGAAGTCCAGGCCGGATGCGCCACCGCTGTTTTTCGAAGCGGAGGCCGCCGGCCTGGACTGGCTCGCCGCCGTGACTCCCTCCGGCGGAGCGCGGGTGGTCGGCGTCGTGGAGGTGGCCCCCGGCCGGAACGTGCTCGAACGCGTCCAGGAGGCGCGCCCCACCCCGGATGCCGCCCGTGCCTTCGGCGCTGCCCTCTCGGTGACCCACGCCGCGGGCGCCGCCGCGTTCGGTGCTGCGCCGGACGGCTGGGACGGCCCGCTGTTCATCGGCAAGCGCCCGCTGCCGGTCGCCGCCGAGTCGTCCTGGGGCCGGTTCTACGCGCGCGACCGCGTTCTGCCGTACCTGGACATCGCGGTGAACGCCGGCGGCGTGTCCGCTGCGCAGCTGCCGGTGATCAGGGAGGCCGTCGACCGGGTCGCGTCCGGCGAGCTCGACGACGGTGAGCCTCCCGCCCGCATCCACGGGGATCTGTGGAACGGCAACCTGCTGTGGGATGCGCGCGGCTGCGTGCTCATCGACCCGGCGGCCCACGGCGGCCACCGCGAGACCGACCTCGCCATGCTCGCCCTGTTCGGCGCCCCGCTGCTCGACGAGATCACGGCGGGGTACGACGCCGCCCGGCCGCTGCGCGCCGGCTGGCGGGAGCGCATCCCGCTGCACCAGCTGCATCCACTGGCCGTGCACGCCGCGTCGTACGGGCCGTCGTACGGCGACGCGCTGGCCGCCGCCGCGCGCGCCACGCTCGCGCTCCCGCTGCCGGAATAACGGCCTCACCTGCTAGGATTCTTGTGGTTGGCTGCATGCCGACCGCAAACTCAATACTGAGTACCAAACGGAGCAGGCTGGCAGGAGCTGGTCCTCGGTGGTGGTATCCGGATGCGAATGGCAGCTCTGACAGGCGCGCAACCGTGTATTTCTACTGATGGCCAGACGGGCACAGAACCGCGCCGGGACATCGTCCTGCGCGCAGGAAGCCGCACGTACACGGAGGACTTCCGTGTCGATCTGCCTGTTCCCCTGCTCCGATGGAGGAGTCGCCGCCCATACGGGGCGACGACGTAAAACAAAGGAGAAAGACCTCTTGGAAGGTCCCGAAATCAAGTTCGCCGAAGCAGTCCTGGACAATGGACGATTCGGCACTCGCACGGTCCGGTTCGAGACCGGACGCCTCGCACAGCAGGCACAGGGCGCCGTCGCCGCCTACCTCGACGAGGAGACCATGCTGCTGAGCGCGACCAGCGCCAGCAAGCACCCGAAGGACAACTTCGACTTCTTCCCGCTGACCGTCGACGTCGAAGAGCGTTCGTACGCAGCAGGCAAGATCCCCGGCTCGTTCTTCCGTCGTGAAGGCCGTCCGTCGACCGAGGCCATCCTGGTCTGCCGTCTGATCGACCGGCCCCTGCGTCCGTCGTTCGTCGACGGCCTGCGCAACGAGGTCCAGATCGTTATCACCGTCCTGAGCATCGCTCCCGACGAGTTCTACGACGCTCTCGCGATCAACGCCGCATCCATGTCGACTCAGATCTCCGGCCTGCCGTTCAGCGGCCCGATCGCCGCGGTGCGCCTCGCGCTCATCCCGGGCAACGGTGCTGCAGAAGACCAGTGGATCGCGTTCCCGAAGGCGTCGCAGCTGGAGGAGGCCGTCTTCGACATCGTCGTCGCCGGTCGCGTCATCACGGACAAGAACGGCCAGGAAGACGTCGCGATCATGATGGTCGAGGCCGAGGCCACCGAAGGCAGCTGGAACCTCATCCAGGCCGGCGCCACCAAGCCCAACGAAGAGGTCGTCGCACAGGGCCTCGAGGCCGCGAAGCCGTTCCTCAAGCAGCTCGTCGCCGCGCAGAACGTCGTCGCGGAGCAGGCTGCCAAGGCCATCGCCGACTACCCGGTGTTCCTGCCGTACTCGCAGGAGACGTACGACAACGTCGCCGGCCTCGCGTACGACGAACTGGTGAACGTCTACCAGATCGCCGACAAGATCGAGCGCCAGAACGCCGACGACGCCCTCAAGGACCGCGTCAAGGTGGCCCTGACCGAGAAGGTCGAGGCCGGTGCGCTTCCCGCAGAGGTGCTCACGCAGTTCTCCGCGGCGTACAAGTCGGTCTCCAAGGTCGTCATGCGCGGACGCGTCCTCCGCGAGGGCATCCGCATCGACGGCCGTGGCCTCACCGACATCCGTCCGCTCGACGCCGAGGTGCAGGTCATCCCGCGCGTTCACGGTTCGGCGATCTTCCAGCGCGGAGAGACCCAGATCCTGGGCGTCACCACGCTGAACATGCTCAAGATGGAGCAGCAGATCGACTCCCTGTCGCCTGTCACGAAGAAGCGCTACCTGCACCACTACAACTTCCCGCCGTACTCGACCGGTGAGACCGGCCGCGTCGGTTCGCCGAAGCGTCGCGAGATCGGGCACGGCTTCCTCGCCGAGCGCGCCCTCGTGCCGGTGCTGCCGAGCCGCGACGAGTTCCCGTATGCGATCCGCCAGGTGTCCGAGGCTCTCGGCTCCAACGGCTCGACGTCGATGGGCTCCGTCTGCGCATCCACCCTGTCCCTGCTGAACGCCGGTGTGCCGCTGCGCGCCCCGGTCGCCGGCATCGCGATGGGCCTCATCTCCGACACCGTCGACGGTGAGACCCGTTACGCGGCCCTCACCGACATCCTCGGTGCGGAGGACGCGCTCGGCGACATGGACTTCAAGGTCGCCGGCACGAGCGAGTTCGTCACGGCGATCCAGCTCGACACCAAGCTCGACGGCATCCCCTCCGCCGTTCTGGCCGGTGCGCTGAAGCAGGCGAAGGATGCTCGGACGACCATCCTCAGCGTGCTGAACGCCGCCATCGACCAGCCGGACGAGATGGCCCCGACCGCGCCCCGCGTGATCTCGGTCCAGATCCCCGTCGACAAGATCGGTGAGCTGATCGGCCCGAAGGGCAAGACGATCAACGCCATCCAGGACGAGACCGGCGCCGACATCTCCATCGAGGAGGACGGCACCGTCTACATCGGCGCCGTCGACGGCCCGTCGGCCGAGGCAGCCCGCGCCCAGGTGAACGCGATCGCGAACCCCACCAACCCGGAGGTCGGCGAGCAGTTCCTCGGAACCGTCGTCAAGATCGCCGCGTTCGGTGCGTTCGTCTCGCTGCTCCCGGGCAAGGACGGCCTGCTGCACATCTCCGAGGTGCGCAAGCTCGCCGGTGGCAAGCGTGTCGAGAACGTCGAAGACGTGCTCGGCGTCGGCCAGAAGATCCTGGTGGAGATCACCAAGATCGACGACCGCGGCAAGCTGTCGCTCGCCCCGGTGCTCGCCGAGGCCGACGACGCGGACACCCACGGCCGCGACGCCGCCAGCGAGGGCCCCACGGCTCCCGCCGAAGGCGAGTAGTCCCGTTTCCACGAAGGCCGTCCCGACTCCGTCGGGGCGGCCTTCGTCGTCCCCGCCGATAGCTGCGGTCAGCGCGCGGCGTCTCTGGCGAGCAGGGGATGCAGGCGGTAGGGGATGAGCTCGCCCATGTCGAGCGCGGTCTCTGCGCGTTCGACGCCCTCGGCGGCCTGGATGGCGCCGGTGATCCGGAACAGGTCTTCCGCGTCCGTGCAGACGACGCGCACGAGCAGGTCGGACGGGCCGGAGAGCCCGTGCGCAGACACGATCTCCGGGATGGTCGCCAGCTGCTCCACGATCGTCGCGAGCTTCTGCTGGTGCACGTGCACCGTCACGAACGCGGCCAGCGGGTAACCGGCGGCGTTGGCGCTGATCCGGCGATCGAACGACAGGAACACCCCGGACCGCTCCAGCTCCGCCACTCGCGACTGCACCGTGTTGCGGCTCAGGCCGAGGCGGTCGGCGAGCGTCACGTTGGACGATCGGGGGTCCTCCGTGAGGGCCACGAGGATGCGTCGGTCGGTGCTGTCGATAGTGCGCATAGTGTGAAAGCTAGCACGCGGCGACACGGCCGAATAGTGCAGGTTGCACGGTCGACACGCCGATGGTTGTGCGTGGTGATCCGAAAGCGTAACGTTCCGGGTAATTCCGGCAAGGACGCCGGAAGCCGGTCCACAGCGCCACAAGCGTGAGGGCCGGGCGCGAGAGTGAAGGTTGCGTGAACCGTGACGATCGACAATCAGCCTGACATCCGGATGTCCGACGACGACGGTCGGATGGACGATGTGCACCTCGGCGAGCTGCGGCTCGGCGGCATCGACACCGTGCAGCTCCTGACTCCCGACGGGATGCGGTTGAGCGACGACAGGTACGACGCCTGGATCTCCGACATCGGCGACGAGCAGCTCCTCTCCTTCTACGAGGACATGGTCGTCATCCGCCGCATCGACACCGAGGCGACCGCGCTGCAGCGTCAGGGCGAGCTGGGACTCTGGCCGCCGCTGCTCGGCCAGGAGGCCGCCCAGATCGGCTCCGGCCGCGCCCTCCGCTCCGACGACTTCGTCTTCTCCAGCTACCGCGAGAACGGCGTCGCGTACTGCCGCGGCGCCCAGCTCACCGACCTGGTCAGGGTCTGGCGCGGCACGGCGCAGTCCGGCTGGAACCCGTACGACATCAACATGGCCACCCCGCAGGTCATCATCGGCGCGCAGACGCTGCACGCCACCGGATACGCGCTCGGCATCCAGGCCGACGGCACCGACGCGGTCGCCGTCGCATACTTCGGCGACGGCGCCACCAGCGAGGGCGACGTGAACGAGGCGATGATCTTCGCCGCGACCTATGCCGCCCCCGTCATCTTCTTCTGCCAGAACAACCAGTACGCGATCTCCGAGCCCGTCGCGCTGCAAGCGCAGCGGCCGATCGCCGAACGCGCTCCCGGGTTCGGCATCCCGAGTGTGCGGGTGGACGGCAACGACGTGCTCGCCGTGCTCGCGGTGATGCGCTCTGCGCTCGAACGGGCGCGCTCCGGAGGCGGCCCGACCTTCATCGAGGCGGTCACATACCGGATGGGCCCGCACACCACCGCAGACGACCCCACGCGCTACCGCGACCCCTCCGAGCTCGAGCAGTGGAAGGTGAAGGACCCGATCGCTCGCGTCGGCGCATACCTCAGCCACAGCGGAGCACTGGACGCCGCCCGCGAGGAGCAGGTCGCCGCGAAGGCCGACGCCGTCGCCGCCGAGCTGCGCGCCGGATGCGTCTCCCTGCCGGATCCCGACCCGATGACCGTGTTCGACAACGTGTACGCCGAGGCGCACACCGGCATCGCCCGCGAGCGCGACCACTACTCCCGCTACCTCAGAACCTTCGTCGGAGGTGACTCGCGATGACGACGCTGACCATGGCGAAGGCCATTAACGCCGGGCTCCGCCACGCGCTGGCGGACGACGACCACGTGGTGCTGATGGGCGAGGACATCGGCACCCTCGGCGGCGTCTACCGGGTGACGGACGGCCTGCAGACCGAGTTCGGCCCGCGGAGGGTGATGGACTCGCCGCTGGCCGAGTCGGGCATCCTGGGCACGGCGGTGGGCATGGCGTACCGCGGGTACCGTCCGGTGGTGGAGATCCAGTTCGACGGGTTCATCTACCCGGCGTTCGACCAGATCGTGAGCCAGGTGGCGAGGATGCACTACCGGACGGCCGGCGCCGTGCGGATGCCGATCACCATCCGGGTGCCGTTCGCGGGCGGGATCGGTGCTGCCGAACACCACTCCGACTCTCCGGAGGCCTACTTCGCGCACGCGGCGGGGCTGCGGGTGGTCAGCCCGTCCGGCCCGGAGGACGCGTACACGCTCATCCGGCAGGCCATCGCCTCCGACGACCCCGTGCTGTACTTCGAGCCGAAGCGCCGCTACCACGTGAAAGGCGAGGTGGATGAGGACGCCCCACTCGCCGACGCACGGCCGATGGGCACGGCGCGCGTGGTCGTCCCCGGCAGCGATGTGACCCTCGTGACCTACGGTGGCCTGGTGCAGACCGCCAGGGATGCGGCCGCCGCTGCCGCCGACGACGGCGTCTCCATCGAGGTGATCGACCTGCGCTGCCTCTCGCCGCTCGACGTCGACACCGTCGCCGCCTCCGTGCGGAAGACCGGCCGCCTGGTGATCTCGCACGAGGCCGCGCTGTCCGGCGGGATGGGGGCGGAGATCGCCGCGTCCATCACCGAGCGCTGCTTCTACCACCTGGAGCACGCGCCGGTGCGCGTCACCGGCCACGACATCCCGTACCCGGCCGCGAAGCTGGAGGGGGCGCACCTGCCTGACCTCGACCGCATCCTGGACGGCGTGGACCGCGCGCTCGACCGCCCGAACTCGCTGAGCGGGGTGGAGGAACTGTGACCGTCAAGGAGTTCGCCCTCCCGGATCTCGGCGAGGGGCTGACGGAGTCCGAGCTGGTCAGCTGGCGGGTCGCGGTGGGCGACACGGTGCAGCTGAACCAGATCATCGCCGAGGTGGAGACCGCGAAGGCGCTGGTCGAGCTGCCTGCGCCGTACGAGGGCCGTGTTTCGCAGCTGTTCGTGGAGCCGGGCGTGACGGTGTCGGTGGGGGAGCGGATCGTGGCGTTCGAGGTGGGTGGCCCGGAGGAGCCTTCAACGGATGCGCCGACTCGGGATGCGCAGGAGCCCGCCGTCGTGGACGCCCCGGAGCCCAACCTGGTCGGTTACGGCGCGAAGGCCGACTCGACGGCGCGACCGCAGCGCCGTGCGCGGGTGGCGGCGCTCGCGGCGGGGGCGACGACGGTTCCGGATGCGCGGGTGGCTGCGCCGACCGATGTGCCCAGCGCTGCGCCTACCGCCGACCGGCCGCGCAGCACGCCTCCCGTGCGGAAGCTCGCGCGCGAGCACGGGGTCGACCTCGCGAGCATCGCGGGGACCGGCGAGCGCGGGCTGGTCACGCGGCACGATCTCGAGGCGTTCCTGGAGGCTGCGACCGGTGCCGCCTCGACGGGTGCGACCATTGCCGCCTCCGCGGCAACCCCCACGGGTCGCGAGACGCGCATCCCGATCAAGGGGGTGCGCAAGGCGACGGCGGAGGCGATGGTGCGCAGCGCGTTCACCGCTCCGCAGGCGACGGTCTTCCTCACCGTCGACGCCACGCCGACGATGGAGCTGGTCGAGCGGCTGCGGGCGGCCGCCGAGAGCCCGGAGCGCCGCCCAGGGCTCCTGACCGTCATCGCGAAGGCGCTCTGCATCGCCGTCCGACGCACGCCGGAGGTGAACGCGCGCTGGGACGACCCGGCGCAGGAGATCGTGCAGTTCGGCTACGTCAACCTCGGGATCGCGGCCGCCACGCCGCGCGGGCTGGTCGTGCCGACGGTGCGGGATGCGGACGCGCTCGGCCTCGGCGACCTGGCCGCGAGCATCCGGAGCCTGGCGGAGACCGCGCGGGCAGGACGCACCGCGCCGGAGAGCATGACGGGCGGGACGATCACGATCACGAACGTGGGGGTGTTCGGGATCGACGCAGGCACGCCCATCCTGACGCCGGGCGAGGCCGCGATCCTCGCGGTCGGCGCCGTGCGGCGGCAGCCGTGGGAGTTCCGCGGCGAGGTCGCGCTGCGCGACGTGCTGACGCTCGCGCTCTCGTTCGACCACCGCCTGGTCGACGGCGAACAGGCCGCCCGCTTCCTCGCGGACATCGGCCGGATCGTCTCCGACCCGGCCTCCGTGCTCACGATGGTGTGACGCCCACTCGTCCGTTGAAGCGGAGATCCCGGTCCTCCGGGCCCGGATCTCCGCTTCAACGGAGAAATCCGCGGCGCGTCGGCCCGAACCTCCGCGCGAACCACAAAAACGGAACCTCGGGGAGACACGCCGCCGGGAACTCCGTTTGGACGGACGTTCGGCCGCATCTCGGGCAGTTCTCCGGTGGACGGAGCGCGGACGGGGAGTCGGTGGACGGGCGGGTGACGCGGAGCGGGAGGCGCTGCGGCCTACGCGTGCAGGGCGGCGTTGAGCTCGACGCCGCCGCCTGCGCGGCGGAGGACCTCGACGGCGCCCGTGAGCGAGTTGCGGCGGAAGAGCAGGCCGGGCACGCCGGACAGCTCCACGGCCTTGACCGTGCGGGGCGCGCCGTCGGCCGTCGGCGCGTCTCCGACGAGCACGACCTTGGTGCCCGCGGTCACGTACAGCCCGGCCTCGACGACGCTGTCGTCGCCGATCGAGATGCCGATGCCCGAGTTCGCACCGAGCAGCGCCCGCTCACCGATGGCGACCCGCTGGGTTCCTCCGCCGCTGAGCGTTCCCATGATGGATGCGCCGCCGCCGATGTCCGAGCCGTCGCCGACCACGACGCCCTGCGAGATGCGGCCCTCGACCATCGAAGTGCCGAGCGTGCCGGCGTTGAAGTTGACGAAGCCCTCGTGCATCACCGTCGTGCCGGGGGCGAGGTGCGCGCCGAGCCGCACGCGGGAGGCGTCGGCGATGCGCACGCGGTCGGGCGTCACGTAGTCGAGCAGGCGCGGGAACTTGTCGATGCCGGTCACCTGGATGCCCGCCCGCTGCAGCTGCGGGCGCAGCCGGGAGTAGTCGGCGGGATGCACGGGGCCCGCGTTGGTCCACGCCACGATCGGCAGGTGGCTGAAGACGCCGTCGAGGTTCACCGTGTTCGGGGCGGCGAGCAGGTGCGAGAGCAGGTGGAGGCGGAGGTACGCATCCGGGGTGGAGGCCGGAGCGGTATCCAGGTCGATCTCGACCGTCACGATGTCGACGCGCACGTTGCGGCGGGCGTCTTCGACGGCCAGCGCCTCGAACTCGGCCGGAGCGATCCAGCGGTCGCGCCCGGCGGGCAGGGAACCCAGCCGCGGCTCGGGGAACCAGGTGTCGAGCACGGTGCCGTCGCCTGCGACGGTCGCGAGGCCGTAGCCCCAGGCGGTGCGGGGGGATGCTGGCGCGGCGGATTCGGAGGAAACGTCGGAGGGCATGGCTCTAGATTAGTAGGGTGCCTCTCGACCTCAGCGCCTCGTCCATCGACATCACCCGCCAGATCTGCGACATCGAATCGGTGTCGGGCAACGAGAAAGAACTGGCCGACGCGATCGTGGAGGCGCTCAGCGGCCTCGACCATCTGGAGATCATCCGCGACGGCGACACCGTCGTCGCGCGCACCGATCTCGGCAGGGAGCGCCGCGCCGTCATCGCCGGTCACATCGACACCGTGCCGCTGAACGACAACCTGCCCACCCGCTTCGAGACCGCGGACGGCATCCAGTACCTCTGGGGCCGCGGCACGGTGGACATGAAATCCGGCACCGCCGTGCAGCTGAAGCTTGCCGCCGAGCTCACCGACCCGGCCATCGACATCACCTGGATGTGGTACGACCACGAGGAGGTCTCCGCCGACCTCAACGGCCTCGGCCGCCTCGCGCGCAACCGGCCCGACCTGTTCCAGGGCGACTTCGCCATCCTGGGCGAGCCGAGCAACGGTGTCGTCGAGGGCGGCTGCAACGGCAACCTGCGCGTCGAGGTGCGCACGTACGGGCTGCGGGCGCACTCGGCCCGCGGCTGGATCGGCGACAACGCCATCCACAAAGCCACGCCCATCCTGGACACCCTGGCGGCGTACACGGCGCGCGAGGTCGAGGTCGACGGGCTCGTCTACCGCGAGGGCCTGAACGCGGTCGGCATCACCGGTGGCGTCGCCGGCAACATCATCCCGGACGAGTGCATGGTGCACATCAACTACCGGTTCGCGCCGTCCCGCACCTCCGAGGAGGCCATCGCGCACATGCACGAGCTGTTCGGCGACTACGAGATCACCGTCGTCGACCGTGCGGACGGCGCCCGCCCCGGACTGGATGCGCCGCTCGCGCAGGAGTTCCTCGCCGCGGTCGGCGGAACGGCCAAGCCGAAGTACGGCTGGACGGACGTGGCACGGTTCAGCGCGATGGGCATCCCGGCGGTCAACTACGGCCCCGGCGACCCGCTGAAGGCGCACGCAGACGACGAGCGCGTCGCGGTCGACCAGATCACCGCCGTCGAGGCGGGACTCCGCGCCTGGCTGACCGGTGCTTCCCGCCGCTGACGTCGAGGCGCCGCCGGCGGCGGGCGGCCTCCAGCGCACCTGGGCGCGCTGGTGGGTGCGGGTGCTGGCCGTGTACGCGGCGAGCAGGGTCGTCTCCACCGTCTTCCTGCTGATCTTCGCGAGCGTGCAGGGCAAGAACCCCTGGACGGGAGCGCACCCGGACTACTTCTCGTTCGCGACGATCTGGGACGGGCTCTGGTACAACATCGTCGCCGTCTCGGGCTACCCGTCGTCGCTGCCGACGGTCGACGGCATCCACGTCACCGAGAACGCGTGGGCGTTCATGCCCGGGTACCCCGGCCTCGTGAACGTCGTCATGTTCCTGACCAGGATGCCGTGGGCCCCCGCCGCCGTCACCGTCTCCGTGCTCTGCGGGGCAGGGGCGACGCTCGTCTTCTACCGGCTGATGCTGCGGGTCGGCCTGTCCGCGTCGACCAGCCTGTTCGCGGTGGTGCTGTTCTGCGTCTCTCCGGTCTCCCCGCTGTTCCAGCTGGCGTACGCGGAGTCGCTGTATCTGCTGCTGCTCGCCACCGCCCTGCTGCTGCTCGTCGAGCGACGATACGGCTGGCTGTTCCCCGTGGTCACGGTCATGGCGTTCACCCGGCCGAGCGGACTGGCGTTCGCGCTGGCGCTCGGGATGCACGTGATCTACCGCTGGGTGGTGCGCCGCCGCGACCCGTTCCCGGTGCGCGACCGCATCCTGAGCCTGTCGCTGACGGTGTTCAGTGGGCTGGCCGGGCTGGCGTGGCCCGCCATCGCCGCCGCGGCGACCGGGTCGCTCACGGCGTACACGGACACCGAGCTGGCCTGGCGCTCTCCATACATCGGATACACGCACCTGGTGCCGTTCGCCTCGTGGTTCCAGGGCGCGTACTGGTGGTCGAACGCCATGCTCGGTCTGCCGGGCTGGCTCGGCATCGTGGTGCTCGTGATCGTGCTCGCCCTCTTCGCGATCACCCTGTTCTCGCCCGGTGTGCGGAGGCTCGGCGTCGACCTGCGGTTCTGGATCGTGGCGTACG
Organism: Leifsonia sp. GW821-FHT13C05; assembly: GCF_058806515.1. Taxonomy (NCBI): domain Bacteria; kingdom Bacillati; phylum Actinomycetota; class Actinomycetes; order Micrococcales; family Microbacteriaceae; genus Leifsonia; species Leifsonia sp. GW821-FHT13C05. Next base: position 1,083,679 of record NZ_JBXAPT010000001.1, on the reverse strand, counting down.
CGCTGTATCTGCTCGCCGTGTTCTTCCCGCAGTCGAGCACGTTCCGGCTGCTGATGCCGCTGTTCCCGCTGCTCGGTGCGATGGCGCTGCCGCGCAGCAGGGTCTACCGGGTGGGGCTGGTGCTGCTCTTCCTGGCGTTGCAGGTGGGCTGGCTCGCGATCGCCTGGGGTGTCGACGGAGCCGACTGGTCGCCCCCGTGATCGGCGGTCAGCCCCGAACGCGGGTGGATTCGATTTCCGCCCGTCCGCTCCGATGACAGATAATAGACATACATCCACGAAAGGGGAGCTGCATGGCGGCCATGAAGCCGAGGACCGGGGACGGGCCAATGGAGGCTGTGAAGGAGGGTCGGCTCATCATCGTGCGGGTGCCGCTCGAAGGTGGGGGACGGCTCGTCGTCTCCGTCAACGACGCGGAAGCCAAAGAACTTCACGATGCTCTCGCGAGCGTCGTGACGACCTCCTAGCGCACACGAACGAGTACCCGAGGAACGGGCCCCACGGGGCCCGTTCCGCCGTTAAGGCGTCGGCTACGGCGTCAGCTTGGTGAGCTGCAGCAGGCCGTCTCCCGCGGGGGAGAGGGCGGCGATCACGGCGCCGGAGCCCGCGGTCTCCGTGATGAGCGTGCGGAAGCCGGTCGCGACGTCGTCCCGCGCCGCGGGGTCGGAGACGCGGCCCTTCCAGAGTGCGTGCGCCACGAGCACGGTTCCGCCGGGGCGGGCGAGGCGGAGGCCGTGCTCGACGTACTCGATGACCGAGCCGGGGTCGGCGTCGACGAAGACGATGTCGTAGGAGTTCTCGTTCATGCGGGGGAGCACATCCAGTGCCCTGCCGGTGATCAGCCGCACCCGGTTGGAGGCGATGCCCGCCTCGGTGAAGAACCCGCGGGCGTGCTGCTGGTGGTCGACCTCGGAGTCGATCGAGGTGAGCTGCGCCTCCGTGCCGCCTGCGAGAAGCCACAGGCCGGAGACGCCGACGCCCGTGCCGATCTCGACGATGCTCTCCGCCGCCGTCGCGGCGACGACGACAGCGGCCTGCGCACCGATGCTCGGCGCGATCGGCTCGATGCCCAGTTCGAGCGACTGCTGCCTGGCGCGCGCGATCACCTCGCTCTCGACGATGACGTCGTCGGCGAACTTCCAATTCGAATCTTTGTCAGACACAGTGCTCCCGATGCTCTCCGGTCCAGGATACGGCCAGGACGCACAGCAACACCGCAGGCGCGACCGCGATACCCTTGCTCCTGTGTTCGGTCTGACTTTCGACAAGTTGCTCATCGTGGCGGTGATCGCTGCCTTCTTGCTCGGACCGGAACGCCTTCCCACCTACGCGGCCAAGCTTGGCAAATTCACCAGGTCGCTGCGCGATTTCGCGAACGGCGCCAAAACCAGGATGCGCGACGAGATGGGCCCGGAGTTCGACGAGGTCGACTGGAAGAAGCTGGACCCGCGCCAGTACGACCCGCGCCGCATCATCCGCGAGGCGCTGCTCGACGATCCGGCCGCCACGTCGACGGTCACGGAGAGCAGCATCAAGCCGGTGACCGAGTCGGCGTACGCGCAGCGCAAGCGCAAGCTGGAGGCCGGCGCAGTCCCGCCATTCGACACCGAATCCACCTGAGCGGAAGCCCGCAACGCTGAATCCTCCTGGGAGGCCCCCGCATCCAATACGATGCGGGAATGATCGCAACGGAGCAGACGGTCGCACGCGCGACGGTCACGCGCTACGCCGTCGGCTCGCTCGGCACGGGCGGCTTCTCCACCCTGCCGGGGCTGGTGCTCGTCTACTACCTGACGGACACGCTCGGCGTCGCCGCGATCGTCGCCGGCCTCGTCGTGACGCTCGCCAAGGTGTGGGATGTGATCATCGACCCGGTGATCGGCGCCCGCTCCGACCGGATGCTCGCCGTCGGCGGGTCGCGCCGCCCGATGATGATCCTCGGCGCCGTCACCCTCCCCGTGCTCTTCCTGCTCACCTTCGCCGTGCCGGTCGGGACGCCCGAGCCGCTCGCGGCCGTGTGGGTGTTCGTGGCGTTCCTGCTGACGGCGACGGCGTTCAGCCTGTTCCAGGTGCCGTACATCGCGCTGCCCGCTGAACTCGCCTCCGGCTACGACCAGCGCACCAGGCTACTGACCTGGCGTGTCGTGGTGCTCACCTTCGCGATCCTGCTGTTCGGCGCGGGTGGCCCTGCCTTGCGGTCGCTCGGCGGCGACAACCAGTTCGCCGGCTACTTCCTGATGGCGCTCGTCGCCGGTGTGGTGATCGGGGCCGGGATGCTCGTGTCGGCGTTCGTCGCACCGCGCCGGCCGGCATCCACCGTCGTCCCGCCGACGGTGGGCGTGCTCACGACGCTGCGCACGAACTACGCGGCCGGGGTGGCGGCGCTCCGCGACAGTCAGCCGTTCCGGGCGCTGCTGCTGACCTTCCTGCTGCAGGGGCTCGCCACCGGGCTGATGCTCGCCGGTGCCAACTACGTGGCCACCTGGGTGCTGCACTCCGAGGATGCCGTGACGTTCCTGTTCGTCGCCCTGATCGGTCCTGCGCTGATCGTGACGCCGCTCTGGGGCGTGATCTCGCGCCGGATCGGCAAGGAGCGCGGGTTCGTGGCCGCGAGCATCCTGTTCGGGGTGGCCGCGCTCTCGATGCTGTTGCTGGTGTGGTTCCCTGGGGCGTGGGTGTATGCGCCGGTCGCGCTGGTCGGCGCAGGGTACGCCGGGATGCAGTCACTGCCGATGGCGATGCTGCCCGACGTGATCTCGCACGACGCCACCCGTAACGGACCGGGGCGGGCCGGGACGTTCGGCGGGATGTGGACGGCGGGGGAGACCACCGGGATGGCGCTCGGCGCGACCGTGCTGACGATCATCCTGGCGCTCACCGGCTACGTCACCCGGTCGATGACGGAGTCCACGGCGATCGCCGCTGGGCAGCCGGCGAGTGCTGTCGTCGGCATCGTGATCGGTTTCAGCATCGTTCCCGCGGCGATCGTGGCGCTCAGCCTCATCCCGCTCTCCCGGTACGGCCTGCGCAAGGAGGACATTGATGGTCGCGTTTGACTCTGCGGCGATCCTGGGGCGGCTCGCCGCGCTCCGGGCGGCGGACGCCCCGACGCACGGCGGTCGCGTGCTGAGCTACGTCTACGACTCGGGTCTCGCCGAGGTGGACGAGCTGGCCGCGCAGGCGATGCGCCTGGTGCAGCCCGTGAACGGGCTCGACCCCACCACGTTCACCTCGGTGGCCGTGATGGAGCGCGAGGTGCTCGGCTTCGCCCGCGAACTGCTGCACGGCGCGGACGACGTGGTCGGCTCCGTGACGTCGGGCGGCACGGAGTCGTGCCTGCTCGCCGTGAAGACCGCGCGCGACGTCTGGCGGGCGGCGGGCGGCATCGGCCGCGCGCGGATGGTCGCTCCCGTGACGGTGCACGCTGCGTTCCAGAAGGCGGCGCACTACTTCGACGTGGACCTGGAGCTCGTCTCCGTGCATCCGGAGACGGGTGTGGTCGACGCGGACGCGATCGTCGGCAGGCTCGGGGCCGACGTGGCCCTGGTCGTCGTCTCCGCGCCCGGATACCCGCTCGCGGCGCTCGACCCCGTCGAGGCCGTCGCCGCCGCCTGCGCGGACGCCGGCATCGCTCTGCACGTGGATGCCTGCATCGGCGGCTGGATCCTGCCGTTCTGGCGGAACGCCGACGGCACTCCGCTGCAGCTCTGGGATTTCCGCGTTCCCGGCGTCACCAGCATCTCCGCCGACCTGCACAAGTTCGGCTACGCACCGAAGGGCGCGAGCGTGCTGCTGCAGCGCGGCCGCGACCGGCAGAGGATGCAGTACTTCGCGACCACGGGCTGGCCGGGCTATCCGGTGGTCAACCCGACGATGCTCGGCTCCAAGTCGGCCGGAGCCCTCGCGGCGTCCTGGGCGATCGTGCAGGCGCTCGGCGCGCGCGGCTTCGCCGAGCTGGCCGAGTCCTGCCGCCGGGCGACGCGCGCGCTGGCCGACATCATCGGCGACATCGACGGCCTGCGGATCGTGGGGGACCCTGTCGGGCCGCTGCTCGCGGTCGCCACCGACGAGTCCGTTCCTCCCGAGCGCCGCGTCGACCCGCACCACTGGGCGGACAGGGCGGGGCGCCGCGGCTGGCACCTGCAGCTGCAGCCCGGTCTGGTTCAGCCGGACGGAACGCGGCTGCCGCACACCACGCACCTCACGATCACCCCGGTGACCGAGGAGCGCGTGGACGAGCTCGAGGCTGCGCTGCGCGCCTCCGCCGACGAGGTGCGCGGGGTGCCGGCGGTCGACCCGTCCGCGATCCTGGGGGCGCTCCCGCCGGGCCTCGCGGACGGCCCGCTCGACGCGGAGACGGCGTGGGGCGTGCTGCAGGCGATCGGGCTCGCCGGCGCGAGCGACGACGCGTCAGGAGCCACGCTGCCGGACGAGCTGGCGCCGTTCCTCGCGCTGATCGGGGCGCTGCCCCGGCCGCTCACCGAACGTCTGCTGATCGAGCTGCTGGCGCGGATCGTCGAGCCGACCGAGAGCTGACGGTCAGACCACCGAGATCCCGAGTTTCCGCCCGGAGAGCCCGCGCGCCCGGGTGGCGAGCCTGTCCGCCACCGACCGGATGGCCACGGCTGCGGCATCGGCGGGGTCGGTGACCACGATCGGCGCGCCCGTGTCTCCACCCGCTCGCAACGGGATGCTCAGCGGCACCGACGCGAGCAGCGGCACCTCCTCGTCCTGTCCGGCAGAGAGGCGGCGCGCGACCTCGGCCCCGCCGCCGCTGCCGAACAGGTCGAGCACGGTGCCGTCCGGCTGGGGGAGCCCCGCCATGTTCTCGATGACGCCGATGACCTTCTGGCCGGTCTGACGGGCGAGCACGCCGCTCCGCTCAGCGACGTCGGCGGCCGCGGGCTGCGGGGTGGTCACCACGATCACCTCGGCGTTCGGCAGCAGCTGCCCCACCGAGATCGCCACGTCCCCCGTACCGGGCGGGAGGTCGAGCAGGAGCACGTCGAGATCGCCGAAGAAGACGTCGCCGAGGAACTGCTGGATGGTGCGGTGCAGCATCGGGCCGCGCCAGGCGACGGCGGCCGACGGCGAGTCCACGAACATCCCGATCGACACCACCTTCACCCCGTAGGCGACGGGAGGCAGGATCATGTCGTCCACGCGGGTCGGGCGCTGTGCCACGCCCTCGGCGTCTGTGAGGCCCAGGATGCCGGGGATCGAGAAGCCGTGCACGTCCGCATCCACGATCCCGACTCGCAGGCCGCGCTCCGCGAGGGCGACGGCGAGGTTGGCGGTGACGGTCGACTTGCCGACGCCGCCCTTTCCGCTGGTCACCGCGTAGACGCGGGTGAGCGAGTCCGGCCCGAACTGCTGGGCCCGGGATGCGCGGCCTCCGCGCAGCTTCTCGGTGAGCGCCCTGCGCTCCTCCTTCGACATCACCGTCACGTCGACCGTGACGGCGGTGACGCCGGGCACGCTCGCGGTGGCGGTGCGCACATCCCGTTCGATCGTGTCGGCGGCCGGGCAGCCGACGATCGTCAGCTTGACGCCCACCGTCGCGTGCCCGGACGGGTCGACGGCGACGCCGCCCACCATGTCCAGCTCGGTGATAGGCTTGCGGATCTCCGGGTCGAGCACACCGGCGAGGGCGTGCAGGACCGTGTCGGCCAGCTCAGCCACGCGCCTGCGCCCCGTCGCCGTCCCTGCCGTCGTCGTCGCGCCGGTCCAGGTCGTCGAGGAGGGCGCGCAGCTCGGCGCGGATGAAGTCCTTGGTCGCGATGTCCTTGATCGCCAGCCGCAGGGCGACGACCTCGCGCGCCAGGTACTCCGTGTCCGCCAGGTTGCGCTCAGCGCGCTGCCTGTCCTGCTCGATCTGCACGCGGTCGCGGTCGTCCTGCCTGTTCTGGGCGAGCAGGATGAGCGGGGCGGCGTACGACGCCTGCAGCGACAGCACCAGGGTCAGCGCGATGAAGCCGAGCGCGATCGAGTCGAACCGCCAGGCGACGGGGGCGAGGGTGTTCCACGCCATCCAGAACACGACGAAGACGGTGAGGCCCAGGATGAACCAGGGCGTGCCCATCGCGCGGGCGATCCACTCGGTGAACCGGCCGAACCTGTCGTTGTTGTCGACGGTCTGGCCGCGGCGGGGGATGACGGTGGTGCGGAGGCCCTTGGGCGCATCCAGGCGGGTGTCCTGCTTACCTCGTGCCATTGCCGCCCCTCCTTCCGTTCACAATGCGGATACTGCCGGTCTGATCGGAGACGGGCGCGCGTTTCACGGGCTCGTCTTCGTCGCGACTTCGCCAGTCGTCTGGCAGCAGGTAGTCGAGGATGTCGTCAATGGTCACCACCCCGACCAGTCGGTGGTTGTCGTCCACGACGGGAACGGAGACCAGGTTGTAGCTGGCCAGGATGCGCGACACCTCGGCAGCGGAGGTGTTCGCCGTCACCGGTTCCAGGCTCGGGTCGAGCAGGGTGCCCAGGCGCACGTGCGGCGGGTAGCGGAGCATCCGCTGGAAGTGCACGACGCCGAGGAAGCGCCCGGTCGGCGCCTCGTAGGGCGGCAGGGTCACGCACACCGCCGCGCCGAGCGCCGGGGCGAGCTCGTGCCTCCTGATCAGGGCGAGCCCCTCCGCGACGGTGGCGTCGGCGGAGACGATGATGGGCTCGGTCGTCATCAGACCGCCCGCGGTGTCCGGCGCATAGCTGAGCAGCATGCGCACGTCCTCCGCCTCCTCCGGCTGCATCAGTTCGAGCAGGTGCTCTCCACGCTCGTCGGACAGCTGGGCGATGAGGTCGGCGGCGTCGTCCGGCTCCATCTGGTCGAGCACGTCCGCCGCGCGGTCGTCGTCGAGCTTGGCGAGGATCTGCACCTGCTCGGACTCCGGCATCTCCTCGAGCACGTCGGCGAGACGGTCGTCCGGCAGCTCTTCCGCGACCTCGAGCATCCGGAGCGGTGGGAGATCCAGCAGGGTGTTCGCAAGGTCGGCCGGCTTCAGCTCGGAGTACGTGGCGATCAGCTGCTCGGCGGACTGCGCCTCGCCGCGCGCCTGCTTCTCGCGCACCTCGTTCCAGGTGACGAACGTGGTCGGGCCTTTGCCGAACGGGGACGATCCGGACTTCGGGCGGCGCACGAAGAGCTGGCTGATCGCCCACTCTCCCGTCGCGGACTCCTCGATCGCCACGTCCTCGATGGTCGCCTCGCCCGTGCCGTCGGCGAACAGCACCTTGCGGCCGAGCATCTCGGCGATCACGCGCACCTCGCCGCCGCGCTGCTCGAATCTGCGCACGTTGATGAGGCCGGTCGTAATGATCTGGCCGCTGCCGATGCTGGTCACCCGGCCGATGGAGACGAACACCCGCCGCTTGCCGGGGATCTCGACGATCAGCCCAACGACGCGCGGCGGATCGCTTTTTCGGTAGACCACCAGGACGTCGCGCACCTTGCCGACCCGGTCGCCGACCGGGTCGAAAACGGTGCACCCTGCCAAACGGGCGACGAAGACTCTGGTGGCACTCACATGTAATAACTTAAGCCCTCCGGCCGTCAGGTCGCTGCGGATGGAAGAATGGAGCGATGAGCAGCCAGAGTCCGCTTGGCGGACGCAACCGTGTCATGTTCCCCACGCTCCCGCGCGGAGAGGTCGTCGCCACCTACGAGACCTACCCGGAAGCGCAGCAGGCGGTGGATGTGCTGGCGCGCGCGGACTTTCCCGTCGACAAGGTCTCGATCGTCGGAAGCGACCTCAAGAGCGTCGAGCGCGTGACGGGGAAGCTGACCTGGGGGCGTGTCGCGGTCGCCGGTGCGGCATCCGGTGCGTGGCTCGGAATCTTCTTCGGCCTGCTGCTGGTGATCTTCTCGCCGCAGGTCAGCCTGGCGTTCGTGCTCGCCGCCGTGCTCATCGGCGCCGGGTTCGGGATGCTGTTCGGCGTCGTCTCGTACGCCATCAACCGCCGCCGCCGCGACTACACCTCGGTGATGCAGGTGATCGCGACCAGCTACTCGGTGCTCGTCGACTCCGACCTCGTCAACCGTGCCCGCAACCTGATGCAGGGCGGCGTCGGAGACGGCAGGGAGGCGCCCGTCGCGCACCCGTCCGACCCGCCGGTGGCGCCGCATCCGTCCGACCCTCCGCCCGCGTTCCCGCAGCCGGAGCACCCGTCCGACCCGCCACCGGCGCCGCCAGCGCCGGAGGAACCGCGCTAGCGGAATCGGGCTAGCGCAGTCGCTGCACCCACGCCTCCACGTCGTCCGCCGTGCGCGGGATGGCGATGGAGAGGTTCTCCGCGCCGTCTTCGGTGACCAGGATGTTGTCCTCGATGCGCACGCCGATCCCGCGGAACGCCTCCGGCACCGTGAGGTCGTCCGGCTGGAAATACAGGCCGGGCTCGATGGTGAACGTCATGCCCGCTTCGAGCACGCCGTCCAGGTAGAGCTCGCGGCGGGCCTGCGCGCAGTCGTGCACATCCAGTCCGAGGTGGTGACTGGTGCCGTGAACCATGTAGCGGCGGTGGTGCTGGTTGTCGGCCTGCAGAGCCTCCTCAGCGGTGACCGGCAGCAGCCCCCACTCCGCCGTGCGGCGGGCGATGACTGCCATCGCGGTGGCGTGGATCTCGCGGAACCGGATGCCGGGACGCACGATCGCGAACGCGGCATCCGCCGCCTCGCGCACGGTCTCGTAGACCAGCCGCTGCGTCTCGGTGAAGGTGCCGTCGATGGGGAACGTGCGGGTGATGTCGGCGGTGTAGTAGCTGTCGACCTCCACGCCGGCGTCCAGCAGGATGAGGTCGCCGGGGACCACGGGGCCATCGTTGCGCGTCCAGTGCAGGATGCACGCGTGCGGTCCGCTCGCGGCGATCGTGTCGTAGCCCACCGCGTTCCCGTCAGCGCGGGCACGGCCGTTGAAGACGCCCTCGACCAGGCGCTCGCCCCGGGGATGCGCGGTGATGCGCTCCAGATCGCCGATCACGTCGTCGAAGCCGCGCGCCGTCGCCGCGATGGCGGAGCGCAGCTCGGCCACCTCGTACGCGTCCTTGACCAGCCGCAACTCGGACAGGTCGCGCGCCAGCTGGTCGTCCGCGTCGTGCTGTTCCGGGTCGTAGCCGGGCGCGGAGGCGTCGTCTCCCGCGAGGACGAGGCGGAGCGCATCCACGGAGTCGGTGATGGTGGAGTCTGCCTCTCGCAGCACGATGGTGTCCGCGTCGGTGGCGTCGACGACCGCATCCAGATCGGCGATGCCGCGGGTGGCGAGTGCGAGATCGCTGGCGACCTGCGCGAGCGACGGGCGCGGGCCGATCCAGAACTCGCCGATCTCCGGGTTGGCGTAGAACTCGTCGGAGTCGCGGCCGGCGCGCTCGCGGAAGTAGAGGGTCGCGTCGTGCCCGGCGTCCGTCGGTTCCAGCACGAGCACGCTGCCCGGCTCGGAGTCGGAACCCCAGCCGGTGAGGTGCGCGAACGCCGAGTGGGCGCGGAAGGCGTAGTCGGTGTCGTTCGAGCGCTGCTTGAGGCGCCCGGCCGGGATGATCAGGCGCTTGCCGCGGTAGAGCTCGGAGATCGCCGCGCGGCGGGACGCGGCGAACGACGCCTGCTCCCGCGCATCCGGCAGCGTCTCCTCCCGCTCGGCCCAGCCGCTTCCGATGTATTCCTTGAAGCCGTCCGAACCCGGTGTCGTCGACCGGTTGGAGGTGGCGCGCGGGGCGGGGGCTGCTGTTGCCGGCTGGGTCTGCTGCTGCGAGGACATGCCGACCATTCTTCCACTCCTAGGATGGAGTGCATGGCTGATGTGCGACGCTTCCGTGGTCCCATCGACCTGCACACCCACTCGTCCGTCTCCGACGGCACCGAGACACCGGCGGAGCTGGTGCGGGCTGCAGCGGTCGCCGGGCTCGGCACGGTCGCGCTCACCGACCACGACTCCACAGCCGGCTGGCTGGATGCTGCGGCCGCCGGAGCAGAGGTGGGCGTCACCGTCCTCCCCGGCATGGAGCTCAGCACACGCATCGAGTTCGCCAGCGTGCACATGCTCGGCTACCTCTTCGACCCGCAGAACCCGGCGCTCGTCGCAGAGACAGCGCGCATCCGGGAGGGCCGGCTGACCAGGGCGGAGGAGATGGTCAACCGCATCGCGGAAGACTACGACATCACCTGGGCGGACGTGATGGACCAGGCCTCAGAGGGGGCGACCGTCGGACGCCCGCACATCGCGGACGCCCTCGTCGCCCGCGGGCTCGCCAGCGACCGCAGCGCCGCCTTCGCGGGCATCCTGCACTGGCGAGGCGGCTACTACCAGCCGCACTACGCTCCGGAGCCGCTGACCGGGGTGCGTCTCATCCGCGAGGCCGGCGGCGTCCCCGTGCTCGCGCATCCGGCGACGGGCGGGCGCGGCAGGGTCATCCCGGAGCAGCGGCTCGCGCGCCTGGTGGATGCCGGCCTCTTCGGCCTGGAGATCGACCACAGGGAGAACACCGAGGACGGCAAGGCCAGACTGCACGAACTGGCCGCGAAGTTCGGGCTCGCCGTGACCGGGTCGAGCGACTACCACGGCGACGGGAAACCGAACCGGCTGGGGGAGAACACGACCGATCCTGAGGTTGTTGACAGGATCATCGAAGAAGCGACAGGCGCGGCGCCCTTCTACGCGTCCTGAGGTTTTCTGCTTAGCCTGGGTCGGGGTTCGAAGCACGGAGCCCAGGATCGAGCACGGGAGACGAGGTCAGGCGTGAGCCGACGGAGCTGGTCAGCAGCGGCAGCGGCCGCGGTGCTGGTCGCCGCCATCGTGACGGCGGGAGGAGCATCCCCTGCCATCGCGGACACCTCGTATCCGTCGTGGGACGACGTGCAGGCGGCGAAGGCCAACGCCGCGGCCAGCCAGGCGGAGGTGGATCGCATCAACGGTCTACTCGCCTCGCTGCAGACCTCCGCGGACGCCGCAGGCGACCTCGCGATCAAGCGCGCGGGCGAGTACGGGCAGGCGGAGGCCGCCCTGCAGGCGGCGACGCAGAAGGCCGACGATCTGCGGACGGCCGCGACGGCGGCGAGCACCAAGGCGGCGTCCCTGCGCTCGCAGAGCGGCAAGCTCGCCGAGCAGCTCACCCGCTCCGGAGGGGCGGAGGTGTCTCTGCGGCTGTTCCTCACCGGGAACAGCTCGGTCAAGTCGTCGGAGCTGCTCTACCAGCTCGGTGCCGTCTCCAAGCTGGCCGACCAGGCGAGCACCCTGTTCGCGCAGGCCACGGCGCAGAAGAACCTCGCAGCATCCCTCAGCGAGCAGGCCGCCCAGGCCCGCACCATCCGTGACGGGCTGGCGACGCAGGCCAAGACGGCGCTCGACGCCGCCAAGGCGGCCAAGCAGGCGGCGGATGCGCAGCTCGCCGACCAGAGGCAGCACGCCGCCACCCTGTACGCGCAGCTCGCCGCTCTGAAGAACACCGAGGCGTCGGTGGAGCAGAAGTACGCGGAGGGTGTCGCGGCGGCGCAGGCGGCGGCAGCGCAGGCCGCAGCGGCCGCAGCGGCGGCGGGCGACGGAGGGGCGGACGGCTTCGCCCCGCCTCCGGGTGTCGACGTCGACCCGGCCGGAGCGCAGAACTACGCGTCCAGTGTGCTCGGGTCGTACGGCTGGGGTGGAGACCAGATGGGCTGCCTCATCCGGCTCTGGAACCAGGAGTCCGGCTGGCGCACCGACGCGTACAACACCTCGAGCGGGGCGTACGGCATCCCGCAGTCGCTTCCCGCGAGCAAGATGTCGTCGGCGGGCGGCGACTGGATGACCAACTACCGCACGCAGATCAACTGGGGCCTGAACTACATCAGCGGCCGCTACGGCTCACCCTGCGGAGCCTGGACCCACGAGATCGGCTACAACTGGTACTAAGAAATCGAGTCCGGACTTATTCACGCGACACGCCGGAGCGGTGCGTGAATAAGTCCGGACTCGATTGGTCCTGGCGCGGGTCAGGCGGTGGGAGCCGTGGGGGCTCCGCCGCGGGAGCGACGACGGCGGCGGCGCGGTGCGCTGTTGCCGTCGTGGTGCTCTGCTCCTCCGCCGTCGTGGGTTCCGGATGCCGGTGCGTCGGTTGCGGGAGCGGTCTCGGCCGAGCCTGCTCCGCTCGGGCGTCCGCCGCGGGTGCGGCGACGGCTGCGCTGGCTGTCGCCCGCTGCGTCCGATCCGCCGGAGCGACCGCCCTCGGAGCGTCCGCCGTCTGAGCGCTGTCCGCCCTCCGAGCGTCCACCGTCCGAGCGTCCGCCAGAGCGCTGCGCGCCGTCGGCCTTCACCGCGGGCGTCGCCTTCAGGCGGCCCTTGGAGCCGGCGGGGATGTCCAGGTCGGAGTACAGGTGCGGCGACGACGAGTACGTCTCCGTCGGCTCCGGCTGGCCGAACTCGAGGGCGCGGTTGATGAGCGCCCACTTGTGCAGGTCTTCCCAGTCCACGAACGTGACGGCGATGCCGGTCTTGCCGGCGCGTCCCGTGCGGCCCGCACGGTGCAGGTAGGTCTTCTCGTCGTCCGGGATGGTGTGGTTGATGACGTGGGTCACGTCGTCGACGTCGATGCCGCGGGCCGCGACGTCCGTGGCGATCAGGATGTCCTTCTTGCCGGCCTTGAAGGCGGCCATCGCGCGCTCGCGCTGCTCCTGGTTGAGGTCGCCGTGCACGGCGGCGGCGTTGAAGCCGCGGTCGTTGAGCTCCTCGACCAGCTTGGCCGCCGCGCGCTTGGTGCGCGTGAACACCACGGTCTTGCCGCGGCCTTCCGCCTGCAGGATGCGGGCGACGACCTCGTCTTTGTCGAGCGAGTGGGCGCGGTAGATCAGGTGCTTGATGTTCGCCTGGATCTGGCCCTCGTCCGGGTCGGTCGCGCGGATGTGGATGGGGCGCGTCATGAAGCGGCGCGCCAGGGCGACGATCGGGCCGGGCATGGTCGCGGAGAACAGCATGGTGTGGCGTGTGGCCGGAGTCTGCGCGAACAGCTTCTCGATGTCGGCGAGGAAGCCGAGGTCGAGCATCTTGTCTGCTTCGTCGAGCACCATCTCGCGCACGTTGGAGAGGTTGAGGAGTCGCTGGCCGGCGAGGTCGAGCAGACGGCCCGGCGTGCCGACGACGATCTGCGCGCCCGACTTGAGCTGGGCGATCTGGCCTTCGTACGCCTTGCCGCCGTAGATGGCGACGACCTCGGTGTCGCGGTTCGCCGCCGCCTGGGAGAGGTCTTCGAAGACCTGGACACACAGCTCGCGGGTGGGGACGACGACGAGTGCCTGCACCCCGGGCTCCGGGTGGAGTCCGAGACGCTGGATGATCGGGAGGCCGAAGCCGAAGGTCTTGCCGGTGCCCGTCTTGGCCTGGCCGATGATGTCCTGGCCGTCGAGAGCGAGCGGGATGGTCTGCGCCTGGATGGGGAAGGGCTCGATGATGCCCTTCGCGGCGAGAGCGTCGACCATGTCCTGGTCGATGTTGAGTTCAGAGAAAGTCACTAGAGAATATGCCTGTCGATCGTGAGTTGAAGGTCTACGCCTTGTTCCTCGTTCGCAGGCGTAGGGCCGTCGATCCAGCGCCGACGGCGGCACCAGCTTACTGGACGTCCCCGTTACACTGCTGTACGTGGCAACCTGGATCTCCCGACGCCGGCCCCCGGTCGAGCTTCCCCGACTGACGCCGCGGAACACTCCCACGCAGGCGATCCGCGTCGATCTGCACGAGGTCATGCCCGATCTGCTGCCGTATCTCGGCCAGGCCGCCTACCTCCAGCTGGAGACGTTCCAGACCCTCTCGCGCGTCGTCGGAGAGGTGGATGCGCTCTCCGCCAAAGAGAAGGTGGCTGCGGCGGCCGGCCACGCGCTGTCCAAGCACCAGGGCGTCGTGGCGGAGATCCGCCGCCGCGGAGACGACCCTGCCGAGGTGATGAAGCCGTTCGCCGACGAGATCGACGGCTTCAGCGCTCTGACGACGGGCGCGGACTGGCGCGAGACGCTGCTGGCCGTGCTGGTGACGAGCGGCCTGCTCGACGACTTCTTCATCCGCCTGGCGGCGGGGCTTCCCGGTGATGTGGGCCCGCGCATCGCCCAGCTGCTCGGCTCGGACGGCGGCCAGGAGGGCCTGCTCGACGTGCTGCGCGACGAGATCGAAGCCGACCAGCGGCTGTCGTCGCGCCTGGCGATGTGGGGAAGGCGCCTGGTCGGCGACACGCTCCTCGTCGCACGCTCGGCGCTGCACCTGTCCGGCAACGCCGCGAAAGACGACGAGCGCATCGAGCCGATCTTCACCGAGCTCATCGCGGCGCACACCCGCAGGATGGACGCCCTCGGCCTCACGGCCTGACGGCTTCATGGCCTGACGCGGCCTCACGGCCTGACCCGGCCTCGGGCTGACGCGGCCTCCAGGCCGACGCGGCCCCATCGGCAGCGGGAGTTCGACCGGAGTTCTGCCGTGACACGCCGCCGGGTTCTCCGCCCGAGCGGAGAAACTCGGCGCATCGGCCCGAAACTCCGCTCGAACGGACCGGGCGCGACGCGGAGGACGGTTGCGTCGGAGGAGTCGCGCGTGGCCGGGATCTCCGTCGTTGCGGAGGATGCGGGCGCAACGGCCGGGATCTCCGTAATTACGGAGAGTGCGGCGGCGTGTCGGGCGCGGATTCCGTTCGAGCGGAGCCGGTGGGACGGCCTCAGCGCGCGACGGCGCCCTTGGTGAGGTCGGCGAGCATCCGGTCGTCGTGGGCGGTGCGGACACGGCCGATGACCACGTCGACCACGGCGACCACCAGGGCCGTGCCGAGGAGCGTGATCCACCAGATCCAGCCGCCGTTCCACTTCAGGCCGGCCCAGGTGAGGGCGACCCAGAGCACGCTCGACACCATGACCCCGAGAGCGGGGATCAGCACGGCGCCGTGCGTGTGACGGTTCGGCAGCAGATAGCGGGCGGCGAGGCCGATGATGGCCCCGCCGAGCGCGACGAAGAGCAGTTCCACGCTGGCGAATCTAGCCGACGAAGCCGATGCGGCGCGACTCGTCCGAACCGATCTCGATGTATGCGATGCCGGCCGTCGGGACGACGTACAGCTTGCCCTTGTTGTCGGTGAGGCGGACGAATCCGGTGCCGCTCGAGAGCGCTGCCTCGACCTGCGATGCGATCTCCTCCGCCGTCTGGGACGACTCGAAGCTGAGCTCGCGAGGAGCGTTGACGATTCCGATGCGGATCTCCACGTGTGGTGCCTTTCGAATCTGACCGGCGGATGTGAGTTCAGACTACGACACGCAGCCTGCGGCGCTGCGCCGCGTTCTCTGTCGGCGGACGCCGGTAGCGTTTCAGGCATGACGATCCGAGGTTTCCGACCGCCGCCTTCCGCGGAGCAGACGGTGGCCGACCTCGCACTCGACGACACGCAGGCGGCCGTCCTCGCGCTGCCGGACAGCGCATCCGGTGCCGTCATCGGCGCGCCGGGCACCGGCAAGACCACCGCGCTGGTCGAGGCGCTCGCCGAGCGGGTGCTGCAGCGCGGCTACGGCACGGGGGAGGTGCTCGCGATCAGCGCATCCCGGTCGGCGGCCACCCGGCTGCGCGACAGGATCGCGCTGCGGATCGGCGTCCCGACCAACGGCCCGCTGGCGAGGACGGCGACGTCGCTCGCATTCCAGCTCGCGGGGGAGCGCGCCAGGGCGGCGGCGCTGGAGCCGCCCCGCCTGCTCACGGGCGGCGAACAGGACCAGATCATCGCCGAGCTGATCGACGGCCATCTCGAAGACGGCACGGGACCGGCCTGGCCGGAGCCGCTGGTCGCCGACGTGCGCACCCTCCGCGGGTTCCGCACCGAACTGCGCGAGCTGATGGCGCGCTGCGTCGAACTCGGCGTCACGCCCAGCAGGCTCTCCGAGCTGGGCGCGATCACGGGGCACGACGAGTGGAGGGCCGCCGCGCGTTTCATCGCGGAGTATCAACGCGTGGTGGACAGCTATCGCGGCACCTTCGTCGACTCGTCGGAGCTGATCGCCGAGGCCGTGTCCGTCGTGCGCGGCGGCAGCTCGCTCGACCGGCTGAGGGCGATCTTCGTCGACGACCTGCAGGAAGCGACGCTCGCCACTGTCTCCCTGCTGCGCGCCTTCGCCGCCCGCGGCATGGCGATCGTGGCGTTCGGCGATCCGGATGTGGCGTCCACCACGTTCCGCGGGGCGGAGGCGACGGCTCTCGGCCAGCTGGAGGCGCGGCTTGGCGTCCCCGTCACGCGCTTCGTCCTCGGCACGGCGCACCGCCAGACGCCGGCGCTCCGCGACCTGACGACGCGCGTCACCGAGCGCATCGGCACGGCGGCGGCCGGCGTCCAGCGCCTCGCAGCAGCCGGCCGGGATGCGCCGCCGTCCGGCCAGGAGGTCGTGCGCATCGAGGCGTCGTCCGCCCCGGCAGAGGCGGCGCGGCTGGCGCGCAGGCTGCGGGAGCAGCACCTGATGAACGGTGTGCCGTGGAACAGGATGGCCGTCGTCGTCCGCTCCGGCGCGCACGTGCCTGGCCTCGCCAGGTCGCTCGCGGTCGCCGAGGTGCCGACCAGGACCAGCGTCGCAGGGCGCGCGCTGCGCGACGACTTCGCCGCCCGGCAGCTGATCACGGTCGTCGGCGTCGAGCTCGGCGCCGTCGAGCTCGACCCTCCCGTGGTCTCCGATCTGCTGCTCGGGCCGTTCGGCGGCCTCGACGGGATCAGCCTGCGCCGCCTGCGGCTGGCCCTCCGCCAGGAGGAGCTGGCCGGGGACGGCAACCGTTCGGCCGACGACCTGCTCGTGGAGGCGCTGAGCGCACCCGGCCGGTTCTCCACCATCGACTCCGCCCCGGCACGCCGCGCATCCCGGCTCGCCGAGACCATCGCGGCCGGACGCGAGAAGGCGCAGAACGGCGCCACCATCGAGGAACTGCTCTGGCACGCCTGGGAGCGCAGCGGGCTCGCCAAGCGCTGGCTGGAGCAGTCGGAACGCAGCGGCATCGTCGCCGACGAGGCCAACCGCCACCTCGACGGCGTCGTCGCGCTGTTCACCGCCGCCAGGCGGTTCGTCGAGCGCTATCCGGAGCGTCCCGCGTCCGACTTCGTCGTCGAACTGCTCGGCGCAGAGGTCCCGGAAGACACCCTCGCCGCTCAGACGGCGGGGGAGGCCGTGCTGGTCTGCACCCCGAGCGCCACCATCGGCGCCGAGTTCGACATCGTCGCCGTCGCAGGGCTCCAGGAGAGCGTCTGGCCCAACCTGCGCCTCCGCGGCTCCCTGCTGCACCCCCAGGCGCTCGCGGACGCACTCGCCGGAACCACGTCCGACACGGTGGACGAACGCGCCCAGGTGCTCGGCGACGAGCTCAGGATGTTCGCGCTCGCGGTGTCCAGGGCGCGCACGCAGGTCATCCTCACGGCCACCGCCAACGACGACGAGCAGCCCTCCCCGTTCCTCCGGCTCGCCGGCGATCTGGCCCACGACGACACGGACGACTCCGTGCATCCACTGTCGCTGCGCGGGATGGTCGGGCGGCTGAGGCGGCGGCTGGTCACCACCGGCGCCCCGGATGCGGCCGACGCCCTCGCGCGTCTCGCCGCCGCGGAGGTGGAGGGCGCGAGCCCGGACGACTGGTACGGCCTGATCGCGCCGTCGACCGAGGAGCCGCTGGTCGACCTCGACGATCCGGATGCGGTGGTCAGGGTCTCCCCGTCGCGCCTGGAGACCTTCGAGAAGTCGCCGCTCGCCTGGTTCGTCGACGCGATGGCGTCCTCGCCGAGCGGCCTCGCCGCCGGGATCGGCACCGTCGTGCACGCGGTGATGGAGCAGGTCAGCACCGAGCCGGACGGCGACCTCAGCGTCGAACGCGTCTGGCGCGGCGTCGAGGAACGCTGGAACGAGCTGCAGTTCGAGTCCCCGTGGCTCGAGGAGAAGGAGCGCAGGCGCACCAGGAAGCTCGCAGAGGGCGTCTCCGAGTACCTGCGCGACTTCGAGCGGGCGGGAGGGGCGCTCCTCGGCTCGGAGGGCGCGTTCGAGCTCTCCGTCGGCCGCGCGCTGATCCGCGGCACCATCGACCGCGTCGAACGCACTCCGGAGGGAACCATCGTCATCGTCGACCTCAAGACAGGCAACACCGTGCCGAGCGCCGCGCAGGTGGCCGGGCACGCCCAGCTCGGCGCGTACCAGCTCGCCCTGGAGCACGGGGCAGTCGATGCGGCGGAGGGCGCCCCGTCCGGCGGCGCGAAGCTGCTCTACGTGAGCAAGGGCGTGCGCGGAAAGGGCTACAGGGAGGTCGCCCAGGAGCGGGTCGACGGCGACGGGCTCGACCGGCTGAAGGCCAGGGTCGAGCAGGCAGCGGCCGGGATGGCGGGCAGCACGTTCGCCGGAGTGGTCGACCTCGGAGACAGGGACCCGCACGCGAAGTACGAGTACCGCATCCACCTCGTTCCGGCGGTCAGCGCATGATCGAGGAGAACGGCGACGGGCTGCTGGAGTGGGGAGCGGACGAGGCGACGCTCGACTTCGTGGAGCAGGCGTTCACGCTCGCGCACGAGGAGCATCCCCGACCCGTGCGCAGGATCAGTGCGGTCGAGATCGCGGAGGCGCTGGGGCTGCCCACCCCCACGCTGCAGCAGCAGGCCGTGATTGAGGCGCCGCTCGAACCGGCGATCGTCGTGGCCGGCGCAGGCAGCGGCAAGACGGAGACGATGGCCAACCGGGTGGTCTGGCTGCTCGCCAACGGGCACGTCAGGGTGCCGGAGATCCTCGGCCTCACCTTCACCCGCAAGGCGGCCGGCGAGCTGGCGATCCGCATCAGGAAGCGCATCGAGCAGCTGGTGGCGTCCGGGCTGACTGACATCGAGTTCGACCCGTTCGACGCGCCGGAGGTGGCGACGTACAACGCGTTCGCCAACGCGATCTTCCGCGAGAACGCGCTGCTGATCGGGCGAGAGCCGGAGTCCGCCGTGCTCAGCGAGGCGTCGGCGTGGCAGGTTGCCCGCCGCCTCGTGGTGACGAGCACGGACGATCGGCTGGTCGAGCTCGAGAAGAGCGTCGACACCGTCACCTCGGCCGTCATCTCGCTCAGCCGCGCGCTCAGCGAGAACGTGGTCGAGGCTGCGGACGTGCTGCGGATGACCGAGCGGTTCCAGACCATCGCCGACCTGCCCACCGGCAGCGGAAGGGTCAAGGAGCTGTACGCCTCCGTGCGCTCGGCCATCCAGGTGGTCGGTGCGCTCCCTCCACTGCTCAACCTCGCGGAGCAGTTCGCGGCGGAGAAGGTGCGCCGCGGCTTCGTCGAATACTCCGACCAGGTCGCGCTCGCGCTGCGCGTCAGCGAGCGCGTTCCGTCCGTCGCAGACGACTACCGGTCCCGCTACCGGGTGGTGCTGCTCGACGAGTACCAGGACACCTCCGTGGTGCAGACCCGCCTGCTCTCGGGCCTGTTCAGCGGGCAGGCCGTCATGGCGGTCGGCGACCCGCACCAGTCCATCTACGGCTGGCGAGGGGCGAGCGCCGCCAACCTCGGCAGGTTCTCGCTCGACTTCACCGGCACTCGCGACGGCGCCGCCGAGTACGCGCTCAGCACCAGCTGGCGCAACCCCACGAGCGTGCTCGACGCCGCCAACGCGCTGGTCGCCCCGCTGACCGCGAGCTCGCCCGTCCACGTCGAGCAGCTGCAGCCGAGGCCCGGCGCGGAGAAGGGCGAGCTGCTCGCCGTCTTCGAGCAGACCGTCGCCGACGAGGCCGAAGCGGTCGCCGCGTGGCTGGGCGCTCGCCTGGCCACCCGGGATGCGCGCGGTGCCGTGCCGAGCGCCGCCATGCTCTGCCGGTCGCTCAAGAAGATCGACGTCTTCACCGCGGCGCTCTCGCGGAGGAACATCCCGTATCACGTGCTCGGACTCGGCGGCCTGCTGGAGCAGCCGGTGATCGCCGACCTGGTGAGCGCCATGCGCGTCATGCACGACCCGACGGCCGGCTCGGAGCTGATCCGGCTGCTCACCGGTGCGCGCTGGCGGATCGGGCCGAAGGACATCCAAGCGCTGCGGAACGTCGCATCCTGGCTCGCCGCGCGCGACCACCGGTTCCAGGAGCTCGATCCCGAGGTGCGCAGGCGCCTGCGGCAGTCGGTGGCGGGCGACGAGTCCGCCTCCCTCGTCGACGCCCTCGACTTCGTGGTCGAGGCGAAGGACGGGCACTCCCAGCTGGCCGGGTTCAGCGAGGCCGGCCTGCACAGGATGCGCGAGGCCGGCCGCCAGCTCGACCACCTGCGATCCAGGGTCGGTCTCGACCTGCTCGACCTGGTGACGCTGGTGCAGCAGGAACTGCTGCTCGACATCGAGGTCGCCGCGAACGAGACTGCCCAGCTCGGCCAGGCGAGCCTCGACGCGTTCGCCGAGCAGGTCTCCTCCTATCTGGCCAGCGACGATCAGGCCACGCTCGGCTCGTTCCTCGCCTGGCTGGCCGAGGCGGAGCGCAGAGACAACCTCGCGCCGCGCAGCGAGGAGCCGGAGCCCGGCACGGTGCAGATCCTGACCATCCACGGGTCGAAGGGCCTCGAATGGGATGTGGTCGCCGTGCCGCGGATGGTCGACGGCGAACTGCCGGGCGGGCCGCAGAGCAAGCGCGGCTGGTTCGAGTTCGGCGCTCTGCCGTTCGAGTTCCGCGGAGACTCCACCGAGCTGCCCGTGCTGGCCTGGCGCACGGCGGAGACGCAGAAGGACATCGACGAGTCGATGACCGCGTTCGAGGAGGAGATCGTGGCCCG
This sequence comes from Leifsonia sp. GW821-FHT13C05, assembly GCF_058806515.1. Lineage (NCBI taxonomy): Bacteria > Bacillati > Actinomycetota > Actinomycetes > Micrococcales > Microbacteriaceae > Leifsonia > Leifsonia sp. GW821-FHT13C05. The sequence continues at coordinate 1,062,966 of NZ_JBXAPT010000001.1, read as the reverse complement.
GCACGCCGCCGAGCAACGGAGACTCGTCTACGTGGCCGTCACCCGGGCGAAGGAGCACCTGCTGCTCTCCGGATCGTACTGGTCGACGCAGAAGAAGCCGCGCGGTCCCGGCGCGTACCTGCTCGAACTGCAGGCCGCCGGTCTGCTTCCGGACGACGCGTTCCCGGAGTGCGCTGAGCCGGACGAGAACCCGTTCGCGCTCGACGCGCAGACCGTGACGTGGCCGCTCGACCCGCTCGGCGTGCGGCACGACAGGGTGCACGCCGCCGCAGCAGCCGTCAGGAACGCGCTGGAGCGCGGAGCCGGCGACGGAGGAATCTACGCCGCCGACCTCGATCTGCTGCTCGCCGAGCGTGCCCGCCGTCTCGACGACGCCGGCCTGGTCGAGCTGCCGACGCGGATTCCCGCCTCGCGGTTCAAGGACTACGTCACCGATCCCGCGTCCGTCGCGGCAGCCCTCCGCCGCCCGATGCCCGAGCGGCCGTACCGGCAGACCCGTCTCGGCACCCTGTTCCACGGCTGGGTGGAGCAGCGATACGGCACGGTGGCGGGAGCCGCAGACGTCATCGACGCCGCGGCATACGAACTGGACGACCCGGCGGGGGAGCAGCTCGAGGCCGAGCAGCTGGCCGAGCTGCAGCGCACCTTCGCGGCGAGCGAGTGGGCGGGCCGCCGCCCGGACGAGGTGGAGATCGAGATCCACGTCACGCTCGCCGGGCAGGTGGTGGTCTGCAAACTGGATGCGGTCTACCCGGCGGACGACGGCGTGCACAGCCACCAGATCGTCGACTGGAAGACCGGCAAGGCGCCGCGCGACGCCGCCGACCTCGAACGCAAGCAGCTCCAGCTCGCCCTCTACCGGCTGGCGTACGCGCAGTACGCCGGCGTCGACCCGGAGAAGATCGACGCCGTCTTCTACTTCGTGGCCGACGACGAGGTCATCCGGCCGGAGCGGCTCTACTCCGCGGAGGAGTTGGGGTCGCTCTGGTCCTCCTCGACGGGCTTCATCCCGCCGGCGTGACCGTAGGCATCCGAGCTGCGGTCGCCCGGCGTGCGGTCGAGCATCGCCTCGACGTCGTCGATCGCGAGGATCGGTCCCGTGGCCGTCGACAGCGGGGTGACCGCATTGCTGTGCACCCGGTCGACCAGGCCGTCGAGCATCTGCACGGCGTCGTCGACGATGCTCTGGTCGCGCACCTCGCGGCCGTGCAGCAGCCAGCGGGCGACCTCGAGCTCCGCGTACAGCATCGCGCGCTGCGTGAACTGGCGGTCGGTGGCGACCTGGCGCGTCGAGGCGTATGCGCCGAGCGCGCCCTCCGTCGCCTCCGGGTTCATCGCGAGCAGCCAGTGCAGGTCACGTGCAGGGTCGCCCACGCGCAGCGCCGACCAGCCGAGAACGGCGAGCACGGTCTCGTCCTCCACGAGGAACGAGTCGGCGGTGAGGGCCCCGTTGACCACGGTGGGCTGGAACTGCCAGAGCGACTGGTCGGCCGACGCATCGCGCCAGCGGTCGCGGAGCGCGCTCGGCAGCAGCCCGGTGGATGCGGCGGACTCGATCAGGGCCGTGGTGGACGTGTGGCACTCCGCGGCGCTCAGCACCGGGAGTCCCGCCTCGCCGACGAAGTTGGTCGGAAGCGTGTGGATGGCCGCGATGGCGTGCCCGATCGATCCGGCCAGACCGTCGCCGGGCGGGATGTCGTCGACGTCGATGTGGTGGCCGGGCAGGAAGTCGTAGACGATCGCGCGCGTGCCGCCGACGGGAGCCTGGCCGAGGTAGGTCGGCACGTCGAACGGGAGGCGGCTGCGGATGCCGGTGGTCAGCGCGCGCAGGGCGACCAGGTCGGCGCTCTGCTCGGTCTCCGCCGCCTGCGACGTGGGAACCCGGATGACCGACGTTCCGCCGTCCCGCCCGCTGAGGAGCGCGGAGTCGAACTCGCCCGCGCCCCCGAGTGTGTAGCTGCGGGCACCGGAGACCTCGAGCCCCGGCACGGCCGAAGTGGCCAGCGCGGCTAGAGTGAGATGGGATCTGGCCATGCGCCAAGGTTAATTGGACTTCCCCGCGTGAGCCGTTCGCCACGCCCCGAAAGGACCTCGATGTCGCCCATCCCATTCGATTCGCTGCCGCTCTCGCGTCACGCCGTCGACCGCGATCATGTCTCCCGGTCGCGTCCAGCGCTGTTCGACGAGCTCTGGGAGGAGCCGTCGACGCGCGTGCTCGCGCTCTGGAAGGGCAGGGCGCTGCTCACGGCGGACAGCGTGGAGGCGGCGACGCCCGCCGCGGACGGCTGGGGCGCATCCGGTGCCGGCGCTGCCGCCCTCGAGCTGCTCCCCGTCGAACGGGTGACCTCGGCACTGGTCAGGGTCTATCTGGGACGCACGCTCGTCGCGAGCGACGCGGAGCCTGCCGGCACCGCCGTCGTGCTCGAAGTCCTCACCGACGCCGCCGCGCAGGAGCTCGAACCGGATGAGGCCCGCTGGGGGAACCTGCGCACCGTCGCCACCGCGCTCACCGACCGTGACGCCGGGCTGTTCACCGAGGCGCTCGCGATCGCCAACTGGCACGCCTCCCACACCCACTGCCCGCGCTGCGGCACGCCGACCGTCGTGGAGCAGGCCGGCTGGGTGCGCCGCTGCTTCGAGGACGGCTCCGAGGTGTTCCCGCGCACTGACCCCGCCGTGATCGTGACCGTGCTGGATGCGGACGACCGGCTGCTGCTCGGATCGAACGCGATGTGGGAGAACTCGCGATACTCGCTGCTGGCCGGTTTCGTCGAGCCGGGGGAGTCGTTCGAGTCCGCCGTGCAGCGCGAGATCTTCGAGGAGGCGGGCATCCGGGTGGTCGACCCGCAGTACAAGGGGTCGCAGCCGTGGCCGTTCCCCGCATCGGTGATGGTCGGCTTCACGGCCCGGCTGGCCGACGACCAGGCGCCGTCCGGGCTCGCACCGGACGGGGAGGAGATCCTCGACCTGCGCTGGTTCAGCCGCACCGAGCTGTGGGAGGCGCGCGAGCAGGTCATCCTGCCCGGCCGGTCCTCGATCGCGCGCGCTCTGATCGAAGACTGGTACGGCGGATCGCTGGACGAGGCTCCGGTGGCGCGGTGACCGGGGTGGCACGGTGAGCGGGGCGGCACGGTGAATCCGGACAGTCTGCTCGACGGGCTGGATGCGCAGCAGAGGGTCGCCGCCGAGGCGCTGCTCGGGCCGGTCTGCATCCTGGCCGGTGCCGGCACGGGCAAGACGCGCGCGATCACGCATCGCATCGCGTACGGCGTGGCCTCCGGCGCGTACGCGCCCAACCGCGTGATGGCACTCACCTTCACCAACCGGGCGGCGGCCGAACTGCGGGGGAGGCTGCGCCAGCTCGGCGCGGGCGGCGTCGCGGCGCGGACCTTCCACGCCGCTGCGCTGTCCCAGCTGAACTTCTTCTGGCCGCAGGTGGTCGGCGGCCAGCTGCCGAGCGTGCTCGACGGCAAGGGCAGGGTGCTCGGCCAGGCGGCGGAGCGCCTGAAGCTGCGCGTCGACACGGCGACCCTGCGCGACGTGGCCGCCGAGGTGGAGTGGCGCAAGGTGTCCGGGCTCAGCATCGAGCAGTACGCCTCCGCCGTCGCGGACCGCACGGTGCCGGGCACCCTCACCGCCGAGCAGCTGGTGCTGATGCTGCAGACGTACGAAGACCTCAAAGACGAGCGGAAGCAGATCGACTTCGAGGACGTGCTGCTCGTCTGCGCGGGGATGATCGAGATCGAGCCGGCCGTGGCGATGCAGGTGCGCGAGCAGTACCGCTTCTTCGTGGTGGACGAGTACCAGGACGTCTCTCCGCTGCAGCAGCAGCTCCTCGATCTCTGGCTCGGCGGCAGACGCGACGTCTGCGTGGTCGGCGACGCCAGCCAGACCATCTACTCCTTCGCCGGGGCGCGCAGCGCGTACCTGCTCGACTTCGAGCGGACGCATCCGGGGGCGACGGTGGTGCGGCTGGAGCAGAACTACCGCTCGACGCCCGCTGTGGTGGATGCGGCGAACCGGCTCATGCGCGGACGTGCGGGCGCGCTGACGCTGCACTCGGCGGCAGCGGTGGTGGCGACGCCGGGTGCGGCGGCTACGGGTGCGGCCACGCCGGGTGCGGCCGACTCCGCTGCGGCGGGCATCCCGTCGCCGACGGCGTACGAGAGCGACCGGGACGAGGCCCGCGCCGTCGCCCAGAAGATCGCCGCGGAACTCGCGGCGGGAGCGAAGCCGGAGGACATCGCGATCCTCTACCGGGTGAACGTGCAGGCCGCCGCCATCGAGCAGGCGCTCGGCGATCTCGGCATCAGCTACCAGATCCGAGGCTCGAAGCGCTTCTTCGACCTGCCGGAGGTGCGCCAGGCGATCATGTCGCTGCGCGCCGCCAGTGTCGCGGTCGGCGACGAACCGCTCTTCAAGTCGGTCAGCGACGTGCTGCGCTCGCTGGGCTGGAGCCAGGAGCCACCGGAGACGCGGGGCGCCGTGCGTGACCGCTGGGAGTCGCTGAACGCCATCATGGGCCTGGTCGACACGATGCCGCCCGGCACGTCGTTCCGTCGCTTCACCGACGAACTGCTCACCCGCCAGGCCGGCCAGCACGAGCCGACCCTGTCCGCCGTGACCCTGGCGACCCTGCACTCGGCGAAGGGCCTGGAGTGGGAGTCGGTCTACCTCGTCGGCCTGAGCGAGGGGCTGGTGCCGATCAGCTACGCGAAGAGCTTCGAGCAGATCGACGAGGAACGCCGGCTGCTCTACGTCGGCATCACCAGAGCGCGCAGCAACCTGCAGCTCAGCTGGTCGCAGTCGGGCCAGTACGCCGGTCGCTCCTCGGTGCGCCAGCCGTCGCGGTTCCTCGCCGAGATGGCCCCGCACGTGCCCGTCAGCAGATGAGCGTCACGCGGGGTCGACCGGCAGCCCCAGGCACCCGCATCCCGGATGCGCGGCCCAGTCTGTCTCCTCCCGCGCGCCCGTGACGTAGTCGACCGCCACGCTCGACCGGCTGAGTGCACGGCCGCCGCGCAGCCGGTCGAGCACAGCGAAGCCGACCACGCCGGAGGCGGCGGCCGCGACGAGCGGCGTCTCGCGCCGCGCATCCCGGGTGTACAGCTGCGTGGCCATCGCCGGCCAGGCCGGATCGGCGTCCGTGAGCCGGAGGTCCACGCAGCCGAGGCACGGTCCAGCGCCCGGGTCGACGAACGGCCCGACGCGCACCCGCTCGTCGCCGAACACGATGGCCAGGTGCGGCACGTCCCTGCGCAACCAGCGGCGATGGCGCTCCGGCTCGATCGCGAACGAGCCGACCACGATGGCGGCCGCTGCCGTGTCGACGGCAGGGTCGTCCCAGGTCAGGCCGCTGCGCGCATCCACCCCGGCATCGCCGAGCGCCTCGATCAGCCGGGCGGCGGTCTGCCCGGCGCCGTCGATCACGACGACGGGCCGCTCGCCCTCCGGCTCCGGCGGCGGCGCCAGCACGGGCGCGAGACGTTCCAGCAGTCGCGCAGGAGCCCCGGCGTCGGCACGTGCCCTCCTCGCCACCATCTGCAGCCCGGACATCGTCACGCCCGCGTCGAGCGCCACGAGCATCCGCTCGTCCGCATTGCTCAGGTCGTCCAGCGTCAGCACCGCCGTGTCCACCCCGAACTGCAGGGTGCTGGGCGACCGCCAGACCCGGTGGATGCGGGGATCGAGTGCGTAGACCATCCCGGCATCATCCCGCAGACCGCCGGACGGCGCAGGAGTTATCCACAAGCCGGAGGCGCCGTCCACACGCTCAGCACGAAAAAAGCGCCGCGCCCCGAAGGGCACGGCGCTGAATCCGGCGGACCGGCGACCTCGCAGACCGGCGGCCTACTCCTCCGTCGGCCGCTCCGTGTCGCCGCGGAGCAGGTCTTCGAGCGCCTGGTCGACCGCGTCGCGCTCCGGCTCCTGGCCGTTCGCGGTGGCGGTGAGCCTGGCGACGATCGCCGACGGGTCGTCGAGGTCGCTGGACTGGGGGAGCAGGTCGGGGTGCGACCACAGGTCGTCCCTGGCCTCCTGGCCGACGGCGTCGGTGACGGCCTGCCACATCGCGGCGGCGTCGCGCAGCCGGCGGGGGCGGAGTTCCAGGCCGACGAGCGTCGCGAACGCCGACTCGGCAGGGCCACCGGATGCGCGGCGCCTGCGGACCATCTCCGCGATGGCGTCCGCCTTCGGCAGCAGGCGGGTGGCGTTGGCGGTGACCACATCCACCCAGCCTTCGACAAGTGCGAGCACCGTCTCCAGGCGGGCGAGCGCCTCCTGCTGCTCCTCGGTCTTCGGCGGGATCAGCGCGCCGCTGACCATCGCCTCGCGCAGCTCCTCCGGGTTGGAGGGGTCGAAGCCCTCCGCCAGCTCTTCGAGCCGGTCGGTGTCGATGGTGATGCCCTTGGCGAACGCCGTGATCTGGGTGATCAGCTGCAGCCGCAGCCACTTGGCGTGGCGGAACAGGCGGGCGTGGGCGAGCTCGCGCACCGCGAGGTAGAGCTGCACCTGGTCGGCCGGGATGTCGAGGCCGTCGCCGAACTCGGCGACGTTCTGGGGGAGCAGGGCCGCCTGGCCGTCGGCGAGCAGCGGGATGCCGATGTCACCGCCGGAGACGACCTCCTTGGCGAGCTGGCCGACCACCTGGCCGAGCTGCATCGCGAAGAGGGCTCCTCCGACGCTGCGCATGATCTGCCCGGCGTTGGCGAGCATTCCCTGCATCTCTTCCGGCGCCTGCTCGGTGAGCACGCGGGTGAGCGCGTCGGAGATGCTGAGGGCGACGGGCTCAGCGAGCTGCGTCCAGAGTGGCATCGTCTGCCTCGCCCACTCCGCGCGGCCGATCAGCTGGGGCGGGCTGGTGAGCTCGGACACCGTGGTGACCTGGTCGAGCCAGAGGGCGGCGACGTTGAACGCCTGGTCGAGCGTCGCGCGCTCGGCAGGGGTGACGGAGTGGGCGCCCTCGGACGCGAGCGTGCGGGCCTGCTCCAGCGAGAGGTCCCAGTTGATGCCGCCGTCGGTGTTGCGCATCGCGTTCTGCAGCTGGCCGATCAGGGCTTGGATGCTCGCTGGATCGCTCGGCAGTCCTGCGGCCCCTGCCAGCTGGCTCGGGTCGATGGACGCGTTTCCGGAGAGCATCTCGCGCAGCAGGCGGGCCAGCTCGTCGTCCGGTTCCTTGTTGGGATCGTCGGCCATCGTTACGCCTCTTTCGTGTGGTCCGGCTTTCAGGCTTGGAATCTACGCTAGACCGTGTACGACGGCGCCGGGTGAGAATTGGCCTAGGCTCGGGCTCTGGATGTGCGCCCGTGGCGAACAGACGAGCGACCAGCCGATGCAACACACGAAAGGGACAGTGCGTGAGCCTCTTCAGCGACGACGAACTGCAGCCGCCTGCGGAGGAGAGCACCACCAGGGTCGCCCCTCCCCGGCGGGTGATCGCGGGATGGATCGCCGTCGGCGTCGCCTTCGCGCTGACCCTCGTGCTCGCGGTCGCGCCGGCGCCGTTCGTGATCGAGCAGCCGGGCCCCGTCTTCAACACGCTCGGGAAGGACCAGCCGGTCGGGTCGAAGGAGAGCGACAAAGCGAAGCCGCTGATCAGCATCCCGTCGCAGAAGACGTACCCGACGTCCGGTTCCCTCGACCTGCTGACCGTCTCCGTCGTCGGCAACCCGGACCAGCGGCCCAGCTGGTTCGACATCATCGCCGCCTGGTTCCAGCCGAGCAAGGCCGTGCTGCCGGTGGACGTCGTCTTCCCGCCCGGCACCACCACCGAGCAGTCCAATGCGGAGAACGCGGCCCTGATGGTCAACTCGCAGCAGGATGCGGTGGCCGCCGCCCTCAACCACCTCGGCTACGAATTCCCGGAAGCCGTCGCGGTCAAGCAGGTCATCAAGGGGACACCGGCAGCCGGGGTGCTGAAAGTGGACGACGAGATCACCAGCGTGAACGGCGAGCCGGTGCCCGGCGTCGCGACCCTGCGCGAACTGATCGACAAGAACGGCACCGACAAGGCGGCCGAGGTCGGCATCATCCGCGGCGGTGCGGCGTCCACGGTGTCGATCACGCCCGTGAAGTCGGGGGCGCAGACGGTCCTCGGGATCGGCGCCGGAATGGACTACACCTTCCCGTTCGACGTGAAGATCCAGCTCGACAACGTGGGAGGGCCGAGCGCCGGCCAGATGTTCGCGCTCGGGATCATGGACCAGCTCACCCCCGGATACCTCAACGGCGGCAAGAAGGTCGCGGGCACAGGCACGATCGACAACGAGGGCAACATCGGCCCGATCGGCGGCATCCGGCAGAAGATGTACGCGGCGAGGGACACCGGGGGAGCCACGTACTTCCTGGCGCCAGCGACGAACTGCAACGAGGTCACCGGACACATCCCGTCCGGGCTGCACGTCTTCGCGGTGAAGACGCTGGACGACTCGCTCGCCGCACTGAAGGCGATCAGCTCGGGAGGCAGCACCTCCGGCCTGGCCACCTGCCCTGCTTCATAGCGCTTACATAGGCTTCGCCCAGCGCCCGCCGCGAGCTTCGCCGCAGGCGTATTCGATACGGCGTTCTCCAAGCGACGGACGCCTAGGATGGATTTCTGACCTTGCCACGCGAGAGCAATGAGGGCCATTCGTGAGTTCAACAGCAGCAGTCCGACCACCTGGGCGCCGTCGCGCGGCCATCTGGATCACCCTGGGGGTGATCGTCGCTCTGGTGATCGCCTTCTTCGTCTTCGCCGGACTGTACGCGGACATCCTGTGGTACCAGCAGGTCGGTTTCCTCAACGTCCTCACCACACAGTGGTTCGGCGCGATCACGATGTTCTTCATCGGGTTCCTCGGCATGGCCGTGCCCCTGTGGCTCGCCATCCAGCTCGCATACCGGCTGCGACCGGTCTACGCCAAGCTGAACTCGCAGCTCGACCGCTACCAGCAGGTCGTCGAGCCGCTGCGCCGCCTCGCGATGTACGGCATCCCGATCGTCTTCGGCATCTTCGCCGGCGTCTCGGCGGGCAGCCGCTGGCAGACCGCGGCGATGTGGCTGAACGGCACGGCGTACGGCAAGACCGACCCGCTGTTCCACCTCGACATCGGCTTCTACCTGTTCGCGCTGCCGTTCTACCGCGGCGCCGTCGGGTTCGCATCGGCCGTGGTGCTCATCGCACTGCTGGCGACGCTCGCCACCTGCTACCTCTACGGTTCGCTGAGGGTGAGCGGGCGCGAGGTGCGCATCTCGAAGGCCGCGCGCATCCAGATCTCGGTCATCTCGGCGCTCTACCTGCTGCTGCAGGGCGTGAGCATCTGGCTGGACCGGTACGCGACCGTCACCGACTCCAACGTCAACGACATGATCAATGGCGCGGCGTACACCGACGTGAATGCCACCATCCCTGCCCGTGCAGTGCTGGCCGGTGCCGCCGTCTTCGTGGCGCTGCTCTTCATCTTGACGGCCTTCATCGGCCGCTGGCGCTTCCCGATCGTCGGAACCGCGCTGCTCATCGTCGCAGCCCTCATCGCCGGTGCGATCTACCCGTGGGTGATCCAGCGCTTCCAGGTCGAGCCGAGCCAGAAGACGCTCGAGACGCCGTTCGTGCAGAACGGCATCGACGCCACCCGGGATGCGTACGGCCTCAGCGACATCGACGTCATCCCGTACAACGCCACGACGGACGTCGAGCAGGGCCAGCTGCGCCAGGACGCGCAGACCACGGCGCAGATCCGCATCATCGACCCCGCCGTCGTCAGCCCGTCGTTCCGCCAGCTGGAGCAGTTCCGCCAGTACTACGCGTTCCCGAACAACCTCGCCGTCGACCGTTACGACATCGGCGGCAAGGAACAGGATGCGGTGGTCGCGGTCCGCGAGCTGCAGCAGTCCGGCCTGACGAGCGCACGCAACTGGTACAACGACACCATCGTCTACACGCACGGCTACGGCCTTGTGGCCGCGTACGGCAACAAGCGCTCCGTCGACGGCCAGCCCGTGTTCCTGGAGTCGGGCATCCCGAGCCAGGGGTCGCTCGGCACGTACGAGCCGCGCATCTACTTCGGCCAGCAGTCGCCGACGTACTCGATCGTCGGCGGTCCGAAGGGCGGCAAGAACGTCGAGCTCGACTACCCCGGCGGCAAGGGTGACGCGCAGCAGACGTACACGACGTTCAGCGGGGAGGGCGGCCCGAAGCTCGACAACATCTTCAAGCGGCTGGTCTACGCGCTCAAGTTCCAGGACGAGCAGATCGTGCTGTCCGACGCGGTCAACAACGACTCGCAGATCCTCTACGACCGCGACCCGGTCAAGCGCGTGCAGAAGGTGGCGCCGTACCTGACGCTCGACTCGCAGGCGTACCCGACGGTCGTGGACGGGCGGGTCAAGTGGGTCATCGACGGATACACCACGAGCGACCAGTACCCGTACTCGCACGTCGGCAGCCTGAGCGACGCCATCGCGGACACCGAGACGCCGAAGCCGGCATACGCCTTCGACGACATCAACTACATCCGCAACTCGGTCAAGGCGACGGTCGACGCGTACGACGGCTCCGTCACGCTCTACGCCTGGGACGCCAAGGACCCCATCCTGAAGACCTGGGAGAAGATCTACCCCGCCACGGTCAAGCCGATGAGCGACATGAGCTCGCAGCTCCTCAGCCACGTGCGCTACCCGGCGGACATGTTCAAGGTGCAGCGCTCGGTGCTCGGCCAGTACCACGTGACCGACGCGGGATCGTTCTACTCGCGGGAGGACGCGTGGACGACGCCGAACGACCCCGTGTCGTCGCCGACCGATCCCACGCTGCAGCCGCCGTACTACCTGACGATGCAGATGCCGGGTCAGAAGGCGCCGTCGTTCTCGCTGTACACGACCTTCATACCCCAGGCATCCAGCGAGTCGAGCAGGTCGGTGCTGAAGGGCTACCTGGCCGTCGACTCCGATGCGGGCTCGACGAAGGGCAAGGTCTCCTCGGCCTACGGCAAGTTGAGACTCTTGACCCTGCCATCGAGCGACACGGTGCCAGGGCCTGGACAGGTGCAGAACACGTTCAACTCCGACCCGACGGTCTCCGCGCAGCTCAACCTGCTCAGACAGGGCAAGACGGACGTGATCAACGGCAACCTGCTGACACTGCCGGTGGGTGGCGGTCTGCTCTACGTGCAGCCGGTCTACGTCAAGTCCACGGGTGAGACGAGCTACCCGCTGCTGCAGAAGGTGCTGGTGGCGTTCGGCGACAAGATCGCGTTCGAGGACACCCTCGACCAGGCGCTCGACGCGCTGTTCGGCGGTGACTCCGGCGCGACCGCCGGCGACAACAACGTGCCGCAGACCGGGGGAGGCACCGGAGGAACGGGCGGCACAGGAGGCACCGGAGGAACGGGCGGCTCCCAGACCGGCTCAGGCGGCTCCGGCTCGGCGCAGAACAACCCGGCTCTGCAGCAGGCGCTCGCGCAGGCGAAGCAAGCTCTCGCTGACCGTGAGACGGCGCTGAAGGCGGGCAACTGGGCAGAGTACGGCCAGGCTGACCAGCGCCTCCAGCAGGCGTTGCAGGACGCCCTCGCGGCGGAGGGCACCAGCTCCTCCAAGTAGCGGGCGGACTCCGACGGGCGGGGCGTGCATCCACGGGATGCGCGCCCCGCCCTTTTTCGTGTGCTCGGTCCTGTATGTTCAGCCGCCGTACAAAGTGTCGCGGGCGGGGACGCGCGCGAGTGGCGGATTTCCGCGACGCGCCGCCGCAAGGCCAGGAAATGCTTGCGAAAACTTTGATTGTCGACTTTACTAACAAACATGCTGGTCGATGAAGGACGGCGCTCCACCGCGAGCGAGCACAGCACGATCCCGCAGGATCGCGGCATGGTTCCCGGGCGTGCGCTGCGCCCGCGCGGCAAGGTGCTCCCCGAGCACGCCCGCAATCACAACCGCTCCCTGGTGTTGCAGACGCTGTATCGCGCCGGCCAGGTGAGCAGGGCGGACATCGCGAGGGAGACCGGCCTCACCAGGGTCACCATCTCCGACCTCGTCGGCGACCTGATCGCCGAGGGCCTGGTCATCGAGCTCGGTCAGCGGGACGATGCGCGGCCGGGCAAACCGGCCGTGCTCCTCGACATGAACAGGGCGGCGACGCAGATCGTCGGCGTCGACCTCAGCGAGCACTCCGCCTTCCGCGGCGCGGTGCTCGACATCGACGGCACGATCCTGGCGACCGCTGAGGTCGCTCTCGCCGGCAGCCACGGCGAGGAGGCCGTGGCCAAGGTACTTGGGCTCGTGGACAGGCTGGTCGGGATGACGACAGCGCCCATCCTGGGCATCGGAATCGGCTCGCCCGGCATCGTCGACCCGTCCGGAACGGTGGTCGCCGCGCCGAACCTCGGCTGGACGGACCAGCCGCTGCAGCGCCGGATCGAGGAGCGCACCGGCCTGCCGGTGTTCGTGGCGAACGACGCGAACGTCGCGGTGCTCGCCGAGCACGGCTTCGGCGGCGCGCACGGGGACATGATGCTCATCAAGGTGGGCCACGGCGTCGGCTCCGGGCTGCTCGTCGCCGGTGCTCTGGTGCTCGGCAGCAGATTCGCGGCCGGCGAGATCGGCCAGGTGATGGTCGGCACGGACGACGGCGCGGAGGCGGAGTACGACAGGGAGAAATGCCTGGAGGCCTGGCTCGCCGTGCCCCGGCTGGAATCGCGCGTCGCGGCCGCGGCGATCGCCGGAGAGCCCGTCCACCAGGTGCTGCGGGTGGCCGGGCAGCGGCTCGGCGTGGCGCTCGCGCCCATCGTCGGCGCACTGAACCTGTCCGAGGTCGTGCTCAGCGGCCCGGAGGAACTGCTCGACGGCGCGCTGATCGATGCGGTGGGAGAGACCCTGCGCAACCGCACGATGGCCGGCTTCCACTCGGACGCCACGCTCCGCATGACGAGTCAGGGCCGCGACATCGTGGTGCGCGGCTGCGTGGTCATGGTGATGTCGGCGCAGCTCGGGGTGTCCTGATGTCCCTGGTGCTCGACCGTCCGGCGACCTCGGAGGTGATCGCCCGGTCGTTCGCGTTCGCGCCGGCAGCTCAGGATGCGCTTCCCGCCTTCCGTGGGCGCTGCACGGTGGTGCGGCTGGCCACCGTCGACAACGAGCTGCTCGGCGTGCCGCGCTGGTCGACCCTCGCCGAGGCGTGGGCGGAGCCGGACTCGCCGTCCGGGCGGCAGTGGGCCGCCAACCCGGTGGTGTCGGTCGCGGAGGGCGACGACCCGCATCTGGTGCTGGCGACGCAGGCTCCGGTGGTGATCGTCGGCATCGACAACGAGCGGAGCGCGTGGGTGCGCGCCGTGGTCGACGCGGTGCGCGCATCCTGCCGGTCCGTGCTGGTGGTGGATCTCGGGCACAGGCTGACCGGTCACGCCTATGCGGACATCGCGACGTTCGGGTTCGACAGGGCGCGCGGGGGAGCGCTGCTCGACCTGCTCACCGGGGCGCACGAGCACGAGCACGCGCATGAGCTCCGGGCGGAGCGGGACGGCGCCGCTTAGAGCGCCCAGCTGACCCCGAGGGTCGACTGCATGGCGTGCTGCGCCGCGCCGCGGAAGGGCTGTTCGAGCGCGACCTTCGCGTAGCGGAAGCTGAGCGGCATGGCCGCACGCACCGGGTGCCGTGCCGCCTCTGCGCGCAGGTGGCCGATGAACTCCTCGCCGAGCTTGGGCGCCGTGCCGCCGAGCACGACGTTCGGCACATCCAGTGCGGCCCCGACGAGCAGCAGCGACCGGGCGAGCACGCGAGCGCCGAACGCGATGCGCTCGCGGGATTCCGGCGTCGCGGCGAGTCCGGCCACATCCACGGATTCCAGGTCGGTTCCGTGCGGGAGGCCGAGCAGAGCGGTGACGGAGACGACCTCTTCGAGGCAGCCGCGGTTGCCGCACGGGCAGAGCGGCGCATCCTGGCCGAACAGCACGGGCACGTGGCCGATCTCGCCTGCACGGTGGGCGGCACCGGCGAGCACGCTGCCGTCGACGATGAACGCGGCCCCGACGCCGGTGCTCAGCGACACGATCATCTGGTTGGCGCCGAACTGGTCGGAACTCGAATAGTCGGCGAGGGCTTCCGCGTCTGCGTCGTTGACCAGGTGCACGGGGGCGTCGACGATGCCCAGGAGCGCGGCGCCGAGGTCGACGTCCGTCCAGCCGAGCTGCACGGACTCCCGGATGAGCGGGCCGTCCGCGATGCCGGGCACCTGCACGCCGACGGCGACGATGGCGGCGGTGGTGGATGCGGCGAGCCTGCGCACGACGGACTGCACGTCCTCGATGGCGCCGGGCGCAGACGGGCGCTGGGACACGGTGGTCAGTTCGGCCCCGAGCAGGTTGACGACCGCGCCGCGCACGAGACCCGGCTGCACGATCACCGACAGCAGCACGTGCCGTTCCTGATCCACCTGCAGCGTCGTCGCGCGCTTGCCGCCGGTGCTCTCCGCACGCTGCCCTTCGAGGACGAGGCCGTCGGAGATCAGCCCGGAGAGGAGGGAGGACACGGTGGCGGAGGTGAGGCCGGTGCGCCGGGCGATCCCGGCGCGCGTCGCCGTGCCCCCACCGGAGAGGACGAGCTGCAGGGCGCTCCGGACGTTGCGCTCACGGATGGCGGCCTGCGTCGCCGTGCTGTGATCGTCTGCCACTGTCTTCCGCTCCTCGGTGCGCATTGCTCCCCGCTGTCGACCATAGCGAATCGGGCTCGCCCGGGATGCTGCACGGACTGGCGGGTCGCCGGGGGTGGGCGGATGATGTGGAGATGGGTTACGGACTGATGCTGGTGGATGTGCAACGCAACATGCTCGACGGCGAGACGGCGATCGAGGGTGCTGCGGCGTTCCGCGAGACCATGTCCGGGCTGCTCGAACGGGCGAGGGAGGCGCGCATCCCGATCGTCCACGTGCAGAACGACGGACGGCCGGGAGACCCGGACGAGCCGGGGACACCGGGCTGGGAGTTCGTCTTCCGACCGCTGCCAGGCGAGCCGGTGGTGCGCAAGGACGTGGCCAACACGTTCGAGTCGAACCCCGCGCTCGCCGACGTGCTGCACGCGATGGGCGTCTCCACCCTGATCGTGGCCGGGCTGCAGAGCGAGTACTGCATCCGGTCGACGGCGCTCGGCGCGCTGGAACGCGGCTTCGAGGTGATCCTGCCCGCCGACGGGCACGCCACATACGACGACGGCGAACCGGCGGAGGACATCCGTGAGCGGATCGAAATCGAGCTGACCGCCGAGGGCGTCACCATCGTGGATCTGGTGGAGGTGCGGTTCGACTGAGGCGGGCCGGCAGGGTTGCGCGGCGTCGGCGCAGGCGTCGGCGTCCGGGTGACCTCACCACCCGCCTCCGCCGCCTCCACCCCCGCCGCCCCCGGAGAAGCCGCCGCCACCGGCGCCGCCGGTGAAGCTGCTGCCGCCCGAGCCGGAGTACGACGACACCGGCGGCGTCGTCGCGAACGGGGTGCCGTGGTACAGCGTGGAGAAGGCGGCGACCTGCAAGGGGAGGAGCGCCGGGTTGGCCGAGCCCGGCATCCACTCGGGTTGGGTGGCGGTGACCTCGTAGGAGTGGGCGAGTTCGCGCATCCACTCCTTCTCGACGCCCCACACGATCGCGTACGGCAGGAGCTTCTCGTTGAGTTTGACCACGGCCGTGCCGTCGCGCGCGTCCACGCGCTCCGCGCCTTCCGGGCTCTGCAGCACGCGGAAGCGGTCGGCCTCGGCGAGGGCGAGATAGTCGCGCAGGCCGAGGAGATAGTCCCGGAGCTCGACCCCCTTCTCGGTGAGCAGGTTCGGCACGGCGCTCAGCGGGAAGACGGCGATGGTTGCGACGATCACGCCGGCGAAGCCCCATCCCAGAACGGCCGTCGTCGCGTTCTGGGTGGTCGACCAGGCGAACACGACGATCCAGGCGATGAGGATCAGCACGATGCCCAACCGGAACAGGAGCGGGAGGTGGCTTTTCGGGCGTGCCCTCAGGCCGCGTTGGGCCACCACGGTGTTCAGTGCGCCGCCGAGTCCGGCCAGGCGGTCGCCGAGAACCTGGTTCTGCGGGTCGAGCACTTCCTCGTGGCCGGGTTCCGCCGCACCGAAGACCCTGGTCAGGATGTCGCGCTCCGCGTCGTCTCGCACGGTCGCGGGGTCGGCGAGGAGGCGCAGGCCGAACGGCCGGGACTGGGAGGCATCCGAATGGTCGATGATCGCGGCGACCCGGTTGACGGCGAAGCCGACGAGCTGGGCGGGCAGCGCGCGGTCCTCCCGCTTCAGGAGCGTGGCGGCCAGGGCGGGGAACACGCCGGGCGGCGGGGTGTACTGCGGCACGATGATGCCGCGCCCGCGCGGCGTCCGCCAGAGGACCGAACGCGCGACCACGGCGCCCGCCACCATCAGCGCAGCCACGGCCAGCAGGATCCAGGGCAGCACGGCGAAGGGGAAGGCATCCCTGGCGTCCGGCGGGGGAGCGAACGTGCCCGGGCGGAAGCCGACGGCGATGGTGACGTTCTGCCGGGGCGGGACCGTCGCCTGGCTTACGGAGATCACCGTCCCGTCCGGTGCGGGAGCCGACGAGATGGTGCACGGCGTCGTGCTGCCCTGCTCGCCGACGTAGCAGGACTGCTGACCGGTCAGCGCGCCCGTCAGCGCGCTGTCGAGATGGAGACGTGCGCTGACTTTGCCGAACGGTTGATCCCATCCGGTGCCGTTGACGTCCCAGTAGAACTCGTCGTCGTGCGTGTCGGCGAACGGCCGGACCACGAAACGCTGCGTGTAGGTGATCACATAGGTCTGGCGGCCGTGCACGTAGCTGTCTGCTGAGCCGATCGTGAGCCGGGCGAAGCCGTCCTGATCGTCGCGGGTGAACGGGATGGCCGTGCCGTTCGCGTCGGTGACCGAACGGATGTCGAGCCGGAGATCGGTGTGCTGATTCGACAGCGGGATGGCGCGGACGATGCCGTGGTTCTGGTCGAACGACGGGAACTCGGCCACCAGCGTCTCGACCGTCGTCAGCGCCGAGTCCTTGTTCGCGTCGCGCGTGAGCGTGTAGTCGGCGTCGAAGGAATCGAAGGTGAAGTCGCCGGTGTCGGAGCGGACGGGACCGGCGGGCTGGGCGGGACCGGCGGCGACGGCTGCCGTCGCGGGCCCCGCGCCGATCAGGCCGAGCGCGACGACGGCGGCGACGATGACGGCGCGAAATCCAGGCAACCAAGACACGAGAATGAGGCTACCCGAGGGTGCTGACCGGTCGGGACGCAAAGAACGAGGCCCGGATTTCCGTGGAAATCCGGGCCTTTCTGGTTGCGGGGGCAGGATTTGAACCTACGACCTCTGGGTTATGAGCCCAGCGAGCTACCGAGCTGCTCCACCCCGCGTCACAAGAATTTACTTTAGCACCGGCCGGCGACGAAGGGAAAATCGGGGTCGCATCCCGGGCGTGCCGCGCCGTCGGCGGCGGGCGCCGGTAGACCGATCTGTCGATGCCGTGTTTCGGGGCCGGAACCTGAGCGGCCCCGCCGGTAGAGTCGACGCAGGGAGGGCGCCCATGCCGAGTTCGCTTCAGAAGTACCGGGTCTGCGTGATCGAGGACGATCCGGATGTCGCCTTCTACATGAAGACCGTGCTGGAGAAGCGCGCGGATGCGTCGGTCATCGCGATCACCGATCCGTCGAAGGCGCTGGCCGCCATCGCCGACTTCGAGCCGGACCTCGTGCTCACCGACATCGAGATGCCTGGCATCTCCGGCCTCGACCTGCTCAAGGAGCTGCGCAGCCAGTATCCCGGGATGCCCGTCGTCGTGATGACGGCGCACGTCTCGGTCGACTACGCCGTGTCCGCTCTGCGGGCGCAGGCGGACGAGTTCCTGACCAAGCCGGTCTCCTCCGCCGACCTGGTGTCCATCGTGACGCGGCTCGCCGAGCAGGGGCGCACTAAGAAGGCCGCGCAGCGCCCGCAGGTGGTGCTGGCCATCGGCGCGCATCCCGACGATGTCGAGATCGGTGTCGGCGGCATCCTGTCCGCCCACCGGGATGCGGGCAACACCGTGGTCATCCTCACCATGTCGAGAGGTGCCAGGGGAGGGGATGCGGACGACAGGCAGCACGAGTCGCTCGCCTCCGCCGAACTGCTCGGCGCCCGCCTGTTCATGGAGGACCTGGAGGACACGCAGATCTCGGCGGCCGACCCGACCGTCGGCATCATCGAGCGCGTCGTCGCCGAGGTGCAGCCGGACATCGTCTACACGCACTCCGCGCACGACCGTCACCAGGATCACCGCGCCGTGCACTCCGCGACCCTTGTGGCCACGCGGTCGGTGCGCACGGTCTGCTGCTATCAGAGCCCGTCGGCGACGATCGACTACCGGCCGACCAGGTTCGTGCCGATAGATGGTTTCACAGACGCGAAACTGCGGCTGATCGACTGCTTCCGGTCGCAGACCGAGCTCCGCTCCTACCTCGAACCCGATTTCGTGCTCGCCACGGCGCGCTACTGGTCGCGGTTCGGCGGAGGGCAGAGCTGCGAGCCGCTCGAAGTGATCAAAGACACCGCCGACATCTCGGTGCCCGCATCGTCCCTGACGACGGACGCCAGGACGAGAGCGAAAGAAATGGATAGAGGAACAGAGAAGTGACCCGTGTTCTCGTGACAGGCGCAGGCGGCCCGGCCGGCGTCGCCGTCATCCGCTCCCTGCTGGCCCGCGACGACGTGCAGGTGCTCGCCGCCGACATGGACGGCTGGGCGAGCGGCCTCTACCTCGTCGACGCCGCCGACCGGCGCATCGTGCCCGCCGGAAAGTCGGCCGGGTTCGTCGACGAACTGATCAGGATGTGCGAGGCGGACGGCATCGACGTCCTGTTCTCGACGGTCGACGTCGAATTGCCCGGCCTCGCAGCACGGCGCGACGACCTGCTCGCCGTCGGGACGGCGCTCGCCGCCCCGAGCATCGAGACGCTGACCGTCTGCCTCGACAAGTACCTGCTCGCCGAGCGCTGCGCCGGGTCGCTCGCCGTTCCGGAGACGCGCCTGCTGAACGCGGACGGCGTCGCGCACGACTGGACGTTCCCCGTCATCATCAAGCCGCGCAGCGGGGCGGGCTCCCGCGGCGTGCGTCTCATCCCCGACCGCGAGACGCTCGAGTCGCTCGGCACGGACGAGAGCATCCTGATCCAGGAGAACCTGCCCGGCGACGAGTTCTCCGTCGACGTGCTCGCCGCACTCGACGGCAGCGTGATCGCCGCCGTTCCGCGCTCGCGCGAACGCGTCGACTCCGGGGTGTCCATCGCGGGTCGCACCGTGAAGCGCGACGAGCTCTCCCGCACGGCGGCCGACGTGGCACGCGCGATCGGGCTCACTGGAGTGGCGAACGTGCAGCTGCGGTACAGCACGGAGGGCATCCCGGCCCTGCTGGAGGTGAACCCGCGCTTCCCCGGCGCGATGCCGCTCACCATCGCGGCCGGTGTCGACATGCCGTCGCTGCTGCTCGACCTGGTCACCGGTGTCGGCGCACCCGCAACGGTCGACTTCGTCGAGCTGGCGAACGTGCGCTTCCTCGAAGACGTGTTCCTCGACCCGTCCGACGTCCTCGTGTCCGAGAACGCCGCCCACGCGGAAGGCCCGGGCGAGGAGTGACGACGGCCCCGCGCGAGCTGCTGCTCGGCGACTACCACGTCCACTCCACCTTCTCCGACGACGCGGTCAGCACTCTCGCGGAGAACCTCGCCGCCGCGGAGGCGGCCGGTCTCCGCGAACTGCGGCTGATCGACCACGTGCGGGCGTCGACCACCTGGGTGCCCGAGTTCGTCCGCGCCGTCGCGGCCGAGCGCATCCCGAGCGGTCTCACGGTGTTCACGGGGGTGGAGACGAAGCTGCTGGATGCGTCCGGCGCCATCGACACGCCGCCTGACCTGATCGTCGGAGGCGACGGCGGGGTCGACGCCATCGTGATCGGCGACCATCAGTTCCCCGGCACGGACGGCCCGTGGTCGCCGCGCGAGACGACGGAGCGCCTGGCGGCGGGACTCTCGGCGGACGACGCGCTGGATCAGCTGATCACAGCGAGCATCCTGGCCATGCAGCGCACGCCGAACGCGCAGCTGGCGCACTGGTTCTCGATCCTGCCCAAGGTGGGCCTGTCGGAGGACCAGCTGGGCGCCGACCGGCTCTCCGCCTGGGCGGAGGCGGCGGCACGCACGGGCACGATCGTCGAGGTCAACGAGAAGTGGGCGTGTCCCGGTCCGGAGGCCGTCGCGGCCCTGATCGCGGCCGGTGCACGCATCGTCGCGTCGACGGACAGCCACGACGCGGTGGACGTCGGCCGCTACGAACGTGTGGCGCACATCCTGGACGACGCCTATCGTCGTTCCCAGGACGACGTCGAACGAGCACGAGCACGAGCAGCAGGGGAGGAGGACCGATGAGTCCCATCCAGATCGACAGTGAGACGTACGACGAGATCCAGCGCGAGATCGACGCGAACAAGCGCTGGGAGTTCCGTCTGCTGCCGTACGCGGGGATCGCGCTGGTCGTGCTGGCCGCGATCGTCGTGGTGCGCACGGTGTTCCTCACGTGAGCGCTGCCGGCGTTCCGAAGGTCGTCATCGCCGATGACGACGACGACATCCGCGGACTGATGCAGATCGCCGCGCGCCGCGCGGGCGTCGAGGTGGTCGCGGCCGTCGACAACGGTCCGGCGGCGCTCGACGCCGTGCGGGCGGGCGGGATCGACCTCGTGGTCCTCGACATCTCGATGCCGGGGATGAACGGGGTGGAGGTGGCAGAGGCCGTCAGGGCCGATCCCGTCGCCAGTGCGACGCTCATCCTGATGGTCTCCGCGTCCGTGCAGCTGCTCACCGACCACGGCGTCGTCGCCGAACGATCGGACAGCTTCATCATCAAGCCGTTCAGCCCCAAGGTCCTCACCGCGCGGATCCGGGAGATGCTCGGGATGGAGGCGACGGTATGACCCTCGATCGCTGGCTCGGCAGGATCTCGCTCGACTCTCCCACCCCGTTCGTCAAGCAGCTTCCGACGATCATCGGCTTCCTGATCGCCATCGGCGTCATCCTGCTCCCGGTGAGCCCGTGGCCGACGGAGCCGCTCTACTTCACCATCGGCGTCGTGCTCGCCGCCCTGGCGAGCATTCTGTCGTTCGCCCTTCCGTGGAAGAAGATCCGCACGGAGTGGTCGATCCTCATCCCGGTGGTGTCGCTGATCGCGGTCGGACTGTTCCGTCTGGGGACGGGCGGGTCGACCTCGCCGTACGGCGCACTACTGCTGCTGCCGTTCGTGTGGATCGCGACGGAGGAGGGCAGGATCAACGCCGTGATCGCGGCGCTCGGCACGTTCCTCGTACTCCTCGCCCCGCTCATCTCGACCTCGGTGCCCAGCACGGTCGGCGATCTGGTGCGCGCGTTCTTCTCCCCGCTGATCTACATGATCGTCGCCGTCGTGATCAACGAGATCGCGCACAGGGTGAGGGTGCAACTCGCCGCGGCCAACGAGGCGGCGAAGCTGCGCAAAGAACTGCTCGAGCAGGCGGTGCGCGCCCAGGACGAGCTGGTGCTCAACGAGGCTCGCCTCAAGACGGCCAACCGGCTCATCCAGAGCATCTGGAACGCCGTCACGGAGCAGTCCGTGATTGGCACGGACCTCGACGGGCTGATCGACGTCTGGAACCCCGGCGCGGAGAAGATGCTCGGACTGACCGAGAAGCAGGCGCTCGACGGCCGGCGCCACATCATCGACTTCCACCTGGCCTCCGAGCTGGAGGAGCGCCTGCGCGCGATGGACGCGCGCGTGCAGACCGTGTCCAGCGCAGAGGACTTCTCCGCCCTGGTGGATGCTGTCCGCTCCGGCTACGCGGACGTGCGCGACTGGACCTACGTGCGCCCGGACGGCAAGCAGGTGCCCGTGCAGGTGGCAGCGACGCCGCGCCTGGACGAGAACGGCCACAGGGTCGGCTTCATCTTCGTGGCGACGGACATGACCCAGGCTCGCGAGTTCGCGCGCCTCAAGGACGAGTTCGTCGGCCTCATCTCGCACGAGCTGCGCACGCCGCTCAGCTCGATCCTCGGCTATCTGGAACTGATGCGCGACGACGAGGACGACCCGCTCTCGCAGGAGCAGCTGCAGTACCTCGGCGTCGCGGAGCGCAACGCGCACCGCCTGCTGCGGCTGGTCGGCGACCTGCTGTTCACGGCGCAGGTGGAGTCCGGCCGGTTCCCGCTGGAGCACAAGGACGTCGACCTCGGCCCGCTGATCGCGGCCTCCGTCGAGTCGGCCGGCCCCGTGGCGGCCAACGCCGGGATCACCCTGGCCGCCGAGTTCCCGGACGAGCCGGTGACGATGTTCGGCGACCCTGTGCGCATCGGCCAGTCCGTCGACAACCTCGTCTCCAACGCCATCAAGTTCACCCCGTCCGGCGGCACGGTCACCGTGACGCTGTCCAGGGACGGAGGGGATGCGGTGATCGCGGTCAGCGACACCGGCATCGGGATCCCGGCCGTCGAGCTCGGGCAGCTGTCCAACCGGTTCTTCCGCGCATCCACCGCCACCCGCAACGCGGTGCCGGGCGTCGGACTGGGGTTGACGATCACGAAGGCCATCGTCACCGCGCACGGCGGGAGCATCGACATCGCCAGCGAGGAGGGCGTCGGCACCACCATCAGCCTGCGCCTGCCGCTCGAGGTCACGACGGATGCGGTGGTCGAGGGAGGCCGATGATGGACGAGGCTCAGACGGTCACCGTCGCCGTGGTGCAGTTCACGCCCACCGACGACAGGGTGCACAACCGGGATGCGGTCGCCGCGTTCGTCGGGGTCGCGGCGGGCCGGGGGGCGCGGCTGGTGGTGTTCCCGGAGTACTCGTCGTACTTCGAGCATCCACTGGGCTCCGGCTTCGCACGCAACGCCGAGCCGCTCGACGGCGCGTTCGTCGGGGCGCTGGTCGAGGCCGCGCGTGAGCACCAGGTGTTCGTGGTCGCCGGGCTGGTGGAGAGCACGGAGGACAAGCACCGGTTCTCCAACACGCTCGTCGCCGTCTCCCCGGACGGCGACGTGGTCGCCACCTACCGCAAGCAGCACCTCTACGACGCGTTCGGCGCGAGCGAGTCGGAGTGGGTGGTCCCCGGAGCGCTCGACGCACCACAGACGTTCGACGCCGACGGGATCACGGTCGGGATGCAGACCTGTTACGACCTGCGCTTCCCCGAGGCCACCAGGCGCCTGGCCGACGCGGGGGCCCAGCTGGTGCTCGTGCCGGCGGAGTGGGTGAGGGGGCCGCTGAAGGAGCAGCACTGGCGCACGCTGATCGCCGCGCGCGCCATCGAGAACACGCTGTACGTCGCAGCCGCCGACCACGCGCCGCCGATCGGCGTCGGGTCGAGCACCGTCGTGGACCCGATGGGCGTCGCGCTCGCGACGATCGGGGAGACCACCGGGGTGGCCGTCGCCGAGGTCGACGCCGAACGCGTGCGCTCCGTCCGGGAGCTCAATCCGGCCCTCGCGCTCCGCCGCTACCGGGTGGAGCCGATCGACTGAGGCGCGCCGCAGCGCACGCCCGCCCGGTCAGCGTCGCAGCCCGGTCAGCGTCGCAGCCCGGCGAGCTGGGCGGCCGCCCGCTCGAGCACCTCGGTGCGCTTGCAGAACGCGAACCGGACGAGGGATGCGGTCCGCGCCCGGTACTCGTCCGTGCAGAAGGCGGAGAGCGGCACGGCCACCACCCCGGCGAGGTGCGGCAGTTCGCGGCAGAACCGCACGGCGTCGTCGAAGCCGAGCGGGGCGGCGTCCGCCACCACGAAATACGTTCCGTCGGAGTTCGCGACACCGAAACCGGCCTCGCGCAGGCCGGCCGACAGCAGGTCCTTCTTGCTCCGGAGGGTCTCTGCGATGCCGGTGAAGTAGTCGTCGCCCAGCCGGAGCCCGGCCGCGATGGCCGGCTGGAAGGGTGCGCCGTTCACGTAGGTGAGGAACTGCTTCACGGCGAGGATCGCGGTGACGAGCTCGGCCGGGGCGGTGAGCCAGCCGATCTTCCAGCCCGTGGTGTTGAACGTCTTCCCTCCCGACGAGATCGTCACCGTGCGCTCCCGTGCCCCGGGCAGCGTGGCGATGGGGACGTGGGGGAGACCGAAGGTGAGGTGCTCGTACACCTCGTCGGTGACGATGACGGCGTCGTGCTCGTGCGCCAGTTCGACGATCGTGCGCAGCACCTCGGCGCCGAGCACCGTGCCCGTCGGGTTGTGCGGCGTGTTCACGAGGATGATCCTGGTGCGGTCGGTGACCGCATCCCGCAGCTCGTCGAGGTCGGGCTGGAAGTCGGGCAGCCGCAGCGGCACCGTCCGGTGCCTGCCGTCCGCCAGGCCGATGAGGCCGCCGTATGCGTCGTAGAACGGCTCGAAGGTGACGACCTCGTCGCCCGGCTGCAGCAGGGCGAGCAGGGTGGCGGCGATGGCCTCCGTCGCACCAGCTGTCACCAGCACCTCGCGGTCCGGGTCGACGGTGAGGCCGTAGAAGCGCTGCTGGTGCTCGGCGATGGCGAGCCGCAGCTCGGGGATGCCGATGCCCGGCGGGTACTGGTTCCTGCCGTCCCGGATGGCGGAGACGGCGACGTCGAGGACCTCGGCGGGCCCGTCCTCATCCGGGAAGCCCTGGCCGAGGTTGATCGCGCCGGTGCGCACGGCGAGCGCGCTCATCTCGGCGAACACCGTCGAGGCGATCGTCCCGTCCGCCCCGAGCAGCCCGGCGCCGCTCGCCGCCCGTCTCCACGCGCCTGGCACCGTCATGGTCACGTCCTCTCGCCGTCCTGCCTCCCAACCTACGGGGTGTCGGTCACCGGATGCATTCGGTACGTTGTGCAGAGTCATTGACAGGCAGTAGCTCGTCCACAGGGGCCGCAAATAGAACACCCAGGTTCGCATCCCAAGCTGTCAGTGCTTGGAAGGAGCAACACCATGACTGACACCCCGATCACTCCGGAGCCCGCGAAGGCCCAGCACGACGCCGACACCGAGTCGGTCGTGGGCGCTGCAGCCGAGACTCCCGCCGCAGCAGAGAACCAGGCGCCGGCCGCGCCCGCCGAGTCGGCGGAGACCGCAGCACCGACGGCCCCCGCGGCGCCCGCCGCCCCCGCCGCTGGCACGCCCGCTTGGGAGGCGCCCGCCGCCGCCGAGACGGCACCCGCAGCACCGGCCGCGCCCGCCGCAGAGCAGCCGACGGGCGCTCAGCCCACCGCGCAGCAGCCGACGGCTCCCGTCGCACCGGCCGCGCACACCACTCAGCCGACGCAGCCCGTCCCGCCGCAGCCGTACGGCCAGCAGCCCACGGCCCAGCAGCCGACGGCGCAGCAGCCCAACTACGGCAACGGCGCGTTCGGCCAGCCCGCATACCAGGGCGTGCCGCAGCAGCCGTACGCCCCGCACACCCAGCAGGGTCCGTACGCCACGGCCCCCGGCGTCGCGGCCGCCGACAAGCCGGCCAAGAAGCGCAACACCGGCATGATCATCGCCACCCTCGCGATCGGCGCCCTCATCGGCGGCGTCGCTGGAGCGGGAGCCGGTGTCGGCATCTACGCGGCCACCAGCTCCAACAACGCCACGATCAAGACCGTATCGGGCCCACAGAACATCACGGTCAACGACGCGAACAACGCCACGACGGTCACCGCCGTCGCCGCGAAGGCGTCCCCGAGCGTGGTCACCATCTCGGTGACCGGGTCGAGCGAGGGAGGCACGGGCTCCGGCATCGTCCTCACCTCCGACGGCTACGTCCTCACCAACACGCACGTCGTGACCCTCGACGGCCAGGCATCCAACGTGACCGTCAGCGTCCAGGACAACGACGGCAAGATCTACACGGCCAAGATCGTCGGCACGGACCCGACGACCGACCTCGCCGTGATCAAGCTGGACGGCGCATCCGGGATGACCCCGATGAAGTTCGCCGACTCCAGCAAGCTGAACGTCGGGGACACCGCCGTGGCCATCGGCGCGCCGCTCGGCCTGTCCGGCACCGTCACCGACGGCATCGTCAGCGCCCTCAACCGCAGCATCAGCATCGCGTCGTCCGCCGCCCCCAAGTCGGGAGACGACTCCTCCGGCGGCAGCGGGGGAGACAACAACGGCAACCCGTGGAACTTCGACTTCCCCGGCCAGGGCGGCTCCGGTCAGCAGCAGCAACAGCAGCAGCAGGCGACCGCGACCATCTCGCTGCCGGTCATCCAGACCGACGCCGCGATCAACCCCGGCAACTCGGGCGGCGCCCTGCTGAACAGCAAGGGTGAACTGATCGGCGTCAACGTCGCCATCGCCAGCGCGAGCGGTTCATCGTCGAGCGGCAGCCAGTCGGGCAGCATCGGCGTCGGCTTCGCCATCCCGGCGAACCTCGCGGAGCGCGTCTCGCAGGAGATCATCAAGAACGGCTCGGCGACGCACGGCCTGCTCGGCGCATCCGTCACCGACTCGTCCTCCGACGCCAAGGCGAAGAACGTCGGCGCCATCATCAAGGAGGTCACCTCCGGAGGAGCGGCAGCCTCTGCCGGGCTGAAGGCGGGGGACGAGGTCGTGAACTTCAACGGCCTGCCGATCACCAGCGCGACCGACCTCACGGCTCAGGTCCGCGCCCTCGCGGCCGGTGCCAAGGCGGACGTGACGTACATCCGCGACGGCCAGACCAAGACGACCACCGTCACGCTGGGTTCCCTCCCGGCGAGCTGATCGCCACCAGCGCCACCACGAGGCCGTCCCGCAGCAGCGGGGCGGCCTCGTGCCGTGCGGAGGTGCGGTTCCCAGGCGCGGCGATCCACGGCTGATAAGCTCGATTGACCCGAAAACGACGAATGGAACCGATGCCGGACAACACTGTGCACACCCTTCCCGGTGTCTCGTACGTGATGCCCGTTCTGAACGAAGTCACTCACGTGCGGGCGGCCGTCGACAGCCTCCTCGCGCAGGACTACGCAGGACCGTTCGAGGTGACCGTCGCCCTCGGCCCGAGCATGGACGGCACCACGGAGCTCGTCGAAGAGCTCGCGGCGATCGACAACCGCATCCACATCGTCGAGAACGTCGTCGGGTCCACGCCGGCCGGGCTCAACCTGGCCATCCGGCAGTCGCACTACCCGGTGGTCATCCGGGTGGATGCGCACTCGGTGCTTCCCCCCGACTACGCCCGCATCGCGGTCGAGACCATCCTGGAGACGGGCGCAGACAACGTCGGCGGCCTGATGGATGCGCAGGGCACCACCCCGTTCGAGCGCGCGGTCGCGCGCGCATACGGCAGCCGCATCGGCCTGGGCGGCACCAAGCTGCACGTCGGAGGCGAGGCAGGACCGGCGGAGACCGTCTACCTCGGCGTCTTCCAGCGCGACCGGCTGCTCGAAGTCGGCATGTTCGACGAGGACATCAAGCGCGGGCAGGACTGGGAGCTCAACCGCCGCCTGCGCTCCACCGGGGGGACGGTGTGGTTCACCCCGCGCCTCAAGGTCACGTACCGTCCGCGCCCCAACCTGTACCGGCTGGCCAGGCAGTTCGTCTCCACCGGCGTGTGGCGCGGAGAGCTGGCGCGCCGCTTCCCCGCCGCGAACGGGCTGCGCTACTTCGCGCCGCCGCTGATGGTGGTCGCCGTGGCCATCGGGCTGCTCCTCGGCATCGCCGGCATCGTGCAGGCCATCGTCGGGGCGGCACCGTGGCTGCTCATCGGTTTCGCGATCCCCGCGTTCTACGTGCTCATCGTGCTCGTCTCCGCGCTGGTCTGGGGACGCTCTCTGCTCGCAGGGCCGGACGGCGGCTTTCGTTCGTTCTTGTGGTTTCTCGTAGTCTTGCCGTGCATCCATTTCTGCTGGGGGAGCGGGTTCATCCTCGGATACCTGTCGCTCACCCGGAACATCACTGCCCACACGGGAAGGTAGCCATGTCAGCCCCAGGAGCCGGCGCGCACGGAGCGCGCCCGACCTCGATCGCCGAACTGCGCGCCGTCGCGCAGCCGCCCGAGGTGCGCGGCCGACGCAACGCCGAGCACTGGACGGCGTCCCTCTACCTGCGCAACCTGTCTCCGTACCTCACCTGGTTCCTGCTCAAGACCTCGATCTCGGCCAACGGCGTCACCGGGCTGATGATCCTCACCGGATGGGCGACGGCCGCAAGCCTGCTCATCCCGGGCATCGGCGGTGCGGCGCTCGCGCTCATCCTCGGTCAGTTGCAGATGCTCGTCGACTGCTGCGACGGCGAGGTGGCGCGCTGGCGCAACACGTCGTCTCCCGCGGGGATCTTCCTCGACAACGTCGGGCACTACTCCACGGAGACGCTGATCGCCATCGCGCTCGGCATCCGCGCCGCCGGATACCCGTTCGAAGCTCCGGCCGATTACCTCTGGACCAACCTGGGCACGCTCCTCGCCCTCATCATCGTGCTCAATAAGGCGCTCAACGACATGGTGCGCGTCGCCAGGGCGAACGCCGGGCTCGGCAAGCTGGCCGACACGCAGGCGGCGTATGCGCCCACCCACGGCGTGATCGCCCGTCTGCGCCGTGCCGCCCGCTTCGTCCCGTTCCACCGCCTGTACCACTCGGTGGAGCTGACGATCATGATCTTCGTGTTCTCGATCGTCGGGCTGTTCATCGGCGACCAGCTGGCGAACCGCATCCTGCTGTCGGTGCTGGTGCCGCTCGCGCTGCTGGCGCTGATCGGACACTTCGTGGCCATCATGTCGTCGAAGCGCGTCCGTGGCTGACCGCCAGGTCGCCGTCGTCGTGCTCACCCAGGGCACGCGACCAGAGGAGCTGCGCCGCGGCGTCGACTCGGTGCTGGCGCAGACGGGGGTGACCACCGACATCGTCGTGGTCGGCAACGGCTGGGATCCTGCGACCTCGGACCCCGCGCTGCCGGAGGGTGTCCGCACCCTGCACCTGCCGGAGAACCTGGGCATCCCGGCCGGACGCAACGCCGGCGTGCCGCTCGTGACCGGCGACATCCTGCTCTTCCTGGACGATGACGCGTGCATCCCGTCTCCGCAGTTCCTCGGCGACGCGATCGGCAAACTGGAGGCAGACCCGGGCATCGGGATGATCCAGCCGCGCATCGTCGACCCGTCCGGCACGATGTCGCCCCGGCGCTGGATCCCGCGCATCCGCAAGGGCGACCCAGCGCGCCCGAGCAACGTCTTCTCGGTGTGCGAGGCGGTCATCGTGCTGCCGCGCAGCGTGTTCGACGCCGCGGGCGGCTGGGCGGCCCCGTTCTTCTACGCGCACGAGGGCATCGACCTGGCCTGGAAGGTCTGGGACCAGGGCCTGCGCACCTGGTACGCGGGCGACCTGATCGCCAACCACCCGGCGGTGTCGCCCACCAGGCACGCGTACTACTACCGGCTCAACGCCCGCAACCGGGTGTGGCTGGCGCGCCGCAACCTCCCCGCCGTGCTGGCGCCGCTCTACGTGGGTTCGTGGACGGGCATCCAGCTGCTCCGCTGGTTCAGGAAGCCGGCGGTGCTGAAAGCGTGGTTCGGCGGCTGGCGCGAAGGCTGGCGCACCGACCCCGGTGAGCGCCGCCCGCTCCGCTGGCGCACGGTCTGGCGGATGACGCTGGCCGGCCGCCCGCCCATCGTCTAGGCGCTGCCGCAGCGCTGCGCGCGCTCAGTCGCCTGCGCGCTCGCCTGGTGGCCCTGCCTCGGGCTCAGTCGTCGGCGCGCTCGTCGAGGGCGAGCGGGTCGGTGTCCTGTCCCTCTGCCTGCCCCTGCTCCAGTTCGGCCGGGGCGTCGGTCGCTGCCGGCGGCGGGGGACAGCGCCTCGCAGCACCTTCCCGGCACGGACGGCCGCACCACCGGCGCTTGCGCCCATCCTGCGCACGCCGTCGGTCGTCGCGGCGATGGAGCGCCCGGCGATGCCCGGCTTCTTCTCGCCGATCGCGACCGGCCGGATGATCGGGTCGGTCGCCGCCGGGAAGACTTCGGGCGCGCGGCCGAAGGCCAGGCGCGAGTTCTGCACGAGGCGCCTGCCCAGGATGTTGTTCCCCGCGCCACCGATGACGGCACCGACGCCGAACGGGATGGCGCGGCCGATGATGCCCGCCCCTCCGCGGATCGCGAATTGCCGGATGAACGCGCTCTTCAGCCTGTCCACCAGCGGCCCGACCATCATCGTCGGCAGGCTGGACGTGACCATCTCGCCCCAGTACGCGCTGCGCCCAGCACCGGATCCTGCGACCTGCCCGGCGAGCTGGCGCACGAGGTCCGAGCCCTCCTTGCCGAGCATCATCGTGAGCACGAGGGCGCGGGCGCGTTCCGGGTCGTCCACGGCGATGCCGTGCAGCTCGCTGAGCGACTGCGCGTAGAGGGCGGTCGCTTCCAGGAAGGCGGCCGTCTCGAGACCGGAGAGTGCGATGGTGACGCCGGTGCCGATCGCCGGGATGACGGCGGTGACACCGACCGCGGCTCCGCCGGTGGTCACGGCGGCCAGGTAGCGGCGTTCGAGGATGGCGGCGAGCTGCGCGGGGGTCGCATCCGGGTTCCTGCGCCGGATGCTCCGCAGGTGGGCCAGGACGGCCGGCCGGTGGATCGCGAGGAAACGGTCGAGCGTCGAGTTGAGCACGCGGGGCGTCTCGGCGCCGGACGGCGCGCCCCCGGTGACCGATACGAGCGGTTTCTGCTGTCTAGCCATCGCCTCCGAGTGTATGCGTACATTCTGCGAGGAACACGGGGGTTGACTCTCCCGTGTTCCTCGCGTGGGCGTGCCGGACTCAGAGCGGGCGGCGCGAGCGCCCGTGCCGTGACCGCAGGTAGTCGGAGGCGGGAAGCACGCTGTAGACCTCCGGCAGATGCTCACCGGTCAGATCGGTGGTGAGGGCGCCGACGTCGACTCCGAGCACGCTCGCGATGCGCAGAATGGTCACGAGGCTCGGGTTGGCGACGCCGCGCTCGATCTTGCCGTAGTTGGTGACGTGCATCTGCGCGAGGTCGGCCACGTTCTCCTGGCTGAGACCGAGCTCGATGCGGACGCTGCGCACCCGACGGCCGAAGATCAGGGCGGCTGGGGACAGGGGTTCTGGGGACATAAACAATAAATACGGCGAGCGTGCGTCCGGGGCCAGAGCCGAAAGACCTCGGACTCTTTCGCCGTGTGCGTAAAAGATGTGAAATACATGCGATGCCCGACGAGCCTAGAAGCTGACGTTCCAGAGGTATTCCGTGCCGTCCGGATGGAACCACCGGACGACGAGGATCGTGTCTCTGGCGACGTCGCGCCCGATCACCGTGGCGACCACCGACGCATCCGGGGCGATCGTGCTGGGCGAGCTCACGTGGAGCCGGGAGCGGCCGGAGATGCTGACGGTGACCCCGCTGAGCACATCCCGGCTGGTGTTCACCAGCCGATAGAGCGGGGGAGCGCGGCGGTCGACCACCCACGGAACGGGGCGTGCGACGGCGTGCCCCGCTCCGGATGCCGGTGGCTGGCGCACCACGGGGACACGCAGCGCGGACGGGCGCCGGAGGGCGGAGGGACGACGGGTCTCGGAGGGACGGTGGGCTTCATGGGGACGGCGGATCATGGCTACAACGTAATGATGGCGTCTGACGCGGGAGCCGTCTGGTCGGGTGTTCGTGCCCTTTATGTGGACAACGTGTCGTAATTTAAATTGTGGAGGGATCGGCGGGGCTGTGGAAACCGCCGTTGACCGGGAGTTTCGGTCAGCTCCCGTAGTCGCGGTTGTAGAGCTCGAGCACGTCGTCGATGGAGCCGTCGAGCACCAGGGAGCCCTTGTCGAGGTAGAGGCCGCGTTCGCAGAAGCGGCGCAGGTCCTTCTCGTTGTGCGAGACGAAGAAGAGCGTCCTGCCGCCCGCGAGCAGCTCCTCAATGCGCCGATAGCACTTCTCGCGGAAGCCCCGGTCTCCGACGGCGAGCACCTCGTCCACCAGGATGATCGGCTCTTCGAGCTGCGAGATCACGGAGAAGGCGATGCGCACCTTCATGCCGCTCGACAGGTGCTTGTACGGGGTGTCCACGAAGTCGCGAATCTCCGCGAAGTCGATGATGCTGTCGAACCGCTCGTCGATCTGCGAGCGCGACATCCCGTGCAGCCCGGCGGTCAGGTAGACGTTGTCGCGCACCGTGAGATCGTCGACGAACCCGCCGGTGATCTCGATCAGCGGCGCGACGCCGTCCTCGACCCGCACGAAGCCCTCGTCGGGCAGCATGACGCCGGCCACCAGCTTCAGCAGCGTGGACTTGCCCTGGCCGTTGCGGCCGACGACGCCGATGGCCTCGCCCTCGCCCACACTGAAGCTGACATTGCGGAGCGCCCAGAAGTCGTCGGGGCGGGTGCGGCGCTGCCGCGAGCTGAACAGGTCTTTGAACGAACGCCGTCCTCCGCGGTTCCTGCGGAACCGCACGCCGAGGTCGGCCACGTCGATGATGGGTGCCGTCATCAGATCTCCTTCAGGACGGCGCGCTCGCTCCGCCGGAACACCAGGACGCCGACCACCAGCAGGATGAGCGACACCAGGGCGCTCATCAGCACGAGATACCAGTCCAGCTCCTTCGCGAAGAAGGTGGCCCTGTACAGGCTGAACAGACCGGTGAGCGGGTTGAACGCCGCCAGGTCTTTCAGGATGTGGATGTGTTCGAGGTCGCGTGCGCTGTAGATGATCGGGGATGCGTAGAAGAGGAAGCGCAGGAACAGCTTGATCGCGCGCTCCAGGTCGCGGAAGAACACCACGAGCGGCGCGACGATCAGCCCGACGCCCACGGTCAGGATGACCTGGATCAGCACCGCGAGTGGGAACAGCAGGATGTCGACGTTGATGGTCGCCCCTCCGATGATCGCGAAGAACGCGAGCACGGGGAGGGACAGCAGGAACTCGATGCCCTTGGATGCGACGATCCTGTTCACCCAGATCGAGCGCGGGATCATGGTCGACCGGATCAGCTTCGACTCGCGGAGGAAGGCCCTGGTGCTGTCCGAGACCGCGCCGTTGAACCACATCCAGGGCAGGAGGGCGGCGAGCAGGAAGACGATGTACGGGTCTTCGCCGACGTTGCGGTGGAAGATCTGCGTGAAGACGAGCCAGTAGATGCCGCTCATCACCAGGGGGTCGAGGATCGACCACAGGTAGCCGAGCACGCTGGTCGAGTACCGGACCCGCAGGTCGCGCTTGGTCAGCAACCAGAGGGAGTGCCGATAGCGGGCGAACTTCGTTCGCTGCGCAGGGCGCACGGCAGTGAATGTACTGGTCACGGAACCCATCGTATTGATCGAAGCTGCGTGCTCGTCACGCAGCCCACATGACTATACGAAAATACAGCGACGACGCGTGAATTTCGTTTGCGTGGCGGACTACACGAAGAGGTTCGCGCGCTCCAGGTCTTCCTGGAAGTCGACCTCGACGGCGTACAGGTCGGAGATGTCGACAGGCTCGACGAGCATCCCGTCCTGCTCGATCGCGAGCTCGATGCCGCGCTCGAAGTAGTCCTGGTCGCCGACGCGCTGCAGCTGGCGCAGCAGGCCCGCCTTGTCTGCGCTGGAGATGTAGTTGATGCCGACGGCCTCGCCCAGCCCGTTCTTGACGGTCTTCGACAGCTCCTGGATGTAGCCCTCTGCTCCGGTGGTGTACTTGACCTCCTCGTCGGCGACCGACGAGGTGTTGACGGTCACGAACGACTGGTCGCGGTTGACGGTGGCTGCTGCACGCACGAGGACGGCCGGGTCGAAGACCACGTCGCCGTTCATCCAGAGCACGCCGCCGTTGCCGGAAGCCTGCAGGGCGCGCATGAGGCTCTTGGAGGTGTTGGTCTGGTCGTACTGCTCGTTGTAGACGAAGGAGGCGTCGGGGAAGGCCTCGATGATGTGCTCGAGCTTGTAGCCGACGACGATCGTGACCTTGGCGTCCTTGCCGAAGGCAGCGTGGATGTTGTCGAACTGCTGCTGCATGATGGTGCGGCCGTCGCTGAGCTCGGTGAGAGGCTTCGGAAGGCTTCGTCCGAGACGGCTGCCCATGCCGGCTGCCAGAATCACTACCTGGGTCGTCACAATTGTCTCCTTGGGTTCCGTGCGGACGGGTGATGGTGACCTTCTGGCCGCCACGTCACCGAAGTCTGGTTGAGGGTTCGCCCAGGGTTCAGCCGCACTTACGCGTATCGACACCCCTTCATGCCTCCGCCAGAATACCGGCGCACCCATTCGAGGGGCAGGGGTTGACGGATGTCGTTGTTGGGTCGTTATGTACCTCACAGGACTTTCCTAGGCTGCAGGACCGCTCCAGATGGCTGGGTGGGGCTCCGAAGACCCGGGCGTCTTGGTACGTTAGCTGCGTGAGTTCCGAGCAAGCGCCATCCGACAGCACCGAGCCGATCACGGCGCGCACGCCGGGGACGCCGAGACGGAAGACCACACAGAAGACATCGAGCGCTGGGGAGCGGACGGGGGACGAGATGGCCGCGAATGCAGGTGAGGGAGACGGTGTCTCCTCGCCGCCGACGAAGGCTGCGAAGCCCGCGGCGGTGAAACGCGCTCCGAGCGCGAAGACGGCGGCGGCGGCCGCTGGTTCGAGCACGCGCAGCGCATCGCCGCGCGCACCGCGCACCACGAAGCCGCGTGCGACGAAGGCGACCCTGCCGGTCGAGACGACCGCGACGATCGAGGTCGCCGCGCCCGCCGAAGTGGATGCGCCTGCTGCGGTGGATGCGCCTGCTGCGGTGGATGCGCCCGCCGAGGTTGCCGTGCCCGACGCGCCCGCCGCATCCACTGTTGCCAGCACGCAGACGAAGGCGGCGCCCACCTCCACCGAGAGCGTGCTCAGCGTCACGGGGCTCTACAAGCGCTTCGGCGACACCGTCGCCGTCGACGGCGTGTCGCTCGACGTGAAGGAAGGCTCCTTCTACGGCATCGTCGGGCCGAACGGCGCGGGAAAGACCACGACCCTCTCCATGATCACCGGGCTGCTCCGGCCGGACGCCGGACGGGTGCTCGTGCACGGCATCGACGCCTGGACGGACCCCGTCCGCGCCAAGCGCGCGATCGGCGTCCTCCCCGACAAGCTGCGGCTGTTCGACCGGCTCACCGGCGCCCAGCTGCTTCACTACTCCGGCACGCTGCGCGGGCTGAGCGCCAAGACCGTGCGGTCGCGCTCCGCCGACCTCGCGACGGCGTTCGGCATCGAGGACGCCCTCGACCGCCTCGTCGCCGACTACTCGGCGGGCATGACCAAGAAGATCGCGCTGGCCGCTGCGATGATCCACTCGCCGCGCCTCCTCGTGCTCGACGAGCCGTTCGAGTCCGTCGACCCCGTGTCCGCGGCGAACGTCATCGAGATCCTGCAGCGCTATGCGGCGGCGGGCGGCACGGTGGTGCTGTCCAGTCACGGCATGGACCTCATCCAGCGGGTGTGCGACAGCGTCGCGATCATCGTGCAGGGCAAGGTGCTCGCGGCGGGGACCATCGACGAGGTGCGCGGTGAGCAGACCCTCGAGGAGCGGTTCGTCGAGCTCGCGGGCGGACGCAAGGCAGCGGAGGGCATGGAGTGGTTGCACAGTTTCTCGGACTGAAGCTGCGCCTCATGGGCAACGCCTTCCGGCGGAGCCCGTGGCAAGTCGTCGGCCTCTCGGTGGGGCTGGTCTACGGTTTCTTCGTCACCTTCGTGGTCGTCGGCAGCCTCATCGCCGCCCGCTTCGTCCCGGACGTCGCCCAGGTGCACCACGTGCTCGTGGTCGTCGGCTCGATCGTCGTGGCCGGGTTCTTCCTGCTTCCGCTGGTGTTCGGGGTCGACGACACGCTCGACCCGCGCGCGTTCTCGCTGTTCGGCATCCCGAACCGGCAGCTGTCGACCGGGCTGCTGCTCGCCGCGCTGATCGGCATCCCATCCATCGTGCTGACCATCTGCGCCGTCGGCACGGTCGTCACCTGGTCGCGGGATCCCGGCACCACGCTGATCGCGATCGTGTCGGCCGCGCTGCTGGTGCTGACCTGCGTCCTGGCCAGCCGCGTCTCGACGTCGGTGGCGTCGTTCCTGCTCGCCACCCGCCGGTCGCGCGAGTTCGGCGGGGTCATCGGCATCCTGATCATCGTGCTGATCGCTCCCGTGATCATCCTGCTGATGACCATCGACTGGGGACGCGACGGCCTCGGCGTGCTGTCCGGGTTCGCGGCGTGGCTCGGCTGGACGCCGCTCGGCGCCGTCTGGTCCGTGCCGGGAGAGGCCGCAGAGGGCGCGTGGGGCATCGCCGTGCTCAAGCTCCTGATCGCCGCGGCGACGGTCGGCCTGCTCTGGCTCGCCTGGACGTCGCTGGTCGCGAAGATGCTCGTCACCCCGCAGCGCGAGGCGCACGCCAAGGCCTATCACGGCCTCGGCTGGTTCGGCCGGCTGAAGGGCGGGCCGACGGCCGCCATCGCCGCGCGCTCGATGACTTACTGGGGACGCGACCCCCGCTACTGGATCTCGTTGGTGATGATCCCCGTCGTGCCCATCTTCGTGATCGTCGCGCTCACCCTCGCCGGCATCCCGGGCCACTACGTGTCTCTCGTGCCGCTGCCGCTGGTGTGCCTGTTCCTCGGCTGGACCATCCACAACGACGTCGCGTACGACAGCACCGCCATCTGGCTGCACGTCGTCTCCGGAACCCGCGGCATCGCCGACAGGGTGGGCAGGATGTTCCCGCCGATCCTGTTCGGCATCCCCGTCGTCATCATCGGGTCGATCATCACGGCCGCGGTGTACGGCGACTGGGCCGTGCTGCCCGCCGTCGGTGCGCTGAGCGGGGCCATCCTGCTGATCGGGCTCGGGCTGTCCAGCCTGTTCTCCGCGCTCTTCCCGTATCCGGCCACCAAGCCGGGCGACAGTGCGTTCGCGCAGCCGCAGACCTCTGGCGCCTCTGCGGCGCTGGTGCAGGCCCTGAGCTTCTTCGCGATCCTGATCCTCGCGTCACCGATCATCGTGTTCCTCGTGCTGGGCCTGACGCTCAGCCCGTTCTGGCTGGGCATCGCCCCTGTGGCGGCCATCGTGCTCGGCTTCGGCGCCCTCTTCGGCGGCCTCTACCTCGGTGCGAAGGCCTTCGACCACCGCGGCCCGGAGCTCATGGCGTTCGCCAACCGCAACGACTGAGCCGATTGTGGCGCGACGCGTGGAACGTAGACTGGTGGGCATGTACGACGACAGCATTTCGGAACCCGGCGGCCTGCCGGACGGCGGAGGAACGGCGACGCTCGACCGCGAGCTCGAAGAGCTCCTGCAGAACGAGGCCATCGAACCCGGTGACCACGAGCGCTTCTCGCACTACGTCAAGAAGGAGCAGATCCTCGAGTCCGCCATGACGGGCAAGCCGGTCAAGGCGCTCTGCGGCAAGATGTGGACCCCGGGCCGCGACCCGCAGAAATTCCCGGTGTGCCCCAGCTGCAAAGAGATCTACGAGAAGCTGCGCGACGAGTAGCCGGCGCGCAGCCCGGGTGGATGCGGCGCAGCCGCTTTACACGTAGAGCGTCGGAAGCACGGGGTCGCCCCGCCCGACGCGGAACGCCTGGTCGGGAAGCTCCGCCATCGCGAGCGCCCTGTGCTCCCTGGCCGCGGCCGTCCCCGCTGCGCCCAGGTGCTCGCGGTGCACGACACCGCCGGTGATCAGCGGCACCAGCAGGTCGCGTCCGCGGTCTTCGACGGTCGCGCCCTTCTCGATCACGTGGATGGCCTCTGCCACCGCCACACCCTTGTCGTCCAGCCGTCGCACCGGATGCTTGCGGCCGCCGACCGTGGCCTTGCCGTCGGACTTCTTGGCCACCGGGATCCACTCGCCTGTGCCGTCGTGCTCGCGGTGCGCGACCAGCTTGTAGACCATGCCGGACGCCGGATGTCCGGAGCCGGTGACCACGGAGGTGCCGACGCCGTACGAGTCGACGGGGGAGGCGGCGAGGGCCGCGATGGTGAACTCGTCGAGGTCGTTGGTGACCGTGATCTTCGTGTTCACGGCTCCGAGCCCGTCGAGCTGGTCGCGCACCCGGCGGACGAGGTTCGGCAGGTCGCCGGAGTCGAGGCGGACGGCGCCGAGCCCGGTGCCGGCCACGCGGACGGCGGTGTCGATCGCCTTCTCGACGTCGAACGTGTCGACCAGGAGCGTCGTGCCGGGGCCGAGCGCATCCACCTGGGCGCGGAAGGCGTCCTCCTCGCTGTCGTGCAGGAGGGTGAAGGCGTGCGCGGCCGTTCCCATCGTCGGCACGCCCCAGGCGCGGCCGGCCTCCAGGTTGGAGGTGGCGCTGAACCCGGCGATGAACGCGGCGCGCGCAGCGGCGACGGCGGCCCGCTCGTTGGCGCGCCGGGAGCCCATCTCGGCGACGGGGCGGCCGCCGGCGGCGGTGACCATCCTGGCCGCGGCGCTCGCGACGGCCGAGTCGTAGTTGAAGACGCTGAGGAGGAGGGTCTCCAGGATCACCCCCTCGGCGAACGGCGCGTCGACCACGAGGAACGGCGAGCCGGGGAAGAACACCTCGCCCTCGCGGTATCCGGAAATGGTGCCGCTGAACCGGTAGTCCGCGAGCCAGTCGATGGTCGCATCCCGCACCACGTTGTTGGTGCGCAGGTAGTCGAGCTCTTCGTCTCCGAACCGGAACTGCTCGATCAGTTCGAGCAGCCGTCCGGTTCCGGCCAGGATGCCGTAGCGGCGCCCGGCGGGCAGGCGGCGGGTGAACGCCTCGAACACGCACTCCCTGTCGTGCGTGCCGCTGAGCAGCGCGGCGTCGAGCATGGTGAGTTCGTAGCGGTCGGTCAGCAACGCGGAGGAGGCCATCACCCGTTCAGCCTAGCGAAGGCCGCGTGCGGCCGGGCCGCGGCAGCGCTCTCGTTGTAGGCTGGCTTCTTGTGACCGATGCACCGATTGGGATTTTCGACTCGGGCGTCGGCGGGCTCACCGTCGCACGCGCCGTCCGCGATCAGCTCCCGAACGAGTCCATCCTCTACGTGGGCGACACGCTGCACTCCCCGTACGGGCCGAAGCCGATCGCCGACGTGCGCCGCTTCTCGCTCGACGTGCTCGACTTCCTGGTCGACCAGGGCGTGAAGATGCTCGTGATCGCCTGCAACACGGCCTCGTCCGCCATGCTCCGGGATGCGCGGGAGCGCTACTCCGTGCCGGTCATCGAGGTCATCCAGCCGGCCGTGCGCCGCGCGGTCGCCGCCACCCGCAGCAACAGGGTGGGTGTGATCGGCACCGTCGGCACCATCAACTCCCGCGCGTACGAGGACGCCTTCGCCGCCGCCCCGTCTCTCGAACTGTTCACCCAGGCCTGCCCGCGCTTCGTGGAGTTCGTCGAGGCCGGTGTGACCAGCGGAGACGAGGTGCTGCAGGTGACCGCCGAATACCTGCAGCCGCTGCGCGACGCCGACGTGGACACGCTCGTGCTCGGCTGCACGCACTACCCGTTCCTCAAGGGCGCGATCTCGTATGTGATGGGGGAGGGCGTCTCGCTCGTGTCGAGCGACACCGAGACGGCCAAGGACGTGTACCGCACCATCGTGGGCGGCGGGCTCGAACGCACCTCGCCGCTGCCTCCGACCATCCACTACGAGGCGACGGGGGCGGACACCGAGACGTTCCTGCGCCTCGCGCACCGGTTCATCGGTCCGCAGGTCGCCTCCGTCGACCTCGTGCAGACCGGCGTGATCGAGTTGCCGCGCCCGTGATCGACGCGCCGGCCGCAGCACCCAGAAACGCTTCATCCAGCATCCCCGCATCCAGTATCACCGAGGAGAAACCGTGACCGACATCATCCGCGCCGACGGGCGCACCACCCACCAGCTGAGGCCGGTCACCATCGAGCGCGGCTGGAGCACGCAGGCCGAGGGCTCTGCGCTCATCTCGTTCGGCAACACCAAGGTGCTCTGCACCGCGTCGTTCACGAACGGCGTGCCGCGCTGGATGGCCGGCAAGGGCAAGGGCTGGGTGACCGCGGAGTACTCGATGCTGCCGCGCTCGACCAACAGCCGGATGGACCGCGAGTCCGTCAAGGGCAAGATCGGCGGCCGCACGCACGAGATCAGCAGGCTGATCGGCCGCAGCCTGCGCGCGGTGGTCGACATGAAGGCGCTCGGCGAGAACACCATCGTGCTCGACTGCGACGTGCTGCAGGCGGACGGCGGCACCCGCACCGCCGCGATCACCGGAGCGTACGTCGCCCTGGCCGACGCGCTGGAGTGGGGTCGGGAGCATCGCTTCATCGGCCAGAAGGCCACCCCGCTGATCGACTCGGTCTCTGCGGTCTCGGTCGGCATCATCGACGGGGAGCCGATGCTCGACCTGGCATACGTCGAGGACGTGCGCGCCGAGACGGACATGAATGTGGTCGTCACCGGCCGCGGCCTCTTCGTCGAGGTGCAGGGCACAGCGGAGGGCGTGCCCTTCGACCGCCGCGAACTGGATGCGCTGCTCGACCTCGCCGTCGGCGGAGCGGCCGACCTCGCGCAGATCCAGACCGCAGCACTGGCTGCGACGCCGGACGGAGCGCAGGACTGATGGTCCGCGTCGTCCTCGCCACGCACAACCAGCACAAGGCTGCCGAGTTCCAGCAGATCCTCGGGGATGCGGTCCCCGGCCTCGAGATCGTGGCGTACGACGGCCCGGAGCCGGTCGAGGACGGCGTCACCTTCGAGCAGAACGCGCTGATCAAGGCGCGTGCGGCGACGGCGCACACCGGGCTGCCCGCCCTCGCGGACGACTCGGGCATCTGCGTGGATGCGATGGGCGGGGCACCGGGGATCTTCTCCGCCCGCTGGGCGGGTTCGCACGGCGACGCAGAGG
Source organism: Leifsonia sp. GW821-FHT13C05 (assembly GCF_058806515.1). NCBI lineage: Bacteria > Bacillati > Actinomycetota > Actinomycetes > Micrococcales > Microbacteriaceae > Leifsonia > Leifsonia sp. GW821-FHT13C05. The sequence continues at coordinate 1,022,239 of NZ_JBXAPT010000001.1, read as the reverse complement.
CGAACCTGCGGCTGCTGCTCGACCAGCTCGCCGACCTGCCGATCGGCACGCGCGGCGCGCACTTCACGGCGACGCTCGCGCTGGTCACCCCGGACGGCGACGAGACGGTCGTGGAGGGGCAGTGGCCCGGCCGCATCGCGCGGACAGCTCGCGGAACGAACGGGCACGGCTACGACCCGATCTTCGTGCCGGCCGGGCACGAGAGCACGGCCGCCGAGCTCGGGCCGGCGGTGAAGAACGCCGAGAGCCACCGCGCGCGGGCGTTCGCGGCGATGGTCCCCGCGCTGACCGCGCTGGTGGAGCGCTCGCGCTGAGCCCTCGGCAGCGGGCGCTCGGCAGTGAGAATGAGAACGGCACTCATTCCTATCTAGGCCGCTGATCTGGCGGGTCGCGCATCCACTGCATACCGTTGATGGTGATGAGTCACAACCACGGGCATTCCGCCAACCGCAACAGGCTCCTGATCGCCATCGGGATCGTCGCGACCGTTCTGGTCGTCGAGGTGGTCGGCGCGTGGCTGAGCGGCTCGCTGTCGCTGCTCGCGGACGCCGGGCACATGCTCAGCGACCTGACGGGGCTGATCGTGGCGTTGCTCGCGACCATCGTCGCCGCTCGCCCGGCCAGCGACCGGCAGACGTTCGGCTACCGCAGGGCTGAGGTGTTCGGCGCGCTCATCAACGGGCTGATCCTCCTGGTGGTCGCCGTCGGTGTCACCATCGGAGCGATCGGCAGGCTGGTGGCGGGCGAGTCGGAGGTGCAGAGCGTCCCGATGCTGATCGTCGCGGCCATCGGGCTGGTGGCGAACCTGGGCGCCCTGCTACTGCTCCGGCCGGCCGCCGGACACTCGATCAACATGCGCGGCGCGTACCTGGAAGTGCTCGGCGACCTGATCGGGTCGGTGACGGTGATCGTCGCGGCCGTGGTCATCCTGGCCACCGGGTTCGTGCAGGCGGACGCCATCGCGTCGCTGCTGATCGCGGTGTTCATCGTGCCGCGCGCGTACCTGCTGCTGCGGGATGTGATGCGCGTGCTCAGCGAGGCGGCTCCCGCGGACACCGACGTGGCGGAGATCAGGGACCACATCCGGAAGACGCCGGGGGTGGTCGCGGTGCACGACGTGCACGTCTGGGCGATCACGTCGGGCGCCCCGGTGTTCACGGCGCACGTGGTGGTCGAGCCGTCGGTGTTCAGCTCCGGCAAGACGGGCGACCTGCTGGACGAACTCTCCGGATGCCTGTCGAAGCACTTCGACGTCGAGCACTCCACGTTCCAGCTGGAGCCGGCGGAGCACGCCGCCCACGAGGACGAGTTCCACGCCTGACGGCCGCAGCCGTGACGCTGCTCGGTCAGGCGGTCAGGCGTCGGGGTATCAGGCGTCCGGCGTCGTCCGGGGCTCGGGCGCGCTGGTGGGCTCGCCGGCTTCGGCCGCCGCTGCCGCCTTCTTCTTCGCCTTGTGCAGCGACTGGAAGTAGTGGATGAGGGTGGGCACCAGCGTGATCAGCACGGCGCCGATCAGGATGATGTCGATGTAGTTGGAGACGAAGTTGGCGACGGGCGGGATGTAGCCGATGAGGAAGCCGAAGTAGGTGAGCCCTGCGCCCCAGATGAGCGCGCCGATGGCGTTGTAGAGCGAGTACTTCTTGTAGTTCATGTGGCCGACGCCGGCCGCGACGGGCGCGAAGGTGCGCACGATCGGCACGAAGCGGGCGACGATCACGGCGAGAGCGCCGAAGCGGTCGAAGAACGCGTTGGTGCGGCGCACGTTCTCCATGCTGAACAGCCCGCTCTCTTTGCGTTCGAAGACCCGTGGCCCGAACTTGTGGCCGATCAGATAGCCGACCTCGCCGCCGAGGAATGCCCCGAACGCGATCACCAGGCAGACCCACCAGATGTCGACGCCGAACACCAGCGAGGTGTGCGTGAGCAGTCCGGAGATGACGAGGAGCGTGTCACCCGGCAGAAGGAACCCGACGAGCAGGCCCGTCTCCGCGAACACGATCGCGCCGACGACGACGAGCGCCCACGGACCGGCGGCATCGATGATGGTGTGCGGGTCGAGCCACGGGATGAGTCCGGCGTGATGGATCAAGATTCTCCAGAGGGCGTTCGGTGCGGGATGCTGCCGAGTTTAGTGGCCGCCACCTGCGGAGACCATGCGAATGTGCACGCCGTGAGAAAAGATCATCCTGTGGTCTGACCCTGCGCCGTCCCCCGCTGGGAGACGTCCAGCGTCCGGTGTCTGCAACGGTCTCCGTCGTTCGAGTTCAAGCATCGCTACCTTGATGACAGTGTCTGGGCCGCCGGACACGGCTGAGGCCCATGGCTACCCTTGCAGGCATGAACCAGTCCAACACATTGTTGCAGGGTGAGCCACGACTCGGATGGCTTCATATTGATGGGCAACCACGTACGGCGTATATAGCCGCAGTGCTCCTTGACACAGGGGCATCGATTGAATTGACCCTCCTGCTCGATGACATCGAGGGTGACGACTACTACGAGCGGTGGTGGTCCGGCAATGTTCTTTACCTCGACGACCCTGACCGCACCAGACACAGTTATGAGCCGCCCCGGGTAATGGTCTTCCGAGATACGGCAGGCCAAGTGGTTTTGGTGGGCTGCCGGGCAACGAGTTATCAGAGCAACTCGTCGACCGGCCACGGGAAGATTGTGTGCAACTTCGCGGTGCTCGGTGGCAATCATTTCGGCTACGAAAAGGTCAACGGTTTGCGTACCGAATCGGACGCAATCACTGAGTGGACGGGTCTCAGTGCGATGGCGATCGAACGCCAATCGGACGAAAAGGGACGGACCCGGGCCGTGACGCTCTCCCTGTCGAGTCCACCGGATGTCTCGGTCTCGAAGCGCCTCAACGTTATTCTGCGTGTGACCTGGCGATCAGAGCGACCCAGAAACGGATTTGTGGCTCATCAGGCGGTTCAGCTGCAAACACACACGAGCGACGTAAGGCGATGGAACGAGCATCTCGACGTGCATGATGCTTTGCTCGAGCTCGTTTCGATCTCCGGGTGGAGGCCATTCGGATTCTCGCGTGTCGAAGTGCGGCTCGACGTCGACCAAGTGCGAGTCTCGCCGGACAAGCCTGCGGAGGCCCCGTGGCTACAGGTAGCCCATCATCGGCTCCAGAAGCAGTCGGTTCCGCTTGAACGTTCGAGATTTCTTTTCCCATACAGCGAGATTGGAGCTCGCGGAATCAGACGCTGGTTGAAGCTTCGATCGGAATACGATCGTGTCGTCGGTGCGCTGATGAGTATTCTTCGCTCCGAAGAACCGTGGAGCGTCTCAAGCGTGGTGCAAAGCGGCATTGCGCTTGAAGCTCTCGGGTATGCGATTGACGTCAACAAGAACGACGGCTCTCATCTCGATAGAAGAGGGCAAATGACCTTCAACACGTCGCTTCAAGTGGTATTGGACGACATGAAGGTGAAGCCATTTACCAACACCGACGAGTGGATTGCGCGGTCAAACGCCGCATACATGGGCGCTAAGCACGCGAACCGCGGCGAGTTTCCCGATTCGCTCGACATGGCGAATTCGCTTCGCGAGAATCTGCAAATCCTGCGCTTTTGGGTCGGCCTGGAGATTGGTGTGAAACCGTCGACCTTGGTCAGGGAATTGCAGTTAGATCCCTATCGCGGACCCTTCCGCCTCATGGATTGACTCGCGAATGACCCGTATCTCGCCGCTGCCAGGAAGAGTGGGTCGCTGATACCTGGGCTGGCTGGGAGACGTCCGCTGTCCGGTGCGGGAGAAGGGACTTGAACCCTCACGCTCGAAAGCACAGGAACCTAAATCCTGCGTGTCTGCCAATTTCACCACTCCCGCGGTGCGCTAGGCGCGGCTACGACAATAGCTCATGCACGCGCGGGGCGACCTCGGTGCCGTAGAGCTCGATGGCCTTCATCAGGTGGTCGTGGCCGAGGGTGCCGTTGCTGATCTTGAGGTCGAAGCGCTCGATACCGAGCCCGTTGGCGGTGTACGCGATCTTCTTCGCGACCGTCTCCGGCGAGCCGACGAACAGGGCGCCGTCCTCTCCCGCCTCGTGCTCGAACCGTGCACGCGTCGCGGGCGGCCAGCCGCGCTCGCGGCCGATCCTGTTGGTCATCGCCTCGTAGTGCGGCCAGAGCGTCTCCTTGGCCTCCTCGTCGGTGGCGGCGATGAAGCCGGGGGAGTGCACGCCGATCGGGAGGCTGGTGTCGCCACCGAACTGTTCGAGCGCGTTGCGGTACAGCTCGGCCAGCGGCTTGAACCGCATCGGGCCTCCGCCGATGATCGCGAGCATCAGCGGCAGGCCGTAGTGGGCGGCGCGGACGACCGACTCCGGGCTTCCTCCCACGCCGATCCAGGTCTTCAGCAGGCCGTTCTCCAGGTGCGGGTACACCGACTGGCCGTCGAGGGATGCGCGGAGAGCGCCCGTCCAGGTCACCGGCTCCTGCTTGCGCACCTCGGTGAACAGATTCAGCTTCTCCTCGAACAGCTCCTCGTACTGGCCGAGGTCGTAGCCGAAGAGCGGGAACGACTCGATGAACGACCCTCTGCCGAGGATGACCTCCGCGCGGCCGCCGGAGACGCCGTCGAGCGTTGCGAAGCGCTGGAACACCCGCACGGGGTCGTCCGAGCTGAGCACGGTGACCGCCGAACCCAGGTGGATGCGCTCGGTCTGCCCGGCGATGGCGGCCAGCACCACCTCGGGCGCCGACACGGCGAAGTCTTTGCGGTGGTGCTCCCCGACGCCGATGAAGTCGAGGCCGACCTGGTCGGCGAGCACGCCCTCCGCCACCACGTTGCGCAGCACCTGCGCCTGGGGGAGCGGCTGGCCGTCCGCGTCGTTGGTGACGTCGCCGAACGTGTCGATCCCGAGTTCGAGCTTCGTGCTCATACTGTCCTCATCCCGTGTCGCAGGTGTATGCGTTTGCATACACCCCAACGCTGTTGCACCGAGACTATTCCGTCGAGTGTGCGAAGGGGGAGGAAGCTATTCGCTCGGCCGGGCGCGGCGCGGGACGTAGCGGGGGATGTACCGGGCGAGCATCGCGGCGCCGACGAAGCCGAGCACCCCGATCGCGCCGCTGGCGAAGGCGAGGGAGACCACGGCCGTCAGCAGGGACACCAGCAGCGGGGCCGCCGCCTGGCCGGCGTCTCCCGCGAACCGCCACGCGCCGAGGAACGGGGCAGGCTGATCCTTCGGGGCGAGGTCGGCACCGAGCGTCATGATGATGCCGGAGCCGATGCCGTTGGCGACAGAGAGGAAGAGCGAGACGCCGATGTACCAGGCGACGCGCGCATCCAGGTCGTGGGTGAAGGCGAGCGTGAGGAAGCCGAGCGCCAGGCCGAGCATCGACGGCAGGGCGCTCCACATCCGCCCGAAGCGGTCCATGATCTGCCCGCTCGCGTAGAACAGGGCGAAGTCGACCGCACCGGCGATGCCGATGATGAGCGCCGTGTTCGCCTCGCTCAGACCGATGCTGATGGCCCACAGCGGCATCAGCACGGTGCGGGCCGACCGGATGGCGCCGATTAGCGCGACGCCGGTGCCCATCCTGGCCAGCACGGCCCTGAACGACCAGATGGTGCGGAACAGGCCGTGCGTGCGCTCCTCCGCCTCCTCTTCCCCGGCGGTCAGCACCTCGCCGCCCTCGACCGCCGCGGCCGGGCTCGGCCCGAACATCTTCTCCGGGTCCGGCAGAACGATCAGCACGACCACCGAGCCGAGGCAGCTGACGATGAAGATCCAGAACACCGACTGCGTCGAGCCGGTGATGCTGATCACGAGCGAGGCGATCAGCGGTCCGACGAACCAGCCGCAGCGGAAGATGCCGCCGAGCGTCGACAGCGCCCTGGCGCGGTAGCGCTGCGGGACGTACGAGGTCATGAACGCGTGCCGGGCGAGGGCGAACACGGCCGTCGCCAGGCCGACCACGAAGATCCCGACCATGAGCACCCAGTAGTTGGGAGCGACCAGGCAGACGCCGACGCCGAGGATCGCGACGACGGCGGCGTAGATCATCGAGGCGCGCTCGCCGATGCGCGACACCACCCAGCCGCTCGGGATGTCCCCGGCCAGCTCGCCGAGCATCACCATCGAGGAGATGAAGCCCGCGATGGCCAGGCTCGCACCCAGGTTGCCCGCTGCGATGGGGATGATCGGGATGATCGCGCCCTCGCCGATGGAGAACAGCAGCGTGGGGAGGAAGGCGGCGAGCGCCACGGACCGGAAAGAGAAGGGTCGCTCGTCGGAAGTCATTTCTTTAACACACTACAACTGGATGCGCGGGGCCCCGGCGGCCGGACCTCCCCGGTAGGCTGGTCGGCGACATGATTGAAATCGATCTTTCCCAGCAGATCGCCGAACTGCGCTCGACGTTCGCCGACATCCGTTCCGTGGTGAACGTGGACGCTCTCACCGCCGAGATCGCCTCTCTCAGCGAGCAGGCGGGCGCCCCCGATCTCTGGGACGACACCGAGAACGCCCAGAAGATCACCAGCGCGCTCAGCCACCGGCAGTCCGAGCTCGCCCGCATCACCTCGATCGAGCGCAGGCTCGACGACCTCGAAGTGCTCGTGGAGATGGCCAACGACGGCGAGGGCGACGAAGCCACCGCCGCCGAGGCGCGCACCGAGCTCGAGTCGCTGCAGAAGAGCCTCGGCGACCTCGAGGTGCAGACCCTTCTGAACGGCGAGTACGACCCGCGCCCGGCCGTCGTCACGATCCGCGCGGGGGCCGGTGGCGTCGACGCCGCCGACTTCGCCGAGATGCTGCTGCGCATGTACCTCCGCTGGGCCGAGCAGCACAAATACCCCGTGCAGGTCATGGACACCAGCTACGCGGAGGAGGCCGGCATCAAGTCGGCCACCTTTGAGGTGGACGCGCCGTACGCCTTCGGCACGCTGTCCGTCGAGGCGGGGACGCACCGCCTGGTCAGGATGAGTCCGTTCAACTCGGCGGGCAAGCGCCAGACCTCGTTCGCCGCGGTCGAGGTCATCCCGCTGATCGAGGAGACCGAGTCGATCGAGATCCCGGACAACGACATCCGGGTGGATGTGTTCCGGTCGTCCGGCCCGGGTGGCCAGTCCGTCAACACCACGGACTCCGCCGTCCGCATCACCCACCTCCCCACGGGAACGGTGGTCTCGATGCAGAACGAGAAGAGCCAGATCCAGAACCGCGCCGCCGCCATGCGCGTGCTGCAGAGCCGCCTGCTGCTGTTGCAGCGCGAGGCGGAGGCTGCGGCGAAGAAGGAACTCGCGGGCAACATCACCGCCAGCTGGGGCGACCAGATGCGCAGCTACGTGCTCGCGCCGTACCAGATGGTCAAAGACCTGCGCACCGACTACGAGGTCAACAACCCCGCCAACGTCTTCGACGGAGACCTCGACGGCTTCATCGCCGCGGGCATCCGGTGGCGTGCAGGGGCGAAGGCCGACGCGTGAGCGGCCAGCCGTCCGCGGTGATCGAGGTCGCCTCCGTCGTCGACGACGAGCTGGTGGATGCTGTCGTCACGCTGCTCCCGCAGCTCTCGTCCAGCGCGACCTTCGACAGGGCGCTCCTGGAGCGCGTCGTGGCGAGCGAGGCCGCGACCCTGTTCGTCGCCCGTCTCGACGGCGCGATCGTCGGCATGGCGACGCTGGTCGCGTACGCCATCCCGACGGGCCTCCGCGGTCACATCGACGACGTGGTCGTCGACGAGAGCACCCGCGGCCGCGGTGTCGCCAGGAGCCTGCTCGAGGCGATGATCGCCCGCTCGGCCGAACTCGGCATCCGCACCCTCGACCTCACCTCCCGCCCGTCCAGGGTGGCGGCGATCAGGCTCTACGAGTCCGTCGGGTTCGTGCGCAGGGACACCAACACGTTCCGATTCGCCGGATAGCTCGCTGACGGCTGCCGTTCGGGCCGCATCCAGGCTTGTCGCGCAATGGTGAGTCGCTACTGCGGATCGGCCCAGGGTTGCTTAGTCTCTAGAGGTCATGATCCGGTTCGAACACGTATCCAAGCAGTATTCGGGCACCTCGCGCCCGGCACTCAACGCCATCAACCTCGAAGTGCTGCGTGGGGAGTTCGTCTTCCTCGTCGGTGCATCCGGCTCGGGCAAGTCGAGCTGCCTGCGGCTCATCCTCAAAGAGGAGAAGCCCACCACGGGGAAGATCCATGTGCTCGGGCAGGACCTGGGCACGATCTCGTCGCGCAAGGTCCCGTACTTCCGCCGCAACATCGGCGTGGTGTTCCAGGACTTCCGCCTGCTGCCCAACAAGACGGTCTTCGAGAATGTCGCGTTCACGCTGCAGGTGATCGGCAAGTCGCGCGGCTTCATCCAGGAGGCCGTCCCCGACGTGCTGAAGATGGTCGGCCTCGACGGCAAGGCGCAGCGCCTCCCGCACGAGCTGTCCGGTGGTGAGCAGCAGCGCGTCGCCATCGCCCGCGCGGTGGTGAACAAGCCGCAGGTGCTCCTGGCCGACGAGCCGACGGGTAACCTCGACCCCGCAACCAGCGCCGGCATCATGGCCGTGCTCGACCGCATCAACGCGGGCGGCACCACGGTGCTGATGGCCACGCACGAGGCGGCGATCGTCGACCAGATGAAGCGTCGAGTGATCGAGCTCGTCAACGGGCAGATCATCCGCGACGAGCGTCACGGCGGCTACGGCGTCACCGCGGCGATCCCCACCATGCAGGCCGCGGAGCAGCTGCAGGATGCGCGTCCGGCGTCCGCGCCGGTGCAGCAGCCTGCGCAGCAGCAGCCCGCGTATGCGCCGCAGCAGGCGGCGTACGAGCCACAGCACGAGATGGCCAGGCCGCACGTACCCACGTCCGACCCCGCGGCGCCGGTCAGCGTTCCGGTACCGGTCCAGGCCGCACCGCAGCAGACGCAACCCGCCCCCGCCGAGCCGCAGCAGCCGGTGGCCGTCCCGCAGGCCGGTGTCGCGCATCCGGAGCCTGTGTCGGCGCAGTCGCAGCAGACGCCGTCTCAGCAGCAATACCCCGCGCCGGTGCAGTTCGCGACGGCCGCGACAACGCCGCCGCCACCGCCGTCTCCTCCGGCGAGCGATAACCTCCCCGACCACCTCAACTTCACCGCGAACCTCGACCTCCGGGGCCTGCGGGATGACAGCGACTCCAACGGCGAGCAGAATGTGGGGCCGACCAAATGAGATTCGGCCTGATCTGGTCCGAGGCAGCGAACGGGCTGCGCCGCAACGTGTCGATGGTCGTCTCGGTCATCCTCGTCACCTTCATCTCGCTGACGTTCGTCGGCACGGCAGTGCTGCTGCAGATGCAGATCAACCAGATGAAGACCTACTGGTACGACCGCGCCCAGGTGGCCGTGTACATGTGCACGGAGACCGACAACTGTGTCGGAGGGGCGGCGAACGAGCAGACCATCGCCGCCGTGAAGAAGCAGCTCGAGTCTCCTGAGCTGTCCCCGTACATCCAGAAGTTCTACTTCCAGGATCAGAAGCAGGGCTACGAGCAGTTCAAGCAGCAGTTCAAGGGCAACCAGATCGCCGACTTCGTCACGCCGGAGATGATCCCGCAGACGTTCTGGGTCAACCTGAAGGACCCGAGCAACTCGGCCGTGCTGACCGAGACGCTGTCCGGTGCCGCCGGTGTGCAGAGCGTCGTCGACCAGCGCAGTTACCTTGACCAGATCTTCTCGATCCTCCGCGCGGCCAGTTTCACCGCCATCGGCATCGCAGCGCTGATGCTCGTGGCTGCCGCACTGCTGATCGCCACGACCATCCGGTTGTCGGCGTTCTCGCGAAGACGGGAGCTCGGCATCATGCGGCTGGTGGGTGCGTCCAACCGGTTCATCCAGACGCCGTTCATCCTGGAGGGCGTGTTCGCTGCACTGATCGGTTCGATCCTGGCGGCGGGGGCGGTGTACGGGATCGTGCACTTCTTCGTGCGCGGGTTCCTGTCCGAACGCATCCAGTCGATCAACTTCGTCGGGGAGGGGGATGCGCTCGTCGTGGCGCCCCTGCTGCTCCTCGTGGGGGTGGTTCTGGCGGCGGCGTCGGCGAACTTCGCGATCAGTCGCTACCTGAAGGTCTAGTTCGCCATATACTGGATGGCTGCCTTGCGTACCGCGGGCGGCATCCGATCGAACGCGTCAGGAGTGAGCTGTGCCCAGGGAACGTGGCCAGAAGGTGGTGGCCACCAATCGCAAAGCCCGCCACGACTACACCATCGAAGACACCTATGAGGCCGGTCTGGTCTTGACGGGGACCGAGGTGAAGTCGTTGAGGGCCGGTCGCGCATCCCTCGTCGACGGATACGCGTTCGTCGACGGAGGCGAGGCGTGGCTCGACGCCGTGCACATCCCGGAGTACGCGGACGGCACCTGGAACAACCACGCCCCGCGCCGCAAGCGCAAGCTGCTGCTGCACAAGGCGCAGATCCTCAAGATCCACAACAAGGTGAAAGAGGGCGGGTACACGATCGTCCCGCTGCAGATCTACTTCAGCGACGGGCGCGCGAAGGTCGAGATCGCGGTGGCCAAGGGCAAGCGCGAGTACGACAAGCGCCAGGCGCTGCGCGAGCGGCAGGACAAGCGCGAGGCCGACAGGGCCATGTCGAGCAGGAAGCACCTGGGCGAGTAGCGGCACGCAGCGCCTCGGCGTAGCCGCGGCAGCGGAGTGCGGGCGGCGCGTCCGGGGCGCGTGGCAGACTGAACGCATGAGTTCGATCGCACCGCGCATCCCCGTGAACGGCACGTACAACTTCCGCGATGTCGGCGGCTACCGGGCCGACGGCGGAACGATCCGATCGGGCAAACTGTTCCGTTCGGATGGACTGCACTCGCTGGGCGAGACGGGCAAGGACGCGCTGCGCGAACTGGGCGTGCGGGTGATCATCGACCTGCGCGACGACTTCGAGTTGAAGACGCTGCCGGACGACCTCGACGGGCTGGACGTGGAGGTACTGCACCTCCCGGTGTTCGAGGGTTCCGGCGCCTCCCAGGCCACGATCGGTGCGACCCTGGCCGACCTCTACGCGAAGATCGTGCTGCAGCACACGGATGTGGTGATCACCGCCCTGCGCGAGATCGCGGACACCGGGGACGAGGGCGTGGTGGTGCACTGCACGGCGGGCAAAGACCGCACGGGCATCGTGATCGCGCTCGCCCTGCTCGCGGTCGGCGTCGACCGCCAGACGGTGGTCGACGACTACGCGCGCACGCAGGCGAACCTCGCCGGCCCCTGGCTCGAAGGCATGCTGAAGCTGGTGCAGAGCCACGGTGTCGAGGTGACGCCCGACCTGCGCGTGATCATGGGAGGCAGCCCGCCGGAAGCGCTCGAGTCGGCCCTCGACCTGATCGACCGCGAGCGGGGAGGCGTCCACGCCTACCTGAAGGACGCCGGGCTGGACGACCTGGAGCTGGCCAAGCTGCGCTCGGTGCTGGTCGAGGAGAGCTGACGCGGTGTCGCGGTGTCGCGGCGACGCGGCACGCGGCCTGGCCGCTTCGCGGCTCAGGACGCTGCGAAGCGCGCGTGCACCTGGACCGCGATGGTGATGTCCTCCGGCTTCAACGCCAGCGTCCCACCGCCGACGTCTGCGGACGCCGCCCTGGCGAACATCGGCTGCGACTGCTGCTGTGCGGAGGTGTGGTCGCCGAGCATCCCCGGGTCGCTGAGCGCGAGCGGCTTGACGGAGCCGAGCCCGAGGCTGGTGGCGTAGACGGTCGCCTTGGCGACAGCGTTCTCGACCGCCCGGCGTCGCGCCTCCTGCACCAGGGTCTGCTTGCGCGCCTCCGTCAGCGCCCAGGTCACACCGGACACGGTGACGCCGTCGAGCAGCGACACGACGCCGACCCAGTCGGACAGCGCGCCGAGGTCGCTGAACTTCGCCTCGATGCCGACCTGGGCGTGGTACACGATCGGCAGCTGCTTGCCGTTCTGGTTCCACGGCCGCTCTCCCCACACCCGCAACTGGTCGGACGACCACCAGGTGACGGGCCCGGACTGCGGATTGTGGATGTCCCGCAGCTCGCTGGTGAGGGAGAGATGGCGTTGCGTCGTGAGCGCGAGCACCTCATCCCGGCTCGGTCCGTCGTACGCGACGGTGAGGCGGACGGTGCCGCGCTCGGCAGGCTGATGCAGTTCGTATTCGCCCTGGACGGTGATGATCGTGTCGGCCATCCTCCGATCGTGGCATAGAACGAGGCCTCGGGATGTTGTAGGATGAGAAGCTCGCCGCAAGCGGTGAGAACAGTATCTGGACAACTCAACAGCGCGTGACAGCGACCCAGCCTCACCGGCTGCGCACGGGGATGATCGGTTTCGACATTGTCTGCGAGAGTGTGAGAAGCGGGTCGAGGATGCATGCTTATCTCGTAAACGATGCATGCAAAAAACAAGTGCCAATTCAAAGAGCACTGTCTCTGCCAAGGCAGACTTCGCCCTCGCGGCGTAAGTTCTTCCAAAGCAACTTATGAGACCGTCAAGCCGGGAATAGCTCTCTACCCGGATTCTGGCGTCATCTAGAGAGCTTGCCTCCATGTTGAGTATCAGGGCGTGGAGGGACGTGCACTGATGCTGGGCTCGTCGGTTTAGGTGCCAGTGGCAAATTCCGGAGCCGAGTAGAACGTCAACACTGGCTACACCCGTAGAAGGCATATGACCACAGCAGTGGACGGGGGTTCAATTCCCCCCATCTCCACCATTGGTCGCTGTCACGCGTTGTTCGAGTCCGGCGAAGTCCCTGGCACGGCCCCCTGCGAGTTAGGGTGAGGTCGTGAAGTCACGGACGCGGGACATGGTGTTGATCGACGGCGGCTCGTTCCTGATGGGATCGGACGAGTTCTATCCCGATGAACGGCCCGTCCATGAGCGCGATGTCCGTTCATTCTCGATCGACCGCTATGAAGTCACGAACGAGCAGTACGCGGAGTTCGTCGATTCGACCGGCTACGTGACCGTCGCAGAGCGCGAGCTCGACCCTGCGGCGTTCCCCGGAGCCGATCCCGCTTCCCTCGTCCCCGGCTCGATGGTGTTCACCCCGTCGGCCGGTCCGGTCGATCTGAACGACTGGCGCAACTGGTGGACGTGGACGCCGGGAGCCTTCTGGCGGCGGCCGTTCGGGCCGGGCTCGTCCATCGCCGACCGGATGCAGCATCCGGTCGTGCACGTCGCGTTCGAGGACGCCCTGGCGTATGCGGGGTGGGCAGGGCTGCGTCTCCCCACCGAGGCCGAGCACGAGTACGCGGCCCGGGGAGGCCTGGATGGGGCGCGTTTCGCCTGGGGCGAGGAGATCTATCCGGACGGCACCGCGCAGGCGAACTCCTGGCTCGGCCGCTTCCCGCACGACAACCAGGGTGTCGGCGGCACCGCGCCCGTCGGTTCGTACCCGGCCAACGGATACGGGCTCTACGACATGGTCGGCAACGTCTGGGAATGGACGTCCGACTACTACACGCCCCGGCACCTGCGTCTGTCCGATAAGCCGGTGGATGCCGGTAAGCGGCAGAACCTGCTCGCAACGGCGAGCGCCCAGCCGGAGTTCCCGGAGATCGCGCGGCGCGTGCTCAAGGGCGGATCGCATCTGTGCTCGCCGGACTATTGTCTTCGGTTCCGTCCCGCCGCGCGCTCACCCCAGGCGGAGGACACGGGCATGTCGCACATCGGGTTCCGCTGCGCACGCGACGCCTGAACCGTCTCGCGGCGCTCGAGGCTCACGCTGACGGAGCTGCCGGGAAGATCTCCGACCAGTCGTTCTTGACGCTGACGACGGTGTAGCCGCGGGCGTCCGCCTCGGCGAGCGCCCGCTCGGCGCCCTTGTCGTACGGGATGTCTCCGCGGCCGGTGTCGTCGTCGTGGTGGATGAGCAGTGCGAAGCCGGTGCCGGAGCGCCGGGTGAAGTCCAGCATCGGGATGTCGCCGTTGGCGTTGCCCCCTGCCAGCAACGGCCGCCGGCCGATGCGGTTCCAGATGCGCGCTGGTTTCTCGAGTCCGTCGTCGAAGAAGGCGAGGGATGCGCCATACCGCAGTTCTCCGGATTCCTCGTCGTACGTCAGTTCGTACGCCGACCCGACGACGCGTTCGGGGGGAACGCCGTAATAACCCTCCGACATGGGACGCATGAAGTCCCGTTCGCCCGCCGACACGATGTAGCAGACGAAGCCGTTGGCGCCGAGGTAGTGCAGCAGCTCGACCATCGGCTGGTAGACCGTCTGGGCGTACGGTCTGTCCAGGACAGGATGGTGCGCCGTGCGGTAGAACTCGGACACGGAACGGGCGTAGTCCTCGACGCTGCTCTGTTCCGTCACTTCGACGAGGGCGCCGATGAGCGCGTGGAGGTCGTCGTCCTCGCCGTCATAGTGCTTGTCGACGGCTGCTCCGATCCACGAGAGGTCGCCGCTGGCCACGGCGGTGTACGGCTGGTGCCGCGCGAGTGCGGGGTCGGCGCGGAGTCTGGTGCGCCATTGCTCCACGACGTAGTGCAGTTGCGTCGGCATCGGCTTCTCGATCCAGAGGGTGCCGTCGTTGTCGAAGACCGCGACACGCTGCTCGACAGGGACCGCCCCCGGTCCTGTCGCGACCGACTCGACGAAGGAGACGATCGCCGCCAGGGTCGGGGTGTCTCGCCAGGACGGTAGGTGCGGTTCAGCCATCGTGGGCCTCCTCGATCGCCGCGGCTCGGGATGGAGTCAGCGCAGGTGCTGCGATTGTCCACCACTTTCGCGGAGAGAACGAGTCTGTTGCGGAGCCTTTCCAGTTGCTAGGGTCCAGCCATATCGTTCCGTTATGCGAGGGGGCTCGGATGCCTGAGAAGCCGAACATCATCCTGTTCATGTCTGACGATGTCGGTTGGGGGGATCTGGGCTGCTACGGCGGCGGCGAGAACCGTGGCGCGCCGACGCCCAACCTCGATCGCCTCGCCGCTGAGGGCTTGCAGTTCTTGTCGTTCTACGGGCAGCCGAGCTGCACGCCGGGACGGGCTGCGGCGATCACCGGCCGACTCCCGATCCGCAGCGGCATGACCACTGTCGCTTTCCCCGGCCAGGGCGGCGGACTGCCGGCGGCAGAGTGGACGTTGGCCAGCGTGCTCAAGAAGGCGGACTACGACACCTGCCACATCGGCAAATGGCATCTCGGAGAGGCCGACTACGCCATGCCGACCGCTCACGGGTTCGATCAGATGTTCAACACGACCCTCTACCACCTGAACGCGTACACATACACCGACAAGGCGTACAACCCGGACTTCCCGTTCGACGATCCGGCCACCATGAAGATGTGGGGCAATGTGACCGGCGCTCTGGAAGGCGCGACGGGGGAGCAACCGCACGAGGTGGAGAAGGTCGACTCGTCGAACATCCCGTTCATCGACGAGAAGTCGACGGCTATCGCGCTGGACTACCTCGAGGAACACGCGGCCGGCGAGAACCCGTTCTTCCTGTACCTCAACACCGCCAAGCTGCACCAGCCGAACCTGCCGCATCCGGATTTCGAAGGTTCTTCGCTCGCGAAGTCGAAGTATCTCGACTCCCTCGTCGAACTCGATCACCGGGTCGGGCAGGTCGTCGACAAAGTCCGGGAGCTGGGCATCGCCGAGAACACTCTGATCATCTGGACGACGGACAACGGCGCGTGGCAGGACGTGTATCCCGACTGCGGCTACACGCCGTACCGAGGCACCAAGGGAACCGACTACGAGGGCGGCAGCCGTGTCCCCGCCATCGCGTGGTGGCCGGGGACCATCGAGGCCGGGCGGCGCAATTCCGAGATCGTCGGGTCGCTGGATCTGATGGCGACGTTCGCGAGCATTGCGGGCGTGGACCTTCCCACCGAGGATCGCGACGGCGAACCGACCATTTTCGACAGTTACGACCAGACCGCCCTCCTGAAAGGCGAGGGCCCGTCGACGCGCGATCACTGGTTCTACATGACCGAGACGGAGGCCATCCCGGGCGCCATCCGCCTCGGCAAGTGGAAAGCGATCTGGAACGTCCGCGACGGCTGGCGCGGCCCCGCGTCGTACACGGCGATCGTGCCGGAGCTGTTCGACCTGTGGCAGGACCCGCAGGAGCGGTACGACATCTTCATGAACAGTTTCGCCGAGAAGACCTGGCAGCTGCCGCAGATGGCCGACCGGTTGCTCGGAGTGCTTCCCACGTACACGAAGTACCCCAACCGGCCGATCCAGACCGCGGGCATCAGCTATGCGATCTTCGAGACCGACGACGCTCAGGTGCAGGAGCAGATCAAGAAGATGCTTCACGGGCTCTCGTCGTCGAACTGATCGCAGATCGGGCGGTGGGCGGCTTTTCCCGTCTCCGCCCGCCAGAATGGTGTGCGATGAGCGCATACTTCGAACGTCTCGACGACAGCCGTTTCCGTCCGCTGCACGACGCCGGTGGGGCGTGGAACGATGCGGAGATCCACTTCAGTCCGCTCGGCGGCCTGATCGCGCACGCGATGGATGTGCACCGGGCGGCGCACGGTGCGGCCGGCATGTCTCTCGCCCGGCTCAGCTTCGACATCCTGGGGTTTCTCGCCGCCGATGTGTGCGAGATCGCGGTGGAGACGCTGCGTCCGGGGCGGACGATCGAGCTGGTGCAGGCGACCGTCGTCATCGCGGGGAGGGCCGTCGTGCTGGCGCGCGGCTGGTACACGATCGACAGCGACACCCGCGAGGTCGCCGGTGGCCAGTCGGCGACGTTCTCCGTGCCGGAGGAGGGGCACGAGTGGGGGATCGCGGACACCTGGCCGGGCGGGTACGTCGCGTCGCTCGAGATGCGCGCCGAGGAGCCGCCGCGGCCCGGACGCGGGATGGCGTGGCTCCGCACCGATCGCGAGCTCGTGGCCGGGGAGGCCGTCAGCGCGCACGCCGCATTCATCGCCCTGGTCGACACCGCCAACGGGATCGCCGTTCGCCAGCAGCCCGGCGAGTGGATGTTCCCCAACCTCGACCTCACGATCCACCTGCACACGCAGCCCACCGGACGCTGGGTCGGGCTCGACACGACCGTCACGTTCGGGCCGACCGGGCAGGGGCTGACCAGTTCCGGACTCCACGACGAACGGGGACCGGTGGGGAGGGCGGAGCAGACGCTGACCGTCCGGCGGCCGCCGGCGCCCGGCTCCCGTTAAGGCCCGCGCCACCTCCCGGTCTCCCGGCCGCCGTACGCTCCTGGGGTGCCGCAGCAGAGTGAGAGCCCCCGCACCGTCGCGTCGCAGGACATCGCCGCCGACCTGCGGAGGCGCATCCAGTCGGGGGAGTTCGTGGCGGGGATGCGGTTGCCGAGCGAGGCGTCGCTGGCGGAGGAGTACCGGGTGACCAGGAGCCTCGTGCGCGGGGCGATGGCGAAGCTGGCGCGGCAGTCGCTGGTGCTTGCGCGGCCGAGGGACGGCTGGATGGTGCAGGCTCGGCACCACACCCAGGTGTTCGACAGGATGCTGTCGTTCGCCCAGTGGGCGGAGGCCGGCGGACGGGTCGCCGGCGGGCTGATCTCGGCGCGGGTGTGGCGTGGGGCGGATGCGCGGGAGGCGCAGCAGCTGGGGGTGCGGCCGGGGGAGCGCATCCTGTGCTTCACCAGGGTGCGGACGCTGGACGGGCTGGTGGTGATGGTGGAGCGGTCGGCGTGGGCGCCGTGGGTGGCGGCCGTGGTCGACGGGATGCCGGACGACGTGGCATCGACCACGGCGGCGCTGGCGCTGGAGGGGATCAGGGTGACGTCCGGCAGCCACCGGATCGAGGCGGTCGCCGCGTCCACTCAGGATGCGGCGCTGCTGCGGGTGCGGCGGTCCAGCCCGCTGCTGCAGGTGTCGCGCACGACGGCGACGAGGGATGGCCGGGTCGTGGAGCTCGGGGTCGACCGGTATCTGGCCGGAACGATCGCGTTCGACGTGAACGCGGGGGAGAGCACCCGCGCGGTGGTGTGACAGTCGCTCCGCGACGCCGTCCCGCGACGCCCAGTGTGAACACTCGGCGTGCGAATTCGGCCGTGCACGCGCATCCGGGGTCTTCGGTCGCCTGGCGTTCACCGGCGGTTTCCTTCGGTTTGGTCGGCTGTCCGCGGCCTTGAACGAATCAGACACCAGGAGAGCCATGTCCAGCGAGCCGGAAGACTTCATCCCTGACCCGTACGAGCGCGCGGAGACCGTTCCTCCGGAGGTGCTGCGGTCGGGGCTGTCCCGGCGCGGGATGCTCAAGGCTCTCGGGCTGCTCGGCGGCGCCGCGGTACTGGGCGGCACGACCGGTGCGGCGTGGGCAGGACAGGCCGGGCAGGCCGCCGGTGCTGGGCGGCGGGCACCCGCGTACGTGCTGCCCGACGGTTTCGCCGGGGACATCAGCGACCTGAAGCACGTCGTCGTGCTCGTGCAGGAGAACCGTGCGTTCGACCACTACTACGGCGCCCTACCCGGCGTGCGCGGGTTCGAGGACAAGCAGGCGGTGCGGTTCCAGAACGGCACCGACGTGTTCTCGCAGCCGAGCGGGGCGTCGTTCGTGAAGCCGAGCAGGGTCACCACCGTCGCCGGCACGACGACCGGGCTCGACCACTCGTACTCCGGCGGGCTCGGCGCGTGGGCGGGCGGCCGGTACAACAACTGGATCGGGGCCAAAGGGCCGTCCACGATGAACTACGTCACCGGCGAGGAGATCCCGTGGCAGTGGTCGCTCGCCAGCGCGTACACGATCTGCGACGCCTGGCACTGCTCCGTGATGGGCCCGACCACCCCGAACCGGCTCTACCACTGGACGGGCACCTCCAACGGCGTCACGGACAACGGAGGGGAGTCCAACGGCACCCGCACCTGGCAGACCTACCCGGAGGCGCTGCAGAAGGCGGGCGTCTCGTGGCGCATCTACGTCGACAACAGCAACAACGGCAGCAGCTGGGTCGGCGACTACACCGACAACCCGATCCGCGGGTTCGCGGCGTTCACCACCTCCGGCAGCACGGCGACCGACGCGGCCAACCGGGTGGATGCGGTCAAGAACGCCCCGGGGACCGGCCTCGTCTGGCGGGCGGGGTCGGCGCCGTACGCCCCGACCGGCGCCCCCAACAACGACAGCGACGCCAACCTGAACGCCGTGCTCAAGGACTTCATCGCCGCCTGCCAGCCCGGTGCGGCCCAGCCCCTCCCGCAGGTGTCGTGGGTGGTCGCCCCGTACGGCTGGACCGAGCACCCGTCGGCGAACCCGGAGCACGGCGCGCACTTCAGCAACCGGGTGATCCAGACGCTGCAGAGCAATCCAGAGCTGTGGAAGAGCACCCTGCTGATCATGACGTTCGACGAGAACGACGGATACTACGACCACGTCCTCCCACCGTTCGCCGAGCCGGGCACGCCCGGCGAGTACTCCGGCAGCACGCCCATCGGCTACGGCGCCCGCGTCCCGGCGATCCTGGTGTCGCCGTGGACCCGCGGCGGCTGGGTCAACAGCGAGACGTTCGACCACACCTCGATTCTCCAGTTCCTGGAGACCTGGACCACGGCGCTCGGCACCCCGGCGCTCAGCACCACCATCACGCAGTGGCGGCGCGGGATCAGCGGCGACCTGACGAGTGCGCTGGACTTCGCACATCCGGTGGTGGACATCCCGTCGCTGCCGGACACCGAGGCGCTGGTGCAGATCGCGCGCGCAGGAGGAACGATCAGCACGCAGGTGCCGCCGGCGGACAAGTGGGACGGCGGCGCGCTGCGCCCCCGCCCGCTGTCGTTCCACCCGCACGGCACGTTCGAGGAGGACAGGGAGACCGGCACCGTGACCGCGCGGCTGAGCCTCGTCGGAGGCGCGGCGGGGAAAGCGGTCAGCCTGCAGGCGTTCCCCGACAAGTACCTGCCGTTCAGCAACACGCCGCACACGGTGACGGCAGCGTCGCCCGCGGCGTACAGCTGGGACGCGGCGGCGCACGACGGTCGATACGCGTTCACCGTGTACGGACCGGACGGGTTCGTGCGATCGCACGCGGGCACCGTGCTGCCCGCCGGGCAGGACAACGCCGGCGTGCCCCGGGTGGATGTCGCACTGGTCGCCGGGAGCGAACCCACCCTGACCATCGCGCTGCACGACGACGGCCTGCAGCCGGTGCACTACACGCTCACCGCCAACGACTTCGCCGGAGGCACGCGCAGCGTGTGGGTGCACCCCGGCGCCACGGAGACGATCACCTGGCCGACCACGGACGGGTACTACGACGTGATCGTCACGGCGGCGACCGGCACCGGGTGGCAGCACCGGTATGCGGGGCGCGTGGCGCAGCTGACCGCGTGACCTGACCGCCGCACCGCACCGCACCTCGCCGCACCACCACCGCCGACCCCGCCCGACCCGACTCCGGAGAACCCCCATGACCGTGCAGAGCGTCATCAACCGCCTCGTCCCGCGCACCGTGGCGCACCGCATCCTGGCCTCCGTCGCGGCGCTGGCGGTGGCCGCAGCGGGCGCCGGGGTGATCGTCGGCGTGGCGAACGCGGCGGCCGCGAGCCCCGCCTTCGATCCGCAGGATGCGATCAGACCGGTCGCGTCGTACACGTTCGACGGCGACACGGGCTCCGTCGTCACCGACAGCTCCGGCAATGGGAACGACGCGAGCTGGAAGGGCACGCCGTCCTACGTCGGCGGGGTCTCGGGCAAAGCGGCGGTGGTCGGCGGTGGTTCCAACTACATCAAGCTCCCGAGGGTGGCAGGGAAGACGGATGCGTCGTCCAGCTTCTCCTACGAGTTCTGGATCTCCGAGCAGTCGCGCACCAGCTACGGCCCCATCATCAGCAACCAGGACTTCGACTCGTGCAACAACGCGGGCATCACCCTCTAGAACCAGGCGACGGCCGGGGTGCTCGAAGCCTGCTGGGGGAAGACGGCCGGCGGGACGAAGCAGTACGTGCACGGCATCTCCGGCAGCATCCTCAACGCCTGGCACCACGTCGCCGTGGTGATCGACCGCACCGCGAACACCGGGACGTTCTACGTCGACGGTGTGCAGAAGGCGACGGCGCCCGCCGGGTCGATCACCGCATCCACGGCGTTCGACAGCGGGCTGGCGTTCAACATCGGCGGGCTGAGCGGCAGTGAGAGCGACACCGGAGACGGGTACGTCAACGCCTCCGTCGACAGCGTCAACTTCTTCGACGCCGCCATCCCCGGCAGCCAGGTCGCCGCGGACTTCGTGGCGAGCAAGCCGACCGTGGTCGCGTACACGGTGGCGTTCGACGGCAACGGCGCCGGGGGAGGGTCGACGGCGTCGCAGACGCTCACCACCGGCCAGACCGCGGCGCTGACCGCGAACGGGTACACCCGCGCCGGGTACCAGTTCCGCGGCTGGGCGACCAGCGCATCGGGAGCGGTCGTGTACGCCGACACGCAGAGCGTCACGGATCTGGCGTCTGCGGCGGGAGCCACGGTGACCCTGTATGCGGTCTGGAACCGCTACCGCGCGCCGGGGGACTCGGTCGCGCCGATCGTGTCGTACGACTTCGACGACGACACCGGCACGACGGTGGCCGACAGCTCGGGCAGCGGCAACGCGGGCGCCTGGTCAGGCACGCCGTCGTACGGAGCCGGCATCTCCGGCAAGGCGGCATACGTGAACTCGCCGGCGGGAAGCGTCCAGGGCGTCAACTTCTTCAGCCTGCCGCTGATCGCGGGGCGCACGGATGCGTCGTCCAGCTTCTCCTACGTGTTCTGGATGAACGAGGCGGCCACCAGCTCCGACTCGCCGATCGTCTCGAACCAGGACTTCACCCACTGCTACAACAAGGGCACGACGCTCTACAACACCGCGGGCCAGCCGGGTGTGCTGCGCGCCTGCTTCGGCAGGAACGGCACCTCCACCGCGCAGAACTACCTTCCGCAGGTCAGCGGCAGCTCGGTCATCGGGGCGTGGCATCAGGTGGCCGTCGTCGCCGACCGCGCGGCCGGCACCATGACCACCTACCTGGACGGCCAGCAGACGGCGCAGAACGCCGCGCTGACGAGCGCGTTCTCCCTGGTGAGCGGCAACCCGTTCCGGGTCGGCGCCGAAGGCTCAGGAGCGGACACCGGGGACGGGTTCGTCAACGCATCCATCGACGACTTCGACTTCTACGACACCGCGATCGGCGCTGCCCAGATCCTCAACGAGTACACGGCGGCACTGCCTGCCACGACGCCGACGGACAGCGGGGCCACCCTCGCCGCCGGATTCGTGACGGACACCTTCCGCGCGCCGGCGGTGCGCGCGGGCGGCGCTGTCGCCCAACGCGTCGGCGGGCTCTGGAACGGCGCCGCGGTCACCGGATACACGAAGGTCGCGGGCGACGACTGGCTCAGCGTCGCGGCGGACGGCACGGTCACCGGTACGGCTCCCTCGAAAGCTCCCGCCGACCCGGCGACCATCACCGTACAGGCGACGGACGGGAGCGCGAGCTCCCGCATCACCGTGGAGGTGCCGGTGCTCGGCGCCACCGACCCCGTGCAGCTCGCCGCGGCGACCTGGAACCTGTGGGATGCGGGCAGCCACGTCAGTGACGCGACGTTCAAGGAGCTCGCGGTGATCGCCGCCAACGGGCTCGACGTGATCGGGGTGCAGCAGGACGACGGCACGGTCGCCGCCCGCCTCGCCAAGGCGCTCGGCTGGTATGCGGTCGCGGGCGGCGACGGCGCGTCCATCGTGTCGGCGTACCCGGTGGATGCGGCCACCGGCCGACGCGCGGCGGTCGCGGCGGCGCTCCCCGCCGTCGGCGCCACCGCCCACGTGCTCGGACACGACGTGCGCCTATGGAGCGCCGGCCTCGACGGAGCGGGCTACGGGCCGAACGCGGCCTGCCAGGGCGGAGTGACCGACCCGGCAGCGCTCGTCGCCGCGGAGAAGACGACGGCGCGCTACGACCAGGCGACGGCGCTCGCCGCGGCGCTGCGCGGCGACGCGTCGGCTGCGGAGAAGACCCCGGTCATCCTGCTCGCCGACCTGGAGTCCCCGTCGTCGGACGACTGGACGGCCACGACGGCCGCAGCGCACTGCGGTGTCGGCGCTGTGGCCTGGCCGGTCCCGGCCGCGTTGACGAAGGCCGGGCTGACGGACACCTACCGCGCCGCGCATCCGGACCCGTCGGCCGCCGCGGGGAACTCGTGGTCGCCGATCGTGGCCACCGACCCGTCGACGGGCACGCCGGAGCCGCAGGACCGCATCGACTACGTCTACGCGGCGGGCGCCGACCTCGCCGTGCTCGGCTCGAACACGCTGGTGGCGGGGTGGCCCTCCGCGAGGAACGTCGCGGGCAACGCGTGGCCGAGCAACCACCGCGCGGTCGTGACGACGTTCCGGCTCGACCCGGCCGCGGTGAGCACGCCGACGCCCACGCCGACTCCGACGCCGACCCCCACTCCCACCGCGACGCCGACGCCGACCGCGACGCCGACGCCGACCGGCACCCCGACCGCGCCCGGCACGCCGGGGACCACCCCGACCCCCACCGCGACTCCCACCGACCCGTCCGTGCCGTCGCCGACCGGCTCGGCCGACCCCGGAGCGGCCCCCGCAGGCACGAAGCCGCCGGGCGGAGGCGACGATGCGCTGGCGTGGACGGGCTCGCAGCTCCCGATCGCGCTGATCGTGGCGGCCGTCGCGGCCATCCTCGTCGGGGTGATCGTGCGACGCCGGAGGTACGGGACGAAGTCGGACCGCGGCTAGGCGTCACACCGGCGCAGCCGTCCACGCGAACACCAGCGGCAGCGTCGCCAGCACAGACACGTGCCCGTCGCGCGGGCGCAGCAGCAGGTCGGCGTTCGGGATGCGCTCCAGCAGGGCGAGCGTGTGGGCGACGGGGACGACGCGGTCGGCCTTGCCGTGCACGAGGAGGGCTGGCGCGGTGATGTCGGCCGGGTCGAAGCCCCAGTCGGACACGTAGGCGACGTCGTCGTCGGATTCGCCGGCCGGTCCCTCTGCGGCTCCGGCCTGCGCGTCTGCGCCGAGCGGCGCCCAGTCGGCGGAGAGTGCCGCCCAGTCGCGGTCGGTGAAGGAGGACTCGTCGAACTCGGCGTGCTCCGCGTGGCGGAGGCGCGCATCCCGGCCGAGCACAGCGGTGAGGAGCGCGTCGGGGGAGGCCATCCCGGCGAACCAGTCGTCGGACTCCCAGCGCGGGGCGAGCGAGGCGATCGTGGCCACGGCGCTGACCCTGTCCGGTGCCAGGGCCGCGCAGGCGAGCGCGTGCGGGCCGCCGCCGGATGCGCCGACCGTCGCGAACCGGTCGATGCCCAGTTCGTCGAGCACCAGGAGGGCGTCTGCCGCAGCGTCGGCGACGCTGCGGTCCGGCCGTTCGGTCGAGCCCGGGTAGCCGGGCCGGGCGACGGAGACGACGCGGAGACCGGCGGCTTCCGCGGCGGCGGCGATGGGCGCGATGATCGCGCCGGTCTGCGGGGTGCCGTGATGCCAGAGCACCGTCGCGCCCGCCCCGGATGCTCCCGAATCGAAGAAGCGGACGGTGCGGCCGTCCGGTGTGGTGAGTTCGCGCGCGCCGTCCGGCACGGACCCCTCGCGCTCGTCGGCCTCGTCGCCGGCGGTGCCTTCCTCCTGCATGGTCATAGCCGGATCGTACGCCTGGTCGGCCGCGGAGCAGAAGTTTGGCCGGACTCAGTGGATGACGGCCTTCAGCACGATCATCGCGATGCCGAACAGGGCTGTGGTGATGGAGCCGATGATCCGCACCGGCCAGGAGTCGCCGCGGAGGGCGAACACGATGTAGCCGAGCACCGCGAGGATCG
Source organism: Leifsonia sp. GW821-FHT13C05 (assembly GCF_058806515.1). NCBI lineage: Bacteria > Bacillati > Actinomycetota > Actinomycetes > Micrococcales > Microbacteriaceae > Leifsonia > Leifsonia sp. GW821-FHT13C05. The sequence goes on along the minus strand of NZ_JBXAPT010000001.1, from coordinate 997,533 downwards.
CGACGCCGAGCCAGAGCGCTGTCCACAGCGCGACCGTGTCGTCCACCACGCGCAGCCCGCCGAGCAGGAGCACGAACGACGGAGGGACAGCGGATGTCAGGAACCCGACCGACCGCCGCAGCGAGCGCTGGAACGACGCGGACAGCCCTCCGCCGCCCTCCTCCTCCACACCGTGGCCCGCGATGGTCCCGGCGTAGACGTGCGCCGCCCAGAAGACGATCACCGTGGTGAGCACCGTCAGGAAGACCTGCATCGAGGTGGCGTGGTACGAGCCCGCTGCGACGATCATCCCGCTGACGAGCACGGTCCCGTACACCGACTCCTCGGTGATGTAGTCCACCCGCGCGCGGCGGAGCGCGGCGTTCGCGGTGCGCGGCCGCGGTGTCACGTCGCCTCCCGGATGCCCGGTGCGGGATGCCGCGCGCTCGCATCCCTGGGCAGCAGCAGCGCGGCGACGAGTCCGCCGAGTCCGAGGACGGCGAGCACCGCCATCGCCGAGCCGTATGCCGCAGAGCCCGCGGCGACGTTGGCGATCAGGATGGTGCCGGCGATGGCCGTGCCGAGGGTGGAGCCGAGGTTCGAGACGCTGCGGGACAGTCCGGAGATCTCGCCCTGCGCCTCCTCCGGGAAGGCGGACTGGACCACGTTCACCGACGGTGTCAGCATCAGGCCGAGGCCGGCCCCGATGAGGAAGAGACCGGGCACGAACGCCCAGTCGGTCGTCGTGACCGCGACGAGCCAGATCAGCAGCACGATGCCGGGGACGCAGAGCACGAAGCCGGTCAGGATGAGGCTCCGCTGCGAGAACCGCCGAGCCAGCCTGCCCGCGACCAGGGAGGTGAGGAGCAGCCCGACCGTCGCGGCGGTGAACAGCACCCCGGTCGCAATGGCGCTGTAGCCGCGGACCACCTGCAGGTACGCCGACACCGTGAAGGACGTGCCCATCAGCAGCACCCACTGCACGTTCTGGGTGACGAGGGCGATGTTCGACAGGCGGTTGCGGAACAGCGAGGTCGACAGCAGCGCTTCCTTCCCTGCGTGCTCGCGGCGCCGCACCCACCAGAAGAACAGCACCAGGATCACGATCCCGGCGACGATGAGCGTCACCATCAGCGGCACGCTGTTGTCGGCAGCGAGGATGCCGAGCACGAGCACGAACAAGCCGAGCGCGGAGAGCACGGCCCCGACCACGTCGAACGGCCGCTTCGGATCGGCCGGGATGGGGTCGGTCAGTCTCCTGCTCAGCAGCAGGATGACCACGATGATGAGCGCCTGGAAGAGGAAGGCGGCACGCCAGCTGATCGCGGTGGTGATCAGCCCGCCGATCAGCGGACCTGCCGCGGCCCCGATGCCGCCCAAGCCGCTGATCACGCCGAACGCCCACGCCCGCGTCGGGATGTCGGACAGGTAGACCGTGGTGAGGATGTAGACGGGAGGGATCAGCAGGGCGGTGCCGACGCCCTCCAGGATGCTGTTGCCGAGGATCAGCGCCCACAGCCCCGGCGATGCGGCACTGACGAGGGCGCCGGCGCCGTAGACGATCAGGCCGAGCGTGAAGCAGCGCTTCCTGCCGATCTTGTCCGTGAGCTTCCCGGCGGGGATCATCAACGCCGCCATCGTCAGCAGGAACAGCGTGATGCTGATCTGAACGCCCTGCACCGTCGTGTCCAGATCGCGGGAGATGTCGCTGATCATCACGTTCATGTTCGACCCGGCGAAGCTGCAGATGAACTGCGCGAGAGCCAGGGGCGCGATGAGCCGTCGCACGTCGGAACGGGACGTGCCGGTGAAGGATGCGGTCATGACGACCTCCTGCCGGAAAGGTGGACCTTCCGCTGGCACCGGATCATAGTCCTCGCCCGCTGTCGCGGATATCCCCCCACTGGCCACCGTCGCCCTGCCGGGTCTATAGTGAGCGCCATCGTCCGAGGAGGGCTCCCATGACGGAGACACCGAGACATGCATTCCCCGATATCGCAGAGCACGGACTGATCGGCGACCTGCAATCCGTGGCACTGGTGTGCACGGACGGGACCATCGACTGGTTCTGCGCCCCGCGCTTCGACTCTCCAGCGGTGTTCGCATCGCTGCTGGACAGGGAAAAGGGCGGATACTTCCGCATCCACGCCGTCGACGACGACGTGCGGGTGAAGCAGATGTACTTCCCGCAGACGGCGGTGCTGATCACCCGGTTCATGAGCTCATCCGGTGTCGCCGAGGTGATCGACTTCATGCCGCTGGCCGACGACCCCACCGTCGCCACCGACGAGCGCCGCATCCTGCGCGGCATCCGCGTGGTCAGGGGCGAGGTGAGCTTCCGGCTCGAGTGCCGCCCGCGGTTCGACTTCGGGCGGAGGGCGCACACCGCATCCACCAGTCCCGAGCGGGTGGACTTCGACGACGGGCAAGCGGGAGCCGCCCTGCTCGGGCTCGGCGACGACACTCCGGATGCTGCGGCGCTCGCCGCGGGGGACGTCGTGCTGGAGTTCACGATGTCGGCGGGGCAGCTGCGGCTGTTCGCGTTCCACACCGCACCGGGCGACGACGCGGACGGACTCACCACGCAGCACGGGCAGGAACTGTTCCGGCAGACCGTGGAGTTCTGGCGAGACTGGCTGCGGGTGAGCACGTACACCGGCAGGTGGCGGGAGGCGGTGGAGCGCTCGGCGATGGTGCTCAAGCTGTTGCAGTACGCGCCGAGCGGCGGCCTGGTCGCCGCCCCGACCGCCGCGCTTCCCGAGCAGCTCGGCGGCGTGCGCAACTGGGACTACCGGTACACCTGGATCCGCGACGGTTCGTTCTCGGTCTACTCGCTGCTCGCGCTCGGGTACACCGACGAGGCCGTCGCGTTCGCGCTGTGGGTCGCGGACCGGGTCGCCGAGCAGGCGGGGGAGGCCTCCGGCCCGCTCAAGATCATGTACAGGATCGACGGCTCCTCCGACCTGCAGGAGCTGGAGCTCGACGGCTTCGAGGGCTACGAGGGCTCCCGGCCGGTCAACGTCGGCAACGGCGCGGCCGACCAGTTGCAGCTCGACATCTACGGCGAGGCGTTCGACGCTCTGTTCGTCACCGAGAAGTACCGCCGTATCGGGCATCCTGGTTGGGCCAAGCTGCGCACGGTGCTCGACTGGCTGGCCGAGAACTGGGACCAGCCGGACGAGGGCGTCTGGGAGACCAGGGGAGGCCGCAAGGACTTCACCTACGGGCGCATCATGTGCTGGGTGGCGTTCGACCGGGCGATCAGCATCGCCAGGGAGCGCGGCCTTCCCGCTCCGCTGGAGACCTGGATCGGCGCCCGCGACGCCATCTACGAGCAGGTCTTCACCCACTGCTGGAACCCGGACAGGAAGGCGTTCGTGCAGTATCCGGGCACGGACGTGGTGGATGCGATCACCTTGCTGATGCCGCTGGTCGGCATGATCTCCCCGCACGACCCGATGTGGCTCTCCACCCTCGACGCGATCGGCGACGAGCTGGTCACTGACAGCCTGGTCTACCGCTACAACCCCGCTGCGTCGCCGGACGGGCTGCCGGGGGAGGAAGGGACGTTCTCGCTCTGCTCGTTCTTCTACGTGATCGCCCTGGCGGACGCCGACCGCATCGAGGAGGCCCAGTACGCGTTCGAGAAGATGCTCACCTACGGCAACCACGTCGGGCTGTTCGCGGAGGAGATCGACCCGGCCGGGAGGCAGCTGGGCAACTTCCCGCAGGCGTTCACCCACCTGGCCCTGATCCGCGCGGCCATCGTGCTGGATGCGGCACTCACCCGGCAGGAGTCGCGGCGCCAGCGCCCGTGACGGGCTCCGCTCTCGGCGCACCGGTCGCGGCCCCGCTCACCCGCAGGTAGACGATGAGCCAGCTGAACACCACCACCCCGGCCACCAGCTCTGTCGCCGTGAGCACGTAGTACCCGACGACGTAGAACAGCAGCATCACCACGATGGTGGCGAAGAACACGTAGCCGAGCACGAAGAACGACGCCGGCGCCTGGGGGAGCGCCGCGCGCACCCAGAACACGACCAGCGAGAACGTCAGCACCATCCCGACGGCGGACACGTTGTGCAGCACGGCGGAGACGTTGAGCGGGAACAGCCCGACCCCGGCGAGCAGCACGCCGATCAGGATGAGCACCACCCGCACCCGGATGAGCGCCGCCCTGCTCCTGCGCGCCTCCGGCCGGTCGTCGGCGGGTGCCACCAGCTCGCGCGTGTCCGTCGCATAGCGAGCCAGGGCGGTGACGATCACCCCGGCGATGACCAGGGTCAGGTTGAACGACAGCGACGACACGCTGCTCGACATGCCGAGGGCGCTGAGGTGCAGCATCCACCAGTGCGGGTCCGGCGCGCTGAGCATCGCGGTGAGGATGCCCACGATGACGAAGACGGCGAGCACCGTCGACAGGCGCATCAGATCCATCTGCACGGACGACAGGAAGACGATGTACGCGGTGACGGCACAGGCGACCGCGGCGAGGGCGGCGGCGGACAGGAAGTAGACCGTCGCATCCTGGAACCCGTTGTCGAGCACGGCGCTGAGCGCGAGCCAGCCGAGCAGGGCGATGACGCCGTGCGCGAGCGCGATGACGACGGTGTCGAACACGTCGGCGGCGGTGGCCCGGCCGACCCGGCCGGCCCGGCCGTCCTCGGTGCTCGCGGCGGCGGGCGCGCGGAACGGACGCGGTCCCTCCCGCGTCCACAGACGTCCAGCGACGTAGGCGAGCGCCGCGATCACCCCGGCGGCGATGGCGGTGAACTGGCCGAGGGAGTCCGGCCCCGCGATCGCGAGGCTCGCTCCCCAGAACAGCGGCAGGGCGACGACGAGCGCGAGGACGAATGCCCCTCCGCCCGCGACGATGGCGGCGCCTTCCGCGCTCAGCAGAGGTGCACGTCGTGTTCCAACTCCGGTGCTCGCCATCGCATCACCCCGTCAGCAGTGCGCTCACTGTACCGCCGCGGACGGGCGCTGGGCTAGAGCCCTGTTCCAGAGGTCAGCCGCGCCAGGCATCCACCTCGTCGAGCAGCTCCTGCTTGCGGTCGTCCGACGCGAACGACGCCTCGATGGAGGTGCGCGCGAAACGCTCGGCCTGCTCGCTCGTGACGCCGAGCGCATCCCGGACGGCCACGAAGTTGTCTCCGATGTATCCGCCGAAGTATGCCGGGTCGTCCGAGTTGATCGTGACGGGCACGCCTGCCGCATCCAGCCGGAGCAGTGGATGCTCGTCCAGCGTCGCGACCGTGCGCAACCGCAGGTTGGACAGCGGGCACATGGTCAGAGCGATCCGCTCCTCGGCGAGGCGTGCGACCAGCTCCGGGTCGTCGACGGCGCGGATGCCGTGGTCGATGCGCTCGGCGCCGAGCAGGTCGAGCGCCTCGCGGATGTACGACGCAGGACCCTCCTCCCCGGCGTGCGCGACGACGTGCAGGCCGGCATCCCGTGCCGCGGAGAAGACGTCCTGGAACAGCGACGGCGGATAGCCGACCTCGGCGGAGTCGAGGCCCACGCCGATCAGGTTCTCGCGGCGGCTGAGGCCGGCGTTGAGGATCTGGTCGGCGGATTCGACCGGCTGGTCGCGCAGGAAGCTGAGGATGATGCCGCCGGTGATCCCGAGGTCGCGCTCGGCCTCCTCCAGCGCGCCGGAGATGCCGTCGATGACGGTCTCGATGCGCACGTCGCGGGCGGTGTGCGCCTGCGGGTCGAAGAACAGCTCGACGTGGCGGACGCCTTGCGCTGCGGCGGTGGTCAGATAGCGCCTGGTGAGCTCGGCGAAGTCGTTCTCGGTGCGGAGCACATCCATCGTCGCGTAGTAGAGGTTGAGGAACGACTGCAGGTCGTCGAACTCGTAGAGCGCTGCCAGCTCGTCCACCGACGCGTACGGGAGCGAGACGCCGTTCTTGCCCGCCAGCTCGAAGACGAGGTCGGGTTCGAGCGTGCCCTCGATGTGGAGGTGCAGCTCGGCCTTCGGCAGGGCGAACAGAGCGGAGTCGGAGGCAAGATCGGTCATCCTCCGATTTTGTCATCCCGGGGAGGGACGTGCCGACCGGATGCGCACCCATAGCCTCGGAGGATGAGCACGAGTAGCCTGTCCCGCCGCAGCAGACTGCCCCGCCGCGCCCGCCTGGCCGTCGCGGCCGCGTGCATCCTGGTCGCCGGGCTCGCCGTGCATGCTTTCGCGGGCGGCCCGGTCGGCGGATTCGCCGGGGACGCCCTCTACGCCGCCCTCATCGCGGTGATCGTGGCGTTCGCCGTTCCGCGGGCGGCCCGGTGGGTGGCTCCGGTCGTGGCGCTGGCGTTCTGCTGGGCGATCGAGGTGCTCCAGCTCACGCCGCTGCCGCGCGCCATCGAGGTGGCGGTGCCCGGCAGCTACTTCGTCTTCGGGTCGACCTTCCAGTGGATCGACCTCGTCGCGTACGCGGTGGGCGTCGCCGTGGTCGCCGCGGTCAGCCGACCTGCAGCAGGATCTTCCCGAGATGCGCGGACGACTCCATCCGGCGGTGTGCCTGAGCGGCGTCCTCCAGCGGGAACACCGAGTCGATGACCGGATGGATGCGGCCGGCCGCCAGGTGCGGCCAGACGTGTTCGCGCACCCCGGCGATGATCGCCACCCGTTCGGCGAGCGGCCGTGCCCGGAGCGTCGTGCCCCAGATGCGTGCGCGCTTGCTCATCAGCAGGCCGGTGTCGATGGATGCCGGGGTGCGGTCGCGCGTCGCGATCGACATGATGCGCCCTCCGACGGCGAGGGCGTCCAGGTCGCGGGCGATGTACGCGCCGCCGACGATGTCGAGCACCACGTCGACGCCGCGTCCGTCCGTCACGTCGTGCACCACCTCGACGAAGTCGCTCTCGCGGTAGTCGATCGCGGCCTCGGCGCCGAGCGAGCGGCAGAACTCCACCTTCACCGGGCTGCCGGCGGTCGCGATCACCGTCGCCCCGAACACCCGGCCCAGCTGGATCGCCATCGAGCCGATCCCGCTCGACCCTCCGTGCACGAGCAGGGTCTCGCCCTCCGCGAGCCGGCCGAGCTGGAACACGTTCGACCAGACGGTGGCCGCGACCTCCGGGAGTCCTGCAGCCTCCACGAGGTCGACGCCCGGCGGAACAGGAAGCACGAGGCCGGCGTCCACGGTCACGTATTCGGCGTATCCGCCTCCCGGCAGCAGCGCGCACACCCGGTCGCCGACGGCCCAGCCGTGCACGGACGAGCCGACCTGGTCGATCTCGCCGGACACCTCGAGCCCCGGCCACTCCGGTGCTCCGGCCGGCGACGGGTAGTACCCGCGGCGCTGCGACAGGTCGGCGCCGTTCAGTCCGGCCGCCGTCACCCGGATGCGCACCTCGGTGTCCGCCGCGACGGGCTCGGCCACCTCCGCGACGGTGAGGACGTCCGCGTCTCCCGGGGTCGTGACGACGACGGCGCGCATCAGGACCGCGCCCCTGCCGTGTTCGAGCGGCGGCTCAGCACATCCCGGATCTTCACCTTGTTGGTGTACTCGATCGAGCCGTAGCGGAACAGGCGCACCGCGATGCGCAGCACGACGGCGGACAGCACGAACAGCTCGACGATGATGACGATCGCCTGCCAGAGCGGCAGCGTGCCGAACGCATTCAGGATCAGCGCCGTGATCGGTGCCGTGTACGGGAAGAACGCGAGCACCTGCACGATCGCCGACTGCGGGTTGCTGATCGCGAACCCGGACGCGTAGAGCGGGATCACGATGGAGAAGATCACGATCGAGAACAGCGGGGCGGCGTCCTTCGCGGTCGGCATCACGGCGCCGACCGCCACGAGCGTCCCGGTGAACAGCGCGAACCCGCCGATCAGGATGAGCGCGCCGACGATCATCTTCTGCGGCTCGAACACCAGCCCGGACAGGTCGAGGCTCGGGATGGACAGCTGCTCCCGGAAGAACAGGTAGCCGACCACCACGGGCAGCGCGAACACCGCCATCTGGATGATGCCGATCATGAACAGCGAGATCACCTTGCCGACCAGCAGACTGGTGGGGTTGATGGTGGTCAGGATCATCTCGGTGACCCTGTTCTCCTTCTCCTCCAGCGTGGAGTTCAGCATCTGGTTGCCGAGGAAGACGATGACGATGAAGAACGCCACCAGGAAGATCAGGGCCGGGATGATCGCCTCGAACCCGGGAGCGACGGCGCCGTCCTTGAAGGTCGTGGTCGAGGTCTGCACCTCGCCGCGCAGCACGGCGACGTCGGTGGGGGAGTCGATCCGCTTTTCCACGCTGGCGGAGAGCACGCTCTCCGCCGCCGACGAGTACTTGGCGTTCTGCAGCAGCCCGGCGTCCGCGCCGTAGACCTTCACGGTCTGCTTCGCCGGGTCGGCGGGGAAGTCGAAGAAGGCCGCCGAGCTGCCGGACTTCACGGCGTCGATCCCGGATGCGCTGCTCTCGGCGGGCGAGCCGCCCAGCTGCCGGGCGACGGACGGGTCGACCAGCCCGGACGCATCCACGTACTGGAACTCGAAGCGGGCGTTCTTCTGGGCGTCCGCCGTCTGCGCGGTGGACACGTTCGAGGCGACGACGAGGCTGATCAGCGCGATGGCGAAGATCGGCACGATGAGTGTGATCGCCCAGAACCGGCGCTTCGACACGGTGCGGAGGAACTCGAACGAGACGACGGTCCCGAGGTTGTGCTGAGCCATCAGTCTGCCTCCCTGCTGTCTGCTCCGTACACTTCGACGAAGATGTCGTCGAGCGACTTCCTGGTCGGTGCGAAGCGGGTCACGTCCAGCCCGGCATCCACGAGGGAGCGGAGGATCGCGGCGGTGTCCGCGTCGTTGGCGACCTCCAGCTCGGCGTGGCCGCCCGCATCCCGGGCGATCGTGTACGCGGGGGAGGAGGGGATCGTGCCGTCGTGGTCGACGTGCACGACCGTGCCGCCGAACTGCTCCTGCACCTCGGCGACCGTGCCGTATGCGCGCGAGACGCCGTCCTTGAGGAGGATGACGCGGTCGCAGAGCCGCTCGACCTCCTCCATCTGGTGGGTGACCATCATCACGGTGGAGCCCGAACGCTTCTGGTCGTCGATGATGTCCATCAGCAGGCGGCGGTTGACGGGGTCGAAGCCCTTGGTCGGCTCGTCCAGGATGAGCAACTCCGGGTCGTTCATGATCGTCACGCCCAGCTGCACCTTCTGCTGCTGGCCGCCGGAGAGCTTGTCGAGGCGCACCTTCTCCTTGTCGCCGATGCCGACCCGTTCGAGGTAACCGCGGGACCAGCGCCTGGCCTGCTCCTTGCCGAGGCCCTTGAGCTTGCCGAAGTAGACCATCACGTCGATGACGGACTCCTTCTTGTACAGCCCGCGCTCCTCCGGGAGGTAGCCGAGCCTGTCGCCGGCCTCCGGGCTGAACGGGCGGCCGTCGATGTGGAGTACGCCGGCCGTCGGCTGGTAGATGCCGAGGAGCGCGCGGATCGTGGTGGTCTTGCCCGAGCCATTGCTGCCGAGGAAGCCGAACGTCTCCCCGCGGGCGATGTCGAAGGAGAGGTCGCGGATGACGGTGGTGCGGCCGAAATCCATCCGGAAGTGGTCGATGTGCACGAGGGGTTCCTGCGTCGGACTGCTCACGCATCCACATTAGGGGTTGACGGGTCGTGGGCCGCGGATTATTGTATTCAACGTAACAGTTGATAAAGGAATCGGTTGTATATGACTCAGGATGTGGACGCGGACACGCGGCTCGACCGCGCGTTCCAGGCCCTGGCCGACCCGGTGCGCCGAGCGATCGTCGCCCGCCTCAGCAGGGGCTCTGCGACGGTGAACGAACTGGCGGAGCCGTTCGCGATCACCACGCAGGCGGTGTCCCGCCACATCCACGTCCTCGAAGAGGCCGGGCTCGTCAGCAGGACGAGGGAGGCGCAGCGCCGCCCCGTCCACCTCGAACCGGCGGCCCTCGAGGAGCTCACCTCGTGGATCGACGGCTACCGGCTCATCCACGAACAGCAGTACCGCAGTCTCGACAGCGTGCTCGCCGGCCTCGGCGGCACGGCCACACCGAAGGAGAAGAAGAAATGAGCAACGCAGTCACCATCACCGCGCCGGACGGTCTCCCGTACGTCGACATCGAGCGCGAATTCGACTATCCGGTCGAGAAGGTGTTCCTCGCCCACAAGGACCCGGCCCTGATCGCCCAGTGGCTCGGCCCGCGCGGCTACGAGATGGACGTCGAGGAGTACGACTACACGACGGGCGGGCACTACCGCTACGTGCACCGCGACCCGAACGGCGGGGAGTACGGCTTCCGCGGGGTGTTCCACGTCGTGCGCGACAACGAGTTCGCCATCCAGACCTTCGAGTTCGAGGGATACCCGGATGTGGTCAGCATCGAGTCCGTCACGTTCGAACCCCTCGACGGAGGACGCACCCGCGTGAAGGCCCATGCCATCTACCCGACGCTCGAGGCGCGAGACGGCATGGTCGCCTCCGGCCAGGCGAAAGGCGTCACCGAGGGCTACGAGCGCCTCGACGCCGTGCTCGCCGCGGGCTGACCTGCGCACCCAAGCAATCGAGTCCGAACCTATTCACGCGACACGCCGGTCGCAGGCGTGAATACGTTCGGACTCGATTGCGTGTCAGGCGAGCGCGGCGAGGAGAGCCGGGTGGAGGAGGCCGTTGCTCGCCAGCGAGGAGCCGTTGCCCGGGCCGGCGTCGCCGGTGACCGAGGTGAAGGTGCCTCCGGCCTCTTCGACGATCGGGATGAGCGCGGCGAGATCGTACGTCTTCACGTCGAACTCGCCCACCGCATCCAGAACTCCCTCGGCCAGCAGCATGTACGACCACATGTCGCCGTATGCGCGATCCCGCCACACCTGCCGGGTGAGCGTGATCAGCTTGTCCAGGTATCCGGCGCCATCCCACTGGGCGATGCTCTGGAAGCTGATCGAGGCGTGCTCCAGATCGGACACGGCGGACACCCGCAGCCTGCGCGGCTCGCCACCGGCCTCCGACAGCCAGGCCCCTGCCCCCTGCGCCGCCCACCAGCGCCGATCGAGCGCCGGCGAGCTGACGACGCCGACCACCGGCTTGCCGTCGACGGCCAGCGCGATCAGCGTGCCCCACACCGGAACGCCGCGCAGATAGTTGGCGGTGCCGTCGATGGGGTCGACGATCCACTGCCGGGATGCGTCCCCCTCCGTCCCGAACTCCTCGCCCAGGATGCCGTCCTCCGGCCGTTCTGCTGCGATGAGCTCCCGGATGGCCCGCTCCACGGCCAGATCCGCTTCGGTGACATGGGTGCGATCCGGCTTCGTGTCGATGTGCAGATCCAGCGCGCGGAACTTCTCCCGCGAAATCGAATCGGCCAGATCGGCCAGCCGGACGGCCAGCGCCAAGTCGGCGGAGAACGGAGAGGATGCGGTGTCGAAAGTCACGTCCAGAGCCTACCGATCCGAGGTGAACACCCGGTGGCGCGCCCGGCGTCCCCTCGATTGGCGATGAGGCCGAAATGGATGCTAGTGTTGAGCCTCGTTCGGGTCGCCGAACAAAACGCACCTCTAGCTCAATCGGCAGAGCAACTGACTCTTAATCAGTGGGTTCTGGGTTCAAGTCCCAGGGGGTGCACCAGATATTGAGAAGCCCTCGATCCCTTGGAATCACCGGGATCGGGGGCTTCTGCTATTCCGGGGAGAGGCTACCGTGAGGGGATGCTTCACCTCGTCGCAGTGAAACCGGATGGCGTCAACACGAACCCCTGGCTGATCGGTCTGACGGTGGTGGTCATCGCCGCGATCGTCCTGGTGGTAGTCGTCAGGCGGAGAAGGCGATAGCGGGCGCTGCAGGAACCCCTACCGCAACTCTTTCCGCGGCATCACGATCTCTTTGATGATCAGGATGATCCCCGCCGAGATCGGGATGGCGACCAGCGCCCCGGGGAGCCCGAACAGCGTCGATCCGGCCAGCGCTGAGATCAGCACCACCGAGCCAGGCACCTGCACCGCCTTGCCCATCACCTTCGGCGTGAGGATGTATGCCTCGACCTGCATGTAGATCAGCATGAAGATGAGGACGACGAGGCCGGAGACGGGGGAGTGGATGAAGGCGAGGACCGTCATCGCCGCCGTGGTCAGCACCGTTCCGATCAACGGGATGAGGGTGATGAAGAAGGCGAGGATTCCGATCAGGAATGCGCCGGGCACGTCGGTGATCAGCAGCAGGATGACGCTGTAGACCGCGTTGAAGAACGCGAGCACCACCATCCCGCTCAGGTATTTGCCGAAGTTGCGCAGGATGCGTTCCGAGTATTTGACGAACGTGGGCCTGCGGGAGGCGGAGACCAGCTTGTATCCGGCCTCCTTCGTCGCGTCGTAGGTGGCGATGAAGTAGATGGTGAGGATGGCGATGAAGAAGCCGGAGGTCAGGCCGTTGACGACAGACAGGCCGAAGCCGACCAGGCCGGTGCCGAGGGAGGCCCACACCTCGGGTTTCTGCACTTCGGTCGAGACCCAGTTGACGAGGGCGCCGAGGACGCCGTTGCTGGAAGCGTTCGCCGGGTCGAACCAGCCTTGGGCGCGGAGGTTCGCCACCTCTTTCGGGATGGCCGTCGCCAGGAACTGGATCTGCTGGATGACCAGCGGGAGCACCACCCAGACGATCGTGATGATCACCGCGATGAGCAGCAGGATCACCGTGACGATCGCCCACGGCCGGGACATGTGCCTGCGCTGGAACCACCGGATGAGCGGGTCCAGGCCGACCGTGGCGAACATCGCGAGGAAAACCATGAAGATGATCGAGCGCAGGCCGTACAGGGCGAAGCCGGTGATGATCGCGCCGACAGCGCCCAGCGTGACGATGTAGCCGAGCGCCAGCGGGCTGCGCTGCAGCATCGACTGCTGAGGCGGCTGCGGCGGTTGCGTCGCCTGACCCTGCTGCGGCTGATCTGTTGTGGCCGGTGGTGGGGCGTGTCTGGTGAGGCGCATGACGCCCTCCTCGGCTCGGTGTATGGCTGGTGCCGAGCGTATTGCCAGCGGGCTACCCGGGACAAGTCACTGCGGCACCGACGCGGGATGCCGCCGGCGTTCGTTACGAATATGTAAACGCCTTTACTTCTATCTGTTTCGCTCTTGACGCCCGCATCCGGCGCATGCTTCACTTGCGGCAGCAATTAAGCAACGAGGTTTCATTGTAAGCGGGACGGGAGAGCCGGCGGATGGCATTCGGTGGACACGGCCAGGAGCCGGACGCGTCGCGGCAGAGGGCGGCGAACGCCGCCCGGTGTGCGCTCGCCGTCCGGCAGGGCGGCCGCGGAACCGTCGCGCAGATCGCCGCACGCACGGGACTGTCCCGCCCGACCGTCGAAGTCGCCCTCACGACGATGCGCGAGCGCGGCCTGGTCGTCGAGGTCGACGAGCACACGCTCGGCGGCAGGGGAGCGGGACGCCCGGCGCGGCTCTACGACTTCGCCGCGGACGCCGGATACCTCGTGGGCGTCGACGTGGGCATCCACCGGGTGCGCGTCGCCATCGCCGACCTCGCCGGTGCGATCGTCGGCTGGTCGGAGCGCGAGATCGACGGCAGTTCACTCGGCGCCAACCGGATGAGCGTGGTGCGCCAGGTGGTCTCCGACAGCCTCGACGGGCACGAGGTCGACCGGTCGCGCCTGGTCGCGATGACCGTCGCCGTCTCCGGTCTCGTCGGCGAGGACGGCAAGCTCATCGTCTCCCGCAACTTCCCGGACTGGGAGGGCGTCGACATCGCCGGCCACCTGCGTTCCGAGTTCGGCTGCGAGGTGGTGGTCGAGAACGACATGCGGCTCGCCGCCCTCGCCGAGCACCGGATGGGCGCATCCCGGCTGGTCAACGACTCCGCGTACTTCTTCCTCGGGCACCGCATCTCGATGGGGCTCATCATCGACGGCAAGCTCCGTCGCGGCGCGCACTCCGCCGCCGGCGAGGTGGGCGAGATCGTCTTCTCGATGAAGGTGAACGAGGCCGGCCAGCTCAGCTGGAAGACCGCGCCCTCCGGCGAAGAGGTGTTCCGGATGGCCGTGGAGGGCGACGAGGGCGCCCGCGAGGAGATCGAGTCGTTCGTCGGCGGGCTCGCCACCGGCATCGCCACGCTCACGATGGCCGTCGACCCGGACGTCGTGGTGGTCGGCGGCGGCCTCTCCCGCGCGGGGGAGGCACTGCTCGAACCGTTGAGGAGGGCCGTGATGCGTGAGATCCGGCTGCCCATCCACCCCACGATCATCCAGTCCGAGCTCGGCGCCGAGTCCGTCGTGCTCGGGGCGCTCGCGCTCGCCTTCGGCCAGTCGGCCGAGCGGGTCTACGGGACGGCGGACGTGCCGGAGCCCGACATCGATGTCGCGGGGGCGAAGGCCCTCGCAGAGAGGATCACCGCATGAGTTCCACGGAAGCAGGGTCGCCGCTGAGGCTGGCCGTCATCGGCGTGGGGGCGCGGTCGTACATCGCGAGCCACGCCGTCGACTCCGGCAGCGGCACGATCGTGGCCGTCGCCGACCCGAGCAGTGCGGCCAGGGAGCGCGCCGCCGAGCAGTTCGGCGCGGGCATCGCCACCTTCGCGAGCCACCGCGACCTCATCGACGCCCGGGATGCGCAGGGCGGCAGCATCGTCGACGCCGCGTTCGTCACCTCCCCGGACCACACCCACGCCGAGATCGCCATCGACCTGCTGCGCGCCGGGATCCCGGTCTACGTCGAGAAGCCGCTCGCGATCAGCCTCGACGACGCGGACGCGATCCTGGCTGCGGCGGCCGAGAGCGGCACCCGGCTCTACGTCGGCCACAACATGCGGCACATGGCCGTCGTCACCCTCATGCGCGACATCATCCAGCGCGGTGAGATCGGCGAGGTCAAGGCCGTCTGGTGCAGGCACTTCGTCGGGAACGGCGGCGACTACTACTTCAAGGACTGGCACGCGGAGCGCGCCAAGTCGAACGGGCTGCTGCTGCAGAAGGGCGCCCACGACATCGACATCATCCACTGGCTCGCCGGAGGGTACTCCGAGCTGGTCACCGGGATGGGCGGCCTGAGCCTCTACGGAGACATCACGGATCGCAGGGACAACTCCGACCGCACGATGCCCGAGTGGTTCTCGCTCGACGCGTGGCCTCCGCTCAGCCAGACCGAGCTGAACCCGGTGATCGACGTCGAAGACATCTCGATGGTCACCATGCGCCTCGACAACGGCGTGTACGCGTCGTACCAGCAGTGCCACTACACCCCCGATTACTGGCGCAACTACACGGTGATCGGCACGGAGGGCAGGCTGGAGAACTTCGGCGACACCGACGGGGCGGTCGTGCGGGTGTGGAACACGCGCACGACCTACGACCCGGCCGGGGACGCCGAGTATCGGGTGAACGGCGACGAGCGGGGGCACCGCGACGCGGACCGGCTCACGGTCGACGAGTTCATCCGGTTCATCACGGACGGCTCGGAGACCGAGACGTCCGCTGTCGCTGCCAGGAACGCGGTGGCGACAGCCGTCGCAGCAACCGAGTCCATCCGCGACGGCTCACGGCCCATCGCCGTGCCTGCCGTGGACGAACACGTGGCCACGCTGGTGTGACCACGCGGTATTCCCGGGCCGGCGAGGACAAGTCGCCGGCCCGGGAGGCACCACAACAACACTCACATTTCAAGGAGAACCAATGCGAAAAGCCCTACTAGCCGCCGGGGCGGCGGTCGCAGCCGCTGCCCTTCTGGCCGGATGCTCGTCCAACACTGGAAGCGGCTCCGGTGCCACTGCCGATCATAATCTGTCGGCCTCGATCTCCTACGCATACTGGGACGTCAACCAGAAGCCAGCGATGGAGGCGCTGATCAAGGACTTCAACAAGGAGTATCCGAACATCAAGGTCACCAGCCAGGTGACGCCGTACCAGAACTACTTCACCAAGCTGCAGACGCAGGGCTCGTCGAAGACGCTGCCCGACGTGTTCTGGATGAACGGACCGAACTTCCAGCTGTACGCATCCAACGGGCTGCTCGAGCCGATCGGCTCCGGCATCGACCCGTCGAACTACCCGAAGGCGCTCGACGAGCTCTACAGCTACGACGGCAAGCAGTACGGGGCTCCGAAGGACTTCGACACAATCGGCGTCTTCTACAACAAGGCGGTCTTCGACAAGGCCGGCGTCGCGTACCCGACGGCCGACTGGACCTGGGACGACTTCCACCAGAAGGCCAAGGCGATCTCCGACAAGCTGAAGGCCGAGGGCGTCTACGGCGTCGCGAGCGGTCTGAGCGGCGGCCAGGAGGTCTACTACAACACCATCCTGCAGGCGGGCGGCGACATCATCTCGTCCGACGGCAAGAAGTCGGGCTACGACTCCGCCGCAGCGATCAAGGGCCTGCAGTTCGTGCGCGACCTCGTCGCGGACGGGTCGTCGCCGACGCCGTCGCAGCTGTCGGACACCCCGCAGGACCAGTGGTTCATCAACAGCAAGTCGGCCATGATCTGGTCGGGCACCTGGCTGAACTCCGAGCTCCTCGCATCGCCGATCAAGGACACGATCGCCCTCGCTCCTCTGCCCAAGGGCGAGAAGCAGGCCACGGTGATCCACGGTCTCGCCAACGTCGTCGCCAAGGACTCCAAGAACAAGCCGGCGGCCGTCGCGTTCCAGACCTACCTCGCCGGCAAGCAGGCGGCGCAGACCCAGGCGGAGATGGGCGCGGCGAACCCCGCGTTCAACGGCACCCAGGACGCCTTCGTCAAGACGGCGCCGTGGGATCTGAACATCTTCGAGAAGGCGGCGGCGGACTACGCGTACCCGTACCCCATCTCCAAGAACACGGCAGCGTGGAACAAGGCGGAGAACGACCTGCTCCCCGACGCGTTCTCCGGCAAGCGCCCGGTGGCCGACGTGGCCAAGGAGCTCGCCAAGCAGATGAACGCGGACCTCGCCAAAGAGTAATGTCCCTGTCCACCGCAACCCAGGAGGCGGGCGTCGTGACCACGGCGCCCGCCACCCGGCCGGCCGCACCGCGCAAGCGGCGCACCGACCGGAAGGAATGGCTGTGGGCGGCCCTGTTCGTCGCCCCGCTGCTGTTCGGCGTCCTCGTCTTCTACATCTGGCCGATCATCCGGAACGCGTACTTCAGCTTCACCACCTGGGGCGTCTTCGGAGGAGCGACCTGGAGTGGACTGGCGAACTACCAGGCGATGCTCGCCGATCCGTCGTTCTGGCGCTCGATCGTCAACACGCTGATCTACATCGGCTTCCTGCTGATCGGCATCCCGCTCGCGGTGATCTTCGCCAGCCTGATCAACCGGCCCGGGCTGCGCTTCGCCGCCCTGTACCGCACGGCGTTCTTCCTCCCGTACGTCGCGATGCCCGCCGCCGTCTCGATGGTCTGGCGGATCATCTTCAACGGCGACTTCGGGGTCATCAACTACGCGCTGTCGCTCATCGGCATCAAGGGGCCGAACTGGCTCTCCACCGAATGGGTCGCACTCATCGCGGTGGGACTGGTCGGGATGTGGATCTCGCTCGGCTTCAACCTCATCGTCCTCTCCGCCGGGATGAAGGGCATCCCGCCGGAGATGTACGAGGCGTCGAGCCTCGACGGCGCGAGCAGGCTGCGGCAGTTCTTCTCGATCACGGTTCCGCTGCTCAGCCCGTCGATCTTCTTCGTCTCCGTCATGACGGTCATCACCGGCTTCCAGCTGTTCGACCTGCTCTACGCGCTGATGGGGACGCAGAACCCGGCGCTCAACCAGACCCAGTCGATGGTGTACCTGTTCTTCGCCCACCAGCAGACCGGCGACAACGGCTACGCAGCCGCCGTCGGGATGGCGATCCTCGTGCTCGTCGGCGTGTTCACGATCATCCAGTTCCGGATGCAGAAGAGGTGGGTGACGTATGTCTAGCTCCGTCGTCGTCGGCGCGAAATCGGGGCGCGCCCGGGTGGGGACGGGTGTCACCCACCTCGTCCTGATCGTCGCGTCGATCGTGATGATCTTCCCGTTCGTCTGGCAGATCCTGATGTCGCTGTCCACGAACGCGCAGGTCACCTCCGTTCCGCCGACCGTCTGGCCCGGCACGCTGCACTGGGAGAACTTCGCCCACGTGTTCGACCAGCTGCCGTTCCTCAACCAGCTCTGGGTGTCGGTCGCCGTCACGGTGATCCGCACGGTCGGCCAGCTGTTGCTGTGCTCGATGGCCGGGTATGCGTTCGCCAGGATGTCGTTCCCGTTCAAGCGGACGATCTTCGCGCTCGTGCTCGCCATCCTGATGGTGCCGCCGCAGGTGTACCTGTTGCCGCAGTACCAGATCGTGCAGGGCCTCGGCTGGCTCAACACCATCGCCGGGATCGCCGCCCCCGGCATCTTCAGCGCGTTCGGCACCTTCCTGATGCGCCAGTTCTTCCTCGGCCTGCCCGACGAACTGGCCGAGGCGGCCCGCCTCGACGGAGCGAACCACTTCCAGACCTTCTGGAAGGTGATGCTGCCGCTCGCCAAGCCCGGCCTGTCCGCGCTCGCGATCATCACGGTGCTCGCCTCGTGGAACGACCTGCTCTGGCCGCTCATCGTCGCGACGGACTCGACCCAGATGCCGCTCTCGGCCGGTATCGCGACGCTCACCAGCCAGCGGTCGATCCCCGACTACCCGCTCCTGCTCGCCGCCAGCCTCCTGGCGATGGCGCCGGTGCTCATCCTCTTCCTGATCATGCAGAAGCGCGTCATCGACGGCATCGCATTCTCCGGTCTCAAATAGAAAGAACAGACACGTTCGTGAATACACTCCGAGTCGGCCTCATCGGCGCCGGCGGGATCTCGCAGGTGCACGCATCCGGATGGGCGGCGCTGGGCGTGCCGGTCACCGTTTACTCCCACGAGGGCGCTGAGGCGCTCGCGGCGGAGTACGGCTTCGACATCGCCACCGACCTGGACTCGCTGCTCGCGGCGAGCGACCTCGTCGACATCGTCACGTCGAGCAACAGCCACAAGGAGCTGGCGCTCTCGGCCATCGCGGCCGGCAAGCACGTGATCTGCGAGAAGCCCCTCTCCGTCACGGCGGCCGATGCGCGCGAGCTCGCCGACGCCGCCGCGGACGCGGGGGTGCGGCTGTTCCCCGCTCACGTCGTCCGGTTCTTCCCCGAATACGTCGCGGTGAAGGCCCAGGTGGATGCCGGCCGCATCGGCGACCCTGCCGTGCTGCGTTTCGTGCGCGGCGGGCAGGCGCCCCGCGCCGGCTCGTGGTTCTTCGACGAGAACGCCGGGGGAGGCATCATCCTCGACCAGATGATCCACGATCTCGACCAGGCCAGGTGGCTGGCCGGTGAGGTCACGCAGGTCTACGCGGTGCAGAGCCCGGAGAGCGTCGACGGCATCGTGCCCGGCATCGTCACGGCGCACGTCACCCTCACCCACGCGAGCGGTGCGATCAGCCACGTGCAGGGCACCTGGGGACCGGACGGCACGGTGTTCCGCACGAGTGCCGACGTCGCGGGCAGCAGGGGAACGCTCTCCATCGACTCGCGGAAGGACACCGCGACGGTGCTCGACTTCCCGGCCAGTGTGTCCGGGGACGGCTACCTTCCGCCGTCCACCACCGCCGTCAGCCCGTACACCCGGCAGCTCGCCGCCTTCCTGGCGGCGGTCGCGGAGGGAACCGATGCGGTCGTGACGCCGGAGGACGGCGTGCGCGCCGTCGCGATCGCGGAGGCGGCCGCCGCGTCGCTCCGCACCGGGCGCGCGGTCGACATCGACCAGGGGACCGGCCTGGCCGTCGCCGACCCGTCCGTCGCAGGATCGCACATCGCAGAGAACGTCGGCGCATGACCGCCGGAACAGGAGACACCGTGACCCGCCCGCTCAAGATCGCCGTTCTCTCGTTCGCCCATCCGCACGCGATCGGATACTGCCGACTGCTCGCCGGGCGCGACGACATCGAGCTGATCGCCACAGACCCCGACGGCGCTGCCGCCCCGGATGCCGCCCTCCGCGGGGAGGCGCTGGCCGCATCCATCGGGGTGCACTACGTCGCCGACTACGAGGCGGCGCTCGCCTGGGGCCCGGATGCGGTGATCGTCACGGCGGAGAACGCCGGGCACCGCGCGCTGGTCGAGGCCGCAGCAGCGGCCGGGGCGCACATCCTGTGCGAGAAGCCGCTCGCGACGACGGTCGAGGACGGCCGGGCGATGCTCGACGCCGCCGAGCGCGCAGGCGTGACCATGATGACCGCCTACCCGGTGCGCTTCGCGCCGTCGTTCGTGGATGCGCGCGCCAGAGTGCGTGCCGGCCAGCTGGGCGACATCATCGGCATCCGCGGCACGAACAACGGCAAGCTCCCGGCCGACCGCGCCTGGTTCACCGACCCTGCGCTCGCGGGCGGCGGCGCGCTGGTCGACCACGTCGTGCACTGCGCCGACCTGCTCGACGACCTGCTCGGCGCCCTGCCGACCACGGTGCGCGCCGTCTCGAACAGCATTCTGCACGCCGACGACGCGCTGCGGGTGGAGACCGGCGGCCTGGTGACCGCGACCTATCCGGGCGGCGTGGTCGCGACGATCGACTGCTCCTGGACGATGCCGGAGAACGCGCCGACCTGGGGAGGGCTCACGCTGCAGCTCACCGGCACGAAGGGCAACATCACCATCGCGCCGTTCGCACCGCACATCGCGGGGCAGACCGTCGACGGCGAGGTCTGGGAGGGCGTCGGCGACGACCTCGACGCTCTGATGCTCGCCGAGTTCCTCGACGCGGTGCGCTCCGGCCGGGAGGCGGTGCCGGACGGGCAGGTGGGGCTGCGCACGCTGCAGGTGGTGGACGCCGCACGCCGCTCCGCCCTGGACGGGCAGCCGGTCGCGCTGTAGCGGTCGCGCTGTAGCGGTCTTCCGTTGCCTCCCTAGCGCCGGGCGGCGATGACCGAGAAGTCCTTGTCGCCGTCGCCGGTGTCGACCGCGTCCTCCAGCGCGGCCGACACCAGCGACACGGCGGGCAGCGGGTCGCGGGAGGTCGCCAGCATCAGCCGGGTGTCCTTCGCGAGCAGGGCTGCGGAGAACTGTGCGTCGTCGAAGTCGCCGGAGACGACGGGGCCGCCCTTCATCGCGGCGATCGGCGCGAGCGCCGTGATGCCGAGGGTGTCGAGCACCTGCTCGGCGCTGAGGCCGCCGGACTCGCCGAGGCGCAGCGCCTCCACCAACCCCTCGAAAGCGACGGCGAGGGCGAGGTTGGCGACGAGCTTGCCCGCTGCCGCCTGCTCGGGGGTGTCGAGCATCCTGAGCTTGTTGGGGTCCGCCCAGAGGGCGACGATGGTGCGCGCCGTGCGGGCGGCGTCGTGCTCTCCGCCGATGAGGACGCCGAGGGAGGCGGCGCGGGCGGGCGCGAGGGAGCCGATGACGGGGGAGTGCACGTACGAGACTCCGGCGCCCTCCGCCCACGCGCTGAAGTCGGCGGCGTCGGCCGGTGAGACGGTGGTGATGTCGATCCACACGGCCCCGGATGCGAACGGCAGCCCGCCGTCGACGATCACCTCGCGCACGGCGTCCGGTCCGAACAGGGCGGAGATCACGGCCTGCGCGCCGTCGACCGCCTCCGCCGCGGTCTGCGCCACCGCCGCTCCACGCCGGCCCATCGCCTGCGCAGGCTCCGGGGAACGGTTCCACACGGTCACGCGGTGACCGGCGTCGATCAGGTGGGGGACGAGCTCGCGGCCCATGCGGCCGAGCCCGAGGAATGCGATGTTCATGTCTCCACTCTGCGCCGATGCGGGCGGCTAGGGAAGAGGCGACGCGGTGAGCCTGGCACGCGCCGCCGCCAGGAACTCACGCTCGGCGGCGTTGTCGGCGAGGGCGATGGCCGCCTCGTACGCGGCGGCGGCCTCGTCGGCCCGGTCCAGCCGGACGAACAGGTCGGCGCGGATCGCGTGCAGCAGGTGGAACGCGCCGAGCGCCTCCACCAGCCTGTCCGTCTCGGCCAGCGCCGCCGCAGGGCCGTCGACCTCGGCGACCGCGACCGCACGGTTGAGCGCGACGACGGGGGAGGGATGCACGGCCAGAAGCTGGTCGTAGATCGTCACGATCTGCGGCCAGTCGGTCTGCTCCGGGATGCGCGCGTCGTCGTGCACCGCCTGGATCGCGGCCTGGAGCTGGAAGCTGCCCGGCCGGTTCCTGCGCAGGCAGGTGCGCAGGATGTCCTGGCCTTCGGCGATGCGCGCCCCGTCCCAGAGGGTGCGGTCCTGGTGCGGAAGCGGCACGAGCCTGCCCTGCGCGTCCACCCGGGCGGAGCGCCGGGCGTCGACGAGCAGCAGCAGTGCGAGCAGGCCGAGTGCCTCCTCCTCGTCCGGCATCAGCTCGACCAGCAGCCTGGCCAGCCGGATCGCCTCGCCGCACAGCTCGTCGCGCACCAGCCTGTCGCCCGCGGACGCGGTGTACCCCTCGGTGAAGATCAGGTACACGACCGTCAGCACCGAGGCGAGCCGGTCGGGGAGGTCGGCGTCGGACGGGAGGCGGAACGGGATGCGCGCATCCCGGATCTTCGCCTTCGCCCTGGACAGCCGCTGGCCCATTGTGGACTCCTGCACGAGGAACGCGCGCGCGATCTCCGCCGTGCTGAGGCCGCCGAGCAGCCGCAGCGTGAGCGCCACCCTGCTGGCCGGGGCGAGCGCCGGGTGGCAGCAGGTGAAGATCAGGCGCAGTCTGTCGTCGTCCACCGGTCCCTCCTCTGCGATGTCTGGCGCATCCTGCTCGTGCAGGAGCGCCGCCTCCGCCTCGCGGTCGCGTCCGGTGGCCTCGCGGCGCAGCCGGTCGATGGCTTTCCGGCGGGCGGTCGTGATGATCCACCCGGCCGGTGCAGGCGGGATGCCGTCCTCCGGCCAGCGGACGGCCGCCGTCGCGAACGCATCCTGCACCGCGTCCTCGGCGACGCTCAGATCGCCGAAGACGCGGTACAGGACCGAGACCGCGCGGCCGTACTCTGCGCGGAAGACCCGCGCGATGTCGTCGCTGCCGACCGCGGGCTCCACGCCGACCGCGCGCTCCACGCCGGTCAGCCCGCGAACGGGCGCACTTCGATGGGCAGGGTGGTCGCGACGGCGAGCCGCCTGCCCCAGTCGAGCGCCGCATCCAGGTCGGGCACGTCGACGATGCTGAACCCGCCGAGATGCTCCTTGCCCTCCGCGAACGGGCCGTCGGTGATGAGCACCTCGCCGTCTGTCGGCCGCAGCACGGTCGACGACGACGCGGGAAGCAGCCCGTTCGAGAAGACCCACACGCCGGATGCGCGCATATCCCGGTCGACGGCGCCGACGGCCGCATCGATCGCCGCCATCACCTCCGGCTCCGGGATGGGCCCGTCGGGCTGGTAGACGCTGAGCAGGTACTGAGTCATGGTGTTCTCCGTTTCTCTCACCGTCTATACGAGTGGGGGTGGGTGATTTCGACACGGTGGGCGCGGTTAGTGTGCAGTCTGGTCTGTGCGGTCCAGCCGCGCCACCCCGATCTTCGAGTCGGCCATCCCGTAGAACACGTAGCGCTGGCCGTCGATCGTCTCGATCGCCGTCGGGAACACCACGTTCGGCACGATGCCGCTGCGCTCGTCCTCCGTCTCTGCCTCGAGGAGCGGGGCGTCGGTGCGGTCGATGACCCGCCAGGGCTCGTCGGCGTCGAGGATCATCGCGCCGGCGCCGTAGTTGACGTTCTGCTGCTGGGCCATCGCGTTGACGATCACGCCCGTCACGCCGTGGTGCAGGAGCAGCCAGCCCTCCGGGACGCGGATCGGCGCTGGACCTGCGCCGATCTTCAGCTCCTCGAAGGGATGCTCGGGGCCGGCCAGGAAGCGGTTGCCGCGCCAGCGGGCGAGCTCCCGGCGGTCGGCGAGCACCGCATCCAGGGGGATGAAGGCGATCCAGATGCTGGGGCGCGGGTCCGGCACGGTGGCCGGCGGACGGTTGCCTTCGCCGGGGCGCACCTCGCCGAGTTCCCAGACCGGGCGGTGCAGCACCGCGAGGCTGGGGGTGCCGTCCGGCGCGACCACGGGCTCGGGAAAGAACACCGTGTCCTTGTTGTGGTAGAGCCCGAGGTCGACGCCGAGGGCGTCGTCGTACTCGAAGGTCACGGGGCCGAGGCGCTGCCAGGAGCGGAGGTCGTCGGAGACGGCGACCGCCGTGCGCGGGCCGAGCGGGCCGAACGCCACGTACGTCATCACGTGCGTGCCGAGAGCCGGGATGAACGTCACGCGCGGGTCCTCGACGCCCGCGTTGTTCGCGCCGGACTCCCACTCCCGCTCCGGCTCCAGCACGACCGCCTCGCGGGTGACGCCGACCGGGAGGCCGCCCTCGATGTCCACCCTGGCGAGCCCGACGCGGGAGACGTTGCCCTCCGCCACGAGTCTCGGCAGCAGGTACAGCGTGCCGTCCGGCGCGTGGCCGGTGGCCGGGTTGAGCACACCCTCCGCCTCCAGCGGGTTGCCGGGCTCCGGGGCCATGATCACGCCCGCTCTGGTGAGGGCGTACGGGAAGTCGTCGGGGGAGCTCATGCTTCCTCCTCTGCGATGGTGCGGTCGTTGCGGTCGTTGCGGTCGTTGCGGTCGGCACGGCGGGTGGAACGGTAGAAGTACATCTCGCGGGAGCCGGGCGGAGCATCCCAGCCCTGAGCGAAGGTCCAGTCGCCGTCGAGTGTCTGCAGCCCTCCCCAGGCAAGCGAGCCGCCGCGGTTGATGGCGAGCTGCGTGAACGGGGCGGATCGCGCGTAGAGCGCCTGCGCCGCGGCGAAGTCGCCGTGCTCGTCCGCGTAGAAGAAGTCGAGCACCAGGTCGTCGCCGTCGACCACCGCGCAGGCCACTTCGTAGAGCGAGCCGTTCAGCGGGGTGAGGTCGAGGTACGGCTGCTCGGCGAAGGTCCAGTGCACGAGGTCGTCGGAGTGGCCGATCATCGGGCGCCCTCCGCAGCCCTCGGAGAGGAACATCAGATACTCGCCGCCGATCCGCACGGCGTTCCCGTCCGCATCCCGGGGCACCACCGCGCCTTTCGCCCAGTTCTGCGACACGTCGTACGGCACGGCGAGCCCCTGCTTCTCCCAGTGCTCCAGGTCGTCGGACGTGGCGACCATGATGTCGCAGGCCACCTCGCCCGTCTCCGTGCGGCGGATGGCGTTGTAGAACAGGACGTAGCGGCCGTCGACCCCGTAGACCTTGGGGTCTTCGCAGCCGAGCACCTCGTTCTCGAGCGTCGGGTAGATCACCGGGTTGGCGGGCGAGTCCGTCCACACCCCGTCCCTGCGCACGGCGTGGCCGATGCGGCTGGCCGTCGACTCCTTCCGCGGGGAGGCGCGGTAGAAGAGGTGCAGGGCTCCGTCGCGCTCGATCACGGTCGGGTTGAAGATCGAGTCGCTCGTCCAGCCGATGCCGGTGGGGTCGTCCCACTGGCCGTCCAGCCGGAAGGTGAGCGACGCATCCCGGGCGAACGGCCCGATCGCCCAGGGCGGCGTCTCCGCGTAGTGGGCGGAGAACTGGTCGGTCGAGATGCGGTCGGTGAGCGCGTTGGTGTGGGCGAGGGCTTCGGCGAAGCTCTCTCGGAGGTCGTCGGTGTCGACGGCTTTCACGGTACTCCTCGGTCGGAAAGGGAATGGGCGGAAAGGGATGAGCGGAAAAGGGATGGTGGGGTCGGCCCCGTGAATGCGGGTCAGCCCTTCACACCGGAGCCGATGTCCGTCGACGTGAAGTAGCGCTGGAACACGATGAACAGCACCACCACCGGCGCGGCCAGCACGACCGCTCCGGCGAGGATCGCGCCGTACGGGTTCGTGGTGGAGGCGGCGACCGTGCTGATGTAGTTCGCCAGCGAGACGGCGAGCGGCTGCATCGTCTGCTCCTTGGTGATCAGGAACGGCCAGAGGAACTCGTTCCACGGCCCGATGAAGGTCAGCAGCAGCACGGTCACCAGCGCCGGTCGCACCAGCGGGAGCGCCACCCTGCGCAGGATCATGAACTCGCCGGCCCCGTCGATCCTGGCCGCGTCGAACAGTTCCTTCGGGATCTGCAGGAAGTACTGCCGGAAGATCAGCACCGCCGTCGAGTTGATCGCGAACGGCAGGATCATGCCGAGATAGTTGTCGGCGAGACCGTAGTTGCGCGCGATCAGCACGTAGAGCGGCACCATCAGCAGCTGGAACGGCACCACCTGCACGAGCAGCGCCAGCGCGAACGTCACGCCGCGCCCCCGCCACCGCAGGATGGACAGCGCGTACCCGGCGAGCAGGCCGAACACGACCGTGCAGAGCAGCACGCCGCCGGTGAAGATCCCCGAGCTGGCGAGCCCGCTCCACAGGTTGATGCGGTCGTTGATGTTGACGTAGTTGTTGAACGTCAGGTTGCCCGGCGTCGGGAAGGCCCCGGCGACCGTCGTGTCCGGAGACGCCTGCAGGGAGCCGACGAGCATGTAATAGAACGGGAACAGGAACGCCAGCGCGCCGATGGTGAGCACGATGCCCTGCAGCACCGCCTGCCCCCTGCTGAGCTGCCGGGGAGAAGACAGGTCGGTCTTCCGGCGTTTGCGGGCCGGGGCTGCTGTCGTCGTCATGATTCTCTGTCTCCCGCGAATCGGTTCTGCAAGAAAGCGATGATGAGCACCACCACGACCAGGACGATGCCGATCGCGGCCGCGTATCCCGGGTGGCCCTGCTGGATGCCCTGCTGGTAGATCAGTAGCACGGGGGACGTGGATGCGCCGTTCGGCCCTCCGCCTCCCGTCAGCAGGTACGGCTCGGTGAACAGGTTCGCGCCGACGATGGTCGACAGCAGCAGCACCAGGACCGTCGCCGGCCGGACGCCGGGGATCGTCACCGAGAAGAACTGCCGCACCCGGCCCGCCCCGTCGGTCGCCGCGGACTCGTAGAGCTCGGTCGGCACGTTCTGCAACGCGGCCAGGTAGAGCAGGATGTAGAAGCCGAGCTGCTTCCAGGTGACGTAGATGGCGATCATCGGCATCGCCAAGGTCGGGTTGACGAACCAGGTGGGGTTCGGCGCCAGCGGCCCGAGGATCTGGTTGACCAGGCCGTCTTGGTTGAACAGGAACAGCCAGACGCCGATGATCGCGACGCTCGCCGTGACGTACGGCACGTAGTAGCTGACCCGCAGGAAGGTGCGGAACCGCTTGATGCTGTTCAGGCCGCTCGCCAGCACCAGGCTGAGCACGACCGTCAACGGCACGTTGATGACGAGGAAGATGCCGACGTTCGCGAACGACTGCAGCACGGCGGGGTCGGTGAACGCCGTCACGTAGTTGTCGAGACCGACGAACGGGCGGTCGACGTTCGCTCCGGGAGCTGCGAAGAAGTAGTCGAAGAACGACATGTAGATCGCGAACAGCAGCGGGTACGCGAAGATCACGATCACGAAGATCAGATACGGCGCGCTGAACAGCCAGCCGAGCGGGTTCCGCCCGAAGATGCGCTGCAGCAGCGGCTTGGCGGCCTGGTTCTGTCTGCCGCCGCGTGGCTGCCGCCCGGCGGCGGGGGCGTTGCCGCCCCCGGCCGCCGTGGTGGTGGTGCGGATGCTGGACATGCTCCGCCTACTTCTTGTTCTGCAGCGAGTCGATCTTCTCGGCCGCCGCCTTGAACGCGTCCTCCACGCTGCCGGAGCCGGAGATCACGGACTTGGTGTACGCATCCCGGAGCGCCTGCAGCTGCGCGACGGTGTTCGGGCCGGACGGGTCGTCGACCGTGCGCGCCGACTGGGCGCCGAACTCCTTGTACGCCGGGTGGGCGGCGAAGTAGTCGGCGTAGACGGAGGCGAGGTTGTCACGGATCGGCATCTGGCCTGTGACGTTCAGGAGCTTGTTGTCCTGGTCCTTGCTCGTGGCGAACTTGAGCACATCCCACGCCGTGCCCTGGTTCTTGCAGGAGGTGTACATGCCGACGTTCTTGGCGTCGGGGAAGGTGTACGTCTTGTCCGCCGCGACGCCGTCCTTGGTCGGGACGGGCACGGAGCCCCACTTCACCTTGTCCCCGTAGTACGCGATGGCCCACGGGCCGACGATGGCCATGGCCGACTTGCCGTCGGCGAACGCGTCGCCCTGGAACTGCTCCTTGCCCGCGAGGCCCTGGGAGTAGATGCTCTTCCAGAAGTTCGCGACCTCGAGGCCGTCCGCGCTGTCGATGGTGGCCTTGCCGTTCTCGATCAGGCCCTTTCCTCCGGTCTGGGCGGCCAGGAGCGGCAGGTAGTCGAAGTTCGGCTGGAAGAACTCACTGGTCGGTGCTGGATAGATGGCGTACTGCGCTGCGCCGCTGGAGGTGACCTGCTTGGCCGCCGTCAGGAACTTGTCGTACGTCGACAGGTCGGGGTTGTCCGGGTCGAGTCCGGCCTTCGCGAAGATGTCCTTGTTGTAGAAGATCATCACCGGGTTCTGCTTCCACGGCATCTGGTAGAAGTCGCCGTCCGCCGACTTGTACTGGTCGGCCGCGCTTCCGCTCCTGGCCTGGATGTACGAGTCGCCGTCGGAGAACTTCGACAGGTCGACGAGGCCGCCCTGCTTCTCGAACTGACCGGTGACGGCGGGGAGGTTGTTGAACACCAGGCAGGGCGTCGTGCCCGCGGTGATGGCCGCGCCGAGCACTTCCTCCGTGCTCTTGCCGGCCGGAACCTCCTGAGCCTTGATCTTCTGGTCGGGGTGGGCGGAGTTCCAGGAGGAGACCATCGCCTTGCCCCACTGCACCTCCTGCTCGTTGTTCGAGTACCAGATGGTGATCGGGCCCTTCGCCTTCATGGCGTCGGACGAGCCGCCCCCGCTCGACCCGCAGGCCGCGAGTGCGCCGGCGATGGCACCGGCGGTGATGATGCTGAGGATGATCCTGCGTCTTTGCATTCTTTCGTTCCTTTGTGTTTCACTCGCCGCCGGCGGGTGCCGCGGTCGATGCGCGCACGACGAGTCGTGCAGGGGGCAGGGCGACGTCGGCCGGCTCGCCGTCTTCCACCAGCCGCAGCAGTGCGGTGGCGGCGGCGATGCCCCATCCGGTCGGGTCGTTGTCGATGGTGGTCAGCGACGGGTAGACGTATGTCCCGATCTGCGAGCCGTCGAGGCCCGTGATCGAGAGATCCTGGGGGAGCCGGAGGCCGCGCTCGTGCGCGACGCCCATCCCGGCGATGGCCATCGGGTCGTTGCCGTAGACGATCGCGGTGGGCCGGTCCGGCCCGTCGAGCAGCGCCTTGGTGGCCTCCGCGCCCTGTTCGGGCGAGAAGTCGGTGGGCACGACCACCGGGGTCAGCCCGGCGGCGAGCATCGCGTGCTCGTACCGTTCCCGCCGCTTGCGGCCGTGCAGCATCCTCTCGTCGCCGGAGACGTGCACGATCCTCCGGTGGCCGAGACCGATGAGGTGGGAGACAAGGTCGTCGATGCCGGCGTCGTAGTCCCGGGTGATGACGGGGAACGGCGTGTCGTTGCCCGGCTCTCCGAGCGACACCGCCTGCATCCCGAGCCCGTGGATGAACGGGATGCGCTCGTCGTGCGCGAGCAGGTCGGTCAGCAGGAAGCCGTCGACCCGCTTGTCGGCGGCCAGCCTGCTGTACGCCCGCCGCTCCGCTTCCTCGTCCGGCACGACGGTGAGCACGAGCACCTGCCCGCGTTCGGCGAGCACCGTCTCCACACCGGCGATGAACGCGGGGAAGAACGGGTCGACCTCGATGGTGCGCGGGTCGCGGCGGAGGATCAGGCCGAGGGCGTACGCCCGCTTCGTGCTGAGACCCCTGGCGCCCGGGTTGGGACTCCAGCCCAGCTCACGCGCCACTGTCAGGATGCGGTCCCGGGTGTCCGGCGCCACCCCGCGGCGGTCGTTGAGTGCGAGGGAGACGAGCCCCTTGCTCACGCCCGCCGCCTTGGCGACGTCGTTGATCGTGACCGTCGCTGCGCTCATCGGGGCACCACCGTCGTGAACCCTCCGGCCTCGACGACGACCACGGCGTGACCGCCGAGCTTGGCGGGGGAGCCGACCTGGTGGCCGGTCTTGTCGTACCGGGTCACGGTCACGGGGCCGGTGCCTGCGAGCTTCGTCAGCGTCGGCAGCTTCGTGCCGTTGACGTACACATCGAGCCCGGTGGATGCGCCGGCCAGCCCGACATGCGACACCACCGGCTGCACGAGCACGGCGTCGAGGCTCACCGGTCCGCCGACGCGCGCCGTGACGGTGCGCACCGCGGGGAGCACGGGGACCGGCAGCGTCTGCGGCTTGAGGTGCACCGTGGTGGGCGCGATGCCCTGGGCTTCGGCCGCCGCGTTGACGGTCGTGCCGATCGGGAGCGTGATCCGCCCGGCCGTGGCCGTCCAGACGGTCTTGCCCGATCCTCCGGAGCCGAGGTCGGCGATGGGCAGGATGCTCGCGAGAGCGTGCCCGGCCGGCAGCGTCAGCGTGATCGTGTCCCCGGCTTTCGCCGTCACGTACTTCCCGCCCGACCAGTTGGCCGATCCCGTCCACGCCGAGGGCGGCGTGACCACGGTGGCCGACCCGGTCAGCGCGCCGTTCTCCACCTCGACGACCGCGAGGCCGTCCGTCGCGGTGGTGCGGGTGAGGGCCGTGGCCTGCGCGGCGACGGCGGGATGCGCATCCAGTGCCAGCATCGACAGCTCGGTGTGGATGACCGACTCCGCCCCGCAGTTGCGGTTCACGGTCGTGTCCGCCCCGATCCCGTCGACGCACACGCCGGTGGCCGGGTCGTAGACGGGGACGCCGGCCGGGTTGGCGCCGAAGTACCAGGCCGCCTGGGCTGCCGCCAGCTGGGTGAGCCCGGATGCGCCGGTGGCGTCGGCGACGGACAGCAGCCCTTCGAGGCGCGAGTCGACGCCGTAGGCGATCTGCGTGGTGTCCGCCGGGGTCGGCGTCCAGCCGTTGTCCGGGCCGCCCGAGGCGAGGAGCTGGGCGGTGAACTGGGCGGCGTCCGTCGCGGCGGTCTTCTGCAGGTCTTGCCTGCCGAGCACGGTCGCCGCGCGCGAGAGGGCAGCGGGCTCCATCCCGCCCCAGGCGTGCCAGAACGTGGGGGAGTTGGCCTCCGGCAGGAGCGCGCCGAACGGCCACTGCCCGATGCCGCCGCTGGCGAGCCCCGCGATGCCCTCCGCGTAGCGGGAGAGCGCCGTGGCCGCCGCCTGGTCGCCCGGCGCCGCCTTCACGTACGCGCTGAGGCCGAGCACCGCCTCGCTGGTGGCGCTCGCGCTTCCCACGATCAGCCAGGCAGGGACGGTGACCCCGTTGGCCTGGGCCGTGGTGCCGTACTTCGACAGCGATTGGCGCTGCAGGGCGGAGAGGGAGAGGTCCATCCGGTCTTTCAGGAACGAGGCGAACGCCGGGTCGGTGGCCGCGAAGCCCGCGTAGCCTTCTCCGAGCGCCCAGACGGTGCGCGCGAGCCAGAACGACTCGGCCGAATCGCTCGGGTCGGGAAGCTCGACCGGGATGGCCGACGGGTTCAGGGTGCCGTCTGACTGCTGCCAGAGCACGACGCCGCCCGCGTTCGGGCCGGTCGTGGTCTGCAGGTAGGTGAGCGAGCGCAGCAGTTCGTATGCGGACTGCTTGCTGCTGGCCGTGCCGTTCTGCGCCCAGTCGCGCAGGTAGACGACGGCGGCCCGGGAGATGTCGTCGGCGTCGAAGGCGCCCTGCGCGTACCAGCCCTTCGCTGCGTCGGTGATCGGACCGCCGCCGACGCGACGGAAGGTTCCGTCGGCGTTGCGGTCGGCGTAGACCCACGGTGCGCGGGCGGTCGGCTCCTCGGCCTGGCGGTACGTCGTGTGGCCGTCGACGCCGGGCAGCAGGGGGACGTCGGCCTGCAGCCAGTCGAGGTGCGCGAGGTTCGTCAGCTTCGCCGGAGCCGCAGCAGTGGCA
The DNA here is from genome assembly GCF_058806515.1 of Leifsonia sp. GW821-FHT13C05. Classification (NCBI taxonomy): domain Bacteria; kingdom Bacillati; phylum Actinomycetota; class Actinomycetes; order Micrococcales; family Microbacteriaceae; genus Leifsonia; species Leifsonia sp. GW821-FHT13C05. The sequence continues at coordinate 965,755 of NZ_JBXAPT010000001.1, read as the reverse complement.
GGGGTCCCGGTGGCTGCGACAGTGGATGCGGTGGTCGCCGCGGGGGCGACGGCCTGCGCGGGAAGCGCGCCGAGCGTGGCGGCCATCGTGCCGCCGAGGATGAGGGCGAAGATCGCCGTCGAGCGGCGTCGTACGGGGTGGTTTCGGAGGTCTCGCATCGTCGCGTCCTTTGTGTCTAAACCGGTTTAGGTGACGGTAGGCGCGTTTTCGGGGCTTGTCAACGGGAGGGGGCACGACCAGACTGGCGAGACCGGACAGCACTCGACCGAGGGAGTCGGAAATGGAATACAAAGACATTCCCACGAAGGCCGACATCGAGAGGTTCGCGGCGTTGAGGCAACCGGGCTCCGTGACCATCTACCTGCCGACAGGCACCGTCCCCGCCGAGGCGGACCGCGCCAGGATCGAGTTGAAGAACCACCTCGCGCAGGCGGTCAAGAAGCTCGAGGAGGACGGCATCCCGAAGCAGCGGATCGCCGCCATCCAGCGCGAGGGCGAGGCGATCCTGGAGGACAGGGACTTCTGGCGATACCAGTCGCGGTCGCTCGCGGTGTTCCTCGACGGCGAGCTCAGCGAGACCTTCCGGCTGCCGAACCGGCTGGGGTCGTCCTGCGACATCGCCGATCGCTTCTACGTCAAGCCGCTGCTGCGCACGATCACGTTCCCGCAGACCGCCCTGATCCTCGCGCTCGCGCAGAACTCGGTGCGTCTCATCCAGGTGTCCCCGCAGGCGCCGGCGGCCACCGTCGACGTCCCCGGGCTGCCGAAGGACGTCGCGGACGCGGCCGGGGTCGCCTCGATCAACGGCCGGGCACCGGATGGGCGCATCCAGGGCTCGGAGGGCCAGAAGGTCAGGATGCGCGAGTACGTCCAGGCGATCGAGCGCGCCCTGCACCCCATCCTCGCCAACTCGACCGACCCGCTCATCCTGGCGGCGGCGGAACCCCTCATCGGCATCTTCCGCAACGTGAACACCTACCCGAAGCTGGTGCCGGAGACGATCACGGGCAACCCGGAGGACAAGACGGACGAGGAGCTCGCGGCGGAGGCGCGCCTCATTCTGGACGCGGTCTACGCGCGGAAGGCCGAAGCCCTGAAGGCGGACTTCGAGGCGCGGCTGGCGGCCGGAACGGCCACCACCGACCTCAGCGACATGGCCAGGGCGGCGACATACGGTGCTGTCGAGTCGATCGTGGTCGACATCGACCGGCGCGTGCCAGGCACGCTCGACGAGGAGACGGGCGCCATCACGTACGCGGACGAGGACGAGCCCGGCAACTACGGTGTCGTCGACGAGATCCTGCGCAGGGCGCTGGGCTCGAAGGCGACCGTGTACGCGCTGCGGGCGGAGGAGATCCCCGGCGGCGCTCCTGCGGCGGCGGCGGTGCGCTTCCCGGTCTGACCGGGGCGGGAGAGGGAGAGGGGGCGCGCGTCCGCGCGTCTCTCAGCGCGCGCCCTTCCACACCGCGCCGACGAGCGTGTCCTGCACGAACGCGAGCCAGTCGTAGATCGCGCGCAGCAGGGCGGTCTCGTCGTCGTGCACGTCGCCGTCGTCTCCGTCCTCCACGATGCCGAGCCGGGAGGCGAGCACCAGCCGGATGTCGCCGATCGCGCGCATCCACGCTGTCGCCTCCTGCGCGTCCAGCCGCACCTCGATGCGCCCACGCGCCGAGCCGCTGCCGCCGAGGCCGCCCGTCGCGCTCAGCGCCTCCACCACGGTCACGGCGTTCAGCGCCTTCCGCTCAGCGAGCCCGTCCGTGGTGAACCGCCGGAACTCGACGGATGCCTCGGCGTCGTCCGGGTACGCATCCGGGAGCAGCCGCAGCAGCGCCGGATCGCTCGCCGGGTCGACCCCGGACCGCACGGCCTCGACAAGCTCCGCGGACTCCGATGCCAGCCGGGCGATGATCTCGGCCTCCTCGCGCTCGAACACGGCGACGATGGCGCCGTCCCTCGCGCGCCGGAACGGCTTCACTCGTCCGCCTTCGTCAGTGTCGCCCAGAGCCCGAAGTCGTGCATCGCCTCGACGTGCCGCTCCATCTCCTCGCGCGTCCCCGTCGCGACGACCGCGCGGCCGGCGTTGTGCACGAGCAGCATCAGGCGCTCGGCCTCGGAGCGCGGGAAGCCGAAATAGCTCTGGAAGACGTAGCTCACGTACGACATCAGGTTGACGGGGTCGTTCCAGACGATGGTCACCCAGGGCGATCCGAGCTCCAGCCGTTCGCCGAGCTCGGTCTCTTCGATGGTCGACGCGTCGGTCACGACGCGTCCTCAGGGAGGTGGAACACGGTCACAGAGTCTACCGCCGGCCGCGCACGACATCCCTGGTCGGTTCGTGCCCGAGGCCGAGGGCGTCGGAGATGGCGTCCGCCGCCCGCACGAGCGTCAGGTGGGTGAGCGCCTGCGGCGTGTTGCCCGCCTGGGAGCCGCCGGAGACGTCGTACTCCTCCGACAGCATGCCGACGTCGTTGGCGAGGGCGACCAGCCTGTCCATCAGCTCGCGCGCATCGTCCACCCTGCCGGAGCGGGCGTACTGCTCCACCAGCCAGAACGAGCAGGCGAGGAAGGGATGCTCGCCGGGCGGCAACCCGTCCACCCCGTTCTCGGTGCGGTAGCGCAGCAGCAGGCCGTCGCGCATCAGGTCGGACTCCAGCGCGCGCACGGTGCCGAGCATCCGCGGATCGTTCCAGTCGCAATAGCCCACCTGGGCCAGCTGCAGCAGGGAGGCGTCCACCTCGGTGGTGCCGAAGTGCTGCACGTACGTCCCGCGCTCCTTGTCGAAGCCGTGCGCCTCCACGTCGGCGCGCACCTCGTCCCTGCGCTGCCGCCAGCGGTCGACGGGCCCGTCGAGCCCGTGGTCCTCCACCGCGCGGATCGCGCAGTCGAACGCCGCCCAGACCAGCGCGCGCGAGTGCGTGAAGAACCGCGGGGTTCCCCGGATCTCCCAGATGCCGTGATCTGCCTCGTGCCAGTGGTCTTCGAGGTAGCCCATCAGCGCGCGCTGCAGCGCCCAGGACAGCCTGGTCTCCGCAACGCCATTCCTGCGGCCGTGGTCGAGGGCGAGCATCACCTCGCCGATCACGTCGGCCTGGAACTGGGTGGATGCCTCGTTGCCGATCCGGACGGGAGCAGCGCCCTGATAGCCGGGCAGGGTGGTGATGATGCGCTCGGAGAGGTCGCGCTCACCGGAGAGGCCGTACATGATCTGCACGTCGCCCGGATCTCCGGCGACGGCGCGCAGCAGCCAGTCCCTCCAGTGGTCGACGTAGTCGTCGTAGCCGTGGGCGAGCAGCGCGGAGATAGTGAGCGACGCATCCCGGAGCCAGACGTACCGGTAGTCCCAGTTGCGTTCTCCGCCGAAGCTCTCCGGCAGCGACGTGGTCGCCGCGGCGACGATCCCACCGGTCTGCAGGTGCGTCAGGGCCCGCAGCAGCAGAAGCGACCGCACGACCTCGTCGCGGTACGGCCCGTCGTGCTGGCAGCCCTCCGCCCACTTCGACCACCAGTCGCGGGTGCGGGCGAGCGCCTTCTCCACGTTCGGAGCAGACGGGGTGTGCCTGTGCGACCGGAACCAGGTGAGGCTGAGGTCGATGGTCTCGCCGGCGGTGATCGCGAACTCGCCGGAGTGCGCGTGGTCGGTCGCCCGCAGCGCCGAGCCGCGCACGACGATCGCGTCCGGTCCTGCAACGGCGATGAGCGCGGGCGGATGCTCGGAGTCGTCCTTGCGCACCCACGGGATGGCGCTGGCGTATCCGAACCGGATGCGCAGGTCCTGGCGCATCCGCACGGTGCCCCGGATGCCGCGCACCCTCCTGACCAGGTCGGCCCGGCCGTCGCCCATCGGCATCGCGTCCGTGACCTCGACCTCGCCGCTGTCGGTGGTCCAGGTGGTGACGAGGATCATCGTGTCGCCCTCGTAGCGGCGCACGGAGCGCGCATCCGGATCGCTGGGCGCGAGCAGCCAGCGCCCGTGGTCCTCCGTGCCGAGCAGCGAGCCGAACATCGACTGCGCGTCGTAGCGGGGGAGGCACAGCCAGTCGATGCTGCCGTCCCGTCCGACGAGGGCCCCCGTGAAGCAGTCACTGATCAGGGCGTAATCCTCGATGGGGAGCGACATGTCTTCCAGTATGGCCGTACTGTGATGGACATGACGCAGTCGGTGACCACTCTCGTGATTCTCGGAGCGAGCGGCGATCTCTCGTCCAGACTCCTCCTCCCCGCACTCGGACAGCTGCTGACCGACCACCCGGAGCGTTCGGTGAAACTGGTCGGCTCCGGCACGGAGGACTGGACGGACGCGCACTGGCGTTCCGTGGTCCGCGCGGCCTTCAAGACCATGAAGGCCAGTGGCCCGGCGGTGGATGCGATCCTCTCCGGCACGACCTACCTCAGCGCCGACGTCACAGCGCCCGACGACCTGCAGCGCATCCTCGACGCAGCAGACGGGGTGCCCGCGCTGTACTTCGCGCTGCCTCCCGCGGTCGCCGCGCTCGCCTGCAAGGCCCTCGAGAAGCTGAAACTTCCCACAGGTTTGACGCTCGCGCTGGAGAAGCCGTTCGGCACGGACCGGCGCAGCGCGATCGCGTTGAACGCCCAGCTCGCGAAGCTCGTGCCGGAGGACCAGATCCACCGGGTCGACCACTTCCTGGGACGGTCGACCGTGTTCAACCTGGTGGGACTGCGCTTCGCGAACCGCATCTTCGAGCCGCTCTGGAACGGCCAGCACGTGGACAGGGTCGACGTGATCTACGACGAGACCCTCGGCCTCGAGGGCAGGGCGCGCTACTACGACAAGGCGGGCGCGCTGGTCGACATGATCCAGAGCCACTTGCTGCAGGTGCTCGCCGTGCTGGCGATGGAGCCGCCGTCGACGATGGGCGCCCAGGACATCCGGGATGCGAAGGGCGCTGTGCTCCGCGCCACCCGCGTGTGGAACGACAGCCCGGTGGAGTCGAGCAGGCGCGCGAGGTACACGGCGGGCACCGTGGAGGGCGAGAAGGTGCCGTCCTACGTCAAGGAGCCGGGCGTCGACCCGGACAGGGAGACGGAGACGCTCGCCGAGGTGACCTTCCAGATCGACACCTGGCGCTGGGCCGGCGTGCCGTTCACGCTGCGCTCCGGCAAGGCGCTGGGGGAGAGGCGGCGCGAGATCGTGGTCACGTTCAAGCCGGCCCCGCACATCCCGACCGGGCTGACGGGCGTGAAGGAGCCGACCAAGCTGCGGATCATGCTCGCGCCGGACGAGATGTCGCTCGACCTGAACATCAACGGCCCTGGCGACCCGACCGCGATCGAGCGCGCATCCCTGTCGGTGGAGTTCGGCCCGGGCGAGCTGCTCGCATACGGGGAGGTTCTGGAGGGGATCCTCGACGGCGACCCGTCGCTGTCGGTGCGCGGAGACACCGCCGTGGAGTGCTGGCGCATCGTCGCCCCGGTGATCAGCGAGTGGAAGAAGGACGCCGTCCCGCTGACCACCTACCGCGCAGGCTCACGCGGGCCCGCCGCGTGGCACCCGCTCGGCTAGCCGGAGGCTGGGCGCTAGGCGGCGGAGCGCTCGGTGAGGGTGGGGATCTCGCCGGTGACCGGCTTGCGCAGGTCGGTCCAGACGGTGATCGGCGCGGGCTCCCAGCCGAAGGCGGCCGGCTCGTCGGACTCCGTCGTCGTGTCCGCCTCGACCGTCACTGCGGTCTCGTCGGCCGCGACGGGCTCGGAGGCAGGGGCCTCCGCGGCGAGGTGCTGCGGCTCGGCGGTCGCGATGGTCTCGCCGGCGGCGACGCGCTGGCGTGCCTCCACGAGGGCCGTCGTGATGCTGAGGCTGACCGACTGGGCGAGGACCGAGTGGAAGATCGTGTCGGTGTCGTCTGCGGCGCGTCGGGACACGGTCCATTCACCGCGTTCACCGATCAACTCGGCCACTTTGCCGTGGACGAGTTCGAGGATCTGGGCGTCCGTCAATTGTGGAACCGGAGCCGCCGGAACCGCGGCGGCGTGCCGCCTACGACCAAACATGATCCAACCCCTTCCAGGCTGTTCTTACACTTGAATACAAGTGTCCTGGAAGAAATCTCAGATTCGGCGCGGACACGCCGTGCGATCAGCGCGATTTCTCGCTGATCTCGGCTTCTTTCGACTCTTCGAGCACCGTGCCGACCGCGATGACGAGCGACAGGGCCGCGCTGATCCACAGCAGGGGCACCCGCCAGTCCTTCGCGCCTGAGCGGGTGGTCTGGATGGTCGTCCAGAGTCCGAAGGCGGCACTGATGATCGCTCCATTGAAGATGAACTTGCGCATCCGCATCCTTTCGCTCCTGGCACTACGCTACCGGGTGCGTTTCGTAGCGTACGCTCGCAGAGCCGCGTCGAGAACCGCAGCAGCGAACACACCCACGACACGAAAGGACGATGGATGCGCACCGCGATCGTCGGCGCTGTTCTCCTCCTGCTCGGAATCGTCGCAGTCGCGACCGGCATCCTCCCCCTGGAGGACGCCGCGCAGCTCGGGGACAGGGTGTGGCCCATCCTGCTGTTCGTGGTCGCCGTCACGGTCGTCACGGAGCTGGCGGCGGAGGCTGGACTCTTCACCGCCATCGCGCAGCAGACGGCACGCTGGGGTCGCGGACGGGCCTGGGTGCTCTGGCTGCTGGTGGCAGCGGTCGCGGCGCTCAGCACCATCTTCCTGTCGCTCGACACCACGGCCGTGCTGCTCACGCCCGTCGTCATCGTCCTCGCCCGCCACGCCGGCCTCGACCCTCTGCCGTTCGCGCTCACCACCGTCTGGCTCGCGAACACCGGCTCGCTCCTGCTTCCGGTGTCGAACCTGACCAACCTGCTGGCCCAGCACGCGATGGGGGATCCGAGCCCGCTGCAGTTCGCCGCGCTCACCGCAGCGCCCGCCATCGTGGCGATCATCGTGCCCGTCGTCGCGATCTTCCTGATCTACCGCCGCCGCCTGCTCACCCGCTACGAGACCGGGGACATCGACGGCATCGAAGACCCCGTGCTGTTCTGGTGGAGCGCCGCCGTGGTGGTCGCGCTCGTGCCTCTGCTGGTGTCCGGCATCCCGGTGTGGATGCCCGCGACGGGGGCCGCCGTGGTCCTCGGCGTGGTGTTCCTGGTGCGCCGCCGCTCGGTGCTCCGGTTCGGGCTGGTGCCGTGGCAGCTCGTCGTGCTGGCGTCCGGTCTGTTCCTGTTCATCGAGGCGCTGCACTCCGTCGGCCTGGGCGAGCTGCTCGCCGTGGTATCGGGGACGGGGGATTCGCCGCTCGCGCTCCTGCGGCTTTCGCTGACCGGGATGGTCGGCGCGAACGCCATCGACAACCTCCCCGCCTACCTCGCCCTCGAACCGGTCGCCGGCAGCCCGGCACGGCTCGTCGCGCTGCTGATCGGCGTGAACGCCGGGCCGCTGATCACCCCGTGGGCGTCGCTGGCCACGCTGCTCTGGCACCAGAGGCTCACGTCGCTCGACGTCGAGATCCGCTGGAGCCGCTACATCCTCCTCGGCGCCATCGTCGCGCCGCTCACCGTCATTCTCGCGACGCTCGCCCTCATCGCCACGCTCTGACCCCGGCTACTCGGCGGGGAGCAGCTGGGCGACGCGCACGATGCGACGGCGCGCCACGGCGATGGCCGAGATGGCGAACCCGACAGCCGCCCAGAGCAGGAGCGCTCCGAGGCCGCGCCAGACGCCGTCCGTCGACTCGACGACGCCGCGGAACGCCGTGATCGCCGCCGAGGTGGGCATCCACTGCACCGCGCTGGAGAAGAACCCGGGCACGGTCGACACGATCCCGGATGCGAGGGTCACCACCACCACGAGCATCGAGACGAACCGCCCGACGCCGCCGAGCAGGGCGACCAGCCCGTGGTTCACAGCGGCGAATGCCACGCCCACCGCCACCGCCACCCCGGCGAAGCCGAACCAGTGGCCCACGTCGAGACCGAGCGCGAACTGCATCACGCCGGCTACGAAGACGCCCTGGATCGCGCCGATCGCCGCGGCGGGCAGGAACCCGTCGAGCGCGATGCGACCGGAGGCGCGCGTCGTCAGCAGTGCGCGGCGGGAGACCGCCTGCAGCACCAGGAACGTCGCGAGGGCGCCGAGCCAGAGCGCGACGGCGCCGAACAACGGGATGCTGGTCTGCCCGAATCCGCTCGTGCCTTCACTGTTCTGCGTGACCGGCTGTGAGGCGACCGTCGCCAGGTTGGAGCGCTCGTCGCTCGAATAGTTCGGCAGCTTGTCCGCCGCCTCCTTCAGCCCGGAGGCGAGGGATGCCGTGCCTGCGCTGGTCTGGTCCGCCCCGGTCGCGAGCCCGGCGACGCCCGTCGCGAGCTGCTGCGTGCCGCTCGCGAGCGACGACGCTCCCGACGCGGACTGCGACGCGCCCGAGGCGAGCTGGCTTGCACCGGATGCGCTCTGGTCGATCCCGGCGGTGAGCGCAGGCATCCCCGCTGCCAGCTGCTGGGTGCCGGCGGCGACGGAACCCGCCGCATCCACCAGACTGGGGGAGCCGCCCTGGCCGGTGGTCATGCCGGCGATGGTCTGGCTGATGCCCGCGCAGATCGGGTCGTTCGGGCCGTGGACGGCCGCGCATCCCGCTGCCAGCTTCTGCAGCCCGGCGACGGTGGCGTTCACACCGCTCGACACCCCGGCCGTTCCCGCGGCGAGCTGCTGGGTCTGCTCGGGGAGTGCTGCGGTCTGCTGCTGCAGTGTGGTCAGGCCGCCGGCGAGCGAGGCGACGCCGTCGGAGAGCTGGCCGACGCCGCTCGAGAGCGCTGAGGCCCCGGACGCCAGCTGACTGGATGCGTCACTCAATTGGTGCGCGCCGGACGCCAGCTGCGACGCCCCGCCGGACAGCTCGGTCGCCCCGCTCGCGGCCTTAGCGATCTGGTCGTGCAGCGTGTTGAAGCCGACGTAGACGTTCTCCAGGTAGGTGGAGGTGAGCTGCGTGTTCAGCACGGAGGTCGCCGTGGTGGTCACGGCCTGGCTGATCGCGGGGTCGACGAGCTTCGACTTCTCGCTGGTCTGCACGTCGATGGTCGCCTGTTCGGCGTCGGCCGCAGAGCCGGACGGCGACGTCGCGGCCTTCGAGAAGTCCTTGGGGATGGTCACGACCGAGACGTACGTCCCGTCGGCGAGCCCGGCGTCTGCGTCCTTCTTGTCGGTGAGCACCCAGCTGTAGTTGTCCGACTTCCCGTTGAGGAGTCCGGCGGACAGCTGTCGCCCGAGCGGGACGGTCTGGCCGTTGATCTCCACCGGCTGGTCGAGGTTGACGACGGCCGCCTTCACATCGCTGAGGCGCTCGGTCGGGTTCCAGAGCGCCCAGACGAGCAGGCCGCCGATCACCAGCGGCACCAGCAGCAGACCGGCGATGGTGAGCCAGGTGACGCGCTTGTCGGAACGCATCCGTTCCAGGGAGAACAGCGAGCGCGGGCGGCGGAGCGGCGTGGTCGGGGAAGTCGGGGTGGTCATCGGACGATCGCCTTCTCGGTGGTGCTGTCTACGGGGTGTGCGGGGGCGGAGTGCTGGTGCACGGCGTGGTCGGCTGCGAGATGTTCGCCGCTGTCCGGTCGGTCCGTCCTGCCGAGCGAGGTCGGCACGACGCTGTCCGGAAGCAGGTCGTCGAGTTCGGCGGGATCGACGCAGCTGACGACGATGGCGAACGGCCGCTCGTCGTCCCGTGCGCGGTTGACCGCGTCGGAGAGCTCGTACCGGATGCGCCGGCGCTCCACCGGGTCTGTCACCGCATCGACGGCGTCGAGCGCGAGCAACTGCGGGTGACCGGCGAGCGCGTTCCGCACGTCGTGCACGGGCGTCTCCGAGGTGCCGAGGCGCACGACGGCGGTGCGGGAGCGCACGCCGGCCGCGCGGGTCGGCAGGACGAAGCCGGCCACCTTGATCGTGCCGGCATCCGGTTTGGTGCGTCCGGTGATCACCATCAGCAGCGCGAGGGACGCCGTGCGGTCGTCGCCCTGCACGACCAGGACCTCGCCATCCGTGAGGCGGAACGACACGTCGGAGAACAGCGGCCGCTTCTTGGCGCTGATGGTCAGTCCGTCCGCTGCCGCGATGTAACGGCCGCCCGGCTCCGGCCAGTCGGCAAGGTCGAGCTCCTTCTGCAGGCCGTCGCCCTCCACGTCGAACGACGGCAGGATGCGGTCGAGCCAGCGCGGCATCCACCAGGCCTTCTCGCCGAGCAGCTGCAGCACCGCGGGCACCAGCGTCATCCGCACGATGAACGCGTCGACGAAGACGCCGACGGCGAGCCCGAGCGCGATCGGCTTGATCGACGTGTCGCCCTCGGGGACGAACGCGGCGAACACCGAGATCATGATGATCGCGGCGGCGGTCACCACCTTCGCCGACCCGACGAACCCGCTCTCGACCGCGCGCCTGGCGTTGCCGCCGTGCACGTAGTCCTCCCGGATGCGGCTGACCAGGAACACCTCGTAGTCCATCGCGAGCCCGAACAGCACGCCCATCAGGATGATCGGCATGAAGCTGATCACCGGCCCCGTCTTCGCGACGTTGAGCGCGTCGGACAGCCAGCCCCACTCGAACACGACCGTCACGGCGCCGAACGCCGCGCCGACCGAGAGCAGGTAGCCGAGCGCCGCCTTGATCGGCACGGCGATCGACCGGAACACCATCGTCAGCAGCACCAGCGAGAGCCCGACCACCAGGATCCCGAACGGCAGCAGGGCGCCGCCCAGCCTGTCCGACACGTCGATCTGCGCCGCCGTGTTGCCGGTGACCTTGAGGTCGACGCCGTACTCGTCGAGGAAGTGCTGGTGCTTCGCCCGGATGTCCGAGACGAGCTGCGCCGTCTTCTCCGAGTCTGGACCGGTGGTCGGGATGACCTGCACGATGCCGGTGTCCGCCGTCTGGTTCGGGGTCGCGAGCGGCACGGCGGCGACGCCGGGGAGGTCGGCGAGCTCGTCGCCGATCTTCGTCATCAGTCCGACGGGGTCCGTGCTGGAGATGATCGAGCCCGTGACGATCAACGGTCCGTTGTATCCCGGGCCGAAGTGCTCGGAGATGAGGTCGTATGCGATGCGCGCCGGGTCGTCCTCGGCGTGCGAGCCGGCGTCCGGGAGGGCGAGCCTCAGCTGGGCGGCGGGGATCGTGGCGACACCGAGGATGGCGATGACGCCCACGATGGTGACGATCGGGAACCGCGTGACCGCCCGCACCCAGCCGCGGAAGAACCCCGGAGGGACGTCGGCCTTGGCCGCGTGCGCGAGGGTCGGCGCCGTGGCGCTGGGGACGGGTTCGTGCGTCTCGGGTGCTGCGCTTGTCGCCGCTGCGCCGGATGCGGCTCCCGCCCCGGATGCGCCCGCCGCCTTCGCCGCGCGCCGCGACGCCCGCTTCGCCGCACGCCGTCCCGGCGTGATCCTCGCGCCGGCGAAGCCGAGCAGAGCGGGGGTGAGTGACAGCGAGATCAGCACCGCGATGGCGACCGCCGCCGACGCCGCGATGCCCATCGTGGTCAGGAACGGGATGTTCGCCACCGACAGCCCGACGAGCGCGATGATGACCGTGATCCCGGCGAACAGCACCGCGGACCCCGCCGTCGCGACCGAGCGGGCGGCGGACTCTTCCGGATCGACGCCGGCCTTCAGCTGACTCTGATGCCGGGAGATGATGAACAGCGAGTAGTCGATCCCGACCGCGAGCCCCAGCATGAGGGCGAGCAGCGGCGTCGTCGAGGAGATCGGCCCGAACAGCGTCGCGATGAAGATGAGCGCCATCGACAGCCCGACGCCGAGCAGCGCCGTGAGCAGCGGCATCCCCGCCGCCAGGAACGATCCGAAGGTGAGGATCAGGACGACGAGGGCGATGCCCACGCCGAGCAGCTCCGTGACACTGAGCGTCGGCAGGCTCTGCGAGAACAGCTGCCCGCCCACGGCGACCTGGGACCCATCCGGAAGCTGCTTCTGGAGGTCGGCCCCCGCATCCTGCAGTGCCGTCTTGGTCTCGGCGGGAACGGTGGTGATCTGGCCTTTCAACTGCACGGTGACGATGGCGGCGGACCCGTCGTCGGAGATGGAGCCCTTCACCTGCTTGCTGTACGGGGAGGTGACGCCCGCGACGCCGTCGAGCTTCGCGAGGTCGGTCACGGCGGCGTCGACGGGCTGCTTCACGGACGCGTCGGTGACCGACTCGCCCTTCGGAGCGACGACGACGAGCTGCGCCGACGTGCCGCTGACCTGCGGGAACGTGCGGCTGAGGGTGTCGAGGGCTTCCTGCGACTCCGTGCCGGGGATGCTGAACGAGTTGTCCGTGCCTTGGTTGAAGAGCACGGCGCCGCCGCCGAGGGCGACGAGGAGGACGATCCACAGGGAGACGACGAGCTTGCGGGCACGAAACGCCCAGCGGCCGATCGAATACAGAATCGAGGACACGCGTTCTCCTACATAATCGGCTACAGATCCAGTACGGGGGTTCGATACACCGTTGTATCCGATACCCGAATGTATCCGATACACTCGTGTATCTGGAACTCGATTCAGGAAGGTTTCAGCTTGGAAACGACAGCTCTCAGAGACGAAGCGCCGGCCGAGTCGGCGCGCCGCCAGAAGACCCGCTCCCGCCTGCTCGACGCGGCCTTCGATATCTTCGCCGAGCACGGCGTCCACGCGGCCAGCGTCGAGATGATCACCGAGGCGGCCGGCTTCACCCGCGGCGCTTTCTACTCCAACTTCTCCACCAAGGAGGAGCTGTTCTTCGCGCTGATGGAGCGCGAGAAGACCATGCGCATCGAACAGCTGAACGCCGGTGTCGCGCAATACCTGGCGCCCAAGGTCGGAGACGGTGTGACCATCGGCGACGACGACGTCGTCGACATCGTCGCCAAGGTGCTCGAACTGCAGTCCGACGACCGTCGCTGGTGGCTCGTCCAGTCCGAGTTCCTGCTCCTCGCGATGCGCGACCCCGCCATCGCAGCCGATTTCGTCCGCTACCAGGACGGCTTCTTCTCCGAACTCACCGAGATTGTCGAGGCAGCACTCGAGACGGCCCACCGCCGCTTCACCATCGCGCCGGAGGAAGCGGTGCGCGTCATCGCCGAACTCTGCGCGAACGCCGAGGCGAGGGCACTACTCACCGGAGACGAGCGCGCCTTCTCCGAGCGCCTGTCGGCCAGCGTGCCCGCGGTGCTGCTGGCGCTGACCGAGCGGGTGTGAGGCACAGCGCACACTGAGCCCAGCCACGGCGGACGTCGAGCGGGCGCCAAGGATGCGCAGGTAACGTTGATCGGATGCGACGCAGAGCCATCGTCATCCCGATCATCGCCGTGGTCGTCGTCGGCGTGCTCGCCGGCGCAGCGGCCTTCGCGTGGTCGGCGACCTCGAACGCGCGTCACGACTCCCAGGACGGCCGCCCCGTCGCCGCGCGCGAGACGCCGACGCCCACGCCCACCGTCGACCCGTTCCCGGATGAGCCGCTCACCCCGGAGACCCGCTATGTCGCGCTCGGCGACTCGTTCGCGGCCGGGATGGGCGCGGGCGGCGAGACGGGCAAGTGCGTGAGCAGTACGAAGAGCTACCCGGACGTGTTCGCCGAGGAGTCCGGCGTCGACCTGATCGCGAATGCGTCGTGCAGCGGCGCCACCACGTCCGATCTGCTCAAGCGTCAGCTGATCGCCCTCGACGACCGCACTGATCTCGTCACCCTCAGCATCGGGGGCAACGATCTCGGCGTCGCGGACATCGCGTCCGACTGTGCGGCGGGCAAGGCCATCCCGTGCCGCAACGAACTGTCGAGCGCGCTCTCCCTGCTGAACGTGCTTCCCGACCGGCTGGATGCGGTCTACGCGGCGGTCGCGAAGGCCGCGCCGAACGCGCGCATCGTCGTCACCGGATACGCGGTCATGTACGACGCCTCCGACCCCAACGCCCCGGACTTCGGGATGGCGGCCGCCATCAACGCGGCGACCATCGGCCTCAACGAGGTCATCCGCACCGCGGTCGACGAGCAGAGGGCGAAAGGCGTGCCGATGACGTTCGTCGGCGTCGACTTCGATGGGCACGGCATCGGCAACAAGAACCCGTGGGTCAACACCTCGGGGTTCGCCGCCTTCCACCCGACGGCCGCCGGATACCGGGAGTACGCGCGGGCGCTCGTCAGGACGCTGGGGAAGGCGCAGTAGCCGACCCCGTGTTCTCGCGGGCGAACGCGGCGGTCTCGCGGAGCATCCCGAGCCGTTCGTCGTCGGTGCGCGCCTTGCGGGTGTTGACCTCGGCGACGATGCTGCCCGACCAGCGGCGGCCGGCGAGCATCCTGAGCACCTCGGCGACCGGTTCGCCGCCGTGGCCGGGGAGGAGGTGCTCGTCGAACACGCGGTTCTCGTCGAGCGGGCCCGACCCGTCGCAGAGGTGGACGTGGCGCAGACGGTCGCCGAGTTCGGTGGCCAGGGCGAGGGAGTCGACGCCGCTCAGCGCGGCGTGCGAGAAGTCGAGCGTGACCGCGTCGCAGTCCATGGCCGCCGGGTTCCAGCCGGGGGAGTACGCGGCGAGCGCCCTGCCTGCCAGCTTCCACGGGAACATGTTCTCCACCGCGATGCTGACGCCGCTCGCGTCGGCGGTCTCGCGGACGATCGCCAGGAAGTCCTCCGCGTAGCCGGACTGCCAGCGGAACGGTGGATGCACGACCACGGTGTCCGCGCCGACCGCCGCCGCCAGCTCGGCCGACTTCTCCAGCTTCACGCGCGGGTCGCGGCCCCAGACGAAGTGCGTCAGGAGCAGCACCGGCGCGTGGATGGAGAGGATGGGCATCCGGTAGCTGTCGGAGAGGGCGAGCAGCGCATCCGGGGACTGGGTGGTCTCGTCGCGGGTGACCATCACCTCGACGCCGTCGAAGCCCGCCTCGGCCGCCAGGCGGAAACCGTGCTCGACGGCCAGCGGGTAGACGCACGACGTGCTCATGCCGATTCGCATCACGCGCGACACTGTACCCACGCGCGCTGAACGCAGCATGACCGCCGTGCGAACGCGAGCCGCGCCGCCGCCGGGCCGCCGCCGGGCCGCCGTCGGGCCGCCGCCCCTGGGGAGGGCTAGAACACGCTGGTACCCTGGCATACAGTGCGCAATGGCCGCGACCCGACGGATTGGACACACCATCTCACCCCACCGAACCTCCTCCACCAGCACGGAAACGACGACGGACACCGAGACGTACGATCTCGTCATCGTCTCCAACAGACTCCCCGTCGACCGGGTCACCGACGACGACGGAACGGCCAGCTGGCGGCCGTCTCCCGGGGGACTCGTCGCCGCTCTGGAGCCCGTCATGCGGGCGGAGGACGGCGTCTGGATCGGCTGGGCGGGCGTCGCGGACGAGGACATCGACCCGTTCGAGGCGGACGGCATCAACATCCTGCCCGTGCGCCTCAGCGAGCAGGACCTGCAGGAGTACTACGAGGGCTTCTCCAACGACACCCTCTGGCCGCTCTACCACGACGTGATCGCGCAGCCGAGCTTCCACCGCGAGTGGTGGGACACCTACGTGAAGGTCAACCAGCGCTTCGCCGATGCCGCCGCCGCCGTGTCGGCGAAGGGCGCCGTTGTCTGGGTGCACGACTACCAGCTGCAGCTCGTCCCCGCCATGCTGAGGGCGCAGCGCCCTGACCTCGTGATCGGCTTCTTCAACCACATCCCGTTCCCGCCGTACGGCATCTACTCCCAACTGCCGTGGCGCAGGCAGATCATCGACGGCCTGCTCGGCGCGGACGTGATCGGCTTCCAGCGCGTCGCGGACGCCGGGAACTTCTCCCGCGCCGTCCGGCGCCTGAAGGGCTACGAGACGCGCGGCCCGATCATCGAGGTGCCGATCGACACCGACGATCCGGATGCCGGGTCGCACCGTCACGTGACCACCAACAAGCACGGGGGACTGGCCCGGACCGTCCTCGCCAGGCAGTTCCCGATCTCGATCGACGCCGAGCGGTACCAGGAGCTGGCGAAGCGGCCGGAGATCCAGGAGCGCGCCAGGCAGATCAGGGAAGAGCTCGGCAACCCGGAGAAGATCCTGCTCGGCGTCGACCGACTCGACTACACCAAGGGCATCGGGCACAGGCTCAAGGCGTTCGGCGAACTCCTCGCGGAGGGCAAGCTCGACTCGGAGCACGTCACGCTCGTGCAGGTCGCCAGCCCCAGCCGCGAGCGCGTCGAGACGTATATGCAGCTGCGCGACGAGATCGAGCTGACCGTCGGCCGCATCAACGGCGACTACTCCACCCTCGGCCACACCGCGATTGCCTACCTGCACCACGGCTACCCGCGCGAGGAGATGGTCGCCCTCTACCTCGCGGCAGACGTGATGCTGGTCACCGCCCTCCGCGACGGGATGAACCTGGTCGCGAAGGAGTACGTCGCCACCCGCGCGGACGACGACGGCGTGCTGGTGCTCAGCGAATTCGCCGGGGCGTCGGACGAACTGCGCCAGGCGCTCCTCATCAACCCGCACGACATCGAGGGGCTGAAGGAGACCATCCAGCAGGCGATCGCGATGCCGAGGAGGGAGAGGACACGCAGGATGCGCGCCCTGCGCAAGCGCGTCCTCACCAACGATGTGGCCAAGTGGTCCGCATCCTTCCTGGATGCTCTGACGCGCAGCGCGCACGGAGACCACCCGTTGCAGAACCCGCCCGTCAACCGGCGCTGACCGGCGCGTATCCAGCCGCAGTATCACCTGAGAAAGAAGCATGACAGAGACAGCCCCCGCAACACCGTCCGCCTCCGCCGTCGCCCTCGTCGACGCCCTCCGCGCGTTCGCGTCGGAGGAGCGCGTCCTCCTCGCCCTCGACTTCGACGGCACGCTCGCGCCGTTCGTCGACCGTCCCAAGGCGGCCAGGATGCTCCCGCAGGCCAAGGAGGCGCTCGACAGGCTCGAAGCCCTGCCGAACACCTGGGTCGCGTACATCTCCGGCCGACCGCTGTCGAGCCTCGAGATCGTGACGGAGGCCGATCCGGATGCGCTGCTCATCGGCTCGCACGGCGTCGAGATCCGGTTCGGCCGCGACGGCGTATCGCTCGACCTCAGCATCGACGAGCAGGAGACGCTGCAGAAGCTCGGAGACGTGCTCGGCGCGCTCGTGTCGTCCACGGAGGGAACGCGCCTGGAGACCAAGCCCGTCGGCTACGGCGTCCACTACCGGCTGCTCGGCGAGGAGGAGGGCAAGAAGGTGGTCGAGGCCGCGTACGCCGCTGCCGCCTCGGTCAGCGACAAGCTCACCGTCCGCGACGGCAAGGACATCATCGAGTTCTCGGTGCGCGGCGCCAACAAGGGCGACGGCATCGAGCGCCTGCGCGAGTACACGAAGGCGACGGCCGTGCTGTTCGCCGGAGACGACGTGACGGACGAGGACGGCTTCGCGGTGCTCCGCCCGGGCGCCGGAGACGTCGGCATCAAGGTGGGAGAAGGGGAGACGGCAGCGCAGTTCCGCCTCGCCGACGAGACCGCCGTCGCGACGATGCTGAGCCTGCTCGCGGACGCCAGGCAGTCCTCCACAGCCTGACCTCTTCGCGGGTTATCCACCGGTCTCGGTCATATGTTCAGAGCGGCATCCCGAACGTCCTAGAGTTGATCCATGCCAGACATCGATTGGAAACCGCGTTCGCGCGTCGTCACCGACGGAATCGAAGCAACCACGAGCCGCGGGATGCTTCGGGCTGTCGGAATGGGCGACGCCGACTGGGAGAAGCCGCAGATCGGAATCGCGAGCTCCTGGAACGAGATCACCCCCTGCAACCTGTCGCTCGACCGCCTCGCACAGGGCGCGAAAGAGGGCGTCCACTCCGGTGGCGGATACCCGCTGCAGTTCGGCACGATCTCCGTCTCCGACGGCATTTCGATGGGCCACGAGGGCATGCACTTCTCCCTCGTCTCGCGTGAGGTCATCGCTGACTCCGTCGAGACCGTCATGATGGCGGAACGCCTCGACGGCACCGTCCTGCTCGCCGGCTGCGACAAGTCGCTCCCCGGCATGCTGATGGCCGCGGCGCGTCTCGACCTCTCCGCCGTCTTCCTCTACGCGGGCTCGATCGCCCCCGGCTGGGTCAAGCTCTCCGACGGCACGGAGAAGGACGTCACGATCATCGACTCCTTCGAGGCCGTCGGCGCCTGCAAGGCGGGCAAGATGAGCGAAGAAGACCTCAAGCGCATCGAGTGCGCCATCGCCCCGGGCGAGGGTGCCTGTGGCGGCATGTACACCGCCAACACCATGGCCTCCGTCGCAGAGGCGCTCGGCATGAGCCTTCCCGGCTCGGCAGCGCCGCCCTCGGCAGACCGCCGCCGCGACTACTTCGCCCACCGCTCGGGCGAGGCCGTGGTCAACCTGCTCAAGCTCGGCATCACCGCGCGCGACATCCTCACCAAGAAGGCGTTCGAGAACGCCATCGCGGTGGCCATGGCGTTCGGCGGCTCCACCAACGTCGTGCTCCACCTGCTCGCCATCGCCCGCGAGGCGGAGGTCGACCTCACGATCGACGACTTCAACCGCATCGGAGACAAGGTCCCGCACATCGGCGACCTCAAGCCGTTCGGCAAGTACGTGATGAACGACGTCGACCGTCACGGCGGCGTCCCCGTCGTCATGAAGGCGCTGCTCGACGCCGGTCTCCTGCACGGCGACTGCCTCACCGTCACCGGCAAGACCGTCGCGGAGAACCTCGCGGAGATCAACCCGCCCGCTCCGGACGGCGAGGTCATGCGCAGCCTCGACAACCCCATCCACGCCACCGGCGGCATCACGATCCTCAAGGGGTCGTTCGCTCCGGAGGGCGCCGTCGTCAAGACCGCGGGCTTCGACGCCGAGGTCTTCGAGGGTCCCGCTCGCGTGTTCGAGCGCGAGCGCGGAGCAATGGATGCTCTGACGGAAGGCAAGATCAAGGCCGGCGATGTCGTGGTCATCCGCTACGAGGGCCCGAAGGGCGGCCCGGGGATGCGCGAGATGCTCGCCATCACCGCCGCCATCAAGGGCGCGGGCCTCGGCAAGGATGTACTACTATTGACGGACGGACGATTCTCAGGCGGCACAACCGGCCTCTGCATCGGCCACATAGCACCCGAAGCGGTGGACGCAGGTCCCATCGCCTTCGTGCGCGATGGTGATCTGATACGGGTCGATATCGCGGCTCGCTCCCTCGACCTACTTGTCGATGAGTCAGAGCTGACCGCCCGCCGTGAAGGCTGGGCGCCTCTTCCCCCGCGCTATACCCGTGGCGTTCTCGCGAAGTACTCCAAGCTCGTGCACTCCGCTGCGGAGGGCGCGGTCACGGGGTAGCTCCGCTTCCTCGCATCATCCGTTTCGTACGTAAGGGACTCGCCCACACATGTCCTCGGAACCCAGTTCTCCTAGTACCGTGTTGCCATCCGCGACGCCTGGAAAGGCGTCGCCCGAATCGCTGACGGGCTCCCAGTCCGTCGTCCGTACCCTGGAACTCCTCGGCGTCACCGACGTCTTCGGGCTCCCGGGTGGAGCCATCCTCCCCATCTACGACGCGATCATGGACTCCACCAAGATCCGTCACATCCTGGTCAGGCACGAGCAGGGCGCCGGCCACGCCGCAGAGGGCTACGCCTCGTCGAGCAACAAGGTCGGCGTGGCGATGGCCACCTCCGGTCCCGGAGCGACCAACCTCGTCACGGCCATCATGGACGCCCACATGGACTCGGTCCCCGTGGTGTTCATCACGGGCCAGGTCTTCTCCACCCTGATGGGAACGGATGCGTTCCAGGAGGCGGACATCGTCGGCATCACGATGCCGATCACCAAGCACTCCTTCCTGGTGAAGCGCGCGGAGGACATCCCGTCCACCATCGCAGCGGCGTACCACATCGCGGGAACCGGCCGTCCCGGCCCGGTGCTCGTCGACATCACCAAAGACGCGCAGCAGAACACGGTGCCGTTCATCTGGCCGCCCAAGGTCGACCTGCCCGGCTACCGTCCGATCACCAAGGCGCACGGCAAGCAGATCCTCGCGGCGGCGCAGCTGCTCGCGGAGGCGAAGAAGCCGATCCTCTACGTGGGCGGCGGCGTCATCCGCTCCCGCGCCTCCCAGGAGCTCCTCGAGCTCGCCGAGGTCACCGGGGCGCCCGTCACCACCACGCTGATGGCGCGCGGCGCGTTCCCCGACTCCCACAAGCAGCACCTCGGCATGCCCGGGATGCACGGCACCGTCCCCGCGGTGCTCGCGCTCCAGGAGTCCGACCTCATCGTGTCGCTCGGCGCGCGGTTCGACGACCGCGTCACCGGCAACACCTCGCTGTTCGCTCCGAACGCGAAAGTCGTCCACGTCGATGTCGACCCGGCTGAGATCTCCAAGATCCGGATCGCCGACGTGCCCATCGTCGGCGATGCCAAAGACGTCATCGTCGATCTGACCGCCGCCTTCAAAGAGGCCGCGAAAGACCAGGCGCCCGACACCGTCGAATGGTGGACGTACCTGAACGGGCTCCGCGAGGAGTTCCCGCTCGGGTTCTCGCCGACGACGGACGGCCTGCTCGCCCCGCAGCACATCATCCAGCGGATCGGCGAGCTGACCGGACCGGAGGGCA
The DNA here is from genome assembly GCF_058806515.1 of Leifsonia sp. GW821-FHT13C05. Classification (NCBI taxonomy): domain Bacteria; kingdom Bacillati; phylum Actinomycetota; class Actinomycetes; order Micrococcales; family Microbacteriaceae; genus Leifsonia; species Leifsonia sp. GW821-FHT13C05. The sequence continues at coordinate 945,201 of NZ_JBXAPT010000001.1, read as the reverse complement.
TCTACACCGCCGGGGTCGGCCAGCACCAGATGTGGGCGGCGCAGTTCATCAAGTACGAGCGGCCGAACGCGTGGCTCAACTCGGGTGGGGCAGGCACGATGGGATACTCGGTGCCCGCCGCGATGGGCGCCAAGGTGGCCCAGCCCGACCGCGTGGTGTGGTCGATCGACGGCGACGGCTGCTTCCAGATGACCAATCAGGAACTCGCCACCTGCACGATCAACAACATCCCGATCAAGGTCGCGATCATCAACAACTCGTCGCTCGGCATGGTCCGCCAGTGGCAGACGCTGTTCTACGACGGCCGGTACTCCAACACCGACCTGAACACCGGCCACGACACCGTGCGCGTTCCCGACTTCGTGAAGTTGGCAGAGGCGTACGGCGCTCTCGGAATCCGCGTCACGAAGGAAGAGGAAGTGGATGCGGCGATCAAGCTGGCGCTGGAGACCAACGACCGTCCCGTGGTCATCGACTTCGTCGTGAGCGCGGACGCGATGGTCTGGCCGATGGTTCCGCAGGGCGTCAGCAACAGCTACGTCCAGTACGCCCGCGACCACAGCCCCGCCTTCGGAGAGGAGTAGACATGAGCACGCACGTTCTGAGCCTCCTCGTCGAGGACAAGCCGGGTCTGCTGACCCGTGTCGCCGGTCTGTTCGCACGCCGCGGCTTCAACATCGAATCCCTGGCGGTGGGTACGAGCGAGGTCGACGGCCTCTCCCGCATCACGGTCGTCGTCGACGTCGAAGACCTCCCGCTCGAACAGGTAACCAAGCAGCTGAACAAGCTGATCAACGTCATCAAGATCGTGGAGCTCGACCCTGCGCAGTCCGTGCAACGCGAGCACCTGCTGATCAAGGTGCGCGTCGACAACACCACCCGCTCGCAGGTGCTCGAAGCCGTCAACCTGTTCCGCGCCCGCGTCGTCGACGTGGCCACGGACGCCCTCGTGATCGAGGTCACGGGCGACAGCGGAAAGACCCAGGCGCTGCTCAAGGTGCTCGAACCGTACGGGATCAAGGAGATGGCGCAGTCCGGCCTCCTCGCGATCGGCCGCGGCTCGAAGTCCATCACCGAGCGCGTTTTCAAGAACTAACCGTTTCTGCAGAACCACACGAACAAGGAGAATCCCCCAGTGGCTGAGATCTACTACGACAACGATGCTGACCTGTCGATCATCCAGGGCAAGAAGGTCGCCGTCATCGGCTACGGCTCGCAGGGTCACGCGCACGCGCAGAACCTCCGCGACTCCGGCGTCGAGGTCGTCATCGGCCTCAAGGAGGGCTCGAAGTCGAAGCCCAAGGCCGAAGAGGCAGGCTTCCAGGTCCTGAGCGCCGCGGACGCGGCGAAGTGGGCCGACGTCATCGTCATCCTCGCGCCGGACCAGGTGCAGCGTCACCTCTACGCCGACGACATCCAGCCGAACCTCGAAGAGGGCAACGCGCTCGTCTTCGGCCACGGCTTCAACATCCGCTTCGGCTACATCGAGGCCCCGGAGGGCGTCGACGTCATCATGGTCGCCCCGAAGGGCCCGGGCCACACGGTGCGCCGCGAGTACGAGGCCGGCCGTGGCGTCCCCGTGATCGTCGCCGTCGAGAAGGACGCCACCGGCAACGCGTGGCCCCTCGTCCTCAGCTACGCCAAGGGCATCGGCGGCCTCCGCGCCGGCGGCATCAAGACGACCTTCACCGAGGAGACCGAGACCGACCTGTTCGGTGAGCAGGCCGTGCTCTGCGGCGGTGTCTCGCAGCTCGTCCAGTACGGTTTCGAGACTCTGACCGAGGCGGGCTACCAGCCGCAGGTCGCATACTTCGAGGTGCTGCACGAGCTCAAGCTCATCGTGGACCTGATGTGGGAGGGCGGCATCGCCAAGCAGCGCTGGAGCGTCTCCGACACCGCTGAGTACGGCGACTACGTCTCCGGCCCGCGCGTCATCGACCCGCACGTCAAGGAGAACATGCAGGCCGTTCTCGCCGACATCCAGTCCGGCGCGTTCGCCGAGCGTTTCATCGCCGACCAGGATGCAGGAGCGCCGGAGTTCCTCGCGCTCCGCAAGAAGGGCGAGCAGCACCCGATCGAGGCCACCGGCCGCGAGCTGCGCAAGCTGTTCGCCTGGAACGCGTCGAACGACGACGACTACGTCGACGGCGAGGTCGCGCGCTGATCGTCGCCTAGCGACCGACTGGCTACTCTGAAGAGGTGCCGCTTCCGCTCCGGCGGAGGTCGGCACCTCTTCTGCTTTTCACGCTCTCATCGCGCGCGTTCCGCGCTCACACCCCGGAGGTTCCCGTGTCCCGTCGTCTCGCCGTCGAGATCGCTGTCCAGGACAGGGCGGGCGTTCGCGTCGCCCTGGAGGCGGGCGCCGACCGCATCGAGCTCTGCTCCGCGCTCGGCGTCGGCGGCCTCACGCCCTCCGCCGGCCTCATCGAGGCGGCGGTCGCCGAAGCGCAGAGCGCGGGGCGCGACGGTTTCGTGCACGTCCTGATCCGCCCCCGCGCCGGAGGTTTCGTCTACGACGCCGACGAGGTGGAGCTGGCGCTGGCCGACATCCGCTACGCCAGGCGCGCCGGCGCATCCGGTGTCGTGGTGGGCGCACTGGACGCCGTCGGGGCCGTGGACACGGACGCGTTCGCCCGCTTCGTCGCCGAGGCCGGCGACCTCGACGTCACCTTCCACCGCGCCATCGACATCGCGCCGGACCCTCTCGGCGCCCTTGACACGCTCGCCGCGCTCGGCGTCCGCCGCATCCTGACGTCGGGAGGAGCATCCCGCAGCATCGACGGCGTCGGGATGCTCGCCGCCCTCGCCGCCGAGTCCGCCGGCCGCGTGCAGGTGATGGCAGGCGGGGGAGTCGGCGTCACCGACATCGCAGGCATCGCGGCGACCGGCGTGGATGCGGTGCACCTCTCGGCGCGCACGACCGTGACGGGCTCGCCGTCCGGTCCCGGCGGCGGTGCTGCATCGTACGACGTGACGGACGCCGCGGTCGTGCGGGAGGCGCTGGCCGCCGCGTACTGAGCGGGGGAGCGTGGTTGGCATGGTCAGAGCGGGTAGGTCACCGCGGCCGTGGCGAGCAGCGCGAGCGCCACGACGCCCGGGATCACGCGCAACAGGTGGAACGACACCCAGCGGTCGCGGCGTGCGCGCCAGTCGGGTGGGAGCGTGTCGACGGTCCAGGATTCGATGGTCTTGACGATCGGCACCTCGACCGCAATCGTCACCACCAGGGTGAGCGCCAGGAGCACGAACGCGACGGCACCCAGGATGAGGGTGACCGGGTGTCCGAACGCCGCGACCGCGACCACGGCCGCCACCACGAGCAGCGCGAGCGGCATCAGCACGGTCATCACGGGGGCGAGGTTCGCGCTGAGCCGCGCGACGAGCGGCAGGAGCACGGCAGGCTCGAACGTCGCGATGGTGCGGGTGAGCGCGATCCACGGCCCCCAGTACACGCCGACGACCAACCCCACCAGCACGATGCCGGCCACCAGAAGAGCGGACACGCTTACCCCTTTCGACACTTACAGTGACAGTATAAATATGGTTGCTGTAAAATCAATGGCATGAGCGACCGAACGGTGGTCTGGGACCACGACGACGCGGGGGAGCAGCTCGGCCTCCGCGAGCAGAAGAAGCGCAGGATGCGTCGGCTGCTGTCCGACACCGCCACCGAACTGTTCGTCGAGCGCGGGTTCGCCGCGGTCCAGGTCGCAGAGATCGCCCGCGTCTGCGGCGTCTCCGAGAAGACGGTGTTCAACTACTTCCCCAGCAAAGAGGCCCTGCTGCTCGACCGCGGCGACGCCACCGAGGCCGGACTGCGACGCGCGCTGGCCGACCACACCACCCCGCCCGCAGCCGCGGTCGCGACGATGCTCGACCGGGAACTCGGACGTCTCGCCGACTGGATCGCCGCCCAACCGGACGAGCGCGCGGCGTACGACAAGACCGCCAGGTTCGGCGCCCTCATCGCCGAGACGCCGTCGTTGCGCGCCCACCAGCGCGAGCAACAGGATGCGCTCGTCGCCCTGGCCGCCGGGTCGCTCGCCGCCCGCTACGGCTTCGAAGCCGCCGACCCTGAGCCCCGGATCGCGGCCACGGCGCTCGTCGGGCTGACCGACATCCAGGCCGTCGCCCTGCGCCGCGAACTCGCGGCACGCACGCCGGTCGCGCAACTGCGCGCGGCGGTCGCCGCCGACGTGACCCGCGCATCCACGGTGGTCGCCGCCCTGGACGCGGTGCTCAGGGCGCGCTGACAGTACGATCCAAGCTGTCCCGATGGGCCCGGCGAAGGTGGCCTTCAGAGCGCGCAGAACACGCACAGCCCAATCAGCAGGAGCTGCAGCAGCAGGCGCGCGATGAGCGGGGTGCCGAACGCGCCGAACCGTTCCTTGTGCCGCGCCGCGTACGCGTTGGCGGGGAACACCGCGACGAGGAACACCGCGAGGCAGATCGCCGCCGCCACCCGCGTCCACGGCACGAGCAGGCCGACCCCGCCCGCCAGCTCGCACACGCCCGTCAGTGCGACGAGGACGCGCGGGCTGAACGGCGCGCCCCAGCGCATCCGGGGCGGGATCATCGCGGCCATTCCGCGGGCGGGTCCGGGAACGAAGTGCAGGACGCCCATCCCCACGAACACGCACGCGAGCGCGATCCGCACGACGAGCTGGACGGTTTCGAAGGCGGTCACGCCTCCCAGTCTGCCCTGCCTTCCTGGATGCGCCGCGCGCGCGGCGACCTGAACGTGCGGTTTCTGGCGCACGGATCGTCATTCCTGCACGAGTCGTGCGTGCCGTGGGGCGCTGGACGCGGAGGTGTTGACGGGCCGCGCAGCCAGACGTAACGCGGCGAAAGGCACCCCCGCCCAGCCGGTAGAGTTGTTGCGATCCGCGCCCCAATGGCCAGTGGCGCTTTCTCCCAAGTCTGCTCCGAAACTAAGGAACTGCCACGTGACAAAGCCGGTCGTGCTGATCGCCGAAGAACTTTCGCCCGCCACCGTCGACGCCCTCGGGCCGGACTTCGACATCCGCAGTGTGGACGGGACCGACCGGGCTGCACTGCTCTCCGCGGTGGCCGACGCCGACGCCATCCTGGTGCGGTCCGCGACCAAGGTCGACGCAGAGGTCATCGGCGGCGCTCCCAAGCTGCGCGTCATCGCGCGTGCAGGTGTCGGGCTCGACAACGTCGACATCAAGGCGGCGACCAACGCCGGTGTCATGGTCGTGAACGCGCCGACCTCCAACATCATCTCCGCCGCCGAGCTCACCGTCGGCCACATCCTGAGCCTCGCCCGGCACATCCCCGCCGCGCACAACGCGCTGGCGCAGGGGCAGTGGAAGCGGTCGAAGTACACCGGCACAGAGGTCTACGAGAAGACCGTCGGCATCATCGGCCTCGGCCGCATCGGCGCGCTCATCACCGCGCGCCTGCAGGCGTTCGGCACCCGCGTGATCGCGTTCGACCCGTACGTCACCTCGGCCCGCGCGCAGCAGCTGGGCGTTCAGCTGGTCACGCTCGACGAACTGCTCGCCGAGGCCGACTTCATCACCATCCACATGCCGAAGACGCCGGAGACCACCGGCATGATCAGCGACGACCAGCTCGCGCTGATGAAGCCGACGGCGTTCATCGTCAACGTCGCCCGCGGCGGCCTGATCGACGAGGACGCGCTCTACCGCGCCCTGTCCACCAACTCCATCGCCGGCGCGGGGCTCGACGTTTTCGTCAGCGAGCCGCCCACGGAGTCTCCGCTGCTCGCGCTCGAGAACGTCGTCGTCACCCCGCACCTCGGAGCATCCACCGACGAGGCGCAGGAGAAGGCCGGCGTGTCCGTCGCCAAGTCGGTGCGGCTGGCGCTGTCCGGCGAACTGGTCCCGGATGCGGTCAACGTCGCCGGCGGCGTCATCGACCCGTACGTGCGCCCCGGCATCCCGCTGGTCGAGAAGCTCGGCCAGGTGTTCTCCGGTCTCGCCCACAGCCCGCTCACCAGCGTGGACGTGGAGGTGCGCGGCGAACTGGTCGACTACGACGTGAGCGTGCTCAAGCTCGCCGCGCTGAAGGGCATCTTCACCAACGTCGTCAGCGAGACCGTCTCGTACGTGAACGCGCCGCTGCTCGCCGAGCAGCGCGGCATCGAGGTGCGCCTCATCACCGACTCGGTCAGCGAGGAGTACCGGAACCTGATCACCCTGCGCGGCGCGCTCAGCGACGGCTCGCAGGTGTCGGTGTCCGGCACGCTCACCGGCACGAAGCAGATCGAGAAGGTCGTGGAGATCAACGGCTACGACGTGGAGGTTCCGATCGCGGAGCACCTCATCGTCATGGTCTACGACGACCGTCCCGGCATCGTCGCCGTCTACGGCCAGGAGTTCGGCGAGGCGGAGATCAACATCGCCGGCATGCAGATCGCCAGGACCTCCGCGGGCGGCAAGGCGCTCAGCGTGCTCACGGTCGACTCGCGCATCCCGGATGGGCTGCTCGAGAAGGTGCGCATCGCCATCGACGCCGACCTGATGCAGGAGATCGACATCACCGAGTCCTGACCGGACCCGCACTCGTTCCCGCTCCGTCCGAGCGGAGTCTCCGGCCGCCACGCCGCCGAGGACTCCGTTCGGGCGGAGTTTCGTCGTTCTGCCGGCCGGATCTCCGCGAGAACGGATGCGCCCGAGGAGGCAGGCGCAGAAGAAAGTGGGGCGGGCTGTCGATTTTCGCGGTTGACTGACGTCGTAGTGGTGTTCACACCGATGCGCGCGAGCGCGAGACGTAAGGAGACATCATGTCCGACGAATACGTTCTGCTGATCAAGGAACCCAACTGGGACCCGGCCGCGATGACCGAGGAGCAGTGGGCGGCAGGCATGGCCGGCCACCGGGCGTTCCAGGATGCGGTGGTCGCCGCCGGCGAGAAGATCGTCGCGAGCGCCGCCCTGCAGCCGATCAGCGCCGCCACCAGGATCACCCCGAGGGACGGCGACAGCCCGCTCTTCACCGACGGGCCGTTCGGCGAGACCAAAGAGGTCGTCACCGGGTTCTACAACTTCACCGCCGCCACCCCGGAGCAGGCCCGTGAGCTGGCTGCGCTCGTGCCGACGGAGGGCTGGAACGAGCTGTTCCCCGTGCTCGTCCTGAGCTCGGTCAACTGATTGTGCCGGTGGTCACCGCTTGCTTGAATGGGCTGTGACCACCGCCACCGAGCGTGCCTTCCGCACGGATGCGCCGCGCATCCTGGGCGCTGTCGCCCGCTCGACCGGCGACCTCCAGGTCGCGGAGGACGCCGTGCAGGAGGCGTTCGCCCGCGCCGTCGCCGAAGAAGCGGCCGGACGGGAGCCCGCGAACGCCGCCGCCTGGATCACGACGGTGGCCAAGCGCATCGCCGTCGACATGCGGCGGCGCGAGGGCACCGCCGTTCGCGCGGCGCCGATGCTCGCCGCCGAGGCTGCGCGCGCGGCCGACCGGCAGGCGGAGATCGACATGCAGGCTGACGAGGTGTTCACCGGCGACGAGCGACTGGAGCTGATCCTGCTCGTCTGCCACCCGCACGTCGCAGAGGAGACGCGGGTGGCGCTCGCGCTGCGCTTCGTCTGCGACGTGCCGACGGCGCAGGTCGCCGAGGTGTTCCTGGTGCAGGAGCCGACGATGGCCGCGCGGCTCACGCGGGCCAAGAAGCGCATCCACGACTCCCGGCTGCGGTTCACCGCCGGCGACGACGCGGCTCTGACGGCCAGGCTGCCGGATGCGCTCACCACCGTCTACCTGCTCTACACCGTCGGCCACGCCCGCGCGGACGGGCGGCTCCGCACCGACGCGATCGAACTGGCCAGGGACGCGTACCGTCTCCGCCCGCACGACGAGGAGGCGGCTGCGCTGCTCGCCCTGCTGCTGCTCACCGAGGCGCGGCAGACGACCAGGATCTCCGACGCCGACGAGTTCGTCACGCTCGCCGACGCCGACCGGTCGCGCTGGAACGCGGGGATGCTGGCGGAGGGGGAGCGCCTCGCCACCGTCGCGCTCAGCGGGGCGGCTGGGCTGCCCGGCCGGTTCGCGCTGCAGGCGGCCATCGCCGGGCTGCACGGCATCGCGCCGACCTGGGAGGCCACGGACTGGCCGGCGATCGCCCGGCTCTACGACGGGCTCGTGCTGGGGTGGCCGTCCGCTGCCGCGCAGCTCGGGCGCGTCGTGGCGCGCGGCTACAGCGCGGACGCGGGGCCGGAGGCGGCGCTGGCCGACCTGGATGCGCATCCCGAACTGTTCGACGGGGTGGTCGCCGCGCAGGCGCTCGCGGTGCGCGCCGACCTGCTGCGGCTGGCGGGGGACGCGCGGGCGGCGGACGCGTACGCCGCGGCGATCGAGGCCGCCCAGGATGCGCGGGTGCGGCGGTTCCTGCAGGCCCGGCTCGACGGGCTCGGCGGCGGGAGCGGGCTCGGCTCCTAGGAGTCGGCCAGCCGCTTCACCAGCTCGATCACCCTGTCCATGTCCGTCTCGCTGCGCAGGACGGCGTTCGTGTCCGGCAGGAGAGCGGTGTTGTAGTACATCCCGTCGCCGATCAGCATGATGATGCGGGCCACGAGCGGGTCGCCGACCGACGATTCGAGGATCGACAGCCAGGAGCGCTGCATCGCGGACAGCGCATCCCGTGCCCTGCTGTCCGCACTCTGGGCGAGGCGGGCGACCGCGACGATGGAGCGCTCGAGGTCGTTGTCGGTGGGCACCGAGGTGCGGATGAAGTAGGCGACGGGGCCTTCCGGGGCGGAGCGCATCCGGTCGAGGTCGGCGTCGACGTGCGCGCTCAGCCGGGCGAGGACGCCGTCGACCATCGCGTCCTTCGAAGCGAAGTGGTAGAGCAGGCCGCCCTTGGAGACGCCGGCGCGGGCGGCGACGGCGTCGAGGGTCGCGGCGCGTTCGCTCTGCTCGGCGAGCAGTTCCTCGAACGCGTCGAGGATGCGGTCGCGGGCGGAGGGGGTTTCTGCCATGTGCACATGGTAGCCGCTCCGGCTTGATTACTGTACCGTCCAGACGGTACAGTAAATACATGTCCACGCCGAGCATCACCACGCCCACGCCCGCCGTCGCGCCCCGCGCCGGTGCGCGTCAATGGGTGGCGCTCGCCGTTCTGATGCTTCCCGTGCTGCTGGTCTCCGTCGACAACACGGTGCTCAGCTTCGCGCTGCCCGCCATCTCCCAGGCGCTCGAACCGAGCGGCACGGGGATGCTCTGGATCATCGACGCGTACCCGCTCGTGCTCGCGGGACTCCTCGTCTCGATGGGCAGCCTCGGCGACCGGATCGGCCGCCGCAAGCTGCTGCTGATCGGCGCGACCGGGTTCGCGGTCGTGTCCGTCGGCGCCGCCTTCGCTCCGACGACCGAATGGCTCATCGCCGCGCGTGCCAGCCTCGGGTTCTTCGGCGCGATGCTGATGCCGTCCACGCTGTCGCTGCTGCGCAGCATCTTCACCGACCGCGAGCAGCGCAGGCTCGCCATCGCCGTCTGGGCATCCGGGTTCGCGGCTGGCTCGGCCCTCGGCCCGATCGTCGGCGGCGTGCTCATCGAGCACTTCTGGTGGGGATCGGTGTTCCTGCTCGCGGTTCCCGTGCTCATCCCGTTGCTCGTGCTCACTCCGCTGCTGGTGCGCGAGTCGCGCGACCCGAATCCCGGGCCGATCGACGTCCCGAGCATCCTGCTGTCGCTGCTGACGATGGCGCCCATCGTGTACGGGATCAAGTCGCTCGCCTCCGACGGCCTCTCCGTCGCTGGGGTGCTCGCCATCGTGATCGGGGCCGTGTCCGGCTGGCTGTTCGTGCGCAGGCAACTGCGCAGGCCCATCCCGATGCTCGACATGCGGCTGTTCCGGCGGGCGTCGTTCAGCGGCGCCGTGCTGATCAACCTGCTGAGCGTGGTGTCGCTCGTCGGCTACCTGTTCTTCGTGTCGCAGCACCTGCAGCTGGTGCTCGGCCTCAGCCCGATCGACGCAGGCCTCGTGCTCATCCCCGGTCTCGCCACGATGATCGTGGCCGGGCTGGTCGTGGTGCCGATCGCGCGGCGCGTACGGGCGGCGATCGTGGTGCCTGTCGCCCTGCTGATCTCGGCGGTCGGCTACCTCGTGGTGGCTCTGTCGGGAGGGGATGCGCAGGCCGGGGTGCTCATCCTGTCGTTCGTCCTGCTCGGGCTCGGGATCGGCGCGGCCGAGACGGTCTCGAACGAGCTGATCCTGACGAGCGCTCCCGCCGAGAAGGCCGGTGCGGCCTCCGCGGTGTCCGAGACGGCGTACGAACTGGGCGCCGTGCTCGGAACGGCGACGCTCGGCACGATCCTCACCGCGTCGTACCGTTCGGCGGTCGTGCTGCCGGATGGCCTCACCAGTGCGCAGGCGCACGCGGCGGGGGAGACCCTCGGCGGTGCGACGACCGTGGCCGGTCAGCTGCCCGGCGACCTGGGCGAGCAGCTGCTGGCGTCCGCGCGCGCCGCGTTCGACTCCGGTGTCGCCCTGACCGCGGGCATCGGCGTCGGGCTCATGGTGGCCGCGGCGGCCCTCGCGGTGTCCTCGCTGCGGAATATCGGGCGCTGACGCGGATCCGGCCGCTGACGCGGATCCGGCCGCTGGGGCGCGATCCGGCGGGCGCGCATCCACCCGGTCGCTCGCCGGTAGTCTGGGATGGTCCGCCCGCAACGAACAGCAGGAGTGCCATGTCCGAGTCCCCGTCCGTCGTCAAGCTCGCCGTCATCCCGGGAGACGGGATCGGACCGGAGGTCGTCGCCGAGGCGGTCAAGGTGCTCGACGCCGTCACGGAGGGCAGCGGACTCACCTTCTCGAAGACCCCGTTCTCGCTGGGCGCTCAGCGCTACCTCGAGACCGGCGACGTGCTCACCGACACCGATCTGGATGCGATCAAGCAGCACGACGCCATCCTGCTCGGCGCCGTCGGCGGCGTGCCGGGCGACCCTCGCCTCGCCGGGGCCAACATCGAGCGCGGGCTGCTGCTGAAGCTGCGCTTCACGCTCGACCACTACGTCAACCTGCGCCCGACCACGCTGTTCCCCGGCATCGCCAGCCCGCTCGCCGACCCGGGCGACGTCGACTTCGTCGTCGTGCGCGAGGGCACCGAGGGACCGTACGTCGGCAACGGCGGCGCCATCCGCCAGGGAACGCCGCACGAGATCGCCAACGAGGTCTCCGTGAACACGGCGTACGGCGTCGAGCGCGTCGTCCGCTACGCCTTCGACCAGGCGGAGCAGCGCAGCAAGAAGCTCACGCTCGTGCACAAGACCAACGTGCTCACCTTCGCCGGCTCGCTCTGGAAGCGGATCGTGGACGCTGTCGCCGCCGAGCATCCGGAGGTGGCGGTCGACTATCTGCACGTCGACGCCGCCACGATCTTCCTGGTCACGAATCCTGCTAGATTTGACGTGATCGTCACAGACAACCTCTTCGGCGACATCCTCACCGATCTCGCGGCCGCAATCAGCGGCGGCATCGGACTGGCGGCCTCGGGCAACATCAACCCTGCAGGCGAATTCCCCAGCATGTTCGAGCCGGTTCACGGATCGGCCCCCGACATCGCAGGCCAGCAGAAGGCCGACCCCACCGCTGCGATCCTCTCCGTCGCACTCCTGCTCCGACACCTCGGACGGGTGGAGCTCGCGGAGCGGGTGGAGCAGGCGGTGACCGCCGACCTCGCCAGCCGCGGCACAGCATCCCGCGCCACCGCCGAAATCGGCGACGCGATCGCCACCGCCGTGGCGCAGAATTAGTTCATCCGCTTCGAACGAGCGCAGCGCAAAGGATTCTCATGACATCTCCGACCAGCATCACCCTCACGGGAGCACCGACCCCCAGCGGTCTCGCTTTCGCCGTCACCAGGAACGAGGAGGCGCGCAGCGCAGCCGAGCGTGAGGAGATCCTCGCGAACCCAGGCTTCGGCAACTACTTCACCGACCACATGGTGGATCTGTGCTGGTCGGTCAAGGGTGGCTGGCACCGGCCGCGCGTCTCGCCGTACGGCCCGATCCAGCTGGAGCCGTCCGCCGCCGTCCTGCACTACGCGCAGGAGATCTTCGAGGGTCTGAAGGCCTACCGCCACGAGGACGGCTCGGTCTGGACCTTCCGCCCGGAGGCGAACGCCGCCAGGATGCAGCGCTCGGCATACCGCCTCGCGCTGCCGGAGCTCCCGGTCGAATACTTCATCGACTCGCTCAAGCAGCTCATCGCCGTGGACGGCGACTGGGTGCCGAGCCAGCCGGAGACGAGCCTCTACCTGCGTCCCTTCATGTTCGCCAAGGAGGCGTTCCTCGGCGTCCGCCCGGCGAACAAGGTCGCCTACTACCTGATCGCGAGCCCGGCCGGCGCGTACTTCTCCGGCGGAGTGAACCCGGTGTCGATCTGGCTCTCCGACCACTGGTCCCGCGCGGGCAAGGGTGGAACGGGAGCGGCGAAGACCGGAGGCAACTACGCCTCCAGCCTGCTTCCCCAGGCCGAAGCGGCCGAGCACGGCTGCGCGCAGGTGCTGTTCCTCGACTCGGTGGAGGGCAAGTACCTGGAAGAGCTCGGCGGGATGAACGTGGTGCTCGTCTACAAGGACGGCACCCTGGTGACCCCCGAGTCCGACAGCATCCTGGAGGGCATCACCCTTGAGTCCGTGCTGCAGCTGGCCCGCGACCGCGGTCACAAGGTCGAGCAGCGCAAGGTGACGATCGACGAGTGGCGCGTCGGCGTGGAGTCCGGCGACATCGTCGAGGTGTTCGCCTGCGGCACCGCCGCCGTGATCACCCCGATCGGCGAGCTCAAGTCGGACACCTTCACCGTCGGCGACATCACCGCCCCTCCCGGGGAACTCACGATGTCGCTGCGCGAGGAGCTCACCGACATCCAGTACGGCCGCGTGCGCGACCGCCACAACTGGATGATGCGTCTCGACGGCTAGGAGCCTGACGGCCCCGGCCCCGCGCTTCCGCGATCCTTCGCGGGAAGCGCGTCGCCGACCCGTGCGACGTCGTCGGGCGTGTTCCAGAGGTGGAAGGCCACCCGGGCACGCCCGGCGCGTCCGGACGCCCGGATCCCGGATGCGGTCAGAGCCGCGAGGTCGGAGCCGTCCGCATCCGGCCAGGTGACGATCGCCTGACCGAGGGCCGGAAGGCCGAGGCGGTCGCAGAGGGCGTCGCCGAGGCCGCTCGTGTATGCGTGGACCGCGTTCTGATCGAGCCCGGCGAAGAATGCGAGGGCGGCGGCGGTGCCCGGCCAGACCGGCCAGGCGGGGGAGACGTCGAAGCGGCGCGCATCCCGGGCCAGGTGCATGTCCGGGCCGTAGCAGGACGCCCACGGGTCGTCGCCGGCGAACCAGCCGGCCTGCACGGGTCGCAGCTCGTCGAGCATCCGGTCGCCCACGGTGAGGAAGGCCGAGCCGCGCGGGGCGCACAGCCACTTGTATGCGTGGCAGGCGGTGAGGTCGAACCGGGAGGCGTCGACCGGGAGCCAGCCGGTGGCCTGGGTGAGGTCGGCGAAGGTGAGAGCGCCGTGCCTGGCCGCCGCGGCGATGATCGCGTCGGAGTCCGCGACAGCCCCCGTCGCTGACTGCACGAGCGAGAAGGCGACCAGGCTGGTGCGCGGGCCGATGGCGTCGGCGACGCGGTCGAGCGGCGCGTGCACGACGGTGACGCCTCTGTGCTGCTGCGCGAGGAACGGGAAGACCATCGAGCTGAAGTCGCCGTCGACGCAGACCACCTCCGCGCCGTCCGGGAGGGATGCGGCGACGGTCGCGGCGATGGCGGAGACCTGCGAGCCGATCGCCACCCGGTCGGCCGGGACGCCGACGATGCTGCCGAACGCTGCCCGCGCCTCCTCGACGGCGGCGCCGTACGCGGCCGGGGTGGCCTCTCCGCGCTCCCAGGCGTCCAGTTCGGCCCGGGATGCGCTGAGCGTCGCCCGCAGGGGAAGGCCCTGGGTGCAGGCGGCCAGGTAGCCGGCCCCGCCGACGAAGGCGGCTCGCGCATCGGCGAGGGGCTGCGGGACGATGACGGGTGCTGGCATGCCTCCAGCGTGCCGATCCCGGACCTATTCGAGAAGAGCAGGTGTTGAATCGTATCCATCACCTGTGGTTATGTGTGCGTGTGTCCCTCGACGATCTCGACTCCCACAGCCTGCGCGTCGTGCGCGCCATCGCCGACCACGGCTCGATCACCCGCGCCGCCGACGCGCTCGGCTACAGTCAGCCCGCCATCAGCCAGCACCTCAAACGGCTCGAGGCCCGGCTCGGGATGCCCGTGGTCGCCCGGGCGGGACGCGGTGTGCGGCTGACCGAGGCCGGCAGGGTGCTCGCTCGTCACGCCACGACCGTCACGACGGCACTGGATGCAGCGGCCGGGGAACTCGCCGACCTGCAAGGTCTCCGGTCGGGGCGGGTGCGGCTCGCGGCGTTCCCGTCCGCGTCGTCGACCATCGTGCCGCGACTGCTGCGCACGATGGGGGCGGCGCATCCCGGGGTGAGGATCACGTACACGGAGGCGGAGCCGCCCGAGGCCGTCGCTGCCGTGCGCGCGCAGACAGCAGATCTCGCGATCACGTTCAGCTATCCGGGGGACAGGGTCGACCCGCACCGGGAGAGCGCGCGCGGACTCGCGGTCATCCCGGTCTGGCGCGACGAGATGCTGCTCGTGCTTCCCGCAGGGCACCGGCTCGCGGACGCGAAGGCGGTCGACCTGGCCGAGCTGGCGACGGAGTCGTGGATCGCCGGCTGCCCGCGCTGCCGTGGCCACCTGCTCGAACTGACGGACGCGCGCGACTTCGTGCCGCGGATCGCCTACGAGACGGACAACTTCGTTGCGGTGGTGAGCATGGTCGCAGAGGGAGTGGGCGTCGCCCTGATCCCGTCGCTCGCCATCGGTTCCGCCGGGCACAACGACGGGGTGGTCATCCGGCCCACGGTCAACCACGACCACCGCACGGTGAACCTGGTCGGGGCCGTCGGCGCCGACCAGGTGCCCGCCATCGCGAGCACGGCGTCCGCACTGCTCGAGCTCGACGGGGCCGCCTGGTCGCTAGCATCGGTGTCATGAGCACCGAGCAGCGTCCCGTGATCGCCGTCGTCGGACCGGGGGCGGTCGGCGGACTCGTCGCCTGGCTGCTGCACCGCGCAGGAGAAGACGTGGTCGCCGTCGGGCGGCCGGCGACCGTCTCCGCCATCGAGGCGAACGGCATCGAGCTGCGCGACACGGGAGGGGCGGCCGCGGAGAAGTTCGGCACGGGTGTCGAGCGGGTGCCCGCCAGCGTCGACGTGCCGGAGGGTGCGAGCGTCATCGTCGCGACCAAGACGTACGGGCTCGACGACGTGCTGCCCGGTATCGGCGCGGCGCGGCCCGGCGAGGTGCTGTCGCTGCTCAACGGCGTCGAGCACATGGGGCAGCTGCGGGATGCGCTGCCCGGCGTGCCCGTGGCCGGCGCGAGCATCGCGGTGTCCGCGCTCCGCGCATCCCCGTCGGTGGTCGACCTGCGGAGTCCCTGGGTGCGGATCGAGGTGCCGGAGGATGCCGCCGGGTTCGCGTCGGTCGCGGCGCTGACCGGCGCCGGCCCCTCCGTGCGTGTGCGCGGAACGGAGGGCGAGGTGCTCTGGGGCAAGTTCCGGATGCTCGCGTCGATCGCGCTGCTCACCTCGTACTGGCGGCAGCCGGTGGCCGCTGCCCTCAGTGAGGACCCCGAGCTGACGGAGGCGCTGCTCTCCGAGGTGGTGGCGTGCTCGAACGCGTCCGGGGTCCCCGCGACGACGCTGCAGCTCGTCGAGACGCTGTCCGGGGTGCCGGGCGGGATGCGCACCTCGCTGCAGGAGGACCTCGCAGCCGGTGCGCCGAACGAACTGGACGCGCTCGGCGGCGCCCTGCTGAGGATCGGGGCGGCCAACGGGATCCCGACCCCGGCGGTCGAGCGGATCGTGAGTGCGCTGAGCGTGGCCTGACGGCGGGGCAGTAGGCTCGGGAGCGTGAAAATCGCGCGCTTCAGCCATGAGGGATCCATCGACTACGGCATCGTCGACGAGGACGCCCTCGTCGTCCTCGCCGGCGACCCGATGTTCGCCGGATTCGACACCACGGGGGAGCGGGTGCCGCTCAGCAAGGTCGGCGCGCTGCTCGCGCCGGTCATCCCGCGCTCGAAGGTCGTCGCCGTCGGCAAGAACTACCGCGACCACGCCGCGGAGATGGGCGGCGACGCGCCGGAGGAGCCGCTGCTGTTCCTCAAGCCGAACACCGCCGTCATCGGGCTGGGCGACGCCATCGTGCTGCCTCCCCAGTCGAAGCAGGTCGACTTCGAGGGAGAGCTCGCCGTGGTGATCGGGAAGATCGCCCGCAACGTCTCCGCGAAGGACGCGCACGAGTACATCTTCGGATACACGGTCGCCAACGACGTCACCGCCCGCGACCTGCAGAAGACCGACGGCCAGTGGACGCGCGCCAAGGGCTTCGACACGTTCTGCCCGCTCGGCCCGGTGATCGAGACCGAGCTGAAGCCGGACGCCTACCTGCGCACGCGGGTGAACGGCGCGCTCAAGCAGGACGCCACGATCGCGGACATGGTGCACGACATCCCGTCGATCGTCGAGTACGCGTCGAGCGTCTTCACGCTGCTGCCCGGGGATGTGATCCTCACCGGGACGCCGGCCGGCATCGGCCCGATCGTCGCGGGAGACACGGTCGAGGTGGAGATCGAAGGCGTCGGCTCGCTCGTGAATCCGGTGCGGGCCGCCAAGTAGGATTGAGGGAGTATGTCTGACTCCACTTCGCACCCGTTCTCCACCGCAACCGGCTCCGACGTCCGCGTCCGGTTCTGCCCGTCGCCGACCGGCACGCCGCACGTCGGCCTGATCCGCACCGCCCTGTTCAACTGGGCGTACGCGCGGCACACCGGCGGCAAGCTCATCTTCCGCATCGAAGACACGGATGCGGCCCGCGACAGCGAGGAGAGCTACGGCCAGATCATCGAGGCGCTCACCTGGCTGAAGCTCGACTGGGACGAGGGCGTGAACGTCGGGGGCCCCGACGGCCCGTACCGCCAGTCGGAGCGCTACGACATCTACCGCGACGTGATCGAGAAGCTGAAGGCGTCCGGCCACATCTACGAGAGCTTCGCCAGCGGCGAGGAGATCGAGGCGCGCAACGTCTCGCTCGGCCGCGACCCCAAGCTCGGCTACGACAACTTCGAGCGCGACCTCAGCGACGAGCAGAAGGCCGCGTACCGCGCCGAGGGCCGCCAGCCGGCTCTGCGCCTGCGCGTGCCGGACGACGACCTCAGCTTCGACGACCTGGTGCGCGGCGAGATCACCTTCCCGGCCGGATCGTTCAGCGACTTCGTCGTCGTGCGTCCCAACGGGCACCCGCTCTACCCGTTCGTGAACCCGGTGGACGACGCGCTGATGGGCGTCACCCACGTGCTCCGCGGCGAAGACCTGCTCTCGTCGACGCCGCGCCAGATCGCGCTCTACCACGCGCTGATCGACGCGGGCATCACCACGTTCGTGCCGCGCTTCGGCCACCTGCCGTATGTGATGGGCGAGGGAAACAAGAAGCTCTCCAAGCGCGACCCGGAGTCCAACCTGTTCCACCACCGCGACCGCGGGTTCATCCCGGAGGGGCTGGTCAACTACCTGGCGCTGCTCGGCTGGTCGCTCACCCACGACCGCGACGTGTTCTCGATCGACGAGATGGTCGCGGCGTTCGACGTGGTGAACGTCAACCCCAACCCCGCACGCTTCGACCAGAAGAAGGCGGAGTCGATCAATGGCGACCACATCCGGTTGCTGGAGGTCGGGGACTTCGCGGAGCGGACCATCCCGTACCTGGTGGCCGACGGCATCCTCACGGAGCCGCTGACCGACGCCCAGCGCGCCATCCTGGCCGAGGCGGCCCCGCTGGTGCAGGAGCGCGTGCAGCTGCTTGGCGAGACCCCGGCGATGCTCGGCTTCCTGTTCACCGACGCTGCGTCGCTCGAGATCCAGGACGACGCGCGCGCCTCGCTGCCCGCCAACGCCGGAGAGGTGCTCGCCGCCTCCATCGGCGCGCTCGAACTGGTGCCGCTCGACGAGTGGAACCACACGAACATCGAGTCCGCCCTCCGGGAGGCGCTGATCGAGGCACTCGGGCTGAAGCCGCGTGTCGCGTTCGGCCCGCTCCGCGTCGCCGTGTCCGGCCGCCGCATCTCGCCGCCGCTGTTCGAGTCGATGGAGATCCTCGGCAAGGCCGAGAGCATCGCGCGCCTCGACAAGCTGTCCGCCGCGCTCGGATAGGCGCGCCGTGCCACGGGAGTCACACGAGGTCGTCGTCGTCGGCGGCGGCCCCGCCGGGCTGTCCACCGCGCTCAACCTGGTGCGGGCGCGCCGCGACGTGCTCGTCGTCGACAGCAACCGGCCCAGGCACGCGGCCACCCTCGTCGCCCGCGGCTACCTGACCCGCGACGGCATCGCCCCGCTCGAACTGCGCCGCCTCGGCCGCGAAGAGGTCGAGGCGTACGACGGCGGGGAGGTGACGTTCGCCCTCGCCCAGAGCATCGAGGTGGAGGGCGACGGCTTCCGGGTGCGCGCGAAAGGCGTCAGGGGAGCAGCGGACATCGACGTGCTCGCGCAGACGGTGGTGATCGCGACGGGACTGCAGGAGACGCTGCCCGCCGTGCCGAGCATCCGGGCGTACTACGGCACCCAGCTGCACAGTTGCGTGGAGTGCGACGGCTACGAGAAGGCGGATGCGCCGCTCGCCCTGATCGGCGAGACGGACGACCTCGCGGAGCGCGCGATGCTGCTCACCCAGTGGACCGACGACCTGATCGTCTTCACCAACGGCGTCGGCACGGTCGGCGACGACGACGAGCGGGTGCTCTCCCGGCTCGGCGTGCGCGTCGAGCGCCGCGCGATCGACGACGTGGTGGGGGAGCGAGGGACGATGACGGGCGTGCGCCTGGCGGACGGCACGGTCATCGACCGCGCGGGCGGCTTCGTGCGCCCGGTCTGGACGCCGTCGCTCGCGTACGCGGCCGGTCTCGACCTGGACGCGGACAGCGACGGCTACCTGCTCACGGACGCCCACGGCCGCACCTCGGTGCCCGGGGTGTACGCGGTCGGCGAGACGACGCCTCCCGGCCCCCAGCAGCTCATCGTGGCCGCGGGCTCCGGAGCGGTCGCGGCCTCGGCGATCAACCGCGACCTCATCGGACTCGCGATCGACGGCGCGCCCGGGATCGCCGTTTTGTAATTGAGGGTCGGCGTAGGATAAAGTTGACTCTCGTGCCCGGGCTTCGGTTCGGGACAGTGGGGTATGGTGTAATTGGCAACACGGCGGTTTCTGGTACCGTTGTTCTTGGTTCGAGTCCAGGTACCCCAGCAGTGAAAAACCCCCGGTCGCCCGGGGGTTTTCTTGTTGGTGCGGTGAGGTTCGGCGCGGCGAGGCCCGGCGCGGAGCGCCGCGGCGCTCACCCCCGGCCGGGCCTGCGCCTCCTGCGCGTCGCGAGCAGGACCGCGCCGGCTAGCACCGCCGCGAGGGCGAGGGACGTCAGGCCACCGCTGATGTCCGCGCCGGTAGTTGCGAGGCGGCTAGCGGAGGCGCCGGAGGGCGCTGAGGGCGCGTCGGGCGTACCCACGGGCGGCAGCGGCGTCACCGGCGACACAGGGGGCGCCAGGGGCGGCACCGGCGGCGTGGGCGGTCCTGGCGGCGCGGGCGGACCTGGCGGTGCCGGCGGCGCCGCGATCGCCGGCCCCACCACGCCCTGGTCGATATCGCTGCGGTGCTCGCCCGCCCCGAGCGCGATCGTGCCGGTGACGCCCGTGGCCGGGTCGCCGTCCGAGTCCAGCGCGGGGTCCCCGCCGGCTCCCTGCGTCGTGAACGCCTGCCCGGCGCCCAGGCCGGCGGGGGAGAAGGTGACCGTATAGCTGCCCGGTCGCAGGTGGTCGAAGACATAGTGGCCGAGGGCGTCCGTGCTCGTGGTCGCCGAGACCGGCGCGCCCGTGACATCGGTGCCGCTCAGGGTGACCGCGAAGCCGTCGACGCCGGGCTCGCCCGCATCCTGGAGGCCGTTCGCGTTCGCATCCAGCCAGATCGTGTCTCCGATCGAGCCGAACTGCTGCTCGCCGAAGTCGTAGTGGATCGCCGCGTCTCCTGCAGTCAGGGTCACACCGGTCACGGTGTCCGTGCCCGACGTGCCACCGTGGCTCCCGACGAACGACGACGGGGTGGTGGAGGTGAACCCGTCCGGCTGGGTCTGGGTGACCGCGTACGTTCCGGGGATGAGGCCGACGAAACCGGCAACGGGGGCCGTCGCGGGACGCGCGCAGTCCGGCCGGTCGGCGTACACCGTCTCACCTGCGGCGAACGCGTAGTACCCGGAGGCGTTGGTGCACGCGTACAGGGTGACGGCGGCGCCGCGCTCGTCGGTGCCGGTGAGCGTGATGAGGACGCCGGGCAGTCCGGAGTCCGGCGCGCTGAGCGCGTCGTCGTAGTCCGTGTCGACGAAGACGGTCCCCGCGAGGGATGCCCGGCTGAGGAACGCCGCGTTGGCCTGCGCCTGGGCGTCGCCGTCGCTGACCGCATCCGGCGACTGGAACAACCGGACGCTGTTCGGGGCGCTCGAATACCCGCCGAGCGGCGCCGTCGCGGTGTACGTGATCGTGAACGACGAGTGCGCGGGCATCGTGAACGGTCCAGCGGTGATCCCGTCGGCGGCCGAGGTGAGCGGTGCCGGACAGCTCGCGCCGACGACGCCGTCCGTCGCGCGCGGCGACGGGGAGCAGGTCACGGCGCCGAACCCCGTCGGGTTGTCGGCGCGCAGGGTCGCATCCAGCGGGTCGGCGAGGGAGGCCGTGCGGCTCTGGTCGGAGTAGTTCGTGAAAACCGACGTGTACACGATGGTCTCGCCTGCGTACGCGACCGTCGGGTCGACCGTCTTGGTCACCGACAGGCCGGCGCTGCCCGGGCGGGGCCCGACGGTCGCCCTGTCGATCACGGTCGGCCACTTCAGCGGGTCGTCGTCGGATGCTCCGAACATCGCCCGGTTGGTGAGGTCGCCGGACGGAGTGCGCGGGAGGGCCATGGTCACCGTGAAGGTCACCGACGATCCCGCGGACATGGTGGCTGCACCGTCGCCGGGCGTGGACCAGGATGCGTCGAAGAGTGCGGCGAACGACGGGTCGGCGTCCTGCCCGACCGGAGAGGTCGCCCCGTCGACGCCCTGACGGGACCCGGGGTGCACGGTGTAGTCCGGGCAGGACGCTCCCGCGCCTGCCACGCAGGTCACCGTCGTGTGAGCGAGGTCGACCTCCGCCAGGGACAGCCCGGCCGCGCTCGTGAAGGCGTCCCGCAGGCGAGGAACCTCGAGTCCCGAGGTGGACGTGTTGGTCGCCGTGATCGTGAAGGTCGCGTCCCCGTCGGTGTCGAAGTACGGAGAGGTCGCGGTCTTCACCACGCTCAGCGAGGTGGTGCAGGTGGGATGGTCGACCGAGAACTCGACGAAGTCCGAGTTGTTGCCGTACGGGTCCCGGTCGACGAGGTCGGGGGCGATCCCGGTCGGGACGCTGACGAAGTTATTGCCGGCGATGGCCGCGCTCTGCGGGCTGCACTGCGCGAACTCTGGCTTGATCAGCGGGGCGCGGTACGGCACCGTGAGGCGGATCTCGCCGCCGACCGGCATCGCGGCGGGGTCGCCTGCCGGTGTCGAGATGTCGTAGTGCAGCAGCTCGGTGTCGGTCATCCTGGTGGCCGGGTCGAACCAAAAGTCCGGGTTCCCGTCCGTCTCCGGGGGAGCGGTCGGGCAGGCGGCGCCGTTGGCGACAGACTGGCAGGTGATCTTGTCGGCGACGATGCCTGTCCCGCTCGTCCCCGTTGCCGGCTGGTACATCGGGTTGAAGCCGATGCTGGCCTGGTCGTCGATGGTGTACTCGGTGAGGTCGGTGCTGTCGACCGTGTTGTTGGTCACGTCGAGCAGGAAGTAGACCAGCTGCCCGGGACGCAACGTCCCGGCAGGGGTCGTGGCTGCGGCATCGAGGAACGGCCCGGTCTTCACCACGCCCAGGTCGTATGGACGAGACGCGCAGGCCCGACCCTGCAGTGCGTCGGAGCGCACGACGCGGCCGTTGTTTCCCTGAAACGTGCCGAACACGTCGTCGTCCCCGGTCGAATGGGCGTCGGTTCTCGCGTCCGTCCAGACGAGGGTGCGGAACGCCACCGTCGCCGGGCGGCACAGCATCGCGTCGTCGATGTTCTGATACGTGCCGTGATAGGTGACGGTCAGAGTGCCGCCGGCGGGGACGCTGACAGAGCCGCTCCGGATGCGTTCGCTCTCCGGCGTCGCGCCGGTTCCGTCGACCGCCCAGGATGCTGGACAGCTGGCCCCGCCGGTCGCGGTGCAGGTGATCGCGGCCAGGTCGAAGGTGGAGGCCGCGCCGGAGAGCCGGGCGGGCGCCTCGGCCTGCAGGTACGCGTCGGTGATGCCGTCCGGCCCGGCGTTGGAGTACGTGGCCGTGTACGCGAACGGTCCGCCCGGCGCCCACGCTCCGGCCGCGGGGACGGCGTCCGCCGCGTCGGTGCGCAGGTCGAAGTTCCGGCAGGCGGGCGGCGTCCACGTCGTCTCGGCGTGGGCGGTGTTGTCCGCGACAGAGCCGTCGGTCTCCGCCGGGACACCCGCGAGCGTGTCGACGTCGAACGGCCAGGTCACCGGCGCACTGCCGCAGCCGGGGGTTCCCCGCGTGTACGTGACGCGCAGGACGATGCTGCGACCGGGCTGGAGACCGGACACCTGCGCGCCGCCTCCCGCTGTCGTGGCGGCGATCGGGCCACCGCCGACCCCGGTCACGGCCGAGCAGTCGCCGATGGACGCCGCCTGGTCGCAGCTGACGCCCGAGAACGCCGGATCGCCCGGGCTCGCGGGGGCAGCCGCCGCGACCGGGATGCCGGAGGACCACTGCGCGGTGAGCAGGTCGAAGGTTTGCGAGCCAGTGTTGGTGATGGTCACGTCCGCGACCAGGCTGGCCGGGTCGTGGTCGTCGAGGGTGACGGCGACGCCGTGCGCGAAGCCCGCGAGCGTGTACTGGTAGGTGAGGTCGGCGGTGTTCGTGCGCGGGGCGAGGTCGCCGAGCGGCGAGGAGACCTCGATGGACGCGCGCGCCGACTGCGTGCTGGTCGCGATGTGCTGTGCGGTGGCGGTGAAGGTCAGCTTCCCGCCCTGGGGCACCGCGAGCCCGGTGGCGCTGACGGCCCCGGTGGCTGTGGCGAAGGTCCACCGCCCGGTCGGGCAGACGGCGCCGCCGGTGGCCGTGCAGTGGATGCCCGCCGTCCACCAGTCGACCGGCTTCCCGGAGGCGTCTGTGCCGTCGAACGTCGGAACGATCAGCGTGACGTCGCCGTCGGTGAGCGGCACGGCGACGGAGTTCTCCACGGTGAACGTGAACGTCGAGGTGTCGTGCCACCCCACGGTGGTGCGGTCGGTCGCGATGTTCACCACAGCATCCGGGGCTGCCGTCGCGGCGAGGGCGGCGGGCGCCCAGCCGGCGACGACGAGCAGCGCAGCGGTGGCGGTGGCGGTCAGCGCGCGGGCCGCGAGGCGGGGGAGGCGCGCGTGGCGGCGGTGGCGGTGGTGGATAGGCGTGCCGGCGCTGGCGCGATGGCGAGGAGGTACGGAGGGCATGACGATGGAGCTTTCCCGGGTGTGCACGGGGATCCCGTGCGGAAGATGCGGCTACGGCCCACGTCGGGTTGGGGCCGATGTCCACGGATATTGCTCGCAAGGTTAGGCGGCGGGAAAAGGCCGCGACTATCCCGTGTGGGACGCATCCTGTCCACAATCGGCCACGAGGGCCCAGCCGGGTCAGCCCAGGTGGTCGAGGTAGCGCAGGATGATGCCCTCGCGGAGCGCCCACGGGCACACTTCGAGCTCATCCACGCCGAAGGCGCGCATCGTCTCGCGGAGGACGACGCCGCCTGCGACGATCTGGAACGTGCGGTCCGCGGTGATCCCGGGCAGCGCCGTGCGGGCATCGGCCGGCAGCTGCGCGAGGCGCGGCACCCAGTCAGACAGGTCCGACCGCTTCAGCAGGCTGCGCTCCGTTCCGCCGGGGCCGGGCGCCGTCGACCCGGCGAGGCGGGCCAGGGACCGGATGGTCTTGGAGGTGCCGACCACATGGCTGCCGGATGCGCGGGAGCCGAACCGCGACACCGCATCCTGGAGGACCGCGCGGGCGTGCATCCGGAGCGCGTCGACCTGGGATGCGGTGGGCGGGTCGTCGTGGAGGAACCCGATGGTGCTGCGGCCGGCGCCGAGCGGGACGGACACCGCGATGTCCGGGTACTCGTCGCGGCCGGAGGCGATCTCCAGCGAACCGCCGCCGATGTCGAACAGCAGCAGGTCGCCGGCCGACCAGCCCGACCAGCGGCGCACAGCGAGGAAGGTCAGCTTCGCCTCGTCCTCGCCGGACAGCACCTGCAGGTCGACGCCGGTCTCCGCGGTGATGCGCGCGAGCAGCTCAGGGCCGTTGCTGGCCTCGCGGATGGCGGACGTGGCGAACGGCAGCAGTTCCTCGATGCCCTCCTGCTCCGCCACCCGCATCGCAGACGCGATGGCGTCCAGGATGGCCTGGCAGCCCTCGTCGCTGATCGCGCCGTCCGCGGTGATGTAGCGCATCAGCCGCAGCACGGACTTGTGGGTGGCGGCCGGGATGGGGCGGGCGCCGGGGTGAGCATCGACGACGAGAAGGTGGATGGTGTTCGAACCGACGTCGAGAACTCCGAGGCGCATAGTCAGACAGTACTGGCTCAGACAGTACTGGCTCAGCGCCCCTGCCTGTGACGCACCCAGAACCCGATCAGCACGCCGCCGCCGATCGCCACGAGTACGCCGATCCCGCGCACGATCCACTGGGTCTGGCCGGTCGCGGCGTCGAAGATCAGCGGCGCGCCGAGACCGACGGCGACGAGGAGGATGCCGCCGATCAAGAACCAGGGGGAACCGTTCGTGCGCTCGACCATGCTCACGAGGATACCGGTGCGGTCACCGCGCGCGGGGCCACCCGTCGTCGAAGGGGGCGGAGAGGGCTGGATCGACCTTCTCCGGTGTGGGCTGCTGGGTCTCGAGTCGCTTGAGGCGGCGTCCGGAGGTGACGTACAGCACAGTGAGGACGAGGAACTCGATCGCCCCGGCAACAGCGCTCGCCGTGGCGGTCTCCGTTAGCGGGTGGCGGCTGTTCCCGACGAACAGGCTGAGCGAGGTCATGACGGTGAGGAAGCCGAACAGGATCCCCAGGCGGCGGCTCAGTTTCGCCCTCGCGGTCATCCGCCACCAGGGCCGGGGAGGATCGCGCAGCTCGTCCGCTCCGCGGAAGATCCGCGCGCCGACCAGATAGAGCGCGAGGTCGGCGACGGTGGAGAAGACCACCCACGCCAGCGAGTTGCCGGTGGTCGCGATGATCGCCCGCACCCCGAGCCCGACGACGCACCACCCGACGACCGCGTAGGCCCACTTGCCCCGCACCGTCGTGATCCTGAGCGGCTTCCGCATCCGCACCTCCCTTGCCGGAGTCAGCGTACTGGACGCCGACCCCGGCAGGGGCGATCTACGGCAGGTAGTACGTCGGGTTCGGCAGCTTCACCGCGCGGTCGGCGGAGCCGCCGATCAGGTCGCTGAACTGGTCGCCGTAGCTGGCGACGATGTCGTACTTGCCGCCGGCGGCAGACTCGACGTGGGCCCTGGTCTGCGACTTGTACTCGATCGTCGTGCACTTGGCCGTGGCGCAGGTGATGTACGACGGCTGCTGGGAGGCGCCGACGCCCGTCCACTTGGTGTAGTAGTTCTGCGGGGTGAAGCCGGTGTACCCGACCTTGGCGAGGTTGCCGAGGGTGGCGTCCTTCTGGGCGTCGTTGCGTCCGGTGAGGCCGATCAGCGTGCATCCGGACTTCTGGGCGACCGCGGCGAGCGTGGTCATCGACGGGGTGGCGGGGAAGCGCTGGTCCTGCACCCAGACGTCCTGTTCGGCCGGGTTGAAGGTGAAGTGCATGTCCGCCACCTCCATGTCGTACGTCCACAGGGTGGTGTCGTCGGCGTCGAGGACGATGGCGGGGTTCTTGTGCAGCTTCTTCTCCACGAAGCAGGTCGCGGCGAGCACCGGAAGCTGCCGGAGCACCAGGCTGCGCATCTCGCGGATGTACGGGGAGTCTGTCTTGTTCGCGATGCCCGTGCCCGGGTCGCCGTAATAGGTGGCGATCGTGGACTTCACCGAGTCGATGTTCGGGATGCCCTCCCCTCCCTGCGTCGCGCCGCTCGTGCCGTCCGGCGCCATCGTGAAGTGGGTGCGCGGCGACAGGGCCGGCTCGTTCACGCCGGGGAGGTCGGGGGAGGGCAGGTAGTACGTGGGGTTCGGCAGCTTCAGTGCGCGCGTGGCGTATCCGCCCTGCAGGTCGGACCACTGATCGCCGACGTTGAGGTCGATCGTGTATCCGAGGTCCTGGATGTGCTTCCTGGTGAGCGCCTTGTACTCGACCGTCGTGCACTTCGCCGTGGCGCAGGTGATGTACGACGGCTGCTGGGAGGCGCCGACGCCGGTCCACTTGGTGTAGAAGTTCTCCGCGGTGAACGGCGTGTATCCGACCTTGGACAGGTTGCCGAGGGTGGCGGCCTTCTGGTCGTCGTTGCGGCCGGTGAGGCCGAACACGCTGAAGCCGATGGCCGCGGCTTTGTTCACGAAGGCGACCATCGCCGGGGTGGCGGGGAAGCGCTGGTCCTGCACCCACACGTTCTGTTCGGCCGGGTTGAAGGTGAAGTGCATGTCCGCCACCTCCATGTCGTACGTCCACAGGGTGGTGTCGTCGGCGTCGAAGACGATCGCGGGCTTCTCGCCCCTGGCCTTTGCCGCCGCGTACTCGGCCTGCAGCTTCGCCGTCTCGCCGGCCACGATCGTCGACATCTCGCTGATGTACGGCGACGCCGTCTTGTTCGCTATGCCGGTGCCGGGGTCGCCGTAGTAGGTGGCGATGGTCTTCTTGACCGAGTCGATGTTCGGGATGCCCTCCCCGCCCTGCGTCGCGCCGCTCGTGCCGTCCGGCGCCATCGTGAAGGAGGTGCGCGGCGCGAGCTGCTGCCCGTGGCCGGCTCCGTGCCCCGGTCCCGGGTCCCAGGCGGACGCGGCGGACACGTCGACCACGCCGAAGCCGACGACGATGGCCAGCACGCCCGCGGCCCCGGCGGCGAGGCGGGTACGGCGCGGATGTGCGGTTCTCTCGGTGGACCTGAGCAACATTGCAGACACCAATCGATCGAGGGGGTCCACCCCCGAACGGGGGTCTGGGAGCACACTAGCCGGATGCGGTCTGACGCGCCAGACGCGCGCGAGCGCCCCGCGCGAATGAGCGGGCGACCGCGGCTCCCCGGGCCGGGGCTTGTCCGGCGGATCGCGGGTGGCCTAGCATCTCGCCATGACCGACGCATCGCCGACCGTGGCCTTCGACCTGCTCACCACCCGACTGCTCGACGACCCGGACGACGACGTCGTCGCGACGGAGAAGGGCCTGAACGTCCACGGGAAGCTGTTCGCGTTCCTCGACGGGGACGCCCTGGTGGTCGACCTGCCGGCCGCGAGGGCGCTCGATCTGGTGGACCGCGGGATCGCCTCTCCCGCATCCGGAGGGGTGGTGGATGCGCGCGGCTCGTGGGTCGCGATCGGCGACGTGGAGGACTGGCAGGAGCTCGCCTCCGAGGCGCACCAGTTCGTCGGGGAACCGCCGGTCGGCCGCGACTCCTGACGGGCGGAGTCTGCGCATCCGGGAATGCCGTAACCCTCGACTGCATTGCAGTTTGAGGAAGTAAGGTTTTCAACGCATGCACACCGACACCATCGATCTCACCCGAATCCGCGCGGACTTCCCGATCCTCGGCCGCGAGGTCAACGGGCACCCGTTCGTCTATCTCGACTCCGGAGCGACCTCGCAGAAGCCGCGCCAGGTGCTCGACGCCGAACGCTCCTTCGTCGAGCAGTACACCTCGGCCGTCCACCGCGGCGCGCACACCGTCGCCGGCGAGGCCACCGAGCTGTTCGAGGACGCCCGCGCACGCGTCGCCTCCTTCGTCGGCGTCGACGCCGACGAGCTGGTCTGGACGTCCAACGCGACGGAGGGCATCAACCTGCTCGCGTACAGCATCTCGAACGCGTCGCTCGGGCGCGGGGGAGACGCGGCGGCGCGGTTCAGGATCGGGGAGGGCGACGAGATCGTCGTCACGGAGTCCGAGCACCACGCGAACCTCGTGCCGTGGCAGGAGCTCGCCGCCAGGACCGGGGCGACCCTCTCGGTGATCGGCCTGCACGACGACGGACAGCTCCGCCTCGACGAGGCCGCCGCCGTCATCACGCCGCGCACGAAGATCGTCGCGTTCACCCACGTCTCCAACGTGCTCGGCGCGATCAACCCCGTCGAGACGCTCGTCGCCCTCGCCCGCGAGGTCGGTGCGCTCACCGTCCTGGACGCCTGCCAGTCCGCGCCGCACCTGGCGCTCGACCTGCACGCCGCGGGCGTCGACTTCGCGGTGTTCTCCGGCCACAAGATGCTCGGGCCCACCGGCATCGGCGCGCTCTACGGCCGCCGCGAACTGCTGAACGCCCTCCCGCCGTTCCTCACCGGCGGCTCCATGATCACCACCGTCACTCTCAGCGGCGCCGAGTACCTGCCGGCGCCGCAGCGGTTCGAGGCGGGGACGCAGCGCGTCTCCCAGGCCGTCGCGCTCGCTGCCGCGGTGGACTACCTCGACGCGGTCGGGATGGCCGCCATCGAGGCGCACGAGGAGGAGCTGGGGGCGCGCATCCTGGACGGGCTGGCCGAGATCCCCGGCGTGCGCGTGCTCGGACCGGGGCGCGACGTGCCGAGGGTCGGGCTCGCAAGCTTCGTGGTGGACGGCATCCACTCGCACGATGTCGGCCAGTTCCTCGACGACCGCGGCATCGCCGTGCGCGTCGGCCACCACTGCGCCCAGCCGGTGCACCGCCGCTTCGGCGCGACGGCCAGCACCCGCATCAGCACATACCTCTACAGCACCGCGGACGAAGTGGATGCGGCCGTCGCGGCCGTCGCCGACGCCCGCTCCTTCTTCGGAGTTGACCGATGAGCACGTCCGACCTTCAGAACCTCTACCAGCAGGTCATCCTCGACCACGCCAAGGAGAAGCACGGCTACGGCCTGCGACCGGATGCGGCCGGAAGATCGCACCAGCTCAATCCGACGTGCGGAGACGAGGTGACGCTCAACGTGCATCCATCGGCGGAGGGCGGCGTCGCGTCGATCAGCTGGGAGGGACACGGCTGCTCCATCTCGACGGCGTCGGCGTCGCTCCTCAGCGACATCGTGCACGACGTGTCGCGCGAGGAGCTGGCCGATGCGGTGGCCGCGTTCCGTGAGCTGATGCAGTCGAAGGGCACGATCGACGGCGACGAAGAGCTGCTCGGCGACGCCGTCGCGCTGGCCGGCGTCTCGAAGTACGTCACGCGCATCAAGTGCGCCATGCTGCCGTGGGTGGCGCTGGAGGACGCGTTGGCCACGTCGGCCGCGTAGCGACAGCGGCGGCCGTCAGGCGACCCAGCCGGAGAACCGCGCGAGGAACTCGCGGGTGCGCTGCTCGCGCGGCGCGCCGAATAGCTCCGACGGCGACCCCTGCTCGGCGATCACGCCCGCGTCGAGGAACACCACGCGGTCTGCGACGTCGCGC
The DNA here is from genome assembly GCF_058806515.1 of Leifsonia sp. GW821-FHT13C05. Classification (NCBI taxonomy): domain Bacteria; kingdom Bacillati; phylum Actinomycetota; class Actinomycetes; order Micrococcales; family Microbacteriaceae; genus Leifsonia; species Leifsonia sp. GW821-FHT13C05. The sequence continues at coordinate 915,516 of NZ_JBXAPT010000001.1, read as the reverse complement.
GCGAACGCCATCTCGTGCGTCGCCATGACGATGGTCGTGCCGGACGCCTTCAGATCGCGCACCAGTTCCAGCACCTCGCCGACCAGTTCGGGATCGAGGGCGCTGGTGACCTCGTCGAGCAGCAGGAGCTCCGGGTCGGTCGCAATGGCGCGCACGATGGCGGCGCGCTGCTGCTGACCGCCGGAGAGCCGGTCCGGGAACTCCTTCGCCTTGTCGCCGAGGCCGATCGCCGCCAGCAGTTCGTGCGCCTTCGCCTCCGCCGCCCTGCGCGGGATGCGGTGCACGCGGCGGCTGGCGAGCGTCACGTTGTCGAGCACGGACAGGTGCGGGAACAGGTTGTAGTGCTGGAACACCACGCCGATGCGGCCGCGTACCGCATCCATCCGGGTGCGGGGATCGCTGATGTCGTCCCCGACGAGGAAGATCTGCCCGTCGTCGATGGGCTCCAGGAGGTTGATCGTGCGCAGCAGCGTCGACTTGCCTGACCCGCTCGCGCCGATCAAAGCCACCACCTCGTGCCGGTGCACGTCCAGGTCGATGCCGCGCAGCACCTCCGTGTCGCCGAACCGCTTGCGCAGCCCGGTCAGCCGGAGCACGGGCTCCGCGGTGTCCTGGTCGCTCATACGACGCTCCCGATCTGCTCGCGCCTGCGCACCCGCGCCGAATACCAGTCGGTGAGCCGGATCATCGGAAGTGCCAGCACCACGAAGAGCAGCCCGGCGAGCACGTACGGGGTGAAGTTGTATGTGGCGGCCGTCTCGATCTGCGCGGCGCGCACCGCATCCACCGCTCCCAGGATGGAGATGAGGCCGACGTCCTTCTGCATCGCGACGAAGTCGTTCATCAGCGCGGGCGTGACCTTGCGGACCGCCTGGGGCAGGATCACCAGTCGCAGCGTCTGGTAGTGGCTGAGGCCGAGGCCGCGGGCCGCCAGCCGCTGCGAGGGATGCACGGCCTCGATCCCGGCGCGGAACACCTCGGACACGTATGCCGAGTAGACCAGGATGAGCGCGATGGTGCCCCAGAACTCGGCGGGCATGCGCGGGAAGACGCCGAGCCCCGGCAGGCCGAAGCCGACGAGGTACAGCACGATGATCAGCGGCATCCCGCGGAACAGATCGGTGTAGCCCGCCGCCAGCGCGCGCAGCGGGAAGAAGATCGGTCCGCGCAGGGTGCGCGTCGTGGCGATCAGGATGCTCACGATCAGCACCCCGATCGCTGCGACGATCAGCACCCGGATGTTGAGCAGCAGCCCCTCGAACACCCGCGGCCACGCCTGCACGGCCACGGCGGGATCGAAGAAGGTCTGCTGCACGGCGGCCCAGCCGGGGGTGTTGATGACGAAGAACCAGGCGACGACGGCGACGACAACCGTGCTGGCCAGGCTGATCAGCACGGAGCGCGTCGTCTGTTTGCGACGGAACGCGCGCCGGCCGAGCTCGACGGCGCTGGGCTGCTCGGCGTTGCTGGGCTGGTCGACAGCGCCCGGTTGCTGGATGGTGCTCACCCGTTGAACGTTAGCCGGTCGGCCGCTACTTCAGCACCGGGGCGTTGCCGTCGGTGGCGAGCCACTTGGCGGCCAGCGTGTCCAGGGTTCCGTCGGTGCGCAGCGCGTCGACCGCGGCCGTCACCTTCGCGGTGAGCGGGCTGCCCTTGGCGAGCACCAGACCGAACTGGTCGCCGTCCTGCCCGGACGCCTTCGGCAGCTGGCCGACGATCTTCCCGTCCTTCAACTCGGCGTCGCGCAGGTAGAAGGCGGTCGGCAGGTCGACGACGATCGCATCCACCTGCTTGTTCTCCAGGGCGAGCTTGGCGTCGTCGTTGGAGTTGAACGCCTGAACGCCGCCGGAGGGCGCGATCTGCTTCTCCGCCGCCGTGAAGCTGGTGGTGGCGGACTGGGCGCCGATGGAGAGCTTCTTGAGGTCGGCGAGCGAGGTCGCCTTCGCCGCGGGGGAGGCGCCGGTGGTGACGACCACCTGCGTGGTCTCGTAGTACGGGGAGGAGAAGTCGACGGCCTTCTTGCGCTCGTCGGTGATGGAGAACTGCTGCAGGTTGAAGTCGAAGGTCTTCGGTCCGGGGGCGATGGCCTGGTCGAACGTGGTGCGCACCCAGGTGACGTCGGTCTTCGCGAAGCCGAGCTTGTCCGCGACCGCGTACGCGACGGCGGCTTCGAAGCCCTTGCCGGACTCCGGCTTGTCGTCGATCACCCACGGCGAGTACGCGGGCTCGGCCGTGGCGATGGTGAGCTTGCCGGGCGTGACGTATGCGTCGTCGGCCTTCGTGCTTGCCGAGCCGGTGGATCCGGAGCCGGACGCGCATCCGGTGAGGGCGAGCGCTGCGGCCGCGACGACGGCGGCGACGGTGAGGATGCGGCGGGACATGGCGACTCCGGGCTGTGATCGGGGGCGGGGTGCGTGCGGGTCTCTCAGCATGGCGCATCCCGCGCCGCGCGGGCAACGCGGCCGGTCACAGTGTTACGCCGGAGGCGCGGCGGTCAGTCGCCCAGCGCGTTCAGGATGGCGCGGGGCGGCGCGAAGAAGGTGGTGCCGGTCGCCGCCGTGGAGAAGTCCAGGATGCGGTCGTAGCTTCCCTCCGGGTCTCCGACGAACATCCGCTGCAGCATCCGCTCGATCACCCAGAGGGCGCGCGAGTACCCGATGAAGTACGTGCCGAACTCGCCGTGCCCGACCCGGCCGAACGGCATGTTGTCGCGCAGGATGTCGTGCTCGACGCCCGCCTCGTCGGTGATCGTGGCGAGGGTCTTGTGGGACTTCTGGCCGTACTCGGCGTCGTCCAGTTCCACGTTGTCGAGCTTGGTGCGGCCGATCACCCCCTCCTGGGCCGGTGTCGGCAGTGCTCCCCACTTCGTGAGGTCGTGCAGGTACTTCTGCACTACGACGTAGCTGCCTCCTGCGAACTCGGGGTCCTCGTCTCCGACGAGCGTCGACGACGCCATCTCCCCGTCGGCGGGGTTCGCGGTGCCGTCCACGAATCCCAGCAGGTCGCGGGAGTCGAAGTAGCGGAAGCCGGTGACCTCGTCGACCACCTGGACGCTGTCGCCGAGGGCGCCCAGCAGCAGCCGCTCGAACTCGAAGGTGAAGTCGCCGCGCTCCGCGCGGATGTGGAACAGTAGGTCGCCCGGGGTGGAAACGGCGGTGTGCACCGGTCCGCGGATCTCGGTGAACGGGTGCAGCTCGCGGGGGAGACCGCGCCCGGTGAGCCTCGTCCAGATGCCCGCGCCGATCGCGACGTTGCAGGAGAGGTGGGCGTTCAGGTCGCGGAAGCCGACCGTCTTGACCAGGCCGGACAGGTCGGAGAGCACGTCCTTCACCGTGGAGAAGGCCTCGTCGGAGTCCGCGACGGACACCACGAGGAAAACGGCGGAACGGGAGAGCGGGGCATCGACGCTCTGGGCGTCGATCGGGACGCGCTGCCAGGCGTGGTCGCCGGTGTCGGAGGTCATGGGGAGAGTCTGCCGCACATCCCCGGTCCGCAGGAAGAGCGGCCGCACTCAGGTAACGGAAAGGTAACGATGGCAGGGCCCGAGCGATCCGCATCAGCACGCGGATGTCGGTGTATGCCGTCGACGGAATGTGCCGTGAAATGCAGAATCTCGATTGGCTTTCTGTACAAACCCATTGATAACGTCGAGTCGCCCCGTTGGCCGAGACCGGCAGAGACGGGGCCGCAACAACCCAGCCCGCGTTCCGGGAATGAGGGGCCGAGGTGTACACCGGCCCCGCACGCCGGAGCGTACGGTCGGGCGGTGTGGGCGTGCCCCGATGGCGCGTCGGCAGCCGGTGATTCGCGGATCGGACGATCCGCTTGAGTCGACCAGCTGTTCACGCTGCCCACCCGGGCGCAATCACGGGCACGCACCAGGGCATCGCCGCGCGTGCCACGGAGGAAAAGTGAGCGAATCTGCCGCCGTCGAAGCGCGCAATCTGTACAAAGTGTTCGGACGTAAACCCGGCGACGTCGTTCGCCGGCTGCAGGGCGGGGCGACCCGCGACGAGGTCGCAGGCTCGGGAACCGCAGCGGTGATCGACGCGAGCTTCTCCGTGCGCCCCGGCGAGATCTTCGTGGTCATGGGTCTGTCCGGTTCGGGCAAGTCCACGCTGATCCGCCTGCTGAACGGGCTCCTCGAGCCGACCGCCGGCGACGTGGCGGTGATGGGCACGACGATCACGGGCCTGCCGCCCAAGAAGCTCCGGGATGTGCGGCAGAAGTACATCTCGATGGTGTTCCAGCACTTCGCCCTCCTCCCGCACCGCACCGTGCTCGACAACCTCGCATACGGCCTCGAAGTGCAGGGCGTGCCGATCGCGGAGCGCCGCGCCAAGGCGGAGACCGTGCTCGACCTCGTCGGGCTGTCCGGCTGGGGCGACAAGCTCCCCGGAGAGCTCTCCGGCGGGATGCAGCAACGCGTCGGCCTCGGCAGGGCACTCGCGGCAGACACCGACGTGCTCCTGATGGACGAGGCGTTCTCCGCACTCGACCCGCTCATCCGGCACGAGATGCAGGAGCAGCTGCTCGAACTGCAGAGCCAGCTCGGCAAGACCATCGTGTTCATCACCCACGACCTCAACGAGGCGATGTTCCTCGGGGACAGGATCGCGGTGATGCGCGACGGTCGCGTCGTGCAGATCGGAACGCCGGAGGAGATCCTCACCGACCCGGCCAACGACTACGTCGAGAGCTTCGTGCAGGATGTGGACCGTGCCCGCGTGCTGACGGCGGCGAGCGTGATGGAGCCCGTGCGCGCGCTCGTCACCGTGGCCGCTGGACCGCGCGCCGCCGTGCGCACCATGCGCGACCTGCAGACCTCCGCCGCCTTCGTGGTCGGCCACGGACGCCGCCTGCTCGGCGCCGTGCGCGACCGCGACGTGATGCGCCAGGTGCGCGACGGCCAGTCCGACCTCTCCGCGGTGATCGACGACGGCATCGCGTCCGTCTCCCGCGACGAGGTGCTGAGCGAGCTGGTCGAGCTGTCCGTCGGCAGCGACCTGCCGCTCGCGGTTGTCGACGACAACCAGCGCCTTCTCGGCGTCATCCCGCGGGTGACCCTGCTCGCGGCGCTCGGCAACGTCACCAGCGAGACCACCGAGATCCCGATCATCGTCGAGCCCAGGGCGACCATCCCGGTCGACGTGATGAACCAGACACTGCTCGAGACCGCACCGGGGGTCGGCGCGCGAGAAGGCGGAGAGCCTGAGCTCGAGGAGGTGCGCTGATGGATGTGCGACTTCCCCTCGGCGACTGGGCGACCAGCGCCGTCGACTTCGTCACCGAGTTCTTCGGTCCTGTGTTCGACGTGATCCGCACGGTCTTCACCGCGCTGTACACGGGCATGGACTGGCTGCTGCAGACGCCTCCGTTCTGGGGCATCATCCTGATCTTCGCCGTGCTCGCCGTCTGGCTGCGCGGTTGGGTGTTCGGTGCGGGAACGGTGGTCGGGCTGCTCGTCATCGCCGGGATCGACCAGTGGACGAACGCGATGGACACCCTCGCGCTCGTGCTCGTCGCCGCGGCTATCGCCGTCGCACTGAGCGTCCCGCTCGGCATTCTGGCCGCACGATCGAAGACGGCGTCGGCGATCATCCGTCCCGTGCTCGACTTCATGCAGACCATGCCGGCGTTCGTGTACCTCATCCCGGCCCTCATCCTGTTCCGGGTGGGTGTCGTGCCCGGCATCGTCGCGACGATCATCTTCGCGATGGCTCCCGGCGTGCGTCTCACGGAGCTGGGCATCCGCGGCGTCGACAGCGAGATCGTCGAGGCCGGTCGGGCGTTCGGCTCGTCGCCCCGGCGCATCCTGCGCCAGATCCAGCTGCCGCTCGCCATGCCGTCGATCCTCGCCGGGGTGAACCAGGTGATCATGCTGTCGCTCTCGATGGTCGTCATCGCCGGAATGGTCGGCGCAGGCGGCCTCGGCCGCGACATCGTCCAGGCGCTCAGCCGGGTGGATGTGGGCCTCGGCTTCGAGGCCGGCCTCTCCGTGGTCATCATCGCGATCATCCTGGATCGGCTCACGGCCTCCGTGGGGGCGGCCCGCAAGCGGATGCCGAAGCGCGCGCTGGCGGCCCTCGGGGCAGCAGCCCTCGTGGCCGTCGGCGGCACCAGCATCGCCGCCGTCTCGCAGGCGGACGCGTCGAAGGGCGAGATCAAGGTCGCCGTCTTCAACGGCTGGCCGGAGGGCGAGGCGGTGTCCTACCTCTGGAAGCACGTGCTGGAGGAGAAGGGCTACGACGTGACGTTCGAGTACGCCGACGCCGGCCCAGCGTTCGCCGGTCTCAGCACGGGCGACTACGACGTGGCGTTCGACGGTTGGCTGCCCACCACGCACGAGGCGTACCTGAAGAAGTACGGAGACTCGCTCGTCGACCTCGGCGCCTGGAACAACGAGGCCAAGCTCACCATCGCGGTGAACAAGGACGCCCCCATCGACTCGCTCGACCAGCTCGCGGCGCACGCCGACGAGTTCGGCAACCGGCTGGTCGGCATCGAGCCGGGCGCCGGGCTCACCGAGGCGACGCAGAACAAGGTCATCCCGGAGTACGGCCTCGGCGGTCTCGACTTCACGACGTCGTCGACCCCGGCGATGCTCGCCGAGCTGACCAGCGCGATGAAGAGCAAGGACAACATCGCGGTCACCCTGTGGCGACCGCACTGGGCGTACGACCAGTTCGACCTGAAGGATCTGAAGGACCCGAAGAATACGCTCGGGACGGCCGAATCCCTGCACTCGATCGCCAGCACGGACTTCGAGAAGAAGTACCCGGAGGTGGCCGGCTGGGTGAAGTCCTTCAAACTCGACTCGAAACTCCTCTATTCGCTCGAGAACGACATGTTCAACGGCGCGAAGACGGACGACTACGACCCCATCGTCACGAAGTGGATGACGGAGCACCAGGAGTACGTCGACGCGCTCACGAACTGAGCGCGACCTCGTACGCTGGAGGGATGAGCTTCCCTCTCGCGCATCCCGTCGACACCACCAGGATCGACGCGGACACCATCGTCACGTACCCGGACGGCGACCTGACCTCGACCGGCACTGTGCTCATCGCACAGCCGGTCGGGGACGGGCGCACCGCGATCGTCCTCGACAGGACGGCGTTCCACGCCGTCGACCCGGTCTGGCCGGACCAGCCCGCCGATGACGGCACGCTGTCGGTGGACGGTGTCGTGCATCCCGTGGTCGGCGCGGTGGTCGGCGCGATCGACGGAGAGAACCTGTTCGTGGGCGACGCCCCGGTGCGGACGGGCACGGAGGGCTGGGCGTTCGTCGTCTGCCATGTCGTGGAGGACGCGGACGGGCTCACCCCGGGCACGCCGGTGACCGTCACCGTCGACCCCGCTCTGCGCCGCGCGCTCTCCGCCGGGCACACCGGCTGCCACCTGGCGTCGCTGGCGCTCAACGCGGCGCTGACCGGGCTGTGGAGCAAAGAGGTGCAGCTCGACGGCAGGGGCAACCCGAACTTCGACCAGCTCGCGATCACCGAGTCGCGCATCCTGCCGGACGGCTCGCTCGACACGTACCGCATCGGCAAGAGCCTGCGGAAGAAGGGGTTCCAGGCTGCAGACCTCGCCGGAGTGCTGGACAGCGTGCAGGCCGCCGCGAACGAGCTGCTCGCCGGATGGCTGGCGACCGGAGCCGCGGTGTCGATCGCGCGCGACGGAGACGGCCTGGGGGAGCGGCGCACCTGGCGTTGCGACCTCCCGGACGGCACCGTCGAGATCCCGTGCGGAGGAACGCACCTGCGCTCGCTCTCCGAGCTAGCGTCGGTGACGGTCGACCTCGACCTCCACGAGGCGGAGGGTGCGCTCGAACTCCAGATGCGCACCGCTGCGACGCTCAGTGCGGCAGGAACGGCAGAGCCACCGCGAGCGCACTGAGCGCGACCGCGAGCAGCCAGCCCAGCCGGACGACGCGCGCCGCCCTGTCCTCGCGGGCGATGGCGTCGAACCGCTCGACGGTGGCCGAGCCTGCGCCGGACGGGCCGTGCGCCGGTCGCCAGGTGGCGGGGTCGTCGACGATGCGCACGATCGCATCCACGGTCGCTTGATCGACACCGGCCGGACGCCGGGTGAGCCAGCGGTTCAGCCCGCCGGCGGCGAGCACGGCGACCCTGGCGGGCTGCTGACGCACCGTCAGCTTCTTCGCGCCGAGCACCGCGACCACGGCGTTCACCGGGGCGACCAGGCCCGCGGTGGCGAGCACCTGCCGGATGCGCGACGCCTCCAGCTCGGAGTTGCGCAGGTACGGCTTCTTCGCCCCGTTCACGAGCACGGCGCGCTCGCCGACCCACACCTCAGCACCCTGGTGGTTCTTGGTGTTCACGACGAACACGCCGCCGGGGCCGACGACGAGATGGTCGATGTCCGCATCCCCGTTTCCGACGGGCAGCGCGTGGAAGACGGTCCAGCCGTCCGGCAGGCGGTCGAGCATCGCCCCCACCTCGCGCTCGCCGAGCGCGCCGTCGAACCAGGGCCGGGTGCCGGCGCTGAGCGGGCGGACCCCGAACGCACGGGCGACGGCCGACCGGGGAGGGACGTCACCGTGCAACCGGACGACCTGCTCCATCACCGCGTAACCGGCGACCCTGTCGCGCATCCGTCCACTGTTGTCCACCGCGCCACCGTACCGAGCGGATGGGAGCCCTTCCAGGCCCCCAACCAGGGCGCGCTCCGGACGGACTACCCCTTGGTGAGGGGCAGTTCGTCGTCGCCGGGCAGCCGCTCTTCGAGCGAGGCGTTGTGCTCGGCGACGGCGTCGAGACGTTCCTCGTCGTCTGCGCCGAGCTCGGTGACGGCGTCGGTCAGTTCGTCGGCGTCGCGCGGCGCTGCGGGCTCCTGGCTCTGCTGGGTGTCCTGGCCGGTGGTTGTGTCCTGTCCGGTTGCATCGGGGCCGGTGGTGGGCTCATCCTGATCGCTCATGCCGCGCACTGTACGCTCCCGTCGGATGCCGGGACTACACTGCCGCCCATGAGCCGAATCGAGACCGGAATCGTGTCGTACACCCTGTCCGGCGACTACTACGCCACCGTCGGAGCCGACTTCGACACCGAAGCCGTCGACGACGCGATCCTCGCCGAACTGAACAGGATGCTCCCCGTCGGCGTCGTCGTGGAGCGCAGCGGCAAGGTGTTCGCCGACGAGGACAAGGCGGACGAGGCGCGCAGGATCGACTGGAACGGCCTGCTCAAGCGGATCGACGTCGACCAGATCCTCGCCGAGCACGGGCGCTGACGCTCAGCGCCCCTTCACCACGTCGTAGGCGGCGAGGGCCGCCCTCCTCGTCTCCGCGAGGTCGACGATCGGCTCCGGGTACGCGTCGGTCTGCCACTCCGGCACCCAGCGGCGCACGTAGTCCCCGTGTTTGTCGAACTTCTCGCGCTGCAGCTCGGGGTTGAACACGCGGAAGTACGGTGCGGCGTCCGCCCCGCTTCCCGCGACCCACTGCCAGTTGAACGGGTTGCTGGCCGGGTCGGCGTCGACCAGCGTGTCCCAGAACCACTGCTCTCCCAGTCGCCAGTCGATCAGCAGGTTCTTGATCAGGAACGACGCGACGACCATGCGCACCCTGTTGTGCATCGTGCCGGTGTGCCAGAGCTCCCGCATCCCGGCGTCGACCAGCGGGATGCCGGTGCGGCCCTGCTGCCAGGCGCGCAGCGCCGTCGGGTGCAGGCGCGGCCAGGGGAAGGCGTCGAACTCACTGCGGATGTTCTCCGTCGCCAGCGCCGGCCGCTGGAACAGCGTGTGGTACGCGAACTCGCGCCACCCCAGCTCGGAGAGGAAGGTGGCTGCGCCCTCCGCGTTCGTGCGGGTGCGCGCGGCGGCGGTGGCGTGCCAGACCTGGTACGGGCTGAGCTCGCCCCAGCGCAGCCGCGGTGACAGTCGTGAGGTGGCGTCGATCCCCGGGGTGTCCCTGTCCGCCTTGTATGCGGCGACATCCTCGTCCAGGAAGCGCGCGAGGGCCTCGTGCGCGGCGTCCTCTCCCGGCTCCCAGGTCTCCTGCAGGCCGGCCGACCAGTCGGGATGCGTCGGCAGGAGCCCGAGGTCGGCGACCGTGAGGCCGTCCAGCGGGGGAGCGCCCGCGATGCTCCCGGGCGCATCCAGCGGCTTGCGCGGCTCTGGCGAGGCGAGGCAGGCGCGCCAGAACGGGGTGTAGACGGAGAACGGCGTGCCGGAGCCCGTGCGAATGGTCCACGGCTCGAAGAGCAGGTTCGCGCCGAAGCTGGACGCCTCGCGTCCGTCGTCCCTGGCCTGCGTCTTGATGGCTTCGTCGACCGTGCGCTCCGCCTCGCCGTACCGCCTGTTCCAGAACACGGCGGCGGCGTCGGTCTCGGCGAGCAGGTCGCCGATGACGCGTTCGGCAGGGCCGCGACGGATCGTCAGGGAGCCGCCGAGCGCATCCAGTGCTGCGGAGAGCGCGGTGAGACTGTGGTGCAGCCACCACCGGGACGCGCCGCCCGGCGCTCGCACGCCGGGCGACTCGTCGTCGAGCACGTAGACGCAGACGACGGGCAGCCCGCTGCCGGCGGCGGCCGTCAGTGCCGGATTGTCCGCGACCCGGAGGTCGTCACGGAACCAGACGACCGCCGGGCGGGATCCGGACGCTGCGGCGTGCTGCTCGCTCACGCGCTCAGAGGTCGAGCGTGTCGTTGGGCTCCAGCGGGAAGAACTCGCCGCCGTTCTGCTCCGTCGCCCACTTGATGCGGGCGTTCGCCATGTCCTTGCCCCCGCGGGAGAGCACCATTTCGTGCGTGGGGAAGCTGCGCTTGGGCTTGACGGCGAGCACGTAGTCGATGGTCTCCGCGATCTTCAGCCAGGGGGCGCCCGCCGGGGTGGCGAGCACATCCACGTCGACGCCCTCCGGGATGGTGAACGAGTCGCCCGGGTAGTAGAGCACGTCGTTGATGAGCACGCCGAGGTTGTCGACGACCGGGATGCTCTCGTGGATGACGGCGTGGCGGCCACCGAAGAAGCGCAGCGTGAACGGCCCCGCCTCGACGGTGTCTCCGGGGTGCACGACGGTGATGGCGAAGTCGGGGGCCGCGGCGGCGACTCCCTGCGGGGCGAAGATCGGCACATCCGGGTTGAGGTCGAGGACGCGGTTCAGCTGCTCGGGGGTCCAGTGGTCGGCGTGCTCGTGGGTGATCACGACGCCGACGGTGCTGTTGGTGTCGGTGAGCGGAGAGGTCAGGCTCCCCGGGTCGACGAACAGCTTCTTTCCGGACTCTTCGAGGAGCAGGGCGGCGTGTTCGAACTTCGTCAGTCTCATGGCACCAGGAAATACCTAAAAGAGTGGTCGTGCAACTTGAGGAATATACCCCTGGGGGGTACTGTTCAAGGGTGGATATGAACGAGACGACGACGAATCAGACGCACCAGCCACACGACGCGCACGATCACGGGGCGCACGAGCACTCGGGTCACGGCGGCGCGGCCGACGATCACTCGGCGCACGACCACGGCGGTCACGACCAGGGCGGTCACGATCACGGCGCCCACGCCGGGCACGATCCGGCGATCTTCCGGCGCAAGTTCTGGCTGACCCTGGTCCTCACCATCCCCACTCTGGTGTTCTCGCCCGGCCTGCAGGAGATCCTCGGGCTCGGCGGACCCCGGTTCCCCGGTAGCCAGTACATCCCCGCGGTCTTCGGCGTCGCCATCTTCTTCTACGGCGGCCTCGTCTTCCTGCGCGGAGCCGTCACCGAGCTGCGGAGCCGCCAGCCCGGCATGATGACCCTCATCTCGCTGGCCATCGTCGTCGCGTTCGGCTACAGCCTCGCCGTCACGTTCGGCCTGCCCGGCATGGACTTCTGGTGGGAGCTCGCCACCCTCATCCTGATCATGCTGCTCGGCCACTGGATCGAGATGTCGGCGGTGATGGGCGCCCAGGATGCGCTGGGCCAGCTCGCGAAGCTCCTGCCCGACCAGGCGGAGCGGGTGGGCGACGGGTCCACGTCCGAGCATGTACCCGTCAGTGCGCTCGCCGTCGGCGACCTCGTGCGCGTCCGCCCCGGCGCCGCGGTGCCCGTGGACGGGGAGATCGTCGACGGACGGTCCGACGTGGACGAATCGCTTCTCACCGGCGAGTCGAAGCCGGTCACCCGCGGAGTGGGCGAGCAGGTGGTCGCCGGTTCCATCTCCGGCAGCGGGTCACTCGTGGTCCGGGTGACGAAGACCGGGGGAGACACCGCGCTCGCCGGGATCATGCGCCTCGTCTCCGACGCGCAGGCCAGCAAGTCCGGCACGCAGATCCTCGCCGACTGCGCGGCCGGGCTGCTGTTCTACGTGGCGCTCGCCGCCGCATCCCTCACCCTGGTCGTGTGGGCGATCCTGCGACCGGACGAGCCCGGCTTCGTGCTCGAACGCGTCGTGACCGTGCTCGTCATCGCCTGCCCCCACGCGCTCGGTCTGGCCATCCCGCTGGTCGCCCAGATCTCCACGGCGATCGGCGCGAAGAACGGCCTGCTGATCCGCGACAGGCACGCGATGGAGGACGCCCGCCTGATCGACGTCGTCCTGTTCGACAAGACCGGGACGCTCACCGAGGGCCGCCAGGGCGTCGCATCCGTGGAGGCCACCGACGGAGACGTGGATGCGCTGCTCGCGCTGGCCGCGTCGGTCGAGGCACCGGCCGAGCATCCCATCGCCCGGGCGATCGTCGCCGAGGCGCAGCAGCGGGGGCTCACGGTCGCGGCCGCAGCGGACTTCGAGGCGTTGGGCGGTCGGGGAGCGACGGCGACGGTCGACGGTGTCGCCGTGACCGTCGGGGCGCCCAGACTGCTCGCCGAGCGGGGGCTGACGCCGGCCGCTGCGGTGGCCGCGGCCGCGCGCGCGGCGGAGGCGGAGGGGCAGACCGTGGTGTACGTGCTGCGCGGGGATGGTGCGGATGGCGCCGCCGGGATGCAGGTGGCCGGGATGATCGCGCTCGCGGACGTCGTGCGGCCCGAGTCGGAGGAGGCGGTGCGCATCCTGCACAGCCGCGGAGTGCGCGTCGCGATGCTGACCGGCGACTCGCGGGCCGTGGGCGAGGCCGTCGCCGCCCGGCTGGGCATCGACGAGGTGTTCGCCGAGGTGCTGCCCGGCGACAAGGCGGGCACCGTCGCGCAGTTGCAGCAGGGCGGCGCGAAGGTGGCGATGGTCGGCGACGGCGTCAACGACGCCCCGGCGCTCGCGCAGGCGGACGTCGGGATCGCGATCGGCGCGGGCACGGACGTGGCGATCGAGTCGGCCGGGATCGTGCTCGCATCCAGCGACCCGCGCGGCGTCGCCAGGGTCATCACGCTGTCGAGGGCCACCTACCGCAAGATGCTGCAGAACCTCGCCTGGGCCGCCGGGTACAACGTGATCGCGCTGCCGCTCGCGGCGGGCGTGGCGACCGGAATCGGCGTGGTTGTGTCTCCCGCGTTCGGCGCGGTGCTCATGTCGGTGTCCACCATCGTGGTGGCGCTGAACGCGCAACTGCTGCGGCGCGTGCGCCTGTAGGCCGCGGCGCCTCGCCGTCCGCTCGGGCGGAGTTTCGGCGCGACACGCCGCGGAAGACTCCGCTGGAACGGAATCGGCGGGCCCCCGGCCGCGAGAACTCCGCTCAAGCGGATTCCGTGGGCTCGGCCGCGAACTCCGCTCGGGCGGACTCCGGGGGCTCGGCCGCGAGCTCCGCTCGAGCGGAAGACGCGCGCTGCTCGCCGCGGGAACTCCGCTGGGGCGGAGTGTGGCGCGGCGTGTCGTGCCGGGAGTCCGTTTGAACGGAAGCCCGGCACGGGCCCGCCCGCGACACGGGGACAGCCACGTCTACTCCCGGCCGCGCCCGGATGGTCCGCCATAATCGTGCACTATGGCCGCTTCCCCCCGCACCGTCGTCGTCGCGGTCAATCCGATGGCGTCGTTCGGGAAGAGACGGGAGGTCGGCCCGCGCGTGGTCGAGCGGCTCCGCGCTGCCGGTCACTCGGTGGTCGCGCTCGACGAGGCGAACGTCGAGCTCCTGCGGCGCGAAGCAAAACGCGCCGTCGCTGCCGGTGCCGACGCTCTCGTGGTGGTCGGCGGCGACGGCATGGTGAACCTCGGCATCAACATCGTCGCGCAGACGGACATCCCGCTCGGGATCGTGCCGAGCGGCACAGGCAACGACATGGCGGACGGCCTGGGCATCCCGGTCTCCGACACCGAGGCCGCCATCGCCCTCCTGCTCGCTGCGTTGCAGAAGCCGCCGCGCCGGATCGACGCCGGGATCGTGCGGCACGGCGGCCTGAGCACCTGGTTCGGCTGTGTGCTCTCCGCCGGGTTCGACGCCACCGTCAACGAGCGCGCCAACCTGATGACCCGCCCGCGCGGCCGAAGCCGCTACGTGCTCGCCCTGCTCCGCGAGCTCGCGACGCTCCGCCCCATCCCGTACCGCGTGGTCGCCGACGGTGTGCCGCTCGACACCGACGCGCTGCTCATCGCCGTCGCCAACAACCGCTCCATCGGGGGAGGGATGCGCGTGGTGCCGCACGCCAGCCTCGACGACGGGATGCTCGACCTCTTCGTCGTCAGGGACATGCCGAAGTGGCGGTTCCTGCGCCTGTTCCCGAAAGTATTCTCCGGAACGCATACGGAGATCGACGAGGTCTCATTCCTCCCGGCGCGCACGGTCACGATCGACGCTCCGGATGTGGTGGCGTACGCCGACGGGGAGCGGATCGGCCCACTGCCGGTCGAGGTCTCGGTCTCTCCGGGCGCGTTGCTCGTGCTCGCCTGACCGCAGCCCGCGCGCCACGCCCGGGATGCACCCGCCGTTTTGGAACCTGAGCGGAGGGTGTGGCATACTCATTGAGTTGCAAAAACGGCCCCATCGTTTAGCGGCCTAGGACGTCGCCCTCTCACGGCGGTAACGCGGGTTCAAATCCCGCTGGGGTCACAACAGCCCGGATACCAGTAATTTACTGGTATCCGGGCTTTTTTGTGTGGTCGGGCGAGGGCGAGCGCGGCCGCCGGGCATCCGGTAGACTCTTCGGAGCGAAGGGGAGTATCCCGGACGACCCACGACGGGTCGGCGCTGTGGACGTCATCACGGTTCGAGTCTTCGAGCCCGGGCACAGCGGCACCCGAACGATGGGTGCGGGAGAGACTTTCGGACCCGTTGCCGGTGCCCTTCGAAAGGTTGTCCCCCCGTGGAGCTTGCTCTTCCCGCATGGTTCGAAATCGGATCCATGATCGTCCTGCTGCTGATCCTGGCGTTCGACCTGCTGATCGTGTTCAAGAGGCCGCACATCCCGAGCCCCAAAGAGTCGACGCTGTGGGTGTCGTTCTACGTGGCGCTCGCGCTGCTGTTCGCGCTGGCGATGCTCCTGATCGGAGACGCCGAGCACGCCGGGCAGTTCGTCGCGGGCTGGCTGACCGAGTACAGCCTGAGCATCGACAACCTGTTCGTCTTCGTCATCATCATGGCGAGGTTCTCCGTGCCGAGGAAGTACCAGCAGGAAGTGCTGATGGTGGGCATCATCATCGCCCTGGTGCTGCGCGGCGTCTTCATCATTCTGGGTGCGTCGCTGATCGCCACGTTCAGCTGGATCTTCTACATCTTCGGTGCGTTCCTGCTCTGGACGGCCATCCACCAGGCGCTCAGCAAGCACGACGACGAGGAGGGCACGAAAGACAGCTGGTTCGTGCGCTTCACCCGCAAGCGCCTCAAGGTGTCCGACCAGTACGAGGGCAACAAGCTGCGCACCACGGTCAACGGCACCAGGATGTTCACCCCGCTGATCATCGTCTTCCTCGCCCTCGGCACGACGGACCTGCTGTTCGCCCTGGACTCCATCCCGGCCATCTTCGGAATCACGCAGAGCCCGTTCATCGTGTTCGCCGCGAACGTCTTCGCGCTGATGGGGCTGCGGCAGCTCTACTTCCTGCTCGGGCACCTGCTCGACAAGCTCGAATACCTCAAGTACGGGATCGCGTTCATCCTGGCGTTCATCGGCGTCAAACTGGTGTTCCACGCGATGCACGAGAACGAACTGCCGTTCATCAACGGCGGTCAGCACATCGAGTGGGCGCCCGACATCAGCACGATGATGTCGCTCGGAGTGATCGTCGGGGCGATGGCAGTCGCTACGATTGCAAGTCTAGTGAAGCTGAAACTCAGCGGAACCTCCGTCGCCGATGCCATCCACGGCGACGATCAGGACGACGTGGACGACCAGGGTGGCGCATCCGGAGCGGACAGCACCGGGCGCGCACCGGCCTCGGCCGCGAAAACGCAGGAGGAAACCGGTACATGACGTCAACCGTCGGCGTGAGCGTACGCAGCGATGTGGGTGCGGTACGACGCGTCAACGAAGACAGCATGATCGCGGCCGATCCGGTGTTCGCCGTCGCGGACGGGATGGGCGGGCACGCCCGCGGGGACGCCGCCAGCCAGACGGCGGTGGAGTCGCTCGCCCGCACCCTCCCGGCCGGCACGCGGCCGACGCCGGAGGAGGTCATCGCCGCCATCGACGAGGCCAACGCGGCCGTGCGGTCCCTGTCGAGCGCCGACGAGTCCGGCGTCGCCGTCGCGGGCACCACCCTCACCGGTGTGGTGCGGGTGCGGGTGCAAGAGACCCTCGACGAGCAGTGGATGGTCGTCAACATCGGCGACTCCCGCGTCTACCTCTGGGACGGCAGGGCGCTCACCCGCCTGAGCGTCGACCACTCCGCGGTGCAGGAGCTTGTGGACGCCGGCCTCATCACGGAGGCGCAGGCCGCCGTGCATCCCGAACGCAACGTGATCACCAGGGCGCTGGGAGCGGAGGACTTCGTCGACACGGACTCGCTGCTGCTGCCGGTGACCGGGCGGCAGACGTTCCTGATCTGCTCCGACGGGCTCACCAAGGAACTCTCCGACGAGACCATCGCGCGCATCCTCGCCGATGGGGGAGCGGACATCGCCGACCGGCTGGTGGATGCGGCGATCGCGGCGGGCGGGCGCGACAACGTCACCGTGGTCGTGGTTGAATCGACGGCGGGGGACGCGGAACCGGCATCGGATGTCACGAAGGACAGGCCGGAGGGAAGCCGCTCTCTCGAAGACACGCAGCCGAGAGGGTAGGTTTCACCGACGTGTTCGACGTTCAGCAGACGACAGCCGGGGACTGGGCGGTGGTCGCCGCCGGAGCGCGCGCACTCATCGTCGAAGGGCAGGACGCCACGGCGCTGCGCGGCCTCGCCGCCGCCGTCTCCTCCGGCTTCGCCGAGACACTCGAAGCGCTCGCGGCCGACGGGTTCGCCCGGACGCCGTCGTTCGGCCTGATCGAGGGTGCCGCCGGACGCGCGATGATCGCCGTCCGTGGCCCGGTGACGGCGACCGTGCACACGCACGAGGGGGAGCGCAGCATCGACGCGGACGGCGTCTCCACCTGGCTGGAGCAGCAGGTGGCGGAGGCCACCTCGGTGACGCTCGCGGTCACGGGCATGGCGGACGGTGCGGCTTCTGCGCGTCCTGCTCTGCCGCTGGCCGACGGGATCGTGTGGGCGGCGGGCGTGAGCTGGGGTGGCCAGACTGCGGTGCAGGCCGCCGTTCCTGTCGCAGCTCCGGAGGCGAAGCGTGCCCCGATCACGGCCCCGGTGCTGGTGGAAGCGGCAGCGGAGCCAGAGCAGCAGCCGGGCCCCGTGCTCGTTCCACAGGCGGAGCCCGAGGTCGAGGCCGGCGAGACCCGCATCCCGGACGCGACTCTCAGCGAGGTGACCCACGCGGACGCGGCCGAACCGGACGCGACCGGCTACGACCACCTGTTCGGCGCCACCATGATGCGCAGCGTCGAGGACGCCGCCGTGCGCCCCGCGGAGGAGGCGGAGCCGGCGCGCATCGACCTGCCGCGCTTCATCACGGACTCCGCCCCGGCCCGCCCGAGCGCAGAGGCGGGCGACCACGACGGCCTCACGATCATGTCCGGCAGCCTCGACGGCCTCCGCGCGCAGGACAGCGCGCAGCACACTGCGGCAGACGGCGCGCAGGAGGCGCAGCCGCCCGCCGCTCCCTCCCCGCGCTTCTTCGTCGACCTCGCCGACGGCAGGCGCGAATACCTGGAGCCGCCCATCGTCGTCGGCCGCGCTCCCGTCGCCTCCACCACCGCTCGCGGTCCTGCGCCGCGGCCGGTGACCGTCGACAGTGCGGAGCGCGACATCTCCCGGTCGCACACCACCATCGCGGTCGAGGGCGACACGGTCGTGGTCACCGACCTGCACTCGCGCAACGGCACCATGATCGTCCTGCCCGGCAAGCCGCCGCAGAAGCTGCGCAGCGGCGAGCCGACCGCTGTCATCGCGGGCACCGTCGTCGATCTGGGCAGCGGTGTGACGCTCACGGTCGGTGAGGACGCATGAGGCGTCTCGCCTCCCAGCCGCCCGCGCTGCCGGGCTTCCACTTCATCCGGCTGCTCGGCTCCGGTGGGTTCTCCGACGTGTTCCTGTACGAGCAGGAGCTCCCGAAGCGCAGCGTCGCCGTCAAGGTGCTGCTGACCGACAGCGTCGACGACGCCGCCCGCGCCCGGTTCGTGGCCGAGGCGAACGTGATGGCGCAGCTGTCCGCACATCCGTACATCGTCACGATCCACCACGCGGACGTGTCGGCGGACGAGCGCCCGTACCTGGTGATGGAGTACTGCTCCGGCCCGTCGCTCGGCGACCGGTTCAAGCGGGAGCGCTTCACCGTCGAGGACGCCCTGCGCACCGGCGTGCGGCTGTCGAGCGCCATCGCGACGGCGCACAGCGTCGGCATCCTGCACAGGGACATCAAGCCGGCGAACGTGCTCACCACCGACTTCGGCTGGCCGGCGCTCACCGACTTCGGCATCGCGTCCGCGCTCGAAGAGCTTCCGGTGCACACCGCGTCGCTCGGATCGCTGCGCGGCGGTGACGCGGACACCGGGACGAGCGGCAGCCGGTCCGTCGGGCTCAGCGTTCCGTGGTCGCCCGCCGAGATGTTCGACGACGACCCCCAGCCGGATGTGCGCAGCGACGTGTTCTCGCTGGCCGCGACCATCCACACCATCCTCGCCGGGCGCACGCCGTTCGAGGTGCCGGGCCGCGCCAACGGCACCCTCGACCTGATCGGCAGGATCGAGCGCGGGATGATCACCCCGATCGACAGGGACGACCTGCCCCCGTCGCTGGTCGCCGTGCTGCGCAAGGGCATGGCCACCAAACGCGACGACCGGTTCGCCACGGCGGTCGACTTCGCCAGGGCGCTGCAGCGGGTGGAGCTGGAACTCGGGTTCGCCCCGACCAGCATCGACGTGCCCAACCTGCGCGTGCTCGACGAGTCGCCTCCAGCGTCCGGAGAGGACGAGACGCGCGCCCGGTCGGTGCAGACCGTGGACGCACAGGGGCTCCGCCCCACCACGCGACCCTCTCCGTCCCCGACGGCGAACGAGCCCACGGAGACGCGACCGGGGCTGGTGGAGGTCCCTCCCGAGCTTCTGGCCGGTCCGACCGTGGTGCGTGGCGCCATGCCCACCGTGCATCCCGAGCAGCAGAGCGAGTCAGCGCCCGTCGAGCACACGATGCTGCGGCCACGCGGCGCCGCGGCGACGGCATCGGCCGAAGCGGAGGGAGCGGACACCGATGCGGCGGATGCGGAGGACGAGCCCGGCACCTCCCGCCCCCGCTGGCTGCTTCCGGTGATCGCGGCCGCCGCCGTCCTCGTGGTCGCCGGCGGAGTGCTCGCGGCCGTGCTCGTCCCGTCGCTGAGCCCTGCTGCCTCTCCGACGCAGCGGGCCGGCACGGATCAGGACGGGACGATCGCCGTCACCGTGGTGCCCCCGCCCACCCTTGTCTCCGCCACCAGGGACGCGTCGGGCACGACGGCGACGATCGTCTGGAAGACGGCCAAGCCCCAGAAGGGCGACCAGTATCAGTGGGTGCGCGAGGGCACGACGGACCCTCCCACCGTCACCGCCACCCCGAAGGCGCAGCTGACCGGGCTGACCGCCGGCGTCCCCGTCTGCATCGATGTCGCCACGGTGCGCTCCGGCCGCACCTCCGAACCGCTGAAGGCGTGCGCCAAATGAAACCGCTGACGGTCGACTACTGCGGAGAGCTGTACACGGTCACGGGCCCGGACGAGTTCGGCATCGGGCGCGAGGCCGACCTGAGCATCGACGACAACCCGTACCTGCACCGGCGTTTCCTCACCATCAGCAGCGACTTCGGGATGTGGTGGCTCTCCAACGTCGGGACGCTCCTCACCGCCACGGTCAGCGACTCCACCGGCACTGTGCAGGCGTGGCTCGCTCCGGGGGCGAAGCTGCCGATCGTGTTCCAGACCATGCACGTCATGTTCAGCGCTGGGGCCACGACGTACGACTTCACGATCAGCAGCGAGGACGACTTCTTCAACACGGCCGTGACCGTGAACGACTCCGGCGGGTCGACCACGATCCTGCCGGTGACGCTCACCACGAGCCAGCGCCAGCTGATCGTCGCCCTCTCGGAGGGCGTGCTGACCCAGGCCGTGCCCGGCCGCGGCGCCATCCCGACCTCGGCGGAGGCCGCCGCACGCCTGGGCTGGAGCATGACCACGTTCAACCGCAAGCTCGACAACGTCTGCGACAAGCTCGACAAGCTCGGCGTCGCCGGGCTGCGCGGCGGCAAGGGCAAGCTGGCCACCAATCGCAGGGCCCGGTTGGTGGAGTACGCGGTCACCACCCGCCTGGTCGGGCTGGACGATCTGGCGCTGCTCGACGCGGAGAAGGAAAAGGAGCAGGGCTCGGCGCCGGACGCCGACGACTGATCCTCCTCGGCACCCGATGGGCAGCGCTGCCCATCGGCGTGCGCTCTGCGCCGTGTTAGCGTAGTCGTCGTCTCGTACCCGGGGGGATTTTAGAGTTTTGGTATCGCTGAGCGCATGGATACGGAAGCGTAAGACGCTCGCATCCGTCACCGCTCTCGCCGTGGTCGCGGGAGTCCCGCTGACCATTGCCGTGCTCCACAACGGCTTCCCGGTGAACGCCGTCGACCTCGACACCCGCGACGTCTGGGTGACCAACGGCGACAAGCTGATGGGCGGGCGTCTCAACCACCAGATCAACGAACTGGATGCAGCGGTCACCGGAGCGAGCTCCGACCTCGACGTCCTCCAGGACGGCTCCGCGTACTTCCTCACCGACGCACCGCACGGCACGGTCGACAAGATCGACCCGGCGTTCGTCTCGCTCGGCGGCCGCATCCAGATCCCGGAGAAGTCCCAGCTCGGCTACGGAGGGAACACGCTCTCCGTGCTCTCGCCGGCCGGGCAGCTCTGGGTGCTCGACGCGAGCGGCCGGCTCGACTTCGACAAGACGAAGACCAGGCCGACGGCCAAGGTCGGCCAGGATGCGCAGCTCGTCGTGACCAAGTCGGGCACCACCTTCGTGGTGGCGCCGAGCGGCAAGAAGCTCTACACCGTCGAGCATCCCGGGGCGGAGCCGACGACGGCGTCATTCCCTGTTCCCGGACGGTTCCAGCTCTCCGCCGTCGGCGACCGGCCCGTCGTGCTCGACACGCAGGGCAACCGCATCGTCACGGCAGACGGGAAGACGGTCGACCTGCCCGCCAAGGGCCTGAAGCTGCAGCAGCCGAGCGCCGACGACCCGTCTGCGCTGGTCGCGACGGCGTCGAGCCTGCTCAGCGTCCCGCTCGGCGGCGGAACCGTCGTCGCGCATCCGGCCGGTGCGACGGCAGCCGGGGGAGCGGCCGCGGTCTCCGCGCCCGTGCGTCTCGGCAGCTGCTCGTACGGCGCGTGGGCGGGCTCCGCCCGCTACCTCTACGCCTGCGACGGCAAAAAGGACATCGGCGTCGACATCGACCAGCCGGTGAAGGGTGACGACCTCGAGTTCCGGGTCAACCACGGCGTGATCGCCCTCAACAACCTCCGGGACGGCAACGCCTGGGTGGTCTCCTCCAACATGCGCCTCGTGCAGAACTGGGCGCAGCTGAAACCGAACGAGACCACCGTGCAGGGCGACACCGGCGAGGAGAAGCCGGTGCTGCAATCGTTCTCCGACACTCTCGCGCAGCGCACGAAGGTGAACAGGCCGCCGACCGCTGTTCCGGATGCGTTCGGCGTGCGCCCCGGCCGCTCCACCGTGCTTCCCGTGCTCGCCAACGACACGGACCCGGACGGCGACGTGCTCACGATCTCGGACGTGTCCGCCATCCCGGCCGCGCAGGGCGCCCTCGAACTGGTCGAGGGCGGGCGCGCCATCCAGTTCACCCCCGGCGACGGGCTGAGCGGCACCATCTCGTTCCGGTACACGGTCGACGACGGGCGAGGCGGCACCTCCTCGACGCAGGTGGATGCGACCCTGCACCAGCCGGCGCAGAACGCCGCCCCCGCCTCCACGAGGGCGAGCACGGCGCAGGCCGAGGTCGGCCAGTCCGTGAAGTACGACGTCCTCAACGACTGGCTCGACCCGGACGGCGACGACCTCTCGCTCGTGTCCGCGGCGGCCACCACCGAGGACGATGTCCAGTTCAAGCCGAACGGCGAGGTGACCTTCACCAGCAAGACCGGGCAGACCGGCTCCAAGGAGGTCAAGGTCACCGTCTCGGACGGCAAGAAGAGCACAACGGGCAGCCTGCTCATCACGGTCAAGCCCGCCGGATCGCTCGACCCCGTCGCCGTGCCCGACTTCGGCGGCGGGTTCACCGGGAAGCCGGTGGTCGTGCATCCACTGGACAACGACCAGTCGCCGTCCGGGCAGCCGCTCAGCCTGGTGGGCGCCTCGATCGACGGCCAGGCGGCCGCCGACGTGACCACGGACGCCGCGCGCGGCACCGTCACCCTGCTCAGCAACGCGCCCGGTGAGTTCTACGTGACATACACCCTGGGGGCCGGGCCGAAGTCGACCACCGGGCTGATCCGGGTCAACGTGGTCGCCGACGGCGGCTCGGACGCCCCTCCCGTCGCCGTCACGGACACCGCATACGTGCGCCCGGGCGAGCCGACCTCGGTCAGCGTGCTCGACAACGACGTGTCCCCGTCCGGGCGGGTGCTCGTCGTCCGGTCGGTCACCGCGGCCAAGGGAGCAGGCGACCTCAACGTCGAGGTGCTCGACAACGCGATCGTGAAGATCACGGCACCGACCGTGCTCGCTGAGCAGGTGCAGCTGGTCTACACCGTCTCCGACGGCATTCACGAGGCGAAGGCGGGCATCACCGTCGTCCCGGTTCCTCCGCTGGTCACCCACCAGCCGCCGATCGCCGTCGACGACACGGTGACGGTGCGCGCCGGAGACATCGCGACCGTCCCGGTGATGGACAACGACTACTCGCCGGACAACGCTCCGTTCTCGCTCGACCCGGCCCTCCGCGACGACGCGGCGGCGGGCAAGGGCGCCACCGCGTTCGTCAGCGGCAAGACCGTGCGATACCAGGCGCCGACCCAGCCCGGCCAGTACAGCGTCGTCTACGGCGTGACGGACAAGCTCGGCCAGAAGGCGCAGGCCACGGTGAGCTTCGTGGTCACGGCCCCGGACAAGGGCTCCGACAAGGCGCCGCGCCCGCAGCCGCTCACGATCAGGGCGTTCGCCGGATCGACCGTGCCGGTGGACGTGCCGCTCGACGGCATCGACCCGGACGGCGACTCGGTCACGCTCGCCGGGCTCGGCACGCAGCCGACCCTCGGCCGCATCTCCGACAGCTCGAGCACGTCGTTCACCTACGAGGCGTACCCGGATTCGGCGGGCACGGATACGTTCACCTACCAGGTCAAGGACACCTACGGGAAGACGGCGACCGGCACGGTCAGCATCGGCGTCATCCCGAGGCCGACCTCCGTGCAGCCGCCGATCGCCGGGAACGACCCGGTGCAGGTCAAGCCGGGACGCACCGTCTCCGTCCCGGTGCTCGACAACGACTCCGACCCCAACGGGTACACCATCGCCGTGCAGAAGAAGCTGCTGCAGGTGGATGCCGGCCTCAAGGCCTCCGTGCACGGCAAGGTCGTCCTCGTCACCGCCCCGAAGACCGAGGGCGCGTACATCGTCCGCTACCAGATCAGCAACGGCCAGGGCGGTGTCGCGAGCGCCTTCATCCAGGTGACCGTCACCCCGAACGCCAAGGAGCAGTACCCGTCCGCGGTCGACCATCTGATCGAACCGGATGCTGTCGCCAACAAAGACAGCGTGAAGGTGGATGCGCTGGCCGGGGCGACCAACCCGTCCGGCCTCGTCGAAGACCTCACGGTCGCGGTCACCGGCCCGAACGCGGGAGCGGCCGAGGTGGGTGCAGGCGGCGCCATCACCGTGCATCCCGCGGCCAAGCGGCTCGCCATCGCCTACCAGGTGAAGGACCCGGTGACCGGCCTCACCGGCGACGCCTTCATCATCGTGCCGCCGAAGGGCGACGCCACGGCCCCGCCGACCATCGCGAAGTCGCTGCCGCAGCAGATCGTCGAGATGGGCGGGAGCAAGACCTGGAAGCTGTCGGACATCCTGGATGTGCCGTCCGGCAGGGCGGTCAAGCTCACCGGCGCCAGCGGGGTCAGCGCGACCAACAGCACGGGCGCGTCGTCCTACGGCGACGAGCAGACGCTCCGCTTCACCGCTGCGAAGGACTACCGGGGTCCGGCGGCGATCACGTTCAAGGTCAACGACGGACGGGATGCCGGCCAGACCACGGACCGGATCACGACGCTGGTGCTGCCGATCACCGTCGGCAGCCCCGACCAGTCGGATGTCGCGCCGACCTTCACGTCGCCGAGCGAGAAGATCGAACCGGGGGAGGCTCCGCTGACGATCGACCTCCGCGCGTCGAGCTTCCACCCGAACCCGGCGATCCTGGCGAAGCTCACGTACTCGAACCCGCAGTGGGCGAACAAGCAGATCCAGGTGGGGCTGAACGGCTCGTCGCTGTCGCTGTCGGCTCCCCTCGGCGTGCAGCCCGGGCAGTCGACGACGGTCGCAGTGACGATCAGCTCGGGGACGCACACGATCGCGGGCACCGTGAACGTGCAGGTGGTGAGCTCCAACCGGCCGGTCGCCAGCCAGAAGAACCCGCCGCAGACCCAGGAGCTGCAGCGCGGGAAGTCGGTGACCCTGAGCGGCGCCGCGAGCGACTCGGCGTGGGTGAACCCGTTCCCCGGGCATCCCCTCACCATCACCGATGCCAAGGCCGGCAGTGCTCCGTCCGGGGTGACGGTGACGTACACCGGGTCGTCGATCACGGTGAGCGCGGCCTCCGGTGCGGCGATCGGCGCCGTCAACATCGTCTATCACGTGCAGGATGCGACGAAGGACCCGAAGCGCACGGCTGCGGCGGTCGGGCAGTATCGCGTGACCGTGCACGACGTTCCGGACAAGCCGGGTGCCCCCAGCAACGCCAAGGCGAGCGACGGGCAGGCGACGGTCGACATCGCCGCGCCAGCGAACAACGGGAAGCCGATCGACCAGTACGAGGTGCGCGGCGGCCCGAAGTCCGTGACCACGAACTCGATCGGCCAGGTGACCATCGGCGGGCTGACAAACGGCACGGCGTACACGTTCACCGTGAGGGCGCACAACGCGGACGGGTGGAGCCAGCTGTCGGCGCCGAGCGCGTCCGTCACGCCGTACGGGACCCCGCAGGCGGTCAGCGGCGCGACGATCAGCGCCGACCAGTACGCGCCGAGCGACCTGCGGCTGAGCTGGAACGGGCTGTCCGACCCCTCCGGCACGGGCGGCGGTTCGGTGACGTACCAGTGGCGGCTCAACGGCGGAGCGTGGAACAACACCTCGGGAACGACCGCGACGGTGTCGAACCAGGGCGTCGGCGACTACTCGTTCCAGGTGCGCGCCGTCAACGACCACAGCAACAAGACCGGTGGCGCTGACACCTCCAACACGGTCTCCGTGGCGAAGAAGCCGGACCCCCAGCCGTCGATCGACCTCTCCCAGGGCGACCTGGAACCCGGATATGCGCACAGCTTCACCTACGACGTGACGCTCAACCACTTCGGCGCGAACACGCGGTACACGATGAACTTCTACTGCAACGGCGGAAAGCTCACCAGCGAGTCGATCACCACCAACGGCAGTGGATACGCGCACTACCGAGGTGCGCCGAACGGGCTGCACGCGTACTGCGGATACAAGGGTGCGTACGTGACGGCAGGCGGCGTGCAGAGCAGCGTTCAGGACTGGTCCCCGTAAAGAATGGATGGAACACCGTGGCAGTAACGCAGGAACAGGCAGACTGGTTCGCCGGCGCCTTCTCCCAGCTGGTGGCGAACGTCGACAAGGCGATCCTCGGCAAGGAGCACAGCATCCGGCTCGTCATCACGGCGATGCTCTCCGGAGGGCACGTGCTGCTCGAGGACGTGCCAGGCACGGGGAAGACCGTGCTGGCGAAGGCGCTCGCGAACACCATCGAGGGGACGCAGTCGCGCATCCAGTTCACGCCGGACCTGCTGCCGTCCGACGTGACGGGCGTGACGATCTACGACCAGAGCAACGGCCGGTTCGAGTTCCACGCCGGCCCGATCTTCGCCTCGGTCGTGCTCGCGGACGAGATCAACAGGGCGAGCCCGAAGACCCAGTCCGCGCTGCTCGAGGTGATGGAGGAGGGTGTCGTCACGGTCGACGGCGTCGGGCATCCCGTCGGGGCGCCGTTCGTGGTGATCGCCACGCAGAACCCAGTGGAGCAGGCGGGAACGTACTCGCTGCCGGAGGCGCAGCTCGACCGGTTCCTGATCAAGACGTCGCTCGGCTACCCGGACCACGAGACCACGGTGAACCTGCTGCTCGACTCCTCGAACCGTTCACGGGCGGCGGGCGTGCGGCCGATCATCGCCTCGGACTCCGTGACCGCCCTTGCTCAGCTCGCCTCCGACGTGCACACCGACGCAGCGGTGATGGGCTACCTGAGTGAGATCGTCTCGGCGACCCGCGCAGACAAGGACTCCGCCCTCGGCGTCAGCATCCGCGGCGCCCTCGCACTCGCCCGTGCGGCCAAGACCTGGGCGATCTCGGCCGGGCGCACGTACGTGACGCCCGACGACGTCCGGGAGCTCGCCCTCCCGGTGCTCGCGCACCGCGTGATCGTCGACCCGGAGTCCGAGTTCGCCGGCGTGACGGCCGAGGACATCGTGTCGCGCGCCATCGCCGAAGCCACCCCGCCCGCTTACCGAGCGGCCTGATGACGACGGACACCCCAGCACCCACCGGGCGCCGCAGACGGGCGCGCCCGCTGTCCCAGGCCGGTATCGCGGCCGGGCAGCTGGGCGACGCCGTGCGCGGCACGTTCGGTGCGCTCGGCCGCCGCATCCATCCGGCCTGGCGGGCCGTCACCGGATGGCTGGCGCCGGTGCTCGGGGTGGTGAGCACGTTCGGCTGGATCGTGCTCGGGGGAGCCGCGGTCTCCCTGCTGCTGCTCCTGCTGCTCGGCTGGGCGGAGTTCGCCTTCCTCGGGGCGACGCTATTCGCGGCCTTTCTGATCGCGGTCGGCTTCGTATTCGGCCGCTCCACCTACGACGTGGCGATCGAGCTGAACCCGCGCCGCGTGGTGGCGGGCGACAGAGCACTCGGGCGCATGGTGGTGCGGAACTCGGGATCGAAGCCGGTGCTGCCGACCAGGATGGAGCTGCCCGTCGGGGCCGGCGTCGCCGAGTTCATGGTGCCGAGGCTCGCCGCCGGGGAGGAGAGCGAGGAGCTGTTCGCCGTGCCGACGGCGCGCCGCGCGCTGATCCTCGCCGGCCCTGCGCTCTCCGTCCGCGGCGACCAGCTCGGGCTGCTGCGCCGCACCACGGAGTGGACGGAGCAGGTCGAGCTGTTCGTGCACCCGAAGACCACCAGGCTCGCGGCCACCGCCCGCGGGCTGGTGCGCGACCTCGAGGGTCAGACCACCAAGGTCATCACCGACAGCGACCTCGCGTTCCACGCGCTGCGCACCTACGAGCCGGGCGACGACATCCGCAACGTGCACTGGCGCACGTCGGCGCGCACCGGACAGCTGATGGTGCGGCAGTA
Organism: Leifsonia sp. GW821-FHT13C05; assembly: GCF_058806515.1. Classification (NCBI taxonomy): domain Bacteria; kingdom Bacillati; phylum Actinomycetota; class Actinomycetes; order Micrococcales; family Microbacteriaceae; genus Leifsonia; species Leifsonia sp. GW821-FHT13C05. The sequence goes on along the minus strand of NZ_JBXAPT010000001.1, from coordinate 887,563 downwards.
CCAGGAGACGCGCCGGTCGCAGCTCCTGCTGGTGTTCGACGCCGAGCGCTCGCACTTCGCCGACGACGACGAGTTCGAGCTGGGCGTCTCCGTGCTCGCCTCCATCGGCTGCCAGGTGATCCGCGAGGAGACGGAGATCGACGCGGTGTGGCAGCAGAAGGCGATGCGCGTCGAGACGCCGACGGCCCTGCTCGACGACTCGTGCCGCATCCAGCCGGTCGACGGGATGCACGACAGCCTGCGCGACTTCGTCCGCCGGTCGACCATGCGCCTGGCCGCCCCGAGCCTGGTCGTCATGGTGGTCGGCTCGCAGCTCGACCCCGCGCAGATCCGGGCGGCGGCGAGCCTCTACGGCACGGACACCGAGACGGTCGGCGTGCGCGTCGACGTCGCGGGCGAGCCGCGGCTGAGCAGGCTCGGCGGAATGATGCTCGCGACCGTCTCGACCCTGAGCGAGCTTCCCGCCCTGTTGAAGAGGGCTGGCCGATGACGCGCACGACGACCATCGACCGGCTTTCGGCGACGACCTGGATCGACGTCGCCGTCGTCGTGGTGCTGAGCGCCATCGCCGTGCTCGGCTTCGAGCCTGCCTTCGGCCACTTCTCCTTCGTCACCGCGGCGTTCGGCGGCCTGGTCGTCGGAACAGCCGCCGCGGTGCTCTGCCGGCTCTTCCGGCTGTCCGTGCCGCTCACCGTCGCCGTCGCTCTCGCTGCGTACTTCCTGTTCGGCACGCCGCTCGCGATGCCGGGCTCCGCCACCCTGGGCGTCCTCCCGTCGCTCGACAGCCTGTCCGGCCTCGTCATCGGCGCGGTGTTCGGCTGGAGCGACGCCGTCACCCTGCAGGCGCCGCTGGAGGCGCCGCCGTACGTCGCCGTCGTGCCGTACGTCGCCGGCTGGCTGGTCACCCTGGTGTCCGTCTCGCTCGCCGTGCGCTGGCTGCCGCGCAGGGCGCGCGGGGGACGCGGCGTCGGCCGCGCCGCCGTGCTCGTGGCCGGCCCGCTCGCCCTGTTCGTCGCCGGCATCCTGCTGGGGACCGTGGATGCGTACCTCGCCGCCGTTCGCGGCGTCGCCTTCGCGGCCATCACGCTCCTCTGGCTCGCCTGGCGACGCGCACGGTCCGCCGCCGTCGAGGTCGTCGCCGACCCCGGACTGCGCCGCCGCAGGATCGTCGGGGTCGGCTCCGTGGTGCTCGGAGCCGTGGTGGTCGGCGCGCTGGCCGGCTCGGCGCTCGCGCCACCACCCGCATCCCGGTTCGTGCTGCGCCAGGAGGTCACGCCGCCGTTCGACCCTCTGGACTACCCGAGCCCGCTCGCCGGGTTCCGCCAGTACACGAAGGATCTGCAGAAGACCGAGCTGTTCACGGTCGACGGCCTGACCTCCGGTCAGGTCATCCGGCTCGCCACGATGGACAGCTACGACGGCGTGGTCTGGACGCTTACCGACCCGAAGGACAGCCCGGATGCGTCCGGCAGCTTCGAACTCCTCGGCAGCACCATCCCGGAACCCCGGCTATTCACGCCGGGCTCGACGAGCACCGCGACCATCGACATCCAGGAGTACTCGGACGTCTGGCTGCCGACGGTCGGCTACCTGACCAAGCTCGGCTTCGACGCGTATCAGGGCACGGACCCGTCCACGACGGTCCGCGTCAATACCGCGACGGGCACGACCGCCGTGACCAGCGGGGTGAAGGACGGCCTCCGCTACAGCGTCGACGCTACCGCGCAGAAGATCCCGAGCGACAAGGCGCTCGCCAAGGTCGCCCCGGCCAGGCTCGAACTGCCTCCCGTCACCAACGTCCCGGACATCGTGTCCGCGAAGGCGGAGGAGTACGCGGGCTCGGCGACCACGGCCATCCAGAAGCTGCGGAACCTGGAGCGCTCCCTCAAGACGCTCGGCTACCTCAGCCACGGCCGCGCCTCCGATCCTGTTCCGTCGCGGGCAGGGGAGGGCGCGGACAGGATGACCGACCTGTTCGCCAAATCGCCGATGGTCGGCGACCAGGAGCAGTACTCCAGCGCGTTCGCCCTGATGGCCAGGCGCCTCGGCTACCCGACGAGGGTCGTGATGGGCTTCGCGCCGAAGGTGGTCGACGGCAAGCCGACGACGGTCACCGGCAACGACGTGACGGCGTGGGACGAGGTCGCGTTCGACGGCGTGGGCTGGGTGCCGTTCTTCCCGACGCCCACCAAGACGGACGCGCCCAAGAACCAGACCACCAAGCCGAAGCTCGAACCGCAGCCGCAGGTGCGCCAGCCTCCGCCCGCCGATCCGAAGGCGCAGGACCTGCTCACCCCGGTGAAGACGAAGGACAACGAGCGCAAGAAGTCGGCGACCGGCTTCGCCATCCCGGCGTGGGCCTGGGTGGTCGGCGGCATCGTGGTCATCCCGCTCGTGCTGTACTTCGTGCCACTGCTCATCGTCGCCGCCCTCAAACGGCGGAGGCGCAGGCGCAGGCTGACGACCGGACCGCCCGACCGCCGGGCGGCGGGCGCCTGGGACGAGCTCGCCGACGGCTACGACGAGCTCGGCCTCAGCGTGCCACCCAACGCGACCAGGCTGCAGGCCGCCGCCGCGCTCGAAGCGCAGAGCGGCGAACAGAACCTGCGCGTGCCGCAGGGCGGCCTCGCCACGCTCGCCCGCGAGGTCGACGCCGCCGTGTTCGACGGCTCGGAGGTCAGCACGGACAGAGTGGATGCGGTCTGGCGCGCCTCCGACGCCGCCATCGGCGACGCGCGCTCTTCCGCGGGCGGGCTGCGGTCGCGCCTGGCCGCGTTCCGCTACCGCCGCGCGGCGAAGGACGGCAGGGGGAAGGGCAGCAGGGGGAAGAAGGGCAGCGCGTAGCTCCCCTATAGTGGCTGCGTGGATTCGCCCGACTTCATCGTGCCGCCGCCGCACCTCATCCCTCCCCGTCACGACACGGGGACGGAGACGGTGCGGGTGCCGTCGCGCGAGCGTTCGCTCCCGGTGTTCGCTCCGCCCGCCGCCGCCCCTGCGCAGGCGGCGGCCGCGCCGGCCCGCCAGTGGCGGCTGCTGCTGCCGGGCGGCCGCGCCGTGCCCGTCACGGGCACCGTGCTGATCGGCAGGAACCCGGTGACGTTCGGTGCGTGGACAGACGCCGGACTGGTCGCCGTCGACGACCCGGCCGCGAGCGTCTCGAAGACGCACGCCGCCTTCGAGGCGCACGGCGACACGCTGACGGTGACGGACGCGCACTCGACGAACGGCGTCGTCGTCGTGGCGGGCGGGGAGCCGGAACGCGAGCTGACGCCGGGGGAGCCTGCGCCGCTCGCGCACGGCGAGACCGTGCACCTCGGCCGCTTCGCGGTGCGCGTCGAGCTCGCCTGACGGAAGCACCCGCCATCCGGTGATAACCTGACAACGTGTTTCACGGTCTGCTCCTCCTTAGCTGCCGCGACGAGTCCTAGATCCTTCAGGCCTCCCTCGTCGCGGAGTTCGTCGTCGGCTGATCCGGAAGCAAGCTAAGGAGTTCTTGAGCATCATGAGTACCGATTCCGAACGTGGACTGACTCTCGCAGAGAAGGTCTGGCGTGACCACTTGGTCGTCAAGGGCGAAGACGGTTCGCCCGACCTGATCTACATCGACCTGCACCTCGTGCACGAGGTGACCAGCCCGCAGGCCTTCGACGGCCTCCGGATGGCTGGGCGCCCGGTGCGCCGGCCCGATCTCACCATCGCCACGGAAGACCACAACACCCCGACCATCGGCATCGACAAGCCGATCGCCGACCTCACCAGCCGCACCCAGATCGAGACGCTCCGCAAGAACGCCGAGGAGTTCGGCGTCCGGCTGCACTCGCTCGGCGACCTGGAGCAGGGCATCGTGCACGTCGTCGGACCGCAGCTCGGGCTCACCATGCCGGGCATCACCGTGGTCTGCGGAGACTCGCACACCTCGACGCATGGCGCGTTCGGAGCGATGGCGTTCGGCATCGGCACCAGCGAGGTCGAGCACGTCATGGCGACGCAGACGCTGCCGCTGAAGGCGTTCAAGACGATGGCGATCACCGTCGAGGGCGAGCTGCGCCCCGGCGTGACGGCCAAAGACATCATCCTGGCGGTCATCGCCAAGATCGGCACCGGCGGCGGGCAGGGCTACGTGCTCGAATACCGCGGCAGTGCCATCCGCGCGCTCTCGATGGAGGGCAGGATGACCATCTGCAACATGTCGATCGAGGCCGGCGCCCGGGCGGGGATGGTCGCGCCGGACGAGACGACGTACGCCTACCTCAAGGGCCGCCCGCACGCGCCGTCCGGCCAGGACTGGGACGACGCCGTCGCGTACTGGGAGACGCTCGCCACCGACGACGACGCCGTCTTCGACGCCGAGGTCTACCTCGACGCTGCGGAGATCGAGCCGTTCGTCACCTGGGGCACCAACCCCGGCCAGGGCGTCTCGCTCAGCCAGAACGTGCCAGACCCCGCGACCATCGAGGACGCCAACCAGCGCGCCGCGGCCGAGCGGGCCCTGGAGTATATGGATCTCGCAGCGGGCACGCCGATGAAGAGCATCCCGGTGGATGCGGTCTTCATGGGCTCCTGCACCAACAGCCGCATCGAAGACCTCCGCGCCTTCGCCTCCGTCATCAAGGGTCGCAAGAAGGCCGACGGCGTGCGCGTCATGGTCGTGCCTGGCAGCGCCCGCGTGCGCATCGAGGCCGAGGCGGAGGGCATCGACAAGATCGTCGAGGAGTTCGGCGCGGAGTGGCGGTTCGCCGGGTGCTCAATGTGCCTCGGCATGAACCCGGACCAGCTCGCTCCCGGCGAGCGCTGCGCATCCACCTCCAACCGCAACTTCGAGGGCAGGCAGGGCAAGGGAGGGCGCACCCACCTGGTGTCCCCGCTGGTCGCCGCAGCGACCGCGATCCGCGGGACGCTGTCCAGCCCGTGGGACCTCGAGCACGACGATGGTGACGACACGCCGGGCCGTGACGGCTCGGATACGCGCGCAGGAGAGAAGGTGGGCGCCTGATGGAAAAGATCTCAACGATCGAGGGCGTCGCCGTCCCGTTCCGCCGCTCCAACGTCGACACCGACCAGATCATCCCCGCGGTGTTCCTCAAGCGCGTCACCAAGACGGGCTTCGACGACGCGCTGTTCCACGCCTGGCGGCAGGATCCTGAGTTCATTCTCAACCAGCCCGCATACCAGGGAGCGCGCGTCCTGATCGCCGGGGCAGACTTCGGCACGGGCTCGTCGCGCGAGCACGCCGTCTGGGCGCTGCGCGACTACGGCTTCGCGGCCGTGCTCAGCCCCCGGTTCGCCGACATCTTCCGTGGCAACGCCGGCAAGCAGGGACTGCTCGCCGGGCAGATCACGGAGGAGGACGCCGAGCGTCTCTGGCAGGCCATCGAGGCCCAGCCGGGAATAGCCGCGACGGTGGATCTGGTTGCCAAGACTGCGAGCGTCGGTGAAGTCCAGGTGTCTTTCGACATCGACGATTACACTAGGTGGCGTTTGCTCGAAGGGTTGGACGACATCGCTCTGACCCTGCGCGACGAGGCGCGCATTTCAGAATACGAAGCCCGCCGCGAGAGCTGGCGGCCCAAAACGTTACCGGTGAAACTTTGAACTCACTTCTTCAGGACGCTCAGGCAGCAGGAGCGCGCGTCGGCCTCAAGGGCGACCGCATCACGATCAACGGGGGCATCCCGCTCCGCGGCAGGATCGAGCTGAAGGGCGCGAAGAACCTCGTCACCAAGGCGATGGTCGCCGCCCTCCTGGGTGAGGGTCCGAGCGTGCTGCGCGACGTCCCGGACATCAGCGATGTCCGGGTCGTGCGCGGCCTGCTCGAGATCCACGGCGTCAAGGTCACCGACGGAACGGACGAGGGCGAACTGCTCCTCGACCCGAGCGCCGTCGAGTCCGCCCACATGGCGGACATCGACGCGCACGCCGGCTCCAGCCGCATCCCGATCCTGTTCTGCGGGCCGCTGCTGCACCGCCTCGGCGAGGCGTTCATCCCCGACCTCGGCGGCTGCCGCATCGGCGACCGCCCGATCGACTACCACCTCGAAGTGCTGCGCAAGTTCGGCGCCATCGTCGACAAGCTGCCCACCGGCATCAGGATGACCGCCCCGAACGGCCTGCACGGAGCCAAGCTCGAGCTGCCGTACCCGAGCGTCGGCGCCACGGAGCAGGTGCTGCTCACGGCCGTCCGTGCCGAGGGCATCACCGAGCTCAAGGGTGCTGCGATCGAGCCGGAGATCATGGATCTCATCAACATCCTGCAGAAGATGGGTGCGATCATCACGGTCGACACCGACCGCGTCATCCGCATCGAGGGCGTCAAGAAGCTCGTCGGATACAGCCACACCGCGCTGTTCGACCGCAACGAGGCAGCCAGCTGGGCCGCCGCGGCGCTCGCCACTGGCGGGGACATCTACGTCGGCGGAGCCCGCCAGCCGGAGATGCTCACCTTCCTCAACGTCTTCCGCAAGGTCGGCGGCGCGTTCGAGATCCACGACGACGGCATCCGGTTCTTCCACCCGGGAGGCGAGCTCAAGCCCGTCGTCATCGAGACGGACGTGCACCCCGGCTTCATGACCGACTGGCAGCAGCCGCTCGTCATCGCCCTCACCAAGGCGAAGGGCGTCTCGATCGTCCACGAGACCGTGTACGAGCAGCGCTTCGGCTTCGTCGACGCCCTGATCGACATGGGTGCGAAGATCCAGATCCACAAGGAGTGCCTCGGCGGGCACCCGTGCCGCTTCGGTCAGCGCAACTTCAACCACTCGGCGGTCATCATGGGACCAACCGACCTGAAGGGTGCGGACATCGAGGTTCCCGACCTGCGCGGAGGCTTCAGCCACCTGATCGCCGCGCTCACGGCCGAGGGACGCTCGACCGTCAGCAACGTCGGGATCATCAGCCGCGGCTACGAGAACTTCATCACCAAGCTGCAGCTGCTGGGAGCCGACTTCGTTCTCGAAGGATAATGGAGGGGTGTCCCGACCCTCTTCAGAGCAGAACCCGGCAACCGATCGACCGAGCACACCCGTGAAGCTCCCGCGCAAGGAGACGAGCAGGCCCTCGATCTTCTGGGTGCTCGCGGGGATCGTCATCCCGATCATGAGCATCGCGGTGCGGTTCCGCATCCAGGACGGCGACAAGCTGCCGCGCCGCGGTGCGTACGTCGTCGCGCCGAACCACTACAGCGAGATCGACCCGGTGATGGTCGGGATGGTCTCCTGGAAGCTCGGCAGGATGCCGCGGTTCCTCGCCAAGGGGAGCCTGTTCCGCATCCCGGTGGTCGGCTGGTTCCTGCGCAAGTCCGGTCAGGTGCCGGTCGAGCGCGCCGGGTCGACCCGCGGCTCAGCGCCGCTCACGGCGGCCAAGGAGATCGTGCGGGACGGCCGCATCGTCATCATCTACCCGGAGGGCTCGCTCACCCGCGATCCCGACCTGTGGCCGATGCGCGGCAAGACGGGCGCTGCGCGGATGGCGCTCGAGAACGACCTGCCGGTGATCCCCGTCGCGCACTGGGGGACCCAGCACGTGATGGCGCGCTACGGCAAGAAGATCAGCTTCTTCCCGCGCAAGACCATCGAGGTCAAGATCGGCGACCCCGTCGACCTGTCCGCTTTCCGAGGCCGCAACCTCGACGCGGCGACGCTGAACGAAGCGACCGCCGTCATCATGGACGCCATCACTGCGCTGCTGGAAGACCTCCGCGGCGAGAAGGCGCCTGCAGTCCGGTGGAACCCCGCCGAGCACGACCAGAAGGAGACCGGCCGTTTTGAAGGCTAGCGCTGGCAGACGCCCCGTCGTCGCCCCCCGCAGGATCGCCGTCCTCGGCGCAGGCAGCTGGGGGACGACGTTCGCGAAGATCCTCGCGGACGGCGGCTCCGACGTGACCCTCTGGGCGCGCCGTCCGGAGTTGGCGCGCGAGATCAACGAGGTGAAGCGCAACAGCGACTACCTCGAGGGCATCAACCTTCCGCGCAACCTCAAGGCCACGTCCAAGCTGTCCGATGCGATGCGGGATGCGGAACTCGTCTTCGTCTCCATCCCGAGCCAGACCCTGCGCTCCAACCTGGAGGCCATCGCGCCGTACCTCGGCCCGTCGACCATCGTCGTCAGCCTGATGAAGGGCGTCGAGAAGGGCACAGGCCTCCGGATGAGCGAGGTGATCGCCCAGGGGCTGCCGATCGAGCAGGAGCGCATCGCCGTCGCGTCGGGGCCCAACCTCGCGCTCGAGATCGCGCGCGAGCAGCCGACGGCCGCTGTGGTGTCGTCGGTGAGCCTGGAGACGGCGCAGGCGGTGGCGATGGCCGCCACCAACCGCTACTTCCGCAGCTTCGTGAACACCGACGTGATCGGCACCGAGTTCGGCGGCGTGCTCAAGAACCTGATCGCCGTCGCCATCGGCATCGTCGACGGTGTCGGCTACGGCGAGAACACCAAGGCGTCGATCATCACCCGCGGGCTGGTGGAGATGACGGACTTCGCCGTGGCATACGGCGCGGAGGCCGTCACGCTGTCCGGCCTCGCCGGTCTCGGCGACCTGATCGCCACCTGCGAGTCGTCGCTCAGCCGCAACAACACCGCGGGCCGTCTGCTCGGCCAGGGCTACAGCTTCAACGACGTCGTGAAGCAGATGAACCAGACCGCCGAAGGTCTGGCATCCGTCGCCCCCATCCTGACGCTGGCGGAGGCCCGCGGCGTGGACATGCCCATCGTGCGCCAGGTGAGTCAGGTGCTTGCCGGTACGCTCGATCCGAAAGACATCGCGCCGCATCTCACCACCGATTCGGACGAACCCCAGGGTGAAAGGACAACGGATGACGGACCGAATCGCGGTCGTGCTTCTCTTCGGGGGGCGTTCAAGCGAGCATTCGATCAGCTGCGCAACGGCGGCGGGAGTGCTCGGCGCGATTGACCGCGACCGCTACGAGGTCATCCCCGTCGGCATCACCCGCGACGGTGCGTTCACCCTGCAGCCGGACGACGCGGCGCTGTTCGCGCTGAACGCCGAGAAGCTGCCGGCCGTCGAGGACAACGGCACGCGCATCCACTGGCCGGAGAGCGCCGTTACGCGCGAACTCACTGTGACGGAGGGTGGCCAGACGCGGTCGCTCGGCGACATCGACCTGGTGTTCCCGATCCTGCACGGCCCGTGGGGAGAGGACGGCACCATCCAGGGGATGTTGGAGCTCGTCGACCTGCCGTACGTCGGCAGCGGCGTGCTGGCCAGCTCGCTCGGGATGGACAAGCACTTCACGAAGACCGTGCTGCAGCAGGCGGGCATCCCCGTCGCGCCGTGGCGCACGGTCTCCGCGTACGAGTGGCGCACCGACAAGGATGCGGTGCGCAGGACGGCGGAGGAGCTCGGGCTCCCCGCGTTCGTGAAGCCGGCGCGCGCCGGTTCCAGCGTCGGCGTCAGCAAGGTCTCCAAGTGGTCGCAGCTCGACGCGGCGATCGAGACGGCACTGGCCGAGGACGACCGCGTGCTCATCGAGTCGGGCCTGGTCGGCCGCGAGGTGGAGATCGCGGTGCTCGGCGGCCGCCCCGGACAGGCGACCCGCGCCTCCGTCGCCGGCGAGATCGTGGTCACCGGCCGCGACTTCTACGACTTCGAAGCCAAATACCTGGATGCGCCCGGCATCGACCTGGTCTGCCCGGCCGACCTGACCGCCGACGAGCTCGCCACCATGCAGGCGCTCGGTGCGAAGGCGTTCGACGCCATCGGGGGAGAGGGCCTCGCCCGTGTCGACTTCTTCCTCACCGCGGACGGTTTCGTCATCAACGAGATCAACACCATGCCCGGCTTCACGCCGATCTCGATGTTCCCGCGCTGCTGGCAGGAGTCCGGCCTCGCATACCCGGCGCTGATCACCGAGCTCATCGACGTCGCGCTGGCGCGCGCCGCAGCCTGAGCGACGCGCGCGCAACATAAATACCTGTATGTAATGTCAGACTAAGAAATGCATTGATTGACATTGCAGACCTAACCTCGGAACACTAAATCAACGCCCAGTCGTGGGCATCGATTCAGTGAGGAGGTGATTCCCGTGGAGAAGGTCAAGGACATCGACCTGCAGGCCGGAGCGACGCTCGCCTGTGGCAGCCAGTGCATGTGCAGCTGACTCGTCTGAGTGCGGCGGTGATCGCCGCCGCACTCACGCCGCCCGCTCTCTGACAATCGGCGTCGATGAAGGGATCCCGCCAGCATGGCCATGCCGCTTTTCAACATCTTCGAGCTTCCGGACCATCCGGCTCTCTTCGCTTCGCTGAAGGCAGCCGGACCCGAACGGGCGTGGGCATTGATGTCCGAGCTCTCGGACTACGCCCAGGCTTCCTACCTGGAGGACGTCCCTCCTGCGGAACACCCGGACGCCATCTACGAGCGCACGGTGGCGTTCATGGATCAGGCGCCGGCTCTCGACAGCCTCGACAAGGCGGAACAGGCGCGGCGTTTCTCCGTCTACGGGCCGCGGCTGCAATTCGACTCGACGTTCCTCTGTCTCTGGCTGAATGAGCCGGACGCCCTCTTCGATCGGGTCGTGACGGTTACGGGCCTGGACAATCTCCGCCGTGCCCAGAGCCTTGGTCACGGCGTGCTGGCGCTTCCGCTCCACGTCGGTCCGTCCTATCCGATCGGTCCGTTGATGGCGCACCATATGCCGGTCAGCCTCGTGTTCAACCGGATGAACTTCGACGCGCTCCACCGGTTCGCCTTCCCCTCACTCGACATCGACGCGCATCAGCTGGGATCCGAGTCCACCTTCCGGCGAGCCCTGGCCGTTCTCCGGTCCGGTCGGGCCTTCTCCCTCTTCCCGGAGCTGGACCCTCGCGGGGTGGACAAACACCATCGGCGGGTGCCTTTCCTCGGAACAACGGTGAACGCTCCGCTCGGACCCGTTCTCATCAGCCGCGCAGCGGGGGCGCCCATGGTGCCCATCACTCTGCGCTCCTCCGCCGACGGGCACTACCAACTCGAGTATCACGAGCCGATTCCCGCACCTCGGACGAGCACGGACGACGCGAGCGCGCTCGCCAGGCTGTGGACGGTCATCGAGTCGACGCTGCTCGATGGCGAATTCGGCGAGTGGGAGATGTGGTACGAGTTCGATCGGATGCAGCCGGAACGTCCGGCGGTGGCGTCGTGATCGCAGGTGCGCAGGAGATTCTCGCCGTGCGGGGGCTCACCCGGGTGTATACGGACTCCGGCGGAAACGAGATCGCGGCGCTCCGCGGAGTGGACCTCACGGTCCATGAACGCGAACTCGTTGCCATCGTCGGCCCATCCGGGTCGGGCAAGTCCACGCTTCTCCAGCTCATCGGCGGCCTCGACACTGCGACGAGCGGAACGATCTCGTTCGCTGGACGTGACGTGACGGCGCAGACCGAACGGCAGAGGACGGTGTTCCGCCGCGACCATGTCGGCTTCGTGTTCCAGTCGTTCCACCTCGTCCCCACCATGACCGTCGTTGAGAACGTGGCGCTCACGGCGATCGTCGCGAACGCGAAGCGGGCGGAGTGGTTCCCGCGCGCGCTCGATGTGCTCGCGGAACTCGATCTCGTCGACCACGCCGAGCGCATGCCGAACCTGCTCTCCGGAGGGCAGCGTCAGCGGGTCGCGTTCGGCCGGGCGATCTTCGGACGACCGGACGTCCTCCTCGCCGACGAGCCGACAGGAAACCTCGACACGAAGAACAGCGACATCATCCTGAATCTCCTTCGTACCGGACTCGATGCCTCCGAGGTCCGCTGCGGCGTCCTGGTGACCCACGACCTGCGGGCGGCGGGGTTCGCCGATCGTGTCATCGCGCTCAGAGACGGCGTCATCGTCGACGAGCTGAGCCATGACAGGGCCACTGCCGGCCGTTCCGACGTCGAGCGGGGTGAACATGTTCGCTCGTGGCTTGCGTCAGCTCTTCGCTGAGGGGCGCCGGTACGCAGTCGCAGCGTCGGCGCTGACGGCAGGCGTTGCGCTGCTCTTCGGTACCCTCCTCACCTCCTTGTCCGTCGGAGCGACCCTCTCGGCGGGCGTCGACGCGCTCGGCGGAATCGGGCAAGCCGGAATCGTGTCGAGCACGCCGGGGGCGGCCATCCCTGAAGAGGACGCCGCCGCCGTCGCGGAGCTGCCAGGAGTCGGACTGGCGGTCACCACGCTCAGCCGGGGGTCGTCCGTCGAGGGAGCGAGGGGGTCGCGCAGCGATCTGACAGTCACGGGATATTCGACCGATCTCAACGAGGCGATCAGCCGGCTCGCCTCCCAGGGCAGGCTCCCACGGGAGGGAAGCGAAGAAGTACTGCTCCCGTCGGATATTGCGGAGCGCCTCGGCGTCACGGTCGGAGACGACATCGCGCTCGCGGCCACGACAGGACGGCGCGCCCTGGAGGTGGTCGGGATCGCCGACCCCCGAAGCCTCGGAGTGCTCGCCTACGAGAACATCTTCGTCAGCCTGCCGACGGCCCAGGATATCTTCGACCTCCCGGCGCAGGTCACGAGAGTGGACCTCACGTTCTCTGGCTCTGCCGACGACTGGAAAGCGACGAACGCGGCGAAGCTCCCGCCCGGGCTGGTGCTCCAGGACACCTCGGCCGTCACGTCTGCTTTCGGACCCCTTCTGTCGACGATCACGCTGGTCCTCGTGCTGGCGTCCGCCGTGACGATGGGCGTTGCCGCGATCCTGATCGCCGTCGCGCTCGGAGCAGCCATCCGTGCACGGGACAGCACATACGCGGTCATGCGCACCGTCGGCGCTTCGGGCGCGTGGCTTGGGAGACGCGTGCTTGCTGAGGCGACCATGCTCAGCGTGGTGTGCTCCATCGTCGGAATCGGTGCGGGGTTCGGAGTGAGCGCGGTGCTCAACCTGCTCCTGACCTCCAGCAACGGCTTGCCGATTCCACCGATGGAGGTGCGTCCCTGGCAGGTCGCGATCGCGTTCGCGACAGGACTCATTGCCGGTCTGGCCGGGGCGTGCAGGTCAATCGTGTCGGTGGTGCGCCGCCCGCCGATCTCCACGATCACGCAGGATCGTGGCCGCCGCCTGACCGGCTGGAGTCGATTCCTTGTCGTGGTCGCGGTGCTGGCACCGACGGTGGCGACGCTGTTCGTCGATCTCGACGCGCTCACCATCGCCTCGCTCGTGGGCCTGATCGCCGCATCCATGCTCCTGGCGCCGGTCGCTCTACGTCTGCTGGCCAGGATGCCCCGGCTGCCGACCTGGTCGGCGCGCGCGTCCGCGCGACGCCTGCAACGGACGAACCCATTGGGCATGATCTCGGCGATGACCGCCTCCATCGCGTGTCTCGGCCTCGCGCTTGTGATCGGGGTCTCGGCAATCAGCACGGCGATGTCTGTGCAGATCTCCCGCCAGTTCGGGGCCGACGTGCAGGTCACGTCGACGGTACCCCTGGATGCGCAGGCGACGGAGAGGATCGCGGGCGTCAGCGGCGTGCGAATCGTCTCCGGCACCATCGCCGACCGGGCGACCTTCTCCGGCCCGGACGGCGAGACCGCGGCGGTCAGCGTGCTCGGAGTGGATCCGGCCACCTATTTCCAGACGGCGCAGCTCCCGTGGAGCGCCGGAGACGACCACACCACGCCGGCCGCCCTGGAGAAGTCGGGCGGGATCGTCCTGCCTGCTGCGCTGGCGGCATCCAGCGGTGCCGGCGTCGGTTCCGAAGTCACACTGACGCGAGGAACGGCGTCCGAACGCCTGGCTGTCGTCGGGACGTTCGATTCGCTGGTCACGGGGACGCAGGTGGTCGTTCCGCTCCCGATCGCCCGAGCACTGGGGATGTCAGGTCAGACGGGCTGGAACGCCTCGGTCGCCGAGGGTGCCCATCCCGTGGAGGTACGGGATGCGGTCGCGGACGAGCTCCGCGACGTCCCTGGGCTCACGGTCATCACGGCGGCCGCGATGCGGGAGCGGGCGACCAGCGAACTCGGTGCGTATTCGGCGTCCGCCTTCGCGGTCGTCCTCATCGCCTTCGGCCTCGGGTCCATCGGAATCGCCGGTGTCATGGCCTTCTCCGTCTATCAGAGGCAGGCCGAGTTCGGTGCCCTTCGCGCTGTCGGGGCGACACGGCGCGGGGTCGCCGGGCTCGTGCTGTGGGACGCGATCGGTGTGTCGCTCGCCTCTCTTGCCATCGGTCTCTGCCTCGGTCAGCTCGCAGGTGTGCTCTTGACCAAGGTCATCGCGGGTTCTCTCGGGGTGAGTCTTGCCCCGGCGTTCGAGCCGGGCGCCAGGCTGGCGATCGCTGTGGTCACCGTCGTCTTCCTCGTGACGGCCTCGATCGGCCCGGCCAGAAGGGCGAGTGCGGTCGACCCCGTCGTCGCTCTGGCCGCGCAGTAGGTCGTCGACAGATGCAGGAGGTTGTCATGGATGAATCGCACAGTCACCCTCGGCTCCGGAGCAGCGTCCTCGCCTTCCGTCGTGACCAGACGGTTCAGTTCATCTCAGTGAGCGATCTGCGCGTCAAGGAGTTCCAGGCAACGGATGCGGTCATCGCGCTGATCCCGCTGATCGACGGCACGCGTTCCATCGCCGAGCTTCGGACAGCCGTCGCGGAATTCCCCGACAGCGCGAACGCGGTCGATGCATGTCTCGACGTGCTGAGAGACGAGCGACTCCTCAGCCGTGGTGAGCGGTGGGCGGGCGATGCCCGCCACTCCCGCCAGGGACTGCTTTTCGAGGAGATGATCGCGACCTTCCCGCAGCTCCCCGCATCGCCGCGAGCCCTGCAGGACAGACTCGGCGATGCGAGGGTGGTCATCGTCGGTATCGGTGGTGTCGGATCGTGGGTGCTCCAGTCGTTGGCGATGGCCGGGGTCGGTCGGCTCGACATCGTGGACCCCGATGTCGTCGAGCTGTCGAACCTCAACCGACAGCCGCTGTATTCGACCGTGCAGGTCGGTACAGCGAAGATCGACGCCGCGCGCGATCGCCTCGGCGACATCACCGATGGCATCGTGGTGTCTGGGCACCGGCGGTCGGTCGAGTCGACGTCCGATCTCGCCGACCTCGTCGATGGCGCCGACCTCGTCGTCAGCTGCGGAGACGAGCCCGATCCGTTCGCACTGTCCGACATCGTCGCCGAGTGCGCGCAGGTGTCCGGCATCCCTCACATCGTCGGCGGAGCGTACGGCGGAAACCTCGGTTCTCCGGGCGTGACGGTCGTGCCGGGCAAGACAGTCTGCTGGAGCTGTATCCGGGACGCGACACGAGACGACCACCGTCGGCTCTCGATGACGACGCTCAAGGGGAGGAGCGACGCTGGCGGGAGCATCGCGCCGGTGTCCGGTCTGGTGGGGAACCTGACGGCCTGGGAGGCGTTGCGGGTGCTGCTCGGCCTCCCGCTCGGTCTCGCCGACCACGTCCGGGAACTGGACATCATGAGTCTGGACTGGCGCATTCGCCGCGTCGAGCCCGCCGTCGATTGTGCGAGGTGCATCCACGCCGACGGCTGACCGCCGACGGGCAGACTGCGCTCAGCCGAGAGCCGCCGTCTAGCGCGTCGGCGTCGGGGTCGGTGTCGGCGCCGGGGTGAGCGACGTGTCGAGCGTCGACAGGCACTTGCTGGTCTGCTTGATGGTCTGGATGGCGCTGGCGAACTCGGGGAGCACCGACGCGTCCGAGACGCCGGCGACGTGGTCGATGACGACCTCCGTGGCCGGGGTGCGGCCGAACGTCTGGTAGACGATTGTCTTCGCATCCGGTTCGGTCATCAGCACCCAGTCGACGCCGTTCACCGAGACGCACGGCTTGGTGGTCGGGCCGATCGGCGGCACGCCGCAGCGCAGCAGCACCGCGGTCGGGTCGCCCCACGCGCCGGTCGCCTGGGCGTCGGTCTGACGCTCTGCCTTGCCGCCCACGCTGTCGGGCAGGCGGACGCTGACCTCCGCGCATCCAGGATCGTTGGCGTCGGCCGCCGGCTGGAGCGAGACGATCGGCGCGCACCCGGCGAGGGCGATGCCTGCGCCGAGGACGATGGTGAGAATGGCTGCTGTGCGACGCTGGGCGCGGTGACGGGTGGACATCGGTTTCAGGCTACCGTTTGATGCATGACGATGTCTGGGAGCGGAACCGCGGGAGCGACCATCGGCGAGGTGTCCGAGGTGGAGACTCTGAAGCGGATCTTCCCCCGGCTGCCGGAGTCCGCGGCCACCATCGTCGGGCCCGGCGACGACGCCGCCGTGATCGCGGCTCCGGACGGCCGGTACGTGGTGACGACGGACATGATGGTGCACGGCCCGGACTTCCGGCTGGCCTGGTCGACGCCGTACGACCTCGGCTGGAAGGCCGCGGCGACCAACCTCTCCGACGTAGCGGCGATGGGGGCCGTGCCCACCGCGATGGTCGTCGCCATCGCCGCGCCGTCCGCAACGCCCGTCCACGACCTGGAACGCGTCGCCGACGGGTTCCGCGACGCCTGCGCTTCCCTCGCCCCCGGATGCGGCGTGGTCGGCGGGGATCTGTCCGCCTCGGACACGTTCACCATCGCCGTGACCGCGTTCGGCGACCTGGAGGGCCGGGACCCCGTGCTGCGCAGCGGAGCGCGCGCCGGCGACGTGCTGGCGGTGTCCGGAGCGCTCGGGCGTGCAGGGACCGGGCTGCGCCTCTTGTTCGAGCGGGCGGTCGACGAGACGGGGGAGCCGGACAGGGCGCGCTTCGATGAGGTGCTGCGCGAGCATCCGGATGCGGTGGCCGCCCAGCTGCGTCCGGAGCCGCCGATCCAGGATGGGCCGCTCGCCGCCGTCGCGGGCGCCACCGCCATGCTCGACCTGAGCGACGGGCTGGCGCTCGACGCCCGCAGAGTCGCACTGGCGAGCGGCGTGGCGCTCGACATCGACCCTGCAGCGCTCGGCGGCGATGTGCAGGCCGCGCTCACCGGGGGAGAGGACCACGGGCTCCTCGCGACGTTCCCGGCCGGGACGGAGCTGCCGGGCGGTTTCCGCGCGATCGGCACGGTGCGGGAGGGCGACGGCCTGCTGGTGGGCGGCCGGCCGTTCGACGCGCGCGGCGGCTGGGACCCGTACGAGGGCTGGGACGGCAACGCGGGCTGAGCGGCGCGAGATCGAGGTCGGTCACGACCGGCGTCTGTAGCGTCAGTCGCGTTCGAGCCAGTACAGCGCCGTGTCGCCGTAGTCCTTGCGGCGCTCGATCACGAGGCCGTCCGGCATGGTCGGCTCCGGCGTGCGGGTGCTGCGCTCGACGCACACCGTGGCGTGCGGGGCGAGGCGCGGCACGAGAGCGGTGAGCACGGCGAGCAGCTCGGCGTCGTCCACCTCGTATGGAGGGTCGATGAACACGAGGTCGTAGGTCGAGCCGGCCCCGGCGAGGTAGCTCTGCACGGCCGCGCCGCGCACCTCGATGACGGGGACCGCATAACGCGGCGCGGCCTTCGCGACCGACTGCGCGTTCCTGCGGCAGACCTGGGCGGCGTCCGCGTTCCTCTCCACCAGCGTGACGTGCGTCGCGCCTCTGCTCGCGGCCTCCAGGCCGAGCGCGCCCGATCCGGCGTACAGGTCGAGCACCCGGGCGCCGTGCACGGCGTCGCGCGCGTCGAGCGCGGAGAAGATCGCCTCGCGCACCCTGTCGCTCGTCGGGCGGGTTCCGCTCTTCGGCACCTGCAGGCTGAGCGAGCCGGCGAATCCGGCGACGATACGTGTCATGGCAATTCGAGCCTAGCGTCAGCGACGGCAGGGCGGCCAAGATGGAGGGATGGTAGATCGCCTGGAACAGGCAGAACTCGACGCCATCTGGAACTTCGACGACCCTGTCGCCTCTGCCGACCGGTTCGCCGCAGCGGCGGCAGAGCCCGACCGGCCCGAACTGGTCAGGGCAGAGCTCGAGACCCAGCGCGCCCGCGCGCTCGGGCTGCTGCGCCGCTTCGACGAGGCGGACGCCCTGCTCGACCTGCTGATCCCCGCCACGGACACGCTCGCCGTGCGCGTGCTGCTCGAACGCGGACGACTCCGCAACTCCGCGGGACGAACCGCGGAGGCCACCGCGCTGTTCGAGGAGGCCCTCAGTGCTGCCCGGCGCCAGGGAGAGACCTTCCTCGCCGTCGATGCGGCCCACATGCTCGCCATCTCCGATCCGGAGCGCTCGGAGCACTGGACCGCGGAGGGACTCTCCGACCTCGCATCCAGCCACGACCCGCGCACACTGCGCTGGGCGGTCGCCCTGCACAACAACCGCGGCTGGCGGCTGTTCGAGGAGGGCACCCCGGTGTCGGCGCTCGCCGAGTTCGAGGCGGCGGAGGAGGCGGCAGAGCGCTACGGCACGCCGGAGCAGCGCTTCGCGGCGGCGTGGACCGTCGCACGCTGCCTGCGTGAGCTCGGGCGCATCCAGGAGGCCAGGCGCATCCAGCAGCGGCTCGCCGCCGAGCAGCCGGAGGACGAGGCCGTCGCGGCCGAACTGGCGGCACTGACGGACGCGGCGCATACGATCGAACCATGAGTTCCGTTTCCGCACCGGCCGTCGATGGTGCGATCAGTCTCGACTCCCGGCTGAGCGGGGTCCTCGGCGGGCGCACGTCTTCCGCGTTCGAGAAGGCGTTCGGGATGCGCACCGTCTCCGACCTGCTGAGCCACTATCCGCGCCGCTACGCCAAGCGCGGCGAGCTGACGGCGCTGGCGAACCTGCCACTGGACGAGAACGTGACCATCGTGGCCGAGGTCATCCGGGTGCAGGAGCGCCCGATGCGCGCCCGCCGCGGCTCCATCCTCGAGGTGAAGATCACCGACGGAGAGGGCATCCTGACCCTCACCTTCTTCAACCAGGCGTGGCGGGCGAAAGAGCTCGTCCCCGGTGTCCGCGGCATCTTCGCCGGCAAGGTGTCCGACTACCGCGGCGCCCTGCAGCTGGCGCATCCGGACTACGAACTGTTCGAGCCGGATGCGGAGAACGCCGTCGTCCCCGGCAGCGCCGCCGCGAAGAACTGGGCGCAGACCCCCATCCCGATCTACCCGGCGACCGGCACGGTTGCCAGCTGGCAGGTGCAGAAGGCCGTCGCGCTCGCCCTGGATGCGCTGACCGACGTTCCGGACCCGGTGCCGCAGCGGATCGTGGCCGAGCGCGGCCTGCTCGCCCTGCGGACCGCGTACGAGTACATGCACCGTCCGGAGAAGGACGCGCAGTGGCAGCGGGCGCGCGACACGCTGCGGTTCCACGAGGCGTTCGTGCTGCAGGCCGCCCTGCTGCAGCAGCGCGCGGCCTCCCGGGCGATCGCCGCGACCCCGCGCACGGCGAAGACGGGCGGCTTCCTCGACAGGCTGGATGCCGTGCTCCCGTTCGAGCTCACCGCCGACCAGGCAACGGTCGGGGCAGAGATCGCGCGCGACCTGGCGGACACCGCCCCGATGCACCGGCTGGTGCAGGGCGAGGTCGGCTCCGGCAAGACCCTGGTGGCGCTGCGGGCGATGCTCGCCGTCGCGGACTCCGGCGGCCAGGCCGCGCTGCTCGCGCCGACCGAGGTGCTCGCCGGACAGCATCTGCGCTCGATCGTGAAGATGCTCGGGCCGGACCTCTCCGCCGACCTGATGCCGACCCTGCTCACCGGGCAGCTGTCCACCGCCGAGCGCAAGAAGGCGCTGCTGCGCACGGTGTCCGGCCAGGCCCGCATCGTGGTCGGCACGCACGCGCTGCTCGGCGACGCCGTGACGTTCTTCGACCTGGGGCTCGTGGTGGTGGACGAGCAGCACCGGTTCGGCGTGGAGCAGCGCGAGGCGCTGCGGGCGAAGGGCGGCACCCCTCCGCACGTCCTCGTGCTCACGGCGACGCCCATCCCGCGCACGGTCGCGATGACGGTGTTCGGCGACCTGGACGTGTCGACCATCGCCCAGCTGCCCGCCGGCCGCCAGGGCATCGAGAGCTTCGTGGTGCCGCTGGCCGACCGGCCGGGCTGGGAGCGGCGCATCTGGGAGCGCGCGGCGGAGGAGATCGCGAAGGGCAGACAGGTCTTCGTGGTCTGCCCGGCGATCACCGGCAAAGACAGGGAGGACGACGGGGAAGAGGCGGAGCAGGACGAGGACGGCGCCCCCGTACGCCCGATCGCCAACGTCGAATCCGTCACGGCGCGGGTGCGCGCCGACCCGCTGTTCCGGGATGCGCGCATCGGGATGCTGCACGGCAAGCTCAGCAGCGACGCCAAGGACGAGATCATGCGCGCGTTCGCCGCAGGCGACCTCGACCTGATCGTCGCCACCACCGTGATCGAGGTCGGGGTGGATGTTCCGAACGCGTCGGCGATGGTCATCCTCGACGCGGACAGGTTCGGCGTCTCGCAGCTGCACCAGCTGCGCGGCCGCGTCGGCCGCGGCGGGGTGCCAGGGCTCTGTCTGATGGTCACCTCCGCCGAGCAGGAGACGCTCGCCAGGGAGCGGGTCGAGGCGGTGGCCGCGACGCTCGACGGCTTCGAGCTGGCGAACATCGACCTGGAGCTGCGCCGCGAGGGCGACGTGCTCGGCAGCAGGCAGTCCGGCGGCCGGTCGTCGCTGCGGCTGCTGCGCGTGGTCTCCGACGGGGAACTGATCGCGGAGGCGAGGACGGCCGCGCAGGAGACGCTGGACGACGACGGAGGGCTCTCCGCGCATCCCGCATTGGCCGCCGCGCTCGCACGGCGACTGGACGAGAGCGAACGGGCCTTCCTCGGTAAATCCTGACCGCTCGGTGACCCCTGGAAGGGGGTGGCGCCACGGCCATATTTTGGTAACGGATTCACAACGAAATGCCGGGTACAGCGGGATAGTCTGAAGGTCTATGAACAGGATCGCCGTTGTCCCTGGATCGTTCGACCCGGTCACCCTCGGGCATCTCGACGTCATCGAACGTGCCGCAGGCCTGTTCGACGAGGTCCACGTGCTCGTCGTGCACAACCCGGACAAGAGCGCCCTCCTGCCCATCGCTCAGCGGGTCGCCCTGATCGAGCGCTCGATCGCGGACGCCGGGATCCCCGGGAACATCGTCGTCGCATCCTGGAGTGTCGGCCTGCTGGTCGACTACTGCACCGATGTCGGGGCGCATGTGCTCGTCAAGGGCATCCGGTCGCAGGTGGACGTGGCGTACGAGACCCCGATGGCCATCGTCAACCGCCACCTCGCAGCGGTCGAGACCGTGTTCATCCTGCCCAATCCAGCCAACGCCCACGTCTCCAGCTCCCTCGTGCGCCAGGTCTCCGCGCTCGGGGGCGACGTGAGTCCATACGTCCCCACCGCCGTCTACGAGTATTTGCAGGAGACATGAACAGTTACGCGACGCGCCAGCCGACCGAATCGTCGGTCGCCCCCGATGAGACGGACCACGCCACCGGGATGGACCTCGATGAGCTGAGGCGCGCCGCGGCCCAGATCACCGCCAACGTCGAGTCGGTCATCGACGGCAAGCACGACGCCGTCCAGACCGCGCTCACCGTGCTGCTCGCCGAAGGGCATCTGCTGATCGAGGATGTGCCGGGCGTCGGGAAGACGATGCTCGCGAAGTCGCTGGCGAAGTCGGTCGACTGTACGGTGAGCCGCATCCAGTTCACGCCGGACCTGCTGCCGAGCGATGTCACCGGCGTGTCCGTCTACAACCAGGCGGAGCGGCGGTTCGAGTTCAAGCCGGGAGCGGTGTTCGCGAACATCGTCATCGGCGACGAGATCAACCGCGCGAGCCCCAAGACCCAGTCGGCACTGCTCGAGTGCATGGAGGAGCGGCAGGTCACGGTCGACGGCTCCACCTATCCGCTGAGCGCGCCGTTCATCGTCGTCGCCACGCAGAACCCGGTCGAGATGGAGGGCACGTACGCGCTCCCGGAGGCGCAACGCGACCGGTTCATGGCGCGCATCGCGATGGGATACCCGGACGACGCCTCCGAGCTCGCCATGCTCACCACCAGGGACACCTCCAGCCCGCTCTCCCGGATCGGGCCGGTCGTCACCTCGGACGAGCTGCGGGCCATGATGACCACCGCCCGCAGCGTGTTCGCCTCCACACCGGTCAAGCAGTACGCGGTCGACATCGTGCGCGCCACCAGGGAGGACAGGGACCTGCGCCTCGGCGGCAGCCCCAGGGCCACGCTGCAGCTCGTGCGGGCCGCGAAGGCGATGGCGGCGCTCGACGGCCGCGACTTCGTGCTCCCCGACGATATCGACACGCTCGCCGTCCCCGTGCTCGGGCACCGGCTGCTCCCGACCAGCCGCGCGCTCGGCCACCACCACGAGAGCGCGCCGGTCATCGCGGACATCGTCCGCAGGATCGTCGCGGCGACCCCCGTGCCCGTCGGCTCCGGCGCGATCGGGGCAGCGGGGGGTTCCGGCCGTCCGGACGGTGCGAACCGCCCGACCAGGGCAGGGCAGGCGGGCTGAGCCATGCCGCGGCGCGCCCGAACGTCGTCGCCGGTCAGAAAACCCCGGCCGACCGTACGCGGCTGGGCGCTGTTCGCCGTCGGTGTCGTCGCGCTCGTCGCCTCGGTCGCGCTCGGGCGCACCGACGTGCTGTTCGTCGGCGTGTTCCTCACCGTCCTGCCGCTGGCGGCGATGATCTCGGTGACCGTCGACCGCCCGAGACTGACCGTGTCCCGCAGCTTCCACCCGGACATCGTGGCGGCGGGGGAGACCGCGACCGTCGTGACGACGGCCCGCAACGAGTCCCCCCGGCCGAGCCCGGCCGCGAACTGGCGCGAGTCCGCCCCTCCGGCGGTCGGGGTGCAGGGCCAGGCCCCGTTCCCGCGGCTCGGCGCCCACCAGCAGAACGTGAGCCACGGCAGGGACACCATCGTCTTGCGGCAGGAGGTGCGCG
This sequence comes from Leifsonia sp. GW821-FHT13C05, assembly GCF_058806515.1. NCBI lineage: Bacteria > Bacillati > Actinomycetota > Actinomycetes > Micrococcales > Microbacteriaceae > Leifsonia > Leifsonia sp. GW821-FHT13C05. The sequence continues at coordinate 864,803 of NZ_JBXAPT010000001.1, read as the reverse complement.
CGAAGCACCGGGGATCGCATCCGGTCGGCCCGCTCATCGTCAGCCGCACAGACCCGTTCGGGCTGGCGTACGCCGAGTACGCCCTCGGGCAGCCGAAACAGTTCGTCGTCACCCCGCGGGTGACGGCCCTGCCGGGCGGCGACCTGGATGTGGCACGCAGCGAAGGCACGGAGCACGAGCTGCTGCGCCACAGCATCCCGAGCGCCGACGAGCTGATCGCGCGTGAGTACCGGCCGGGAGACCCGCTGCGCCGCGTGCACTGGCGAGCGACGGCACGCCACGACAAGCTCATGGTGCGGCAGGAGGAGCGCCGCAGCAATCCGGAGGCGTGGCTGATCGCGGACACCAGGGACGTCTCGGCACCGGATGCGGAGTTCGAGACCCTGGTGGAGCTGGTCGCCTCGATCGGCGTCCACCTCCTCGACGAGGGCTTCGTGGTCAGCGTCGTCGAGACGGGGCCGCGCCAGCTCTCCGGCAGGAGCGGGGCGGGCAGGACCGGCACGCTGGGAGCAGCGACGCCGACCTACGACGTCGGAAGCGCCGACCGGCTGCTGCTCGCCGACCTGGCCGGCATCGAACCGAGCGACGTGCCCCGCGACGACGCCGTCGCCGAACTCGCGGCCGGGCTCCGTCGCTCCGGCCGCGCCGTCCCGGTGTTCGCCGTGCTCCTCGGCGGCTCCCTCAACGAGCTCGGGGCGCTGGCCGCCGTCCGCTCGATGTGCGACCCGGCCGTCGCGTTCATCGGGGCGTCCGCGCCGCAGGAGGTCGAAGACGTACTGGCGGATGCCGGATGGCTCTGCGTGCCGTTCTCGGGAGGGGACGACCCGGCCGACAGCTGGCAACGTGCCCTCGGGCGGCGCAGGGCGGCGGTGAACCGTGGCTAGCGAGCAGGCGTTCGCCGGCGCCGTGCCGCTGGTGCGGGAGCGACGGCAGGGGTACTGGCGGCTGACGACGGCGCTGCTCATCCAGGTGGTCGCCGTCAGCTTCGCGCTGGTCGGCCTCATCCAGGGCGCGGGCTGGTGGTTCGCTCTGGTGTTCTCTGCCGCCCTGCTCCTGGTCACCGGAGCGGCGCTGCGCACGGCCGGCGTTCACCGGCGCATCGTGCCGCTCCTGCTGCTGGCCGAGGCGGCGGTGGTGATGACCGTGGCCTTCGGCAGGGGAACCGGCCTGCTCGGCATCCTCCCGACGCCGCGCACCTTCGCGGCGTGGGGCGACTTCATCGACCAGGCCATGCTGTCGATCTACCAGCAGGGCACCCCGGCGGAGAGCCTGCCGGAGTTCATGTTCCTGGTGGTCGGCGGCGGATGCGTCCTCGCCATCCTGCTCGACACCCTCGCCATCGCGTTCCGGGTGCCCGCGTTCACCGCGCTCGGGGTGGGCATCGTGCTCGTGGTACCCGGCGCGCTGCTCGGAGACGGGCTCGACCCGTTCGCGCTCGCGGCGTCCGCCGCCGCGTTCCTCTGGCTGCTGCGCTGCGACGTGCGCACCAGGCGGCCGGGGACGCCGCGGCCGACGGCCTCCCTCTCGATCTCGGCGGCCGCGGTGGTGGTCGCGCTCATCCTGGGCGGCACGGCTCCGGGCTTCGACAGGGGCGGCGCGACCTCGTTCACCGCGGGCGGCATCTCGATCGGCGGCACGGTGACGCCGCTGATCGACCTCGGCAAGGATCTGCGCAGACCGGCGGCGGTGCGAGCCCTCACGTACACGACGACGGCGTCGTCCGGGCAGTACCTCAAGCTGGCGTCGCTCGACCAGTTCACCGGGTCGGTCTGGAAGCACAGGGAGCGCGACACCAAACGGCTGCCGAGCGGCAACACGATCGGGCCGGTGTTCGGCCTCTCCGACACGGTCGCGACCACCAAGATCACCACGAAGGTCGAGATCGACAACATGCAGAGCCGCTGGCTGCCCGTGCCGTATCCGGTGCAGGGCGTCTCCGGGCTGAGCGGCACCTGGTCGTGGGATCCCGACGACCTCACCGTCGGCGCGATCAACACCACGACGCAGGGCCAGAAGTACACGGCGACCAGCCTCGTGCTGCAGCCGACGGCCGACCAGCTGCAGGCGGCGGGCGGATTCGTGCCGGCCTCGGTCGAGCGCGACCTGTTCCTCCCTCCGGATCTGCCGTCGATCATCGCCAGCACCGCCATCTCCGCCACGAAGGGCGCGGTGTCCGAGTACGACAAGGCGGTCGCGTTGCAGGACTACTTCCGCGACAACGGCTTCACGTATTCGACGCAGACCCCGCTCAAGCAGGGCTTCGACGGAGACGGCGGGCGCGTGATCGCCAAGTTCCTGCAGGTCAAGAGCGGATACTGCGTGCACTTCGCGTCCGCGATGGCGCTGATGTCCCGGGCGCTCGGCATCCCGTCGAGGGTCGCGGAGGGCTACCTGCCCGGCGCGACCAGCGGAGGAACGGCCAACAACCCCGGCCAGTACACGGTGACCAGCGACGACCTGCACGCCTGGCCGGAGCTGTACTTCGCCGGTGTGGGCTGGGTGGCCTTCGAGCCGACCGTCGGCCGCGGCACCATCCCGAGCTACACCCGGCCGGACAGCACGCCGACCGCCGTCGTGCCCGGCTCCACCTCGACCTCGACGGCCGGCTCCAAGGCGATCGTGCCGACCGACCCGGCGAACCTCGGCAGCCCGACGGGGGCCACGGCGCCGTCCACCCTGCAGCCGGTGATCTCGGGCGTCGGCGTCGCACTCCTCATCGTGGCGCTGCTGCTCACCCCGGCCGTGCTGCGCAGGGTGAGACGCAGGAACAGGCTGAGGAGGCTGACCGACCAGTGGAGAGGCGCATCCACGGCCTGGGACGAGCTGCGGGACACGGCGAGGGATCTGGGCTGGATCGTCCCGGCGACCGAGACCCCGCGCGCCTTCGCCGTGCGGGTGGCGTCCGCCGTGGCCGGAACGCCGGGGGAGGACGCTGTGCGCAGGCTGCTGGCCGTCAGGGAACGGGATGCGTACGGGCCGCCCACCCGGGCGACCGCCGTGGGCCTCGGCGACGATCTGACGCGCGTTCTTGGCGCCCTGGAGGCGCAGGCCGGGGCAGCGCTGCGGCTCAAGGCGGCGCTCATTCCTGTGTCTCTCATCCCAGCCGCGTGGTCTCCGGCCCCTAACCAGGGAAGACCCGCGTAAAATAGTCGCTCGTGACCAAGTTCAGAACCACGCCGTACACCGTCAATGTGTACGACATCATCCACCGCCCAGGCGAGATGCGCGAGCAGCGCATCCAGCTGCCGGTCGCGGAGAAGATGGGCGAAGGGCTGGTGAGCGTCCCCGAGGGCTCGACCATCGACCTCGACCTCCGGCTCGAGTCGATGCACGAGGGCATTCTGGTGACCGCCGAGGCCGAATCGACGGCGGTCGGGGTCTGCGGACGCTGCCTCATCGACATCGAGCAGCCTGTCAAAGTCGATATCCAGGAACTTTTCGCGTATTCTTCTGACGAAGCTTTTGATTTTGAGGTTCACGACGACCACGTGGATCTTGAACCTCTGATCAGGGACGCGGTAGTGCTGTCACTGCCGTTTCAGCCGGTGTGCCGGCCAGACTGCCCAGGACTCGACCCCGAGTCAGGGGAGCGGCTGGCGGATGTGCCGGACCGCGAAGCCACAGCGATTGTCGATCCTCGATGGTCTGCGCTCGCGGCCTTCCAGGCTTCCGACACCACTGAATCCACCAGCAGCAGTAACAGAGAAGAGAGATAACCATGGCTGTTCCGAAGCGGAAGAAGTCACGCGCCAACACGCACGCCCGTCGTTCGCAGTGGAAGGCCGAGGTCCCCACGCTCGTCAAGACCGTCGAGGGCGGCAAGGTCACGTACAGCCTGCCGCACCGCGCCAAGGTCGTCGAGGACTCCGCAGGCACCGCCCTGTTCATGGAGTACAAGGGCCGCAAGGTCGCCGACGTCTGATCGTCGTATGACGGACGGAGTCGTGCGATGACCGAGGAATCGGTCGCGCGTACAGAACTCATCGAGAAGCTCGGAGTCGATATCGGCCCCGAGCTTCTCGAGCTTGCGCTGACGCACCGCTCGTACGCGTACGAGCACGGCGGCATCCCGAACAACGAGCGTCTCGAGTTCCTCGGGGACTCGATCCTCGGGCAGGCCGTGACGGTCAAGCTGTTCGTGGAGAACCCGCAGCTCGACGAGGGCGACCTCGCGAAGCGGCGCGCCAGCCTCGTCAGCTCCGTCGCCCTCGCCGAGGTGGCGCGCAGCATCGGTCTCGGCGAGTACCTGCTGCTCGGCCGCGGCGAGAACCAGAGCGGTGGCCGCGAGAAGGCCTCCATCCTGGCCGACACGGTCGAGGCGATCATCGGCGCCGCATACCTGCACGCGGGTGGCGAGGCGGCGACGGCTCTCGTGCTGCGCCTGATCGAGCCGCTGCTCGACGACCCCGCCCGCTTCGGCGCGGCGATGGACCCCAAGACCAGCCTGCAGGAGGCGGCAGCCCACCGCGGCGCCGGCATCCCGGTCTACACGGTGACCAACAGCGGGCCGGACCACTCCAAGACCTTCCACGCCACGGTCGCCGTCGGCAGCCTCGTCACGGCGAGCGGCGACGGCACGAGTAAGAAGCAGGCCGAGATGGCCGCGGCGCTCAGCGCCTGGACCACCCTCACGCAGCGACGTGCCAGAGCTTCCCGAGGTTGAGGTCGTCCGGGCGGGCCTGGCGCCCGCCGTCACCGGAGCGACCATCCTCGGCGTCGAAGTCTTCGAGCCGCGGTCTCTGAAACGCCACGACCCGGTCGCCGGTGCGTTCGACGCGCTGCTCACCGGGCGGGTGATGGAGACCCCGGCGCGGCGCGGCAAGTTCTTGTGGATCCCGCTCGCTGCGGCTTCGGCTTCTGAGCCGCGCTCGGCGATCGTCGCGCACCTGGGCATGAGCGGGCAGATCCTCCTGCGGGAGCCCGGCGCCGTCGAGAACGGGCTGCTGCGTATCCGGATGCACATCGAGCAGCCCGGGTACGGCGAGCTGTGGGTGCACTTCGTCGATCAGCGCATCTTCGGCTCGATGGCGGTGGATGCGCTCGTCCCCACCGCGGACGGCGCGCCGGGCGGCCTCGGCACGGACGAGCCGCTCGTGCCGTCGCAGGTGGCGCACATCGCCCGCGACCCGCTCGACCCCGCCTTCTCCGATGCGGCGTTCGCCGCCGCCCTGTCCCGCAAGAACACCGGCATCAAGCGCGCGCTGCTCGACCAGACCCTGATCAGCGGCATCGGCAACATCTACGCGGACGAGGCCCTCTGGGCGGCGAAGCTGCACTACGCGCAGCCGGCGTCCTCGCTCTCGCGGGCGCGCATCCGGGGGCTGCTGGCGGAGGTGCGCCTGGTGCTGCAGAAGGCGCTGGCGGAGGGCGGCACCAGCTTCGACGCCCAGTACGTCAACGTCAACGGCGCCTCCGGCTACTTCTCGCACAGCCTCAACGCATACGGCCAGCAGGGCAAGCCGTGCCCGCGCTGCGGCACGCCGATCGTGCGCGAGCAGTTCATGAACCGCTCCTCCCACTTCTGCCCCCGCTGCCAGCGCCTGCGCCCCGCGCGGGCCCGCTAGCGCAGCGTCTTCTGCCAGTTGCCGGTGAGGGCGTGCGGGCGGAAGCCGAAGGCGTCGTTGACCGCGAGCATCGGCGCGTTCTCGTCGGCGTTCCAGGTGAGCAGCCGGTGGATGCGCGGGGCCAGGTCGGCCAGCCTGCGCAGGTTCTCGAGTTTCACCAGCGTGCCGAGCCGCTTCCCGCGGTGCGCGGCGGCCACCAGCGTGTCGTACTGCTCCGCCTTGTCTCCGTCGTCCGGCACCGCGATCTCCGTGTACGCGGCCAACTCGCCGCTCGGGATGTGCTGGGCCACCGTGACGAGCAGCGGCTCTCCGCGCTCGATTAGCTCGTCCTCGTGGCGGCGGACCCGCTCCGGGGTCCAGGCTTCGTCGTCGAGGGCGATCCCGGAGTGCGGCACGTCGACCGTCATCCGTTCTTTGAGAGCGGAGAAGGCGGAGGCCTGCTCGTCCGGGGCGTGCCGCCACCAGCTGATCGTGCGGTAGTCGCGCGAGTGGTCGACGGCGTCCGCCAGCAGGGCGGCGGCGCGGCCGGGGTCGAGCGGAAGCGTCAGCTCGCTCGACCGTTCGATCTGGCCGAGCCGGTAGCCGTGGGAGAGGGCGAAGCGCACGTCGGGGGAGTCCGCCGGCAGCCCGCTGCTTCCCGCGGAGGCGCGCACGACGTCGCCGCCCGGCCGGATCGTGGCAGCCGGATGCTCGGTGTACGCGGACACCGCCGTCCTCCCGCCGTCCGCCGCCAGCTCCGCGCCCTTCGCCAGCAGGAGCGCCCCGATCCCGCGGCCGCGCACGGCGGGGGCGACGTCGACGAGCAGCGTGGCCGTCACCGCGTCCTCCTCCAGAGGGAAGTCGGCGACGACACGCCCGACGACGGCGCCGTCGAGCACCGCGGCGAAGAGCAGCTTCTCGTGGAACTCCTGCGCGCGGAACGACGCCAGCTCCGCCTCGGCGGTGTACACGAAATCGTCGTTCCCCCAGAGCGAGACGGCGATCCCGTTCATCACGGACACCAGCTCTTCGAAGGCCGCGGATTCGGGAGTGCCGAGACGCTCCGGCAGGGGAATCCGCACGATCGTGACGTGGCCGTCACCGAGCATCCATCGCCTCCTCGCCGGTTGCGCGAACCGAGTGGTCCCGAGCCTAACCCGGCCTCGTCGCCGTGAACAGGGCGAGCCGATTTGGTTTCGATCGTGTAAATCTCCGTAAGAAAGTGCGTTGCGATTAGTTGCAATGCATGTACTCTCGACACACATATTCGTGGTGCGAAGAGGCAACCACGCCGCTTCGTTACGAATTTCACGTCGAGAGGCAAGAGATGCTACGAAAGAAAGTCATCATCGGTGCGGCTGTTGCAGCGTCAGCCGCGCTGTTCCTGGCGGGGTGCGCCAATCAGGCGTCCACGGGTGGATCGACAAACTCGAGTTCGAAGGTCAACATTCCGGCCATCACCTCGATCGACACCCCGAAGGACGCCGTCCTCCCTGCCGGTGACGGAAAGGCGACCTGTGCCGCTGGGCTGACCATCGGCTATGTCGGAGCGGAGACGGGCCCGAACGCCCAGCTCGGTATCAACATCTACAACGGCATCCAGCTGGCGATCAACCAGCACAACGAGGCCAACAAGGGCTGCCAGGTCGGCTTCAAGAAGTTCGACACGGAGGGCGACCCGAACAAGGCCACCGGCCCCGTCACGCAGGCCGTCAACGAGGCGGACATCGTCGGCGTCATCGGCCTCCCGTTCTCGGGTGAGTCCAAGGCGACCGGCAACATCTTCGAGCAGCAGGGGCTGGTGCACATCACCCCGTCCGCGACCAACCCCGACCTGACGAAGAACGGTTGGACGACCTTCTTCCGTGGCCTCGGCAACGACGCGGTGCAGGGTCCTGCCGCCGCGAAGTTCCTCACGGGCAAGCTGGAAGCCAAGAAGGTGTACCTGGTCCAGGACGACTCCGACTACGGCATCGGCCTCGCGACCACCACCTCGAAGGCTCTCGGCGACGCGCTCGTCGGAACCGACAAGGTGACCACCGGCCAGAAGGACTTCTCGGCCGTCGTCTCGAAGATCATCAACGCCAAGCCGGACGCGGTCTACTACTCGGGCTACTACGCCGAGGGTGCTCCGTTCGACCAGCAGCTGGTCGCGAAGGGCTTCGAGGGAACGTTCGTCGCACCGGACGGCGTGAAGGACGACCAGTTCATCAAGCTGGCCGGCGACGCATCCAGCAACGCGTACTTCACCTGCCCCTGCATCCCGGGCGAGCTGATCCCGGACTTCGAGAAGGCGTACAAGACGCTCGCGAGCGCCGAGCCCGGCACGTACTCCATCGAGGGCTACGACGCGGCGACCGTGCTCCTGTCCGGAATCGACCAGGGCAAGACCACCCGTGCCGACCTCAAGGACTTCGTGAAGTCCTACGACAAGGACGGGCTGAGCAAGCACTACAAGTGGGACTCCACGGGTGAGCTGCAGGCGCCGACCGTCTACGGGTACAAGGTCGAGGGCGGCAAGATCGTCCCGATCGGAACCATCGGATAGCGCGACATAGAAAGGGATGCGGCGGGCGGCCTCCCGCGCCGCCCGCCGCATCCGTCGTCCCACCTGTCCGTTTCCGACCGGATCACGTACGATCCCTTCCTGTTCGATCTGGATGCCTGAATGCTCGAAACCCTTGTCCTCCACCCGGTCATCGACAACTCCTGGATCAACTTCGATGTCCCTTCCCTGATACAGAACTTCTGGGGCGCGACCTTCGACGGACTCACGTTCGGGGCCATCTACGGCCTCATCGCCGTCGGGTACACGCTCGTCTACGGTGTGCTGAACCTGATCAACTTCGCGCACTCCGAGGTGTTCATCGTCGGCGCGTACGGCGTCGTCATCACCCTCACCTCGCTGGGCTTCGGCCCCTCCATCCCGAACCTGTCGCTCGCGGCGATCATCGGTGACCTCCTCCTCGCCCTGCTCGTCGGCATGGTGGCGTCCGCGGTCACCGCTTTCCTGCTCGAACGGATCGCATACCGGCCGTTGCGAAGACGCAATGCGCCACGATTGGCGTTCCTCATCACCGCCATCGGCGCGTCGTTCGCCATCCAGTCGCTGATCTTCGTGATCCGCGGCGCGAACGCCGAGCCTGCGGTGACGATGTTCAAGCCGATCCCGGTGTTCGACGTGTTCGGCACCATCATCAACAGCCAGTCGATCATCATCGTGGTGGCCGCTGTCGTGCTGATGATCCTGACCGACATGTTCATCCGGCGCACCCGCACTGGCCGCGGCATCCGCGCCGTGGCCCAGGACCCGGACACCGCGACCCTGATGGGCGTGAACAAGGAACGGATCATCGTGATCACGTTCGTGCTCGGCGGCATCCTCGCCGGTGCTGCTGCCCTGTTCTACGTGATGCTCGTGCCATCCGGTGTCATATACACGGGCGGCTTCGTGCTCGGCATCAAGGCGTTCGCCGCCGCGGTGCTCGGCGGCATCGGCAACGTGCGCGGAGCGCTTCTGGGTGGACTTCTGCTCGGATTGATCGGAAACTACGGACAGATCCTGTTGGGCGACTCCCAGTGGACAGACGTCATCGCCTTCGTGGTGCTGGTGCTGGTGCTGCTGGTCAAGCCGACAGGAATCCTCGGTACCTCACTGGGGAGGAGCAGAGCATGAGCACGTCAGACGGACCCCGGGTGCTCCCGGATGCGCGCAGCGAGCAGGCACTGGATGCTGCGGAGGCCAAGCGCAAGAGGGGCGGGCCCCTCCAGGGCTTCCGCGACCGCTGGAACGGGCTGCCACGCCAGATCCAGTGGCTGTGGATGCTCATCGTGGTGGCTCTCGCCTTCGCCCTTCCGTACCTGAACTTCTTCCCGCTGACCACGGAGCCGGGCAACGACTGGCCGCTGGCCTGTTTCGCGATGGCCGTGTACGCGCTGATCGCCGTGGGCCTGAACGTGGTGGTCGGCTACGCCGGTCTGCTCGACCTCGGCTACGTGGCGTTCTTCGCGGTCGGGTCGTACACCGCGGCGATGCTGACCAGCCCGGACTCGCCGTTCCTCAAGATCCCGTACCTCTGGACGATTCCGGTGGCGATGGCGGTCGCGATGATCTTCGGCGTCGTGCTCGGCGTGCCGACGCTGCGCCTGCGCGGTGACTACCTCGCCATCGTGACGCTCGGCTTCGGTGAGATCGTGCGCATCCTGGCCACGATCATCCCGGCGCTGAAGGGTCAGGTCGGCTTCCAGAACGTCGGGCACCCGCCGGGAGAGGATGCGAAGGGCATCCCGATCTTCTCGAACTCGAACGGCATCCCGTGGTACTGGCTGACGCTGACGATCATCATCATCGTGCTGCTGCTGGTAGGCAACATGGAGCGCAGCCGCGTCGGCCGGGCCTGGATCGCGATCCGCGAGGACGAGGACGCCGCAGAGATCATGGGCGTCCCGACCTTCAAGTACAAGGTGTGGGCGTTCGCGATCGGCGCGGCGGTCGGCGGTCTCTCCGGAGCGCTGTTCGCCGGTCAGGTCGGCTTCGTGAACAATCAGAAGTTCGACGTGCAGACCTCGATCCTGTTCCTCGCCGCCGTGGTCCTCGGCGGTACGGGCAACAAGGTGGGGGCCCTGCTCGGTGGTGCGATCGTGGCGTACATCCCGCTGCGCTTCACCGCCATCGCCGACTACAAGTACCTGATCTTCGGCGTCGCCCTGGTGGTGCTGATGATCTTCCGGGCGAAGGGTCTCGTGCCTGCCAAGCAGCGGCTGCTCGCCTACGGCCGCAACGCATACCGGTATCTGGTGAGCAAGCCGGCGCCCCCGGCGACGGGAAGCACACCGAGGACGCCGAGCGCGCCGACCACACCGCCAGCAACGCCGAACGGAGGCGCATCATGACAGACGCCAACGCAAACGCCGGCGCCGACCTCCCGGACGGCGCAGACCAGGCGGCCCTCGCCGACCTGGACGTCGACCTCGACGTCGCGGCTGCGGCCGCCCCCGACCGCGACATCGCGGTGGAGGTGGGCGACAAGCTCGTCGAGGTGAAGAACCTCACCGTCAAGTTCGGCGGCCTGCTCGCCCTTGACGACGTGAGCTTCGACATCAAGCGCGGCGAGATCCTCGGGCTGATCGGCCCGAACGGTGCGGGCAAGACCACCTGCTTCAACGCCATGACCGGGGTGTACAAGCCGACCAGCGGCGACGTGCTGCTGGAGGGCAAGTCGATCAAGGGGCAGAAGCAGCACCAGATCACCCGCCTCGGCCTGGCGCGCACCTTCCAGAACATCCGCCTGTTCGGCGAGATGAGCGCGCTCGAGAACGTGGTGGTCGGTCTGGACGCCAGGCACCGCACCTCGGTGCCGGGCGCCCTGGTGCGGTCGCCCAGGCACATCCGTGAGGAGAAGTCGGCGATCGAACGCGGGATGGCCCTGCTCGAGTTCGTGGGCATCGCCGACCTGGCGAGCACCGCATCCCGCCAGTTGCCGTACGGCTACCAGCGGAGGCTCGAGATCGCGCGCGCTCTCGCGACCGACCCGAAGGTGCTCTGCCTGGACGAGCCGGCCGCCGGCTTCAACCCCGCGGAGAAAGAGGACCTGATGGACCTCATCCGCACGATCAGGGCCGACGGGTACACCGTGCTGCTGATCGAGCACGACATGCGCCTGGTGATGGGCGTCACCGACAGGATCGTGGTGCTCGAGTTCGGCAGGAAGCTCGCCGACGACGTTCCACTCGCGATCCGCAACGACCAGCGCGTGATCGCCGCCTACCTGGGGGAGCCTGAAGATGACGTTGCTTGAACTGAAGAACGTGAGCGTCTCCTACGGGCGCATCGAGGCCATCCACGACATGTCGTTCTCGGTGGAGGAGGGCGAGATCGTCAGCCTCATCGGGGCGAACGGCGCTGGCAAGTCGACCACGATGAAGACGATCTCGGGCATCCTGAACCCGTCGCAGGGGTCGATCACCTTCGACGGCCAGGACATCACGAAGATGAAGGCGCACATCCGGGTGATCCGGGGCATCTCGCAGGCGCCGGAGGGCCGGGGCATCTTCCCCGGCATGACGGTGCTGGAGAACCTGGACATGGGCGCGTTCGGCCGCAAGGACCGCAGCGGGATGGACGCGGACTTCGAGCGCGTGTTCAACCTGTTCCCGCGCCTGGCCGAGCGCAAGACGCAGGTGGGAGGGACGATGTCCGGAGGCGAGCAGCAGATGCTCGCCATCGGCCGCGCCCTGATGTCCGCGCCGCGGTTGCTGCTGCTCGATGAGCCGTCGATGGGGCTCGCCCCGCAGTTCATCAAGCAGATCTTCTCGATCATCACCGAGATCAACAAGCAGGGCACGACCATCCTGCTCGTCGAGCAGAACGCCAATCAGGCCCTCGCCCGCGCCCACCGCGGCTTCGTCCTGGAAACCGGCTCCATCACCCACTCCGGCACCGGCAAGGAGCTCCTCGCCAACCCCGCCATCAAAGAGGCCTACCTCGGCGTCGGCTGACCTCCCCCTCCATCGAGTCCGAACTTGTTCACGCGACACGCCGGTGTCAGGCGTGAATAAGTTCGGACTCGATGCGTTCGGTGGCGGGGAGCAGGGGACGGGTCGGGTAAATTTGGGGCGACGGCGCGGTAGACGGACGAGAGCGAGGAGCGGCGGGTGTATCTGAAGAGCCTGACGCTCAAGGGGTTCAAGTCGTTCGCGCAGCCGACGACGTTCGCGTTCGAGCAGGGCGTCACCTGCGTGGTCGGGCCGAACGGCTCCGGCAAGTCCAACGTGGTGGATGCGCTCGCCTGGGTGATGGGGGAGCAGGGCGCGAAGACGCTCCGCGGCGGCAAGATGGAGGACGTCATCTTCGCCGGGACCTCCACCCGCGGCCCGCTCGGCCGCGCAGAGGTCACCCTCACCATCGACAACTCCGACGGCGCACTCCCCATCGAGTACTCCGAGGTGACCATCTCGCGCACACTGTTCCGCAACGGCGGAAGCGAGTACGCGATCAACGGCTCGGCCTGCCGCCTGCTCGACGTGCAGGAGCTGCTCAGCGACTCCGGACTCGGCCGCGAGATGCACGTCATCGTCGGCCAGGGGCAACTGGATGCGGTGCTGCACGCCAGCCCGGAGGACCGGCGCGGCTTCATCGAGGAGGCCGCCGGCATCCTGAAGCACCGGCGGCGCAAGGAGAAGACCCTCCGCAAGCTGGAGGCGATGCAGACCAACCTCACCAGGCTGAGCGATCTCGCCGGGGAGATCAGGCGGCAGCTGAAGCCGCTCGGCCACCAGGCGGAGATCGCCAGGGAGGCGCAGTCGATCGCGGCCGTCGTTCGCGACGCCAGGGCGCGCATCCTGGCCGACGACGTGGTGGCGCTGCGCACGGCGCTCGACGACCACGGCCGCACGGAGTCCGAGCGGCACAGCGAGCGGATCGTGCTGCAGGAGCAACTGGAGCAGAAGCAGCTGAGGGTCGCACGGCTCGAACAGGCGCAGGTCGGCGACGAGGTCGACATCGCCCGGCGCACCGCGTTCGGCCTCGAGTCCGTGCAGGAGCGCCTCCGCAACCTCTACACGATGGCCAACCAGCGGCTCGCGCTGCTCGGCAGCCAGGCCGACGCCCCGGATGCCGGCCCGAGCGTCAGCCAGCAGATGGTCCAGGATGCGCGCGACGAGGTCGACAGGCTCCGCACCGTGGTCACCGAGGCGGAGGCCGCGTGGACCGCCGCGCAGGCCGCCACCCGGTCCGCCCGCGGCAGGCTCGACGCCGTCGACGACGAGATCGCCGCCCAGAGCGCCCTCGTCTCCCGCCACGACCTCGAACTGTCCAAGCTGACCGGCCAGGCCGACGCGGCGGCGCAGCGACTCGCCGCCGTGCGTGGAGAGGTGCTGCGCCAGCAGAACGCCCTGGATGCCGCCACCGACCGCCGGGAGAAGGCGCGCGCCGAGTTCGCCGCCCGCGAGGCGGAGGCGGCGACGGCCGACGTCGGCGAGGGCAACCTGGACGAGGCGTACGAGCTGGCACAGGCCGATGTCTTCGAGGCGGAGGGCGAGATCGAGCGCCTCCGCGAGGAGCTGCACACCCTGGAGCGCGAGCGCGACGCCCTCGCGGCGCGCACCAGCGCGCTGTCGTCCGCTCTCGACCAGAAGGACGGCTCGGCCGCCCTGGTCGCGGCCCGGCTGCCCGGCGTGCGCGGGCTGGTCGCCGAGCACATCCGCGTGCATCCCGGGTTCGAGGCGTCGATCGCCGCAGCTCTCGGTTCGCTGGCGGATGCGGTGCTCGCCGACGACAGGGCGAGCGCGTTCGACGCGGTCGCCCAGGCGTCCTCCGACGACCTGGGGCGGGTGGAGGTCATCATCGCCGACGCGTCCGCGTCCGAGGTCGATCTGTCCGGTGTCGCGGGCGTCGTCGCCGCGCGCTCGGTGGTCGAGGCCCCGGACGGCGTGCTCGGCATCCTGGCGTTCACGGCCATCGCCGACGACCTGCATGCCGCCCGGGCGGCGTCCGCAGCCTTTGCGAAGCGGAAGCTCGGCGGCCCGGTGACGATCATCACGAAGTCCGGAGACGTGCTCACCGACTACGTGCTGCGCGGCGGCTCCGGCGCGAAGCAGAGCCGCATCGAGCTGATCGCCGACCGGGATGCGGCAGCGGACCGGCTGGGAGAGGTCACCTCCCTGATCGACAGGGCGAAGTTCGCCCTCGCCGAACAGCGCGGCGTGCTGCAGGTGGCGAAGGAGCAGTCGCAGGCCGCGCTCGCCTCCCTCCGCGAGTTCGACGCGAAGCTGGCGGCGCAGACCGAGCAGCTCAACAGGCTCAAGGTGCAGCTGGAGGCGTCGCAGGCCGAGTTCGACCGCCTGAGCACAGCACTGTCCCTCGCCGCGGAACGCGTCGCGGAGGCCGAGGCCGCCGCGGACAAGGCGAAGTCGGAGCTGGAGACGGCGAGGTCCCGCCCGCGCCCGATCCTCGACGTGACCGCACGGGATGCGCTCTCCGCCGAGCTGGAGGCCGCCAGGGAGGCGGAGGTCGAATCCCGGCTCTCCGTCGAGACGGCCAAGGAGCGCGTGCGTGCCGAGCAGGCCAGGGGAGAGGCGCTCGCCCGGCAGCTGGACGCCGAGCGTGCCGCCGCCGAGGAGGCCGCCCGCCGCGCCGTCATCCGCCGCCGCCAAGTGGATGCGGCCACCGGCGTCATCAAGGCGCTTCCCGCCGTGCTCGACTCCGTCGACCGGTCCGTCGCGCAGGCGCGGGTGGAGCTGGCCGCCGCCGAGGCGAAGCGGTCGAGCCAGAACGACGAGCTTGCCACGCTGCGCCGCGAGGAGAACGCGGTGCGCGATCGCCTGCAGGTCATCACCGAGAGTGTGCACGGCCTCGAACTGCAGATCTACGAGAAGAAGCTGCACCTGTCGAGCCTGCTCGAACGTGCCGGCAGCGAACTCGGCCTGGTCGAGGACGTGCTGGTGGCCGAGTACGGCCCGGAGGTGCCCATCCCGGTCGACGCGCCCACACCGGATGCGGCGGAGGAGCATGACGAGAACAGCGAAGCGGGTCAGCACGACGACGTCGAGCGCGAGACAGTCCCCTTCAACCGCGAGCAGCAGCAGAAGCGCCTCGCCGCCGCCGACCGGAAGCTGGCGCAGCTCGGCCGCGTCAACCCGCTCGCGCTGGAAGAGTTCGCCGCCCTCGAACAGCGGCACAAGTTCCTCACCGAGCAGCTGACCGACCTCACCAAGACGCGCACAGACCTGCTGACGATCATCGAGGACATCGACGAGAAGATGCAGACCATCTTCGAGTCGGCCTTCGAGGACACCAAGGAGGCGTTCGGCTACGTCTTCCCCATCCTCTTCCCGGGAGGAACGGGAAGCATCTCGCTGACGGACCCGGAGAACCTGCTCACCACCGGCATCGAGGTGTCCGTGAAGCCGGCAGGCAAGAAGATCGAGCGGCTGTCGCTGCTCTCCGGCGGTGAGCGCTCGCTCGCGGCCGTCGCACTGCTGATCGCGATCTTCAAGGCGCGCCCCAGCCCGTTCTACATCATGGACGAGGTCGAGGCCGCCCTCGACGACGCCAACCTGGGCCGCCTGCTGGCGATCTTCGAAGACCTCCGCGAGTCGAGCCAGCTCATCGTCATCACCCACCAGAAGCGCACGATGGAGATCGCGGACGCCCTCTACGGCGTCTCGATGCGCCAGGACGGCGTCTCCGCGGTGGTCGGCCAGCGCGTGGCGCAGGAGCAGGCCTCCTAGCGGATCAGAGCGCGTCCGCCACGCCGGCCACGAGGTCGTCGAGCCCGGCCAGTCTCTCGTCGGCGCGCTGCTGGCAGGCTGAGGCGAGACGCTCCACCCCGGCCGCCGCAGCGGGCGACAGGTCGGCGTCCTCCGCCTTCTGCCGCAGGTGGGCGGCGAGCAGCACCAGATCCCGGTGGTCGCCGAGCGCGTCCTGCAGCGCCTCCGCGGCCGCTGCCAGCCGCACGGCGTCCCGGCCGAACAGGTCGGCGATGGCCTCTGCCGCGTAGCGCAGGCGCCGGGCGGCCTTCCTGGTCGTGTGCTTGGCCTCCAGCGAGGCGTCCGCCGGCGCGGTCACCCGGCGGGCGGCGCGGCGCAGCCCTTTCCTGGCCGTCTTCCTCGGATGGTCGGCTCCGCGGCTGCTGAGCGGAGGGGCGGCCGCGAACGAGACGGTGTCGGCGACGAGACGGCGGTCGCTCCTGCCGCTCAACTCGGAGACAAGGCGCGTGACGGCGGCGGCGTGGGCGGAGCGGGCGTCCGCGGCGAAGGCGACGACCGCATCCATCGTCGGTGTGTCGAGCCCAGGATCGGCCGCCAGCCCATCGAGCGCGTCGGCCAGAACCTCCAGATCGCGCACCACGCCCAGCCGCGTGCCCAGCACTCTGAGCCGCCGTCGCAGCCGCTTCGCGTCGTCCTTCTCGAACGCGCGCCGATACACCCCGAGGATGCTCCGCAGCCTGCGCACCCTGGTGCGCGCCTGGTGCACGGCGTCGTCCCCGCCGGTCTCGATCGCCACCAGCTGCTCGGCGAGCTCCGCCGACACCGCCACGAGAGAGAACATGGTCACACGCTAACAACTACGCTGGGAGCTATGGCAGAACGCACCCCCTGGTCTTTGTCCGGCGCGCTCCGCGGCATGTTCGCGAAGAAGACGATCGACGACACCACCTGGGACGACCTCGAGACGGCGCTCATCACCGCCGATTTCGGACCGGATGTGACCGAGGCGATCGTCGACGACCTGCGCGCCAAGGTCGACCGCTACCACACCACCGATCCGGCCGACCTGCAGCGGATGCTCCGCGAGAGCCTCGAAGAGCGCCTCTCCAAGCTCGACACCACGCTCAAGCTGAGCGACCGCCCGGCCGTCGTGCTGGTCGTCGGCGTCAACGGCGTCGGCAAGACCACCACCATCGGCAAGTTCGCCAAGTTCCTGCGCACCTACGACCGCACCGTCGTCGTCGGCGCGGCGGACACGTTCCGTGCGGCGGCCGTCGAGCAGCTCGCCACCTGGGCACAGCGCGCAGGGGTGGAGATCGTCCGCCCGCAGCAGCAGGGCCAGGATCCGGCGTCCGTCGCGTTCCAGACCGTCGAGAAGGCCAAGAACGACGGCACGGAGATCGTGATCATCGACACGGCAGGGCGGCTGCAGACCAAGGGCGGCCTGATGGACGAGCTGTCCAAGATCAAGAGGGTGGTGGAGAAGCAGGCTCCCATCGCCGAGGTGCTGCTGGTGCTCGACGCGACCACCGGTCAGAACGGGCTCGCCCAGGCGGAGGCGTTCATCGAGCACGCCGGGGTCACCGGGCTCGTGCTCACGAAGCTCGACGGCTCGGCCAAGGGCGGCTTCGTGCTCGCCGTGCAGGAGAAGACGGGCATCCCGATCAAGCTCGTCGGCCAGGGCGAGGGCATCAACGACCTCACCGGTTTCACCGCGCACGTCTTCGCTCAGCAGCTGGTCGGCTAGGGGCGCGGGCATGGCCATCGAACACGACTACTTCGGCATCATCGACGAGACCGCATCCGGTGGGCTCGCCTGGAACGACTCCGCCGACCTCTCCGAGCAGGTGGTCGAGGTCGACCTGCTGGCCGACGACGAATCCGCGGTGACCGAGTTCGCCCTGGATTCCGCCGCCGCGCTCATCCAGGCCATCGACGGGTTCGACGCCCGGGCACGGGATGCGCTGATCGCCGAGCTGAGCTCGCGCCAGTCCGCCACCGTGGCATACATCGACGAGCACGTCGAGAAGCTGGGGGAGACGCTGCTCGACCTGCTCGTCCACAACTCGGGCGACATCGCCGTCGACGTGCTGCGCTCCCTGCAGCTGCTGCGCATCCTGCTGCAGCCAGACCACTCCGACGAGGAGGAGGTCTTCGCCACGTTCGACTACTCGATCAGCCCGGACGAGACGGATGCGCTGCTCACCGTGTCGTTCGACATCCGGGGCGACGTGGTCGCGGTCGACACGCAATCCTGACGCACAGCATCCGCCCGGTAAACTGGTTGGATCATGGCTACTTTCGGATCGCTGTCTGACCGCCTGGCAGATACCTTCAAGAACCTTCGCACCAAGGGCAAGCTCTCTCCGGCCGACGTCGACGGCACCGTGCGCGAGATCCGTCGCGCCCTGCTCGACGCCGACGTCGCGCTCCCCGTCGTCAAGGAGTTCACCGGCAAGGTGCGCGAGCGCGCCCTGAGCGACGAGGTCAACAAGGCCCTCAACCCGGCTCAGCAGGTGGTGCAGATCGTCAACGAGGAGCTCGTCGAGATCCTCGGCGGCCAGCAGCGCAGGCTGCAGTTCGCGAAGAAGCCGCCGACCGTCATCATGCTCGCCGGCCTCCAGGGCGCAGGTAAGACCACGCTCGCCGGCAAGCTCGCGAAGTGGCTCGTGAAGGACGGGCACACGCCCGTGCTCGTCGCGGCCGACCTCCAGCGCCCGAACGCCGTCACCCAGCTGCAGATCGTCGGAGAGCAGGCGGGGGTCCCGGTCTACGCCCCCGAGCCGGGCAACGGCGTCGGCAACCCGGTGCGCGTCGCGAAGGACGCCCTGAAGTTCGCGGAGACCAAGCAGTACGACACGGTCATCGTCGACACCGCCGGACGCCTCGGCGTCGACGCCGAGCTGATGAAGCAGGCGTCGGACATCCGCAAGGCCGTCGACCCGGATGAAGTGCTGTTCGTGATCGACGCCATGATCGGTCAGGATGCGGTGGCCACGGCCAAAGCGTTCCAGGACGGCGTCGACTTCACCGGTGTCGTGCTGTCCAAGCTCGACGGCGACGCCCGCGGTGGCGCGGCCCTCTCCGTCGCGTCCGTCACCGGACGCCCGATCATCTTCGCCTCCACCGGTGAGGGGCTGGACGACTTCGAGCCGTTCCACCCCGACCGCATGGCGTCGCGCATCCTCGACCTCGGCGACATCCTCACCCTCATCGAGCAGGCCCAGGAGGCCTTCGACGAGGAGGAGGCGCGCAAGGTCGCCGAGAAGTTCGCGACGGACAGCTTCACGCTCGACGACTTCCTCAAGCAGATGCAGCAGCTGCGCAACATGGGATCCATCAAGAAGATGATGGGCATGCTGCCGGGAGCCGGCGCCATGAAGCAGCAGCTCGACAACTTCGACGAGAAGGAGATCGTGCGCACCGAGGCGATCATCCAGTCGATGACCAAGGCGGAGCGCACCACGCCGAAGCTGCTGAACGGCTCGCGCCGCCTGCGCATCGCGAAGGGCTCGGGCTCCACAGTGACCGAGGTGAACCAGCTCGTCAACCGGTTCGAGCAGGCCGCCAAGATGATGAAGACCGTCGCCAAGGGCGGCGTGCCGAATGTGCCGGGCATGGGTCCGATCCCGGGCGCCAGCTACGGCGGCAAGGCCAAGCAGCAGCCCAAGAAGAAGGGCTCGCGCTCCGGCAACCCGGCCAAGCGCGCGGCGGAGAACGCAGCGCTCAGCTCCGGCGCGAAGCCGTCGACCGGCGCGCAGGGCGGCTCGGGCTTCGGCCTCGGTGGCGGCGCGGGCGCCGGCAAGCAGGGTGGCCCATCCGAGGAAGAGCTGGCCTCGCTGCAGAAGTTCCTCGGCCGCTAGGGCGCGAGCGCTACAGCGCGAGGGACTTCGGCGCGAGCTTGGTCTCGATCGCCTTCGCGACGATCTCCTGACCGGCCGGGTTCGGGTGGATGCCGTCCGCCTGCAGTCACTCCGGGTGGCCGACGAGCGGGAAGCCGATGTCGACGAACGTGCCGTCCACGTCCTCCACGGCGGAGCGGAACGCGTCGTCGACCATCGTGATGGTCGCTGGCGGCTGGTCGGAGCCCCAGATGGCGGTGACGCCGATGATGTGCGCGCGCGGGAACGCGGAGCGGAGCGCTCCCACCAGTTCCGTGCTCTTCTGAGCGAGCGCCGCCGGGTCTTCCAGCCGGTCGTTCCTGGTCGCGGCGATCAGGATGTACGACGGCTTCAGCGCGACGGCCTGGTCGACCTGCTGCTGGAAGGTCGTGCCGTTCCAGCCGGGGTGCAGGAAGCCGGAGCCGGAGACGGCGAGGTCGGTGAGCCGCCAGTCGTGCACCTTCGCGACGAGGGCGGGCCAGGCCTGGTCTTGCTGGATGCCCTTGCCGAACGCGATGGAGTCGCCGATCGCGACGGCGACGGGACGCTCCGCGACCTGGGGCGCCGCGGCCGAGCGCTGTCCGGCGACGGGTTCCTGCGGTGCGGCGGCCGTGCATCCGGTGAGGACGACGGCGGCAGCCGTGGCGGCGGCGAGAAGGGCCACTCGGAGGCCACGGGTAGACAAGCGCACGGAGCGAGAGTAAGGGGCGGAAGCTGCGTGAAAGCTGTGTGTTTCAGAAGGTTCGATCGGCGGGCGGCCGCGGACCGCATCCGGTGGCCGCGAATCAGCGCGACGAGGCGTTCGCGGACTTCGTCGTGACCCTGGCCGCCGCGATCTTGTCCGCGATCAGTCCAGCGAGCAACTGCTGCCCCTCCGTCGTGGGATGCACGTTGTCCTTCTGCACCAGATCGGCGCGGTTCTGGAACGGCTGGCCGACATCCACCCAGGTGCCGTCGACCGCCGGCACGGCGCTGCGGACGATGCTCGCGACCACCGGCGTCGCCGGGGTCGGGGTGCCGGCACCCCAGATCGGGCCGACCCCGATGATGACCGCGTCCGGGAGGGCGGTGCGCAGCCTCTGCAGCTGTGCCGTCGCCGTCTGCTTGAGCTCGATGGTCGAGCCGAGCGTGTCGTTGCGGGTGGCGGCGACGAGCACGACCTGCGGCCGCAGCGCGATCGCCTGGGTCACCTGCGCCTCGTAGGTGTGCGTGTTGAGTCCCGGCGCGATGAAGCCGGATGCGCTGTCGGCGAAGTCGTTGAGCGTCCAGCCGAACTGGTCGGCGACGAGGAACGGCCAGGCGTCGTCGGAGGGGACGCCGTTGCCGATCGCGATCGAGTCTCCGATGGCGGCGGCGCGCACGGGCGCGTCGGAGGACGCCTGCGACGTCGGGGCCGGCGTCGGCTCTCCCGTGACGGTGGCTCCGCCGGCGAAGGCGGTGCATCCTGCGGTCACGGTGAGGACGATGGCGGCGATGGCGGCGGCGGCGATTCGGGTTATCGGTCGGGCGAGCACAGCAGAAAGCATACGTTGCCGGTTCGCAGAGGATGCTGAGCGGGGCAGCGGGCGGGGCAGCAGCGGCAGGGTCAGCTCCTGTCGAGTCCGTCGCGCAGCTCGTGCGTGAGCGAGCTGACGACCGCCTGCAGGCTGCCGCCGTTCGCCTCTGCCACCCTCAGCTGCCGCTGGTAGCTCGCGCCCTTCGACAGGATCACGTCGACCGTCTCCAGCTCGGCCAGGCAGCCGAGACGTTCCGCCGTGGGGGAGAGGTCGACGATCAGGTCGCGCAGCGCGTCCGACACCAGCCGTTCGCTGCCGTCCGGTGCGGTGATGATCTCCGCATCCAGGCCGTAGCGGGCGGCGCGCCACTTGTTCTCCCTGACGAACCAGGGCTGCAGCGTGACCGGCTCCTCTCCGTCGTCCAGCTGGCCGGACATCCGGTCGGTGAGGCAGTGGATGATCGCGGCGACGGCGCCGACCTCGTCCGCCGTCGACATCCCGTCGCAGGCGCGCATCTCGACCGTTCCCCACTTCGGTGATGGCCGGATGTCCCAGCGCACCTCGCTGTGGTCGGTCACGACGCCGGTCGTCACCAGATCCTGCACGTACTCCTCGTAGTTCGCCCAGCTGCCGAACTGCCAGGGCAGCCCCGCCGTCGGCAGCTGCTGGAACATCAGCGCCCTGTTGGAGGCGTATCCCGTGTTCGCCCCCGCCCAGAACGGACTGGATGCGCTGAGCGCCTGCAGGTGCGGATAGTAGGTGAGCAGACCGTTGACGATCGGCAGCGCCTTCTCCCTGTCGTCGATGCCGACGTGCACGTGGATGCCCCAGATCATCATCTGGCGCCCCCACCACTGCGTGCGGTCGAGCAGGCGGTCGTAGCGCTCGTTCGGCGTGACCTTCTGGTCGAACCACTGGGCGAACGGATGCGTTCCAGCGCACATCAGCTCGACGCCGAGCGGGTCGATGACCTCGCGGACGAGCCCGATCAGCCCCTGGAGGTCGTCGACCGCATCCGGGACAGTGCGGTGCACCCGGCTGACCAGCTCGACGGTGTTCATCAGCAGTTCGTGGGTGATCTGCGGGTGCTCTTCGCCGTCCGGCCCGGAGAGCTCCTTGAGCACCTCCTCGGCGATCTGCACGAGGTCTCCCGTCGACGAGTCGACCAGCGCCAGCTCCCACTCGATTCCGACGGTGGAACGCTCGGATTCCGAGAATTCGATCTGCATAGTGGGCGTCCTGATCATTCGATTGTTCAAAGGGCGGCGGTATCTGACAGAATAGCTAGTTGAGTTCCCTCGTACCCGACCCTCTAATCAGGTGCGGTGGAACACCATAGACCTCCTGCCGAGTGTGCCCCCACGCTCACGGCAGACAGTTCGTCACGTCACTCATACACACAGGAGAATTTGTGTCTGTCAAGATCCGTCTGAAGCGCCTCGGCAAGATCCGCGCACCGTACTACCGCATCGTCGTCGCCGACTCGCGCACCAAGCGCGACGGCCGTGTCATCGAGGAGATCGGTCTGTACCACCCGACCGAGGACCCCTCGGTCATCGAGGTCAACTCCGAGCGCGCGCAGTACTGGCTGAGCGTCGGCGCCCAGCCGACCGAGCAGGTCCTCGCACTCCTCAAGCTCACCGGAGACTGGGGCCAGTTCAAGGGCGACAAGAACGCCACCAGCACCGTCAAGGTCAAGGAAGCCAAGGTCGAGTTCCAGGCCGACGAGAAGAAAAAGCCGGTCCTCAAGCCGAAGGCGGAGAAGCCCGCTGCTGTCGCAGCAGAGGCCGAGGCCGTCGTCGAGGCAGAGGTCGAGGCCGAGGAGGCCGCTGAGGCCGAGGTCGTCGCCGAGGCCGAGGAAATCACCGAGGCTGCCGCCGACGGCGAGAAGGCGTAACACCTTGCTCGCACCCGCACTCGCGCACCTCGTCAAGGGGATCGTGGATCACCCGGACGACGTGCACGTCGTTGCAAAGAGTTCGCCCCGTGGCGAGGTCCTCGAGGTTCGTGTGAACCCCGAGGACCTCGGCAGGGTCATCGGCCGGTCCGGCCGCACCGCCAAGGCGCTGCGGACGCTGGTCGGTGCACTGGCCGACGGCCGGCGCGTTCGCGTCGACGTCGTCGACGACTGAGGTGGCCGACCACAAGCTGCCCCGCAAGGACGCCGCACCGCGGCCGGATGAGACTCAGCTGCGGGTCGGACGGCTCACCAAGGCGCACGGCCTGAAGGGCGCGATCAAGGTCGAGCTCTACACGGACGAGCCGGAGAAGCGCTTCGTCCCAGGAGCGGTCTTCACCCTGCAGGTGCCGACCGCATCCAAGTGGCACGGCAAGTCGCTCGAGCTGACCGAACTGCGCTGGTACAACGGCCACGCCGTTGCGTTCTTCGCCGGCGTGGACGACCGCTCGGAGGCGGAGACCCTCATCAAGGCGATCCTCTGGGTCAGCCAGGATGTGAAAGAGCTCCCCGACGAGGAGGACGCCTGGTACGACCACCAGCTGGTCGGACTGGATGCCCTCCGTGACGGCCAGAAGGTCGGCGTCGTCGCCCGTGTCGACCACCTTCCTGCGCAAGACCTGCTCGCGATCAAGACCGCGAACGGCGAAGTGCTCGTGCCGTTCGTCAAGGCGATCGTGCCCGAGGTCGACGTGACGGCGGGAACGGTGACGCTCACCCCGCCCGCCGGGCTGTTCGAAGAACTGCCGGACGACGACGACGCGGATGCCGAGGCAGACACGGGCGCCGAGCCGGAGAACGACGCGGAGTAGCCGCCAGCCCTCATTGCACTGATTGCACGAAGAGCCCCGACGAGAGTCGGGGCTCTTCTGCGTCCTGCACCCGCCGTCAGCGCACGATCGCGAGGCCGCGGGCGCGCAGGGTGCGGGTGTCGGCATCCAGTGCGGCCATCAGGCGCTCGTGCGTGCCGACGATGTGCCGGTGGATGCTCTCGGCCGCTGCATCCGCATCCCGCGCGGCCAGCAGGCCGAGGATGTCGCGGTGCTCCTGCCAGGCGGTGCGGCGCGCGTCCTCCGTGCGCACTTCGAGCCAGCGGGTGCGGGCGAGCCTGGTCATGGCCGCGTCGACGCTGTCGGCGAAGAAGTGGTTGCCGGACAGCTGCGCGAGCTCTACGTGGAAGTGGGTGCCGGCGATCATCGCGTCGTCGCTCGGCCGGTGCAGGTCGAAGGCGCCGAGACGGGTGGTGAGGTCGGCGATGGCGTCGTCGGAGGCGCGGGCGCAGCTGTGCCGGATCGCAGCGGACTCGACGGCGTCGCGGAGTTCGCTGAGCCGGGCGATCTCGCCGAGGTCGATGGGGGTGATCTGCCAGGCGCGGCCGTCGCGCTCGACGAGGCCGTCGGCCTCCAGGCGCATCAGGGCGGCGCGGAGCGGGGTGCGGGAGGCGCCGAGTTCGGTTTCGAGGCCGCGTTCGGTCAGGCGTGCGCCCGGCATCCGTTCGAGGTCGAGGATCTGCGCGCGCAGCCGGTCGTAGACGGTCGTTTGCTCAGCCACGCGGAGACTCCTTTTGGTATACCGGCTTGGTATACCGTTAGGGTATACCTCGTGACCTCCACCGTACAACGCACCCCGCGACCGTGGCTCATGCTGTCGTTCGGCGTCATCGCCCAGGCCAGCTCAACCGTGTTCGTCTCGACGCCCGCCTTCCTCATCCCGCTGCTGCACACCGAGCGCGGGCTCAGCCTCGCCCAGGCCGGGCTGCTCGCCTCCGCGCCGACCCTCGGCCTGGTCATCACGCTCATCGGCTGGGGAGCGCTCAGCGACAGGATCGGCGAGCGCTGGGTGATCGCCTCCGGACTCGCGCTGACCGCCGCCGTCGCCTTCGCCGCGATGTTCGCGAGCGACTACCTCAGCCTCGGCGCGCTGTTCCTGCTGGGCGGGATGGCGTCGGCGAGCCCCAACGCCGCCAGCGGGCGCGTGGTGATCGGCTGGTTCCCGAAGGAGCGTCGCGGACTCGCGATGGGCATCCGGCAGATGTGCCAGCCGCTCGGCGTGGCCGTCGCGGCGCTGACCATCCCGCAGCTCGCCGCGGCGGGCGGGATCGGCGCTGCGCTGGCGGTGCCCGCCGTGCTCTGCGCCGTGTCCGCCGTGCTCTGCGCCGTCGGCATCGTCGACCCGCCCCGGCCTCCGCGGACGACGGGAGGGGATGCGCATCCACTGGCCGTGTGGAAGCCGTACAAGGAGACCTCGCTGCTGTGGCGCATCCACGGGGTGTCGATGCTGCTGGTGGTTCCGCAGTTCACGGTGTCGACGTTCGGACTGGTCTGGCTGGTGACCGAGCTGCACTTCTCCGCCCTCGCCGCCGGGATCGTGATCGGCGTGAGCCAGTTCGCCGGGGCGATCGGGCGCATCGGCGTCGGGGTGCTGAGCGACAAGGTCGGCAGCCACCTGCTGCCGCTGCGCTGGGTGTCCGTCGCGGCTGCCGTGGTGATGCTGCTGATGGGAGCAGCGTCGGCGCTCGGCGCGGTGTGGGCTGCGGTGATCCTGATCGTCGCGGCCATCGTCACCGTGGCGGACAACGGACTGGCGTACACCTCGGTGGCGGAGATCGCCGGGCCGTTCTGGTCCGGCAGGGCGCTCGGCACGCAGAACACGGGTCAGTTCCTGGCGGCGTCGGTGGTGGGCCCTGCGGTCGGCGGCCTCATCACCCTGCTCGGCTACCCGCTCGCCTTCGCAGCGGTGGCGCTCTGCCCGGTGATCGCGACCCCGCTCGTGCCCAGGGACAGGGAGCTCGCCGTCGTCCCGCAATAAGCGGCGCGCGCTCGCATAAGCTGGATGGATGCGCATCGACATCGTCACGATCTTCCCCGAGTTCTTCGATGTGCTCGACATCTCGCTGCTCGGCAAGGCCAGGCAGACCGGCCTGATCGACCTCGGCGTGCACAACCTGCGCGACCACACCCACGACAGGCACCGCACGGTCGACGACACCCCGTACGGCGGCGGAGCCGGCATGGTGATGAAGCCGGAGCCGTGGGGCGAGGCGCTCGACGGCATCCTGGAGGCGAGCCCCGGCGATCCGCTGGTGATCTTCCCGTCCCCGGCCGGAGACGTCTTCACCCAGTCGATCGCGCGCGAGCTCGCCGAGGAGAAGCACCTGGTCTTCGGATGCGGCCGCTACGAGGGCATCGACCAGCGCGTCTTCGACGACACGGCATCCAGGGCCAGGGTGCGGCTGATGAGCATCGGCGACTACGTCCTCAACGGGGGAGAGGTGGCGACGATGGCGATGATCGAGGCGATCGGCAGGCTCATCCCCGGCGTGGTCGGCAACCCGGAGAGCCTGGTGCAGGAGTCCCACGAGGACGGCCTGCTCGAATACCCCAGCTACACCAAGCCTGCGTCGTGGCGCGGCCACGACGTGCCTCCCGTGCTGCTCTCCGGCAACCACGGCGCCATCGCGGCGTGGCGGCACGAGCAGCAGCTCGAGCGCACGCGCGCTGTGCGGCCGGACCTGCTGCCGTAGCGGAACGACAGACGCCCGCCCGCACGGCTGACCGAGCGGGCGGGCGTGTCACGCCGTCTCCGTGCGCGAAGAGTTCGGGATCAGTGCCCCACTTCACCCCGCCACGCGCCGGTCTCTGCGCCCTGGCTCTCGATGAAGCGCTTGAAGTTCTCCAGGTCCTTCTTCACCGCGTGGCTCCCGGCTCCGATGGCCGCGCCGATCTTCTCGATCAGGTCGGACGGCGTCCATTCCAGCTGCACGGTGACCTTGGTCGTCGTGTCCGACAGGCGGTGGAAGGTCACGACGCCGGCGTGCTGGACATCGCCGGAGATGCTCTTCCAGGCGACGCGCTCATCCGGCAGCTGCTCGGTGATGACGGTGTCGAACTCGCGCTCCTGGCCGCCGATCTTCACGCGCCAGTGATTGGTGGTCTCATCGACCTGCTTCACTTCTTCGACCTCGTCGAGGAAGTGCGGGAAAGACTCGAACTGAGTCCACTGGTTGTATGCGGTGGTCACGTCGACATCCACATCGACGGATTCGGTCACGTCAGCCATAGGGGCTCCCTTCCGTTGCCGGCCGGATTCTCCGACCCGCCAGAACGGTAGACCGCCGGTGGAAGGCGCTGAAGGCCTGGACATCTGCGCCAGACCGTGTAGCCGTCAGTCTCGGGCGGTGAGGACGAGCGGGCCGTCCTCGGTGATCGCGACCGTGTGCTCGGAGTGCGCCCCGCGCGAGCCGTCTGCACTGCGGAGCGTCCAGCCGTCCCTGTCGGTGTAGATCTCGTCGGTCGACTCGAGGAACCACGGCTCGATCGCGATGACGAGGCCTGGACGCAGCGGGTAGCCGCGGCCGGCGCGTCCGTCGTTGGCGATGTGCGGGTCCCCGTGCATCGTGTGGCCGACGCCGTGGCCGCCGAACTGCAGGTTGACCGTGTATCCCTCCGCGTGCGCGACGGCGCCGATGGCGGCGGAGATGTCACCGACCCTGCCACCCGGCTGCGCGGCCTGGATCCCGGCGGCGAGGGCGCGGCGGGTGGTGTCGATGAGGTGGAGGTCGGCATCCCGGGGCTGACCCACCACCAGGCTGATCGCCGAGTCCGCCACCCAGCCGTCGACGGATGCAGCGAAGTCGAGGGTCAGCAGGTCGCCGTCCTGCAGGCGGTAGTCGTGGGGGAGTCCGTGCAGCACGGCGTCGTTCACCGACGTGCAGATGACCTTGCCGAACGGGCTGGCGCCGAACGACGGGTGGTAGTCGATGTAGCAGGACTCCGCGCCGGCCTTCCTGATCAGGTCGTGCGCGATGCGGTCGAGCTCCAGCAGGTTCACGCCCACCTTCGCCGCGGCAGCGGTCTGCTGCAGCACATCGGCCACGAAACGGCCGGCCGGCCGCATCTGCTCGATCTCGGCGGGGGTCCTCAACTCGATCACGGTGTCTCCTTCACGTCGACACCCAGTGTTCCATGATTGTTGCACGCGCGGTGCATCCTGGCCCTTTCGGCTTTCGGCGAACCCGCAGCCGCTGCACAGGCGAGCGCGGATACGCTGGTGCCGTGATCCTCCGCAAGGCGTTCTACTGGTGGTTGTTCCCTTCCGCCGTGATCCTGCCTGTCTGGCTCCTCATCGGCTGGGCGATCTTCGGCTCCGGCGGCTGGAGCTTCATCGGCCTGCTCATCCTCTGCCCTGTGCTGTTCATCGCGATGCTCGCGATCGGCGGCATCATCATGGCGCGCAAGACCGTGCGGGACACCAAGGCCGTCTCCTGGTGGGACGTGGGCCTGATCGGCGCGTGGCACGCATCCATCGTCGCCTTCGGCTGCTTCATCCCCGGCGTGATGAGCTGGCTCGCCGTCCTCGGCATCCTGCTCGGTCTCGCCGCGTTCTGGGTGGCGCTCTGGCAGCTGGTCACCGAGGCCAGGATGCGCGTGCAGCAGACCTTCGAGGCCTACGAGCGCGCCGCGCAGCCGCAGCAGGTCCGGCGACCGGATGCGCTGTTCGAAGAGGGCTCGGAGGTCATCGTGATCGAAGAGCGGCGGGACGAGCACTGACCGCTTTGGCAAACGCATCCTGTTCATGGCAGAATTGATCTTTGTGCCGCGGCCAGGCTCTGCCACAGGGGAGCCAGCACTTCTCGCGCACACCCCATACCGTTGATTCCCGGTCGTCGCCTGCTCTGAGCAGGAGGTGGCCCCAAGTCCGTCCTCGACCTGTGGCGGGTACAGAGAGCGAACAGCAATGCATATCCTCGATTCCGTCGACGCCGCGTCCCTGAAGTCGGACATTCCCGACTTCCGCGCGGGCGACACCGTCAAGGTTCACGTCAACATCATCGAGGGCAGCCGCTCTCGTATCCAGGTCTTCCAGGGCGTCGTCATCGGCCGCTCCAACGAGGGCGTCCGCGAGACCTTCACGGTCCGCAAGGTCAGCTTCCAGGTCGGCGTCGAGCGTACCTTCCCGGTGCACTCCCCGGTCATCGACAAGATCGAGGTCGTCACCCGCGGAGATGTCCGTCGCGCCAAGCTCTACTACCTGCGCGAACTGCGCGGCAAGAAGGCGAAGATCAAGGAGAAGCGCGACAACTAGGCTTCTCGGCTCACGCCGGAAGACCTCGACGCGCGGCATCCGCCCACGCATCGGCTGAGCTCCCTGTCCCATACACTTGGGCAGGGAGCTCAGGCGGTTAAATGACGGACGAAGCAGTGCCCACCCGGTCGGACCGCGTGGCTCAGGAACGGCGCGGCGCGCGCAGGCGCAGCAGGAGCAGGCGGCGGAGCGTACGACTCTTCCTCCGCGACCTCGCGGTGATCGTGGTGGTCGCCATCCTGGTGTCCTTCCTGGTGAAGACCTTCGTGGTCCGCTCGTTCTACATCCCGTCGGCGTCGATGGAGAACACGCTGCAGATCAACGACAGGATCATCGTCAACGAGCTGGAGCCCGGGCTGTTCCCGATCAGCCGCGGCGATGTCGTCGTGTTCCGGGATCCTGGCGGCTGGCTCCCTCCGCAGCCGCCCAGCAGGGAGAGCCCCGTCTCGCAGGCCATCGACCAGGCGCTGACCTTCATCGGCCTCTCCGCTTCCGACAGCAACGATCACCTCGTGAAGCGCGTCATCGGGCTGCCGGGCGACCACGTCGCCTGCTGCAACGTCGACGGAAGAGTCACCGTGAACGGCAGCCCGCTGGACGAGCCGTACGTGCTGCTGCAGCCCGGGCAGAAGAACGCCGCGACACTCGCGTTCGATGTCACGGTTCCGAAGGGCGAACTGTGGGTGATGGGGGATAATCGGTACAACTCCCAGGACTCGTCGCGCAACCAGAGCCTGCCGGGTCACGGCTTCGTCCCGATCGACCACGTTGTCGGGCGGGCGTTCGTGATCAGCTGGCCGACCAGCCGGTGGACCTGGCTCGACAACTACCCCGAGGTGTTCCGCGGGGCGGAGGAGGACAAGCGATGATGGCGCCGGTGAGCCCCACCCTCCGGTTCGAGAAGTCCCTCTACCGCACGGGTGTGACCTCGATCGTCGGCGTCGACGAGGTCGGCCGCGGCGCCCTGGCCGGACCGGTCGCGGTCGGGATGGTCGTGATCGACACCGCGGTGAAGCGCATCCCGGTCGGCCTGCGCGACTCGAAACTGCTGCCGGAGGCCGCCCGTGAGGCGCTGGAGCCGCACTGCCGCAAGTGGGTGCTGCACCACGCGGTCGGCATGGCGTCCGCCGCGGAGGTCGACTCGCTCGGCATCATGCGCTGCCTCGGACTTGCGGGCGCTCGGGCGATGGAACTGCTCGAGCAGGGCGGGGCGCAGATCCGGGAGAGCACCCTCATCCTGGACGGCAACTACGACTATCTGAACCCGGTGCTGATGCGCCCGGCCCGCGTGGTGACGCGGATCAAGGCGGACAGGGACTGCGCGTCGGTCGCCGCCGCCAGCGTGATCGCGAAGGTGCACCGCGACCGGCTGATGATCGAGCACAGCGCCGACTATCCGGGCTACGGCTGGGCATCGAACAAGGGCTACTCCAGCCGCGAACACTTCGACGCCATCGCCGAGCTCGGACCGAGCGCGCTGCACCGGCTGACCTGGCTGCGGGATGCGGCAACGCTCCCCATTCCGACATGACCCCTCCGTCCGGCATAGACTTGACGAACAATGGATGAAGACGAGTTCGACGACTACGACCGCGAGGTCGAGTTGGCTTTGTACCGCGAATACCGGGACGTCGTCTCGCAGTTCAAGTACGTGATCGAGACCGAGCGCCGGTTCTACCTCGCGAACGAGGTGGAGTTCGTGCGCCGAGACACCGAGCACGACTTCTACTTCGAGCTGACGATGAACGACGTGTGGGTGTGGGATGTGTACCGTTCCGACCGCTTCGTGAAATCGGTGCGCGTGCTCACGTTCAAAGACGTGAACATCGAGGAGCTGTCGAGCAAGGAGTTCGAGCTCCCGAAGGAACTCGCGCTCGACGAGTAGCTCGGCGTTCTTCTCCACAGCCTGACCGTCTTCGGCAACTCTCCACAGATTCCTTCCCGGCTCCCTGCCACCGTCCCCTCCCCATGAGGCTGGACGTGGGAGGCAGCAATGGCAGCGAAAGACGAGTTGGGCCGCCGCGGAGAGAACGTGGCGGCGGAGTGGTTCGAGCGGCGAGGGTTCGTCGTGCTCGACCGGAATTGGCGATGCGCGTCGGGTGAACTCGACCTGATCGTCCGCGGCGACGGCGTGACGGCGTTCGCCGAGGTCAAGACCAGGACGTCGGTGGCGTTCGGCCATCCGTTCGAGGCGATCACCCCGGCGAAGGCCGCGCGTCTCCGACGCCTCGCGGCCGAATGGTGCCGCCAGCGCGGCCCGGTGCCCGGCCGCATCCGGATCGACGCCATCGCGGTGATCGACGCCTGGAGCGCACGCCCGTCGGTCGAGCACCTCGAGGGCGTGGCCTGATGCCGCTCGCCCGCACATACGCCATCGCCCTGAACGGGGTCGACGGCAACGTGGTCGAGGTGGAGGCGGACATCGCCGCCGGCCTGCCCGCGTTCTCGCTGATCGGCCTCCCCGACGCCGCTCTCGGCGAATCCCGCAAGCGGGTGACCTCCGCCGCGATGAACGCCGGCTGCCCGCTGACCCAGCGCAAGCTGACGGTCAACCTGTCCCCGGCCTCCCTCCGCAAGCAGGGCTCGGCGTTCGACCTCGCCATCGCGGTCGCCGCCCTCGCAGCGGCCGGAGACCTCAGCGCGGAGTCCGCGGCAGCCGCCGTCCACCTCGGCGAACTCGGACTCGACGGCCGCGTCCGTCCCGTCCCGGGCATCCTGCCCGCCGTCATCGCGGCCAGGGCCGCCGGTTTCGCGCGCGTCCTCGTCCCCGCTGCCAACGCGGAGGAGGCGGACCTGGTCGACGGGGTGGAGGTGGTCGCCGTCACCAGCCTGCGCCACGCGGCGATCCACCACGGAAGCGATCTCGAGCCCGTGGATGTCGTGCCGGTGGGTGCTGCGGTTGTCGGTGCGCCTGCCACCGACTCGGCGACAGCCCGCGCGCATCCCGAGCCCGACATCGCCGACGTGGCGGGAAACGAGGAAGCCATCGAGGCCCTCGTCGTCGCAGCCGCCGGCGGCCACCACCTCTCGATGATCGGACCACCGGGCGCCGGCAAGACGATGCTCGCCACGCGCCTCCCCGGCCTTCTCCCCGACCTCACCGACGAGCAGGCCATCGAGGTCACCTGCATCCGCTCTCTCACCGACGCGGGCATCGCAGGCCGTGGCAGCACCGGCGACCCGTCATCGTCGCCCCACGGCCTGATCCGCCGCCCACCGTTCGAGTCCCCGCATCACACGGCCTCCGCCGCGGCGATCGTCGGTGGTGGAACCACCCGGATCGTGCCGGGCGCGATCGTCCGCGCCACCCACGGCGTCCTTTTCCTCGACGAGGCCGCCGAGTTCCCGCCGTCCGTCCTCGACTCCCTCCGCCAACCACTGGAATCCGGAACGATCACCATCCACCGCGCCACCGGCACGGCAACCTTCCCCGCCCGCTTCCAACTGGTCCTCGCCTCCAACCCGTGCCCCTGCGGCCGCTACGGCTCACCCGACGAGGAATGCACCTGCACCCCCATCGCCCGCCGCCGCTACCTGGCCCGCCTCTCCGGCCCCCTCCTCGACCGCGTCGACATCCGCCTCGCCGTCCGCCGCGTCGGTCTCGCCGCCCTCCGGATCCGTTCGGACCCGGAGGCCTCGCCTGCGCCCGCGACCGGAACGGCGAGTGCCCTCCTCCGAGAACGCGTGGTGATCGCCCGGGCTACCGCGGCGGCCCGCCTCGCCGGCACCGACTGGACCAGGAACGCCGACGTCTCCGGCGCCTGGCTCCGAACCGGCGGCCTCCGTCTCCCACGCGCGACGGTCGGAGCCCTCGACCGAGCCCTCGACCGCGGCGCCATCACGATGCGCGGCTACGACAGAACCCTCCGCCTCGCCTGGACCATGGCCGACCTCGACGGCGCATCCACCCCCACCGGCCACCACATCGGAGCCGCCCTCTTCCTCCGACGGGGAGCAGCGTGATGCCCCGCCTCGTCGTTTGAACCCACGCAATACCCCAAGGAACCACCGTGAACGAACCATCTCTGACTCCCGCCGGAACACCTGCCGCGGAAACGTCTCCAGCACCACCGCGTATCCGGGTGGCTGAACGCACCTGCGTCCCGTGTCCGCTCCGAGCCTTCGCCCTGGGCACGAGGCGCCCATCCGGACGTCCGGAGCCGCGACGATGACCCCCACGGATTTCCTCGGCATCCCGCACGCGGACCTCGCCGACCTTCTCCGCCCCGTCACCCCGATGGCGTCTGTGCTCACCGACACCACCCCAGCCGGCAGCGAGCGCCCACCGGGCTCTGGCGACCGAGCCCAGGCGGATGACGGCGCGCGCGAACCCCGACTCACCGAGGACGGGGTCCACGCGCTGGAGACGAGTTTCGCCTGGGCAGCCATCTCCACCCTGATCGAACCAGGGGACACCGACGCCCGGCTCCTCTCCGACACCCTCGGCCCCCGGGAGGCACTGCGAAGCATCGTCGTCGGAGATCCGGCAGACACCGTGCTCGGCCGTCTGCGCGAGGTGGACGAACTCGCGGCCGACACGCTGAGCCGCCGCCTGACCGCCGCCCTCGAACGCTGGAAGCCGAGAATCGCACTCGCCACCGCCACGCGGGCTCTCACGTCGGCGGCGCATCTCCACGCCACCCTTCTCACTCCCGCCGACGATCACTGGCCGTCAGCCCTGGATGCCCTGGGTCACGGCGCCCCGCTCACCCTCTGGGTGCGCGGAGACCTTGCGCGCCTCCGCCAGCTCGACCGCTCGATCGCGCTCGTCGGAGCCCGCGCATCCACCGGCTATGGTGAGCACGTCGCGATGGAGAGCGCGGCCGCGCTCAGCGACAAGGGCTTCGCCATCGTGTCCGGCGGCGCCTACGGGATCGACGGCGCAGCGCACCGAGCAACGCTCGCGAGCAACCAGACGACCGTCGCCTTCCTCGCCGGCGGGGTCGACCGCCTGTATCCGGCCGGGAACACCCGGCTCCTGCAGCGCATCGCCCAGCGGGGGTTGCTCATCGGTGAACTTCCGTGTGGTTCGCCGCCCACCCGCTGGCGTTTCCTCCAGCGAAACAGACTGATCGCCGCCGTCGCGACAGCCACCATCGTCATCGAGGCAGGCAGCCGTTCCGGATCCCTCAACACGGCGGGCCACGCGGCAATGATGGGTCGGCCGCTCGGTGCGGTCCCCGGCCCGATCACGTCCCCCGCCTCGTCGGGCTGTCACCGCCTCATCCGCGAGTACGACGCCGTCTGCGTCACCACCCCGGACGAGATGGCCGAGCTCGCCGGCGACCCGTTCCCACCGGATTCGGCCGGAGTGGGGGCGCCGATGGGATGCAACAGGCCGATGACGCCTGACCGGGCCCCGTCGAATGAGCGGGGCCCGACGATCGAGCTCCTGGAACCAGACCGACACCCATCCCCACACCCATATGTGGCCGCAAACCAGCCTCCCGCCTTCGCCGAATCCCCGCAGGTGGACGGGCACGACGTGCGACTCAGAGACGCGCTCAGCGCACGGACCCCACGCAGCATCCCCGACATCGCGGCCAGGGCAGGTCTTTCGCCATCCGAGGTCATGGCCACGCTCGGCCGGCTCGAGCTCGCCGGTCAGGTCACGGAAGACGGGGGAGGGTGGCGCACGACGCGCTGAGCCGTGCAGAGCGTTGGGTGCGTGGCGTTGGGGCGTGGCGTTGGGACGTGGCGTTGGGACGTGGCGTTGGGACGTGGCGTTGGGACGTGGCGTTGGGGACCTGGCGTCGGGGACCTGGCGTCGGCGACACCACCAAACCGAGCGGCAGCGGGGAGTCGCCGCGCGCGCCGGCCGGTCGTGGGGGAGGCTGGGAGGGTGCAACTCGCCCGGGCTATCGACGACTTCGCCGTGCATCTCACGGTGGAGCGGGGCTATTCGCCGCAGACGGTGCGGGCGTACCGGTCGGACCTGACCGGGCTGGCGTCGTTTGCGGCTGGGCGGGGAGTTGAGGAGACGTCGGGGCTGAGTCTTGAGGTGTTGCGTGATTGGCTGTGGGACTCGTCCCAGCACGGTCTGTCCAAGGCGACACTGGCTCGACGGTCGGCCTCCGCGAAAGGGTTCAGCGCGTGGGTGGCCCGGCAAACCGGGGACGACAACGATCCGGCCGTCCGGCTGCGGGCGCCGAAGGCGGACAAGATGCTGCCGCGCGTGGTCAATCGCACGCAGATCGACGCGCTCCTCGCGCGACTCGCGGCGCTCGCCGAAGATGGGGATCCCGGTCGGGTGCGCGACCTGGCCGTCATTGAACTGCTGTATGCGACCGGTATTCGTGTGTCCGAGCTGACCGGGCTGGATGTCGACGACGTCGACCTGGACCGGCTGACCGTTCGTGTGCTGGGGAAGGGGGCGAAAGAGCGGGTGGTTCCGTTCGGCGTTCCCGCTCAGACGGCTGTCGTCGACTACCTTCGACGTGCGCGGCCGGTGCTCGTGACCGAGCGGTCCGGGGCGGCGCTGCTTCTCGGGCCCCGCGGGGCGCGGCTCGGATCACGCGCGGTCTATGGGCTGGTCGCCGGACTGCTCGCGGACATCCCGGGCGGGGGACCCTCTGGCCCTCACGCACTCCGGCACACAGCCGCGACGCACCTGCTCGACGGCGGTGCCGACCTGCGTGCTGTGCAAGAGCTGCTCGGACACGCCAGCCTGGGGACGACGCAGATCTACACCCACGTCTCCACGGAACGGCTCAAAGAGAGCTACCGCACCGCCCACCCTCGCGCCTGACGCACGCTCTGCGGCGGCGCTCGCCGGTGGATGCAGGGGGAGTAGCACCGCCCTCGGCACGCGGTCGAAGAACAGCAGGGGAGAGACGTACTCGCCGTCCACGCGCACGCCGACGTGGAGGCAGGTCGCTGCGCAGTGGCCGCCGTCTGCGACGTGGCCGAGGAGCTGGCCGGGTGCGAGTTCCGTTCCCAGCGCCAACTCCGATGCGAGGGGCTCGTAACTGGAGAGGATGCCGTCGCCGTGGTCGAGCGTGAGGACCGGGCGATCGACGACCGTGCCGACGAACTTCACCGTGGCTCGGGCGGGGGCCGTGACCGGTACCGCCGCCCCGGTGCCGGAAGCGACAGCGAGGTCGATGCCCCTGTGCCCTGCCGCGTACGGCGTCGGGGGAGCCGCATACGCGTTCGACAGCACGGCAGGCTGCACCGGCCACGCCCACGCGCCTGGCTGGGTGGTGGCGGTGATGGCGGCCGTGGCGGAGGCGGTGGCGGAGGTGGTCGCCGTCGCGGAGGTGGTGCTGGCCACCGCATCCGCTGACCTGGCTGCAGCAAGCACTCCGTTCAACGCGAGCACCAACGCCAACACCCGCAGCCCCACCCGCCCCACCAAACCTGCCACACCCGCATCCCCTCCACGCTCGCTCACCACTTCCATACCTCCACCCTGTCCGCAGCACCCCCTCCCTCCCGCCCCGGCAGAAAACCCGTGGACAACACGCCGGTCCCGCCTC
This sequence comes from Leifsonia sp. GW821-FHT13C05, assembly GCF_058806515.1. Lineage (NCBI taxonomy): Bacteria > Bacillati > Actinomycetota > Actinomycetes > Micrococcales > Microbacteriaceae > Leifsonia > Leifsonia sp. GW821-FHT13C05. The sequence continues at coordinate 828,155 of NZ_JBXAPT010000001.1, read as the reverse complement.
CTGTGGAGAACTGCGCCCAACACACCCGGCCCGACGCCCGCCCTTGCCCCCACCCGCCTTCGGAGTATCGTGTGGGTCGCCGGTTCGCCGCAGCCAGCGGCAGCCCGCAGCGAGCGGCAGCCCGCTGCAGCCGCGGCCAGCCGCGCGCCGTACAGCCACAACCGAAAAAAGGTCTTACATGTCTGAGCAGCAGAAGGCGTCGTCGTCGGCGTCAGCCACAGCGTCGTCGGATGCGAATGTGCCCAAGCCGACCGGAGCCATGCGGAGGAAGGTCATCGGGCTGGCGATCGCTGCAGCCGTCGGTGGCTTCCTGTTCGGTTTCGACTCGTCCGTCGTCAACGGGGCCGTCGACTCGATTCAGAAGCACTTTGCCCTGAACGCGTTCGTCACCGGGTTCATCGTCGCCATCGCCCTGCTCGGCTGTGCCGCCGGTGCGTACATCGCCGGACGCCTCGCCGACCGCTGGGGCCGTCTGAAGGTCATGCTGCTGGGCGCCGTGATGTTCCTGGTGAGCTCGATCGGGTCCGCGCTGGCGTTCTCCGCGTGGGATCTGGGCATCTGGCGCGTGATCGGCGGTCTCGGCATCGGGATCGCGTCCGTCGTCGCCCCCGCATACATCGCCGAGATCGCTCCGAAGCAGTCGCGCGGCAGCCTCGCGTCGCTGCAGCAGCTCGCCATCACCATCGGTATCTTCGTCGCCCTCCTCTCCGACGCTCTGCTCGCCGGGGTCGCGGGGTCCGCATCCAACCAGCTGTGGCTCGGGATGGAGGCCTGGCGGTGGATGTTCCTGGTGGGCGTGATCCCGTCGGTCGTCTACGGCATCCTCGCGCTCACACTGCCGGAGTCTCCGCGCTTCCTGCTGGCGAACGGACGCCACGACGAGGCCAAGGCGATCTTCTCCACGCTCGTTCCGGAGAGCGACGTCGACCGGCAGATCGCCGACATCGAGCGGGCCATCGCCGAGGACAAGGAAGGCAAGAAGGCCACGCTGCGCGGCAACAGGTTCGGGCTCAAGCCGATCGTCTGGATCGGCATCATCCTGTCCGTGTTCCAGCAGTTCGTCGGCATCAACGTGATCTTCTACTACTCGACCACCCTGTGGCGGGCGGTCGGGTTCACGGAGAGCAATTCACTGCTCATCACCGTGATCACCTCGGTCACGAACGTGGCCGTCACCATCGTGGCCATCCTGCTGGTCGACAGGGTCGGGCGGCGTCCGATCCTGCTCACCGGGTCGATCGGCATGACCGTGTCGCTCGGCGTGATGGCGCTGGCGTTCGCGTTCTCCGAGAAGGTCGACGGGGCCGTCACCCTTCCCGGAGCATGGGGACCGATCGCGCTGGTCGCCGCGAACCTGTTCGTGGTCTGCTTCGGGGCGTCGTGGGGTCCGCTGGTGTGGGTGCTGCTCGGCGAGATCTTCCCGACCAAGATCCGCGGCAAGGCGCTCGGCGTCGCCGCAGCTGCGCAGTGGATCGCGAACTTCGTGGTCACGATCAGCTTCCCGCCGATGTCCGACTTCTCCCTGCCGTTCACGTACGGGATGTACGCGATCTTCGCGCTGCTGTCGTTCTTCTTCGTGTTCTTCAAGATCCCGGAGACGAATGGGATGGCGCTCGAACACGCGGAGACGCTGTTCACGAACGCGGGCAAGAGCCGCGGTCCGCAGGTGCGGTCGACCGGCGACACCGTCTGACGTCGGCGCGCCCGACGGCCCGCCGTTCCTGGTAAGCTGTCTGAAGCACTCCGCCCGTCGGAGTGACTACGCGTGCCCACACGACCCTCACGGGTCGAGGCCTTCGGGTCTAAGCCTTCACCGGCTGGCGCGACATCCACCGGTCTTCTTTCTCCAGCGGTCATCCGCGCGGTGATCGAAGCGGATGCGCGCGCAGGGCACCAGGAGCGGCGGCCACTCGGCCGCCACTGACAAACCGCAACGCGCATCCGCCTGCCGGCGCAGAACGCCCTGGCTCCGGATGCCCAGAAAAGGAGAACGGCATCATGGCCGTTGTAACCATGCGCCAGCTGCTCGACAGCGGCGTCCACTTCGGACACCAGACCCGTCGCTGGAACCCGAAGATGAAGCGCTTCATCCTCACCGAGCGCTCCGGCAGCTACATCATCGACCTGCAGCAGTCGCTCGCGTACATCGACAAGACGTACGAGTTCGTCCGCGAGACGGTCGCCCACGGTGGCACCATCCTCTTCGTCGGCACGAAGAAGCAGGCCCAGAACGCCATCGCCGAGCAGGCGACCCGCGTCGGCCAGCCCTACGTCAACCAGCGCTGGCTGGGTGGTCTGCTGACCAACTTCCAGACCGTGTCGAAGCGTCTCGCTCGCATGAAGGAGCTCGAGGAGCTCGACTTCGAAGGCACCACGAGTGGCTTCACCAAGAAGGAACTCCTCATCAAGAAGCGCGAGCTCGACAAGCTGCACAAGTCGCTCGGCGGCATCCGCAACCTGTCGAAGACCCCGAGCGCTCTCTGGGTGGTCGACACCAAGAAGGAGCACCTCGCGATCGACGAGGCCAAGAAGCTGGGCATCCCGGTCATCGGCATCCTCGACACCAACTGCGACCCGGACGAGGTCCAGTACCCGATCCCGGGCAACGACGACGCCATCCGCTCCGTCAGCCTCCTCACCCGCATCGTCGCCGACGCAGCGGCAGAGGGCCTCATCCAGCGTCACCAGAAGCCGGAAGAGGGCACCGAGCCCGCCGAGCCGCTGGCCGAGTGGGAGCAGGAGCTCCTGAAGGCGTCCGGCGAAGAGGTCCAGGCCAGTGCCGAGACCGAGAAGGCGGCAGACGCCGACCTCGCTGAGGCCAAGGCGGACTCCGCTGAGGTCGTCGCCGAGGGCGAAGCGGTCGCAGAGGCCGTCGCCGAGACCGAGGCTGCCGACGAGGCCGCCGCCGTCGCGACCGACGACGCCACCGAGGCGGTCGTCGAGGCCGAGACCGAAGCCAAGTAGTCCGCTTCCTCACCACACAGTTTCAGAAGACAAGGGTTCTCAACGAACATGGCAAACATCAGCATCGCTGACATCAAGGCCCTGCGCGAGCAGCTCGGCACGGGCATGGTCGACACCAAGAAGGCGCTCGAGGAGGCCGATGGAGACATCGAGAAGGCCACCGAGATCCTGCGCCTGAAGGGTGCGAAGGGCAACGCGAAGCGTGCAGACCGCTCCACGAGCGAAGGCCTCGTCGCGGCCAAGGAGAACGGCGAGACCGCCACGATGATCGAGCTCGCCTGCGAGACCGACTTCGTCGCGAAGGGCGAGAAGTTCGGCGCCCTCGCCGAGAAGGTCCTCGACGCGGTCACCGCCGCGGGCGCCACCACGGTCGAGGAGGCCCTCGCGGCCCCCGCCGGCAGCCAGACCGTCGCCGAGCTCATCGGCGACGAGGCAGCCATCCTCGGCGAGAAGGTGGAGCTGCGCCGCGTGGCCGTCGTCACCGGCGAGCACTTCGCGATCTACCTGCACAAGACCTCCAAAGACCTGCCCCCGCAGGTCGGTGTCGTGCTCGGCTACGCCGGCGACGACGCGGAGACCGCGCGCAGCATCGCTCAGCACATCTCGTTCGCCAACCCGGAGTTCCTCACCCGTGAGGACGTCCCGGCGGAGGCCGTCGAGAACGAGCGTCGCATCGTCGAGGAGATCTCGCGCAACGAGGGCAAGCCGGAGGCGGCACTGCCGAAGATCATCGAGGGTCGCCTCGGTGCGTACTTCAAGCAGGTCGCGCTCCTCGAGCAGGACTATGCAAAGGACAACAAGCTGAGCATCAGCCAGGTGGTCAAGGACGCGGGGATCACCGTGTCCGGCTTCGCCCGGTTCAAGGTCGGCGCCTAGCAGCACCATGAAGGAGTCCGGATCGTCTCGTACGATCCGGACTCCTTTTCTGTGCGCATGCCGACCGCGTTCGGTACAGGGCTCGCACACCCACTAGCTTTAACGAGATCGCTTACGGAAGGACTCATTACGCATGTCGGAATCCAACAAGAGGCGCAGGGTCCTTCTCAAACTCTCCGGTGAGGCGTTCGGTGGCGGCCAGCTCGGCGTCAACCCGGACATCGTCAGCGCCATCGCCCGCGAGATCGCGCAGGCGGCGCAGGACGTCGAGATCGCCATCGTCGTCGGCGGAGGCAACTTCTTCCGCGGCGCAGAGCTGTCGCAGCGCGGCATGGACCGCGGCCGCGCAGATTACATGGGGATGCTCGGCACCGTCATGAACTCGCTCGCCCTGCAGGACTTCCTCGAGCAGGCAGGCGCGGAGACCCGCGTGCAGTCCGCCATCGCGATGACCCAGGTGGCCGAGCCGTACATCCCGCGTCGTGCGGAGCGTCACCTGGAGAAGGGCCGCGTGGTCATCTTCGGTGCCGGCGCAGGCTTGCCGTACTTCTCGACGGACACCGTCGCCGCCCAGCGCGCCCTCGAGATCGAGGCCGACGTGGTGCTCGTCGCCAAGAACGGCGTCGACGGCATGTACGACGACGACCCCCGCACCAACCCGGATGCGCGCAAGATCGACCAGATCAGCCACCAGGACGCGCTGCAGCAGGGTCTCAAGGCCGTCGACTCGACCGCGCTCAGCCTCTGCATGGACAACGGGATGCCGATGCGCATCTTCGGCATCGAGCCGGCGGGCAACGTGACCGCTGCGCTGCTCGGCGCCGAGATCGGCACCCTGCTCGGCTGAGGCTGCCGCCGCAACCGCCGCCCGCAGCATCCGCCCGCATCCGGGGCTCTAGACTAGAAACCGTTCCACCGACTGAAGGAGAGACCGTGATCGCGGATGTGATTTCCGACGCCACCCAGCGCATGAGCAAGACCGTGGAGGCGGCGAAGGACGATTTCAGCACGGTCAGTGCGGGTCGCGCGAACCCCGCGCTCTTCCAGAAGGTGCTCGTCGACTACTACGGTTCCCCGACGCCGCTCGCGCAGCTCGCCGGTCTGCAGAACCCGGAGGCCCGCGTCCTGCTCGTCACGCCGTACGACAAGTCGGCGCTGAAGGAGATCGAGAAGGCCATCGTCGCGATGCCGAACATGTCGGCGAACGTCGGCAACGACGGCGACATCGTGCGCGTCACCCTGCCGGAGCTGACCGAGGAGCGCCGCAAGGAGTTCGTCAAGATCGTCCGAACCAAGGGCGAGGACGCGAAGGTCGCGATCCGCAACATCCGCCGCAAGGCGAAGGACGACCTGGACGCCCTCAAGAGCGAGGTCGGCGACGACGACGTGGCACGCGGTGAGAAGGAGCTCGAGAACATCACCCGCTCGCACGTCGACGCCGTCGACGACGCACTGAAGCGCAAGGAAGCCGAGCTCCTCGAGGTCTAGGCGCTGATGACCAACGACACACCGGGCGATCCTGAGAAACCCGTCATCCCCAAGCGGGGCCGGTCGGTGTCGAAGGCCGAGTTCCGAGCCCAGGTGCAGGCCACCAGGGCGGATTTCGAGCGTCAGGTGCTCGCCCGCAAGGCGCAACTGGATGCGACGAACGAGCGCATCGCGGAGCGCACAGGCCGCAACCTGATCCTCGCGATCCTGATCGGCGTCGGCGTCGGCGCCCTCCTGCTGTTCAGCCTGATCTTCATCAAGGAGATCTTCCTGGTGTTCGGGATGGCGATGGTCGGCTTCGCCGGCTTCGAGCTGACCCAGGCGTTCCGCGGGGCCGGCCACCGCGTTCCCCGCACGCCCACGCTGATCGCCGCGCTGGCGATCGTTCCCGCATCGTTCTTCTTCCACGCGGGCGGGCAGCTCGTTTCGCTGTCCGCCGGCATCCTGTTCGTGGTCGTCTGGCGTCTGATCGAGGAGGCCGCGCGACCGGATGCGCGGCGCGGGGGAGCGGCGCTGGTCCGCGACCTGACGTGGAGCGTGCTCGTGCAGCTCTACGTCGTACTACTCGGCAGTTTCGCGATCCTGCTGCTCGCGGAGGACGGCGGGGAGTGGTGGGTGCTGGCGTTCATCATCCTGGTGGTCGCCGTCGACACCGGTGCCTATGTGAGCGGGCTGTCGTTCGGCAAGCACCCGATGGCTCCCACCATCAGCCCGAAGAAGACCTGGGAAGGCTTCGCGGGCGCCGCCGTGACGAGCGTGATCGCGGGGGTGTTGCTCTCGGTGTTCATGCTGCACATGACGTGGTGGTTCGGCGTCGTCTTCGGCATCGCGCTGCTGCTCACGGCCACCCTGGGCGACCTCGCCGAGTCGCTGATCAAACGCGATCTGGGCATCAAGGACATGAGTTCCTGGCTGCCCGGCCACGGCGGCTTCCTCGACAGGCTCGACTCGATCCTGCCGTCCGCGGCGGTCACGTACGCGCTGTTCCTGATCTTCGGATGACACAATAGGGGGGTGAGCACCTTCCCCCGCACTCGCAAATCGGTCATCGGGTACGACACCGAGCAGGTCGACGAGTTCCTGCAGACAGCGCGCCGCGCATACGACGGAGGCGCGGCAGACGGCGGCACGGCGGACGACGCGCCGCTCCTGACCGCCGCAGACATCCGGCACACCGCCTTCGCGATGAAGAAGGGCGGATACTCGACATCGCACGTCGACGCCGCTCTCGAACGCCTCGAGGACGCCTTCGCGGCGCGCGAGCGGGAGTCCGCGCGGACCGCGATGGGAGACGCCGCCTGGTTCGAGCAGGCGCGCACCACGGCGCAGGTGATCCTCAACCGGCTGGAGCGTCCGGCGGGGGAGCGGTTCGAGCGCGTGAGCTTCCTGACCTACGGATACAACAAGGGCGACGTCGACCGTTTCGCCACCCGGCTGTCGCGGTATTTCCAGGACGGACGACCGATGAGCGTCGAAGAAGTGCGCACCGTCACGTTCCGTCCGCAGCGCGGCGGATACCGCGAAATCCAGGTCGATCTGCTGCTCGACGGCGTGACGGATGTGATGCTGGCTGTTCGCTGAGTATGGGTGGGCTGTGTTGGCAGTTCGTCAATTGTTCGTTATGGTTCTGTGATCGTGGGTAGACGAGAAGCAGAGATCATTCCGCTGTCTCCGGCCAACCCGGTCGGCGTAGCGTTCAAGCGACCCCGGCGTCCGCACATCCGGTCGCGTGCGGCCCTCTACGGTTTCGCCTTCACGGCGGCCGTCGGCTTCGCGCTCGTGAATGTGGTCGACCCGTATTCGGGATCGGCGGCGACCCCGGCGTACGCGGACACCGTGCAGGCGACCAGCCGGTTCGGCGACGCCCCCGTGCAGTCGCTCACCGCCCCCGGTTCGTACACCGCGACGGTCACGCGCGAGGCCATGACGGTCAAGCCGAAGCCGAAGCCCGTCGTGGTAGCGCCTCCGAAGCCCGCCGCGACCTCCAGCGACTCCGGCTCCGACTCCGGATCCGGTGGTGGAGCACCCGCCGCCGGCACGCCGGACCCCGGTTCCGCCCAGGCCATCGCGTACCAGATGCTGCAGGCGCGCGGCTGGGGAGACGACCAGTACAACTGCCTGGTGTCGCTCTGGAACCGCGAATCGGGCTGGAACGTCTACGCCTACAACGCGGGAAGCGGCGCATACGGCATCCCGCAGGCGCTGCCCGGCAGCAAGATGGCGTCGGCCGGTCCGGACTGGCAGAACAGCGCGGCCACGCAGATCACCTGGGGGCTCGGCTACATCTCCGGGCGCTATTCGACGCCCTGCGGCGCGTGGAGCCACTCGGAGAGCTCCGGCTGGTACTGATCCCCTCGGGAGCATCCTGAGCGGTCAGCGGCGCTCTGAGCGCCGGATGGCGGCTGCAACGGTCACACCGGCCGCGAAACGGTAGCGTTGATGCATGGAGTTCGCGCTGATCGGTGTCATCGGGGTGATCGTCCTCGTCACCGTCTCGAAGTTCTCGAAGCAGCTCGGCGTCGCGGCTCCGCTGGTGCTCGTGCTCGTCGGGGTGGCCAGCTCGTACATCCCCGGCCTGCCGACTCCGATCGAGGTGCCGCCCTGGGTGATCCTCTCCGCGGTCCTCCCACCGCTGCTGTACGCGGCGGCGATCCAGGTGCCGCTGATGGACTTCCGACGCAACCTGGGCACCATCTCGGCGCTGTCCGTGGGCCTGGTGATCGTGACGGCCGTGATCGTCGGCGTCGTGCTGCACGCGCTGCTTCCCGGACTGTCGCTCGCCGAGGGCATCGCGCTCGGCGCTGTCGTCAGCCCGACGGATGCGGTGGCCGCCACCGCGGTCGCCAAACGTCTCGGCCTTCCCGCCCGGCTGGTCACGGTGCTCGAAGGCGAGAGCCTGGTCAACGACGCGTCGTCCCTGGTGCTCCTGAAGTCGGCGCTGGCGGCGACGGCGGCCGTGGTCAGCATCGGATCCGTCGCCTGGAACTTCGCGTTCTCCGTGGTGGTCGCCATCGTGATCGGGCTCGTCGTCGGCATCGTCACCGTATACTTCCGTTCCCGGCTGAACGACTCCGTGCTGGAGACCGCGATGTCGTTCGCCGTGCCGTTCATCGCGTACATCCCGACGGAGGAACTCGGCGCATCCGGGATCCTCGCGGTGGTCGTCGCGGGGCTCTACACCGGCCACAACGCTGCGAGGAAATTCAGCGCGCAGGCCCGCATCGCCGAGCGGCTGAACTGGCGCACCGTGCAGTTCGTGCTGGAGAACGGCGTCTTCCTGCTGATGGGCGTGCAGCTGAACACGATCATCGGCAGCGTCCAGAGCGACAAGGAGTCCATTACCGTCGCCACCGCCGTGGGCATCGGGCTGCTGCTCTGCGTGCTCCTGCTCCTCATCCGGGCCGCGTTCATGACGCCGATCGTGATCTGGCTGCGGGCGACGCAGCGCAGGGCGGCGGAGCTGGAGGACCGGGTCAGCGCGGGCCTCGACCGGGTGCGCAACAGGGATGAGCCCACCACCGAGCGCGGGCACCGGCGCTGGCGGCGGCTCACCCGGTATCTGGAACGGCGCTCGGCCGACATCACCGAGCTGCAGGAGTCACCGATCGGCTGGCGTGGTGGCGCCGTGCTCACCTGGGCTGGGATGCGCGGGGTCGTCACGCTCGCGGCGGCCCAGTCGCTGCCGGCGGACGGCAGCATCCCGTACCGGGCGGAGCTGATCCTGATCGCCTTCACCGTCGCGCTCGTCACGCTGCTGGCCCAGGGAGGAACGCTGCCGCTGATGATCCGGCTGCTGCGCGTCTCCGGCACGGACGCCGCCGCCGACCGGCGAGAGCTCGCCGGCCTGCTCGAAGAGCTCAGCGAGGCGGGCATCGCCGCGCTCGAGAACCCGGAGATCCCGCTGGCGGACGGCCAGAAGCTCGACGACCAGGTGGTCGATCGGGTGCGGCAGGACACGCTGCTGCGGGTGGAGGCCGAGTGGGAGCGCGTCGAGCGCGAGGAGCAGGAGGAGGAGACCGTCGGGCCGCACCAGCAGTACCGCGCGCTGCGGGCCGCCGTGCTGGATGCCGAACGCGCCGCGCTGCTCGAAGCGCGCAGCAGGGGGAACTACTCGTCGCGCATCCTGAGCAGGGCGCAGACGATGCTGGACTTCGATGAATCGCGGATGGCGCAACGCGAAGACCGGCCGTGAATCGGGCGTTTAGACTGGACAGATGCCGCGCAGCAACCGTCCCCGAGGTCGCCAGGGCCGGGTGCCCGGCGACGACGACGAGGAGAACGGCCTCGGCCGTCTGCTCGCGGGCTGGCGGCAGACGGAGACCCGCCGTGGCGTGGTCTGGAACGTGCAGCCCGTCTCCGCGCTCCAGGCGCAGAAGAGCTACGTCTGCCCCGGCTGCGGAAAAGACGTCGCCCCGGGCGTCGCGCACGTGGTCACCTGGCGCGCCGACGGCGTGATGGGCGACGCTGCGGACATCGCCGCGCGGCGGCACTGGCACGCCCACTGCTGGAAGATCAGCTGACGAGAGAGGTCACGTCCGTGACGACTGCCCCCACCGAGATCCGCGGCGCCATCGAGCTGCCTGCACGACGCGAAGACATCGAGCTGCACACGCGCGACGGCCTCACCCTGGTCGGCGAGCTGGCGAGCCCGCTCGACCGTCCGCCGGTCGCGACCCTCGTCACGCTGCACCCGCTGCCGACGGGTGGCGGCTTCATGGACTCGCACATCCTGCGGAAGGCGGCGGGGCGGCTGCCGGCCCTGGCCGACATCGCCGTGCTGCGCTTCAACCTGCGCGGGGTGACGTCGCCGCGCGGCACCAGCCAGGGCGCGTTCGGGCACGGCGTCGACGAGCGGTACGACGTGGAGGCGGCGATGGACTTCGTCGCGGAGCGCGGACTGCCGAAGCCGTGGCTGGTCGGCTGGTCGTTCGGGACGGAGCTGGCGCTGATGTACGGACGCCAGTATCCGGTCGCCGGGGTGATCCTGCTCTCCCCGCCGCTGCACCGTGCTAAGCCGGAGCACCTGGCGGCGTGGGCGGGGGACAGCCGCCCGATCGTGGCGCTCATCCCGGAGCACGACGACTACCTGAAACCGGATGCGGCCGCCGAGCGGTTCGCGCCGCTTCCGCAGATCGAGCTGGTCGACGTTGAGGGCGGCAAGCACCTGTGGGTCGGCGAGACGCAGACCAGGCGCGTGCTGACCGAGATCGTCGCGCGCGTGAACCCGTCCGCGCTTCCTCTGCCGACCACGTACCCGCCCGTCGACTAGCGACGACGACGGGCGCCGGCGCCGCGCCGCGGGCTAGAGCTCGTTCTGGCGCGGGATGACGACCTGCTTGATGATGAGCAGGATCGCGGCGGCGAACGGGATGGCGATCAGCGCGCCGAGGATGCCGAGCAGCGTTCCACCCGCGAGAGCGGCCACCACGACCAGGGCGCCGGGCACGGCCACCGCGCGGTTCATGATGCGCGGGCTGAGCACGTAGGCCTCGACCTGCATGTAGATGATGTAGTAGATCGCTGCAGCGATGGCGGTCGGCGGCCCCGCCAGCAGACAGACCGCTGTGATGATCACCGAGCCGGTGATCGTGCCGACGAGCGGGATCAGCGAGAAGAAGAACGCCACCGACGCGAGCAGGATCGGGAACTTGGCGCCGATGATCGTCAGGAAGATGGCGCTCAGGACGCCGTTGACCAGTGCCAGCGCGACCTGCCCCATCACGTACTTGCCGACGGAGTCGGTGATCTGGTCGCCGAGGTCGGCGAACCGGGAGCGCTTGGAGGCGGGCACCAGCTGGTAGGTCGCGCGCTTGATGCTCGGCAGCGACGCCGTGAAGTAGATGGTCAGGATGATGATGATGATCCCGCCGAAGACGCCGCTGACGATGCCGATGCCGGTCTGCAGCACCTGCGAGGTGATGTTGGGCAGGTTCTGCTGCAGCCACTTGGTGACGGCGTCGATGTTGTCCTGGTTGACGATGGTCGGGAACTGGTGCTGCAGCCCCTCGAACCACTTCTCCGCATCCCCGTGGTTGACCCAGCCGATGATGCCCTGGATGAGCTGGGACAGCTGGTCGACGGCCACCGGCACGATCGCCCAGATGAGCAGAGTGACCAGCCCGATGATGACCACCAGGGTGACGGTGAGCGCCGCCCAGCGCGGGAACTTGCGCCGTTCGAGGAACGAGATCAGCGGCTCGATGCCGAGCGCGATGAAGAGGGCGGCGCCGATGTACGTGAGGATCGTCGCCAGGTTGACGATCGACGTCAGGAGCAGGAAACCCAGCCCGACCCCGAGGGTTCCGATCAATCCGACGCGGAACGGGTTCAGGATCTTCACGGGGCCCCCACGGTGCTCTTGGTCAGTCTCTGTCGGTGGTCACCTTCTCGGCCTGCTGCAGGACTCCACGCAGGTTCTCGAAGTAGCCGGCAACGGCTTCGCGCTCAATCCTAATCTGGGCCAACCGCTCCTCGGCGTCCGCCACCAGGCGGCGTGTCCGTTCGTCGGCGTCCTCGATCAGCGCAGCTGCGCGTTCCTCGGCTTCGGCGACGATGGTACGCCCAGTTTCGTCCGCTTCGGACTTCGCCGACTTGATTGTCGTGCGCGCCTCGTTCTCGGCCTTCTCCGCCTCCGCACGCGCCTGCGCTGTGCGCTTGACGGCGTCGGCGAGCTGGGTGTTGGCCTCGTCGAGGTACTTCTGGGTCTGGGCGACCGCTTCCTGGTGCCGGAGCAGGTAGTCCTTCTCGGCCTCGTCGCGGCGCGCTTTGAGCTCGACGTCGAGGTCGATGCGGGCCTGCTCGATCTCGCGGGTGCGCGCATCCACGGTCTCGAGCACCTCGGTGCGCATCGTGGTGAGCTCGGTGTCGAGGGCGGACCGCGCCTGCACGGACTCTTGCTCGAACGCGCTGCGCAGGGAGGCGAGCTCGGCTTCCAGCGCCGTGCGTGCCTCGGCGACCTCGGCGGCCAGGGTCGCGCGCGCCTCCGCGGTCTCCCGTTCGAGGGCGACGCGGGCCTGCTCGGTCTCCGCCGCGAGGTCGACGCGGGTCTGCTCCGCCTCGCGCTGCAGGGCGAGGCGCTGCTGCTCCCTGTCGTTCTCCAGCTCGTTGGCGGTCGCCTCGCGCTGGTCGGCCAGGTCGACGGCCGTGCGGCGGGTGTCCTCCGCGAGCGTGCTCTGGATGCGCTGCACCTCCTCGTCGAGGCTCGACTTGGTCTGCTCGACCTCGGCGGCGAGGGCGGACTTCGTCTGCTCGACCTCGGCGGCGAGGGCCGACTTCGTGGTGGTGACCTCGGTGTCGAGGGCCGACTTCGTCTGCTCCACTTCTGCGGCGAGGGCCGATTTCGTCTGCTCGACCTCGGCGGCGAGGGCCGACTTCGTCTGCTCGACCTCCGCGGCGAGGGTGGTCTGGGTCTGCTCGACCTCGGCGGCCAGCTCAGCCTTGGTCTGCTCGACCTCTGCGGCGAGGGCCGACTTCGTGGTGGTGACCTCGGTGTCGAGAGCGGACTTCGTCTGCTCGACCTCGGCGGCCAGGGCCGACTTCGTGGACGTCACCTCGGCGGCGAGTTCCGACCGGACGTTCGCGGTCTCCGCCGCGAGGGCGCTGCGCTCGCGTGCGAGCTCGTCGGCGAGCGAACTCCTGGCCGTGTCGACCTCCTCGGCGAGGGATGCGCGCAGCTCGGTGGCCTCCGCATCCAGTTCGCGGCGCTGTCGCTCGGCGTCCGCGGCGAGGGCCGCCCTGGTCTGCTCGACCTCGGTGGCGAGCGCGGTGGCCGTCTGCTCGCGGTCTGCGGCGAGGGAGGCCGCCGTGGTCGCGCGGTCGGACTCGAGCTGCGCCCTGGTCTCGGTCGCCTCCTTTTCGAGGGCGGTTCTCGTCTGCAGGACCTCGTCGGCGAGTTCCTTCCTGGTGCGCTCGACCTCCTCGGCCAGGGCGCTCCTGGTGGTCGCCGCTTCGGCGTCGAGGGCACTCTTCGTGGTGCTGACCTCGGTGGCGAGGGCGCTCTTGGTGGTGGTGACCTCGTCCGCGAGTGCGCTCTTCGTGGTCGTGACCTCGTCCGCGAGCGCGCTCTTCGTGCGGGTGACCTCGTCGGCGAGCTCCTGCTTCGTGCGGGTGACCTCGTCGGCCAGGGCGCTCTTCGTGCTGGTGACCTCGTCGGCGAGCGACGACCGCGTCTGCTCCACCTCGGCGTCCAGCGACGCCTTGGTCTGCTCGACCTCGACCGCGAGGGCCTTCTTGGTCTGCTCCACCTCGGTCTGCAGCGCGAGGCGTGTGGTCTTGGACTCGTTCTCGAGGTCGGCCTTCGTCTGGGCCGCCTCCGCGGCGATGGCCGCCCGCTGCTGCTCGACCTCTGCTGCGAGGTCAGCGCGCGCCTGGGCGGCTTCGGCGGCGAGGGCGTTGCGCGTGCTGGTTTGCTCCGCCTCGAGGCGGTCCGCCGTCTCCGCCACCTGCCTGGCCAGGTCGAGCCTGGTCTGCTCGGACTCGCGCTCGAACGCCGCCCTGTCCTCCGCGAACGCGGTGGCGAGCTCGGTGCGCCTGGTCTCGATCTCGCGGTCGAGCTGGGCGGCCTCTGCGCGAGCGGCCTCCGCCTCCCTGGTGGCCACGGCCTTGAGCTCGGCGGCCTCTCTGTCGGCCTCCGCGCGGACGGCGGACGCCTCGCGCTTGCTGGTGGCCCTGACCTCCGCCGCCTCCGTGGCGACGGCGCCGCGGATCGCCGCGGCCTCGCGCATCGCGTCGGTGAGCAGCGTCTCCTTGTCCGCCCTGGTCTTCTCCAGCAGCTCGGCCGACTCGATCTGGGCGTCCTCGATGGCGGTCGTCGCGCGGGCCCTGGCGTCGGCCAGGATGCGCTCCGCCTGCTGGGATGCGGTGGTCTTGATCTTCTCGACCTCGGCTGCGACTCCGGCGCGTAGCTTCTCCGCGTCGATGTCGGCCTGCGCGATCAGCCGGGTGGACTGCTCTTCGGCGACCCTGAGGGTGTTCTCCAGTTTGGTGCCGAGGCCGGAGAACGTCGGGCTGCCGACCTCCTCGATCTCCGCGTTGAGCTCCTCGACGCGCACCTGCAGGCGCTTGATCTCCTTGGTGGCGTCCGCGGCCTGCGTGTTCGACTTGATCAGGTCGCGGCGCAGCTCCTGCAGGGCCTTGTCGACCTCGTCCTTGTCGTAGCCGCGGAAGACCTGGGTGAAGTTCGATTCGTCGGTGGCCACTTCATACTCCTGAAAGCTCGGGGGGTGCGGCGCCTGGCGTGCACCCCGACGATCCTACATTTCAAGCCAGGGGCGCGCACCGGTGGACAGTGCATCCGTGGAGGCAATGGTTAGACGGCTCCCAGGGTGACCCGGTATCTTTGTGTAACTGTGCCTCCCGTCGTCTCCGGCACAGAAGGAGCTTGCTTGCGTTTCGTACTCGCCATCGTCGCGTTCGTCGTGGCGGCCGTCATGATCGTCGCGGGAATCGCCCAGCGCACGGTTTTCGCGCCCCCGTCGCAGATCGCCGCGACCACGACTGTCAAAGGCGACCCTCGATTCATCGTGATCGACGGTGCCGTGCTGAACGCACATCCCGGGCAGCAGACCCTGTCGGTGAGCGGCGGAGACGCCAAGTCGCAGGTGGTCGCGTACGGCAGGACCGCCGACGTGAAGGCCTGGCTGGGCTCCGAGAAGTACGTGAGCCTCGGGCTCGACAAGACCACCGGCGACATCACGATGAAGACGGTCACCACCAAGACGACGGACGGTGAATCGACGTCGACGGCCACTCCCGCCCCGACGTCCACCCCGGCCGCTCCCGCCGACCCGGCGACGACCACCCCGGCGGAGGGCGCGACGACGGGCGACGCGGCCGCCACGCCGAACCCCAACCCGGCCGGCTCCGACATGTGGCTGGAGGAGTTCGACGGCGAAGACGCGCAGGTCACCAGGATGAACGTCCCGGACAGCATCAGCGTGATCGTCGCCGGAGACGGCACGAAGGCTGCTCCGAACCAGATCCGCGTCACCTGGCCGGTGGACTCGAGCACCCCGTTCGCCTTCCCGCTGATCATCGGCGGCCTCGTGCTGCTGGTGGTGGGCATCGGCCTCTACCTCTGGGGCCTGTACGCCATCCGCAAGTCGCGTGGCCCGCGCAGGAAGGGCGGGCCGAAGATGCCGAAGCTGCCGAAGGCGCCCAAGTACAAGCCGTCCAAGGCCGTCGAGGCCACCCCGAAGGGCCGGCGGTCGATCAGGCGCTCGATGGTCGCCGTGCCGATCACCCTCGTCGGCGCCCTGGCGCTCAGTGGATGCTCGATCGGCTCCGTGCAGTCGTCCTCCGTCCCGATCCGCACGGCGAGCCCCATCACCACCGAGCTGCCCAAGGCCAAGGACCAGCTTCCCCCCGCCGTCACCGTGCCGCAGCTGGAGCGCATCGTGAAGCGCATCTCCGCCACGGCGACCACGGCCGACGCGAAGGCCGACCCGGCCATCGCCAAGCAGCGCTTCACAGGTCCTGCCCTGCAGCTGCGCGAGGCCAACTACGCCATCCGCGCCAAGAAGGCGGACGAGCCCGCTCTTCCGGCCATCCCGGCCAGCCCGATCGTGCTCTCGCTCCCGCAAGCCACGGACACCTGGCCGCGCACGGTCACCGCCGTGGTGGAGACGCCGAAGGACGCCAACGGGGCGGCCCAGGCTCCTCTCGCGCTGACGCTGGTTCAGGAGACCCCGCGCGACAACTACCTCGTGACGTACGCCGTCTCGCTCGAACCGAAGGCCAAGGTCCCGAACCTCGCTCCGGCCAGCATCGGCTCCGCCGTCGTGCCGCCGGACTCGAAGCTGCTGAAGCTGCCCCCGAAGGAACTCGCCGCCGCATACGGCGACGTGCTGATGAACGGGGACGCGAGCACGTCCGCCGCGCTGTTCAGCCCGGAGGGCGACACCCTGCGCACGCAGGTCGGCGCCGAGTGGAAGGCGCAGCAGAAGGCCGAGCTGCAGCAGAAGTTCGGCGCGACGTCGTCGCTCGACTTCACCAGCGCGGTCGGCGCAGGACCGGACATCGCGATGGCGACCAACGACTCCGGTGCGATCGTCTGGGTCAACCTCGAGGAGACGCAGACCCTGCGCGTCGTCGAGGCCGGAGCGGAAGTGGACGCAGGGCCGACCTCCGCCGCGCTTTCCGGAGTAGCGTCGTCCAAGACGGGCATCGCATCCACCTACGGATACCAGCTGGCGTTCTACGTGCCGCCGGCGGGCTCGTCCTCCAAGATCACCCTCCTGGGCTTCGCCCAGGGCCTCGTCTCAGCCAAGGAAGTCCAATGAGCCAGATCCCGCCGAGCCCCACGAACCTGCGCGGAGCCGTCGACCTCACCTCGCTCGTGAACCGGGCCATGACGTCCGGGCAGCCCGCAGCGGCCGGCGCGGCCGCCGGAACGGCACCGGCGGGGGAGCAGGGCGGCGACGTCGCCCTGCCGAGCCTCTACTTCGAGGGCACGGACGCCAACTTCAACGACTTCCTCGACCTCTCGATGACCGTCCCGGTGGTCGTCGATCTGTGGGCTGAGTGGTGCGAGCCGTGCAAGCAGCTCAGTCCCATCCTGGACAGGCTGATCGCCGAGTACGGCGGCCGCCTGGTGCTGGTGAAGGTCGACGTGGATGCGAACCCGCAGCTCACGCAGGCGTTCCAGGCGCAGTCGATCCCCGCCGTCGCCGCCGTCATCGGCGGACGCCCCGTGCAGCTCTTCGCCGGGGCGATCCCGGAGCAGCAGGTGCGCGACGTGTTCGAGCAGCTCCTGCAGCTCGCCGCCCAGAACGGCGTGACCGGACGCGCGGCCGTCGACGGCGCAGCGGTGCCGGAGGCCGGAGACGCGGCGGAGCAGGCGGAGCCGACGCCGGAGCCGCTTCCCCCGCACCACGCGGAGGCGTACGAGGCGATCGAGCGCGGCGACTTCGACACGGCGATCGCCGAGTACAAGACCGCGATCGCCCAGGACCCGCGCGACAGCATGGCCGTCGCCGGCCTCGCCCAGGTGAGCCTGCTCGCGCGGCTGGCAGGAAAGTCGCTCGACGAGATCCGTTCGGCTGGGGCCGCCGCCCCCGACGACATGGACGCGCAGCTGCTGGTGGCCGACCTCGACATCTCCGGCGGACACGTCGACGACGCGTTCGACCGGCTGCTCACGCTGTTCCCGAAGCTCGACGCCGCAGGCAAGGACGCGGTGCGCACGCGCATCCTGGACTATTTCGAGATCGTCGGTGTGGATGACCAGCGCGTCGTGAAGGCGCGGGCTAGGCTGGCGTCGCTGCTGTACTGAGCCGATCACCGGCCCCAGCGGCTTCCGCTCCTAACCGCATCGTATCGATCTGCCGGGAGGCCCCTGCATGGCCCGCGTTCTCGTCGTCGGAGGAACCGGCCTCGCCGGTCGCGCCGTCACCAATGAAGCCGTGGGCCGTGGCCACGACGTGATCGTCGCCTCCCGCCGGGTGCCGGACGACGACAGCGAGCAGTATGTGCTCGGCGCCGTGTACGAAACGGCCGACGTCGTCTCCGGAGACGGGCTCGAAGCGGTGCTCGAGGGCGTCGACGTGCTGGTGGACACCACCAACGGCTCCGGCAGAACCGCCGCCCACGTCTTCGCCCACGGCTCGCAGAACCTATTGCACACCGCGGCCCGGTTCGGCGTGCACCAGGCCGTGCTGCTGTCCATCGTGAACGTCGATCAGTCCGGGTACAGCTACTACCGCGCCAAGGCCGCGCAGGAGCGCGTCTACCGGGAGTCTCCGCTCAGCACCCGCATCCTGCGCACGACGCAGTTCCACGACTTCGTGTCGTCGATCTTCGCGCGGGGGAAGGCGGGCGTCATCCCGGCTCCGTCGAAGACCAGCTTCCAGCCGATCGCGGTCACCGATGTCGCCCGGCTGCTGGTTGACGCCGTTGACGGCCAGGGCGAGGAGGATTCCACGCTCACGGTCGGCGGTCCGAAGGTCGAGACCACGAGGGAGCTCGCGGAGCAGTGGAAGGCGGCCACCGGCGCGCGCGGCGCGATCGTGCCCGTGCGGCTCGGCGGTCAGCTCGGCACGTTCCTCCGGGCGGGCAGCAACCTGGTTCCGGATGCTGCCCTGCCCGGCATCGACTACGCCACCTGGCTCAGCTCGAACGCGGCTTGAGCCACAGGGCGCCGAGCGGGGGAAGCGTGACCAGCGCGGACGCCGGGCGTCCTGCCCACGGCTCGTCCACCGCATCCACCGCCCCGAGGTTGCCGACTCCGGACCCGCCGAACGCCTCGGCGTCCGTGTTCAGCAGCTCCTCCCACTGACCGGCGAACGGCAGTGCGACGCGGTAGCCCGTGTGCGGCGCGCCGGAGAAGTTCATCACGACGGCGATCGGTGAGCCGTCCGCATCCTTGCGCAGGAACGACACGACGTTGCCCGCCGCGTCCGAGCCGTCGATCCACTCGAAGCCGGCCGGATCGTTGTCGAGCGCCCAGAGCGCGGGGGTGGCCTTGTAGACGGCGTTCAGCTGGGCCACCAGGTCCCAGAGGCCGCGGTGCGACGGCTGGTCGAGGATCCACCAGTCGAGGCCGCGCTCCTCGCTCCACTCCGACGGCTGCCCGAACTCCTGGCCCATGAACAGCAACTGCTTGCCGGGGTGCGCCCACATGAACGCGAGGAATGCCCGCACGTTCGCGAGCTGCTGCCAGTGGTCGCCCGGCATCTTGCCGAGCAGCGAGCCCTTGCCGTGCACGACCTCGTCGTGGCTGATCGGCAGGAGGAAGTTCTCGCTGAACGCGTAGACGAACGAGAAGGTGATCTCGCTGTGGTGGTAGCTGCGGTACATCGGGTCCTCCTCGATGTACTGCAGCGCGTCGTGCATCCAGCCCATGTTCCACTTGAGGCCGAAGCCGAGGCCGCCGGAGGAGGTCGGCTGGGTGACGCCCGGCCAGCTGGTGGACTCCTCGGCGATCATCACCGTGCCCGGATTCCGCTTGTACGAGGTGGCCGTGACCTCCTGCAGGAAGCTGATCGCCTCCAGGTTCTCCCGGCCGCCGTGGATGTTCGGCAGCCATTCGCCGTCAGCGCGGGAGTAGTCGAGGTAGAGCATCGAGGCGACGGCGTCGACCCGCAGGCCGTCGACGTGGAACTCCTCCAGCCAGTAGAGCGCGTTCGCGACGAGGAAGTTGCGCACCTGCGAGTTGCCGAAGTCGAAGACGTACGTGCCCCAGTCCTTCTGCTCGCCGCGGCGCGGGTCGGAGTGCTCGTAGAGCGCCTGCCCGTCAAACCGGGCCAGCGCCCAGTCGTCCTTCGGGAAGTGGCCGGGCACCCAGTCCATGATCACGCCGAACCCGGCCTGGTGCAGCCGGTCGATCAGGTAGCGCAGGTCGTCGGGGGAGCCGAACCTGCTGGTCGGCGCGTAGTACCCGGTGACCTGGTATCCCCACGATCCGCCGAAGGGATGCTCGGCGAGCGGCAGGAACTCGACGTGCGTGTAGCCGAGGGCGCCGACGTAATCGATCAGCTGGTCGGCGGCCTCCCGGTAGCCGAGGCCCGGCCGCCAGCTGCCGAAGTGCAGCTCGTAGATGCTCATCGGGCCGGAGTGGGCGTCGTGGGAGGAGCGGTCGCGCATCCACTGGTCGTCGCCCCAGACGTGCTCGGAGGCAGTGACGACCGAGGCGGTGGCCGGGGGAGTCTCCGCCTGCCTGGCCATCGGGTCCGCCTTGCGCACCCACGCGCCGTTCTGGCCGAGCAGGTCGAACTTGTAGATCGCGCCGGCGCCGATGCCGGGGAGGAAGATCTCCCAGACGCCGGAGGAGCCCATGCTGCGCAGGGAGTGGCGTTCGCCGTCCCAGTCGTTGAAGTCGCCGACCACCCGCACGGCGCGGGCGTGCGGCGCCCAGACGGTGAACGCCGTGCCGTGCACGCCGTCGATCTCGCGGAGGTGCGCTCCGAGAGCCGTCCACAGCTGCTCGTGCCTGCCCTCGGCGATGAGGTGGATGTCCAGCTCGCCGATGGTGGGCGCGAATCGGTACGGGTCCTCTGCGTCCCAGACGCTGCCGTCCGGGTAGCGGGCCTCGATCGTGTACGTGTCGGCTCCGACGATGTCGATGCCCTGCCAGACGCCGTGGGCGACGTGCGCGAGCTCGATGTGCGCACCGGTCGACAGCACGGCGGTCACCTCGCTGGCGAGCGGGCGCAGCGTCCGGATGACCGTGATGGGGTCGGCGACGCCCGGCGCGCTGACCGCGTGCTGGCCGAGGATGGCATGCGGGTCGTGGTAGCTGCCGGTGGCGACGGCGAGGAGCAGCCCGTCGTCGAGGGTGGGGAGCTCAACGGCTGCCGCGCCTTCGGGGATGGGACTCATCAGGAACCTGCCTTCACGGTAAGGATGTGCACGGGCTCGGTGAACGCGTCGAGCCGGACGTAGTCGTCGGCCCCCCAGGTCCATTTCGCACCCGTGACGATGTCTTTGACCTCGAACAGGGCGCCGGGCTCGACGCCGAACGCGGCGACGTCGAGGTGCACCATCGTCTCGCGCACCGAGTGCGGGTCGACGTTCGCCACGACGATGACCGCATCCGGTTTGCCGCTGCGGGTGAACTCGCCGGCCAGATATTTGGAGTAGACGAGGATCGAGTCGTCGTCGCTGGCGTGCACCCGCAGGTTGCGCAGCTGGCGGAGCGCCGGATGCTCGCTGCGCGCCCGGTTGAGCATGGTCAGGTACGGCGCGAGCGACTGGCCGAGGGTCTGCGCCCTGCCGTAGTCGCGCGGGCGGTACTCGTACTTCTCGTTGTCGATGTACTCCTCCGCGCCGGCGCGGGCGACGTTCTCGTACAGCTCGAAGCCGGAGTAGACGCCCCAGGTCGGCGCGGCCGTCGCCGCGATGGCCGCGCGCACCTTGAACGCGGCCGGGCCGCCGAACTGCAGGTACTCGGTGAGGATGTCCGGGGTGTTGACGAACAGGTTGGGGCGCAGGAAGTCCGCCGTCTCTGTAGCGAGGCCGGTGAGGAACTCCTCCAGCTCCTCCTTCGTGTTGCGCCAGGTGAAGTAGGTGTACGACTGCTGGAAGCCCGCCTTGGCGAGCGTGTGCAGGATCGCGGGGCGGGTGAACGCCTCGGCGAGGAAGACCACATCCGGGTCGGTGGCGTTGACCGTGCGGATCAGCCACTCCCAGAACGCCAGCGGCTTGGTGTGCGGGTTGTCGACGCGGAAGATGCGGACGCCGAGCGACATCCAGTAGCGGACGATGCGCAGGATTTCCTCGCGCAGGCCCTCCGGGTCGTTGTCGAAGTTGATCGGGTAGATGTCCTGGTACTTCTTCGGCGGGTTCTCGGCGTACGCGATCGTGCCGTCCGGCAGGGTCGTGAACCACTCGGGATGCTCGGTGACCCACGGGTGGTCCGGTGCGGCCTGCAGCGCGAGGTCGAGCGCGACCTCGAGCCCGGCCTGCTTGGCCTTGCCGACGAAGTAGACGAAGTCCTTCTCCGTGCCGAGGTCGGGGTGGATGGCGTCGTGGCCGCCCTCCGCCGAGCCGATGGCCCAGGGCGAACCAGGGTCGTTGGGTCCCGCATCCAACGTGTTGTTC
Source organism: Leifsonia sp. GW821-FHT13C05 (assembly GCF_058806515.1). Classification (NCBI taxonomy): domain Bacteria; kingdom Bacillati; phylum Actinomycetota; class Actinomycetes; order Micrococcales; family Microbacteriaceae; genus Leifsonia; species Leifsonia sp. GW821-FHT13C05. The sequence continues at coordinate 806,291 of NZ_JBXAPT010000001.1, read as the reverse complement.
GGCCCCTTGCGGAACGTCCGCCCGATCGGGTGGATCGGCGGCAGGTAGACGACGTCGAAGCCCATCGCGGCGACCTCCGGCAGGCGCTTCGCCGCCGAGCGGAACGTGCCGGACTTCCAGGTGCCGTCCGGCTGCTTCTTCGCGCCCTCGGAGCGCGGAAAGAACTCGTACCAGCTGCCGACGCCTGCGCGGGTGCGCTCCACCTGCACGCCGCGCGTCGCGGAGAGGGTGGGCAGGTCGACGACGGGGCGCACGGTGAGGATCCCGGCGACGCGCGGCTCGATGGCGGCGGCGAACCGTTCGTCCACTGTCTTGGTGGTGTCCGCGACGACCTTGGCGGTCTCGGTGAGGTGGCGGCGCTCCGCCGTGCTGCGGCGCTTGTCCGTCGCCGCGCGGGTGAGCAGCTCGTGCCCGATGGTCAGCATCAGCTCGGTGTCGATGCCGGCCGGGATCTTGACCTCCGCGTTGTGCCGCCAGGTGGCGTACTCGTCGGCGTACGCCTGCACGCGGTACTTCCAGAGGCCCTCCGTCTCCAGCTGGACGAGCACCTCCCAGCGGTCGGTGCCCGGGTCGACGGGGTGCATCCTGTGCTCGGTCTGCACGCCGTTCGGGTCGAGCAGGAGCAGGTCGACGCCGATCTGGTCGTGGCCCTCCCTGAACGCCGTGGCCCGGAACGGGATCACCTCCCCGCTGAACGCCGCCGCCGGCCAGAGGCCGTCGTCCACCTGGGGGGAGAGCCCCAGGATCGGGATGCGCCCCAGCAGGGGAACGTAGTCGGTCTGCGCCGGTGCGCCGCCGTCCGCAGGGGATGCAGGCTGTCCGGCCGATACTGTTTTGGTCGCTGCACTCTTTGCCACACCCCGACCGTACACGCATTAACGTGCCGGACATCAGGCTCCCCTAGAGTGGCAGCGTGAAGGCTATCCGAAGGTTCACCGTCCGTGCCGTCCTGCCAGAGAATCTCTCTGCTCTCGAAGAGATTGCAGGCAATTTACGCTGGTCCTGGCATGAGCCGACCCGCCAGCTGTTCGCGAGGATCGCGCCCGAGTTGTGGCAGCAGGTGGGCCACGATCCGATCGCGCTGCTCGGCGCCGTCGAGCCTGCTCGGCTCGCCGAACTCGCCGCCGACCAGGGCTACGTCGACTGGGCCTCCCACATCCGGGAGGACCTGCGTGCATACCTGAGCGAGCCGCGCTGGTACCAGTCGCTCGACGACTCGGCGCCCCACTCCATCGCGTACTTCTCCCCGGAGTTCGGGATCGCCGCCGCCCTGCCGCAGTACTCGGGCGGCCTCGGCATCCTCGCCGGCGACCACCTCAAGGCCGCGAGCGACCTCGGCGTGCCGCTCGTCGGCGTCGGCCTCTTCTACCGCTCCGGATACTTCGCCCAGGCGATCACGCCGGACGGATGGCAGCTGGAGAGCTACCCGGTGCTCGACCCGGACGGCCTTCCGCTGTCCGTCCTGCGCAACCCGGACGGCACCCCGGTGCAGATCACGCTCGCGCTCCCGGACGGTGTGCTGCACGCTCGCGTCTGGCAGGTCGCCGTCGGACGCGTGACGCTGCTGCTGCTCGACACGGACATCCCGGACAACGAGGAGCGGCTGCGCTCGGTGACCGACCGCCTGTACGGCGGAGGAGGGGAGCACCGCCTGCTGCAGGAGCTGCTGCTCGGCATCGGTGGCGTGCGCGCCGTCAAGGCGTGGAACGACCTGACCGGGACCCCGGCCGCCGAGGTGTTCCACACCAACGAGGGCCACGCGGGGTTCCTCGGCCTGGAGCGCATCTCCGACCTGATCGGTGAGGGCCTCACCTTCGACGAGGCACTGCAGGTGGTGCGTGCGGGAACGGTGTTCACCACGCACACCCCGGTCCCCGCCGGCATCGACCGGTTCGACACCCCTCTTGTCCAGCGCTACTTCTCCACCGACCTCCTGCCCGGCGTCGACCCGCAGCAGGTGCTCTCCCTCGGTGCCGAGGACTACCCGGGCGGCTCGCCGGACGTGTTCAACATGGCCGTGATGGGCCTCCGGCTCGGCCAGCACGCCAACGGCGTCTCGCGGCTGCACGGCGAGGTCAGCAGGCAGATGTTCAACGGGCTCTACCCGGGGTTCGACGCGCAGGAGGTGCCGATCGACTCGGTCACCAACGGCGTGCACGCCCCCACCTGGACGGACCCGATGCTGCTCGCGCTCGCCGAGGAACGCCTCGGCACCGACGACACCACCGCAGCGGACTGGGCCAACGGCCAGGCCGTCACCGACCTCGACCTGTGGTCGGTGCGCACCAGGATGCGCGAGCAGCTGGTGGAGGACGCCCGGCGCCGCCTGCAGGCCGCGTGGGAGTCGCAGAACCCGGGTGGCATCGCCCCGGCCTGGATGGACGAGCTGCTCGACCCGTCCGTGCTCACCATCGGGTTCGCCCGGCGCGTCCCGACGTACAAGCGCCTCACGCTGATGCTGCACAGCCCGGAGCGGCTGCGGTCGATCCTGCTGAACGCCGACCGGCCGGTGCAGATCGTGATCGCCGGCAAGTCGCATCCGGCGGACGACGAGGGCAAGCGCCTCATTCAGAAGCTGGTGCAGTTCGCCTCGGAGCCCGACATCCGCACCCGCATGGTGTTCCTGCCCGACTACGACATCGGGATGGCGCAGCTGCTCTACCCCGGCACGGACATCTGGCTGAACAACCCGCTGCGCCCGCTGGAGGCGTGCGGCACCTCCGGGATGAAGGCGGCGCTGAACGGCGCACTCAACCTCTCCATCCTGGACGGCTGGTGGAACGAGTTCTACGACGGGGAGAACGGCTGGGCGATCCCGTCCGCCGACGCGGCGGGAGACGGGGCGGAGCGCGACGCGCTCGAAGCCGAGGCGCTCTACGACCTGATCGAGCACCAGATCGCCCCGCGGTTCTACGACCGCAACAGCGACGGCGTGCCCGAGAGGTGGGTCGGCCAGATCCGGCACACCCTCTCCACGCTGTCGCCCGAGCTGAGCGCGGGCAGGATGGTGCGGGAGTACGTCACCCGCCTCTACGTTCCCGCCACCACGTTCGAGCGCAGGCTCACCGAAGACGGCTTCGCCGCCGCCCGCAGCCTCGCCGCCTGGAAGTCACGTGTCCGCGCAGCCTGGCCGGGCGTCACGGTCGCCCACGTCGACGCCGGAGGCGTGGATGCTGTGCCGCAGGTCGGCGACGAGCTGCACGTGCGCGCACTGGTCCACCTGGGCGGGCTGAGCCCCGACGATGTTGAGGTGCAGCTGGTCTACGGCCGCAGCCACGAGGGCGACGACCTGACCGACGTTCGCCACGAGGCGCTCGCTGTCGACGAAGCGGAGCCGGGCGTCGACGACCCGACCGTGGCGCGCGAGTACCGCGGAACGGTCGAGCTCGACCACGCAGGCGGTTTCGGTTACACGGTGCGCGTCGTGCCGCGCAACCCGCTGCTGATCTCCGATGCGGAGCTGGGGCTGGTGGCGGTCGCGAGCTGACCGTCAGGCGGCGATGGCCGCGATGTCTCCGGCGGTGACGGCGAGGAGGTCGGTGGGGGAGAGCTCCACGTCCATCCCGCGCTTGCCGCCGGAGACGAACACCGTGTCCCAGAGCTGGGCCGTCTCGTCCAGCACCGTGCGGAGCCTGGTCTTCTGCCCGATCGGGCTGATGCCGCCGACCACGTAGCCGGTCTTGCGTTCGGCGACGGCCGGATCGGCCATCGTCGCGCGCTTGGCGCCGACGGCAGCGGCGAGCGCCTTGAGGTCGAGCATCCCGGTCACCGGCACCACGCCGACCACGAGGCCGAGCTCGGTGTCGGCGAGCAGCGTCTTGAACACGCGGTCGGGTTCGACGCCGAGCGCCTCCGCGGCTTCCAGGCCGTACGAGGCGGCCGCCGGGTCGTGTTCGTACGCGTGCACCGTGAACGGGATGCCGGCCGCCGTCAGCGCGACGGTCGCCGGGGTGCCTGCCATTCTCCCGGACGGCGACTTCGCCTTCGCCACTACGCCGTTGCCTCCGCTGCCTCGGCCGGGTGCTGCTGGACGGCCGTTTCCGACGGCTCCAGCCGCGGGCCGTTTGCACGGAACAGCTGCATCGACGCGCCTCCCACCAGCCGGGTGGCGCCGGGAGCGAGCGTCTCGTGCTCCTCGTCGATCGGCACCTCCGTCGCGCTGTCCCAGAGCAGCCGGTACGAGTCGACGCCCGGTGCGACGGGCAGCCGCACCTCCACGTCGTCCTCGACGCCGTGCACGATCAGCAGGATGCGGTTGAACTCCTCCTGGTCGGGCGTCGACGCCGCCAGGTACTGCAGCGTGCGGTTCTCCGGCGAGTTCCAGTCCTCGTCGTCCATCAGCGCGCCGGACGCGTCGAACCAGTCCATGTGGCTGGCGTTCTTGGTGGACTGACCGAACACCGCGTACTTGCTCGGACGGAGCGCGGGGTTGTCCCTGCGGAGTTCGAGCAGCCGCCGGGTGGTGTCGTACATTTCGCGCTGCTCGCGGGTGCGCAGCCAGCTCAGCCAGGTGAGCTCGCTGTCCTGGCAGTACGCGTTGTTGTTGCCGCGCTGGCTGCGACCGAACTCGTCGCCGGAGGTGATCATCGGCACGCCGGCGGACAGCAGCAGGGTGCCCATCAGGTTCCTGATCGCCTTGTGCCGGTCGAGGAGGACCGCCTCGTCGGTCGTCACGCCCTCGATGCCGTGGTTGAACGACCGGTTGTTGTCCGTGCCGTCCCGATTGTTCTCGCCGTTGCCGAGGTTGTGCTTCACGTCATACGCGGTCAGATCCGCCATCGTGAACCCGTCGTGCGCCGTCACGAAGTTCACGGACGCCAGTGGTCCGCGCTCCGGCGAGAAGGTGTTCGACGACCCGGCGAGCCTGGTGGCGAAGCCGCCGATGCCGACCGGAGGGTTCCCGTTCCTCCTCGCCTCCGCGATGTCGGCGAGCCAGAAGTTCCGCACCCTGTCGCGGTAGCGGTCGTTCCACTCCGACCAGCCGGCCGGGAAGTTCCCCGTCTGCCAGCCGCCCATGCCCACATCCCACGGCTCGGCGATCAGCTTCACGTCGGCGAGCGCCGGATCGCTGAGCACGCTCTGCAGCAGGGGATGCTCCGGGCTGTACTGCACGTCCGCCCCGCGCCCCAGCGTCGCGGCCAGGTCGAACCGGAACCCGTCGATCTGCATCTCGTTCGCCCAGTAGCGCAGCGAATCCTGCACCAGCCGGATGGGGACCGGATGCCCGAAGTTCAGGGTGTTCCCGCATCCGGTCACGTCGATGTACGCGCCGGTCTCGTCCTGCCGGTAGTAGGTGGCGTTGTCGATGCCGCGGAAGCTGGTGCGCGGACCGCCCAGCCCCTCCTCGGCCGTGTGGTTGTAGACCACGTCGAGGATGACCTCGAGCCCGGCTTGGTGCAGCAGCTTGACCATGCCCTTGAACTCGGCGAGCACCGCATCCGGACCGGCCGCCTGCGCAGCGCGCGACGCATACGGGGCGTGCGGGGAGAAGAAGTTGAGGGTGTTGTATCCCCAGTAGTTGGTGAGCCCCTGCTGCAGCAGCCGCTGCTCGGAGACGAACGCCTGCACGGGGAGCAGTTCGACGGCGGTGACGTCCAGATCCTTCAGATAGCCGATGGTCGACTCGTGCGCGAGGCCGGCGTACGTTCCGCGCAGCTCCTCCGGCACATCGGGGTTGAGCTTGCTGATGCCCTTCACGTGCGCCTCGTAGACCACGGTGTGATCCAGCGGGATGTTCGGCTTGCGCACGTCCCCCCAGTCGAAGCCGTCCGCCACGACCGTGCCGCGCCACCCGTCGGAGCCCACCCGCACCAGCCCCCGGGCATACGGGTCGAGCAGCATCGTCTCCGGATTGAACACGTTGGTGGGAGACGCTGGGCCGGACACCCGGATGGCGTACCGGGCGCCAACGGCCAGCGACCGCGACCTGCCCACCCAGACGTTGTTCGCATCCTTGGTCATCGGCACGGTCTTCACCAGCCAGTTCGGGTCCTTCGCGTCGAACAGGCACAGCTCCATGCCGTCGGCGTGCTCGGACCACACCCGCAGCTCGCCGCCGTGAGTGCCGACGCGGACGCCGAGGTTGCGCAGAGGATCAGCGGGGCTCATGCGATCTACAGTAGTGAATAGCCGACGAGCCGATCTGAGCGAAGGAGGGCCGGTGCCTGTCTACCTCGACCACGCGGCCACCACGCCGATGCGGCCGGACGCCATCGCCGCATACGCGGAGGCGATGGGCGTCGTCGGCAACCCCTCGTCCATCCACAGCCAGGGCCAGCAGGCCAAGCGGATGCTCGAAGAGGCCAGAGAGACCGTCGCCGCCACCCTCGGCTGCGACCCGATCGAAGTGGTCTTCACCTCGGGAGGCACCGAGGCGATCAACCTCGCGATCAAAGGACTGTACTGGCAGCGCAACACCGGCGCCCACCGGCCGCGCATCCTCGCGCCGGGAGGAGAGCACCACGCCACGATCGACACGATCGACTGGCTGCAGAACGCCGAGGGCGCACAGGCGGACTGGCTGCCCCTGGACGCTGGCGGCCGCATCCGGCTCGACGCCGCCCGGGATGCGCTCGCCGCACGCGCAGACGAGACGGCGCTGCTCACCGTCCTCTCCGTCAACAACGAGGTCGGAACCATCCAGCCCGTCGAGGAACTGGCGGCGCTCGCCGCGGCGGCCGGCGTGCCGGCGCACATCGACGCGGTGGCGGCGTACGGGCACCTGCCGATCGACTTCTCCTCGCTCGGCGTCGCGGCGCTCAGCGTGTCGGCGCACAAGATCGGCGGGCCGGTCGGCATCGGCGCGCTCGTGCTCTCCCGCAGCGCGAGCGTCGTGCCTCTGGTGCACGGCGGCGGCCAGCAGCGGCAGGTGCGCAGCGGCACTCAGGATGTGGCGGCTGCGGTGTCGTTCGCCGTGGCGGCGCGCGCGGCGGCCGCCGAGCTGGCGGAGGAGAGCGCGCGGCTGACCGCGTTGCGGGACCGGCTGATCCACGGTGTGCGGGCTGCCGTGCCCGAGGCGCGGCTGAGCGGGCCGGACCCGGAGAGCGGCGAGAGGGTCGCCTCGAACGCCCACTTCACCTTCCCCGGCGCCCAGGGCGACTCGCTGCTGTTCCTGCTCGACCTCGCCGGGGTCTCCGTCTCGACCGGCTCGGCCTGCCAGGCGGGCATCCCGGAGCCGTCGCACGTGCTGCTCGCGATGGGCCGCAGCGAGGACGACGCCCGCAGCGCGCTCCGCTTCACGATCGGCCGCACCACCACGGACGCCGACGTGGATGCGCTGCTCGCCGCCCTCCCGTCCGCGTACGCCCAGGCGTCCCGGGCCGGGCTGGCCACCCGCGCCTCCCGGCTCGCCTGACGCGTTCGGCTGCCGCGCTCTCTGGTGCGCCCGTCCGGCCCGGCGACCGCATCCAGGGTGGGCGCGTACAATCGCCGGGTGAAGATTTTGGCAGCGATGAGCGGCGGGGTGGACTCTGCGGTGGCGGCGGCACGCGCCGTGGACGCCGGGCACGAGGTGGTGGGCGTGCACCTGGCGCTCAGCAGGATGCCGGGCACGCTGCGCACCGGCAGCCGCGGCTGCTGCACGATCGAGGACTCGATGGATGCGCAGCGCGCGGCCAACATCATCGGCATCCCGTACTACGTGTGGGACTTCTCCGAGCGCTTCAAGCTCGACGTGGTCGACGACTTCATCGCGGAGTACAGCGCGGGCCGCACGCCCAACCCGTGCATGCGCTGCAACGAGAAGATCAAGTTCGCCGCGCTGCTCGAGAAGGCGCTCGACCTCGGCTTCGACGCGGTCTGCACCGGCCACTACGCCACGATCCTGACCGACGACGACGGCAACCGCGAGCTGCACAGGGCGAGCGCGTGGGCCAAGGACCAGTCGTACGTGCTCGGCGTGCTCACCTCCGAGCAGCTCGCACACGCGATGTTCCCGCTCGGAGCCACGCCGTCGAAGGCCGAGGTGCGCGCCGAGGCGGCGGAGCGCGGATTCAGCGTCGCCACCAAGCCGGACTCGCACGACATCTGCTTCATCCCGGACGGAGACACCCGCGGCTGGCTCGCCGACCGCGTCGGCGCCGAGACCGGCGACATCCTCGACAGAGAGGGCAACCGGCTGGGCAGCCACGATGGCGCCCACGCGTTCACGGTCGGCCAGCGGAAGGGCCTCAACATCGGCTACCCGTCGGACGACGGGAAGCCCCGCTTCGTGCTCGAGGTGCGCCCCAAGGACAACACGGTCGTCGTCGGCCCGAAGGAGGCGCTCGACATCGCCGAGATCGCCGGCTCCCGGTTCACCTGGGCCGGCCGCGCTCCGGAGGACGCCGGCGAGGAGTTCGCGTGCGACGTGCAGATCCGCGCGCACGCCGACCCTGTGTCCGCTGTGGCCGTGGTGCGCGACGGAGAGCTCGTGATCCGCCCGGACGTGCCGCTCAACGGCGTCGCGCCCGGGCAGACGGCCGTGGTCTACGTCGGCACGCGCGTGCTCGGCCAGACCACCATCGACCGCACGGTCTCCGCCGTCCCCGTCGGCTAGGCGCCGAGGGGCGCGCCCCCGCTTGGACGTCGGTGGTGGTGAATAAGCTGTCTGTCGTGGCAGACGACACCAGCACGCACGACGACATCGACAGCAGCACGGCGCAGAGCGACACGGACGCCCGCGCCGAGGCCGCGGAGCTGACCACGCGCATCCTGGAGCTGCGGGATGCGTACTACGAGCGCGACACCGTGCTCGTCAGCGACCAGGACTACGACCGCATGATCCAGCGGCTCGAAGAGCTGGAGCGTCTGCATCCCGAGCTGCAGAGCCAGGACAGCCCCACCCAGACCGTCGGCGGTCGCGCGCAGACCACGCTGTTCGCGCCGGTCGAGCACGCCGAGCGCATGCTCAGCCTCGACAACGTCTTCTCGATCGAGGAGTTCGAGGCGTGGGCGGCCAAGGTGGAGCGCGACGCAGGGCGCCGGGTTCACTACCTCAGCGAGCTCAAAATCGACGGCCTCGCGATCAACCTGCGCTACGAGTACGGCACGCTGGTGAGCGCCGCGACCCGCGGCGACGGCGTCGTCGGCGAAGACGTCACCGAGAACATCCGGTACATCCCGGCCATCCCGGCGAAGCTGTCCGGCACGGGCCACCCTTCGCTGGTGGAGGTGCGCGGTGAGGTGTTCTTCCCCGTCGCCGAATTCGAGGCTCTGAACGCCGCCCAGCTGGAGCAGGGCGAGAAGGTCTTCGCCAACGCGCGCAACGCGGCCAGCGGGTCGCTGCGCCAGAAGGCGGAGAACAAGAACCAGGCCCAGCTCGCGCTCATGCACAACAGGCTGGTGCGACTGCACATGCTCGTGCACGGCATCGGAGCGTGGGCCAACCCGCCGGTGGCCAGCCAGTCCGAGGTCTACGACCTGCTGAAGGAGTGGGGCCTGCCCACCTCGTCGCACTACCGGGTGTTCGACGACGCGCACAAGGTCGCCGAGTTCATCGAATACTTCGGCGAGCACCGCGCGAGCGTCGAGCACGAGATCGACGGCATCGTGGTGAAGGTCGACGAGCTGGCGCTGCACGACGAGCTGGGAGCCACCAGCCGTGCGCCGCGCTGGGCCATCGCCTACAAATACCCGCCGGAGCAGGTCAACACCAAGCTGCTCGACATCGTCGTGAGCGTCGGCCGGACAGGGCGTGCGACGCCGTTCGCCGTCATGGAGAAGGTGAAGGTGGCCGGTTCGGAGGTGCGCCAGGCCACGCTGCACAACCAGGATGTGGTCAAGGCCAAGGGCGTGCTCATCGGCGACACCGTCGTGCTGCGCAAGGCGGGCGACGTGATCCCCGAGGTCCTCGGCCCGGTGGTCGAGCTGCGCGACGGCACGGAGCGCGAGTTCGTCATGCCGGAGAACTGCCCGGAGTGCGGCACGAAGCTCGCCCCGGCGAAGGAGGGCGACATCGACCTCCGGTGCCCCAACTCGGAGTTCTGCCCAGCGCAGGTGCGCGGGCGCGTCGAGCACATCGGGTCGCGCGGGGCGCTCGACATCGAGGCGCTCGGAGAGGTGGCAGCGGCCGCCCTCACCCAGCCGCTGCACCCGCCGACACCACCGCTCCCCACCGAGGCCGGACTGTTCGGCCTGCGGATGGAAGACATCTTCCCTGTCGAGGTCGTCGTGCGCGACTCGGAGACCGGGCTGCCCAAGCTCACCGACTCCGGCGCGGAGAAGACGGACACCCCGTTCCGCCGCCGCCGGCAGAAGAAGGACGGCGCGTACGACCCGGACGCCACCGAGTTCGGCGGAGACGAAGACCACGTGCCGTCGAAGAACGCGGTCGAGCTGCTGGCCAACCTGGCCGCGGCGCGCGTGAAGCCGCTCTGGCGCATCCTGGTCGCCCTGAACATCCGGCACGTCGGTCCGGTCGCCGCCCGGGCACTCGCCAACCACTTCGGGTCGCTGGATGCGATCCGCACCGCCACCAGGGACGACTTGGCCGCGGTCGACGGCGTCGGCGGGATCATCGCCGACGCGGTGCTCGCCTGGTTCGAGGTGGACTGGCACCGCGAGATCGTCGAGCGCTGGGCCGCGGACGGCGTGCAGTTCGCGACGCCGGGGCATCCCGGTCCTGGTGCAGCGGCGGAGGCGGGCGGCGTGCTCGCCGGGCTGACCGTCGTCGCCACCGGCTCGCTGGAGGGCTACACGCGTGAGGGCGCCCAGGAGGCGATCATCGCCGCCGGCGGCAAGGCAGCATCCAGCGTGTCGAAGAACACCGATTTCGTCGCTGCCGGACCGGGCGCAGGGTCGAAGCTCGCGAAAGCGGAGGCGCTTGGGCTGCGCATCCTCGACGCGGAGCAGTTCCGGATTCTTGTCGAGCTTGGGCCGTCTGCTCTGGACGATTCGGGCGATTCGGAGGCCGTAGACGAGCAATCCTGAGCCAGGACTGGTCCGTCTACGCCTGAACAGGGGGTAGAATGACCGGCCTGACGCGATCGCGCTACCGATAGCATCGAAGAGTGCGCTCGCCCGGGGCGCACTGCAAGGGCTTAGCTCGTCGCTCTCGGAGGGACCCGGACGGAGTGCTGGTCGGCTTTGCAGCTGTTATCGCCATGACCTCGGTCGCCACAGGGCTGACCGGGGTTTCCGTCGCGCCCGCAGATCTCCCTCCGATCGCGGCATACAGCTACAGCGCCTCCTCGTACGACACGGTCGTCGCCGATGCTCCCTCCGGCAGCGGGACGTCGGCCGTCGCGCCGGGATCGCTGCTCGGCTCCATCGCCGGGCTGAGCGCCGCCGCGGTGCCCGGCTTCGTCAGCGCGCACAAGGCCGACCTCGACCGGATGCTCGTCACGCCGCCGCGCGCCGGTGACGTCTCCGCGGTCTGGCGCCTGCTCGACCCCGTCAAGCAGGCGGCGCTCGTCGCCGAGGCCCCGCACGTGATCGGCAACCTGGAAGGCATCCCGTACTCGGTCCGTGGCAAGGCGAACGCGATCGACCTCAGCCGCACGATCGCCTCGACCACGAAGCGACTGACCACCGAGAACGGCAAGGCCGTGCGCTTGGAGCTGGAGCGCAGGCTCACCACGCTGGACAACGTGAAGAAGGCCCTCACCGTCAAGGACGGCGTGAAGCGCACCCTGGTCAACCTCGACACCTCCGACGACGCCAGAGCGTCGATCGTCGTCGGCGACCTGTCGACCGCGCGCTACGTGAGCGTGCTGGTGCCCGGCATGTACATGTCGGTGGGGGAGCAGATCGTCGACTGGGCCAAGGTCGCGCAGAATCTTCACGACGAGCAGACCGCGTTCCTGCACAGACTCCTCGGGCCGCGTTCCTCCGGCGGGGCGCCGGGCGTCGCCGTGGTCGCCTGGATCGGCTACCAGACGCCCGTGCTCACCAACATCGGCGGGATGCAGCTCGCCGAAGAGGGCGCGGACAGCCTGGAGCGCACCCTGGTCGGCATCCAGGAGCTGCGGAAGGAGAACCCGCCGTACCTGAGCGTGCTCGCGCACTCCTACGGGTCGACGGCCGCGCTACTCGCCCTCCAGCGGCACACGGTGACGGTGGATGCGCTGGCGCTGATGGGCTCGCCGGGCAGCGACGCGCAGTCGGTGCAGCAGCTGAGCGTGCGCGGCGGCAACGTGTTCGTCGGCCAGGCCGACCTCGACCCGGTCGTGCACAGCGCGTTCTTCGGAAGCGACCCGGGCTCCGCGTCCTACGGCGCGCAGCGGATGGATGTGGGAGGAGCTGTCGACCCGATCACCGGCAAGAGCCTCAGCGGCTCGTCCGGCCACAACGAGTACTTCACGGCCGGCACGGAGTGCATGCGCAACCTCGCCATGATCGGCATCGACCAGGGCCGCCTGGTGATCAGCGGGACGGGATCGTCCGGCGGCGTCGTGACCGCCTCGGCGCGCTGACCCTGGACGGCCGCTCTGCTGCGCGCATAATGGGAGGCGATGCAGCCGGATGACGACGAGCGCGACGCGGGCCAGCCCGCTCCGTCCCGGCGTGCCTTCCTGAAGACGGCGGGGATCGCGGGGATCGGTGCGGCCGTCGGCGGCGTCGCCGGTGGGGCGATCGGTGCATCGGTCGCGTCGCATCCCGCCCAGGAGGTCGAGCACGAGACCGGCGAGGAGTACCCGCCGCTTCCCGTGCCGGACAAGCCGGGCTTCGAGCACCTGATCGTGCTCATGTACGAGAACCGGTCGTTCGACAACCTGCTCGGCTACCTCTACGACGAGAAGAACCTCCCGGCGGGGAAGAGGTTCGACGGCCTCGCGTTCGGCGAGTACAGCAATCCGGACCCGGCAGGAGGCGTCGTCGCGGCGCATCCGTACGAGGGCACCACCGACTTCGTGATGCGGCAGCCGTCTCCCGACCCCGGCGAGGCGTACCCGCACGTCAATACGCAGCTGTTCGGCACCGTCGACCCGGCCACGAACGCGACGGCGCGCGAGCGCGAGATGCTGCCGCCGTTCAACGCTCCGCCCGCCGGCACGGAGGCGCGGATGAAGGGGTTCGTGCAGGACTACGTCGGCGAGCTCCGCAAAGACCTGAAGCGCGCCCCCGTCCCCGAGGAGTACCGCACGGTGATGGGCTCGTTCACGCCGGACATGCTTCCCGTGTTCTCCACTCTGGCCAAGCAGTTCGCCGTCTACGACGACTGGCACTGCGCCGTTCCGTCCCAGACCTTCTGCAACCGCTCGTTCTTCCACGCGTCCACCTCGCACGGCTACGTCACCAACGGAGGTAAGGGCGGGCTGAAGAAGTGGTTCGACGCCGCCAACGACTCCCCGACCATCTTCAACAGGCTCGAAGAGGCCGGGATCAGCTGGCGGGTCTACTTCGACGACCGTCAGATCATCTCGCTCACCGGCTTCATCCACGCTCCGGTGCTCGAGCCGTACTGGCACAGCAACTTCCGTACGATGACCGACTTCTACCGGGATGTGGAGGAGGGCACCCTGCCCGCGTACGCGTTCGTGGAGCCGCGGCTGCTCTACGACCACAACGACATGCATCCACCCGGCGGCCCGATGACCGAGGAGAACGTCGACGGCCAGATCATCGTGGGCGGCGCCATCTCCGACGTGCGTGCGGGCGACCTGCTGCTGCACCGGGTGTACAGCGCCGTGCGGTCGTCGCGCAGCGCGAAGGGCTCCAACGCGCTGAACACGATGCTGCTCGTCACCTTCGACGAGCACGGAGGCACGTACGACCACGCCGTCCCCGGTCCGGCGACGCCCCCGGACGGCTCGGGGCCGGGCGAGATGGGGTTCACGTTCGACCGGCTCGGCGTCCGCGTTCCCACCATCGCGATCTCGGCGTACACGCAGCGCGGCACGATCATCAACGAGGAGATGCACCACGCCGCCGTGGTCAGCACGCTCGTGAAGAAGCACAAGCTCAAGCACCTGACCGATAGGGACAGGGGAGCGGCGACGATCGACAACGCCGTCAACAGGTCGACGCCGAGACAGCCGGGCACCTGGCCGGACACGCATCCGCAGTTCCTCCCGGCCAACCCGGAGCAGCAGGCGCCGGCGCCCGGCGACGACGACCGGCCGCTCAGCCCGCCCGGCATCGGCCTCGTCGGACTGCTGCAGGCGCGCTACGGGCTGCCGGAGGAGGAGACGCCCCGCACATACAAGGAGGCGTACGACGCGGTGACCCGTCTGGGAACGGGACTCTTCGGCGCGCAATAGAATTGGTGAGTCCACCCACGAGTCACCACGGAGACGCATGTCCGAAATCAGTGCAGAGCAGGTCGCGCACCTGGCGAACCTCGCCAGGATCGACCTCAGCCAGGAAGAGATCGCGAGCCTGACCAGCGAGCTCGGCCAGATCGTCGAAGCGGTCGCGAAGGTCACAGAGGTGGCCGGACCGGACGTCCCTGCCACCAGCCACCCGCTGCCGCTCACCAACGTCTTCCGCGACGACGATGTGCGGCCGTCTCTGACCGTTGAGCAGGCGCTCTCCGGCGCCCCCGACCGCGACGGAGACAAGTTCAAGGTCGCCGCCATCCTGGACGAAGAGTAGGACGCACGAATGACAGACCTGACCAGGCTCTCCGCCGCCGCCCTCTCCGACCTGCTCTCCGCAGGAGACGTGTCGAGCGTCGAGGCCACCCGCGCCCACCTCGACCGCATCGAGGCCGTGGATGCCGACGTCCACGCGTTCCTGCACGTCGCGGGGGAGAAGGCGCTCGCCACCGCCGCCGCGATCGACGCGCGCCGCGCATCCGGTGAGAAGCTGTCGGCACTCGCCGGCGTTCCCATCGCCATCAAAGACGTGCTCGCCACCAACGACATGCCGTCGACCTCCGGATCGAAGATTCTCGAGGGCTGGCTGCCTCCGTACGACGCGACCGTCGTGCGCAAGCTGCGCGAGGCCGACCTCGTGCCGCTCGGCAAGACCAACATGGACGAGTTCGCGATGGGCTCGTCGACGGAGCACTCCGCATACGGGCCCACCCGCAACCCGTGGGACCTGGAGCGCATCCCCGGTGGCTCGGGCGGTGGCTCGGCCGCTGCGGTCGCCGCGTTCGAGGCTCCGCTCGCGCTCGGGTCGGACACCGGAGGGTCGATCCGCCAGCCCGCAGCCGTCACCGGCTCGGTGGGCGTCAAGCCGACGTACGGCGGCGTCAGCCGGTACGGCGCCATCGCGCTCGCCAGCTCGCTCGACCAGGTCGGCCCCGTCTCCCGCACCGTGCTCGACGCCGGTCTGCTGCACGACGTGATCGGCGGGCACGACCCGCTCGACTCCACGTCGCTCAGCGACACCTGGCCGTCGATGGCGGACGCCGCGCGCGCCGGACTCGTCGACGGAGCCCTGCGGGGCATCCGCGTCGGCGTCATCAAGGAGATCTCCGGCGAGGGCTACCAGGCGGGCGTCAAGCAGCGCTTCGACGAGGCGCTCGCGCTGCTCGAATCGGCCGGTGCGGAGATCGTCGAGGTCAGCGCCCCCAGCTTCGAGTACGCGGTCGCCGCGTACTACCTCATCCTCCCCGCGGAGGCGTCCAGCAACCTGGCCCGCTTCGACTCCGTGCGGTTCGGTCTGCGCACCAACCCGGCGGAGGGACCCGTCACGGTCGAGCGCGTCATGTCCGCCACCCGCGACGCCGGGTTCGGCCCGGAGGTCAAGCGCCGCATCATCCTCGGCACGTACGCCCTGAGCGCCGGATACTACGACGCGTACTACGGCAGCGCCCAGAAGGTGCGCACGCTCATCCAGCGCGACTTCTCCTCCGCCTTCGAGAAGGTGGATGTGCTGGTCAGCCCGAGCGCGCCGACCACGGCGTTCAAGTTCGGCGAGAAACTCGCAGACCCGATGGCGATGTACCTCAACGACATCACCACCATCCCGGCCAACCTGGCCGGCGTGCCGGGCATGGGCCTGCCGATCGGCCTCGCGCCGGAGGACGGCCTGCCCGTCGGGCTGCAGCTGATGACGCCGGCGCGTGCCGACGCCAGGCTGTACACGATCGGCGCAGCGCTCGAGCAGCTCCTGGAGCAGAAGTGGGGTCGCACCCTGCTGAGCCAGGCGCCCGACCTGAGCGCCACCGAGATGTTCGCGAGCGAAGAGGGAGCCGTCTGATGGCCAAAGCAGAACTGATGGACTACGACAAGGCTCTCGAACTGTTCGAGCCGGTGCTCGGCTTCGAGGTGCACGTCGAGCTGAACACCAAGACGAAGATGTTCTGCGGCTGCGCGAACGAGTTCGGCTCCGGTGCCAACACGAACACCTGCCCCACCTGCCTGGGCCTCCCCGGCGGTCTGCCGCAGGTGAACAAGAAGGCCATCGAGTCGAGCATCCGGCTGGGCCTCGCCCTCGGCTGCGAGATCGCGGAGTCGAGCAGGTTCGCCAGGAAGAACTACTTCTACCCGGACACGGCCAAGAACTTCCAGACCTCGCAGTACGACGAGCCGATCGCCTTCGAGGGCGCGGTCACCATCGAGCTGGAGTCCGGCCGGACGATCACGGTCGACATCGAGCGCGCGCACATGGAGGAGGACGCCGGGAAGCTGACGCACGTCGGCGGGGCGACCGGACGCATCCAGGGCGCGGACTACTCGCTGGTCGACTACAACCGCGGCGGTGTCCCGCTGGTGGAGATCGTCACCAAGATGATCGAGGGAGCGGAGCACGACGCCCCGGAGATCGGGCGCGTCTACGTGCACACGATCCGCGACATCGTGAAGGCGCTCGGCGTCTCCAACGCCAGGATGGAAGAGGGCAACGTGCGCTGCGACGCGAACGTGTCCTTGCGTCCTCGCGGCTCCGGAAAGCTCGGAACCCGCACGGAGACCAAGAACGTCAACTCGCTGCGCTCGGTCGAGCGTGCGGTGCGCTACGAGATCCAGCGCCAGGCCGCGATCCTCGCGGCCGGCGGCACGATCGTCCAGGAGACCAGGCACTGGCACGAGGACACCGGCACCACGAGTGCGGGTCGCCCGAAGTCCGACGCGGACGACTACCGCTACTTCCCCGAGCCCGACCTGGTGCCCGTCGCCCCGGCGCGCGAGTGGGTCGACGAGCTGCGCGGCACCCTGCCGGAGCAGCCGTCGCTGCGCCGCAAGCGCCTGATCGAGGCGTGGGGCTTCACGCAGCTGGAGTTCCAGGACATCGCGAACGCCGACCTCCTCGACGAGGTCGAGGCGACCATCGCCGCCGGGGCCACCCCGGCCGCCGCGCGTAAGTGGTGGTCCGGCGAGATCGCCCGACTGGCGAACGCGCAGGGCGTTCCGGCCGGCACGCTCGTGAGCCCGGGGCACGTCGCAGAGCTGGCCGGCCTCGTCGAGGCGGGAACGCTCACCGACCGTCTCGCCCGCCAGGTGCTCGAAGGCGTCATCGCCGGCGAGGGCTCGCCGCAGCAGGTCGTGGATGCGCGCGGCCTCGCGGTCGTGTCGGACGACGGAGCGCTCATCGCCGCCATCGACGAGGCGCTGGCCGCGCAGCCGGACGTGCTGGCCAAGATCCGCGACGGCAAGGTCCAGGCCGCCGGCGCCGTGATCGGCGCCGTGATGAAGGCCATGAAGGGCCAGGCGGACGCCGCCCGCGTGCGCGAGCTCGTGCTCGAGCGCGCTGGCTCCGCCGAGTAGCACCTTCTCGACTCCGCCCGAGCGGAGAACCCAGCCGATCCGGCCCGGTTCTCCGCTCGGGCGGAGTGCTGCGCGGCGAGTCGGCCGCGATCTCCGCATGGGCGGAGGCGCGGGGTTGGCGTTCGGGCGGTGCGTGATGCAGATTAGGGAGATGGGCGTCTTCACACTCGGCGGGCTGACCACGGCCCCCGCCTCCACTGCCACGGAACTGCTCGCGCCGACGACCGCGGGGGCGCTGACCGCATCCGGGTGGCTGGACGATGTCGGGGTGGTGGAGATCGACCCCGCCGTCTCGGACACGGCGGCCACGCGCGAGCGGTTCGGCCTGGATGCTGCGACGCTCGCCAACTGCGTGGTGGTCGCCGGCAAGCGCGAGGGCGTCGAGCGGATCGCGGCCTGCGTGGTGCTCGCGACCACGCGCGCCGACGTCAACAACACGGTCAAGCGGCTGCTGGATGTGCGCAAGGCGTCGTTCCTGTCGATGGACCGCGCCGTCGAGCTGACCGGGATGGAGTACGGCGGCATCACGCCGATCGGCCTGCCCGCCGAGTGGCCGGTGTTCGTCGACGCCCGCGTCGCGGAGACCGACGTCGTCATCATCGGCTCCGGCGTCCGCCGGTCGAAGATCCTGCTGCCGGGACGCCTGCTCGGGGAGCTGCCGAATGCCCGCGTCGTCGACGGTCTCGGCCTGGATGCGCTCAGCGCCGGCGCATGACCGGCATCCTCGAACCCGTCCGCTCGCGCCTCATCGAGACGCTGGCCGGACGCTCCGACGAGGTGCCCCGCTGGGTGCTCGCCCTGGAGGACGGGGAGGACGCCGGCTTCTTCAAAGCGGGAAGCGCGCCCTGGGTCGTGCACGGCGGGATGCCGACGCTCGTCGCCGGGGTGCGTGCGCTCCTGCTGCAGGCGCTGCATCCCGGGGCTCTCGCGGGCGTCAGAGACTTCTCGCGCTATCGGGAGGACCCACTCGGGCGTCTGGCCGGAACGATCCAGTGGATCCACACGGTCACGTTCGGCAGCACAGGCCAGGCCGTCGCGAGCACGCAGATGGTGAAAGCGATGCACAAGAGGGTCACCGGCACGTTCGTCGACGGCCACGGCGTCACGCGGCCGTACTCCGCGAACGATCCGGAGCTGGCGGCCTGGGTGCACATCGCCTTCACCGACGCGTTCCTGACGGCGCACGAGCGCTGGGGGAGTCCCATCCCGGGCGGAGCGGACGGTTACGTGGCGCAGTGGGCGACGGCCGGTGAGCTGATGGGCGTCGCGGAGCCGCCGCGCAGTGCGGCGGAGCTGCGCGCGCAGATCGGTGCG
Source organism: Leifsonia sp. GW821-FHT13C05 (assembly GCF_058806515.1). Lineage (NCBI taxonomy): Bacteria > Bacillati > Actinomycetota > Actinomycetes > Micrococcales > Microbacteriaceae > Leifsonia > Leifsonia sp. GW821-FHT13C05. The sequence goes on along the minus strand of NZ_JBXAPT010000001.1, from coordinate 787,401 downwards.
TACACCGACGACGGGGAGCTGCGCGGAGGACCGGAGGTGGAGGAGATCGTGCGGTTCATCCGGCGTCCTCCGCTGCGCAGGATGCTCCGGCCGTCGTACCGCGTGGTCTTCCGGGCGGCCGTCGCGAGCCTGGAGCCACGACACCGCGCGATGCTCGGCCTCCGCACGACGCCGCTCGACCGGGTGTTCCCCGTGGACAGGGCAGCGGCGACCGTGCTCGCCGGCGCGGGGGTGCTGCTCGGCCCGCGGACGCAGGCCGAACTCGCCGCCCGCCGACGCCTGGCGCGCCTCGCGGCGGACTGAGGACCTGCTCGGCGTCGTTTGGGGTTAGCCTGTCTCCAGCCGGCCCGCTCAGTGGAGAGCGGACCCGAGTCGGTGGAGGCGCAGAAATGACAGCGACCGTCCCCTCCAAGCCGGAGGATGTGGAATCCAAGGGGCTGAAAGGCGGGGCCCTCGGCCTGGTCTCCAGCGTCGTGGTCGGGGTGGCATCGACCGCGCCCGCGTACAGCCTGGCGGCGAGCCTCGGCTTCATCGTCGTCGGCGGCACAGTCGTCGCCGGGGTGAAGGCGCCCGGCATCGTGCTGCTCGCGTTCATCCCGATGTATCTGATCGCGGTCGCGTATCAGGAGCTCAACAAGGCGGAGCCGGACTGCGGAACGACGTTCACCTGGGCGACCAGAGCGTTCGGGCCGGTCACCGGGTGGATGGGCGGCTGGGGCATCATCGTCGCCGACGTGATCGTGATGTCCAATCTGGCGCAGATCGCCGGGTCGTACTCATTCACCTTCGTCGGCAGCTTCGGCCTGCCCGCCGTCGCCGACCTCGCAACCAACACCGTGGCGACGACGATCGCCGGCCTGCTCTGGATCGCGATCATGACCTGGATCTGTTACCGCGGCATCGAGATCTCGGCCAGGCTGCAGTACGTGCTGCTCTCGTTCGAGGTCGTCATCCTGATCTTCTTCGCCGCGTTCGCGCTCGTGAAGGTCTACACCGGCAACGCGGAGCCGTACTCGCTCATCCCGCAGTGGGACTGGTTCAACCCGTTCACCCTCGACTTCAGCAAGACCATCGCACCGGCCATGCTGACCGCGATCTTCATCTACTGGGGCTGGGACACGGCCGTCTCGGTGAACGAGGAGACGAAGGATCCGGGGAAGACCCCCGGCCGCGCCGCCGTGATCAGCACGCTGCTGCTGCTCGCCACGTACGCGGTGGTCACAGTCGCGACGGTCGCGTTCGCGGGCGTGGGGGAGAAGGGAATCGGGCTGGCGAACCCGGCCAACTCGGGCGACGTGTTCTCGGCCATCGGGCCGACGCTGTTCGGTCCTGGCCCGGTCGGCGCGATCCTGATGGCGCTGCTCGGCTTCTCCATCCTGACCTCGGCGTCCGCCTCCACCCAGACCACGATCCTGCCGACGGCGCGCACCGCCCTGTCGATGGCGGCGTACAAGGCCATCCCCGAGCAGTTCGCGCGCATCCACCCCCGGTTCCTCACGCCGACCTGGGCCACGATCGGGATGGGGCTGGTGTCCGCGGTCTTCTTCCTCATCTTCACCTTCATCAGCCCGGCGCTGCTGCTGGCGCTGATCGGGTCGATCGGCCTGATGATCGCGTTCTACTACGGACTCACCGGGTATGCCTGCGTCTGGTACTACCGCAAGACGCTGTTCCACAGCTTCCGCAGCGTCATCCTGCGCGGGCTGTTCCCGCTGGTCGGCGGGCTGATGCTCACCTACGTCTTCATCTACGGGCTGATCAACTTCGCCGCCGTCGACTGGCTGGTGGACGACAATGGCAAAAACGTGACCATCTTCGGCATCGGCGCCGAGGCCGTGGTCGGTGTCGGCGGTCTGCTGATCGGCCTCGTGCTGATGGCGATCTGGTGGTGGCGCAGGCCGGACTACTTCCGCGGCAGGACCCTCCCACGGCGCTCCGACGACCTCGTGCTGTCGCCGGAGGGCGTCGTCCCCGCGTTCGGGCTGCCGGACTCCGGCATCCCGCCCACGATCATCGCACCGGACTTCTCCAATCTTCCCCCTGGACAGACCCCCATCAATGCCGAGACGCTGGAGCCGGTGAAGGAACCGTCCGAGCTACCGCCGGACGATCCCGCCCTGCCCCGAAAGGACGAGTGAGTGAGCGAACGACAGCGCGTCGTCGAATGGGAGGACCCGGCACCGGGAGTGGCCGTCATGCCCACCATGAGCGGCCTCGACTACCTCCGGTCGATGCTCGACGGGGAGCTTCCGCCCCCGCCGATCACCAACCTGATGAGCATGCGGCTCACCGACGTCGGGCCGGGCACGGCGACGTTCGTCTGCGAACCGGACGAGTCGCACTACAACCCGATCGGCACCGTGCACGGCGGGCTGGTCTGCACGCTGCTCGACTCGGCCCTCGGATGCGCGGTGCAGACGACGCTGCCGCAGGGTCAGGGATACACGTCCATCGAGATCAAGGTGAACTACCTGCGCCCTGTCTACGCGGGCGCCGGTCCGCTGACCTGCGTGGCGCACGTCACGAAGCCGGGCAGCAGGGTCGCGTTCGCCGACGGGGTGGTGACGGACGCCTCCGGCAAGGCGGTCGCGACGGCGACGGGCTCGCTGCTCGTGTTCCCGCTCTAGCGGTCCGGGCCGGTCAGTCCTTCGCTGCGAGCAGCTGATCGCGCACCTTGCGCCTGATCACCTTGCCCACGATGGAGCGCGGCAGATCGTCCACCTGGGTGACGTGCCTCGGCACCTTGTACGGGGTCAGCGTGTCCCTGGCGAACGCCCGGATCGCGGCCTCGTCGAACGAGGCGCCCGGCTTCATCACGACGGCGGCGACCACGTCTTCGCCCCCGCGCTCCTGCGGGACGCCGACCACGGCCACGTCCGCGACGCCCTCGAAGTCGCGCAGCGCGTCCTCGACCTCCGTCGGCGAGACGTTGAATCCGCCGGTGACGATGAGCTCCTTGATGCGGTCGACGATGCGCACGAAGCCGTCCGCATCCATCGTCACGATGTCACCGGTGCGGAACCAGCCGTCGTCGGTGAACACCTTCGCCGTCTCGTCGGCCTTGTGCCAGTATCCGGAGAACACCTGCGGGCCCTTGGCGAGCAGCTCGCCCTCCTCGCCGAACGGGCGGTCCTGCGACGGATCGTCCGGGTCGACGACGCGCAGCCGCGTGCTCGGAAGCGCGAGGCCGACGGTGCCGTCCCTGCGCGTGGTGCCGACCGGGTTGGCCATCAGCACGGGGGAGCACTCGGACAGGCCGTAGCCCTCGACCAGATAGCCGCCGGTCTTGCTCTCCCAGAGCCGCACGATGCTCTCCGGCAGGCTCATCGCCCCGGAGATGGCGATCTCGATGCCGGACAGCGACACCTTCCGCTTCTCCGCGGCCGCGACGAGGCGGTCGTAGATCGGAGGGACCGCCGGCAGGAAGGTCGCCGGGCGCTTCTTGACCACATCCAGCACCAGGTCGGGATCGAACTTCGGGAACAGCACCAGGCGCGACCCCATGCTCATCGCGAAGGTGAGGCAGAGCGTCAGCCCGTACGCGTGGAAGAGGGGGAGCACGGCATACACCACGGAGGTGCCCCGCTCGATGGTGGGCACCCACGCCCGGGCCTGCGCGGCGTTCACCGTGAGGTTCAGGTGGCTGAGCATCACGCCCTTGGGCAGGCCGGTGGTGCCGCTGGTGTACTGGATGAGCGCCAGGTCGTCGCGCTCGGGCCGCGGATACGAGGCCTTCAGCCTGCGGCCGCCGATCAGGGTCTCCCAAGTGACCGTGCCGCTGACCTTCGCGGTGAGCTGCTCCCTGGCCTGACGTGCTGCACGGACCGGCAGCCGCAGGGCGGCGCGCTTGGTCGCCGGCATCGCCCTGGTGATGTCGATCGAGACGACCGTGGTCACTCCGAGGTCGGCCGGGAGCTCCTGAACGGTCTTCGCGACCTTGTCCCAGACGATGGCGACGGTCGCACCGTGGTCCTCGAACTGGTGCCGCAGCTCGCGCGGCGTGTAGAGCGGGTTGTGCTCGATCACCACGGCGCCGAGACGCAGAGCGGCGTAGAACGCGACCACGTGCTGCGGGCAGTTGGGCAGCACGAGCGCGACCCTGTCTCCCTTGCGAACGCCGCGCTTGCGCAGGCCCTCCGCTGCACGGGCGATCTGGTCGCCCAGCTCCGCGTACGTGGTGGTCGCCCCGAAGAACTCGAGGGCGACGTTGCGCGGGTAGCGGGCGACGGACTCGTCGATCAGGTGCGCGAGAGAGCCGTCGGGCAGGTCGACGTCGTCCGGCACGTTCGGCGCATAGCTCGCGAGCCACGGGCGCGCGGCGTAGTCGCCGGGAGCGGTGCCTGTGTCGTCGGTGCCTGGAGCGGAGGTGGGGGCGTCGGAGGTGGCTGCGGCGTCTGCGTCGTCCGGTGTCTGGCTCACGCTGGCAAGCCTACGACGAGGCGACCAGCGCGCGCACCGCCTCGTCGATCGGCGTGCTGCCCGAGACGGCCTCCCAGACGTGCCCGATGGTCCCCGGCTCGTCGATGCAGGCGCTGATCAGGCGGGCGACGTCCTCGCGCGGGATGCTGCCCCGCTCGACGCTGTCCCCGATGGTCACGAGCCCCGTGCCCTCCTCGGTGGTGAGACCGCCCGGACGCAGGATGGTCCAGTCGAGCCCGGATTCGCGGAGCACGGCGTCCGCATCCCGCTTCGCCTCGACGTATGCGCGCCAGACCGGCTCGGTGTCGTCCGGCAGCGGCGCGTCGACGCCCCAGGCGGAGACCTGCACGAAGCGGCGGATGCCCGCGAGCACGGCGCCCTGCATCGACTTCACGGAGCCTTCGTAGTCGACCGTCCGCTTGCGCTCGATGCCGGAGCCAGCGCCGGCACCGGCGGCGAACACCACGGCGTCCGACCCTGCGAACGCCGTGGAGAGCTGCTCGGGCGTCGCCGTCTCGATGTCGAGCAGCACGCCCTCTCCGCCCAGGCGATAGACGTCGTCCGCGTGCTCCTCATTCCGGACGATGCCGACGAAGTCGTCACCGTTGTCATAGAGCACCCGCATCAGCTGCTGGGCGACTTTTCCGTGGGCACCGACGATCACAACACGAGTCATGCTTCCATCATGGACCCGTCGGGGGTGGATGCGCCCACGGCGAACACCTCCAGCGAATCGGCCGTGAATTTGTTAGCGTCATCCCATGCTGACGTTCTTCGAGCTGCTGGGGCGGGTCTTCGCCGCGTCGCTCGACGGCGTGCTCGCCGCATCCACGCCGGCCAGCATCATCGCTCTCGCCGGTATGGCCGGTGCGATCGGACTCGTCGCGGTCGTCGCGGCCGCCGGGCTCACGTCGGTGGCAGCACTGGCGGCGTCGCTGCGCATCCGGGCCCGGCTCGAACGGCCCATCGAACCGGCGGACAAGAGCGCCATGCTCCGCCAGTCCGATCCGGATGCCGACGGCCGCCCGCGCCCGCGAGCGCCCGGTCTCGCCCTGCGGACCGCGTAGCAGGAGCATCTCTCGCCACCCCGATGGGCGGCGCACCCCTGCCGGCAGCATCGGCTGCCGAGCGCGGTCAGACGGAATCCCCCCCATCCGTTCGACAGCAGGGACACTTCTCGTGGACATCTTCTCCTTCGGCCCCATCGCGGCCGTCCTCGACGCGACATACGCTCTCGTCACCGGCCTGTCCGGCGCTCTCGCGCCGGTCGCAGGCACTCTCAGCGGCCTGCTGGCCGTCGTCGCCCTCACCGTGATCGTCCGCGCGCTCCTCATCCCGGTCGGGATGAGTCAGGTGCGCGCCGAGTACAACCGCCGCCGTCTGGCGCCGCACATCGCCGAGCTGCAACGCAAGCATGGAAAGGACCGCGAGCTGCTCGCCAGGAAGACGATGGAGCTCTACCAGTCGGAGAAGGTCTCTCCGTTCGCGGGGATGCTCCCGCTGCTCGCGCAGCTTCCGGTGATCTCGCTGGTCTACGCGGTCTTCACCCATCCGGCGATCTCCGGTCACGCCAACGAGCTGCTCGGCGAGCATGTCTTCGGCGCGCCGCTCGGCACGAGTTTCGTCGGCCTGACCAGTGCGGGAGCGGAGGTGTGGCCCGCGATGCTGGTCTACCTCGTCGTGCTCGGGCTGATCGCGATCGTCACCACCGTGTCCAGGAGGGTGCTCACGCTCCCGCAGCCGGAGGGCGCCGCCACGCCCGGTTCCGGCGGCCTGCTGCGCGCCCTGTCGTTCCTGCCGTACGTGACCGTGGTGTTCGCGGCGTTCGTGCCGCTCGCCGCCGCCGTCTACATCCTGACCTCGACGGCATGGACCGTCGCGGAGCGGTTCACGCTGCGTCGTCTCCTCGACCCGGAGCGGCACCGCCCGGATGGGCGGATCGAGCCGTCCGCCGCCCGCTGACCGGGCAGCCGGCCCGCCGGGTGTCATGCTTGGAGCATGAAGAACCGCAAGACAGCCGCCTCGACCGACCCGGCGTTCGGCGTCGGCGTGCAGGTGTACGTGCGCGAGTCGCAGGAGGAGAGCGGTGACGACTGGGTGGGGGAGCCCACCGGGGTCATCATCGCGCCGGGTGCAGCGAGCCTGCGCAGCGTCAACCTGCCAGCCGGAGACGTGACGTCGTGGCTGGTCGCGTTCAGCGAGCCGCAGCGGCGGCGCGACGGCCGCGGCCCGTACGAGCAGGCGACCATCGCACAGGCGCTGCTGGTGGCCGCAGACCCGATCGACGGTTAGCGGCACCCGGATGCACGGGGTCGGGCTGGTCCGCGGGATCAACGTCGGCGCATCCACGCGGGTGGCGAAGGGCGACCTGGCCGCGGCGTTCACGGAGGCCGGGTTCGAGCGCGTCTCGACCTTCCTGCAGTCGGGGAACGTCGTGTTCGACGCCGCAGCCGCCCCGTCGGCCGCACAGGCCGCGGCCGTCGAGAGGGCCATCGAGAAGCGCTCCGGCGTCTCCGCCCGGGTGATCCTGCTGACCGAGAAGGCGTTCCGCACCGTCGCGGCGGCGAACCCGCTGCTCGACGCCGGCGACGACCACTCGAAGCTGATGGTCACCTTCCTCGACCATCCCGTGCCGCCCGCGCTCGGCGTTCCGGACGCGGACGCGATCGCTCCGGAGGTGGTCAGCATCGGTGAGCGCACCGTGTACCAGTGGTGCCCCCTCGGCGTCTCGAAATCCAAGCTCACTCCCGCGTTCTGGCGCGAGGTCGGACCGGTGGCGACCGGGCGCAACTGGCGCACCGTGCTCCGCCTGATCGAGGAGCTGGATGCGCGAAGCTGAGCATTCTCCGCGAATAGTGCAGAACTGCATTCTTTCAGTTTAGAAAGCTTGCAGCGAGTGCAATAATAGTCGAGTGATATCGGAAACCCTCGGACTGCGCGAGCGCAAACGCCTGGAGACACGGGCGCAGCTCGAACGCGCCACCGTACTGCTGGTGGCAGAGGTCGGACTCGAGAACGCCACGGTCGACGCGATCTGCGCCCGTGTGCCCGTCTCGCCCCGCACCTTCTTCAACTACTTCGACAGCAAAGAAGACGCCATCCTCGGGATGCGCGACCTCCCCATCGACGTCGCCTTCCTCGACCAGCACAGGGCGGCCACCGCCGGGCTGCCGGTCGTCGAACAGGTCATCGGCCTGCTGCTGCACGTGATGGGCCCGGCGATCGGAGACACCGAGCTGCACGAGGCGAGGATGGCGATCGTCAAGGAGCATCCGGAACTCCTCCGGCGGCAGTTCGCCCAGATGACACGGATGGGGGAGCAGCTCGTCGCGGGCGTCTCCCTCTTCCTCACGAACGATCCTGCGTTCTCCGCCCTCCCCGACGCCGAACGCGACTCGCTCGCCGAGCTGATCCTCCCGCTCTGCGGCGGCGCCATCCGCGCTGCCGTCAAGGAGTGGGTCGCCGACGGCTCCGTGCGCGACACAGCAGAACTTCAGAGGCGGGCCGTCGAGCTCGCCGGAAAGGTGATCACGGCACTCGCATGAGTCAGACAGCAACACACCAGGAGACCGCGGGCGCACTGCCAGACGGGGCTCCGAAGAAGAAGGCGATCCTCCTCGTCTTCGCCGGCCTCATGGTCACGATGCTCCTCGCATCCCTTGACCAGACGATCTTCTCCACGGCCCTCCCGACCATCGTCGGCGAGCTGAACGGCGTCGAGCACATGCTGTGGGTGACCACGGCGTACATCCTGGCGTCCACGATCATGATGCCGGTCTACGGCAAGCTCGGCGACCTGATGGGCCGCAAGGGCCTGTTCATCATCGCCATCGGGCTGTTCATGGCCGGCTCGGTCGTCGGCGGCCTGGCGGGCGACATGGGCTGGCTGATCGTCGGCCGTGCCGTGCAGGGTCTCGGTGGCGGCGGACTGATGATCCTCTCCAACGCGATCATCGCCGACGTCGTCCCCGCCCGCGAGCGCGGCAAGTACATGGGCATCATGGGCGGCGTCTTCGCCCTCTCGTCCGTCGCGGGCCCGCTGCTCGGCGGCTGGTTCACCGAGAGCATCGGCTGGCGCTGGGCGTTCTGGATGAACATCCCGCTCGGCATCCTGGCCATCGCGTCCGCCGTCGCCTTCCTCCGCCTGCCGAAGAACACCGCAGGCAAGCCGCGCATCGACGTGGCCGGGATGGGGCTGCTCGCCATCGCATCCACCTGCCTGGTGCTGCTGACCACCTGGGGCGGCACGACGTACGCCTGGGATTCGCCCGTGATCGTCTCGCTGATCGTGGGAACGGTCGCGGCGGGCATCGCCTTCGTCTTCGTCGAGAAGGCGGCGGCGGAGCCGATCATGCCGCTGGCGCTCTTCAAGGACCGCAACTTCAACCTGACCACGATCGCCGGTCTGATCATCGGCATCGCGATGTTCGGCGCCCTCGCCTACCTGCCCACCTACCTGCAGATGGTCACCGGGGCGAACGCCACCGAGGCCGGCTTCCTGATGATCCCGATGATGGCCGCGCTCCTCATCACCTCGATCGTCTCCGGGCAGCTGGTCAGCAGGACAGGACGGTATAAGTGGCTGCCGATCGCGGGAACGGTGATCGTCGGCGTCGCCCTGGTGCTGCTGTCGACCATGACCCCGACCCTCCCGGTGTGGGTGCTCTGCAGCTACCTGGCCGTCATGGGCATCGGGCTCGGGATGAGCATGCAGATCCTGATCCTCATCGTGCAGAACGCGTTCCCGGTGTCCCAGGTCGGCACGGCGACGGCAGCGAACAACTACTTCCGTCAGATCGGAGCCTCGCTCGGCTCCGCGATCGTCGGCAGCCTGTTCGCGTCGCGCCTCACCGAACTGCTCACCGAGCGGATGCCGGCAGGAGGCCAGGCGGCGGGCGGCGGGACCAACTCGCTCACCCCCGCGATCGTCAAGAGCCTGCCTGCGCCGATCCGCGATGTGATCGTCGGGTCGTACAACGACGCGCTCACCCCGGTGTTCCTCTACATGGTCCCGCTGCTGCTCGTCGCGGTCGTGCTGCTCTGCTTCGTGAAGGAGAAGCCGCTGGCCACCACCATCGAGCGCGATGTGGTCGCGACGACCGCCGAGATCGACGGTTCGACGCATCCGACACTGGATGCGGAAGCGGCCTCCCAGCAGGCGGTTGCGTCCGACACGGCGCAGCCCGCCGAGGACGACGAGCTGGACGGAACGCTCATCAGGAGCTGACCGGCCTCGTCGTCCGAACGGCCCGCCCTCCCCGGCTTCGGGAGGGCGGGCCGTGCCCTTTACCCGCAATCACTGGCCCCGCGCGGCGGACGCTCCTACAATGACGGCATGTTCGTCGAGGGCACCCTTCGATGGCAGGTCACCGAGGACTGTCCCTGGGACCTGCTGATGGCGCTCGCCCTCCGCGACCTCGGACACCTCGACGGGGTCGGCGACCCCGTGATCCCGCGGCTGACGCCGGCGGTCGCTCCCGTGCTGCATCCGGCGACCGGTGCGCTCCCCGTGCTTCCCGCCCGGCGGCGCCCAGCGCATCCCGGAGCGGAGGGCAGCCCGCTGGCCGAGCAGTGGCTGGCGTGGTTCGAGTTCACCGTCGACAGGGAGCGGAGGGCGGCGGGGTCGCTGCTTCAGCCTCCGCACTTCTCGGCGTTCGACAGGGCGATCGAGCTGCAGGACCTCATCCTGGAGCACTTCGACGAGGCGCTGCTGTGGGCGACCGAGCGGCACGACGAGTACGCCAGGGCGAGCGCGCAGACGCACGCCAGGCGCGCGGCCGACATCGTGGATGTGGTGCGCGACCGCGAGCACGAGCTGCGGAGGCAGGCCGGCTACTTCCGGCTGGACCTCTCCGTGCTCCCGCTCGAGGAGCGCGGAGCCTGGATCGTCGGCCCGCACTCCGTCATCCTCAGCACGACCCTCCGAGACGACTCCGACGCCTTCCGCGCCTGGTTCGCCCCCGTCGTCGCCGCCCTCGTCTAGCTCCTCGCCGATCAGGCGGGGCGCTGAGCGGGGGAGACGGTCTCTGCCGGGTCGGTGACGGCCACGTCGCCGACGGCCTCGTCGATGCGGGCGAGCACGTCGCCGGAGAGGCGGATGCCCGCTGCAGCGGCGTTCGAGGCGACCTGCTCCGGCTTGGATGCTCCGACGATGGCTCCGGCCACGTTCGGGTTCTGCAGCACCCAGGCGACGGCGAGCTGCGCCATCGTGATGCCGAGCTCGTCGGCGATCGGGCGGAGGCGCTGCACGGCGGTGAGCACGTCGTCGTTCATGAACGACTTGATCGCGTTCGCGCCGCCCTTGCTGTCCGCGGCGCGGCTGCCCTCCGGCACCTCTTCACCCGGCTGGTACTTGCCGGTCAGCACGCCCTGCGCCACCGGCGACCAGACGATCTGCGAGATGCCGAGCTCGGCGGAGGCCGGGACGACCTTGCCCTCGATGACCCGCCACAGCATCGAGTACTGCGGCTGGTTGGAGATCAGCTGGAAGTTCAGCTCCTTCGCCAGCGCCGCACCGGCGCGCAGCTGCTCCGCGTTCCATTCGGAGACGCCGATGTAGAGCGCCTTTCCGGCGCGCACGACATCGGCGAACGCCTGCATCGTCTCCTCGAGCGGCGTCTCGTAGTCGTACCGGTGCGCCTGGTAGAGGTCGACGTAGTCGGTGCCGAGACGCTCCAGGGAGCCGTCGATCGACTCGAAGATGTGCTTGCGGGAGAGCCCGACGTCGTTGTGGCCCTTGGGGCCGGTGGGCCAGTAGACCTTCGTGAAGATCTCGAGGGAGGCGCGGCGCTCGGCCTTGAGCGCGTCGCCGAGGACCTTCTCCGCCGCCGTGTTCGCATACGCGTCCGCGGTGTCGAAGGTGGTGATGCCCGCATCCAGTGCAGCACGGACGCTCTGCGTCGCGATGTCGTTCTCCACCTGGGAGCCGTGGGTGAGCCAGTTGCCGTAGATGATCTCGGAGATCTTGAGTCCGCTGTTGCCGAGGTACCTGAATTCCATGATGCTCACGCTACCCGACGACACTGTCGGCGGCACGTGGCAAGCTTGTCTGGTGGGACGAGCGGACGGCAACGACAGGCGGGTGACCACCGAGCCAATCGACGACTCGTCCGCCACCATCCTGCACGTCGACATGGACGCGTTCTTCGCCTCCGTCGAGCTGCTCGACCGACCGGATGCGCGCGGCAAGCCCGCCATCGTCGGTCACCCCGGCCCGCGCTCGGTCGTGACCAGCGCGACGTACGAGGCGCGCAAGTTCGGGGTGCGCTCCGCGATGCCCGTCTCCCAGGCGCTCCGGCTCTGCCCGCAGGCGATCATCCTGCCGCCGCACATGCACAAGTACAAGGAGTATTCGGAGAAGGTCATGGCGATCTTCTCCGAGGTCACCCCGCTGGTGGAGGCGCTGAGCATCGACGAGGCTTTCCTCGACGTCGCGGGCGCCAGGCGGCTGCTCGGGTCGCCGCGCCGCATCGCCGAGCTGATCAGGGCGCGCGTGTACTCGGAGACCGGCCTCAGCTGCTCGGTCGGCGCAGCGCCCACCAAGTTCATGGCCAAGCTGGCCTCGGGCCGGGCCAAGCCGGACGGCGTGCTGGTCATCCCGGAGTCCGCGATCATCTCCTACCTGCGCCCGCTGCCGGTCGGGGCGCTCTGGGGCGTGGGCGCCAGCACCCAGCAGGCGCTCGAACGACTCGGGATGCGCACGGTCGCCGACCTCGCCGACGCACCGCTGCACGTGCTGCAGAAGGCGGTGGGCGACGCCTCCGGACGCAAACTGCACGAGCTCGCGAACGGCAGGGATCCCCGCTCGGTGGTCACGGAGACCCGCGAGAAGAGCGTCGGGCACGAGATGACGTTCGAGACCGACGTGTCCGATCAGGATCTGCTGCGCCGCGAGCTGCTGCGGCTGTCCAACCAGGTGGGGGAGCGGCTGCGCAAGCACGGGTTCGTCGGGCGCACCGTCGCCCTCAAGCTGCGGTTCTCCGACTTCCGCACGGTGACGCGCTCGCGCACCCTCGGCGAGCCGACCAACGTCGGCAGGCGCATCTTCGAGGAGGCGTGGCAGGTCTACGAAGGGCTCGACCTCGGCCGCACCCCGATCCGTCTCATCGGCGTACGCGCCGAGCAGCTGCTCGACGGCGGAGGCGACAGCCTGGCGCTCTGGGATCCGGACGACGAGTGGCGCGAGACCGAGCGAACGCTCGACGCGGTCAGCGCACGGTTCGGGCGCGGGATGATCGGACCGGCCTCCCTGGTGAAGCGGCAGCCGGACGCCGACGTGGCGGCCGACGATGGCCGCAACCCGCGCTGGCTCAGCGACTGAGCGTCAGCGCAGCAGGCTGAGCGCGTGACCGGTCAGCGCAGCCCGACGATGATGCCGCGGTGGTCGCTGCCGTTGTCCGGCAGCACGTCGCTCGACACGTTCGTCATGCCGCGCACCAGCGCGTGATCGAGCCGGGCGACCGGGAACTCGGCCGGCCAGGTGAAGCCGAAGCCGAGCGTGCTGTCCGGCGCCTCGGTAAGCGTGGACAGCAGCGGCTGGAACTTCCTGTCGGTGCTCGCCGTGTTGAAGTCGCCGACCACGATCAGCTTCGCCGCGTCGTCCGCGGCGACCGTCTCCGCCAGCTGCGACAGCATCGTGTCGCGCGACTGGTATGCGCCGGGCCGGACGGACGCGATGTGCACCGCGTAGACGCGCGTCGGCGTTCCCGGCGTCGCCAGGTCGACCCGCACCGCCCTGTCCCAGCCGAGGCCGAGGTCGAGCCGCTGCTCGTCGCTGATCGGGTACTTGCTCCAGACGCCGACCGTGCCGACGACGGCACTGTGCGGGTAGCCGGGGGCGAGGACGCCCGCGACCGTCTCCCGCGAGGTGGCGTCGAGTTCCTGCAGGGCGATCACGTCCGGCGCGCGGTCGGCGAGGTCTTTCGCGATCGCGCCCGCCGCGGTGTTCTGGGCGTGGATGTTCTCGCTCGCGACGGTCAGCGACGGCGCTCCCGCGTGCATCCCGGGCAGGATGGTCGGCAGGAACATGCTGCCCCAGACCGCGGCGGCCGCCGCGACGCAGAGCCCGCCGAACAGGGACAGCCGCAGCAGAGAGGCGATGCCGAGCAGCAGGATGACCCCGCCGAGCCACGGCAGGAAGGTCTCGATCAGCGACGCGGACCCCACGATGTTCGGCAGCAGACCGTGCCAGAGCAGCAGTGCGCCCACCATGAGGGCGAGCAGGCCTGTGACGATGCCGCGCGGGCCACGGCTGGAACGGATCATCGACACTCGCACGATTATTCACGGTGCACCGCTGAGAACCTGCCGCAAACGCTGGACAGAGGCTGAGCACTGCCCTGGTGAGCCTGGGAGCGGGAGGGTACGGTTGCTGCATGACCAACATCTCCCTGAAGCTCGCGGAAACGATCAGCTCAAACGGCATCAAGTCGGTCTACGGCGAGCCCGTGGAGATCGACGGGACCACCATCGTCCCTGTCGCGGCCGTGCAGTACGGCTTCGGCGCAGGCTCGGCCGGGGAGGGCGAGGACGCCGACGCCCCCGGTGGAGCGGGCGGTGGAGGCGTGAGCATCCCGTTCGGTGCGTACATCAACGACGAGACCGGTGTGCACTTCCGTCCGAACATCATCACGCTGCTCGCCGTCGCCATCCCGTTCGTCTGGGTGGCCGGCCACGCCTGGGCACGCATCATCCGGGCGTTGAAGAAGTAGACTGAACGCGAACACGGGAGTCCGGTGAGCCGGGCTGAGAGGAAACTTCTCAAGTTTCGACCGTTGAACCTGATCTGGATCATGCCAGCGCAGGGAGACATTCTCGAATCCCGTGCCCTCTTTCCACGAACGAAAGGGCACGAACAGTGCACGCAACACTCTCTCCGAGCACCACAGCCGATCGCAGCACGCGCGTCCTGAAATGGCGGGTCGTCGACATCGTCGTCGCCAGCGTGGTCGCCGTCGCCTCCGGCGTCGTCTTCTGGGTCTGGGGACAGCTCGACAACCCCATCTCCGGTCCGGTGAGCGCCGTGCTCCCGGGCTTCCAGGGCATCCTGAACGGGCCGTGGCTGTTCGCGGGCGTGCTCGGTGCGCTGATCATCCGCAAGCCGGGTGCTGCGATCTACACCGAGCTGGTCGCCGCGACCGTGTCGGCGCTGATCGGCACGCAGTGGGGATTCGCGACGCTCATCTCCGGGCTGGTGCAGGGCCTCGGCGTCGAGATCGTCTTCGCCCTGTTCCTCTACGCCAACTGGCGGCTGCCCGTCGCGCTGCTCGCGGGAGCAGGAGCGGGCATCGCCGAGTCGATCCTCGACCTCCTCTACTGGTACCCGGGCTCCAAGCTCGGCTTCGTCGTGACGTACACGATCACCACGACCATCTCCGGCATCGTCGTGGCCGGGCTGCTCTCCTGGCTGCTCGTGCGCGCGCTGGCGAAGACCGGCGCGCTCAGCAGGTTCGCATCCGGTCGCGAGGCGACAGGCAGGGTCTGATCATCGCAGGCAGTGCGGATGGTCTGCGCGGACCGTCAGCCCCGGTCGCCGTTCGGGTCGACGACTGGGGCTGGCGCTATGCCGGGCGCAACGCGTGGGCGGTCAGCGGACTGAGCCTGAGCATCCAGCCGGGGGAGCGGGTGCTGCTGCTCGGCGCATCCGGGGCGGGCAAGTCGACCGTGCTCGCCGGCCTCACCGGGGTGCTCGGCGGGGACGACGACGGGGAGACCGTCGGGTCCGTCACCGTCGGGGGACGGCGCCCGGCCGATGCGCGTGGGGCGAGCGGGCTGCTGCTGCAGGACCCGGACTCGCAGGTCATCCTCGCGCGCGTCGGAGATGACGTGGCCTTCGCCTGCGAGAACCTCGGCGTGCCGCGCGAGCAGATCTGGCCGAGGGTGCGGGATGCGCTCGACGCGGTGCGGCTCCGGGTGCCGCTCGACCACCCCACCGCGGAGCTCTCCGGCGGTCAGAAGCAGCGGCTCGCCCTCGCCGGGCTGCTGGCGATGCGGCCGGGACTGCTGCTGCTCGACGAGCCGACGGCGAACCTCGACCCGGACGGCGTGATCGAGGTGCGTGAGGCTGTCGAGTCCGTGCTCGAGGCCACCGGGGCGACGCTGATCGTGGTCGAGCACCGCGTGGCCGTCTGGCGCGGCATCGTGGACAGGGTGATCGTGCTCGCCTCCGACGGCGGTGTGCTCGCCGACGGACATCCGGATGCCGTGCTCGCCGACACCTCGAACGAGCTGAGGACGGCGGGCGTCTGGCTGCCCGACGAACCCGTGCCGATCGCCAGGGAGGTCGTCACCGGCGCACCGCTGCTGACCGCCGACGCGCTGGCGTTCGGCCGCGGTCCTGCCGTCGTTCGTCGCGCCCGGCGGGGGAGGCGCGGCCGTGACAACCGGAATGACCTCGCCGCGGCAGCACTGCCCGACCGGGTGGATGCGCGCATCGCCGAGGGCTCGGCGCTCGCCCTCGTCGGCAGGAACGGCGCGGGCAAGTCGACCCTGGCGCTCACCCTCGGCGGCCTGCTCCCTCCGCTCGGTGGGGTGCTGCGCGCCGAGGCGGCCCTCGCCGGTCAGGCCGGGCAGGAGCCCTCCGCGTGGCGCTCGCGCGACCTGCTCACCCGCATCGGCAGCGTGTTCCAGAATCCGGAGCACCAGTTCGTCGCCTCCACGGTCCGGGACGAGCTCGCCATCGGGCCGCGCGTCCTGCGCGAGCCGGAGAGCGCGGTGACCGCGCGGGTCGACGAGCTGCTCGACCGGCTCTCGCTCGCACCGCTCGCCGACGCGAACCCGTTCACCCTCTCCGGCGGCCAGAAGCGCCGCCTCTCGGTGGCGACGGCCCTCGCCACCCGGCCCACCGTTCTCGTGCTCGACGAGCCGACCTTCGGCCAGGACGCCAACACCTGGGCCGGCCTGGTCGCGATGATCGCCGAGTTGCGCGCCGAGGGGCACGCCATCGTCGCCGCGACCCACGACAACGAGTTCGTGACCGCCATCGGCGCGACCAGGCTCGCGCTCGGCGCCGGAACGGAGGTGCGCGCGTGAGCATCATCGCCCCCGTACGCCAGGGACCGCTCGGCGCCGTCAACCCGGTCGCCAAGCTGGGCGCAGCCCTCATCGTCACGGTGGTGCTGCTGCTGTCCATCGACATCGTCTCCGCCGCGGTCGCGCTCGGCCTCGAGCTGGTGCTGCTGTGCTTCTCGCGCATCCCGTTCCGGGTGCTCGCGCTGCGCACGGCTCCGGTCTGGATCGCCGCGCCGCTCGCCGGGATCACCACGCTGCTCTACGGTCGCACCAGCGGCGTCGTCTACGTGCAGTGGATGTTCGTGGAGATCAGCGACGGCTCCATCCAGCTGGCGGTCGCGACCACCCTGCGCATCCTCGCGATCGGCCTCCCCGCCGTGCTGCTGTTCATCACCATCGACCCGACCGACCTGGCCGACGGCCTCGCGCAGGTGCTTCACCTTCCTGCGCGGTTCGTGCTCGGTGGCCTGGCCGGGCTGCGGCTGGTCGGGTTGTTCGTCGACGACTGGCGCGCGCTCAGCCTCGCCAGGCGCGCCCGCGGCATCTCCGAGTCCGGAGCGCTCCGCCGGATGCTCGGCCAGGCGTTCGCCCTGTTCGTGCTGTCGATCCGCCGGGGCACCAAGCTCGCGACGGCGATGGAGGCGCGCGGCTTCGGGGCGTCGACCGTGCGCACCTGGGCGCGGCAGAGCGTGTTCCGCGGGCGGGACTGGGGGGCGCTCTCCGTCGCCGCAGCCGTCGCGGTCACCGCGGCGGGCGCCGCCATCGCAGCGGGGACGTGGCATGTCTTCGGTGCGTGACGCCGAGCTGCGGCTGCGGGATGTGCTGCAGCGAGCGATCCGGGATGCGACCGCGCGCCGGGCGGCGCCGGTCGTGCTCATCGACGGGCCGAGCGGGGCGGGGAAGAGCTCCCTCGCCGACCTGCTGCTGGCGGACTGGCCGGGCGACGTCGCCCCACGGCTGGTGCGGATGGACGACCTGTACCCGGGCTGGGGCGGCCTGGATGCGGCGAGCGAGGCGGTCGGGACGGACCTGCTCGCGCCGCTCCGCGCATCCGGGGCCGGACGGTGGCGACGCTGGGACTGGGCGGCCGACGCCCCCGCCGAGTGGCACACCGTCGACGGCGACGCGCCCCTCATCGTCGAGGGATGCGGGACGCTCGCTCGTGCGAACGCGCGGCTCGCCGACCTCGCGCTCTGGCTCGACGCGGACGACGCCCTGCGAAAAGAGCGCGCGCTCGCCCGCGACGGACTCTCCTTCGCCACCCACTGGGACCAGTGGCAGCACGACTTCGAGCACTACCTCGCGCGCGAACGCCCGAGGGAGAACGCCTCGCTCGTGCTCGACGTGACCGACTGGCCGCTGGCCGCAGCCCGGCAGGCAGCGCAGAGGACTAACGTTGAGGCATGACCGCAGCAGAACAGACTGAGACCGAGTACATCGTCGAATACGTCGACGGCCCCCTGGCCGGAACGACCGAGCGACGCCTCCTGATCGACGGCAAAGTCGACGAGCGCATCGGCGCCGTGGCGGCCATCGAGGGTCTCGAGTCGCTGTTCTGGTACGTGGCGGGCGCCGAGCGCACCGTCAACGGCGAGAAGTACGTGTCGTACTCGTTCGACGCCCCGGACAGCGACCCGGTCGAGACCGAGAAAGAGGAAGAGTCCCTCTAGGCGGGCAGCTGGCGGGCCGGGCCGGCCGAGCCGGTCAGGCCCAGCCGAGCTCGTGCAGGCGGGCGTCGTCGATGCCGTAGAAGTGCGCGATCTCGTGCACCAGCGTGACGTGGATCTCCTCACGGAGCTGGTCGATGTCGTCGCAGATCGACAGCAGCGGCTCCCGGTACAGGATGATCCGGTCCGGCATCTCGCCGAAGCCGTAACTGTCGCGCTCGGTGAGCGCGACCCCGTCGTACAGCCCGAGCAGGTCGAGCGAGCCGTCCTCCGGACGGTCCTCGACCACGAACACGACGTTGTCGAGCCCGTCGACCATCTCGTCCGGCAACTCGTCGAGCTCGTCGGTGACTAGGCTCTCGAAGGCGTCGGCGTCCAGCTGGATCGGCACGGTCACCACGCCTGGGCGGTGGCGGCGTGCAGGTCGAGCAGTTCTGTCGTGCGCTCGCTCGGACCGCGGCCGAACCCGCACTCCGTCGCGACGCCGAACCTCGGCTGAACGGCCGCCGCCGCCGCGATCCTGCGCTCGGCGCCGTCGACGCCGTCCTCGTGGTGCAGCAGCCCGAGGTACAGCTCGGTGTGCTCGGGCACGGTCACGCCGGCGAGCGGTGCGAAGAACTCGGCGTCGTCGCGTTCGATCGGCACCGGCAGGTGGAACCAGGTGATCGGGCGGGTCGCAGCGCCGAGCACGCCGGAGAGCACGTCGGCCAGGTGACCGGCGTCCGTCGGCTGCACGAAGTGCGCCTCCTCGACGTCGCCGTAACAGAGGTGGTATCCCACCTCGACGTCGGCCGGGACAGCGGCAGCCTGACGGACGGCGCGTTCGACGACGCCGCCGAGCACGTCGTCGAACCACGGCACGATGGCGTGGTGCGACCGGATGTTCGCCGACTCGAGCAGGGCGAACTCGACGGCCGTGTCCCACTGGATCGCCAGGCTGTCGTGCGGGATGCCGTCGACGATGCGCTGGAGCTCGGCGAACAGGGCCCGCTCGTATGCAGGCTCGAACGCCGCGCGGTGCTCGGCGACCACGAACGCCCCTGTAATGGCCGCCGGGGTAGGCAGCGACACCTGGAACCGGATGCCCTCCGCGATCTCGCCGGACGCGCGCATCCTGTCGAAGGTCGCGAACGACTCCAGGGCCGCGTCGGCGTAACCGAGGCTCGGGAACACAAGGTCGTCCGCGGACACCCCGTCGTCGATCACGAAGGGGCGCCCGTCGAAGACACCGCGGATGTAGAACGGCTCGACCGGGATGCGGGACAGCCCGCCCATCGTGTCGAAGCGCTTGGTCTGGAACTGGATCCAGTAGAACCGCTCACCGACCTCGCCATCCGGGATGCGGTGCATCCGGTCGCCGAGGTGGGTGCTGACGGTGCGGAAGACGGTCTCCGCGTCTGGCAGGTTGACGCTGCCGACGAGGTGGGCTCCCTGGACGGTGGGGGTGTTCACCCGCGCGAGTCTACCGGGAGCCCGTGCCGTGGATCAGTACCAGTTGACCGACTGCGAGTGCGACCAGGCGCTGCACGGGGTGCCGTACGAGCGGGAGATGTAGTCGAGGCCCCACTTGATCTGGGTGCCGGCGTTGGTCTGCCAGTCGCTGCCCATCGTGGCCATCTTGCTTCCGGGGAGGGCCTGCGGGATGCCGGTGGCTCCGCTGCCCGCGTTGTACGCCTGGTAGTTCCAGCCGGACTCCTTCTGCCACAGGTTGCTGAGGCAGGAGAACTGGTCGTCGCCCCAGCCGTGCGCGGCGAGGAGCGAGCGGGCGACCGACTTGGCGCCGTCCGGGGTGTTGGCGTTGGCGAGTGCGGCCGCCGCGGCCTCCGCCGCCTTGCGGTCTGCCTCCGCCGCCGCTGCCGCGAGGGCGTCCGACGCGGCCTTCGCGCTGTCGATGGTGGTGCGGAGCGTCGAGTCGTCGAGCTTGTGATAGCTGTCGAGACCGGCGATGGCGGTCTTGGCCGCCGTCGGGTCTGCCTTCGCCGCGTATGCGTCGACGGTGCGGGTGGCGCCGACGATGGTGGTCTTCGCCTCGGACTCGAGCCGGTGGCGCACGATGCTCTCGTACACGCCCAGCTGTTCGTGGTGCATCCCGGTGGACTCGGAGAGTTCGCGGGTCTGCTTCTCGCTCTGCTGCTGGGCGACCGCGGGAGCGAAGAGCGATGCCGTCATCAGCGCGGCGGTGACGCCGGCGACGATGTGGCGGAAGGGGATGGTGGTGTTCTTGAAAGTGAGGGGCATGTGGTTCCTGGTTACGGGCTTCCCCGCCTGCCGTTCTGCGCACTCGGGCGCAGGGGAGGCACGGCTCTGCAGTGGTGAGGCTGCGGCCAGGCGGGCTGACACCGCGCCGGCACAGGCGTGATCCACCGGCGACCTGATGGTCCGATGGCGTGCTGTGCGCAACGCGGGTGTGCCGCGCGAAACGTTCGGCGGGCATCCGGGGGTTGGGGGGTGGATGCGCGGCAGGTGCACGGCACGACGGCGTACAGTGCCGTCGACCCGACAACGTTAGACGTCCAGTCTGGACGCGAGAGGCACGGAGCCTGGCAAAGTCGTGTGTGCGTTGCTGCTGATCAGCGGCCGTTTTCCTCGGCGGGGGACGGCCCGCTGGTGGCGGAGGTGGCTGTGGCGGTCGCGGCGGCGTGCTCGCGTTCCGCGGCCTCGTCTGCCGCATCCATGCGCGTGTCGGTGACCCAGAACATCCCGAGCAGCAGGCAGACCACCACGACGCCCATGCTGAGGAAGACCGCAGGCAGGCCGAAGAATTCGGCGATCACACCGCCGAGAGCCGCGCCGAGCGGCATGGTGCCCCAGGCGACCAGCCGGTATGCGCTGTTGACCCTGCCGAGGAGGCGGGGCGGTGCGATGCGCTGGCGGAGCGAGACCGTGATGACGTTCCAGATCGACACGGTGATGCCGCCGAGGAAGAACGCGGCGCCGATGACCCACGCGTCGGTCGTGAACGCGGGCGTCGCGACCGTGAGCACGCTGCCCAGGATGGTGAGGGCGAGCGCCCTGGCCCGGCCGAGCCTCCGCTCCGCCCACTCCGCGGCGAAGGAGCCGAGCACGCTGCCGAGCGCGGACGCGGTGAGCAGCAGGCCGTAGCCGGGGTCGGTCAGTTTCATGGCAGAGTTCGGGCCGACCGCGTAGAGCACGAGCACGGTGAAGGTGGCGCTCGACGCCAGGTTGAAGACGCCGACCATGATCGCCAGGACGCGCAGGATCGTGTTGTGCCAGAGGAAGCGCAGCCCCTCGGCGATGTCGGTGCGGATGGTGGTGGTGCCGGGGTGGTCGGTGCTGAAGCGCCCGCGGACGAGCAGCAGCATCCCGATCGCCAGCACCCAGAGCAGGACGGGCGCCCCGAAGGCGACGGCGATCCCGGATGCGACGAGGAAGCCGCCGAGCGGAGGCCCGACGAACTGGTTGGTGGTGAGCTCTGCGGCGTAGAGGCGGCCGTTGGCGCGCGAGAGCGCGTCCCTGCTCACGAGCTGGGGGAGGATCGACTGGGCGGAGGTGTCGTAGACCGTCTCCGCCGTGCCGACGAACAGGGCGACGGCGTAGAGCATCCAGATGGATCCTCCGCCGAGCAGAGCGATGACGACGAGCGCGGCCAGCAGCGTGGCGCGGGCCGTGTTGCCGATGAGCATCAGGCGCCGGCGGTCGAAGCGGTCGGCGAGGGCGCCGGCAGTGAGGGCGAACAGCAGCCAGGGCAGGGTGAACGCGAAGCCGAGTCCCGCGATCAGCGCCGGTGACTCGGTGTAGCGGATGGCCACGAGCGGGAGCGCGACCTTCATCACGCCGTCGGCCAGGTTGGAGAGCGCGGACGAGGTCCACAGCTTCCAGTACGGCGCTCCGAGGGACGAGGTCATGGAAGAACGATGACACAGTGATTGAGAAAACTCAATCGATGGGAGAAAGACGGATCAAAGCGTAGAGTCTGCGTATGAGCGAGAGCGACAGCGCCCCCATCCATCCGGTCGACGCCAAGCGGCGCCCGGCGACGGTGAAGGAGACGAAAGCGCTCGCGCATCCACTGCGGGTGCGCATGGTGCGCCTGTGCGGGCAGTACGAGCTGACCAACAAGCAGCTGGCCGACCGCCTCGGCGTCGATCCCGGCACGGCGCACTATCACGTGCGCCAGCTGGTGGATGCGGGCTTCCTGGAACCCGCGCCGGTGCGCACGGGGGAGAGCGGCGCGCTGGAGAAGCCGTACCGCTCGACGGGGCGCAGCTGGTGGCTGTCGGATGCGCTGGCCGGGTCGGACCTGAGCGAGGGGTTCGCGCCGGTGGAGGCGTTCCAGCAGGAGCTGGCGGAGGCGGGGCCGTCCTCCATCGCCACGTACGCGCGATTCTCCCTGCATCTGTCGCCGGAGGACATCGAGGAACTGGACCGCAGGATCGTCGCGGTGATCGACGAGTACGTGGAGACGGACGATTCGCGGCGGGACCTCCCGGTGCATGGCGGGATGTTCCTGCTGCATCGCTCGGCGGACTGAGAGCCCGGCCCAACGACGAAGCCCCCGGCACTCGCGCGGGGGCTTCATTCAACTTGGGTGAGTAACGGGGCTTGAACCCGCGACCTCCTGGACCACAACCAGGCGCTCTACCAACTGAGCTATACCCACCATGTCTTCGTCCGGAACGCGGTCCCGAACAAAGCAACTCGACGATTCTATTACATTCGCGGGGCCCATTTTTCCACTACGGCCGCCGACACGCTCTGAACGTCGTCCGTGGTGGGTCCCGGTTCGCCCACGAACGCTGCGCGGCGGTAGTAATCGAGCTCCCGGATCGACTCGAGAATGTCGGCGAGAGCGCGGTGCCCACCGTGTTTGTCGGGCGCGTTGAAGTAGATGCGCGGGTACCAGCGGCGGGAGAGCTCCTTGATGGAGGACACGTCGACGCTGCGGTAGTGCAGGTGGTTGTCGAGGCGCGGCATGAACTTGGCGATGAACATCCGGTCGGTGCCGATGGTGTTCCCGGCGATCGGGGCCGTGCGCGCGGTCGGCGCGAACTTGAGCACGTACTCCAGCACTTCGTACTCGGCCTCCGCCAGGCTCTTGCCGTTCGGGATCTCGTCGATCAGCCCGGAGGTGGTGTGCATGTCGCGCACGAAGTCGTTCATGTTCTCGAGCGCGGACGCGTCCGGCTTGATGACGATGCTGAGGCCGGGGTCGAGCACGTTCAGTTCGAAATCGGTGATGACCACCGCGATCTCGACGAGTTCGTCGACCTCGAGGTCGAGTCCGGTCATTTCGCAGTCGATCCAGACCAGACGATCCGAGGAATTTGCCATGCTGAAAGTCTAGTGCGGCCCTCCGACGGGCAGCGGCACCGGCTGTTTCGCATCCATGCCGTCCCCGGCGGAGATGCGCCGCATGCGCCTGGCCGCCCACGGGATCGCGTACACGCGCAGCCAGGTGCGCAGCGGGATATCCTCCGGCGGGGCAACCGGCTGATCGGCTGCCGCCTCTCCGGCGGTCGTCGCCGCGATCTCCGCATACGGCACGCCGAGCGTGTGCGCCGCGTGCGCGGCGAGCAGCCGGTGACCCCGGGCGCTCAGGTGCACGCGATCGCTCGCCCACATGCTGCTCTCGCGGAACTCGCGCACGCCCCACACGTCGAGCACGATGGCCCTGTGGTCCCGCGCGATGCTCCAGATGTTGGCGTTGAAGACGGCGGCGCGCCCGCGGAACGGCTTGAGGAAGAACGCGAACTGCGGGTCGAACAGGTTCGCCAGCAGGACGGTCGCGCCGGCCTCCCGCAGCGACCGGATGCCGGAGTCGAGACGCGAGGCAAGCGCATCCGGATCGGCGGTCGGGCTCATCAGGTCGTTCCCGCCGACCATCACCGAGACCAGGTCGGGGGAGAGCCGCAGCGCGTGCGGCACCTGCCCGTCGACCACGTCGGCGATGCGACGCCCCCGGACGGCGAGATTGGCGAACTCGAACGGATGCCCCGCCAGTCTGGCGTCCCCGTCGAGGATGGCGGCGAGGCGGTCGGCCCAGCCGATCCACGCCCCGGCCGGTTCAGGGTGCTGCGCTCCGCGCGCGGGCGGCGCGTCGCAGAGGCCCTCGGTGATCGAGTCCCCGAGGGCGACATACCGGGTGAAAGCTGTACGGCTCACATCCCGAGTCTGCCCACCGGTGCCGGGATGCGCGTGCCGACAGCCGCCGCTTGGCTCGATGGTCTCCGGATGTTCCCCGGACGTACACTGGAACCGTGGATTCGACATCGGCCGTTGGCCGTCCCGTCACCGACGGAGACGCTGTGCGGCTCACCCTGTACACGTCGGCGTTCTGCGAGCCGTGCATGCAGACGCGCGCCGTGCTGGCCGAGGCGGCGCGGCTCGTGCCGCTGGTGACCGTGACCGAGCTGGACGTCGCCCGCAACCTGCAGAGCGCGGAGGCCGACCGCATCCGGGTCACCCCCACGGTGATCGTGGCGACGGCTGCCGGCGACGAGGTGTTCCGCGCGGAGGGCGTTCCGACGCTGCAGCAGGTGCTGGTCGCCGCGGCGAAAGCGGTCTGAGCCCAGGTTCGCCGCGGCGCGGCGGTGCGGCCCAGTCGTACTGCACAGCGGTGCCCCCGGCAGGAATCGAACCTGCGACCAAGAGATTAGAAGGCTCCTGCTCTATCCGCTGAGCTACGGGGGCGTGATTTCCACGATACCGCAGCCCGTCGGCCTCAGAGCGTCGCGCCGCTCTTGCCCGCCCTGTTGACGATGGCGATGGTGGGGCGGCGGCCGCGCAGGCCGAACCGGAGCCGCAGGCTCGCGCTCCTGGCGATCAGCAGGGCGATCACCACGGCGGCGACCGCGGGGACGACGCCGGAGATCATCATCGCGATGTGCGGCCCGACCTCCTCGACGACCCAGCCCATGAACGGTCCGCCGATGGCCTGGCCGCCGAGCAGCACCAGGATGTAGAGCGAGATGACCCTGCCGCGGATCTGCACGTTCGACGACATCTGCACCAGCGAGTTCGCCGCCGTGATGAACAGCAGGTTGCCCACGCCGATCCCGATCAGGAGCACGCCGAACGCGATCTCCGACGGCGCGAATCCGGCAATGGCCTGGATGAAGCCGAGCGCGGCAGCCGTGCCGACCACCATGCTCAGCCGCACGCTCGTGCGGCGAGTGGATGCGAGGGCGCCGACCAGCGCGCCCGCAGCGACCAGCGCGTTGAACAGTCCGTAGCCCTGCGCGCCGACGTCGTAGACGTTGTTGGCGTACGCCGCGAGGAACACGGGCATGTTGAACGCGAAGACGGCGATGATTGCGACCATCACGACGGTCCAGAAGATCACGGGCTTGCGGCGCACATACCGGATGCCCTCGGCCAGCTGGCCTTTCGCACGCGGGGCAGCAGGGGAGTGGTGCAGCTGCGAGCGGTTGAGCGAGAGCAGCGAGCCGACCACGGCGAGGCAGGCGACGGCGTTGATCACGAACGACCAGCCGCCGCCGACCGCGGTGATCAGAATGCCGCCGACCGCGGGGCCGATGAGGCCGCCGAGCTGGAAGATGGACGAGTTCAGGCTGATCGCGTTGCGCAGGTACTTCGGCCCGACCAGCTCGTTGACGAACACCTGACGGGTGGGGTTGTCGACCACGGTCACCAGTCCGAGCAGGAACGAGATGAGGTAGACGTGCCACACCTGGGTGAGCCCGGTGAGGGTGAGCGCGGCCAGGACGCCGGCCAGCAGCGCAGCGCAGGTCTGCGTGACGATGAGGATCTTCTGCTTGTTGTACCGGTCGGCGATCACGCCGCCGTGCAGGCCGAGCACGAGCATCGGCATGAACTGCATGAAGACGGTGATGCCGACGGCCGCGACGCTGCCGGAGAGCTGGAGCACCAGCCAGTCCATCGCGATGCGCTGCATCCAGACGGCCGTGTTGGCGACGAGGTTGCTTGCGGCGAACTTGCGGTAGTTGGGGACCTTCAGTGAGACGAACGTCTCCCGCCACGGTGGGCGCGTGCTGAGAACGGGCATGGGCCCGGTCGGTGGGGCTGCTGCGGTGGAGTTTGCCACGTGTATTCCTGCGTATCGAGTTTCGTATGAGGTTTCTGCACCTTCGACGTTACGCAACCTGAGCTATTCTTGCAGCGAATTGAACCTATAACTCCTATTGGATTACCGAATGGATGCGCGATGTTCGACCCTGTGCTGCTCCGCACCTTCCTCGCCGTGGCCGACACGCACAGCTTCACGAAGGCCGCCGCGCGGCTCGGGATCAGCCAGCCGACGGTCAGCCAGCACGTCCGACGGCTCGAAGCTGCCGCGAAACGGCAGCTGGTCGCCCGCGACACCCGGGATGTGCGGCTGACGGACAACGGGGACGCGATGGCCGGGTTCGCCCGCACGATCCTCGCGGCCCACGCGGAGGCCGACCGCTACTTCAGCGGCTCGGCGATGCGCGGGCGACTGCGCTTCGGCGCGGCGGACGACCTCGCGATCACGACGCTCCCGCGCATCCTGCGCCACTTCCGGCAGCAGCACCCGCAGATCAACCTGGAGCTCACCGTCGACCAGTCCGCGCCGCTGTACCGTCGCCTGCAGGCGGGGCACCTCGACCTCATCTTCATCAAGCAGAACCCGGGTACGACGGAGGGCACGGTCGTCGCCACCGACGAGCTGGTCTGGATGGGGCAGGAGAAGACGGTGCTGGAGCCCGAGCATCCTGTGCCGCTGATCGCATACCAGGGGCCGAGCATCAGCCGTCAGATCACGATCGACGCGCTGGAGGCCGCCGGCCGCACCTGGCGGATCACCTGCAACACGCGCGAGGTGAACGGGGTGCTGGCCGCGGTGCGCGCCGGTATCGGGATCGCGGTGTTCCCCCGGTCGCTCATCCCCACCGACCTCATCAAGGTCACCAACCGGTTCGGCTTGCCCGACCTCGGCCACGTCGACTTCACCCTGCTCTCCAACCCCGCCGCCGCGCGCGAGCCGGTCGACGCGCTCACCACGGCCATCCTCGCCAGGGCCGTCACCCGCATCCCCTAGCCGCCCGCCCCGTCGCGAGGGTGCAGCGGGTCAGCCGACGATCGGGATGCGGTCGGGGTCCGGTGGGCGGAGGCCGCCGTCGGCGGAGCGCTTGCGCAGCGTGAGCGCGATGATCGGGAACGCGAGCACCGACAGCATCCCGGCTCCGACGAGCGCGGTGGCCGTCCCGGTCTTCAGGTCGCCCTCCGCCACCCCGATGTTGGTCACCGCGACGATGATCGGCAGACCGGTGGCGCTGAACAGCGTGAGCGCGCTGCGGTCGGCGAACGTCGACCCGCCCGGCGCGGCGAGCGAGCCCGGCAGCCCGCGCACGATCAGCATCAGCACCAGGAAGATCGGAAGCAGGAGCAGCGCGTGCGGGTCGGTGACGAGCGCGCGGAGGTCGAAGCCGATCCCGGTGTTGATGAAGAACACCGGCACCAGCACGCCGAACGCGACCGCCTCGAGCTTCCCCTCGACGAGTTTCGCGTCCGGCTCCGCGGCTCCGGAGAGCAGCACCCGGCAGATCACCCCGGCGGCGAACGCCCCGAGCAGCATGTCGAGCCCGAGCGCGAGGCTCAGCCCGACCAGTGCCGCGATCACCATCACGATGAACCGCACGGCGAACTGCCCGCTGGTGTGCAGCGTCGCCCGCACCAGCCCGTGGAAGCGTTCGTGCCCTCCGCGCGCGGCGAACCAGACGGCGAGGCCGGCGATCACCGCGAACGCGATCAGCACCAGGGAGGCCGCGAGCGGCTTCCGTCCGCTGAGGAACAGCGAGATGGCGAGCAGCGGACCGAACTCGCCGACGGCGCCGACCGCGGTGACGGCGCGCCCGAACGACGTCTTCAGTTCGCCCGCATCCCGCAGCACCGGCATCAGCGTGCCGAGCGCGGTCGAGGTCAGTGCGATCCCCACGAACACGCCGGTCACCGCATCCGGGGACAGCAGGATGCCGATGACCACCCCGGCCACCAGCGAGATCAGCCAGCCGAGGGACGCGCGTTTCAGCGGCCGTCCCTTGATCGCCGCGAAGTCGATCTCGTTGCCCGCCATGAAGAACAGGAACGCCAGACCGAAGTTGGCGACAGCGTCGAGCATGTCCGACTTCGGCACCCAGCCGAGCACGGCCGGGCCGATCAGCAGGCCGAGCAGGATCTCGAACACGACGAGCGGGATCTTCGCCACCCGGCCGACCGCCGTGGCCAGCAACGACGCCACCACCGCGAGCAGCGGGACGAGCACGATGGTTCCGACGGCGGGGTCCATGCGCCGATGCTACTGGCTGCGAGCGATCAGCGGCCGTTCACACGGCGGAAACGCACCGGGGATATGGTGATGATCATGCGTGAACTCCAGGCCAGAATCATCGACGAACTGAACGTGAGCCCTGTCATCGACCCCGCCGCCGAGGTCGAGAAACGGGTGGGGTTCCTCGTCGAATACCTGACGACGACCGGCGCATCCGGTCTCGTCCTCGGCATCTCGGGCGGACAGGACTCCTCGCTCGCCGGCCGCCTCAGCCAGCTCGCCGTCGAACGCCTCGCCGAACGCGGGATCGACGCCGAGTTCATCGCCGTGCGGCTGCCGTATGCGGTGCAGCACGACGAGGACGACGCCCAGCTCGCCCTGTCGTTCATCCGGCCGCAGCGCACGGTGACGTTCAACATCCAGCGCGGCGTCGACGGCATCGAGGACGAATACCTGGATGCGATCGGCGACGACATGTCCGACTTCAACAAGGGCAACGTGAAGGCGCGCGCCAGGATGGTCGCGCAGTACGCCATCGCCGGGCAGCGCCGCCTGCTCGTCGTCGGCACGGACCACGCGGCGGAGGCTGTTACGGGCTTCTTCACGAAGTACGGCGACGGCGGCACCGACATCCTGCCGCTCGCCGGACTCAGCAAGCGGCAGGGCCGCGCCCTCCTGGAGTACCTGGATGCGCCGGCGCGTCTCTACACGAAGGCTCCGACGGCCGACCTCCTCGACCACAACCCGGGCCAGACCGACGAGGACAACCTCGGCCTCAGCTACGCCGACATCGACGCGTTCCTCGAAGGCGAGGACGTGCCGGACAGGGTCGCGGAGACCATCGAGGCGCGCTACCTGGCCACGGAGCACAAACGGCAGCTGCCCGCCAGCATGTTCGACGAGTGGTGGCATCGCCGAGGCGACTACTCGCGCTGAGGCGCTAGACCTCGCCGCTCACGAAAATGGTCCAGGACCGCCACACCGTGGCAGTCCTGGACCATTTCTTCGTGGACCGGGGCCGGATCAGACCGGCTGGTTGAGTTTCGACGTCGGGGCGGTGTCGGAGGCGACGGGGCCGGTGCCCGTGTCGCTGCCGGTGCGCTCTGCCGCATAGGAGGGAAGCGGCGTCGTAGCGAGCTGCGTCTGGCCGGCCGGTGCCGGTGCCTGTGCCTGTGCCGTCTGGTCGCCAGTGTCGGCCGTGGTCGGCGCATACTGCTCGTGGTGCTGCTGGGCGACCCACGCATCCTGTTGTGCGATCAGCGTGCGGTCGGTGTCGGTGTTCTCGAAGCGCCAGCGTTCGAGGTCGCCCTGGAAGATGCGGCGCGCGCGGCTCGGCTTGTTCTGCCATTCGATGAGGCGGTCGCGGAACTCCGCGATGGCCGGGTCGAGCTGGTAGCCGAACGTGGCAGACGCACGCTTCATCTCTGCGAGCTGGTGTCCTGCCCAGTTCGCCGCGATGCCGGAGCCCTTGATCGGGAGCAGTCGCACCATGATGTCGGCCTGGCCGACGGCGCGGTCGGAGAGCACCTGCTCACCCGGGGTGAGCGAGTTCCAGACGGAGGCCTCCGTCGCAGCGTCGACGAGCGCCGCGATGGCGGACGCCTTCTGCTGACGGTCGGTGCGGGAGAGCAGCCCTTTGACCGCGCCGCGCGCGATCCAGGCGCCCAGCAGTCCGGCAATGATCACGGCGACGGCGAGAACCACCGCGTTGAACACCACCGGCTGCGCGTCGGACGAAGTGAGCCAATCCACGAAATCATTCCACCACTGCATGCGGTGATGTTAACCTCGGCGGTCTCTCATCTCCGGCACGCCGCCCGGCGCGTCCGCGTCCCCGTGATCAAGGTGTGACAGAACCTGCCCGCCGCTACTCGTCTTCGAGGTGCTCCGTGCCGTCCACGGCGTACGGCTCGATGCTGGCGATCTCGTCCGCGGTGAGTGCTGGTGCGTCGAGCGCGGCGATGTTCTGCTCCAGCTGGGCGACACTGGATGCGCCGATCAGCGCGCTCGTGACGCCCGGCTGCCGCAGCACCCAGCTGAGCGCCAGCTGCGCGAGCGACTGGCCGCGGGCGGCGGCGATGTCGTTGAGCGCGCGGGCGCGTTCCAGGTACACAGGGCTGAGCTGCTTCTCCGACAGGAAGTGGCTGGTGGCCGCGCGGGAGCCGGCGGGCACGGTGCCGTCGAGGTAGCGGTCGGTGAGCATCCCCTGGGCGAGCGGCGAGAAGACGATGCTCCCGGCTCCCACCTTCTCGAGCACGGGGAACAGGCCGTCTTCGATGTGCCTGTCGAACATCGAGTACCGCGGCTGGTGGATGAGCAGCGGGACGCCGTGGTCGGCCAGGGCCGCCGCTGCCGCCGTGGTCTGCTGCGGCGAATAGTTGGAGATGCCGGCGTAGAGCGCCTTGCCCTGCTTCACGGCGGTGGCGAGCGCGCCCATCGTCTCCTCGATCGGAGTCTCCGGGTCCGGCCGGTGCGAATAGAAGATGTCGACGTAGTCCAGCCCGAGACGGCCGAGGCTCTGGTCGAGCGACGACAGCATCGTCTTGCGGGAGCCCCACTCGCCGTACGGGCCGTTCCACATGAAGTACCCGGCCTTCGTGGAGACCACGATCTCGTCGCGGTACGGCAGGAGGTCTTCGCGCAGGATGCGCCCGAAGTTGGTTTCGGCGGTTCCGGCGGGAGGGCCGTAGTTGTTGGCGAGGTCGAAGTGCGTGACGCCGAGGTCGAACGCGCGGCGCACGATGGCGCGCTGGGTCTCGATCGGGCGCTCGTCGCCGAAGTTGTGCCATAGCCCGAGCGACAGGGCAGGAAGCTTCAGCCCGCTGCGTCCGCTGCGGTTGTACGTCATCGTCTCGTAGCGGTTCTCCGCGGGTTCGTAAGCCATGTCTTCATCGTAGGAGAATGGGGAGGATCGAAACGAAAGGGATGTTGATGGACACATATGTCATCGCCGGTGGGTGCTTCTGGTGCCTGGATGCGGTCTACCGTGTCCTCCGCGGCGTGCAGGACGTCGTCTCCGGATACACGGGCGGCACCGCCGTCGACCCCACGTACGAAGAGGTCTGCACCGGCTCGACTGGCCACGCGGAGGCCGTCGCGGTCACCTTCGACCCCGAGGTGATCCCGCCGAGCGTCATCCTCGACGTGTTCTTCACCCTCCACGACCCCACCCAGCTGAACCGCCAGGGCGCCGACATCGGCACCCAGTACCGTTCGGCGATGTTCTACGACGGCGACGAGCAGAAGGCACAGTTCGAAGCAGCCATCGAGCGCGCGAAGACCTACTGGGACGGCACCGTCGTCACCACGCTCGAACCGCTCGGCACCTTCTACCGCGCCGAGGAGTACCACCAGGACTTCTTCGCCAAGAATCCCGGCCAGGGATACTGCCTGGCGGTGGCCCAACCGAAGGTGAACAAGATCAGGGCCTCGTACGCGCCGTATGTGATCGCGGCGTAGCGGGCGCGCGGGCTTCTGCGCCGCGCTTCTCCGTCGCGCCCCTTCCGCCGAGCTCCTCCACAGCATCTGGCCGAGCCGACTTCTCCACAGTTCTCCCGCGCCCTGTCCGGCGCCGACGCCCTCCCCGCAGACTCGGAACACCACAGCGAGCCATCCGAGGAGAGCACCATGAACGACACCATCACCGTCACCGGCGTCGTCGCGACAGACCCGCGGCACATCGTCACCACCGAGGGCCTTTCGGTCACGAGCTTCCGCCTCATCACCACGAACACCGTCTACGACGTGGATGCGGACGCCTGGCAGAACACCCGGTGCAACTGGTTCACGGTCTCCGCATACCGGCAGCTCGCCTCCAACGTGGCCGGCTGCGTCAGCCGCGGCGATCCGGTCCTGGTCACCGGCCGTCTCACCGTGCGCGAATGGTCCGACGGAGACGACCCTTCATCGCGCGGGATCACGGCGGAGATCGAGGCGGACGCCATCGGCCACGACCTCGCGTGGGGGAGCGCGACGTTCGCGCGCACCGTCCAGGGCGTTCGCGCTGTTGACGTTGCAGTCGACGTTCCCTCAGCGACGGCTGTCTAGAATGAGGCATAACGATTCGAGCGCTGCCGTCCAGGCAGCGGCCCGCCCGGGCCGGAGTCCAGCGACGGAGAGCGATGCCCCACCTGCCCAGCCCCCACGCCGCGCCGGCCGCTGCCCGGCCCACCCACGCTCCCGCGGGTGCGACCGCCACCGCGCGCCCACTGCGCCACCTGCTCGCGTCCACCGCCGGGGTGCTCCTCATCGCAGGCTCGCTCGCCGGCTGCGTCGGTGGAACCCCCGCCCCGGCCACGACAGCGCCGACACCATCCTCCACGCCGTCCGCTACGAGCACCCCAGCCGCAGTTCCGGAACTCGTCCCCGGCGGCACCGCCCAGCAGAACCTCCCCTTCTTCGACAAGGTCAACCGGGCCACCCTCGCGGCCAACCCCGCTGCGAAGGGGCGCGACTTCATCGACGCCCTCGTCGCGGCCGGCTTCGACAAGTCGGCCATGCAACTCACGGTCGACACCACCACGATCGGCCTGGCCGCCAACTCGATCCAGTTCTCGGTCAAGCTCGGCGACACCTGCCTCATCGGCCAGAACGGCGCAGACGCGGGCGGCTACAACAGCCTGACCACCCCGGTCCTCGGCACCGGCGGCTGCCTCGTCGGCCAAACCAGGGCGATCGACTGGTAGCGGAGCCCTCCCGCCCGCTGGACCGGCCGACCCCATCCTCCGAACGACGCAGGGCGTAGCACTGATCGGCTTCGGCCGAGCCAGTGATGGACTTCGACCGAGCCAGTGATGAATACGTCTCGTCGGTTCGGCGTCAGTCCGAGCCGGTCCGTTCGGTCACGTCGCTGCCAAGCGAGGCTTCGGCGTTGGTCGGCTCTGGGTGGCGAACGAGACCCAACCAGGCGAAGCCGGTGAAGACGGTTGACTTCTGGTGTGCTCGCATCTCGGCCACGATCGCTCTCCTCGCCTGACCTCGGGCGTAGTCCCGCGCGAGGTCAGGAGTCGGACCGTCCGCTGCCGCCGAGATGAAGGCGTTGATCACTGCGGCCTGTTGCCGGGCGTGATTCCGCCCGGCAACGGTGACCCGATGCCCGCGCGTTCGGCGACGCCCCGCCTCTGTCCACGAGATGCGCAGCATCCGCCAGGTGCGCGAGTCGTTCCAGCCGGTTAGGAAACTGCTCCAGGGTTTCGTGTCACAGCGCGCGGACGAGTCGAGTGGCACCGTGTACGTGCGAAACCAGCTCCGCACGACGAGGCGGTCCGGAAGGAAGTAGACACCCACGAAAAGCGTGCGAATCGCCAGCACCACGAGGCAAGCCGCGATCGTCGCGAGGAGCGGTTCCAGGGAGCGATCGAGCGCCGTCTGGGTCGCGTCCGGATTCAGGAGACCAAGTACGATGGCGCCGGCGAACACGAGTTGCGTGACGAGGCCGTACCACCGCGCCCCGGCGCCGGAGCCCCGCAAACGTGCACCCACCGCTGCCTCCCCGTGACCACGTCGACTGAGGACGCGACCATCATGATGACACGCCACCGCGTCCCGGACCGCCAGCCGGGGCGGACAAGGGCGCTGCGGCAGCCAATAGACTGGACCTCATGGCCGAATACATTTACTCGATGGTGCGCGCCCGCAAAGCGGTCGGCGACAAACTGATTCTGGACGACGTCACGATGGCGTTCCTGCCCGGAGCGAAGATCGGTGTCGTCGGTCCGAACGGCGCCGGTAAGTCGACCATTCTAAAGATCATGGCCGGGCTCGACACCCCGAGCAACGGCGAGGCGAAACTCACGCCCGGGTACACCGTCGGCATCCTCATGCAGGAGCCCGTGCTCGACGAGAACAAGACCGTTCTCGAGAACGTCCAGGAGGGCGTCGGCGAGATCAAGAGCAAGGTCGACCGGTTCAACGAGATCTCCGCGCTGCTCGCAGACCCGGATGCAGACTTCGACACGCTGCTCGCCGAGATGGGCACCCTGCAGGAGCAGATCGACGCCCAGGACGCCTGGGACCTCGACTCCCAGCTGGAGCAGGCGATGGATGCGCTCCGCTGCCCGCCGGGGGACTGGCCGGTCAACACGCTCTCCGGTGGTGAGAAGCGCCGCGTCGCGCTCTGCAAGCTGCTGCTGCAGAAGCCCGACCTGCTCCTCCTCGACGAGCCCACCAACCACCTCGACGCCGAGAGCGTGCTGTGGCTGGAGCAGCACCTGGCCAAGTACCACGGTGCCGTGCTCGCCGTCACCCACGACCGGTACTTCCTCGACCACGTCGCGGAGTGGATCGCCGAGGTCGACCGCGGTCACCTGTATCCGTACGAGGGCAACTACTCCACTTACCTCGAGAAGAAGCGCGAGCGTCTCGAAGTCGCTGGCAAGAAGGACGCGAAGCTCGCCAAGCGCCTCTCCGAGGAGCTCGACTGGGTGCGCAGCAACGCCAAGGGCCGCCAGGCCAAGTCGAAGGCCCGTCTGGCCAGGTACGAGGAGATGGCGGCGGAGGCGGAGCGCACCAGGAAGCTCGACTTCGAGGAGATCCAGATTCCGCCGGGACCGCGTCTCGGCCAGGTCGTCATCGACGCGAAGAACCTGGAGAAGGGGTTCGGCGACCGCAAGCTGATCGACGGCCTCACCTTCACGCTTCCGCGCAACGGCATCGTCGGCGTCATCGGCCCGAACGGTGTCGGTAAGACCACCCTGTTCAAGACGATCGTCGGTCTCGAACCGCTCGACGGCGGCGAGCTGAAGATCGGCGAGACGGTCCAGATCTCCTACGTCGACCAGTCGCGTGGCGGCATCGACCCGAACAAGACGCTGTGGGAGGTCGTGTCCGACGGGCTCGACTACATCCAGGTCGGCAAGACCGAGGTGCCGTCGCGTGCGTACGTGTCGACGTTCGGCTTCAAAGGCCCGGACCAGCAGAAGAAGGCCGGCGTGCTCTCCGGTGGTGAGCGCAACAGGCTGAACCTGGCGCTGACGCTCAAGCAGGGCGGCAACCTGCTGCTCCTCGACGAGCCGACGAACGACCTGGACGTCGAGACCCTGTCCAGCCTCGAGAACGCACTGCTCGAGTTCCCCGGCTGTGCCGTGGTCATCACCCACGACCGGTGGTTCCTCGACAGGATCGCCACGCACATCCTCGCCTACGAGGGCACGGAGGAAGACCCGGCGAACTGGTACTGGTTCGAGGGCAACTTCGAGGCGTACGAGGAGAACAAGGTGCAGCGACTCGGCCCGGACGCCGCCAAGCCGCACCGTTCCGCGTACCGCAAGCTCACGCGCGACTGACACTCGCGTCGGCCGACGAGCACAGACCGAAGGGCTGCCTGATGCGACTGCATGTTCCGATCAAGCTCCGGTGGAGCGACCTGGATGCGTACGGGCACGTCAACAACGCCGAGATGCTGCGTCTCCTGGAGGAGGCGCGCATCGAGGCGTTCTGGGTCACCGACGACGCCGAGGAGGCGGTCGGAGGGTCGACCGCCGTGCTCGACGGGCGGCCGGGCGCAGACACCCTGACGCTGATCGCGCGGCAGGAGATCGAGTACCTCGCCCCCATCCCGTATCTGCGGCAGCCGCTCGACGTGCAGCTGTGGCTGGGCAGGCTGGGCGGGGCGAGCCTGGAGGTCTGCTACGAGGTGCGGTCGCCCGCCGGAACCGAGCCGGAGATCCTGTACTCGCGGGCGGCGACGACCATCGTGCTGGTGGATGCGGCCAGCCAGCGTCCGCGACGCATCAACGAGCGCGAGCGGGCAGCCTGGACGCCGTACCTCGACGACCCCGTGCAGTTCACCAAGCGCGCCTGACGCCGCCTACTTCGTCACGGTGACCGTCTCGCCGGACACGGTGGCGGTCAGCTTCGGGAGCGGCTGGCTGGCCGGTCCGCCGAGCACGTCGCCGGTGGTGGCGTCGAAGCGCGAGCCGTGGCACGGGCAGTCGAACTCCTTGCCTTGCGGTGCGACCGTGCATCCCTGATGGGTGCAGACGGCGCTGAACGCGACCACCTTTCCCGCGGTCGGCTGCGAGACCACGATCGGCGCAGAGCCCATCTTCGCCGAGACGGCGCCTCCGACCGGGATGGACGACAGCGGCACCTTCACGGCGCTGTCCGAGCCCGTCGGCTCTGAGCCGTCGGCGCCGTCCGCGGTGCACGCGGTGAGCAGCAACGCCCCGGCGCCGACGGCGGTGGCACCGCCGAGCTGGACGAGGGTGCGGCGGGTGAGCGGTGTCGAGTCGTTCATGCGGGGTCCTCCCGGTCGGCGTAGCGTTCTCTTACGGTATGCACGAAGCTGCTGTGCGTACGGTTCACCGCGCAGTGTCGCAGCTGAACCTTTTCGCATCCTGTCCCGTGTCTGTGGTGGAGGTGTCATGGCGAACGAGGATGCGCGGCTGCTGCGCGAACTGCACGATCAGCACGCGCAAGCGGTCTGGCGCTACGTGGTGCACCTCACCGGCGACCGGGCGATGGCCGACGACATCGTGCAGGAGACCCTCCTGCGCGCGTGGAAGCGGCCCGCCGTGCTCGACCAGTCGCAGTCGTCGGCGCGGGCGTGGCTGTTCACCGTCGCCCGCAACCTCGTGATCGACGACAAGCGCAGCGCGCGCAACCAGCACGAATACGGCACGGACACCCTGCCGGAGCGGCCGGGCACCAGCGAGTCGGACGCCGTGCTCGACGCCTGGCTGGTGTCGGATGCGCTGGCCGAGCTGTCCGTCGAACACCGCGCCGTGATCGTCCACGCCTACTACGGCGGACGGTCGATCGCGGAGATCTCGCGCGAACTGGACGTTCCGGAGGGGACGGTCAAGTCGCGCATCCACTACGGTTTGCGAGCGCTTCGACTCGCCCTGCAGGAGAGGGGAGTGACGGAGCGATGACCGGACACGAGGAGTTCGCCACCTGGGACGGAGCATACGTGCTCGGGGCGTTGTCGCCCGCCGACCGGCGTGCGTACGAGGAGCATCTGCGCACCTGCGCGGCGTGCTCGGCAGACGTGTCCGAACTGGCCGGGCTGCCCGGCCTGCTGCGGCAGGTGTCAGCGGAAGACGCGTTCGCGCTGCTCGACACGGCACCGGCGGAAGGCACGGCAACAACCGGAGAGACACGCGCCACCGACACCACCGAGTCGGCCCCGGATGTGCTGCCCGCCCTCCTGAGCGCCGCGCGCCGCCGCCGGATGCGCACCCGCTGGTGGACGGCCGGGTCGCTGCTGGCCGCCGCCGCGATCGTCGCCGTGTCGGTGTTCGCTCTCCCCGCCGTGTTCGCGCCGCACACCGACGTGGCGGGCACGAGGGTGACGCTCAGCCAGGTGGAGCCGAGCGCGCTCTCCGCCGACGTCCGGCTCGTCACCGAGTCGTGGGGGACCAGGATCGAATCGAGCTGCAGCTACTCGGAGGTGAGCGGCACAGAGGGCAAGAGCTGGGCGTACGCGATGGTCGTCACCGACCGGTCTGGCACGCAGACGCAGGTCGCCACCTGGACGGCCGGGCCGGGCACCACCGTGAAGCCGACGGCCACCACCAGCGTCGCCAAGGCGGACATCGCATCCATCGACATCCGGTCGGCGGTCGACGGGACGGTGCTGCTCAAGACCACCTTCGGGTAGCGCCGGCACCTAGGCCAGCGGCACCCGCACCATCGCCTCCTGCGCGACGCTCGCCACCAGGCGCCCGTCGCGGCTGAAGATGCGGCCGAGGGCGAGTCCGCGGCCGCCGCTGGCGCTCGGCGACTCCTGCACGTAGAGCAGCCACTCGTCGACGCGCGCAGGACGGTGCCACCACATCGCGTGGTCGAGGCTCGCCGCGCGCAGTCCGGGGGTGGCCCAGGCGACGCCGTGCCTGCGCATCACGGA
The DNA here is from genome assembly GCF_058806515.1 of Leifsonia sp. GW821-FHT13C05. Lineage (NCBI taxonomy): Bacteria > Bacillati > Actinomycetota > Actinomycetes > Micrococcales > Microbacteriaceae > Leifsonia > Leifsonia sp. GW821-FHT13C05. Next base: position 749,228 of record NZ_JBXAPT010000001.1, on the reverse strand, counting down.
TTCCATGATCGTGTAGTCGCTCGCGTACGCGAGAGCGGCGCGGTGCAGGTCGGGGTCGTCCGGTAGCGCGCCGATCGACCGGAACCAGACGGCCTGGTGGGCGACGTGCTCTCCGTCGACCGTCAGGTAGATGGGGGAGGTGATGTGGCGGATGTCGAACGGCCGCTCGCTCGCCCAGTACTGCGCGACGGGATGTTCCACGTTCTCCAGGCTGTCCGCCGAGTTCGGCAGCGTCTCCGGATCCGGGATGTCCGTCGGCATCTCGACCTGGTGCGTCAGGCCCTCGTCCTCGTCCTGGAACGAGGCGATCATCGACAGGATCGGCTGACCGCTCTGGTACGCCTGAGTGCGCCTGGTCGAGAAGGACCGGCCGTCGTGGATGCGGTCGACGGAGAAGGTGATCGGCAGGTTCACGTCGCCGGGACGCAGGAAGTAGCCGTGCATGGAGTGGATCGCTCGGCCGTCCGGGACGGTGCGGGAGGCGGCGACGATCGACTGCGCGAGCACCTGGCCGCCGAAGACGCGACCGAGCGGCATCCACTGGGAGGGGCCGGTGAAGATGTCTTCGCTGGTCCTCGCGCCGGTGTCCGTCAGATCGAGCGCGGTCAGAAGTGATGCCAGGGGCTCGGTCACTGTGCCTCCATTGAGTTCTCTCTTGGTAGTTTAGACAGCAGATGAGCCAGTCATTTTCTCTCGTGGATTCCCTCGCCGTCGCCGACCTGCAGACATACCTGTCCAGGGCGGCCCGTGTCGAGGAAGGGTCGGTACGCCTGATCGGTGGGTCGGGGGTGCTCGCCGTCTATACGGCGATCCTCTATCCGCGTGGCCTGCTCGACCAGACCCCGACCGTTCTCGGCCTGCGCACGTTCGCGATCGTGCATGGTGCGGACTTCGACGCCGTGGTGCCGATCCGGTCGCTGCTCGACCGGCTGGCGCGCATCGGCGAGGCGATCACGCCTGCCGCCGGTGTCGGGCCCGTCGAGATCCGGATGCCGTTGGAGGTGTCGACCGTCACCTGGGCGGGCATCTCCCCGCCGCGTGGCGGCTGGCGTCCGGTCGGAGAGACCACATACGGCCTGCTGGCGGAGACGGCGAAGGCCGGCATCGCCGAGGTGGCGGAGTCCATCCCGAGCGGCACGGGAGAGCAGCTGGTGCAGCGGGTGCGCGCCGAGGTGTGGGGTCGCCCGATCGACACGCTCGAGTACGTGCCGGCCGGTGCGGCGTTCGCGGCGGAGAGCCTCGGCTTCCTCGCCGAGGGCGAGCCGGTGACGATCCTGGAGACGGGACCGTGGACGCGGCTGACCACCAAGCGCGGCCACATCCTGGTCCGTCGCCAGGCGTGGAGCCTGCGCGCTTAGACGGTCGCCGCGGCGGCTCGCCCTGCCTGGCGGCCGCTGAACAGGCAGCCGCCGAGGAAGGTGCCCTCCAGCGCGCGGTAGCCGTGCACGCCTCCGCCGCCGAACCCGCTCGCCTCCCCGGCCGCGTACAGGCCGGGGATGGGGGAGCCGTCCGCGCCGAGCACGCGCGCATCCAGGTCGGTCTCGATGCCGCCGAGGCTCTTCCTGGTGAGGATGTGCAGCTTCACCGCGATGAGCGGCCCGGCCTTCGGGTCGAGCAGCTTGTGCGGGCTGGCCACCCGGATGAGCTTGTCGCCGCGGTACTCCCTCGCCGCCCGGATCGCGGCGAGCTGCAGGTCTTTGCCGAAGTCGTTGTCGAGCTCGCGGTCGCGTTCCCGGATGTGCCGGGCGACGAGGTCGCTGTCGAGCGGGACGTCGGAGAGCGCCTGCATCCCGGCGAGGAGCTCGTCGATGGTGTCCGCCACCACGAAGTCGGCGCCCTTCTCCTTGAAGGCCTCCACCGGTCCGGGCGCGCCGGGTGAGACACGCTTGGCGAGCAGCCGGAGGTCCTTGCCGGTGAGGTCGGGATTCTGTTCGCTGCCGGACAGCGCGAACTCCTTCTCGATGATCTTCTGGGTGAGCACGAACCAGCTGTAGTCCGAGCCGATCCTGCGCAGGTGCTCCAGGGTCCCGAGCGTGTCGAAGCCGGGGAACAGCGGCGAAGGCAGCCGGTCTCCGCTCGCGTCCAGCCAGAGCGACGACGGGCCGGGCAGGATCCGGATGCCGTGCTGCGGCCACACCGGATCCCAGTTCTGGATGCCCTCGGTGTAGTGCCACATCCTGTCGCCGTTGATCAGGTGCGCGCCCGCCGTCTCTGCGATCCCGAGCATCCGGCCGTCGACGTGGGCAGGCACGCCGGACAGCATGTGCGCGGGCGGCGTGCCGAGCCTGGCGGGCCAGGCGGCGCGGACGAGGTCGTGGTTGCCCCCGATGCCTCCGCTCGTGACGATGACGGCGCCTGCACGCAGCTCGAAGTCGCCGACCTGGTCGCGGTTGCTCGGAGCTCCGCGCTCTGCCGCGTCTTCGGCGAGCACCGCCCCGCGCACCCCGGTGACCCTGCCGTCCTCGACGATCAGCTCGTCGACCCTGTGCCGGTGCAGGACGGTCGCCAGCCCGGTCGCGACGCCGTCCGCGAGGCGCGCGGCGAACGGGGCGACGACGCCCGGACCCGTGCCCCAGGTGATGTGGAAGCGGGGGACAGAGTTGCCGTGGCCACCCGCCGCTCCCGCTCCGCGTTCCGCCCACCCGACGATGGGGAAGAACCGGACGCCCTTCTCGTGCAGCCACGCCCGCTTCTCCCCGGCGGCGAACTGCAGGTAGGCCTCCGCCCAGCGGCGCGGCCAGTGGTCCTCGTCCCGGTCGAAGCCCGCGCTGCCGAACCAGTCCTGCCTGGCGAGCGCGAGCGAGTCGTGCACGCCCATCCTGCGTTGTTCGGGCGAGTCGACGAGGAACAGGCCGCCGAACGACCACCACGCCTGTCCGCCGAGGGATGCGGCCGGCTCCTGCTCGACGATGGTGACCGACTTGCCTGCGTCGAGGAGCTCACCGGCCGCGACGAGCCCGGCGAGGCCGGCTCCGACGACGATCGCATCCGGCTGCTGCGGGGTTCGGCTCATCCTGTGTCTCCTTCGGCACGGTTCTTCCGAGAGAGTATCGCGGTTCAGTCCTCGAACGTGTTGACCATCGCGTGTGCGGCGCGCTCCAGGTACGACCAGAGCGTCTCCTCGGCGAGCGGCGGGAGGTCGAGCTCGTCGACGGCGGCGCGCATGTGCTGGAGCCAGCGGTCGCGGGCGTCCGGGTTGACCTTGAAGGGCATGTGGCGCATCCGGAGCCGGGGGTGCCCGCGCTGCTCGCTGTACGTGCCGGGGCCGCCCCAGTACTGCTCGAGGAACATGGTGAGCCGTTCGGCGGCGGGGCCGAGGTCGTCCTCCGGGTACATCGGCTTGAGCACGGGGTCGTCGGCGACGCCGCGGTAGAACGCGTCGACCAGGCGGCGGAACGTCTCGCGCCCGCCGATCTGGTCGTAGAACGTGGCTGCCGTCTCGCCGCCGGGGTCGCCGGAGTGGCGCGGGGGAGTCGGTTGGATGGGGATGGTCATGTCACTCTGCCGGTGGCTTGGTCTTGGGTGCGTCGTCGCCTGCGCCTGTGGGCGGATTGGCGGCTCCGGGGGTCTTGGGAGTCTGTCCAGTGGCGGGCTTCGCAGCCTTCGCCTCGGCGGCGGGCTTCGCGGCGCCGGTGGTCTTCACCCCGGCGATCCGCAGTGCGCGCGGGTCCGCCGGCGCAGCGCCGGACCGCTTCGCCGCCGCCCGGGCCTTGCGGCCCTTGAGCGGGGTCTCCGGCACCACCGGCGTCGGACGGGTGCGCGGAGGGTGCGCCCCCGTGACGCTCGCCGCGCCGTCGAAGCCGCTCAGCACGATCGCGTTGAGCGACGGCAGCTTCACATCCATCTCGTCGAGGGCGGCCTTCAGGCGCACGCGCAGCTCACGCGACACGTCGTCCCTGGCGGTGGTGCGCGTCTTGATGACGATGCGGATCACCATCGCGTCGGCCGAGATCGACTCGAGGCCCCACAGCTCCGGCTTCTCCAGGATGCGCGAGCGCCACTTCGGGCTGGTCGCGAGCGCGGTCGCCGTCTCCAGCATCTTCGCCTCGACCGCCTCGATGTCCACCTCGTACGGCACGGCCAGGTCGATGATGACGCGCGACCAGCCCTGCGACATGTTGCCGACGCGCAGGATCTCGCCGTTGCGGACGAACCAGAGCGTCCCGTTCACGTCGCGCACCTGGGTGATCCGGATGCCGACCGCCTCCACCACGCCGGTGGCCGGCCCGAGGTCGACGACGTCGCCGACGCCGAGCTGGTCCTCCATCACGATGAACAGGCCGTTGAGGACGTCGCGCACGATGTTCTGGGCGCCGAAACCGAGTCCGGCGCCGATGGCGGCGGAGAGCAGCGCGAACGAGGTCAGCGCGGTCGGAGCGAGGACGCCGATGACCATGACGATCGCGATGATGCCGATGGTCACGTTGACGATGTTGCTGAGCACGGAGCCGAGCGTCCTGGTCCTCTGCACCACGCGAACGGCCGCAAGCGGGGACGCCGAGATGGCCTGGGTGTCCGTCACGTTCTGGTTCTTCTTGACCCCGGTGACGATCTGCCGCACCACGCGGCGGATGACCACTCGCAGGATCCAGCTGAGCAGGAAGGCACCGACGATGATCGAGGCGACGTTGAGCAGCGTCCAGCCGCTCTGAATGGCCCACGCGCCGAAATCAGTCCAGAAGTTCATCTTCACCATAGGAATGCAAGCCTACCGAGGGCCGCCTTGGCGGCCGCTGGACCCGGCGCCACCGTCAGCGCTCGACCAGCCCGTTGTCGTAGGCGAAGATCACCGCGTGCACCCGGTCGCGCAGGTGCAGCTTCGACAGCACCCGCCCGACGTGCGTCTTCACGGTCGACTCGGTGAGGAAGAACTTCGTGCCGATCTCGCCGTTGGAGAGCCCTTCGGCGATGGCCAGCAGGATCTCGCGCTCGCGCGGGGTCAGCGCGGCCGTGGGGTCGGCGCCCGCCGGCTGGCCGGTGGATGCGGCGGGCAGCCGGTCGGCGAACAGTTCCAGCATCGACCTGGTCACCCTCCCGGACACCGCAGCGTCTCCCGCAGCGACCGCCCGGATCGCGTCGGTCAGCTCGCTCGGCCGTGCGTCTTTGAGGAGGAACCCGCTCGCGCCGGCCCGGAGTCCGCCGAACGCGTACTCGTCGAGGTCGAACGTGGTGAGGATGATGATGCGCGCATCCGGGTTGGCCGCCACGATGCGCCGGGTGGCCTCGATCCCGTCGAGCGACGGCATGCGCACGTCCATCAGGATCACGTCGGGCCGGGTCTCGACGGCGAGCCGCACGGCTTCGAGGCCGTCCGCCGCTTCGCCGACCACGTGCAGTCCGGTGTCCGCTTCGAGCACCATCCGGAAGCCGAGCCGGACGAGCGCCTGGTCGTCGACCAGCAGGACGCGGATCGGGTTGTCGTCGGTCACGGGGTGTTCTCCTCGGGGGTGGTGGTCGGGCTGGTCGTCGGCGTCTGGGCCGGTGTCTGTGTGGGCGGCGGTGTCTGCGTTGGCGGCGGGGTCTGCGTCGGCGATGGCGGGATCGCCTCGAGGATCGCGCGCAGCCGCCATCCGCCTCCGGGCTTGGGTCCTGCCTCCAGTCTGCCTCCGTAGAGGGCGACGCGCTCGCTCAGCCCGAGCAGTCCGCGACCGGAACCCTGCCCGAGGGCGCCGTGCACGGCCGCGTCGTCGTCCACGGTGATCTCGATGGTCTCCGTCCCGAACCGGATGCGCACCTCCACCGTCGTCGCGAGCGCCGCGTAGCGCAGTGCGTTCGTCAGCGCCTCCTGCACGACGCGGAACACGGTGAGCTGCTGGCCGGTGTCGGTCGGGGCGACGCCGTCGACCGTGACGCGCACGGGGAGCCCTGCTGCGCGGAAGCGTTCGACCAGTTCACTCAGTTCGCTGACGCCGGGCTGCGGGGCGCGCTCGTCGCCGTCGCCGTCCGTCGCGCGCAGCACGCCGAGGAGGCGCCGCATGTCGCCGAGCGCGCCGCGCCCGGTCTCCGCGACCATCCGCATCGCATCGGCGGAGCGTTCCGGCGAGATCGCGGCCAGCCCGGCGGACCCGTCGGCGAGCGTGATCATCACCGTGAGGCTGTGCGAGACGATGTCGTGCATCTCCCTGGCGATCCTGTTGCGTTCGGCCGTCGCGGCGATCACCGCCTGCTGGTCGCGCTCGCGGGCCAGCTGCTGCGCCCGGTCGATGAGGGCGACGAGGTAGCGGCGCCTGTTGCCGATGTTGATGCCGACCAGCACGAAGAACAGTGCGAGGGAGACGATCACGATCGCCGACGGCACGACGGCGCTGTCGAACGGGTGGAAGATCGCTGCGTGCGCCACGAAGGCCGAGAAGGTCAGCGTGGCGATGGCGAGACCGGAGAGCACCGCGAACCCGATCCAGGCCGCGCGGGCGGAGCGGTAGACCGCAAGGGCGTACAGCGCGTAGAAGGCGGGCACGGGGTCGATCTCGTGGCCGAGGAAGACGGTGATCGCCATGACGGCGGCGCCCACCGCGAACACCGCCACCGGGTTGTGCCTGCGGAGGAACAGGGCTGCGCCGGCGACGGCCGCCAGCCCGACGTACACGCCGAGCTGCCAGCTCGGCTCCACGACCATCCCGATCACGCCGGCGAGCAGCGACGGGAGGAGGTAGCTGGCTGCGACGATGCTGTCGACGACCACCGGATGCGCGGCCATCGTGCGCCGGATGACCCCCGGGGGCCTCGGAAGCTGCAGATCACCCCCGGCCGGAGAGGTCCGGCCGGGGGTGAGCTGTTCGTCTGTCATGCGGAGTGAGCGCGCAGCGCGTTACGCGTCGCGGCGCTTGAGGATGATCGCGCCGATGACGAACGACACGGCGGTCCAGGCGAGCACGATGAGCACGTTCGCCCACGGCTCGAACCCGCCGTTGTCCGACCCGGCCATGCCGGCGCCTGCCGCGCTGATCAGGTAGTTATTCGCCTTGGTGATCCACTCGATGTTCGTCAGCGAGCCGACGAGGTTCACGATGATCGGCAGCAGGAACACCACACCGAGCGCTGCGGCGATGCCGCCTGCACCTGCGCGGAGGATCGTGCCGAGACCGAGCGCGAACACCGACACGAGGCCGAGGTACGCTCCGGCGCCGACGATCGCCCAGAGGGTGTCCGCCGAGGCGAAGTCCGCGGAGAAGCCCTTGCCGGAGAGCACGGGGGCCGCGATGGCCCACGAGCCTGCGACGGTGACGACGCCGACCACGAACGAGGCGATGAAGAGCACGATCGCCTTGGCGGCGAGCACGGGCAGACGCTTGGGAACGGCTGCGAAGGACGACCGGATCATCCCGGTCGAGTACTCGCCGCTAATGGCGAGCACGCCGAGCACGGCGACGGCCAGCTGGCCGAACGTCACGCCGAACGACGCGGTGTTGACCACGAACGCCGAGTGCTGAGCGGCCGGGATCTGCTTCGCGATCGTGTCGGGGATGGTGAACGCGACCAGGCAGGTCATCCCGAACCCGACCACGACGACGATCGCGTATGTCCAGAACGTGGAGCGCAGCGAGCGCAGCTTGATCCACTCCGACCGCACGACGCGGGCGAAGTTCAGGTGTCCGAGCGAGGTGTGCCGGATGGGGGCGGTTGCTGTTGCGGTGCTCATCGGGAGACCTCCGTGCGGTATTCGACCTCGTCCTGCGTCAGTTCGAGGTAGGCCTCTTCGAGGGAGGCGTTGAGGGGGGTCAGCTCGTGGAGGACGATGCCGAACTGGGCGGCGGCCTCTCCGACCTGGGCGCTGGTGAGGCCGGAGACCTCGAGGAGGCTGGCCTCGATCCCGGTGATCGTGACGTCCGCTCCCGCGATGGCGCGGGCCAGCTCCTCGGCCTGCGGCGTGCGGACGCGGACGGCGTTGCGGGTGGCTCCCGCGAGGATGTCGCCGACGGGGGCGTCCGCGAGGATGCGGCCACGGCCGAGGACGATGATGTGGTCGGCGGTCTGCGCCATCTCGCTCATCAGGTGCGAGGAGAGGAACACGGTCCTGCCCTCCGAGGCGAGGTGCCTGGCGAACTGCCGCACCCAGAGCACGCCCTCCGGGTCGAGACCGTTGACCGGCTCGTCCAGGATGAGCGTGGCGGGGTCGCCCAGCATGGCCGCCGCGATCCCGAGGCGCTGGCCCATGCCGAGCGAGAAGCCGCCGACGCGCTTGCCTGCGACGGCTTCGAGGCCGGCGAGACCGATCACCTCGTGCACGCGCCGCTTCGGGATGCCGTGGGTCGCGGCCATGGCGAGGAGGTGATTGTACGCGCTCCTGCCGGTGTGGACGGCCTTGGCATCGAGCAGCGCGCCCACCTCGGTGAGCGGCGACGAGTGGTCGGCGTAGCGCTTCCCGTTGACGAGGGCCGTGCCGTGCGTCGGCCGGTCGAGTCCCATGATCATGCGCATGGTCGTCGACTTGCCCGCGCCGTTCGGGCCGAGGAAGCCGGTGACTTTGCCCGGTTGGATGGTCGCCGTGATGTCGTTGACGGCGGTCTTCGCACCGTACGTCTTGGTGAGGCGGTCAAGTTGGATCATGGTTAGACCCTATTGAACCGGCGGGGTTTGCGGCATCCCCGCGCGGTCTGGTCCCGCATCCGGTGGCTGTCGTACCCCGGTACGAGACGCGCGTGCCCGGAGATGCGAGTGGCCCCGCGACCGCCCAGGCACGGGATGTGCTGGGCGATGCGGGGCCACTCGATGGTGCTGCTGCGTCGGTCGATCCCGACTAGCGGGCGTCGCGCTCCTGTGCGGCGAGCGCGCGCTCGACGCCGGCCAGGTTCTCGACCACGAGGCGGCGCAGTGCGGCGGGCTCGGCGTTCGCGTCGAGCCAGGCACGGGTCGCGTCGCGAAGGGCGGCGTTCGCCAGCGGTGCCGGGTACATGCCCGCCACCAGGTATTCGGCGATCTTGTAGCTGCGCGACTCCCACACGCTCTGCAGCGCCTCGAAGTACGGCTTCACGAACGTGGCGAGCACATCCTTGTCCGCCGCGCGCTGGAAGCCGAGGCCGGTGAAGCGCACGATCGTGTTCGGCGCCGTGTCCGTGGCGAACACCGAGTCCCAGGCGGCCTGCTTGCCCTCCTGGGTCGGGATGCTCGCTGCGGCCTGGGCGGCGAACTGCGCGCCGTTCGCCGTGTTGTCCTTCGCGAGGGCTGCGTCGATCTCCGCGCGACCGGCCTTGCCGCCCGCCGCGAGGGCGATCAGCAGCTCCCAGGCGAGGTCGGTGTCGACCTCGAGGCCGGGCAGGGTCACGGTGCCGTCGCGCAGGGCGGCGACGTTCGCGAGCTGCTCGTCGGTCGACGCCGCAGCGGCGAAGAACTTGACGAACTGGAACTGCGCGTCGCTTCCGGCCTCCGCCTGCTGTGCCAGCGTCCACAGGGTGGAGGCGACCTCCTCGGTGGCCGCCTTCTGCCGCTCGGGGGCGACATACGAGCCAGCGGCGAGGAGCAACTGGCTCAGCGTGGTGCGGATGGTGGTCGACTCGGTCTCCGGCGCGATGTTGCCGAGGACGAGGCGCACGTAGTCGCTCGCCGGCGTCTCGGCATCCCTGGTCGCATCCCAGGCGGCGCCCCAGACGAGGGAGCGGGCGAGCGGGTTCTCGATCGACGAGAGGTGCTCGATGGCCACCTGCAGGGACTGCTCGTCGAGACGGATCTTCGCGTACGCGAGGTCGTCGTCGTTCAGCAGCACGAGGGCCGGACGGGCGTGGCCGACCAGCTCGGCGACGTCGGTGCGCTCACCGTCGACGTCGAGCTCGATGCGGTGGTCGCGCACGAGGCGGCCGTCGACCAGGTTGTAGAACCCGATCGCCAGACGGTGCGGACGGATGGTGGGGTAGTCGGCTGCGGCGGTCTGCAGCACGGAGAACGACGTGATCGTGCCGTCGGCATCCACCTCGATCTCCGGGCGGAGCGTGTTGACGCCCGCGGTCTCCAGCCACTTCTCCGACCAGTCGGTGAGGTCGCGGCCGCTGGTCGCCTCCAGCTCGACGAGCAGGTCGCGCAGCTCGGTGTTGGAGTGCTCGTGCTTCTTGAAGTACTGGGCGACACCGGCGAGGAAGTCGTCCTGGCCGACCCACGCCACCAGCTGCTTGAGCACGGAGGCGCCCTTGGCGTACGTGATGCCGTCGAAGTTGACCTGCACGTCCTCCAGGTCGTTGATGGTCGCGACGATGGGGTGCGTGGACGGCAGCTGGTCCTGCTTGTACGCCCAGCTCTTCTCCATCGCAGCGAAGGTGGTCCACGCCTCGTGCCACTCCGTGGCCTCTGCGGTGGCGAGCGTGGAGGCGTACTCGGCGAACGACTCGTTCAGCCAGAGGTCGTTCCACCACTTCATCGTCACCAGGTCGCCGAACCACATGTGTGCCAGCTCGTGCAGGATCGTGACGACCCGGCGCTCCTTGATGGCGTCCGTGACCTTGGAGCGGAAGACGTAGGTCTCCGTGAAGGTGATCGCCCCGGCGTTCTCCATCGCGCCGGCGTTGAACTCGGGCACGAAGAGCTGGTCGTACTTCTCGAACGGGTACGCGTAGTCGAACTTCTCCTCGTAGAACGCGAAGCCCTCACGGGTCTTCTCGAAGATGTAGTCGGCATCCAGGTACTCGGCCAGCGACTTGCGCGCGTAGACGCCGAGCGGGATGGTGCGGCCGTCGCGGCTGGTGAGCTCGCTGTGCACGGACTCGTACGGGCCGGCGATGAGCGCGGTGATGTACGAGGAGATGCGGCTGGTCGCCGGGAAGGCCCAGGTCTTCGCGCCGTCGCCGGCGTCCGTCGGCTCGGCGGTGGGGGAGTTGCTGACGACGGCCCAGTGCGCGGGCGCCGTCACCGTGAAGGTGAACTCGGCCTTGAGGTCCGGCTGCTCGAACACCGCGAACATGCGGCGCGAGTCCGGCACCTCGAACTGGCTGTAGAGGTAGACCTCGCCGTCGACGGGGTCGACGAAGCGGTGGAGGCCCTCACCGGTGTTGGTGTAGATGGCGTCTGCGACCACGGTCAGCTCGTTCTGTGCCTGCAGGCCGTCCAGCTGGATGCGCACGCCGTCGCTGACCTGCGCGGGGTCGAGCTCGACGCCGTTGAGGGTGACGCTGTGGACCGTGCGGGTGATCGCGTCGATGAACGTCGACGCTCCCTCTTCTGCGTCGAAGCGCACGGTGGTGGTGCTGAGGAACGTCTCCGGCCCGGTCGTCAGGTCGAGGACGACGTCATAGGAATGGGTGCTGACGAGCGAAGCACGCTCCTGGGCTTCGACGCGGGTGAGGTTTTCTCCTGGCAACGCTGACTCCTTGAAGATTCGACGGATTGTGTCCAATGGACAACCCTAGACGCATCGGCTGTCAGCGGTCCCTCGGCGTCGGTGGCCGTCCCTAAACTGGGTGCATGCGCATCCACATCGCCACCGACCACGCCGGTCTGGACTTCAGCACCCACCTTCAGGCCCACCTCACCGAGGCCGGTCACGAGGTCGTCGATCACGGTCCCACGACCTACGACCCCATCGACGACTACCCGGCGTTCTGCATCAACGCCGCGAAGGCGGTCGTCGCCGACCAGCAGGCGGGGGTGGAGGCGCTCGGCGTCGTCTTCGGCGGTTCGGGCAACGGAGAGCAGATCGCGGCCAACAAGGTGATCGGCGCCCGCGCCGCCCTGGTCTGGAACGAGAGCACGGCGCAGCTGGCCCGCCAGCACAACGACGCCAACGTCATCTCCATCGGAGCCAGGCAGCATACGGTCGAAGAGGCCACGCGCTTCATCGACGTCTTCATCGCCGAGCCGTTCTCGTTCGAGGAACGCCACGTGCGCCGCATCGCCCAGCTCGCCGAGTTCGAGGCGACGGGAGACATCGCGGGCAAGAACGTGGACCGCTGATGCCCGAGGGCCACTCCGTCCACCGCATCGCGCGCCAGTTCGCGAGCAACTTCGTCGGGCACCGCATCCAGGTGTCGTCGCCGCAGGGGCGCTTCGCGGAGGGCGCATCCCGCATCGACGGGCACGTGATGACCGACGCCCGCGCCGTGGGCAAGCAGATGTTCCTGGAGTTCGACAACGGGCTGTGGCTGCGCATCCACCTGGGCATCTACGGCGCGTGGGACTTCGCGGGCGACATCAGCATCGACCCGACCATCGCTGCGGCCAACGGTCGGATGGGGCAGACCAACCAGCGCGGAACAACCGTGGACGACGACACGGTGCTCGACAGTGCGGGCGAGAACTCGCTGCACAGCATCGGGGCGCCCCGGCGCACGCGGCTGCGCATGGCGGAGTCGGAGAAGGTGGAGGACGAGATCACGACCTTCCCGCCGGAGCCGATCGGCCAGGTGCGCGTGCGGCTGCTCAGCGACACCGCCGTCGCCGACCTCCGCGGCCCGACGGCGTGCGAGGTGCTCGACCTGGCAGAAGTGGATGCGGTGATCGCGAAGCTCGGCCCGGACCCGCTCCTCTCCGACGACCAGGCGGCAGAAGACCGCTTCGTCGCCGCCGTCCGGAAGAAGCCCACCTCCATCGCGCTGCTGCTGATGGACCAGAACGTGGTGGCGGGCATCGGGAACGTCTACCGGGCCGAACTGCTGTTCCGTGCCAGGCAGAACCCGCACACGCCCGGCAAGCAGGTGCCGGAGGACACGGTGCGCGAGCTCTGGCGCGACTGGGGGAGGCTGCTGCGCATCGGCGTGGAGACCGGCCAGATGATGACGATGGACGACCTCGACCCCGAGGCGTACCGCAAGGCGATGGCCAGCCGCGAAGACCGGCACTGGGTCTACAAGCGCGAGGGACTGCCGTGCCGCGTGTGCGGCACGCACATCGTGATGGAGCTGCTCGGAGGGCGCAAACTGTACTGGTGCCCCAAAGACCAGGCCTGAGCGGAGACCGACGATGAGACAGAATCCCAGCTTCGCCCTCGCCGACGTCCAGGAGATCAAGCGGCTGATCCGCCTCAACCCGTGGGCCACGATCGTCAGCTCCACCGAGGCCGGGCTGGTCGCGTCGCACTACCCGATCCTGGTCGACGAGTCGCGGGAAGACCTCTCGATCGTCACCCACGTCGGCCGTCCGGACGACCTGCTGCACGAGCTCGGGCAGCACGAGCTCCTCGTCGTCGTGCAGGGACCGCACGGCTACATCTCGCCCGGCTGGTACGACGCCAACCCGGCCGTGCCCACCTGGAACTTCACCGCGGCACACCTCAGCGGCGTCCCGGAGATCCTGACCGACGAGGAGAACTTCGCCGTGCTCGGCCGGCTGGTCGACCACTTCGAAGACCGGATGCCGTCGCCGCGCCGCATGGAGGGCACGCCACAGGACGCCGCGTATGCGCAGCGCATCTCCTCCGGCACGGTCGGGATGCGCCTCACGCCCACGAAGATCGTCGCCAAGAGCAAGCTCAGCCAGAACAAGCCGGCCGAGACCGTCGACAGGATCATCGGCGAGCTCGAGGGCGACGGCGTCTACGCCAGCCGCGACCTCGCCGCCGAGATGCGCAGGGTGCACGACCGGATGCGCGCAGCTCGGTGAGGCCGGATGCTGGCGCATCGTCCGAGCCGGAGGCGGCGCCGGCGGTTCCCCTGCTGCTGACGGGGGCGCGCATCCCGGGCGTGGACGGCGCGCACGACGTGCTGCTGCGCGACGGGCGCATCGCGGCGGTGGGCCCGTCCGGGAGCGGCGATGCGCGGTCGGCGTCACTGGAAGGCGGCGATGGTGTGCGGGTGGCGCATCTCGACGGCCGCTGGATCGTGCCGGGGCTCTGGGATCAGCACGTCCACTTCACGCAGTGGGCGCAGACCGCACGGCGCCTGGATCTCTCCCACGCACACTCGGCCGCGGAGGCCGCCGACCTGGTGCGCGACCGCATCGCCGCGGAGCGCAAGGCGGGAGCGGAGGCGGAGGAACCGCTCGTCGGCTTCGGCTTCCACGACGCTCTCTGGCCGGACCAGCCCACCCGCGCGCTGCTCGACGCGGCGGCGGACGGCCGGGAGGTCGTGCTGATCGCCGGCGACCTGCACTGCTCCTGGCTGAACACCGCCGCCGCGCGTCGGTTCGCTCCGGACACCGCCGACGACCCGTCGGCCGCCGTGCTCCGCGAGGACGCGAGCTTCGCGGTGACGAGCATGCTGTCGGCCGCGGACGACTCCACCCTCGACCGGTGGGCGGCCGAGGCGGCGGAGGCCGCCGCCGCGCGCGGTGTGGTGGGCGTCGTCGACCTCGAGTACGGCTGGAATCTGGAGGTGTGGCGGCGCAGGATGGGCGCAGCGGCATCCGGCGCCGCGCGATCGCTGCGAGTCGAGTTCGGCATCTACCCCGACGACCTGGAACGCGCCATCGCCGTGGGCCTCCGCACGGGCGCGACGATCGACGGCACCGGCGGCCTGCTCACCGTCGGTCCGGCGAAGATCATCAGCGACGGCTCGCTCAACACCCGCACGGCCCTCTGCGTCGGCGCGTACCCGGACGGCGGCCACGGCGTCGCCAACCTCAGCACCGCAGAACTCGTCCAGTGGATGCGCCGGGCCGCCTCGAACGGCATCGAACCGGCCGTGCACGCCATCGGCGACCGCGCGAACACCCTCGCCCTCGACGCGTTCGAGGAGGTCGGCTGCGGCGGCAGGATCGAGCACGCGCAGCTGCTCGCCGCCGCCGACGTTCCCCGCTTCGTGCGCCTGGGCGTCACCGCGAGCGTTCAGCCGGAGCACGCGATGGACGACCGCGACGTCGCCGACGTGCTGTGGCGGGGTCGCACGGGGCGGGCGTTCCCGCTCGCCGAGCTGCACGCATCCGGAGCGGTGATCGCGTTCGGCTCCGACGCTCCCGTCGCGCCGCTCGACCCGTGGATCGCGCTGTCGGCCGCGGTCACCCGCTCACGCGACGGCCGGGAGCCGTGGCATTCGGAGCAGGCGCTGGCACGGGACGCCGCGCTGCGCGCATCCACCCGGTCGGTCATCGGCGTGGGGGAGCCGGCCGACATCGCGGTGCTCGACGCCGACCCGTTAACCTGCCGCTCCGCCGACCTGCGCGGGATGCCCGTGGCCGCGACGCTGCTCGGCGGCCGCTTCACGCACGACGGCGTCGGCTGGGCGTAGCGCCCGGCCGGCCGCAGCATCCATCGGCCCTGACACACGGAACGGCCCCGGATCGTCGGGCGATCCAGGGCCGTTCCGTGTGTCTGTGCGACGCTACTTGCTGATGTGCGCGAACAGGAACCAGCGGTCCTTGTCGAGGCCGCGGGCGATCTCGATGGCGATGTCCTGGCTGGTCTGGTCGAGCTCGTCGAGTTCCTTGACCGCGGCGTTCACGTTGGCGAGCGCTGCGTCGATCTGGCCGATGACCTCGGCGATCGTGTCGTCCGACTGGCGGAAGCCGGCGGTGAGTTCGGTGGTGCTGGTCTTGGCAGCCACGGTGCCGAGGCGGGCGTCGACCGGGAGGCCGAGGGCGACGATGCGCTCCGCGGCGAGGTCTGCCCACTCCTGGGCGTGCGCGACGATCGTGTCGAGCAGCTCGTGGACGCCGATGAAGTTGGCGCCGCGCACATGCCAGTGCGCCTGCTTTCCGTTGACGACCAGGGCGGTCAGGTCGATGACGACCGGGCTCAGGAACTGCGCGACTCCTGCGGCGACGTCGGGGTTCGAAACACTCTGGGTTGCGGCGATGTCCGTCATGGGTTGGCGTCCTTTCATCTGACTGGTGACAACGCTACGCGTTCGGTGAAATTCCGCAACGAAGCTGAGCCTCCGCTAACTAAGGGTGGGGTAACCCCCGTACCGGTCCGGGCGGCCACCCGATACCGGCCGTACCGCCGGTTCGGAAGGCTGGAGCCATGACCAAGGAGACCACACCATGAGCACTGACACCCCTCCGCTCCACGTCGCCGCGGCGTCTGGCACTCTGGATGCTGTGAGCACCCCCGACCAGCCCGCCGGCGCATCCCCTGCACAGACGGCGCCCGCCGCATCCCGGCGAGGGTACGGCGCCCTGTGGCGCGGCGTTCCCCGCGAACTCGGGTTCCTGCTGCTGACCATGCCGATCGCGATCGTCGGCATGTCGGTGGGGCTGACCCTGTTCTGGACGGGCGTCGGCACGCTCATCATCTATGTCGGGCTGTTCGTGCTGATCGCCACGTTCTACGTCGTCCGTGCGTTCGGCACGCTCGAGATCACGCGGTTGCGCTGGGCAGGCCGTCCGGAGATCACCGAACCGCAGTGGACGGACCCGTCCCGGCCGCAGACGTTCTGGCGCACCATGTTCGGTCCGTTCGTGAACGGGCACTACTGGCTGTACCTGCTGCACACGCTCATCATCAACCCCATCGTCAGCATCGTCTCGTGGACGCTCACCATCGCGTGGTCGGCTGTCGCGCTAGGCGGCCTGACGGCGTGGTTCTGGGAACGGTTCATCCCGAACGGCGACCGCGAGGTGTACCTGTCGCGGATCATCGTGGACTGGGTGTTCAACGTCCGCTCGACGTTCGATCCCGTGATGGGCGAGGCGATCCTCGACCTCGTCCTCGGCGTGATCTTCGCCCTGACCCTCCCGTTCATCACCCGCGGGCTCATCTCGCTGCACAGTGTGATCGCGCAGGGGATGCTCGGGGCGTGGCGCTCGGAGGCGCTGCAGCGCGAGGTCGCCGACCTGTCCGCCTCTCGCGGCGCGGCCATCGTGGCGGAGGACCAGGCGCTGCGCCGTCTGGAGCGCGACCTGCACGACGGCCCGCAGCAGCGGCTGGTGCGGCTGCAGATGGACATCGCGGCGGCGGAGCGGAAGCTCGCCGACGATCCGGATGCTGCCCGCGCCATCCTCGCGGAGGCCGGCCAGCAGGCGCACGACACGCTGGAGGAGCTGCGGGCGCTGTCCCGCGGTTTCGCCCCGCCGATCCTGCAGGACAGGGGACTCGTCGCCGCCATCGACTCGCTCGCGGCACGCAGCCCCATCCCGCTGCGGGTGGAGTCGTCGATCGAGCCCGGCGTGCGGTTCTCGCCCGAGCTGGAGCGAAGCGTGTACTTCGTGGCGGCGGAGCTGTCCGCGAACCTGGCCAAGCACTCCGGAGCGACCGAGGCGCGGCTGTTCCTCGACCGCACGGTCGACCCGGCGACGGGCGCGGCGTGGCTGAGCGTGTGGCTGACCGACAACGGTGCAGGGGGAGCGTCGGCGGTGGCCGGCCACGGCCTCGCCGGACTGGGCGAGCGCGTGCACGGGCTGCGCGGCGAGTTCGTGGTGGACAGCCCGGTGGGCGGTCCGACGAGGATCGGGGCGCGCATCCCGGTGTAGTCGGCGGCGTGCTGGCTGCCTGCTGGCGGCGTGTGGGCGGTGGTGTGCGCATCCATTCGGGTGGGCGCCCCGCCGCTTCGTGCTGTGCGGCCCCTCTAGGCTGGTGGGGTGAATTCTCCTGACGGTCTCCGCCTGGTCATCGCCGACGACTCCGTGCTGCTGCGCGAGGGCCTGGTGCGGCTGTTCGACGAGGCCGGCTTCGAGACGGTCGGCGCGTACGGCGACGCGGACACCCTGCTGGAGTCGATCGGCTCGCTCGCGCCGGATGTGGCGGTGCTGGATGTGCGCATGCCGCCGACCTTCCGCGACGAGGGCGTGCGCGCTGCGCTGACGCTGCGGGCGACGCATCCGGAGATCGGCGTGCTGCTGCTGAGCCAGTATGTGGAGGGCACGTACGCCCAGGAGTTGCTGGCGAGCGGCCAGGGCGGCACCGGTTACCTGCTGAAGGACCGCATCGCCTCCCTCGACGAGCTGCGGGATGCGGTCACCCGCGTGGCGGACGGCGGCACCGTCCTCGACCCGCAGGTGGTCCGCGAACTGCTCGTGCGCCGCACGGACCCGCTCGCGTCGCTCACCCCGCGCGAACGCGAGGTGCTGCAGCTGATGGCGGAAGGCAGGACCAACGCCGGGATCGCCCAGCGCCTCGTCATCGGGGTGGGCGCCGTCGAGAAGAACGTCACTGCGATCTTCCAGAAACTGGGGTTGGAGGACTCCGGCGACGACCACCGCCGCGTGCTTGCGGTGCTGGCCTTCCTGCAGCGCTGACCCTTGCCGCGCGCGGGCGGGAACACCAGAATGTAGGCACTTCGATCCATCGACGAAAGCAGGTGCCACAATGGCCGGATTCGACGACATCACCAGCAAGGCCAAAGAGTTCCTCGACAGCGACCAGGTCAAGGACGCCCTCAAGAGCGAACAGGCCGAAGACATCAGCGACAAACTCCTCGACGGCGTCGCCGACGCGGCCAACAAGGTCACCGGAGGCAAATTCGAGGGCCAGATCGACGGCGCCCGCGACGCGGCCGACAAGGCGGTGGGGACGGAGTAGTCCCGCCGGTTTGTGCGTGTGAGCGGCCGTTCCTCTGCGGGGGAGCGGCCGCTTCTGCGTTGTGTGTGCGTCGTGGCGTTCTCTCGTGTGGGAGTGCCCGAACATGGGTGCATGGCGATGGTGTGCGTGCAGTGCGGGAGTTATGGCCGGGGCAGCGTGACGGGTCGCGTTGTCGTGTGCGACTTCTGTGGCGCGGAACGCGAACGCCCTGACCTGCCGTTCCTGGTCGTGACGGGCGTGCCTGCGTCGGGAAAGTCCCTCGTCTGCGCGGCGCTGACCGCTGCTCCGGGTGTGCTGGCGCTGGATGGGGACACTCTTGCATCCGGCGCGCACGCCGTCGCCGACGGCCGCCGCGACTACCTCGCGTTCTGGGCCTATCTGTGGCAACTCGGCCTCGAGATCCAGGACAACGGACTCATCCCCGTCCTCTGCGGGGTCGCCCTCCCCGAACAGGTGCTCACCACCCGGATGGAGGCATCCGTCCCCGTCCACTTCCTGGCTCTGACCGCCGACGAAGCGACGATCCGCGCCCGGATCATCGGGAGACGCGGGAGCCGCGAAGGAATCGATGTCGACCGCCACGTCGCGCTCAACGAGGAGTTGCGGCAGTCGCGTGTCGGTGCCCCCGACACGCTGACCGTGCTGGACACCACCGGGTGGAATCGCGAAGCCACCGTAGCTGCGGCCCAAAAATGGTGTGCGGCCTTCACGACGCCGGATGCGCACCTTCGGTAGTGTGCCCGGATGAACGTCGCCGTGGATGTCAGGATTGCCTCACCCTCTCAACTGCTCGACGTCGGTGGTCTGCGCTGGGATTCGCTGCTGGAGAACGGCGGCTCGCCGGACGAGTCGCGAGAGGTCTTCTCCGAGCGGTTCGCGGAATGGGGCGGCGCCCACCAGTCGACGCATACCTGTTTCGCCGCCGTCGCGTCCGACGGCATCGTGATCGGGATGGCCTGGCTCGCCATCACACAGCGGGTGCCGAGCGCGCGTGCGTTCGATCGCGCGTCCGGCGACGTGCAGTGCGTCTACGTCGTCCCCGAGCTTCGGAACTCGGGCATCGGTGCACAGCTCGTGCGCGCCGTGCTCGAACGCGCAGGGCACCTGGGGCTGGAACGGGTCACGGTGCACTCCAGTGCCGGGGCGGTGCCCTTCTACAGACGGGCGGGGTTTGCCTCCGAGGACGTGCTGCTGCACGTGCGAGCGTGACGCGGAAGCCGGAATCGGAGGGGATGACGGGAATCGAACCCGCGTAATCAGTTTGGAAGACTGAGGCTCTACCATTGAGCTACATCCCCGTTCCCATCTCGCGATGGGCACCAGGACATCGTAGTACAGGTTCGGACCCCGGTCCGACCGCCACGCGCGTGGCGGATCGCCGCGAGGGCTCTGGCGCGCGGCGGGTCGTGGTCGTGCAGTAGACTTGCGCGTGGTCTTTCGCCCCCGACGGGTTTGTTCGTGTCGGGGTACGGACCGGGCGGGTTGGCTAGAACCCGGGGCGTAGCTCAGCTTGGCTAGAGCGCCCGCTTTGGGAGCGGGAGGTCGCAGGTTCGAATCCTGTCGCCCCGACCAGTCATTTCCGACGAGACCATCGTTTCAATTATCAGGAGAAGCCAACAACGTGAAGACCACGGTCGAAAAGCTGAGCCCCACTCGCACCAAGCTCACCATCTCGGTGACGCCGGAGGAGCTCAAGCCGTCTATCAAGCACGCTTACGAGCACATCGCTGAGCAGGTCAACATCCCGGGCTTCCGCAAGGGCAAGGTTCCGCCGGCGATCATCGACCAGCGTGTCGGCAAGGCTGCCGTCCTGGAGCACGCCGTCAACGAGGGGCTGGACGGGTTCTACCGTCAGGCCGTCGACGAGAACGACGTGCGTCCGCTCGGACGTCCCGAGGCCGACATCACCGAGTGGCCCAACGAGAAGGACTTCTCCGGCGACCTGCTGCTCACCATCGAGGTGGATGTGCGCCCCGAGATCGAGCTGCCCGCATACAACGACCTGAAGATCACGGTCGACGCCGCGGACATCAGCGACGAGGACGTCGACACCGAGCTCGACAACCTGCGCAGCCGTTTCGGCACGCTCGTCACCGTCGACCGCCCCGCCAAGAAGGGCGACTTCGCGCAGATCGACCTCGTCGCCGTCATCGGTGACGAAGAGGTCGACACCGCCAACAGCATCTCCTACGAGATCGGCTCCGGCGAGCTCATCGAGGGCATCGACGAGGCGCTCGACACGCTCACCGCCGGTGAGACCACCACGTTCGAGGCTCCGCTCATGGGTGGAGACCACGAGGGCGAGAACGCCCAGATCACCGTGACCCTCACCGCCGTCAAGGAGCGCGAGCTTCCGGAGGCGGACGACGACTTCGCGCAGATCGCCAGCGAGTTCGACACCATCGCCGAGCTGCGCGAGAGCGTCCGCGAGCAGGTCGAGCGTTCGAAGACGTTCGGCCAGGGCACCGCTGCCCGCGACCAGCTGCTCGACACGCTGCTCGCGCAGGTGGAGATCCCCGTCCCGACCCAGCTGGTCGAGGACGAGGTGCACCGCCACCTGGAGCAGGAGAACCGCCTCGAAGACGACGTGCACCGCGCAGAGGTCGCCGAGTCCAGCGAGAAGACCTTCCGCACGCAGATCCTGCTCGACGAGATCGCCCGTGTCGAAGACGTCAAGGTCAACCAGGACGAGCTGAGCCAGTACCTCATCCAGGGTGCATCGCAGTACGGCATGGACCCGAACGAGTTCGTGAAGATCCTCAGCGAGAACGGCCAGATCCCGTCGATGGTCGGAGAGGTCGCCCGCAACAAGGCGCTCACCATCGTCCTCAGCCGCGCAGAGGTCGTCGACAGCAACGGCAAGAAGGTCGACCTGAGCGAGTTCACCATCACTCCGGAGGACGAGGAAGCCGACGCAGAGACCGCCGCGACCGACGAGGCTCCGGCCGCCGATGAGGCGCCCGCCGCCGAGGAGACCCCGGCCGAGGAGAAGCCCAAGAAGAAGGCTGCTCCGAAGAAGAAGGCAGCTTCCGAGAAGAAGTAGCACCACACGCGCAGGCCGGGCACGCACAGTGCCCGGCCTTTCGCGTACCCGGGGTGACGTCGCCGGGCGCGAGGCGGAGGCCTGCCGCTGTACCGGCGCGCCGTCGCCGCGTGTGCGCGCGACCTCACGACCCGGTAGCGTGGTCCTCGACAGTGCCTAGGGTTCCGTTCCCCGGAAGAGTTCGCGGGAGGTCTGGTCCGAGCGGCACCACGGCAGCGCGCAGCGCCGCCGTCATCTGACAGGACAAAAGCCCGGAGGATCCCTTCGCCGTGCCATCGCGGCGAACGAAAGGATCCTCGTGCCACCCGTCGCCCTTCTCCTCGTCATCGTCGCCGCGTTCGCGCACGCCACCTGGAACCTCGCCTCCAAACGGGCGAGCGCCAGCGGCCTGCCGTTCATCCTGCTCGGCGCCATCGCCTCCACCGTGCTCTGGCTGCCGATCGCCGGCGTCGACATCGCGATCAACGGTGCGGACCTGCGCTGGCTGCTGATCGGCTCCGGAGTGTCGGCGGTGATCCACGTCGGATACATGTGGGTGCTTCAGCGCGGGTATGCGCACGGCGACATCTCCGTCGTGTACCCGATGGCGCGCGGCACGGGGCCGCTGCTGTCCGTGGTTTTCGCGATCGTGCTGTTCCACGAGCATCCGTCCGCCCTCGCTCTCGCGGGTGCCGCAGTGGTGGTGGCGGGCATCGTCGGGATCGGCCTTACCACGGGGCGACCCGTAACAGGCGCGGACCTACAGCACGCCACCCCGCAACCCGGGATGCGTTCCTCCCGCCGACCCCGGATGCTCGGCCCCGGCATCCTCTACGGTCTCCTCACCGGCGTGACCATCGCGGTCTACACGCTCTGGGACGCCTTCACCGTCAACGACCTCGGCGTCTCGCCCGTGGCCTTCATGGTGGGCTGCAGCTTCGGCGAGGTGGTGCTGCTCGCGCCCGTGCTGATCACCCGGCGCGCCGAAGTCGTCGCGGTGTGGCGGCGGTTCCGCTGGCAGGCCGTGGTGGTCGGCGTGCTCTCTCCGCTGTCGTACATCCTGGTGCTGAGCGCTATCCAGCTGGCCCCGGTGTCGCTCGTCGCCCCGGCGCGCGAGCTGAGCGTGGTGCTGGTGAGCCTGGCCGGGTGGCTGATCCTGCGCGAGCCGCGGCCGGCCCAGCGGATGGCGGGAGCAGTCGTGGTGCTCGGCGGCGTCGCGATGCTCGCGCTCAGCTGATCGCGGTCGGACCCGACCGCCGACCCCGCCGCCCGACCCCACCGGCGGCGCGCTCGTCTGCCCAGGGCGAACAGGCCGGAAATGGGCCACGGGCTCCGATAGATTCATTCACGAAGCGACAAGGAAATGGAGCGACACATGGCCGACATGGGCATGCAACCCAGTGTTTTTGACCGACTGCTGAAGGACCGCATCATCTGGCTCGGGTCCGAGGTCCGGGATGAGAACGCGAACGAGATCGCCGCGAAGCTGCTTCTCCTCGCCGCGGAGGACGCTCAGCGAGACATCTACCTCTACATCAACTCGCCCGGTGGGTCGATCACGGCCGGCATGGCCATCTACGACACCATGCAGTTCGTGCCGAACGACATCGTCACCGTGGGCATCGGCATGGCGGCATCGATGGGGCAGCTGCTCCTCACCGCCGGCACCAAGGGCAAGCGGTACATCACCCCCAACGCCCGCGTCCTGCTGCACCAGCCGCACGGCGGCTTCGGCGGAACCGCGAGCGACATCCAGACTCAGGCGCAGCTCATCCTCGACATGAAGAAGCGCCTCGCGGAGATCACGGCGGCCCAGACGGGCAAGAGCGTCGAGCAGATCAACGCAGACGGTGACCGCGACCGCTGGTTCACCGCGCAGGAGGCCCTCGAGTACGGCTTCGTCGACCACATCCGCGAGACGGCGACCGAGGTCGTCGGCGGTGGCGGAACCGCGGACGAGAAGTAAGACCTCGGAAGGAATAGGAATCGACATGAACATCCCCAACTTCGGAGGTCAGGCGTTCAACGGAGTCCAGGCTCCGGGATCGCGCTACATCCTCCCGAGCTTCGAAGAGCGCACGGCATACGGCTACAAGCGCCAGGACCCATACGCCAAGCTGTTCGAGGACCGCATCATCTTCCTTGGCGTGCAGGTGGACGACGCGTCCGCCGACGACATCATGGCCCAGCTCCTCGTGCTCGAGAGCCAGGACCCGGACCGCGACATCGTCATGTACATCAACTCGCCCGGTGGCTCGTTCACCGCGATGACCGCGATCTACGACACGATGCAGTACATCCGCCCGCAGATCCAGACCGTGGTGCTCGGCCAGGCGGCCTCCGCAGCCGCTGTGCTGACCGCGGCAGGCAGCCCCGGCAAGCGTCTCGCGCTGCCGAACGCCCGCATCCTGATCCACCAGCCCGCCGTCGGCGAGGCCGGACAGGGGCAGGCGTCCGACATCGAGATCCAGGCCAATGAGATCATGCGCATGCGCACCTGGCTGGAGGAGACGCTCGCGCGCCACTCCAACCGCACGCAGGAGCAGGTCAACAAGGACATCGACCGCGACAAGATCCTGTCGGCCGCCGAGGCGCTCGACTACGGTCTGATCGACCAGGTGCTCACCAGCCGTAAGACGCTGCCGGCGCTGGTCAAGTAAGACAGCATCCGGAGCCCGCGATGAACGAACGGGGCGATCGTCTGGACGACGATCGCCCCGTTCGGCGTGTCAGGGCCTATCGGGATGCTCCGTACGATCCGGATGCGTGGCCCGCGAACATCCCGGCCGTCGCGCAGGTGCTCTGCCAGGGGCTGGAGCTCGCGCCCGGCGTCACCTTCCTGGTGGGGGAGAACGGCAGCGGCAAGTCCACCATCGTGGAGGGTATCGCGACCGCGTACGGACTGCCGCCGGAGGGCGGGAGCAACCAGGGCTCGCACAGCACCCGACCCAGCGAGTCGCCGCTCGGCGAGTGGCTGCTGGTCGAGCGCAGCCCGTCCGCGCCGCGCTGGGGGTTCTTCCTGCGGGCGGAGACGATGCACGGCTACTACTCCTATCTGGAGTCGCTGCCCGGCAGTCCGGATGCGCACCTGCACACGCTGAGCCACGGCGAGTCGTTCAACGACCTGCTCGAGAACAAGCTGAACCACCCGCAGTACGTCGCCGGCCTGGTCTGCCTCGACGAGCCGGAGGCCGCGCTGTCGTTCGAGTCGTCGCTGCGCTGGCTGTCCAACCTCAACGAGATGGTGGCGCGCGGCACGCAGGTGCTGTGCGCGACGCACTCGCCGATCCTGGCCGCGCTGCCCGGCGCGCGCATCCTGGAGGTGGGCGAGTGGGGCATCCGGTCGACGACCTGGGAGGAGCTGGAGATCGTGCGGCACTGGCGCTCGTTCCTCGACGCGCCCGGCCGGTACTTCCGCCATCTGCTGTAGGCAGAACGGGATGCGCGTGGCGCGCGTGACCAAATGCGGCCAGGTGCGCGCCAATGTCGCTCGCACAGGTTAGGCTCGACGGGAAAGACCCTGAGAAGGAGGGGAGAGGGATGGCACGCATCGGGGAAAGCGCCGATCTGCTCAAGTGTTCCTTCTGTGGCAAGAGCCAGAAGCAGGTCCAGCAACTGATCGCCGGACCGGGCGTGTACATCTGCGACGAGTGCGTCGAGCTGTGCAACGAGATCATCGAAGAGCGACTCGCCGAAGCAGGCGAAGAGACGGCAGGCGAATTCGACCTGCCGAAGCCCAAGGAGATCTTCGGATTCCTCGAGGAGTACGTGATCGGCCAGGAGGCCGCGAAGCGTGCGCTGGCGGTGGCTGTCTACAACCACTACAAGCGTGTTCGCGCCAAGGCGTCGATCACCTCGGCCGACGTCATGGACGACGTCGAGATCGCGAAGAGCAACATCCTGCTGATCGGCCCGACGGGCTGCGGCAAGACCTACCTGGCCCAGACGCTGGCGAAGCGGCTCAATGTGCCGTTCGCCGTCGCAGACGCGACAGCCCTCACCGAAGCGGGCTACGTGGGCGAAGACGTCGAGAACATCCTGCTGAAGCTCATCCAGGCCGCAGACTACGACGTGAAGCGCGCCGAGACGGGCATCATCTACATCGACGAGGTCGACAAGATCGCGCGCAAGGCGGAGAACCCGTCGATCACGCGCGACGTGTCGGGCGAGGGCGTGCAGCAGGCGCTGCTCAAGATCCTCGAGGGCACGGTCGCCTCCGTTCCTCCGCAGGGCGGACGCAAGCATCCGCACCAGGAGTTCATCCAGATCGACACCACGAACGTGCTGTTCATCGTGGCCGGCGCGTTCGCCGGGCTCGAAGACATCATCTCCCAGCGTGCAGGCAAGAAGGGCATCGGCTTCGGCGCCCCGCTGCACTCGAAGGGCGACGACGTCAACCTGTTCAGCGAGGTGCTGCCGGAAGACCTGCACAAGTTCGGGCTCATCCCGGAGTTCATCGGCCGTCTTCCCGTGGTCACCACGGTGACGCCGCTCGACCAGGATGCGCTGATGCAGATCCTCACGGTGCCGAAGAACGCTCTGGTGCGTCAGTACCAGCGCATGTTCGAGCTCGACGGTGTGCAGCTCGAATTCGAGCAGCCGGCCCTGGAAGCCATCGCCGACCTGGCGGTGCTCCGCAAGACCGGCGCCCGTGGACTCCGCGCGATCATGGAAGAGGTCCTCGGGCCGATCATGTTCGAGGTGCCGTCGAGCGCAGAGGTCGCCCGCGTCGTGGTCACCCGCGAAGCGGTGCTCGAGAACGCGGCGCCCACGATCGTGCCTCACCGTCCGCGCCGCGAGGAGAAGTCCGCGTAACGCGCGTTCCGGTTGATCCGGCCTCCCCGCGCGACGCCCCGCCGGAGCGGAGCGGGCGCGGGGGAGACCGACGGATCAGTCGGCGAGGCCGCGGCGTTCGAGCAGGGGCTCGATCACCGCGTCGCGGCCGCGGAAGTCGCGGTAGGCCTCTAGCGGGTCCTTCGAGCCGCCGACACCGAGCAGGCGCTGGCGGAAGCGGTCGCCGTTGTCGCGGGTGAGGCCGCCGTTCTCGGTGAACCAGGCGACCGTGTCCGCATCCAGCACCTCGCTCCAGATGTAGGAGTAATACCCGGCGTCGTATCCGCCCGAGAAGGTGTGCGCGAAGTACGTGCTCGCGTAGCGGGGCGGCACGGCGGGGTTGTCGAGGCCGGCGTCCGCGAGCGCCTGCGCCTCGAAGACGGCTACGTCGGTGACCGTGTCGTCGGCGGTGATCGCGTGCCAGGCCTGGTCGAGCAGGGTCGCAGCCAGGTATTCGCTGGTCTGGAAGCCCTCGTTGAACGCCTCGGACTCGTGCAGCTTGTCGACGAGCTCCTGCGGCATCCGCTCGCCCGTCTCGTTGTGCACGGCGTAGTTCTCCAGGATCTCCGGCCAGAGCATCCACATCTCGTTGACCTGGCTGGGGAACTCGACGAAGTCGCGGTAGACGTTCGTTCCCGCGAACTTCGGGTACGTGACCCGCGCGAACAGCCCGTGCAGGGCGTGCCCGAACTCGTGGAAGAGCGTGTTGGTCTCGTCGTAACTGAGCAGCGTCGGCTCGCCGGCGGCGGGCTTCGGCACGTTAAGGTTGTTGACCACGACGGTCGGGTAGTCGAGCAGTGCCGACTGGGAGATGAGCGGGTTCATCCACGCTCCGCCCCGCTTCGAGTCGCGCGTGTACAGGTCGAGGATGTAGAGGCCGAGCTCGGAGCCGTCCTCGTTGCGCACCTCGAAGACCCGCGCCTCCGGGTGGTAGGCGACGAGGTCTGGACGCTCCTCGAACGTGATGCCGTAGAGCCTGGTGGCCGCGTAGAAGACGCCGTCGCGCAGCACGCGCTCCGCTTCGAAATACGGGCGCATCGCGGCGACGTCGATGTCGTACTTCGCCTGCCGCACCTTCTCGGTGAGGTACGCCCAGTCCCAGGCGGCCAGCTCGGTGCCGTCGGGGAGCTGCTGCTGCAGGTCGGCCTGCTCGGCGCGGGCGTTGCGGGCGGCAGGAGGCGCGAGCCGTCCGAGCATGGCGGCGACCGCCTCCGGGGTCTTGGCCGTCTGCCCGGCCGTGACATAGCCGGCGTGGGTCTCGAAGCCGAGCAGCCGGGCGCGCTCGGCGCGCAGGCGGGTGATGTCGAGCACGAGCTGACGGTTGTCGTTGTCTCCGCCCCGGATGCCGCGGGACCGGGATGCGGTCATGATCCGCTCCCGCACCTCGCGCCTGGTGAGGCTCGCGAGGAACGGGTGGCCGGTGGGCAGCACCAGGGTGACCACGTACTTCCCGTCGAGGCCGCGCTCCTTCGCCGCCTCCGCCGCAGCGGAGATCGCGCCGTCGCCGAGGCCGTCGAGGTCGGCGACGTCGTCGAAGACCACCGCGAGGTCGTTGGTGTCGGCCAGGAGGTTCTTCTCGAATCGGGTGGTCAGAGTGGACAGCTGCTGGTTGTACTCGCGCAGCCGTTCCTTGTCCGCGTCGCTGAGGCCGGCGCCGGCGAGGGTGAACTCCTCGTAGTACCGCTCGACCAGGTAGCGGGATTCGGGGTCGAGCCCCAGCGCATCCCGTTCGTCGTAGATGGCCTTGATTCGGCTGTACAGCGCCGGGTCGAGCCGGATGGCGTCCTGGTGGGCGGCCAGCAGGGGAGCGATCTCCTCTTCGAGCGCGTTGGTGAAGTCGCTGGAGTCCGACGAGCTCTTGTTGAAGAAGACCTCGGCGACCCGCTGCAGTGTCTGGCCGGACTTCTCCAGCGGGACGAACGTGTTCTCGAAGGTGGGCTCGTCCGTGGAGGCGGTGATCGCCGCCACCTCCGCCAGCTGCTCCTCGAAACCCCTGTCGAAGGCGGGCCGGTAGTGCTCGTCCCGGATGTCCGCGAACGGCGGCAACTGGTACGGGAGCGTGCTGGGGGAGAAGAACGGGTTCGTGTCTGCCATTGATCCAGCCTAGGGCCGCACACCGCCGCCGCGCAGGATCCCATGCAAACGAATGATTGCAAAGAACCAATTGCAAAGAACCTGTTGCAAAGAAGTCTTTGCATTGCTACTCTCTCACCATGGCCACCGAAGAAAAGCCCGAGCAGCCGCAGAACGCCGGCACGAAGCCCCCGGCGATCTCGTACCCGATGCACGACGCACTGGGGATGGAGGCGCTCCGGGCGCTCGCGCATCCGCTGCGGGTGGAGATCATGAACGAGCTCTCCGACTTCGGGCCGGCGACGGCCAGCGGCCTCGCCGAGCGGCTGGGGGAGTCGAGCGGGTCGACCAGCTACCACCTGCGGCAGCTCGCCAAGCACGGCATCATCGTGGAGGACGCCGAGAAGGGGTCCGGCCGCGAGCGCTGGTGGAAGATGGCACCCGGCGGCGTCACCATCGGTTCGCCCGAGACCCTCGCCACCCCGGCAGGCCGGGAAGCCAACGAGCTCATCTCCCGCGAGTGGCAGCAGAACAACGAGCGCCGCCTCACGGCCTTCCTGCGCCGCGGCCTCGACGTCTACGGCAGCGAGTGGATGCAGGCCAGCACCCTCTCCACGTCGCACCTCCAGCTCACCATCGACCAGCTGGCCGAGTTCGGCCGCGAGTACTACGCGATGCAGACCAGGCTGCGCGAGAAGTGGCGCGCCGAGGGCAACGGCCCCGACAGCCACGACGGCGGCGGAGACGGCGCCGGCGCGGAAGGCAGCCTGCGTGTGCAGGTGCAGTTCAACGCGTTCCCGCTGGTGGAGGCGAGCGACCGATGAGCGCAGACACCCAGCAGCGGGTGACCAGGGCGCCGATGAGCGCCGGGTTCAACAGGCTCTGGACGTCGGCCATCGCCAGCAACCTCGCCGACGGGATCGGGCGCACGGCCGTGCCGCTGATCGCGACGACGCTCACCAGGGATCCCGCCCTCATCGCGGGCCTGAGCGCCGTGACGTTCCTGCCCTGGCTGCTGTTCGGCATCCCGGCCGGCATGCTGCTCGACAGGGTCGACCGCCGCATCGCGATGGCGGTCGCGAACACGCTCCGCTTCGCCGTCGCCGCCCTGCTGGCCGTGCTCGTCTCGACGGACTCGCTGACGATCTGGCTGCTCTACGGCTGCGTGCTGCTGTTCGGGATGGGCGAGACCGTCTTCGACAACGCCACCACCACCGTCGTCCCGAGCCTCGTCACCCGCGATCAGCTCGACAGGGCGAACGGCCGGATGCAGTCGGCCGAGATCGTGGTGCAGAACTTCATCGCCACCCCGATCGCCGGCTTCCTCTTCGCCGCCGCCATCGCGCTGCCGGTCTGGCTGACGGGTGGAGGGTTCCTGATCGCCGGGCTGCTGGCGCTTACGATCCCCGCCGCCGCTGCCGGCGCGTACCGGAAGGGGGCGGCCGCACAAGCCGCACAGGCCGCACAGAGTGCAGACGGCGTCGCCGCCGACACCCGGCCCCCGTTCCGCGCCGTCGTCTCGTTCCTGGTCCACCACCGGTTCCTGCGGACGATGATCATCCTGACCTCGCTGACCGCCTCCGCCCTCGCCTTCGCGCAGGGGAGCGTCGTGCTGCTCCTGCTGCAGACCTTCTCCGTCCCGGCCGCCCTCATCGGCGTCGTGACGGCGGGCGTCGGCGTCGGAGCCCTGGC
This sequence comes from Leifsonia sp. GW821-FHT13C05, assembly GCF_058806515.1. Classification (NCBI taxonomy): domain Bacteria; kingdom Bacillati; phylum Actinomycetota; class Actinomycetes; order Micrococcales; family Microbacteriaceae; genus Leifsonia; species Leifsonia sp. GW821-FHT13C05. The sequence continues at coordinate 719,298 of NZ_JBXAPT010000001.1, read as the reverse complement.
CGGCGCGCTCATCGCGAGCAGACTCGTCGAGCGCTTCGGCCGCGGTCCGGTGATGTTCTGCTCGATGCTCGTGTGCGGGATCGGCATGTTCTGCGTCGGGGTCACCGCCAACGTGGTCGTCGCGATCGTGGCATACGCGGTCGGCGCGTTCGGCGTCGCGGTCTGGAACGTGCCGTGGGGCGCGCTCCGTCAGGCCATCGTCCCCAACGACATGCTAGGGCGCGCGATGGGGATCGTGCGCACCATCGGCTGGGGGCTCACCCCGATCGCCACGGTGCTGGGCGGATTCGTCGCCCGCATCGACCTGCGCCTGCCGTTCGTCATCGGCGGCGCCGTCGTCCTCGCACTGACGCTCATCGCGGTGCGACTCCTGCTCTCCGCCGGCTCGCACGAGCCGGCGCACGAAACCACCACGGAAGGAACCGGATCATGACCGTCATCGACGTCACTGTTCCCAGCATCCACCAGGCCACCTGGACCCAGCGCACCGCGATCCGCTTCGGCAGCGCCCTCACCGAGTGGGGCGTGCGCCGCGCGACGCTCCGCACGGCGCCGACCTTCGCCGACCAGCTCGCGGCCGTCGAGCGGACCCGCGACGAGGCGGCACGTCAGCTGCCTCAGCTGCCGCGCTAATGGATGCGCGACTCGGCCACGCAGACTCGTCAGTCCTGGTCGAACTCGTCCGGCTCGCCTTGGACCGGCTGCGTGATCGTCGCCGAGTCCTCCTGCGGGTTGAACCGGATGACCGTGCCGTCGTCGAGTTCGACGACCGGCTTGCCCTCCAGCCAGGTGAGCGTCCACTTCCAGCCGTCCGTGGCGACGTCGGTCGCCACGAGTTCTTCCTCGACAGTCGTGACCGCGTACGCGACCACCTCGGGGAGGCTGCTCGGCGCTTCGCCGCCGACGGACCAGCGCGTTCCCAGCTGCATCAGGCGCTCGCCCGCGCAGCGGGAAGGTCGATCTCGTACGTGACCCACGAAGTGCGGGTGGCGACGGAGTCGTAGACCTGCTGGGCCTCGGAGTTGTCGCGCGCGGTGATCCACTGCACGACGCCGAGGCCGCGCTCCTCCGCCAGGGAGCGGACGGCGTCGATGAGCGTGCGGCCGATGCCCTTGTGGCGGTCCTCCTCCGCGACGAACAGGTCGTCGAGGAACAGGCCCCTGTCGCCTTCGAGCGGACGGGCGAACTCGCGGACGTGGGCGAGGCCGACGATGCGACCGTCTTCGACGGCCACCAGTCCGTCCTCTTCGTGGTCGGGAGCGGTCAGCCAGGACCAGAGCAGCAGGGCCTTCTGGTCGCTGAGCTGGGTCTCGTAGAACGCCGCGTACTTCTCGTACAGGTCGAGCCAGGCGAAGAAATCGCCGTCTGCGACCGGTCGGACTTCAATCGACATGGGTGCCTCCGTTCGCCTTCCCCGCACGGCTGGATCTTGGTGCGTGTGTTTCGACCTTATCGCGCGCATCCCGGCCGGTCGATGCCGTCGGGGGTGGTGGATGCGCGCGAGGGGTTCACGGGACGAGGTCGTACGTGACCCACTTGGTCTTCTCGGCCACGCGGTCGTAGACGCGCCTGGCCGTCTCGTTGTCCTTCGCGGTGATCCAGCGAACGACGGACAGGCCGTGCTCGCGGGCGCGGTCGCGCAGCGCTTCGAGGAGGGCCGTGCCCGCCCCGTCTCCGCGGGCGTCCTTCGCGACGAACAGGTCGTCGAGGTAGAGACCGCGGCTGCCGTCGAGCGGCCGGACGAACTCGCGCACGTGCGCGAGACCGATCGGCGTGCCATCGTCGTTGACCGCGAAGTACGCTTCGAGTTCGTTGTCCGGATCGGTGATCCAGCTCCACACGAGCAGCGCCTTCTCGTCCGTCAGCGGCTGCTCGTAGAACTCGCCGTAGCCTGCGTAGAGGTCGAGCCAGGTGAAGAACTCGTTGTCTTCCACACTCCGGACCGTCACGGTCATCGTTCCTCCTCGCTCGGGGCCTGGGCCAGCAGGATATCGGTCACGGAAAGGTCAGTGGCTGCAGCGAAACGCAGTTCGGCGATCTTGCCCACCGAACGGAGGTCGCCCGCCGCACTCTCGATGGCCGCGATCTCGGCCTCTGGGCCGGCGATGACAGCCGAGTCGACGGGCGTGCGCTGGGACGCCTTCGCGGTGGTCTTCGCGCCGCGGATGGCGGTCAGCGCGCGGCCGACGATGCCGAGCACTGCTGCGTCGTCAGGCCACGCGCCCGCGACCTCCGACGCCTCCGGCCACGCCGCGGTGTGCACGGAGCCGTCGTTGAACCAGCTCCACGCCTCCTCGGTGGCGAAGGGCACGACGGGGGCGAACAGGCGCAGGAACGCCGACAGTGCGATGCGGAGGGCCACGACGGCCGAGGTCTGCTCGGCGCTCTGCTCTCCGTATGCGCGCTCCTTGACGAGCTCGAGGTAGTCGTCGCAGAACGTCCAGAAGTACGTCTCCGCGATCTCCAGGGCGCGCGCGTGGTCGTAGCCGTCGAGCGCCGTGGTGGCGTCGGAGACGACCGCGGCCAGGTTGTGCAGCATGCTCCTGTCGAGGGGGCTGGTGACCAGTGCGAGGTCGTCGGCGCCCGTCGCCGCGAAGCCCAGGATGAACTTCGCCGCGTTCAGGATCTTGATGGCGAGGCGCCGGCCGATCTTGATCTGCGTCGGGTTCTGCGGGTCGAAGGCCGCGTCGGTACCGAGGCGTGACGATGCCGCCCAGTAGCGCACGGCGTCCGAGCCGTGCTTCTCCAGGATGTCGGCGGGCGTGACGACGTTGCCCTTGGACTTGGACATCTTCTTGCGGTCGGGGTCCACGATGAAGCCGGAGAGCGCGGTGTGCGCCCACGGGGCAACGTGGTTCTCCAGCTCGGAGCGGAGCATGGTGGAGAACAGCCAGGTGCGGATGATGTCCTGGCCCTGCGGGCGCAGGTCGAACGGGTAGACGGCGTCGAACAGCGCGTCGTCCCTCTTCCATCCGCCGGCGAGCTGGGGGGTGAGCGAGGAGGTCATCCAGGTGTCCATCACGTCGTGCTCGCCGATGAAGCCGTTGGGCTGGTTGCGCTGCGACTCCTCGAAGCCGGGGGCAGCATCCGACGACGGGTCGACGGGCAGCTGGTCGTGCGACGGCAGGATCGGCTCGTCGAACACCGGGTTGCCGTCGCCGTCGAGCGCGTACCAGACAGGGATCGGCACGCCGAAGAAGCGCTGGCGCGAGATGAGCCAGTCTCCGGTGAGGCCGCCGACCCAGTTCTCGTAGCGCACGCGCATGAACTCGGGGTGCCAGTCGATGCTCTGGCCGAGCTCGATCAGCCGCGCGCGGAGTGCTTCGTCGCGGGCGCCGTTCTTCACGTACCACTGGCGCGTCGAGACGATCTCGAGCGGCTTGTCGCCCTTCTCGAAGAACTTGACCGGGTGCTGGATGGGCTTGGGGTCGCCCTCCAGGTCGCCGGAGGCGCGGAGCAGCTCGACGACGGCCTGCTTGGCCGAGAACACGGTCTTGCCCGCCAGCTCGGCGAACGCGGCCTTGCCGGCCTCGGACGCGATGGCGTCCGGCGCCTCGCTGACGATGCGGCCGTCGAAGCCGATGATCGCGCGGTTCGGCAGGTCGAGCTCGCGCCACCAGGTGACGTCGGTGATGTCGCCGAAGGTACAGATCATGGCGATGCCTGAGCCCTTGTCCGGCTGCGCGAGGTGGTGAGCGAGCACCGGGACCTCGACACCGAACACCGGCGTGGTGACGGTGGTGCCGAACAGCGGCTTGTACCGCTCGTCGTCGGGATGCGCGACCAGGGCCACACAGGCCGGCAGCAGTTCGGGACGCGTGGTCTCGATCCAGATCGGCCCGTCTGCGCCGTGGAACGACACCCGGTGGTATGCGCTCGGCTGCTCGCGGTCTTCGAGCTCCGCCTGGGCGACGGCCGTGCGGAAGGTGATGTCCCAGAGCGTCGGGGCCATCGCCTGGTACGCCTCGCCGCGCTCGATGTTGCGCAGGAACGCCAGCTGGGAGGTGAACAGCGCCTCCTGGCCGATGGTGCGGTACGTCTGGGTCCAGTCGACGGAGAGGCCGAGCGAACGCCACAGCGCCTCGAACTGCTTCTCGTCCTCGACGGTCAGGCGCTCGCACAGCTCGATGAAGTTGCGCCGCGAGATCGGCTTCTGGTCAGCGGCCTTGCTCGACTTGTTGTCCCCGCCCTCGAACGGCGGCACGAAGTCGGCGTCGTAGGGCAGGGTGGGGTCGCAGCGGACGCCGTAGTAGTTCTGCACGCGCCGCTCGGTGGGCAGGCCGTTGTCGTCCCAGCCCATCGGGTAGAAGACGTGCTGGCCGCGCATCCGGTGGTAGCGGGCGATCACGTCGGTGTGCGTATAGCTGAAGACGTGACCGATGTGCAGCGAACCGCTCGCCGTCGGCGGGGGCGTGTCGATGGAGTAGATGCACTCGCGGTCGGCGGCGAGGGCCGCATCCCGGGGGAACAGGTAGGTTCCTGCAGTCTGCCAGTGGGAGCCCCACTTGGCCTCCAGGCCTTCGAGGGCGGGCTTGTCAGGCACCGGGTTGGCGGCGTTCATCGTTCTCCGATTCGCTATATGCGGCACCGTGTCGATGGTGAGGTGCCTGAGTGTGCAGTCCCTCCAGGGTACCTGAGCGTCACTCGGGAGAGACGACCTCGTCGATGATCGGCCTGCGGCGGGCGGCGAACAGGGCGGCGACGAGGGTGATCACGCTCATGATGCCGAGCACGATCCCCGGGTGCCACCAGGCGTTTCCCGTCGCGTTGCCGAGCAGCAGGGTCAGTGCGGGGACGAACGCCGTGAGGAGGGCGGCGATGCTGTACGCGACGGAGAGGCCGCTGTATCGCACGTCGCTCGGGAACAGGTCGGACATCAACCCGCCGAGCCCTGCCCACGACAGCGTCGGAAGGATGCCGCCGACGATCATGCTGCCGACCAGGATGGGGAAGGTCGCGTACTGCAGCAGGAAGTACATCGGGAACGCGATCACGAGCGTGCCGATCGCGCCGATGGCGACGACGCGCGCCGAGCCGATCCTGGTCGCCCAGACGCCGAACAGCGGGATGGTCACCAGCTGCAGCAGTCCGCCGATGGTGGTGGCGATGAGCAGGTCGGAGAAGCTGAACTTCAGCACGGCCGTGCCGTAGTCGACCATGTACGTGTTCATCAGCGAGTACGAGCCGATGCCGAGGATCGCGGCGCCGATGGCGATCACGAACCCGGTCGGCGCCTTGCGGAACACCTGCAGCACGGGGAACCTGTCGCGCTTGCCGGTCTCCAGCAGCTGCTTGAACACCGGGGTCTCGTCGATCGACCAGCGCAGGTAGAGCGAGACGAGCAGCAGCGGGATGGCCGTGAGGAACGGGATGCGCCAGCCCCACGCCGCGATGTCTTCCGGGCTGAGCAGCGTCGACATCAGGATGAACACCACGGCGCTCAGGATCGACCCGACGGGGGAGCCGAGCTGGGGGAGGGCGGCGTAGAAGCCGCGCCGCTTCGGGTTGGCGTACTCGGTCGCGAGCAGGATCGAGCCTCCCCACTCCCCGCCGAGCGACAGGCCCTGCACGAGGCGCAGCAGCACCAGGGCGATGGCGCCGAACCAGCCCGCGACCGCGTACGTCGGCAGCACGCCGACGAGGCCGGTGCCGATGCCCATCATCAGGATGGTGATGAGCAGCGTGGGGCGGCGACCGATCCTGTCGCCGAGGTGGCCGAAGACGATGGCGCCGATGGGCCGGATGACGAACCCGGCCGCGATGGTGAGGAACCCGGCGAGCACTCCGCCGAAGACGCCGAGCGGCTGGAAGAACAGCGGGCCGACGAAGAACGCGCTGAAGTAGGCGAACAGATAGAAGTCGTACGACTCCAGCGATGTGCCGACGAACGAGGCGATGGTCACCCTGCGGGCGGTGCCGGGGGTGATGCCTGGACGGTCGGTGTCGCTGCGGACGATGGTGTCTGGTGCTGTCGCGTTGGGGGAGGTCACGGGGTTCCTTGTCTGGCGGGCTGCAGTGGTCCGTTAATATGTGGACCGGGTCCAATAATAGGCGTGAGGAGGTAACGCGTGGCACAGGCAGACCATTCCCGCTCCGGGCGCCCCCGCGCATCCAGTCGCCGGATGCTCGCCGAGGCCGCCGGTGAGCTGTTCCTCGAGAAGACCTACGACGGCACCACCGTCGACGACATCGCGCGCCGAGCAGGGGTGAGCAGAGCCACCTTCTTCAACTACTTCGGCTCCAAGAGCGACCTGCTCTGGCTGGAGGTGGACGAGAGCCTGCGCGGGTTCGACAGGGTGCTCGCCGCCGCCGACCCGAGCGCTCCTCCGATGACCGCCGTGCTGGATGCGGTGACCGCGCTCGCGAACGAGTTCGGCCCCGCCCGACTCCCGCTCGCCGTGACGCAGTACGAGCTGATGGGCACGGACGGCGAGCTGGAGGCGTCGGCCCTCCCGCGCTTCCTCGCGCTGGTGCGCCAGCTGAGCGCCTTCGTCGCCGCGCGGCTGGGCGACAGGCAGGATGCGCTCCTCCCGCGCGCCATCGCCACCTCCGTGATCGGGGCGGCGGGTGCTGCTGCGGCGGTCTGGGCGCGCAGCGGCGTGCGTCGCGGTCCGCTCGCGCCGGTGATCGTGGCCGCGGTCGGGCCGGTCTGCGCCGGGTACGCGTCCGCGCTGGGCGAAATGCCCGGCTTGGACTGATCAGCCCATCACGCGGTGAGCGATCCCGAGTCGAGCTCGAGGATCCGATCACACCGGTCGGCGACTCGACGGTCGTGGGTGACGACGATGAGCGTCTTTCCGTAGTCACGCTGAAGGCTGAGCATCTCCGTGACCGCACGTTCGGCCAGGGCATCGTCCAGCGCTCCCGTCGGTTCGTCGGCGAGGATGAGTTCGCCAGGTTTGAGCAGGCAGCGCGCGAGCGCCACTCGCTGACGCTCACCACCGGAGAGTGTCATTACTTTGTCGCGGGCAACGCCGTGCAGCCCAAGGTGCCCAAGCAACTCCATGATCTGCTTCTCCTTGACTGCGCGGCGTAGCTTGACGCTATGGAGCCCGATGAGGATGTTCTCGATCGCCGACGACGAATTGATCAACGCGAAGGACTGGAACAGATAGTTGATGTGGTCGCGGCGAAGGGCAGTCGCCGCCGATCTATTGATTCGTGGGAGTGTCGTTCCGCGGAAGGTCATCGTGCCCGAGGTTTGCTGCTCGAGAAGCCCGATGATGTTCAAGAGCGTGGACTTCCCGCTGCCGGATCGTCCCATGATGGCGATCGAATCACCGTTCGCCACGTCAAGCGTGATGTTGTCCAGAACGGTATGAGAGCCGTAGGTCTTCGTAAGATTTTCGATGGTGAGCAAGGGCTTCACGGGGGATCCTATTCTTTGAGAGTCGAGCTGATCTGCAGCCGCGAATACCTTCTGCCGAGGAGCGCGATCATCAGCACTTGAATGGTGAGCATCACGATGTTCGCGAGAAGAGCGCTGGTGGATTGCGCGAGTATCGCCGATCCAACGGCAAGAGCGCCGGCCGCGCCGACCACGATGATCGTTGAGGCGAAGAGGCGGCTCAATGAGTGGCCGAGCATGCGCTTGACCGCCAGCGATTCGCGATACGTCGTTGAGAAGAGCTTCATCAGGGTCACCAGCAATATGAGGCAGAACACACAAAGGAAGACGGCAACGGTTGCGAACAATGCGAGGAAATCGTGAATCGTCTTCTTGAGGCCTGCGATGAAACTGCTCACGGGGAGGAACTCGGGCTTGTTGTCCGCGAGGCTGAACCGGTCTAGGTAGGACGGGCTGGTGAAGTTCTGCGCTGCCGCCACGGTCAGTTTCACGTAGCTGTTCTCCAGCCCGACGGCTGCAAGGCTTTCACTTTCGAAGGGAATCATGTTCTCGGGCGTGAGAATGAGGATTACGGGGTCGACGACTCTCTGAGCCAGCGTCGGCTCGACATTCCACATGAACAGAGGTGTTCTCGGGGAATACTCCACGAAGCTCACGGCTGGGCTCTTCAGGTAGCTCGTCTCGACCGACGCTTCATAGTCAATACGACTATCTTCGGTAAGCCATTCGTGCATGGCTTGCTTCGTTCGTGCTGTCCATGAGTCGGGAATGAGGTAAGTGCGTTCTCCGCGCGACGCACGATGGACGAGGTCGTCGGCGAGAGTGAATCCCTGCGAGGCGAGATAGCTCGGCGAAGCGGCCATGTACCAGAACGGCTTCTCAGGCACAGAACTGTAGATACCGTGCCACTGGTCGAGCACCCTCCGATCGTAGTGTTCTGTGTTAACGAGGCTGACTCCTGGCTCGTCGGAAATGGACCTGTACCACTCGTAAATATCGCGTGCGTGCTTGCTGGACTGACCGGTGAAGCTTGCCTGATCATTGCCGGGGGCCTCGCGATAAAGGATCTGCTGATCTTCGATATCTGCCCACGAACGCCCGACATCCGTGAGTGCGCCAACTTCCTTCATCGGTCCATCGAGCGCGAAGAACGCCACCGAGAATCCGGCGACCGAGAACAGATAGAAGCCGGATATGGCCACGAGAAGAATCTTTTTCGAGTAGCGCCCGAGAATCGCATCCACGGGCTTGATCGATAGTGGCCCGGCAGCTGCGACGGCAATGCACATCAGGGTCACCGCCGTCCCAGCAGCAGCGGAGCTTACGGCGGTGAACGCGAGAGCAGGGCTGAGCGCATAACCCGGCATCAGCACGAGGACGAGGGCTGAAGACGCGACAGCTGCGAACCCACACGAGAACAGGACTGGCCTGAAAAGTGAGAGGACGAATCCGCTGGCCGACCGTCCGAGCAGAAGGTGTACCCCGAGCGCACGTGAGGACCGTATTGCCTCGAAGACGAGGAGGAAGAGCAGCAGAAGTGACGCCGCAAGGAGGAAGCCCAACAGAATGAATGCAGCGAGCCCGGCGTCAGTCTGCTTGCCGCGGAGTTCCGTCTGCATCGTTTGGGCGGACTGATTGGTGAGGGGTTCGAGCGAAGCGAGTAGGTCGTCGATCTGGGCTTCGTTCGCGCCGGCTATGCGGTAAGCCCCGTTGATGGTTCCTGACGTCTCAACGAGGCGCGACAGCTGGACTGCGGCGATACGGGGAGCGAAAGCCAGCTCCGGAATCTTATGGATGACGTCCGCCTCGTTGGCGTCGAGACCGATCGATCGGGCACGATCGCCGGTGAGTAGATCGCGGAGCTCGCCAGCCCCGAAGAGTGTAGTGCCGAGGAAATGGAGAGGGAGCGCAGACGAAAGGTTGACCGGGTCTGCCACCAGACCGATCCGCACACCGGTCAAACCTCCGTCGAGGCTTGACAACCGATCGTCGATTCGAACGATCGATCGTCCGTCTGTCTCCGCGAACGCGCTGAGAACCGCGAGGATGCGATCCGAACGCTCCTCCGGAATACCGGCCAGGTGAACGGTGGTGGATGCACCGGGGTAGTGGTCAAGATCTTGCTTGAGCGCCGCGCCCTGACTGAACACGAGAAGGAAACTTCCCAGGCACCCGATCAGGATGACGAGGAGCCAGCACAACACCTTCGACGAGAAGGACATGGGTGTCACCGCCGACCGATCTATCGGAGGGTGATTAGCCTCGCGCGTTCCAGTACGCGGTGGCCGTTCCAGTGCCTACGTACTGGGAGGCGCTAGCCACGACACCGGGCTTCTTCCAGCCGGAGACCGTGGTATTGGCGGTCGAGTGGTGTTCGTACGAACCTGACTGGACATCGGACTGACTGTAAACGCCCCAGGCGCGACCGTAGTCCCACGAGATTGCGCTGCCCTTGTAGTACACGGTGGCAGCCTGCGCCACGCCTGCTCCGCCCACGATGAATGCGGCGGAAAGGATCGTGGCGGCAATGGCCTTTTTGACTGATTTCATATCTAGTTCCTTGTTCTTTCGGAGTCGACGGTGACACCTGATATGCAGAATAGAAGCATGGCGGTGCTGAAATCAAATGCGTTTCAATGCAATCGCGCGGAACTATGGCCTCCTCATCGACGACCGTGCGCATCCGACCGCCAGTTGGCTGGGCGAAGTGCCCGAAATCCGCTCGTAAACGAGCTAGAATCGTGCGTACAGACATCGACCCGGCGATCACCGGCGAGTCTTCGGAAGAACAGCGCACCGCGAGGCGCGCCCAGTAGAACCGAACGGGTCTGGCCCGTCACAGCCAACGAAGAGCGGTCGCATCCACACCGTGAGTGGATGCGGCAAGCGGGGTGGTACCGCGGCGGACGTTTCGAGCGTCCGGCGTCCTCGTGCAGACGAACGACCTGCCAGGAGTGAGATGCCGTACCCCAAGTCACCGGACGAATCGTCGGCGCGCGACGCCGAGCAGGCGGGCGTCAGCCCGAGCCCGAGCTTCCCGGAGATCGAGACAGAGGTTCTCGCGTTCTGGAAAGAGGACGGCACCTTCCGCGCATCCATCGACAACCGGCAGGATGCGCCGGAATGGGTCTTCTACGACGGCCCTCCCTTCGCCAACGGCCTGCCGCACTACGGTCACCTGCTCACCGGCTACGCCAAAGACGTCTTCCCGCGCTTCCAGACGATGCGCGGCAAGAAGGTCGAGCGCCGGTTCGGCTGGGACACCCACGGCCTGCCCGCCGAGCTGGAGGCCGAGCGGCAGCTGGGGCTCACCGACAAGAGCCAGATCGAGGAGATGGGCATCGCGGCCTTCAACCAGGCCGCCAAGGACTCGGTGCTGCACTACACCCGCGAATGGCAGGAGTACGTCACCCGCCAGGCGCGCTGGGTGGACTTCGACAACGACTACAAGACGCTCGACGTCACCTTCATGGAGTCGGTGATCTGGGCGTTCAAACAGCTGCACGAGAAGGGCCTCGCCTACGAGGGCTACCGCGTGCTTCCGTACTGCTGGCGCGACCAGACCCCGCTGTCCAACCACGAGCTGCGGATGGACGACGACGTCTACAAGATGCGTCAGGACCAGACCGTCACGGTCACCTTCCCGCTCACCGGGGCGAAGGCGGAGGCGCTCGGCCTCACCGGCGTGCGTGCCCTGGCCTGGACGACCACCCCGTGGACCCTGCCGACCAACCTCGCGCTGGTCGTCGGCCCTGACATCGAGTACGCGGTCGTGCCCGCCGGTCCGAACGGCGCGGCCGACGCGCACGGCACCTCCGACGACGAGGTGCTGAGCGGCGAATACCTGCTCGCCACCGAGCTGGTCGGCAACTACGCGAAAGACCTCGGCTACGAGACGGCGGCGGATGCGCTGGCCGCGATCACCCGTCGCGTCCGCGGTGCAGAGCTCGAGGGCGTCACCTACGACCGGCTGTGGGACTACTACGCCGACGTCGAGGAGTACGGCACCCAGAACGCGTGGCGCATCCTGGTCGACGACTATGTCACCACCGAGGACGGCACCGGCATCGTGCACCAGGCGCCGGCATACGGCGAGGACGACCAGCGCGTCTGCGAGGCGGCCGGCATCCCCGTGATCATCTCGGTGGACGACGGAGCGCGTTTCCTGCCCGTGATCGAAGACGTGGCAGGCCTGCAGGTGTTCGAGGCGAACAAGCCGCTCACCACGCTGCTGCGCGAGAACGGCAGGCTGCTCCGCCAGGCGAGCTACGAGCACTCCTACCCGCACTGCTGGCGCTGCCGCAACCCGCTGATCTACAAGGCGGTGTCGAGCTGGTTCGTGCGCGTCACCGACTTCCGCGACCGGATGGGCGAGCTCAACCAGCAGATCAACTGGGTGCCGGAGAACGTGAAGGACGGCCAGTTCGGCAAGTGGGTGGGCAACGCCCGCGACTGGTCGATCTCGCGCAACCGCTACTTCGGTTCGCCGATCCCGGTCTGGAAGAGCGACGACCCCGCATACCCGCGCATCGACGTGTACGGCTCGCTGGCCGAGCTGGAGGCCGACTTCGGCACCATCCCGACGAACGCGGCGGGGGAGCCCGACCTGCACCGGCCGTTCATCGACGACCTCACCCGTCCGAACCCGGACGACCCGACCGGCCGCTCGACCATGCGCCGCATCCCGGATGTGCTCGACGTCTGGTTCGACTCCGGTTCGATGCCGTTCGCCCAGGTGCACTACCCGTTCGAGAACCGCGAGTGGTTCGATGGGCACAACCCGGCCGACTTCATCGTGGAGTACATCGGGCAGACCCGCGGCTGGTTCTACATGCTGCACACGCTGTCGACCGCCCTGTTCGACCGCCCGGCGTTCAAGAACGTGATCAGCCACGGCATCGTGCTCGGCAGCGACGGGCAGAAGATGTCGAAGTCGCTGCGCAACTACCCGGACGTCAACGAGGTGTTCGACCGCGACGGCTCCGACGCGATGCGCTGGTTCCTGATGGCGAGCCCTGTGCTGCGCGGCGGCAACCTGATCGTGACGGAGGAGGGCATCCGGGAGGGTGTCCGCCAGGTGCTGCTCCCGCTGTGGAGCACCTGGTACTTCTTCTCCCTGTACGCCAACGCCACCGGATACGAGGCGAAGCGCCGCACCGACTCGACGGACGTGCTCGACCGCTACCTGCTGGCCAAGACGCGCGACCTCGTCGAGGACGTCACGGCCGACCTCGAAGCGCTCGACAGCACCCTCGCGGCCGCCAAGCTGCGCGACTTCGCCGACATCCTCACCAACTGGTACGTGCGGCGTTCGCGCGACCGGTTCTGGCAGGGCGTTTCGGCCGACGGCACGGGCACCGAGGCCTTCGACACCCTCTACACGGTGCTCGAGACGGTCGCCCGCGTGGCCGCCCCGCTGCTGCCGCTCGTCACCGAGCGGATCTGGCGCGGCCTCACCGGCGAGCGGAGCGTGCACCTGACCGACTGGCCGGACGCCGCAGAGTTCCCCGCGGACGACGCGCTGGTGGATGCGATGGACCGCATCAGGAGCATCAGCTCCACCACGCTGTCGCTGCGCAAGCAGGCCGGGCTCCGCGTGCGGCTGCCGCTCGCCTCGCTGACCGTCGTCGCCGAGAACGCGGATGCGCTGCGCCCGTTCGAGGGCATCCTGCGCGACGAGCTCAACGTCAAGGCGGTCGAGCTGGTCGAGCTGCACGACGACAGCGCAGCCAGCTACGGGATCACGAGCAAGCTGACCGTGAACGCGCGCGCCGCCGGTCCGCGGCTCGGCAAGCAGGTGCAGCAGGTCATCCAAGCCGCCCGCGCCGGCGACTGGTCGGAGGCCGACGGCGTCGTGACGGCGGGTGGCGTCGAACTGGCCGACGGCGAATACGAGCTGGTGCTTGAGACGGCGCAGGCGGACGGCGAGTCCACGTCGGCGCTGGCGCTGCTGCCGGGCGGCGGGTTCGTGCTGCTCGACACGGTGACCACGCCGGAGCTGCAGGCCGAGGGCCTGGCGCGCGACATCATCCGCGCGGTGCAGGACACCCGCAAGGCGGCAGGACTCGACGTGAGCGACCGCATCCGGTTGAGTCTGCTGTTGCATTCTGAAGATTCTGAGCTGCTTTCGTTGGCCGAAGGTGTAGACATTGCGGCCGAGACTCTGACCGTTGAGTTCGGTGAAACGGCGGGCGCGTTCGAGAAGACCTTCTCCGCCGGCCAGTTCGCCAACGCGGGGGAGTTCACGGTCGGCGTGACCAGGATCGAGGAGGCAGAGTGAGCGACGAGTCCGAGGAGTTCCGCGACCAAGCGGACGCTGTCTACCAGGCGCTGCTCGCGCGCATCGGAGAGGGTGCGCCGGAGCGCAGGCTGGATGCCACCCGGCGCGCCGTCGAGCTGCTGGGCGACCCCCAGCGCGCGTATCCGATCGTCCACATCACGGGGACGAACGGCAAGACGTCGACGAGCCGCATCACCGAGAGCATCCTGCGTGCGTACGGCCTGCGGACGGGCCTGCTGACCAGTCCGCACCTGGTGCGCTTCAACGAGCGCATCGTGATCGACGGCCAGCCGATCTCCGACGAAGCGCTGGTGCGCAACTGGGAGGACGTGCAGCCGTACATCGAGATCGTCGACGGCGAGCTCGCGGAGAAAGGCCAGGCGCCGCTCACGTTCTTCGAGGCGCTGACCGTGCTCGCGTACGCCGCATTCGCCGACGCGCCGGTCGACGTGGCCGTGATCGAAGTCGGCATGGGCGGCGAGTGGGACTCCACCAACGTCGGCGACGGCCAGGTGGCGGTGTTCACCCCGATCTCGCTCGACCACACCAAGGCGCTCGGCGACACCGTCGCGGAGATCGCGCGCACCAAGTCCGGCATCATCAAGCCCGCCGCCGACGTGGTGAGCTCCGCCCAGACACCGGATGCGCTGGCCGAGCTGACCACCGCGGCCGGGCTCACCGAGTCCACCATCGCCGTGCAGCCCGGAGCGTTCGACGTCGCATCCACCTCGGTGGCCGTCGGCGGGCAGCTGGTGAGCATCCGGGGCCTCGCCGCGACATACGACGAGCTGTTCCTCCCGCTGTACGGCGACCACCAGGCGCAGAACGCCGCCGTCGCGGTCGCCGCCGTCGAGACGTTCCTCGGCCGGGGGACGCAGCCGCTCAAGGCCGACCTCCTGGAGGAGGGCTTCGCCACGGCGACCTCGCCGGGACGCCTGCAGCTGATCGGTGTCGACCCGACCGTGCTGGTCGATGCCGCCCACAACCCCGCCGGAGCCCAGACCCTCGCGGATGCGATGCGCCGCTACTTCGACTTCGACGAGCTGACCTTCGTCTTCGGGTCGCTCGCCGACAAGGATGCGCGCGGCATCGTGCGCGCGCTCGCCCCGGTCGCCACCCAGTTCTACGTGACGGAGCCGCGCTCCGATCGTGCGCTTCCGGCCGACGAGCTGGGCGAGATCGTGCTCGACGAGGTCGGCGACGAGGCGACCATCGTCTACGGCGACCTCGAGGAGGCCCTGGACGCCGCCCGCGAGTGGGCGGCGGAGGAGCCGAAGCGCGCCGTGGTCGTCACAGGCTCGATCGTGCTCGTCGGTGACGCGATGGCCATCGCGGAGGCCGGCGAGTGGAAGTCGACCAGCTCGTGAGCGACGCGGAGAAGCCCGCGAAGGCCGCACGGCCGCGCCGGGAGCGGACGGTCAGGGAACTGCTCGGCTCCATCGTGCTCGGCTTCGAGCTGATCGTCGTCTTCCTCGGCGCCCTGGTGCTGTTCGGCCTCGGCTCGCTGCCCGCCGGCGTCGCGCTCGGCGGGGGAGCGGCGCTCGTCGTCCTGATGATCGTCGCCATCGGCACGTTGCGCTCCCCGGTGGGCATCGTGCTCGGCTGGTTCGTCCAGCTCGTCGTCGTGGCGGCGGGCTTCCTCGTCCCCGCCTTCTTCATCGTCGGCGCCATCTTCACGGCCATGTGGGCGTACTGCATGATCGCGGGCGCCCGCATCGACCGCAACAAGAAGGCCGCGAACGCGGCCGCAAACGGAACGGAGAATCCATGACCACCCCCGTCGAAGAGACCCTGGTGCTCGTCAAGCCGGACGGCGTCGCTCGCAACCTCACGGGCGAGATCCTGCGCCGCATCGAGGCGAAGGGCTACTCGCTCGTCGACATCCGGATGCTGCAGGCCGACCGCGACCTGCTCGCCGCACACTACGCGGAGCACGAGGGTAAGCCGTTCTACGAGCCGCTTGTCGAGTTCATGGAGTCCGGCCCCATCGTCGCGATCCGCCTCGCGGGCAACCGCGTGATCGAGGGCTTCCGCTCGCTCGCCGGCACCACGGACCCGACCACGGCCGCGCCGGGCACCATCCGCGGCGACTTCGCCCGCGACTGGGGCCTCAAGGTGCAGCAGAACCTCGTGCACGGCTCCGACTCGCCCGAGTCCGCCGCGCGCGAGCTCGCCCTCTGGTTCGCCTGAAACCCATCGAGTCCGAACTTGTTCACGCGACACGCCGAGTGTCACCGTGAATAAGTTCGGACTCGAATTTATGGGGGCTAGACGAAGACGTTGTTGATCCAGTCGAGCTGGATCTGGGCGAGGATCGCGACGATCGCGTAGGAGATCACCGTGATCAGGGGCACCCAGGAGTAGAGCTTGCCGAAGAAGACACGCCCGGACTCCGGGATGGGGATGTTGCCCGATTTGAGGTTGTAGAGCGTCACTCCCCAGAAGGTCGGGATGGTGACCAGCCAGGTGACCATGCACCACGGGCAGAGCACGTTGAGCACGGTGATCGACTGCGTGATGAGGAAGATGACGAGGGCCATCGCGCCGATCACGCCGAGGTTGAAGAGCATCCAGAACCACTTGGCGAAGCGCGCCCCGGCGAGCACCCCGACGCCCACCGCGATGGTCGCGGTCCAGCCGATCAGGCCGAGCAGCGGGTTGGGGAAGCCGAACAGCGACCCCTGCCAGGAGTTGAGGTTCTTCGTGCACCCGACGAGCAGGCTGAAGTTGCACGACAGCTGCGCATCCGGGTTCTCGAGGAGGTGGAACTTGTCCATCGTGAGCATGAAAGCAGCCCAGAGGCCGATGGCCCCGGCGACGATCAGGAAGATGGCGAGTACGGTCGGGCGGCGCTCGGCTGTAGGGGTGGACACAGTCGGATTATGGCATGACCGATCGCGTGTCGACCTGAGAGGCAGCCGCGTTCCTGGTGCGGTCATGCGATAATCGTTGCAACTGGTCTCTGCGGCGTGTGCCGGAGAGACGCCAGCGAAGGCTTATGGGCGTTGCGACGCCCGAACGGCCGGCCGAGGTGGCCGACCGACAACGAACGTAAAGAAACGAGATCGCCTGCGGACCGCGCCACGAGCCGACCGCACGCGTGAAGGATTGGCGGTCGCAGGCGCAACGCGTCTGCTGCCCTTATGAAAGTACCCGGCGCGCGGGAGACCGCGGCTGGTCGAGGAGTGCACCAGCGATGGTGGAAAACGAAAATACTGACAACACGCAGAACAACGGATCGGAAGCGGGGCCCAGGAAGCGATCGCGCCTCTTCGGTTCCAGGAAGAGCGCCAAGAAGAGCGCCTCCGCCGTGCCTGCGAACGATTCGCGTGAGGCCATTGCGTCCTCCGCGCCGACGGTGGCCGGGCATGCCTCGACCGCGCCCGCCGTCCAGGAGAGAACACCCATGGACGAGAAGATCCACGACAACCACGACGACATCATCGGCTCCGGCCCGTTCCCGGCCGGACAACCGGCGGTGACGCCGGAGCAGACTCCGGATGCCGGCGCGGCCCAGCCCGCCGACGCGGCGACGGACAGCGCCGACGCCGCAGGCTCAGCTCCTGCCGCTCCTGCCGCACCGGATGCTCCCGCCGCCGAGGCGGACACGGCGCTGCCCGGCCTCCCGCCGACGACGCTGCTGTTCCAGGCCCCGGACATCCTGCCGCTGCCTCCGCTCCCACACGACGAGTACGACGACGACGAGCCGAGCACGGTCCGCCGCCGTTCGCGCCGCCGCGCAGGCGAGGAGAACCGCTCCGGGTCGAACGACCCGGCCAACACGGTCGTCAAGGTCCGCGCCCCGCGCGAGCCGGAGCTCATCACCGAGCCGCAGCGCATCAAGGGCTCGACCCGTCTCGAGGCGAAGAAGCAGCGCCGCCGCGACGGCCGTGACGCCGGCCGCCGCCGTCCCGTCATCACCGAGGCCGAGTTCCTCGCCCGCCGCGAGTCCGTCGACCGCCAGATGATCGTGCGCGAGAAGGGCGGCCGCATCCAGATCGGCGTGCTCGAAGACAAAGTGCTCGTCGAGCACTACGTCGCCAAGTCGCAGGAGGCGTCGCTGATCGGCAACGTCTACCTGGGTCGCGTGCAGAACGTGCTGCCCAGCATGGAGGCTGCGTTCGTCGACATCGGCCGTGGCCGCAATGCCGTGCTGTACTCCGGCGAGGTCGACTGGGATGCCGCGGAGACCGGCAACCAGCCGCGCCGCATCGAGCTGGCGCTCAAGCCGGGCGACCGCGTGCTCGTCCAGGTCACGAAGGACCCCGTCGGGCACAAGGGCGCCCGCCTCACCAGCCAGGTCTCGCTGCCCGGCCGCTACCTCGTCTACGTGCCGAACGGCTCGATGAACGGGATCAGCCGCAAGCTTCCGGACACCGAGCGTGCCCGTCTGAAGAAGATCCTCAAAGAGGTCCTGCCGGAGAACACCGGCGTCATCGTGCGCACCGCCGCCGAGGGCGCGACCGAGGAGCAGTTGACGCTCGACGTCACGCGCCTCACTGCGCAGTGGGCCGACATCAGCAGGCAGGTCGAGACCGTCGGGGCGCCCGCGCTCCTGCACAGCGAGCCCGACCTGCTGATCAAGATCGTCAGGGACGTCTTCAACGAGGACTTCCAGAAGCTGATCATCGCCGGCCAGGATGCGCAGAGCACCATCGAGAACTACCTCCGTCAGGTCGCCCCCGACCTCCTCGACCGCGTCGAGGCGTACACGGGCGAGCGGGATGCGTTCGACGAGTTCCGCATCACGGAGCAGATCGAGAAGGCGCTCGACCGCAAGGTCTGGCTGCCGTCCGGTGGCTCGCTCGTGATCGACCGCACAGAGGCGATGACGGTCGTCGACGTCAACACCGGCAAGTTCGTCGGCTCCGGCGGGAACCTGGAAGAGACCGTCACCAAGAACAACCTGGAAGCCGCCGAGGAGATCGTCCGCCAGCTACGCCTGCGCGACATTGGCGGCATCATCGTCGTCGACTTCATCGACATGGTGCTCGAGTCCAACCGCGACCTCGTGCTCCGCCGCCTGATCGAGTGCCTGAGCCGCGACCGCACCAAGCACCAGGTGGCAGAGGTCACCTCGCTCGGCCTCGTGCAGATGACGAGGAAGAAGCTCGGCCTCGGCCTGCTCGAGACGTTCAGCGAGGCGTGCGAGGCCTGCGCAGGCCGCGGTGTCATCGTGCACCACGACCCGGTCGTCAAGCACCGTCAGACCCCGCAGCAGCAGCCGCAGAGCGAGCGCCGCCGCGGCCGTGGCGGTCAGCAGTCCGGCGGCAACGGCTCGTCGAACGGCAACGGCAATGGCAACGGCTCGTCGAACGGAAACGGCAACGGCGGCTCGAACGGGAACGGCGGTGGCACCCCCACCGGCGTGACCCACGCGATCACCGACGACGCCAAGAACGCGCTGGCCCAGATCGCGGCGAGCACACTGGCCCACCCGCACGACGAGCACCAGCAGCCGGTGGACGCGCCTGCCGCCTCCGCGGAGTCCGCGCACGGCAAGCACGTCGCCGGCGAGCAGGAGCAGCAGCAGGATGCGCCGAAGAAGTCCCGCAGGAAGAGCGGCAAGCGCGACAGGGCCAAGGCGGCGGAGGCCGAGCAGGCAGCCACTGAGCAGCCGGCGACGCAGGAGAGCGCCCCGCAGGCCGAGACGGCGCCGGTGCGCGACCAGCAGCAGCGCGAGCCGCAGGCGCCCGCTGAGCGCCCGGCAGCGGCCCGCGAGAGTGCGGACGCGTCCGTGCCCCTGATCGAGCTTCCTGAGCCCGCAGCGGCTCCTGTGACGCGTCGCACGCCCACCAAGGAGGCCGAGCTGCTGCTCGACTCCGTGCTGGACGCCCTTCCGCAGCCGAAGCAGCCCGGTCAGGGCCGCGGACGCAGCCGCAGGGTGAGCACGGCGGCGATCGTCGGTGGAGACACCGCGCCCCAGATCACGCGGGCAGAGATCACCCGGGCGGAGCAGGGCGAGTAGCCCACCGCATCCCGAACCGCGTGAAGGCGCGGGGTCAGTGCTTGCGCACTCGATCCCGCGCCTTCACTCGTAGTCCGCTGGCGCGCAGCCGGATGACCAGCTCCTTGCCGTCCACGGCGGTGGCTCCCGCAGCCACCAGCTCGTCGTAGCGCTTGTCCGGCACGTCGTAGTGGTCCAGGTCGAACGCGCGCCGCGCGATGTCGTTGGCGGCCGCGAACGCGTGCAGCTCGTCGAGGCTGGAATCGCTCACCAGGTGCGACCACAACATGCCGTGGGCGGGCCATGCCGGGGGATCGATCAGGACCGTCATACAATGATCATAGGAACCGACGCCGTCGATGGCGTCGATCGGCCCCGGAGCCCTCTCGTTGAATTGACGATAGAAGGGTCGTCGGGTAAAGTTGACCGTTGGTGTGTGTCGGGCGTATCCCGCTCGACCATCATGGTTTTCTGAGAGCCGCTCCGTCGCACTGCGACGAAGACGGACTCGCCAGTAACTTCCTGAAGAGTAAACAGACAGGACCAGGTCCGCGGCTCATCGAGCCGAGGGGAGCTGTTCCCCGAAGAAAAGGTACGTAAAAGTGGTTTACGCAGTTGTGCGCGCCGGAGGCCGGCAGGAAAAGGTCGAGGTCGGCACCATCGTGACGATGGACCGGATCAAGGCTGATAAGAACGGCAACGTCGAGCTGGCTGCTGTGCTGCTTGTCGACGGCGACAAGATCACCTCCGACGCCGGTTCGCTGGCGAAGGTCAAGGTCACCGCTGAGGTCCTCAACGACCTCCGTGGCCCGAAGATCGTGATCCAGAAGTTCAAGAACAAGACCGGCTACAAGAAGCGCCAGGGGCACCGTCAGGACCTCACGCGCGTCAAGATCACCGGCATCAAGTAGCCGATCGACCTCAGGCTTAGGAGAAGAAGCAGATGGCACACAAAAAGGGAGCGAGCTCCACTCGCAACGGTCGTGACTCGAACGCACAGCGCCTCGGCGTGAAGCGCTTCGGTGGCCAGGTCGTCGGAGCGGGCGAGATCATCGTCCGCCAGCGCGGCACCCACTTCCACCCCGGCGTGAACGTCGGACGTGGCGGCGACGACACCCTGTTCGCCCTCGCAGCCGGCTCGGTCGAGTTCGGCAACAAGGGCGGCCGCAAGGTCGTCAACATCGTGGCCGCCGAGGCGTAAAGCCCCGCACCACGCACCAGCATTCGAGGATGGGCGGGCTTCGGCCCGCCCTTTCTCCATTTACAGACTGAACAGTCAGGAAACGAGGGACCCCCATGGCAACGTTCGTGGATCACGTGACGTTGCACCTGCGCGCCGGCAACGGCGGCAACGGGTGCGTCTCCGTCCGACGGGAGAAGTTCAAGCCGCTGGCAGGACCGGACGGCGGCAACGGAGGCAACGGCGGCGACATCGTCCTCGTGGCCGACCCCCAGGTCACCACGCTGCTCGCCTACCACCGCGCGCCGCACCGCTCCTCGCAGAACGGCGGCTTCGGCATGGGAGACCACCGCAGCGGCCACCTCGGCGAAGAGCTCGAACTCCCCGTCCCCGTCGGCACCGTGGTCAAAGACCCGTCCGGCGTCGAACTGATCGACATGAACGAGCCGGGGATGCGCTACGTCGTCGCTCCCGGCGGCATCGGCGGGCTCGGCAACGCCGCCCTGTCGAACCCCAAGCGCAAGGCCCCCGGCTTCGCGCTGCTCGGCACGCCGGGCTGGGAGGGCGACGTCCTCCTCGAACTCAAGACCGTCGCCGACATCGCGCTCGTCGGCTACCCGTCGGCGGGCAAGTCGAGCCTGATCGCCGCCCTGTCGTCCGCGAAGCCGAAGATCGCCGACTACCCGTTCACCACGCTGCACCCCAACCTCGGTGTCGTGCAGGCGGGAGACACCCGTTTCACCGTCGCCGACGTGCCAGGGCTGATCGAGGGCGCGAGCGAGGGCAAGGGCCTCGGGCTCGAGTTCCTCCGCCACGTCGAGCGCTGCAGCGCCCTGCTGCACGTCCTCGACTGCGCGACGCTGGAGCCCGGCCGCGACCCGCTGAGCGACCTCGACGTGATCCTCGGCGAGCTCGGCGCGTATCCCGTGCCGGAGGGGCAGACCCCGCTGCTGGAGCGCCCGCAGCTCATCGCCCTGAACAAGATCGACGTGCCGGAGGGCCGCGAGCTGGCCGAGTTCGTCCGGCCCGACCTGGAAGCGCGCGGCTACCGCGTGTTCGAGATCTCGACCGTCAGCCACGAGGGCCTGCGTCAGCTGTCCTTCGCCCTGGCCGAGGTGGTCGAGCAGGCACGTGCGGATCAGGCGGCGGCCGAGGCGGAGCGCCCGCGCATCGTCATCCGCCCGCAGGCCGTGGACGACGGTGGGTTCGTCGTCAAGGTCGAGGGCGGCTCGGACGGCCCCGTCTACCGCATCCTGGGCGCCAAGCCGGAGCGCTGGGTCGCGCAGACCGACTTCTCGAACGACGAGGCCGTCGGCTTCCTGGCCGACCGGCTGGCGAAGCTCGGCGTCGAGGACCGCCTGTTCAAGGCGGGAGCCGTCTCCGGTTCCACTGTGGTCATCGGCAGGGACAACGGCGTGGTCTTCGACTGGGAGCCGACCCTCACCTCCACGGCCGAGCTCATCACGTCGCCCCGCGGAACGGACGTGCGCCTCGACGGCAACGCCCGCCCCACCCGCAATCAGCGTCGCGAGGACTACTTCGACAGAATGGATGCGAAGGCCGAGGCCCGCGCGGAGCTGCTGCGCGAGCGCGAGGCCGGCCTCTGGCAGGACGACGACTATGCAGACGATGTCGCAGACCTCGCCCCCGCAGAGGGCGAGAGCGGGCAGAACAGCCAGGGCGGCCAGAACAGCCAGGGCGGCCAGAACAGGGAGACCGATTCGGAATGACCATCGACGACCGCAGCCAGGTCCCCACCGCGCGACGCGTCGTCGTCAAGGTGGGTTCGTCCTCCATCAGCGGGGAGAACGCCGGGCAGATCGGTCCGTTGGTCGATGCTCTCGCCGAAGCGCACGGGCGCGGCACCCAGGTGATCCTGGTGTCGTCCGGTGCGATCGCCACGGGCATCCCGTATCTGGCGCTGCAGGAGCGCCCGACCGACCTGGCGACGCAGCAGGCCGCCGCCGCCGTCGGGCAGAACGTGCTCATCTACCGCTATCAGGACAGCCTCGACCGGTACGACATCGTCGCCGGCCAGGTGCTGCTGACCGCCGGTGACATGGAGACCCCGACGCACCGCATCAACGCCAAGCGGGCGATGGAGCGGCTGCTCGACCTGCGCATCCTGCCCATCGTCAACGAGAACGACACCGTGGCGACGCACGAGATCCGGTTCGGCGACAACGACCGGCTGGCCGCGCTCGTCGCGCTGTTGGTCGAGGCCGACCTGCTCGTGCTGCTGTCCGACGTGGATGCTCTCTACACCAAGCCGCCGCAGGAGCCGGGCGCGGAGCGCATCGACGTCGTCGAGTACGACGACGCCCTGGAGGGCGTCGAGATCGGGTCGACCGGGCTGTCCGGCGTCGGTACCGGCGGCGCTCTGACGAAGGTGTCCGCTGCGCGCCAGGCCGCAGAGAACGGCACGGCCGTGATCCTGACCGCCACGTCGAACGTCTCGCAGGCCCTCGGCGGCGAGGCGGTCGGCACCTGGTTCGCCCCAGCGCGGGATGCGGTCGCAGCGCCCTAAACTTGAGTCATGGTCGACACCATCACCGAACCGCTCTCGCTCGTCGAGAAGCTCGCAGCTGCCAAGCGGGCGTCGCGCGTGCTCGCCACGGCGAACACCGACGCCAAGAATGCCGCCCTCCGCGCGGTCGCGGCCGGTCTGCGGTCGCAGGCTCCGCGCATCCTGGAGGCGAACGAGCTCGACCTGGCCAACGGCCGTGAGAACGGGCTGTCGACCGGGCTGCTCGACCGGCTCACGCTGACCGAGACGCGTCTCGGCGCGCTGGCGGACGCGGTGCTGGAGGTCGTCGGCCTGACCGACCCCGTTGGCGAGGCCGTGCGGGGGAGCACGCTGCCGAACGGCGTGTCGATCACGCAGGTGCGCGTGCCGTTCGGAGTGGTCGGCGCGATCTACGAGGCGCGCCCGAACGTGACGGTCGACATCGCGGCCCTCGCGCTGAAGAGCGGCAACGCCGCCGTGCTGCGCGGCGGAAGCGCGGCGATCAACACCAACTGCGTGCTCGTCGCGGTGATCCAGGATGCGTTCGCCTCCGTCGGGCTGCCGTCCGACGCCGTGCAGATCATCGACGAGTTCGGTCGCGACGGCGCCACCCAGCTGATGAAGGCGCGCGGCTACGTGGATGTGCTCATCCCGCGGGGGAGCGCAGACCTGATCCGCACGGTCGTCACCGAGTCGACGGTCCCCGTGATCGAGACCGGCGCGGGCGTCGTGCACATCGTGCTGGACGAGTCGGCCCGCGAAGACTGGGCGGTCGACATCGTGCGGAACGCCAAGGTGCAGCGGCCGAGCGTCTGCAACGCCGTCGAGACGCTGCTCGTGCTGCGCTCCGCCGCCGACCGGCTGCTGCCTCCCGTGCTCGGCGCGCTCACCGCATCCGGTGTCACCATCCACGCGGACGAGCGCTCCATCGGCTACGCGGAGTCCGCCGTTCCCGTCACCGAGGAGGACTGGGCGACGGAGCACATGAGCCTCGACATCTCGGTGAAGGTCGTCGACGACCTGGACGAGGCGATCGAGCACATCCGCACATACTCGACCCAGCACACCGAGGCGATCATCACGAACGATCTCGCCAACGCGGAGCGCTTCCTGGCGGAGGTGGACTCCGCGGTGGTGATGGTGAACGCCTCCACCCGGTTCACCGACGGAGGCGAGTTCGGCTTCGGGGCGGAGGTCGGCATCTCCACCCAGAAACTGCACGCGCGCGGGCCGATGGGCCTGCCGGAGCTGACCAGCACCAAGTGGATCGTCCGCGGGTCAGGGCAGTTCAGGGCGTGACGCGCCACTAGACTGGTTCGCAGGCGTTCGCGCCACCGGAAAGGAAGAAACTCGATGACCCACCTGTCGCTGCTGCTGGCCGAGGCCGAAACGCACGTTGAACTCCCCATGCCGACATGGGCGTACGGCGCGATCGCGATCGTGATCTTCACCGTCCTCGGTTTCGTCATCTGGTCGTACCGCGACGTGGCGAACCGCCACAGCCACAAGGCCGGCCCCGGTGCCGCCTCCCACGCAGGAGCGCCAGGCGCCACGCACCACGGCGACGGCCACCCCACCCAGGGTCACTGACCACTGCCTGACGAATGCAGCTGACGGAGAAGCGTCGCACGCGCATCGGTGTGATGGGCGGCACGTTCGACCCCATCCACCACGGGCACCTGGTCGCGGCCAGCGAGGTCGCCCAGTCGTTCGATCTGGATGAGGTCATCTTCGTCCCGACGGGCCACCCGTGGCAGAAGGGCGAAGTGACGCCGGGGGAGCACCGCTACCTGATGACGGTGATCGCGACGGCCTCCAATCCGCGCTTCACGGTCAGCCGCGTCGACATCGACCGCGAGGGTCCGACGTACACGATCGACACCCTGCGCGACCTGCACGAGTCACGACCGGACGCCGAACTCTTCTTCATCACGGGGGCGGACGCCATCGCGCAGATCCTCAGCTGGCGGGATGTGCAGGAGCTCTGGGACCTCGCGCACTTCGTGGCTGTGAGTCGTCCGGGACATGACTTGAGTATTTCTGGATTGCCGACCCAGGACGTAAGCTTGTTGGAAGTTCCGGCCTTGGCGATCTCGTCAACCGACTGCCGGACCCGGGTGAGCAGGGGATTCCCGGTCTGGTACTTGGTGCCGGACGGGGTTGTTCAGTACATCTCCAAACACCATCTGTATCGGAGTGTGGCATGACTTTGTGGCAAGACCCGCCGCCACAGACACGGCGACAGGCGCGCGAGAACGAGCGTTCGGCGGAACAGCAGGCTGCTGGCCAGGCGTCCCGCCGTGCTGGCACGGCTCAGCCGACGCCGGGTGGCGAGATCCCGACCTTGACGACGCCGTACACCTTCTCGTCCGACCAAGCCGACCGTGACACCCTGGGCGATGCAGGCACGGACGAGGCCGCCGAGCGGCCCGCGATCCCCGCCTCCGCCTTCGAGGAGCCCGGCGTCACCCCGCCGTCGCGCCCGAACCTGCCGACGTTCGGCAACGCCTTCGATCTTCCGGCCGCGCCCGCTGCGCCCGTTGCGTCCACCACTCAGGATGCACCGGAGTCGTCGACCATGTTCAAGCAGGCGAGTGACGTGTCCCAGCCGGAGCCGGTGACGGTTCCCGTCCCCGTCGTCAAGCCCGAGGCTTCAGCTCCCGCACCCGCAACGCCAGCGTCGCAGGGCACCCCCGAGCGTGCTCTCACGCGTCGCGAGCTGCGCGCCATGCTGCAGGCCCAGGAGGCCAACCAGCAGGCTGGGCAGCCGGATGCGGTCATCCCCGTCACGTTCACTCCGCCCGCCGACCCGGCACCCGCGCGTCCGGCCGCCGAGCCGGAGGTCGCGTCGTCGTCGCCGACCGCGTGGCCGTTCGCCCCGCTCGGGGCGTCGTCCGACAGCGCAGCAAGCGCCGCGTCGTCCGCTCCCGCCTCCTCGCCGGAGGGCACCGCTGCTCCGGCCGCTTCGGTCAGCGCATCCACTGCCGACTCGTCGTTGCTCGCACCGACGTCGGCGCGTGCCGAGAAGTCGTCCGGCTCCGATGCGGACGCGAGCTCCGACGAGGCCGACAGCACGCTGGAGCGCCAGCCGTTCACCCCGCCGACCGGTCACTGGTCGACGGCGGCCGAGCTGGACGACAAGAACCAGCCGTTCGACCAGATCATCTCGCGCAACGTCGGCCAGTCCGGCTCGGCGACCACCACGAACGCGCTCATCCTGCCCGTGCTGCCCACCGCAGACGCGACCGGTCCGCTCACCGCGACCGGCGAGATCCTCGTCACCGGCTCGATCGACCTGCCCCGCGGGCTCGGCGCAACGGGCGCCCACCCGGACAGGATCGATTCCTCCGACCTCGACCGCCTGCTCGACGGCGACGAGAACGAGTTCAACACATCCGAAGTCGCGCCGATCCGTGCATCCAGGGCCATCAGCTCGCACACGTCGACCCGCGGCGTCATCGCCCCGCCGAAGAAGCGCGGCGGCAAACTGCCCGTCGTGCTGATCGTCACCGCCGGCGTGCTCGCCGTCGGTGTCATCGGCCTCCTCATCTCCGCTTACGTCTTGAAGGTGTTCTGATCATCCTTTCCACCCTGTTCCAACCGGCCGCCCCCACGACGGAGGCCCGACCGTGACCGCGACAGAGCACGCCAAGCAGATCCTGCAGCTCGCAGCGAAGGCAGCGGACTCCAAGTCCGGGGAAGACCTGGTGGCGCTCGACGTCTCCGGCCCGCTGCCCCTCACCGACGCGTTCCTGCTGGTCAGCGGCCGCGTCGAGCGCAACGTCATCGCCATCGCCGGCGAGATCGAAGACCAGCTGAACGAGGCCGGTGTCAAAACCCTGCGCCGCGAAGGCAAGGCGGAAGGCCGCTGGGTCCTCCTCGACTTCGGCGACCTGGTCGTGCACGTCTTCCACGAGGAAGACCGCATGTACTACGCGCTCGAACGCCTCTGGAAAGACTGCCCGGTCATCCCGCTCGAACTGCCCGTGCACGAGGGCGCCGAGTAACGCATCCCGGTTCGGCGTTCTTTGCGCAGTGTGTGAGAGTTCTCTCATACTGCGCTGATTGACTGACGGCATGAGATGCCCGACAGACAACGCCACCCTCGTGATGAGCGAGCGCAGTGGAATCGAAATCGACTACTGCCCCGAATGCCGCGGAGTGTGGCTCGACCGCGGAGAGCTGGACAAGATCATCGACCGCGCGCAGCCGGTGGCTGGTGGTGGAGCGGGTGGCGGAGCGCAGCCGTATGGCCAGCAGCAGCGGTACGGGCAGGCCCCGCAGCAGGGGTACCAGCAGCCCGGCCACGCGCAGCAGCAGTACCCGTACAAGAAGAAGCGCGAGAATTGGCTCAGCGAACTCTTCGACTGATTTCGGCACGCCCGAGCGTCGCGCTGGTTTCTTCCAGACCTGGATCATGTAGTACGCTAAACGAGTTGTTTCGGAGAGATCGGGAACAGCGTCTGGGTCTGTGGCGCAGCTGGTAGCGCACCTGCATGGCATGCAGGGGGTCAGGGGTTCGAGTCCCCTCAGATCCACCACCGAAGGGTCAGCCCCCGCGAGAAATCGCGGGGGCTGACCCTTTTTCGCGTCCGTCCTGACCCTCGGCCGTCGGGCTGAGTGGTTGCCATTTCGGGATGTATGCGCATACACTGTCCCGAATTGATATCCCAGCACGACCACCTCGGGATGCTCCACACCGAAGGAAGCCAGCAATGAAGCGGACGACGATGCCCCCTCCCACCCTCTCCAGAGCGATCGGCGCGGGTGTCGCGCTGGTCGCCTCTACCCTCGTCGGTGGGGCGATCGCCGCGCCCGCGAGCGCGGCCCCACCGACCACCAGCACCGTCGACACCACCGGCCCCGCATCCAGCGACGCCACCCCGTACACCGCAGAGCTCACGCGGTGGGCCGCGGACACCTGGCGGTCGATGGCAGCCATGACCGACCCCACGACAGGCCTTCCCGCTGACAACATCGGGGGCGATCTCAGCCCGGCCAGCGCATCCGGGTTCACCTCACCGACGAACATCGGCGGCTACCTGTGGTCGACGCTCGCGGTGCGCGACCTCGGCATCATCGGCGGCGCGGAGGCGCACGACAGGGTGGCGACCACCATCGGCACCCTCGAGGCGCTCGAGCGGAACGCCGCGAGCGGCATGTTCAACAACTGGTACTCACCGGCGGACGGCTCGAAGCTGACCACCTGGCCGGAGAACGGCACCGTGGTCAACCCATTCCTCAGCACGGTCGACAACGGCTGGCTGGCCGCCGGGCTCCGGATGGTCGCCAACGCCGAGGCGGACAGCGATCCGGCCCTCAGCGCCCGGGCGCGCGCCCTCTACGACTCGATGGACTTCGGCGTCTTCTACGACAAGCAGGGCAAGCAGCCCGTGCTCCCCGCCGGCGCCAACCGCGGCGGATTCTGGGAGACGCCGCCC
This sequence comes from Leifsonia sp. GW821-FHT13C05, assembly GCF_058806515.1. Taxonomy (NCBI): domain Bacteria; kingdom Bacillati; phylum Actinomycetota; class Actinomycetes; order Micrococcales; family Microbacteriaceae; genus Leifsonia; species Leifsonia sp. GW821-FHT13C05. The sequence goes on along the minus strand of NZ_JBXAPT010000001.1, from coordinate 690,596 downwards.
GTCGGAGAGACCGGATGCGAGGCCCCCGCGTACAACGGCGCGCCCGTGACGCTCGTCTACACCTGCCACCACTACGACACCACCGTCAGCGAGAGCCGCATCGCCACCTACCTGGGCATCGTGAACGGGCAGATCCCCGCATCCGGGATGTACGGCACGTTCCGCACCATGCCGGACGGCTGCGACTGGTCGTGGCAGGAGCAGCGGCCCACCGGGCAGAACCGGGTGTACGACGGGCTGACCGTGTACGAAGGGGCGTACTCGTACGACGGGATGTCGTTCGTGCCGAGCTGGGGCGGGAGCATGTTCGAGGCGCTGATGCCGTCGCTGCTGGTGCCGGAGGAGCAGTGGGGGCCGACCTCGTGGGGCCTCAACCACCCGATCACCGTCGCCGTGCAGGAGAAGCACGGTGAGGACGCCGGATACGGATACTGGGGGTTCTCGCCGTCCAGCAACCCGGCGGGCGGCTACCGCGAGTACGGCGTCGACCTCGCCGGGATGAAGGCGGACGGCTACCTCTCCGACCAGGAGAACACCGACGTCGACCAGCCGTACCGCGACTGCCCGGACGCCGACCGCGGCCACAATCCGGACCCGTCGTTCGGCGACGGCGTCGTGACCCCGCACGCCTCGTTCCTCGCGCTCGGCTACGACCCGGCCGCCGCGGTCGCCAACCTGCGCGGCATCGAGCACGACCTGCACGCGTACGGGCCCGGCGGGTTCTATGACGCGGTCGCGGTGAAGAGCGGGACGATCGCGAAGCGCTACCTGTCGCTCGACCAGTCGATGGTCCTCGCGGCCGTCGGCAACGCGGTCGACCACGGCGCGATGCGACGCCACTTCGCCGACGACCAGGTGCGGGATGCGCTGCAGCCGCTGATGGCGGCGCAGACGTTCTCCGCGGCGTGGGCCACGGACGACGCGGAGACCGTGCCCGGCGACGGGGGAGCGGGCGGCGCGTGCGAGCCCGGGCAGACGGAGACGCAGCCCGTGGACGACCCCGGACCGTCAACGTCCGACCTCGCCGACGCGACCACCGCCGCACCCACGACGGCCCTCGCGGCGACAGGATCGCGCGCGGACGACAGCGCGGCGTGGTTGGCAGCACTCGCCCTGATCACTGTCGGCGCGGGCGCCGCCGCCGGTCTCCTCGCCCGAGCGATCAGACGCCGCCGAGACGCGTGACACCGGATGCACAGGGCCGGGCGGGCACATCCCGCCCGCCCCGCGCATCCACCGGCCGTCAGCCGATCGTCTTCTTCCAGCGGGCCGAGTACGCCAGCGGGCGGAAGCCGACGGCCTCGTTCACGTCGAGCATGTGGCGGTTGTCTTCCGCGTTCATCGTCTCGACCGACCTGCTGGCCGGGAAGCGGTCGCCGAGCTCGCGCAGGTTGGTGAGCTTCAGCAGCATCCCGAGGCGGCGGCCGCGGTGGCCGGCGAGCACGAGCGTGTCCATCTGCTCCACCGCGCGGTCCGGTTCGGCGGGCACGTCGAGTTCGGTGTACCCGGCGGGCTCTCCCGTCTCCGCATCCACCACGATGGTAGTGAGGATAGTGCGCGGGCTCGCCTCCCAGTGGTCGTCGACGGAGCGGACGCGCTCGGCGGTCCAGACGTCTTCGGACTGTTCGATCCCGGCGTTCGGCGTGTCGGTGCTCATCCTGGTGCGCATGAGGGCGAGCGCGTCGACCCAGGCGTCGGGCGTTCGGCCCTGCCAGGTGACCGTGCGATACCCGGCCGAAGCGGCCAGCGCCTCCCGCAGGCAGGAGGCCATGACGTCTGCCTCCATCGGGAGGGCAAGGCTGCTCAGCCGCCCGATCTGTTCCAGCGTGAAGCCGAACCGGAGCAGGAACCGGGTGGAGGCGAGGTCCAGCGGCATGGAGCCGAACCCGGTGGGCGCAGGAAGGCTGTCGCCGCCGATCCCGGCCGCGTAGTCCGTCTGGTTCTGGATGGTGCGGCGACCGGCATCCACGGCCAGCTGTTCGAGCCGGGCGTAGATGGCCGCCCCGATGCCGTCGCCGCGGTAGCCGGGGAGCACCGCCACCGCCGCCCAGCACTCGGACGCGCCGGCGGGGAGCACGAGAGTGCCGCGCCCCACCACCCTGCCGTCCACGTGGGCGACGAAGCCCCTGCTGCCGATGGACTCGTCCTTCCAGTTCGGGAGGAGCTCGGCGGCGGCGATCTCGGGGGCGGGCAGCGGCGAGGTGTCGCCGCGCAGCTCGGCGATGACCGCGCTGCGCACGGCGGCCAGGCCGATGAAGTCGGCGGCGTCCGGTGCGTCGATGGTGTCCGGCACTGTGACGGCGGAGATGGTGAAGGCCGGGGCGGGACGGGTGTGATCGTAACGTGACATGAGAAACCTTTGTTTGCAGGATCGGTCGACTCACCCACGGTCGTGGGGAGGAGGGAATCGCTGCTAACGGATCACGGTGGATAGTGTTGCACGCCGCTCGGGCGCGGGACAAGGGGTTCTTGTGCTGCTCATCCCGATGCCGATTGAATGAGGGCATGAGCACCGTCGACCCGACCATCGCCCGGCGCGAGCGAGCGGAGCGACGGCCGTCGAACGTGCGTGTGGTCGTCACGCTGATCCTGCTGCTGGTCGGAGGGTTCGCCGCCGGGTACGGCTGGGGCGGCTTCGGGACGATGATGGCGACCCAGCCGGAGGAGCCTCCCGTGCTCATCCTGGTCGCCATCCCGCTCGGGATGATGCTCGCCATCGGGGCGTCGATCGCGTGGGCGGCGCTCGTGATGAAGCGGGGCGACCTCGGCATCATGTACGGGAACGCCGCCGTGCTGCTCGGCGCGGGGGCGGGCGTGATCGTGGTTTCTGCGGAGAGCGGCCCGGCGTTCGTCACGATCATCGGCTACGGGCTCATCGCCCTCGCGGGCGTCTGCCTGGTGCTCGGGATCGCGGCGGCCGGTGCGCGGGCGCGGCGCGAGAACGCGGACGAGGCGGCGATGCGGACGGGCACGCAGGTGACGGCGGTCGTCACCGACAAGGGATATGCCCTGTTCCACGAGAGCGACCGGATCTTCACCACGGTCACGTTCGGCTTCACCGACCTGCAGGGCACGCAGCGCTGGGTGCAGCGGCCGATGCTGATCACGGCGGCGGACCCTATTCAGGACGGGCAGCAGACCCGGCTGTGGTTCGACCCGGCGAATCCGGGGAACGACAAGGCGATCGTGGTCGAGCTGGCGCACCGTTCGCCGCTGCGTGCGCGGACGCGCAGGGCCGGCGCGCAGGGCTGAGCGGCGTGAGGGGGCTTTCAGAACACCCAGTGAGCCTCCAAGGTCATCGCGAGGACTTGTAGCTAGGATTCCGTCATCCCTTCTTTCGCCCGACCCTCCGAAGGACCTTCGATGACCGACCTCCCGCGCCGGCACCAGCGCGCACAGGGGCCGACCGCCGTTCGGCACGGCCGTCTGCCCCGCCGCCGCGCCGTCGGCACGGTCATGCGCATCCTCGCCGCGGCGGTGGCTGTCGTGGTCGTGAGCATCGGCTCGGTGGCCGCGTTCGCCGTGTGGGATGTCGCCCGCTCGGTGAAGACGGGCGTCGCCCTGCCCGCACTGCCGGGGCACACCAAGCAGGCGATCCCGAACGTCGGGGCGATCCAGGGCGGCGTGAATCTGCTTCTCACCGGCACGGACAGCCGCAGCAACCTGGGCGGGGTCTACGACTCGGCGGAGGAGCAGGACGCGAGCACCGGGGAAGGCAACAACGATGTGACGATGCTGCTGCACATCGCCCAGGACCACAAGAGCGCGATGGTAGTGAGCTTCCCCCGCGACCTGATGGTGAAGATTCCGGACTGCCCGGCCCCCAACGGCGGCGGCACCATCGACGGTTCGAGCAGCGCGATGTTCAACACGGCGCTGTCGCGCGGCGGGCTGGGCTGCGTGGTGCTGACCGTTGAGCAGATGACAGGCATCGACATCCCGTTCGGCGCCGTGATCAACTTCAACGGCGTGAGTGCGATGTCGAATGCGATCGGCGGCGTGAGCGTCTGCCTCGCGACCCCGGTCACCGACGACTACACCAACCCGCCACTCGACCTCCCCGCCGGTGAGAACACCCTCGTCGGCGACGTGGCGCTCTCATTCCTGCGCAGCAGGCACGGGGTGGGAGACGGCAGCGACCTCGGTCGCATCAGCAACCAGCAGGTCTTCCTCTCCGCCCTGGCCAGAAAGGTCGTCTCCGGCGGCGTCCTCAGCAATCCGGTGCAGCTGTACGGGCTGGCGAAGGCGGCGGTCGAGAACATCACGCCGTCCGACACGCTCACCAACCCGACGACGCTCGTCGAGATCGCCCTCGCCCTCAAAGACACCGGGCTCGACAACATGGTGTTCCTGCAGTACCCGGCGATCACCGATCCGGACGATGTGAACAGGGTGATCGTCGACGACAACGCGGCCTCCGCCATCAACACGGCCCTCGTCAACGACCAGCCGGTGAAGCTCACCGGCAGCATCGGCCGTGCGGCGGAAGACCCGACGGCGCCGGGCACGCCCGAGCCGACCACCCCGACGACGCCCGACCCGACCGCACCGGATGCGTCGGCGCCCGCCACTCCCGGCGCGCCCGCGACCTCCGGTCCGGTCGAGTTGCCGAGCAGCATCACCGGGCAGACGGCGGCCCAGGCGACGTGTACGAAGGGGAACAACTAGCGGGTCGCCCACCTCACGGCGACGGCGGAGACGCCAGGAAGTGCCAGCCGAGCCACCACCAGAACAGCAGGATGGTGAACCGGGCCGCGCGGTCGGCGAGCACCACATCCAGTAGGGCGGAGAACGGCGCCAGCCGCAGCGGGTCGCGGTGCGACCGAACCACGAGCAGCGCCATGACGGCGCCGCACAGCAGGAAGCCCGCGATGGTGACCTCTCTCATCGCCGTCCTCTCCTGAGCAGGGCGTATCCGCCGGCGAGCCAGAGCACGACGAGCGCAGCGCGGGCGGGCGGCCAGGCGACGGCCGGGTCGACCAGGTCGGACAGCGCAGGGAACGCATTCTCGGCCGCAGGGGAGGAGCGGCCGAGGAAGAACGCGGCGATCTCCCACGCGCAGCCGGCGACGATCACCGCCGACCAGGCGATGGCGGCGCGGCGGATCGCGGCGCGCGCCTCCGGTGCCGCGTCCTGGCTCTGCGGCCTGCCGTCCGCATCCACTGCTCCGGATGCGCTGGGCCGGTCCGCCCACACCACCGGGAACAGCAGCACCCCGAGGCCCACCACGAGTGCGGTGTCTGCGCCGCCGTAGAGCGGGGCGAACGCGAAGGTGAGCGCGGCGACGCCGATCAGGCTGAACGCGATGACGCGGCGCGAGAGCGTCTGCCCGTCGGGCAGCGCGCGCACCGGGATGTGCAGCCAGCCCAGCGCGTCGAGCGCGATGACCACCGCGCCGCCGAGGAAGATCCACGCATCCACCGGAACGCCTCTGAGGAAATGGAAGACGGCGGTGAGCCCCAGGACGAGCAGCCAGGAGACACGGGTGATGACGGCGATCCGGGTCGCTGCGGGCCCGGAGCGCGCGGAGACAGGGCGCGGCTCGTCGGACATTTCAGGGTCAGGCTACGCCCTGCGCGCACCCGCGGCACGCTGGGAGGCGTCTGCGGTTGCCATTACGGCTCGCTCCCCGTTTACTGAGAACATGACCACCGAGCGCATGTCTTCGTCGCAACTCCGGGTGCTCGTCATCGCGATCCTCGCCAGTTTCGTCGCCTTCCTCGACGGTGCGGTGATCAACGTGGCGTTGCCCGCCATCGACAAGGAGCTGGGCGGCGGGCTGCCGCTGCAGCAGTGGGTGGTCGACGGCTACCTCGTGACGCTCGGGTCGCTCATCCTGATCGCCGGGTCGCTGTCGGACGTGTTCGGCCGCAAGCGCGTGCTGTACGCGGGCCTGATCGGGTTCGGCGTGACGTCGCTGCTCTGCGCGTTCGCGCCGACCGGCGTGTTCCTGGTGATCGCACGGGCCCTGCAGGGTGTCTCCGGCGCGCTCCTGGTTCCGAGCTCGCTCGCGCTGATCATCTCGACGTTCTCCGGCGCGGCGCAGGCGAAGGCGATCGGCCGCTGGACGGCCTGGACGGGCGTTGCCATGATCGCGGGCCCCGTGCTCGGCGGCGTGTTCGTCGACACGCTCTCCTGGCGCTGGGTGTTCGTGATCAACGTCATCCCCATCGGCATCACGCTCGCCATGATGATCGGGCTGAAGCAGGACCACGGGACGGGCGGCCGCGTCGACATCCTGGGCGCCGTGCTCGGCTCCCTCGGGCTGGCGGGAACCGTGTTCGCGCTGATCGAGCAGGGCGTGTACGGCTGGGGAAGCCCGCGCGTCTTCCTCCCGCTCATCGTCGGCATCCTGTCGCTCGCGGCGTTCTTCTTCTGGCAGACCAGGGCCAAGCAGCCGATGCTGCCGCTCGGGCTGTTCCGGGTGCACAACTTCTGGGTCGGCAACATCGCGACGGCGCTGGTCTACGGCGCGCTCGCCTTCGCGCCGCTGACCGTCACGCTCTATCTGCAGCAGGTCGCCGGGTTCGGGGCGACGGAGGCCGGGTTCGTGTTCATCCCGTCGACGCTGTGCATGCTGCTGCTGTCCGGGGTGTTCGGCGGTCTCGCGGGCAAGTACGGCCCCCGGCTGTTCATGGCCATCGGGCCGGTGATCGCCGGCTGCGGGTTCCTCTGGTTGCTGATGATGGGGGAGGACGTCAATTTCTGGACCAACCTCCTGCCTGCCGTCCTGCTCTTCGGCGTCGGCCTCTCGATCACGGTCGCCCCGCTCACCAGCGCGATCCTCGGCGCCATCCACCCGGCCCAGGCGGGCATCGGCTCCGCGGTGAACAACGCCGTGTCGCGCATCGCCGGGCTGGTGACGGTGGCCATGATCGGCCTCATCGTGGGAGGCACGCTCGACCGGGCGGGACTCGACAGGGCGATGATCGTCGCCGCCGGGCTGATGCTGGTCGGCGGCATCGTCTCAGCGGTCGGCATCCGCAACCACGAACCGGCAGCGGAGAAGGTTCAGACCGCGGTCGACTGACCGGCGAAGGCGAGCATCACCACGTCGACCACGGCGCAGCCCATGATGAGCTGCATGAGCAGCCGCGTCGGCGAGCGGCGCAGCAGCAGGACGACCCCGGTCACCGCGATGACCACGCCGATGGCAAGCCCGATCAGCAACGGGATGCGCGGAGGCCAGCCCGGCCCGAACGCGATCAGCACGCTGGCCGCGGCGAGGCAGGCGAAGGCGAGCAGCCCGCTCGGCACGACCCCCATCCGGTGCGGCAGGCCCCGGATGCCCGTGCGGTCGTCGTCGGCGAGGTCCGGCAGCACATTCGTGACGTGCGCGGCGACACCGAGCAGTGCGCCGGCGGCGACCACCCAGGCGGCCGCGAGTCGCGGCGGCTCGAGTCCGAGCGTGACGATGGCGGGCAGGATGCCGAAGCTCACCGCGAACGGCAGAAACGAAACGGCCGTGGCTTTGAGGCCGAGGTTGTACGCCCAGCCGCCCGCGATGGCGACCACGTGCGCGACGGCGGCGAACGGGCCGAGCACGAGGGTGACCGGGACGGCAGCGACCAGGGCTACGAAGGCCGCCGTGCGCACGGTGCCGACGCCGATCGCGCCGCGGGCGGCCGGCTTGTCCGCCCGCTCGACCTGCGCATCCCGTGCTGCGTCGAGCCAGTCGTTCGACCAGCCGATGGACAACTGGCCGAGCAGGATCGCGAGCGCCAGCACCGCCAGGCGGCCGGGCGGATAGCCCAGACTCGCGCCGAGCACGGTCGCGACGACGGTGACAACCACGGTCGGACCCGGGTGGCTGGCGAGCAGCAGCGCCGTGACCTTGTTCGCCGCCGTCGCATTCGTCATGGCCGCCATGCTAGGCCGTCCGGAGGGCTTGCAAAAGACTTGCGCTGTCTTGCAAGGAATTGCGTATGCTGAGCGCATGTCGAAACGTCTCGCCGAGGTCGCTCGCAAGGTCGGGGTCAGTGAAGCGACGGTCAGCCGCGTCCTGAACGAGAAACCAGGGGTGTCCGAGGCGACGAGACAGGCGGTTCTCACGGCACTGGATGTGCTGGGGTACGAACGCCCGACCAAGCTGCGCGGAGAGCGTGCCCGGCTGGTGGGGCTCGTGCTCCCCGAGCTGCAGAACCCGATCTTCCCCGCCTTCGCGGAGGTGATCGGCGGCGCTCTCGCGCAGAACGGATACACGCCGGTGCTCTGCACCCAGACGGCCGGAGGCATCTCCGAGGCGGACTACGTGGAGCTGCTTTTGCAGCAGCAGGTGTCCGGCGTGGTCTTCGTCGGCGGGGCGTACGCGCAGCAGGATGCGTCGCACGAGCACTACGCCAGGCTCACCGACCTCAATCTGCCGACGGTGCTGGTCAACGCGCCGGTCGACGACCTCCCGTTCGCCACGGTGTCCTGCGACGACACAGTCGCGACGGCGCAGGCGCTCGGGCATCTCCGCTCGCTCGGGCACGAGCGCATCGGGCTGCTGCTCGGGCCGCGCGATCACGTGCCGTCACAGCGGAAGCTCGCCGCCGCCCGGCGGATCGTGGCGGGCTGGGGAGCCGAGCTCGACGATGATCTGATCGTGCACTCGCTCTACTCGCTGGAGGCCGGTCAGGCCGGGGCGGCGCGGCTGCTCAAGGCCGGGGTGACGGCGATCGTCTGCGCCAGCGACCCGATGGCGCTCGGCGCGATCAGGGCGGTGCGGCGCGCCGGCCTCTCCGTGCCGGCGGACGTGTCGATCGTCGGCTACGACGACTCGGCGCTGATGAACTGCACGGAGCCGCCGCTGACCACGGTCCGGCAGCCGATCGAGCCGATGGGGCGCACCGTGATCGAGCTGCTGCTGCGGCAGATCTCCAGCGACTCCGCCATCTCGGACGAGCTGTTCTTCGAACCGGAACTGGTGGTCCGAGGGTCGACGGGACCGGCTCAACACGCGTAATTGTTGTGCAATTCAATGCAAATGTGCGCAAACGAATTACTCAGTGTCGCGTTCTTGCAGTGAACTGTCATTAACGCTACATTCGGCTCCACGACGACGGAGCCGGCAGTTCGGACACGTCATCGCGACGACCGAACCGCCGACCTGAGCGGCGCGGACGCGCCACGGATGATCGGTGCGCGCCGCACCGCGGGAGGTCGCCCGACCGAAGGGCACATCCGTGGACCTCCCCGTGCTGAGCGCGCAGCCCACCGCCCCCACCGCTGATGCTGCAGACGCCGCCGCTGCTGACGCCGTAGAGACCGCCGACGCCGCCGAGCAGGCCGCAGGCCCCGCCGCGCCAGCGCTCTCGCCGTCCACGGCCGACCCGCTCTGGTGGCGCAGCGCGGTGATCTACCAGATCTACCTCCGCAGCTTCGCCGACGGCAACGGAGACGGCATCGGAGACCTCGCCGGTGTCAGGAAGCACCTCGGCTACCTGCGCGACCTCGGGGTCGACGCGATCTGGTTCACGCCCTGGTACGAGTCGCCGCTCGCCGACGGCGGCTACGACGTGGCCGACTACCGCACCATCAACCCGGCGTTCGGCGACCTGGCGGAGGCGGAGACGCTGATCCAGGAGGCGCTCACCCTCGGGATCCGCACGATCGTCGACGTCGTCCCCAACCACATCTCCGACCAGCACCCGTGGTTCCAGGCCGCGCTGGCCGCCGGTCCAGGCTCTCCGGAGCGCGAACGCTTCTGGTTCCGCCCCGGCCGCGGCGAGAACGGCGACGAGCTCCCCACCGGCTGGGTGTCCAACTTCTCCGGGGAGACCTGGACCCGCACCACCAACCCGGACGGCACGCCGGGCGAGTGGTACCTGCACCTGTTCACGCCGCAGCAGCCCGACCTCAACTGGAACCATCCGGATGTGCGTGCCGAGCACGAGGCGATCCTGCGGTTCTGGTTCGACAGGGGCGTCGCGGGTGTCCGCATCGACTCGGCCGCGCTGCTCGTGAAGGACGAGAGCTTGCCGGAGGTGCCCGAGCATCCGGGGCCGGGGGAGCACCCCAACCAGGACAGGGACGAGCTGCACGACATCTACCGGGGCTGGCGCGCCATCGCGGATTCCTACCCGGGCACCCGCGTGCTGGTCGGCGAGATCTGGCTGCCCGAGATCGACCGGTTCGCGATGTACCTGCGGCCGGACGAGCTGCACACAGCGTTCAACTTCGACTTCCTGGCGAGGCCCTGGGATGCGCGCGAGCTCCGCGCATCCATCGACCAGACGCTCGCCGCACACGCCCCCGTGGATGCGCCGAGCACCTGGGTGCTGTCGAACCACGACGTGACGCGGCCGGTCACCCGCTACGGCCGGGCAGACTCGTCGTTCGCGTTCGCGAAGAAGCGCGTCGGCACGCCGACGGATCTGGCGCTCGGCCGTCGCCGTGCCCGTGCCGCCGCCCTGCTGACCGCCGCACTGCCCGGCTCGCTGTACCTCTACCAGGGCGACGAGCTCGGCCTCCCGGAGGTCGAGGACCTGCCGGCGGACCGGCTCGAAGACCCGATGCACTTCCGTTCCGGCGGGGTGGATCCCGGCCGCGACGGCTGCCGCGTTCCTCTGCCGTGGCGGGGCGTGCATCCACCGTTCGGATTCAGTCCGCGTGAGGCGTCCGCCGAACCGTGGCTGCCGCAGCCGGAGGCGTGGGCGGGCCTGACCGTCGAGGCCCAGCAGTCCGACGCCAGCTCGATGCTGTGGCTGTACCGCAACGCCCTGCGGCTGCGGCGGTCGGAGCCCGGGCTCGGCGACGGACCCCTGCGCTGGATCGACGGCCCTCCCGGCACCCTGGCGTTCTCCCGCGGCGACCAGTTCGTCAGCGTCACCAACCTCTCCACCGACGCGGTGGCTCTGCCGGAACACACCGCCATCCTGCTCAGCAGCGACCCGCTCGTCGACGGTCTGCTGCCCCCGGACTCCACAGCCTGGCTGCGCACGCAGCTTCCATCCCCGCACCACACCGCATCACACCACACCACCGAAAGGAACCGACAATGAGGTCACCACGAACGATCGCAGCACTCGCAGCGATCACGATCGCCGGGGTCGGCCTGCTCGCAGGATGCTCAGGCTCCGGCAGCGGCGATTCGAGCGACGGGAAGGTGCACATCACCGTTGCCAGTCTCATCCCCGGCAGCGACAAGGCCGCGTTCAAGGCGTTCGACGACCGCGTGAAGGAGTTCGAGAAGGCGAACCCGAACATCGTGGTCAAGTCGGAGGAGTACCAGTGGACCGGGCCGACGTTCTCGACCCAGCTCGCCGGCGGCACCCTCCCCGACGTCTTCAACGTGCCGTTCACCGACTCGCAGTCCCTGCTGCAGGCCGGCCAGCTCGCCGACATCACCAAAGAAGTCTCGGCTCTCTCCTACGCGGGCAAGTTCAACGAGAACGTGCTCGCCGTGGCGAAGAGCGGCGACAAGATCTACGGCATCCCGTACGGTCCGTACGCGATGGGCCTCTCGTACAACAGGGAGATCTTCCAGAAGGCCGGGCTCGACCCGGACAAGCCCCCGACGACGTGGGACGAGGTCCGCAAGGACGCGAAGACCATCTCCGAGAAGGTGCCTGGAGTCGCCGGATACATGCAGATGACGCAGGGCAACACCGGCGGCTGGGAGCTGACCACCACGACGTACGCGCGCGGCGGCCGGATGGAGACCACCGACGGCGGGAAGACGAAGGTCACCACCAACAACCCGGTCACCAAGGACGCTCTGCAGTTCCTGCACGACCTGCGCTGGGAGGACAACTCGGTCGGCAGCAACTTCCTGCTCGACTGGAGCGGCATCAACCAGGCGTTCGGTGCCGGGCAGATCGCCATGTACCCGTCCGGCTCCGACGTGCTCACCGCGCTGGTGCAGCAGAACAACGTCGACCCGAAGAACTACGGGCTCACCATGCTGCCGATCGACGCGAGCAACAAGGATGCCGGTGTGCTGGTCGGCGGCAACGTCGCGGCGGTCAGCCCCAAGTCGAACGAGGCGCAGAAGACGGCTGCCGTGAAGTGGATCGACTTCTACTACATGCAGAAGCTGCTCAACGAGGACCAGGCCGTCGCGGACGCGAAGGTGCTCGCGAAGTCGAACCAGCCGGTCGGCGTCCCGACGCTGCCGGTGTTCGACAAGGCCACGTACGACCAGACGATGTCGTGGATCAAGCCGGAGGTGAACATCCCGCTGGAGAACGTCGCGCCGTTCACCGACAAGATCTTCGACGCGAACCTCGTGCCGGAGCCGAACAAGCACACCCAGGAGCTCTACGGAGCACTGGATGCGGTCGTCCAGGCCGTGCTGACCGACAAGAACGCGAACATCGATCAGCTGCTGACCAAGGTCGACTCCGACATCCAGAAACTGGTCGACGCCGACAAGTAGTGCACCAGGCCGGTCGGCGGGACGCAGCACGCGTCCCGCCGACCGTGCAGCCCGCCGACCGACACCGACAGAAAGCACCGACCCCATGACAGCGATCGACCGCCAGCGACCGACAGCGCGCCGCGTGGCGCGGCGCACCCCGATCACCTGGCTGCGCGGAGGAGGCCTCAGCAACCTCCTCTTCCTGCTGCCGATGATCGTCATCTTCGGCGTCTTCTCCTGGTGGCCGATCGTGCGCAGCGTGGTGATGAGCTTCCAGCACACCAATCTGGTCTCCGCCCCCACCTTCGTCGGCTGGGACAACTTCGTGCAGGTCGTCAACGACCCGCTGTTCTGGACCGCGATCGGCAACACGGCCTGGTTCGCGTTTCTCGCGCTCCTCCTGGGCTACCCGATCCCGCTGATTGCCGCCGTGCTGATGAGCGAGGTCAAGCGCGCGAAAGGGCTCTACAGCGCCCTGGCGTATCTGCCAGTGGTCGTGCCGCCGGTGGTGGCCGTGCTGCTGTGGAAGTTCTTCTACGACGCGAGCCCGACCGGCGTGTTCAACACGATCCTCGGCTGGGTGGGCATCCCGCCGCAGCCCTGGATCCAGGATGCGACCCAGGCGATGCCGTCGCTGGTGGTCGAGGCGACCTGGGCGGCCGCCGGCGGCACCATCATCATCTACCTGGCGGCGATCACCGGCGTCGCGCCGGAACTCTACGACGCCGCCGAAGTGGACGGCGCGAACATCTGGCAGAAGATCTGGCACGTAACGATGCCGCAGCTGAGGAGCATCCTGCTGATCACCCTCATCCTGCAGATCATCGGCACGGCGCAGGTGTTCCTGGAGCCGTACCTGTTCACCGGCGGCGGCCCGGTCAACTCGACCGTGACCGTACTGCTGCTCATCTACCGCTACGCGTTCCAGAACTCGCTGGGCGGCGACTACGGGGCGGCGACCGCCCTCAGTCTGATGCTCGCCGCGTTCCTCGCCGTGCTCTCGCTCGTGTACTTCCGCCTCACCAAGTCTTGGAGCCAGAATTGACCACCTCGACCGATTTCACGCCGGAGGTCATGAACGTCATGACCGACGAACTCGACGACGCCGGGCTGCAGCAGGGCGGCCGGAGAGGCGGAGGGCGTCGCGGGCGCGGTGGCCGCGGCAGGCGCGGCCAGGGGCGACGGGGCCAGGCGCGATGCGGTGACGCTGCGGGGGACCGCGGCATCCTGTCGCCGTCCGACTGGCGCAAGCCGGGCATCCGGTGGGGGACGCGCATCACCCATCTAGTGCTGTTGCTGCTGCTGATCGTCGTCGGGCTCGGGCCGCTGCTCTGGCTCGCGAAGTCGGCGATCACGCCGACGCAGGACACGCTCAGGACCCCGATGGCGCTGTTCCCGAACGGCGTCGACTGGGCCAACATCTCCACCGCGTGGTCGACGGTGCACATCGACGTGCAGTTCATGAACACGATCTGGGTGGCGCTCGGCTCCTGGGTGATGCAGATCGTGGTGGCGACGACGGCCGGATACGCGCTGAGCGTGCTCCGGCCGAAGTACGGCAAGGTGCTCTACGGACTGATCCTCGGCACCCTGTTCGTGCCGTCGGTGGTGCTGCTCGTCCCGCTGTACCTCACCATCCTGAACCCGCCGCTGCTCGGCCAGTCGCTGATCAACACGTTCTGGGCGGTGTGGCTGCCGGCGGGCGCGAGCGCGTTCAATGTGGTGCTGATCAAGCGGTTCTTCGACAACCTGCCTCGCGAGGTGTTCGAGGCGGCGCGGACGGACGGCGCCGGACCGTTCCGGTTGTTCTGGTCGATCGTGCTGCCGATGTCGAAGCCGATCCTCGGTGTGGTGTCCGTGTTCGCGATCATCGCGGCATGGAAAGACTACCTCTGGCCATTGCTCGTGCTGCGCGATCCGGCCATCCAGCCGCTGTCCGTGCGCCTGCCGACGTTGCAGGCGGCGATCCAGCTGGACGTGTACCTCGCGGCGCTGGCGATCTCCACGCTGATCCCGATCGTGCTGTTCCTGGTGTTCCAGGGGCTGTTCCTGCGCTCGGCGGGACTAGGCGGCGCCGTGAAGGGCTGACCGGCGGCCGACCGGCGGCCGCCCCGCTGCGCGACTACCATCGAGAGGTGAGGAGTCGACGAGGAACCCGGACGGCAGCGCTTGCGCTGACGGTCGCGGCCGCCGTCGCCGTCACGGGATGCGCGACCGGCGCGCCATCCGGAGCAGCGGGTCGCACAGCGTCCGCCGCACACAGCTCCACGGCCACGCCGTCGCCGACAGCCACCGCCGATCCGGTGGCCGCGTACGCGCGGGCGCGGCTGGCGAACATGACGCTCCGGCAGAAGGTCGCGAGCCTCCTGATGCTGCACCAGCCCGGCACGGACGGGTCCGCTCTGCGCGGCTTCGTCGACCGGTACGGCGTCGGCGGCATGATCCTGATGGGCGACAACATCCCGGCGAGCCCGGCCGCCCTGGCCGCCCAGAACGCGACGATGACGGCCTCCGATCCGGAGCTGCCCCCGCTGGTGGCGATCGACGAGGAGGGTGGAGACGTCACCCGGCTGCCCTGGGATTCGCTGCCCGGCGCCGACGCGCTGAAGTCCGAGCCGCCGGCGGCGACCCAGACGGCGTTCGCCCAGCGCGGCGCCCTGCTGAAGCAGGCGGGCGTCACGGTCAACTTCGGCACGGTCGCCGACACGACGGCCGACCCCGGCTCGTTCATCTTCGACCGCGTGCTCGGCACGACGCCCGCCGCGGCCGCCGAGCGCGTCTCGGCGTCGGTGACCGGGGAGCGCGGCCAGGTCTACAGCACGCTCAAGCACTTCCCTGGGCACGGCGAGACGGAGGCGGACTCGCACACGAGCATCCCGGCCACCGGCCTCAGCGTCGCCGACTGGCAGACCAGGGATGCTCCACCCTTCGCCGCAGGGATCACGGCGGGGGCCGAGCTGGTCATGTTCGGCCATCTCGTCTACAGCGCGGTGGATGCGGCTCCCGCGTCGCTCTCCGCGCCCTGGCACCGCATCCTGAGCGACCGGCTGGGCTATCGAGGGGTGACGATCACCGACGACATGCGGATGCTCCAGGACTCCGGCCTCGCGCAGTACGCCGACCAGCGGGAGAACGCGATCCAGGCGCTTGCCGCCGGCAACACGATGCTGCTCTACGTGCTCCCCGCCGATCCAGCGGCGGCCGGCCTCGACCCGGATGCGCTGGTGGATGCCGTCGTGGCGGCCGTCGGTTCCGGCCGCATCCCAGCCGCCCAGATCGATGCGGATGCCAGGAAACTCCTGGAACTGCGGCGCTCGCTCGCGGTAAAAGAGTGACGCGTCAACTTTTTTTCGGATTTCCGGAATAGCGGAACGGTCCATACGCTTGCATGTACCTGTACGGCGTGCGGAGCGCCGCAGACAAACTTCAAGGAGATCAACGAATGACCATCGACATCCCCGGATACAAGGCAGGCACCTGGACCATCGACCCCGCTCACTCGGAGGTCGGCTTCAGCATCCGTCACCTCATGATCAGCAAGGTCAAGGGCGTCTTCGAGAACTTCGACGCCACCTTCGTCACGGCGGAGAACCCGCTCGAGTCCACCGTGACCGCCAAGGCCGACGTCGCCTCTGTCAACACCAAGGACAAGAACCGCGACGCGCACCTGCGCACCGGTGACTTCTTCCTCGCGGACGAGTTCCCGACCATCGACTTCGTGTCCACCGGCGTCCGCCACGAGGGTGGCGACTTCCTCGTCGACGGAAACCTCACCATCAAGGGCGTCACCAAGCCGGTCACCTTCGACTTCGACTTCGGCGGCTTCGGCCAGGACCCGTACGGCAACTACAAGGCCGGCGCGACCGCCAAGGCCACGATCAACCGCGAGGACTTCGGCCTCACCTACAACGCGGCCCTCGAGACCGGCGGCGTGCTCCTCGGCGAGCAGGTCACCATCACGCTCGAGCTCCAGGCGGTCCTCGCCGACGCGTAAGCGCCGCGACACCGTACAGACAGGGACTCCGCTTCGGCGGGGTCCCTGTCGTCGTTTCGGGTCAATGGTGCCGGGTCAATGACGCCACATCAGTGGTGCCGCTTCCGCACACCGGGCGGCCTCGCAGCACGGAAGCGGTCGAACACCGGGTTGAGGAACTGCACCAGGAAGGCGAGCGAGCCGAACCACGGCGCGAGCGCGACCGTCAATGCCGCCAGGACCAGGGCGACGATGGTGCCAGCTCTCGTCGAGTGCACAGCGGCGGGGGAGAGGCCGGCGACCAGTGAGCGCTTCGGCGACGTGAGATAGAACCAGTGCAGCGCCGTGAGACCGATCACGAACAGGAAGTTGATGGGCAGCAGGATGCGCCCGGCGACGAAGCCGTTGTACTCGCTGGCCAGGCTCGTGGTGAACGGGATCAGCACGACGCCGAGCAGCCGCACCGTGTTGAGGAGCGTGGCGCGCGGGTCCACCTTGACCACGTACTCGAACTGCCAGACGTGGATGCGCCACAGCGTCGCCAGCAGCAGGAAGCTGATGATGAGGCTGACGAACCCGAACGACTGATCGCCGAGGGCGGCCCAGAGTTGCGCATCCGTGTGGATGTCGCCGAGCTTCGTGACGTCGAGGTCGAGGACCAGCAGCGTCGCCGCGATGGCGAAGACGCCGTCGGTGAACGCTTCGAGTCTTCTGGTGGAGACCGGGGCGTCGTCGGTGTCGGCCACCTCGGCCGCCGAGCCTCGAGGAGGGCTGCTGTCAGCGGACATGCGGCCATGCTACGGCCACACTCGCCGATCAGGCGGTCTCTTCCCCGGTGATCTCGTCGTGCACGCGGCGCAGGTCTTCCATCAGCGAGCCGAGCAGCACCCAGTGGCGCGGGTCGGGCGTCGCGATGACGAGGGGAGCGGTGAGCACGGGCAGCCCTGCGGTCTCCGTGCCGGGTTCGACGACCGGCGCATCCGGATCGCGGGCGAGCAGCCGCAGGTCGTGCGCCGACCTCCGCAGCTCCTCCGCGATGGCCTGGATGGTGGGCTCGCCCGCGAGCGTGTCGTCGTAGTGATCGCGGTAGGCGCGCGTCATGCCGAGCGCGCGCGTGATGATCGGCCGGAACCGGGCGAACAGCTCGAGGTCGTGGTCGAGGGCCACCCGGTGCTTGCCCTGTCGTGGATTGAGGGTGAGGCTGTCCTCCGCCTGGGCGACGGCGGCGTCCGCCTTCTTCTCCATCGGGCGCAGCAGCCGCGCCTCGATGAGCAGCGCGTTCAGCTGCGACGGGGTCTGCGGGGTGGTGAGCGCGGTCGCCAGCCGGTCGAGGGTCGCCGCCAGTTCGGAGCCGAGCCCCAGGATGGCGCGGTGAGCGGGCTCCCACTGCACAGGGGGCACGATCGCGATGTTGATGATCACGCCGATGACGGCGCCGATGATCGTCTCCACGATGCGCGCGAGGGCGTACTCCGGGTTGGACGCGCCGACCGCGAGCACGAGCATCGCGGTGATCGGCACCTGGTTGGCGGTGCCCGGCGTGAGCTTCAGCGCCCAGGCCAGGATGATCGACACGACGACCGCCACCAGCACGATCCAGCTGTTGGTGCCGAACGCGAGGCCGATGCCGTACGCGATCAGCACCCCGACGATCACGCCGATGCTGCGCTCGATGGCCTTGCCGACCGACTGGTTCACGCTCGGCTGCACGACCAGCAGCGCCGCGATCGTCGCGAACACGGGAAGCTCGCCGGGGAGCAGCAGACTCGCGATCACCCACGACAGGATCATGGCGACCGCGGTCTTCGCCACCTGCAGGAAGGGAACCCTGCTCGCTGTCCTGATGTTGGCAGGGATGCGGATGCTGGCGGGAAGTCGTGGAGCCACGATCCCAGGCTACCGGCGTCAGCCCTCCGCGGTGACCGTCGCTGGCAGGCCGAGGAAGCGCCCGTACGCCGTCGCCGCGCGCTTCACGCCGGCGCGCTCGGCCGCGGTCAGCCGCCCGAACGGCAGCGGCTCGACGGCCACCGACGTGGATGCCGTCGTGCGCCTCCACGTGCCGGCCACCCGTCCTTTGGAGACCAGGATGGGCGCGAACACCCCGTTCTTGCCCGGCACGACCACGGTGAAGTGCGCGTCGTCGATCACCGGCGACCTGTCCTGGTAGCCGAGCAGGTATTCGTCGAACGCGGGCAGCAGGTCGACGGCGGCACGGGATGCGCCGCGTCTTTCGTTCGCGTGTTCCGCGTGCTCCCCGCCGTCCGCGTGCTCCGCCGCGACCAGGTACTCGACGCCGTCCACCTCCAGCCGGCCGATGCGGTCACCGAGCACCGCGATGGCTGTCTTGGCGCCCGCCATCGTGCCCTTGGTCCACCAGACGAAGTCTTTGACGGTCGCCGGGCCGTGCCCGAGCAGATACTGCAGCAGGAACTCGCCGAGGGCCTCGTCCGGCTCCAGCTGCCTGGCTGTGGCGGGCGGCGCCCACTCGTCCAGCAGCACGAGCGCCTGCTGCGTCTTGTGCGTCGGGCCCCAGCAGAGCACGCCGGTCTGGGCCAGGAAGTAGATGAGGTGATAGCCGCGCTGCCCGGCCGTCGCGATGCCGTTCGCCTCCCACAGCGCCATCAGCTCCGCTCTGCCGATGCGTCCTCCGCCCGCGAGGGCGTCGGTCACGATGTCGCGCGCACGGACGAAGTCGGCGGACTCGAGCTCCAGCTGCCGGTGTCTGGCCGTGAGACCGGCGACCATGCGCGTGGTCGTGACCCCGAGCATCCAGCGCAGGTCGGCGGGAGGGACGAAGTGGAGCGTGCCGCGCATCGGCCAGGACCGGATGATGCTGCCGGCGTCGAGCGCGGCGAGCACGTCGTCGCGCGTGCTGCCCGGGCTGCGGGCGCCGAGCGCCCAGCACGCGGCGCCGAAGTCCTGTGCCTGGACTGCGAGCATCCGGTGCACGACGGCGGTCGGATCGCCCGCTGCGGGAGGATCAAGCAGTTGCGCGCGTCTGCGCATCCTGAGCAGGTCGGCGCGGCGTGCTGTCATGGCCCCAGTATCCCGGACACCGCCGACACGCCAGGCGCAGCCACGGAAGGCCTGACTAGTGCAGCAGCCCGAGGTCGTTGAGCTGCTCGCTGAGTCCGGCGCCGTCCGGTGCGTACACCCACGGCGCGCCACTCAGCTCGGTGTGCTTCTCGGCCTTCGACCGGCCACCGGCGAGGACCGCCTCGCTGTTGGACAGCTGCCGGATCGCGACGGCGGTGACGCTGTCCGGGTGCGCGGTCGTGAACTCGCCGTACAGGATCTCGTCATGCTGGCCGTCGTCGCCGATCAGCAGCCACTTGAGGCCGGGGAACTCATGGGCCAGCCGTTCCAGGCTGACGCGCTTGTGCTCGCGCCCGCTGCGGAACCAGCGGTCGTGCGTCGGTCCCCAGTCGGTCAGCAGCAGGGGACCGGCCGGGAACAGGTTGCGGGAGAGGAAGCGGGTGAGCGTCGGAGCGACGTTCCACGCCCCCGTCGACAGGTAGATCACCGGCGTGCCGGGATGCGTGGCCGCCAGCCGTTCGAGCAGCACGGACATGCCGGGCGTGGCGACGCGGGCGTGCTCGTCGAGCACGAAGGTGTTCCAGGCGGCGAGCAGCGGGCGGGGGAGCGCCGTGACCATGACGGTGTCGTCCACGTCGGAGATGATGCCGAAGGTCGCCTTCGGGTCGACGATGAAGACCGGGGCCTCGAACACGCGCGTCGACTGCTCGGTGAACATCCTGACCGTGTGCCAGCCGGGCGTGAGCTGCACGGGGATGACCGTGTCGATCACGCCGCCGCGGTCAGGCATCACCGTGTGCCGGTCGCCCTCGATCTCGATGGTGACCGGGGTGTCGGAGACGGGGACGCTGGTGAACGACCGCCAGCCCCGGATGCTCTCCTCGCGCTTGCGGTGCTTGCGCTCCGCCCTGCTGCCCGGCTTCGGCTCCTTGGCGAGAACCACCCTGCCCAGGATGCGCGCCCAGGTCGGAGCTCCGTAGCCCGCGTACGGCACGACGGTCGCCAGATATCCGCGCTTGCGGGCGCGGCGGGCGCGGAAATCGTGGAACGCATCCTCGATGCGCGCCGCGCGATGCATGATGGGCTCGACGCTCGCGCCGCGTTTGTCAGGGGTGGCGGGCATATCTGACTAGTTTCTCATGGACGCTGGACACCCGTGTGCGCATCCCCCAGATCTGGGGATGCAGTATGCGGCGAGTCGGAGCGAATTCCCCGGCATAAATGAGGTTTCCCCGAATATGATCCGATTATCACGGTACTGAACGCCGTGGGGCTGGGGACCCGACAGACGTATTGTTGATCTGCAGGAAAAAAAGGAGTAGCCCTCGTGCCCATCAACGACCTCGTGGCCGGTCAGAACACATCCGGAGCACCACTGGTGCGAACCGAACCCATCCAGGAGCGGAGCGCAGCACGCATCGACGCGCTGCTCGATGCCGCTGCGGAGGTGGTGGACGAGATCGGTTTCGACCGCCTCACCACCGCGATGGTGGCCGAGCGGGCCGGCGCATCCATCGGAACCGTCTACCGCTACTTCCCGGACCGCATCGTGCTGCTCCAGGCGCTGCGCGACCGCGCTGTGGTGCGCTACCGCCAGGCGGTCGTGCAGGGCATCAGGGCGCAAGAGCCCGAGCACTGGTGGATGGCCGTCGAGTGCGCGATCGACGCGTTCGTCGGCATGTTCCGCGCAGAGCCCGGCTTCCGCATCATCCGCTTCACCGACGCGGAGCGCTCGGGAGCGCCTGAGGACGAGCAGGGCCAGGACGACGACTTCTTCGCCCACCGCTTCGCCGAGATCCTCTCCGACGAGTTCGGCCTCCCGGCCGGCGACGAGCTCACCTTCCACCTCGAAGTCGTGGTGGAGATGATGGACTCCCTCATCAACAGGGCCTTCGTGCTCGACCCCGCCGGTGACGAGCGCTTCATCGCCGAGGCCAGGGTCGTCGCCCGCGAGTACCTCGAGAAGCGCTACGGCGACAAGGCCTGAGTAGTTCGCAACACCTCCTCTAGTTGGGAATGTCAGTGGGTGGTGGCATGTTGCCATCCGATACGTCCTCCACACCGAACAGAGTGTGCAGTGCCACTGACACGGAAAGGGGGTTCGGTTGTTCCGGACCGCCCGCGCCACATTTCGACGCAATCCTTTGCCAAAGCGCCTCAATCGTGTTTGGCTGAAAGGACAGGCCTGTGTCGATCCGATGCCAACTTCGAGGAATGAGCCGCACACATGATCGAGTTCCGCTCGGTAACGAAGCAGTTCCCCGACGGTACGGTCGCTGTCGAAGACTTCTCCCTCGTCATCCCGTCGCGTGAGATCACGGTGCTGGTCGGTTCGTCCGGCAGCGGCAAGACGACCATCCTGCGCATGATCAACCGGATGGTCGACCCCACCAGCGGCACCGTCGAGATCGACGGCCAGGACGTGATGTCGCTGAAGCCCGTGCAGCTGCGCCGCAGCATCGGCTACGTGATGCAGAACTCCGGGCTGCTGCCGCACAGGAAGGTGGTCGACAACATCGCAACCGTTCCTCTGCTGCGCGGCGACAAGAAACGGGATGCTCGGCAGCGCGCCCTCGAACTCATGGACACGGTCGGTCTGGAACGCTCCCTGGCCGACAAGTACCCCAGCCAGCTCTCCGGCGGCCAGCAGCAGCGCGTTGGCGTCGCCCGCGGGCTCGCGGTCGACCCGAACATCCTGTTGATGGACGAGCCGTTCGGCGCGGTCGACCCGATCGTGCGCGACGAACTGCAGAATGAGCTGATCCACCTGCAGCGGGAGCTGGACAAGACCGTCGTGTTCGTGACCCACGACATCGACGAGGCGTTCCGGCTCGGCACGCAGGTGGTCATCTTCCGGAAGGGCGGCATCGTCGCGCAGAAGGGCACGCCCGCCGAGATCCTGGCCAACCCCGCCGACGAGTTCGTCGCGTCGTTCGTCGGCGCAGACAGGGGCAAGCGCGCCCTGCACATCGAGGAGACCCCGACGGGCAGCGTGCTCGTGGACAGCGACGGCCGCACGGCCGGTGTGCTGCGTTCGGAGGGCTCGGCCCTCCCCGAGGCAAAGGCCACGACCGCACAGGTCGTGGGTGCTCCGGCGCAGGGTGAGGAAGCGTCGTGAGTTGGCTGTGGTCGAACATCGGCCTGGTCTGGGACCTCACGGTCGCTCACGTCACGCTGAGCGTCTTCCCGATCATCATCGGGTTCATCGTCTCGTTGCCGATCGGCTGGGTGGCGAACCGCTACCGGGGAGCCCGGGGCCTGGTGCTGACCCTCGGCGGCATCCTCTACGCGATCCCGTCGCTTCCGCTGTTCGTGGCGATGCCGGCGCTGATCGGCACGAAGATCCTAGATCCGAAGAACGTGGTCGTCGCGCTCAGTCTCTACGCTCTCGCGCTGATGGTGCGCACGACCGCTGATGCACTGGCAAGCGTGCCAGGAGACGTCATGCAGTCGGCGACGGCGATCGGCTTCAGCACCTGGCGCCGATTCTGGGCTGTCGAGCTGCCGCTCTCCGGACCGGTGCTCCTCGCCGGGCTGCGGGTGGTGTCGGTCAGCACGGTGAGCCTGGTGAGCGTCGGGTCGCTCGTCGGAGTGAGCAACCTCGGAACCATGTTCATCCAAGGCCTCAACCAGTACAACAACGCCGAGGTCGTCACGGGCATCGTCGGCATCATCGTGATCGCCCTCGTCTTCGACCTCGCCCTCGTACTGCTCGGCAGGCTGCTGATGCCGTGGACGAGGCTCGGAACGACCAAGCGCGCCGCCCGCCGGGCGGCGCTGAAGGCGGTGACCGGCGCATGACCGACATCCTCGCGGCATTCGCCTGGGTCTTCGATCCCGCGAACTGGGCAGGGCCGAGCGGGATCGCCGCCCGGCTGGGGGAGCACGTCTGGTATTCGCTGCTCACCCTCATCCTGGCCGCGGTGATCGCTCTGCCGATCGGGTTCGCCATCGGGCACACCGGCCGGTTCCGCGGGCTCGCGATCGGCGTCTCGGGTGCGCTCCGCGCCATCCCGACCCTCGGTCTGGTGGTCTACCTGGCGCTGATCACGCTCAACCTGAGCATCGTCCCCCCGCTGATCGCGCTGACCATCCTGGCGATCCCTCCTGTTCTCGCCGGAGCGTACTCTGGCCTCGAATCCGTCGACAGGCGCACTATCGACGCGGCGCGCGGCATGGGGATGACCGAGCTGCAGATCCTGTTCAAGGTCGAGCTCCCGCTGTCGCTGCCGCTGATCATCGGTGGCCTGCGTTCTGCTGCGCTGCAGGTGGTCGCCACCTGGACGGTCGCCGCGATCCTGCCGGTCGGCGGCCTCGGCCGCTACCTGTTCGACGGGCTGGCCGTGCAGAAGTACGACGAAATGCTCGGCGGCTCGATCCTGGTGATCGCGCTCGCCCTCGTCACCGACGGGCTGTTCGCCATCGTGCAGCGGCTCGTCGTGCCCCGCGGCGTCGCGGCCGGCAAGGTCCAGGATGTGCGCACGAAGGACCCCTGGCGTCCGCTCGGGCCGTCCGTCCCGAACCGCCCGCTCGGCACCAACCTCTGATTTTTCCATCCCACAGTCCCAACGCACCCACCGAAAGAGAGAAACGAACATGTTCGCATCGAAGAGAGGCCGCATCGCGGCCGGCGTCCTCGCGGCGGGAGCCCTGCTGGCTCTCAGCGCGTGCTCGTCCGGCGGCGGAGCACTGGACAATTCGTCCACGTCGTCGTCGTCCGGCGACACCGTCACCATCGGCTCCGCCGCGTTCGGCGAGTCCGAGATCCTCATGCAGATCTACGGCCAGGCTCTCGAGGCCAACGGCGTGAAGGTCAACCTGAAGCCCAGCATCGGCCAGCGCGACGTCTACCTGAAGGCGCTGCAGGACGGCTCGATCGACCTCATCCCCGAATACTCCGGCAACCTGCTGCAGTTCTACGACAAGTCCAGCACGGACACCTCCAGCGACGACGTGTACGCGGCGCTCTCTAAGGCGCTGCCGTCCGGCTTCGAGGTGCTCGACCAGGCCAAGGCGCAGGACGCGGACTCGTACAACGTCACCAAGGAGTTCTCGGAGAAGTGGGGCGTGAAGAGCCTCTCCGACCTGTCCAAGGTCACCGAGCCGCTCACGGTCGGTGCCAACCCCGAGTTCGGTGAGCGCCCGTACGGCATCCCCGGGCTCAAGAGCGCGTACGGCGTGACCGCCACGCTCAAGCCGATCAGCGACTCCGGCGGCCCGCTGACCGTCGCAGCCCTCAAGAACGGCGACGTGCAGCTGGCGGACATCTACACCACGACGCCCGCGATCAAGGACAACGGCTTCGTCACGCTGGAAGACCCGAAGAGCCTGATCGCCGCGCAGAACATCGTGCCGCTGATCAACTCCAAGAAGGCCAGCTCCACGGTGAAGGACGTGCTGAACAAGGTGTCGGCCGAGCTCACCACCGAGGACCTGATCGACCTCAACGGCAAGAACCAGGGCGCGAGCAAGACCCAGCCGGATGCGCTGGCGAAGGAGTGGCTGTCCAGCCACCCCATCAAGAAGTAGCAGGAGCGCCGGAAGGCGACAGGCGGGGTTAGGCCTCGTCGAGGTGCGGCGGTTCGGGTTCCCGGACCGCCGCATCCGTGTGTCCGGCGTCCATGTGCCTGGCCTCGCGCTTCTGCAGCACCTTCTTGACGATGTACGCCAGCACGATGAAGGCGGCGATGATGGCGACGAACACGTAGCCGGCGCCGTGCAGCTCCTGCGACAGCTCGCGATAGCTGCCGGCGGCGGCAGACCCGACGGAGACGTAGGCGAACGCCCAGATCACGCAGGCCGGAGCCGTCCAAGCCATGAAGGTGCGGTAGCGCATCGGGCTCATGCCGACGGTGAGCGGGATGAGGGAGTGCAGCACCGGCAGGAAGCGGGACAGGAACACCGCGATCCCTCCGCGCTTGGCGAGGTAGGCCTCCGCCTTGTCCCAGTTGCTCTGGCCGAGCTTCAGGCCGAGTCTGCTCGCCCGGATCTTCGGGCCGAAGTACCGGCCGAGGGCGAAGCCGATGCTCTCCCCGGCCAGCGCTCCGATGATCACGACGACCACGAGCGCGAAGTACTCGATCGGGCTCGCTACGGCGGTGCTGGCGACCAGCACGATGGTGTCGCCCGGCACGATCAGGCCGATCAGGATCGAGGTCTCCAACAGGATTCCGACACCGGCGAGGAGGGTGCGGAGCACGGGGTCGACGCTCTGGACGATGTCCAGGATCCAGGTCAGCGCCTCGTTCACGGCGTCGCCGTCCGCGCATCCCGGGGCTCGCGCCGGATGAGGGTGAAGAAGTACTCGAGGGTGGCCGCCATGTCCGCGCTGTCGTCGAGCATCCACTGCACCTGCATCCCGTCGGCGACGGCGATGGCCAGGCGCGCCACCTGCAGCGGGTCGAGCGACGGGTCGATGCGGTCTGCGCTCTGCTCGGCGCGCACGTGCTCCTCGATGGCGCGGATCAGCATGGCGTAGCGCTCGACGAAGTATGCGTGGCCGGGGTGGTCCTCGTCCGCCGCCTCCGCGGAGATGGTCGCGTACAGCTGGACGAGGCCGGGCACGTCGGCGTTGTGGCGCACGATGTCGACGAGCGTGTCGAAGCCGCGGACGCTGCCGCCCTCCGGATGCGCGTGCTCGTCCACCTCGTCGCGCTTGCGGAGCACCTCGGCGAACAGCTCCTCCTTCGACGAGAAGTGGTGCAGGAGCCCGGCCTGGCTGAGGCCGACGGAGCTCGCGATCTCACGGAGAGACGCGCCGCGGTAGCCCTTCTGGGCGAAGACGTCGAGCGCCGTCGTGAGGATCTCCTCGCGCTTGGCGATTCCCTTGGCGTACGAGCCCTTCTGCGGCCCCTTCTTCGGCATGGGGAAATGCTACTGGGCGCGGGCTGAACGAACGCGCAGTGTCAGCTGGTGAGCACCAGGACGGGCGGCACGATCACCAGGGCGGCGGTGAGCACGACCACGGTCAGCCGGAGCGCGGGGCTCACGGGCCGGTTCGCCGAATCGAGGCGCTCGACCCGCGCAGCGATGGCGTGCCTGCGCTCCTCCGGGGTGCGGCTGTCCTTGGGCGCGCCGAGCACAGCTCCGGCCGTGCCGGTGTCGTCGACGACCCGGATGGCGTCGGCGAGCACCCGGTCGCCGGCCGCCGGCCTGGCGGCGTCGTCGGCCAGCATCTCGATCAGCAGGGCGACGGCATCCTGAGCCCTGTTGGCGATGGGGAACCAGGGGAGCGCCCGCTTCCAGGAGCGGAACGCGTCGAGCAGCAGGTGGTGCTTCTGGCGCAGGTGGGCGTGCTCGTGGGCGACCACCGCATCCAGTTGCTCCGGGGTGAGCAGCGCGATCATGCCCTCGGACAGCACGGTCACGCTCTTCGCGCCCGGCAGGCAGTACGCCGCGGGGGCCGGGTGGTCGATGATGCGCGTGCTCGGTGTGTCCGGCAGCGGTTCGCTGAGCAGGCTGAGGAGTTCCCGGTGGCGGTGGCGCTGGCGTCTGCTGCGCGCCGAGGTGAGTGCGAGGTTGAGCAGCAGGTGCACGGTGAGGAGGACGGCTGCGCTCAGGGCGAAGGTGTTGAGCAGCGACGCCCCGGCGGGCAGCGGGCCGGAGAACACGGTCGAGGCCGCACCCTGGATGCGCGACCAGAGGTCGTGCCCGAACGGCTGCAGCCCGTAGAGCAGCAGGGAGCCGATCATCGAGATGCCACCGGCGAGCGCGATTGACTGCCAGAGCGCGAGGGCGAGCACCGGGGCGGACGCCGGCCACTTCGCGCGGGCGAGGAGCACCGGGACGGGCCAGGCGAGGGCGACGGCGAGCACGCCGAGCAGCACGGCGATCTCGTTGACGGGTGGCACGGGAGGCTAGGAGGTGCGGGCGTCGAGGAGGTGGCGCAGCGTCTCCGCCTCCGACTCGTCGACCGAGCCGACGAAGTACGCGAGCGCCGCGTTGCGGTCGCTGGAGGTCTCGAGGACTTCGCGCATCAGGTCGGCGACGTGGCCGGCACGGGAGACCGCTGCGGTGTAGAGGTGCGGGCGCGCATCCCTGTCTCGTTCGGCGAAGCCCTTCTGCTCCAGCCGGGACAGCACGGTGAGCACGGTGGTGAGGGCGGGAGTCTTGCCGTCGGTTCTGGATGCCGCTAGCTTGTCGCGTAGTTCGTTGGCGGAGAGCGGGGCTCCGCTGTTCCACAGAGCGTCCATGATCGCTCGTTCCAGTTCTCCGAGATTGGCCACGGATCCAGGGTACCGCGGCACGCTGAGAATGTTCTACACTTTGTAGAAGTTGAGTTCTACAGAGCGTAGAAATCGACGAGGAAGGTGGACACACCCGTGCACGAACTCCTTGACCCGCTTCTGCTCTCACGGTGGCAGTTCGGGCTGACGACGATCTACCACTTCCTGTTCGTCCCCTTGACGATCGGGCTGGTCACCTCCGTCGCGATCTTCCAGACGGCCTGGTACCGCACGGGGAAGGTGCACTACCTGCAGCTGACCCACTTCTTCGGGAAGCTGTTCCTGATCAACTTCGCGATGGGTGTCGTCACCGGCATCGTGCAAGAGTTCCAGTTCGGGATGAACTGGTCCAACTACTCCCGCTTCGTCGGAGACGTCTTCGGCGCACCGCTCGCGCTGGAAGGCCTGCTCGCCTTCTTCCTGGAGGCGACCTTCATCGGGCTCTGGATCTTCGGCTGGGACAAGCTCCCGCGGGGCCTGCACCTGGCGACCATCTGGGTCACGGCCGCCGGCAGCATCCTGTCGGCCTACTTCATCATCGCGGCCAACGCGTTCATGCAGAACCCGGTCGGATACAGCATCAACGCCGAGAAAGGGAGGGCGGAGCTCACCGACATCGGCGCCGTGCTGACCAACAAGGTGGCCCTCGCCGCCTTCCCGCACACGATCTTCGCCTGCTTCATGGTGTCCGCCGGCCTCATCATCACGGTGGCGGCCTGGCACCTGTCGAGGAACCAGCACCTCGACACGATGCGCCCGGCCCTCAAGTTCGGCCTGTGGGTGATGGTGGGCGCCGGTGCGCTGACCGTGCTGAGCGGCGACCAGCTCGGCCTCGCGATGGTCCAGACCCAGCCGATGAAGATGGCGGCGGCGGAAGCGCTCTACAAGACCTCCACCGGCGCGGACGCGTCATTCTCGATCTTCACCCTCGGCACCCCGGACGGGGTGCACGAACTGTTCTCGATCCGCATCCCGTATCTGCTGTCGTTCCTCTCGACGCACACCCTGAACGGCACGGTCGAGGGCATCAACGACCTGCAGGCGCAGTACGTGCAGCTCTACGGCCCCGGTGACTACACGCCGACCATCTGGATCACCTACTGGGCGTTCCGCTGGATGATCGGCCTCGGGATGCTCCACGTCCTGGTCGCGGTCGTGGGCCTCTGGCTCACCCGCAAGGGCAGGATGCCCACCAACAAGTGGGTCTGGAAGGCCGCGATCTGGGCGTTCCCGCTCTCGATGCTCGCCATGATCGTCGGCTGGGTCTTCACCGAGATGGGCAGGCAGCCCTGGATCGTGTTCAGCCTGATGAAGACGGAGGACGGGGTGTCGCCCGGGGTCACCGGCCTCACCGTGCTGATCTCGCTGATCGCGTTCACCGCGGTCTACGGCACGCTCGCCGTCGTCGAGTTCTCGCTGATGAAGCGCGCGGCCCAGAAGGGTCCTGCTCCCGCGGAGGAGCACGTCGACGACGACGGCAACCACGTCCCTGTCACGACGGTCTACTAGGAGTCTCTGATGGATCTCGCAATTCTCTGGTTCGGTATCGTCGCGTTCTTCTTCGTCGGATACTTCGTGCTCGACGGTTTCGACTTCGGCGTCGGGATGGCGCTGCCGTTCCTCAGCAAGGACGACGTCGACCGCCGCGTGATGATCAACACCATCGGCCCGGTCTGGGACCTCAACGAGACCTGGGTGATCGTGGGCGGGGCTGCGCTGTTCGCGGCGTTCCCCGAGTGGTACGCCACCCTGTTCAGCGGGTTCTACCTGGCCCTGCTGCTCATCCTGCTCGCGCTGATCGTGCGCGGCGTCTCGTTCGAGTACCGGCACCAGCGACCGGACTCGCGCTGGAAGAAGTGGTTCGACGGCATGATCTTCGTCGGCTCGCTGCTGCCTGCACTGCTCTGGGGCGTCGCGTTCGCGAACATCGTGCAGGGCGTCGCACTGGATGCGCAGTACAACTACACCGGAACGCTCTTCGACCTGCTCAACCCGTATGCGCTGCTCGGCGGGCTGACCACGCTCCTGCTGTTCTTCACGCACGGGGTCGTGTTCATCTCGCTCAAGACGGACGGCGAGATCCGCGAGCGTGCCAGGAAGCTGGCGGTGAAGTCCGGGCTCGCCGCGATCGTGGTGGCCGCAACGTTCCTGCTCTGGACGGCCATCGCTCACTTCTCGGTGGTGTTCGTGGTGTTGGCCCTGCTCGCCGCCCTGGCGCTGATCGCATCCTGGGTCGCGAACCTGCGCGGGGCGGAGGGCTGGTCGTTCACGTTCATGGCCGTCACCATCGCGCTGGCGGTGGTGTCGCTGTTCGCCGCGCTGTTCCCGAACGTGATGCCGTCGTCGCCGAACCCGGAGAACAGCCTGACGATCGCGAACGCGTCCAGCTCGCAGACGACGCTGACGGTGATGACCTGGGTCGCGGCGATCTTCCTGCCGCTGATCCTGCTCTACCAGGCGTTCACGTACTGGATCTTCCGCAAGCGCGTCACCCGGGCGAGCATCCCGGCCGAGGCGCCGGTGCCCGTCGAGGCCGGCTGACCCGTGCGTCCCCTCGATCCCCGGCTGCTGCGCTACGCGGCGGCGGCGCGCACCACTCTCGCGGTAGGCGGCGTGCTCGCCGTGGCGCAGACGGCGTGCGTGGTGCTGTTCGCCTGGCTGGTGACGCAGCTGGTGGTGCGCGGCGTCGCGGGGGAGCAGCCGGCGGCGCTGGCCGGGCTGCTGGGCTGGCTGGCGCTGGTGGTGCTCGTGCGCGGGGCGGTGGGCTGGCTTGCGGAGTCCGCCGCCGCTCGCGGAGGGGCGACAGTGGTCGGTCAGTTGCGCAGCGCGCTGGTCGCGGCCATCGGCCGACTCGGTCCTGGCTGGCTGCGCACGCGGAGCACGGCCGACGTGACCGTGACGGTCGGCCGCGGCCTGGATGCGCTGGACGGCTACTTCACCAAGTACGTTCCCCAGCTGATCCTGACGGCCATCGCCACGCCCATCCTGGTGCTGGTGATCTTCTGGCAGGACCCGACCAGCGGGCTGATCGTCGTGATCACGCTGCCGCTCATCCCGGTGTTCATGATGCTCGTCGGCTGGGCGACCCAGGCTGCGCAGAGCAAGCAGTGGTCCGCGCTGTCCCGGCTGTCGCGCGGCTTCCTCGACGTCGTCGACGGACTCTCGACGCTCAAGCTGTTCGGACGTCAGCACCGGCAGGAGGCGCGCATCCGGTCGGTGAGCGACGACTACCGGGTGCACACCATGAAGGTGCTGCGCATGTCGTTCCTCTCCGGCTTCGTGCTGGAGCTCGCCGCGAGCCTGTCGGTGGCGCTGGTGGCTGTGGCCATCGGGCTGCGGCTGCTGAACGGGCAGCTGGACCTGTCCGTCGGCCTGTTCGTGCTGCTGCTCGCTCCGGAGGCGTTCCTGCCGCTGCGGAACGTGGGCGCGAGCTTCCACGCGGCGACGGAGGGGATCGAGGCGGCGCAGGCGGCGTTCGCGGTGCTGGATGAGGACAGGGCGGCTGCGGGTGCTGCGGCCGGTGCTGCTTCGTCATCCGGACGGCCCGGACTCGTGTTCGACGACGTGACCATCTCCTACGACGACCGGGAGGTGGTGACCGGCTTCTCCGCGGACATCCCGCCCGGCACCCTCGCCGTGCTGGCCGCGCCGAGCGGCAGCGGGAAGTCCTCGCTGCTCGCCGCGGTGCTCGGGTTCGTGCCGTTCACCGGGAGCATCAGCGCGGGCGGAGCAGTGGATGCGGCCGGTCGCCGCGATGCCGTCGCCTGGGCCGCGCAGACCCCGGGCCTGATCGCGGGCACGATCGCATCGAACGTGGCGCTCGGCTCCGCGCATCCCGACCCGGCGCTGGTCGTCGAGGCGTTGCGGCTGGCCGCCGCGGACGAGCTGGCGCCGGAGACGGCGCTGGGCGTCGGGGGCGCCGGGCTGTCCGGAGGGCAGGCGCAGCGGGTGGCCGTCGCGCGTGCGGTGTACCGGTTGCGCGCATCCGGTGCCTCTGTATCTTCTGGCGGGACTGTGCTGCTTCTGGACGAGCCGACCTCGGCCCTGGATGAGGCCGCTGAGGCGCGGCTGCTCGGCACGCTGCGCAGGATCGCCGACGACGGTGTGGCCGTGCTCGTGGTGAGCCACCGAGAACAGGTGGCCGACGCCGCCGACCTGGTGCTGAGGATGGAGGCCGGAAGCCGTGTCGAGTGAACGAGTGATGGAGGCGGGTGTCCCGTCCTCCGCTGGCCTGCACCGCGCGTCGCCTGGCGCCCGCCGGGTGTTGCGGCTCGCGCTGCCTCCCGTGCGGCGGCTGTGGTCGGCCATCGCGCTCGGCGTGCTGAGCGGCGGCAGCGCCGTGGCGCTGCTCGCGTCGTCGGCCTGGCTGATCGCGCGCGCCGCCGAACAGCCGGCGTTGATGTACATCTCGCTCGCCGTCGTCGGGGTGCGGGCGTTCGCCCTCGGGCGCGCGTTCTTCCGCTACCTCGAACGGCTGGCCGGGCACGACGCCGCCTTCCGGCAGCTGCCGGAGGTGCGCACGGAGCTGTACCGGCGGCTCGTGCCGCTCGCACCGGACGGCCTCGGCGGCACGCGCCGCGGCGACCTGCTCTCCCGGCTGGCGAACGACGTGGACGAGCTGCAGAACTACCCGCTGCGGGTCGTCCAGCCGCTGGCGACGTCCGGCCTGATCGCGCTGCTCACGGTCGTGGGAACGTTCCTGCTGCTCCCGGAGGCGGCGCTCGGCCTGCTCCTGACGCTCGCGCTCGCGTTCGTCGTCGGCACCCTCGTGAACACCTGGGCGTCCGGCCGGGCGGAGCGGAGGCTCGCCCCGCTGCGCGCCGACCTCAGCGATGCCGTCAGCGATCTCGTGCGCAACCTCGACGTCCTCACCGCCTTCGGCGCGCTCGACACCGCGCGCAGGAGGGTCGACGACGCGAGCGCCGCCCTCACCGCGGCCGTGCGTTCGCGGGCGGTCGGGGTGGCGCTGACCGGCGCTGTCGTCTCCGTGCTGGCGGGCGCCGCCACGGCGATCGCCCTGGCCACGGGCATCCCGGCCCTGGGCGCCGGACGGATCGACGGCCCGGAGCTCGCGGTCGTCGCGCTGCTCCCTCTCGCGGTGTTCGAGGTCTTCGGGATGGTGCCGCTCGCGCTCGGTTCGTGGCGTCAGGTCGTCGCGAGCGCCGAACGCATCGCGGAGACGGCCCCGGAGACGCTTCCCTCCGGCATCCCCGTCGACCGGGATGCGCCGGTCGAACTCGTGGTGCGGTCGGTCCCCGAGCTGCGCCTGACCGGGGTCGGCGCGCACTGGCCCGGCGCATCCATCCCGGTGCTGACCGACGTGGATGTGCGGATCGCGCCCGGAGAGCGGGTGCTGCTCACCGGGCCGACGGGCGCGGGCAAGACCGCCATCGCCCACGTCCTCACCCGTCTCATCGATTACTCGGGCAGCTACACGATCGACGGCGTCGAGGCCTCTTCGGCGCGGCAGGACGATGTGCGCCGGATCGTCGGCCTCTGCGAGCAGCAGCCGTTCCTGTTCGACGCCGACCTCCGCCAGAACCTTCTGTTCGCGAGGGACACCGCGACGGACGCCGACCTCCTGGCCGTCCTCGACCGCGTCGGCCTCGGCGAGTGGACGGCCGAACGCGGCGGCCTCGACGCGCCGGTGGGGGAGCGCGGCGCGCTCGTCTCCGGCGGTCAGGCGCAGCGCATCGCGCTCGCCCGCGCCATCCTGGCCGACTTCCCCGTGCTCATCGTGGACGAGCCGACGGCCAACGTCGACGGCGCTGTGGCCGACACGGTCGTGCGCGACATCCTCACGACCGCGGCCCAGGACGGGCGCAGCGTCCTGATGATCTCGCACACGCGGGTGCCGTCCGAGCTGGTCGACAGGAGCGTCAGGATCGAGGACGGGCGGGTGGTGGCGTAGGAGATTCTGGTATCCGGAAGGCTGCGTCTCGAGGGGCGGCTAGGCTGGTGCGAGACGCCGAGCGGATCGAGGAATCAATGAGTCGACCCAATCGAGTGACCGGAGTGGCTTTCCGGCATTGGCTCTCGAGAGTCGGCGAAGTCTGTGTTGCTGTTGCGGACAGTTTCCTCGGCAATTTCCGCCGCTAGCGAAGGGTGACGAACGGAGAGGCGCGGACGTGCGCCTCTCCGATACGCCTTTCCTGTTCAGTCCCCGCGACGCTGCGTAGCCACCGCATCCCGTCCGGCCCAGAAGTTACCCAGGGCGAGGAAGATCGTTCCGTCGACAGCGAGCACAACGAGCCAGATCCACCACGGAACGACCGCTCCGAAGGTGAACGCCAGAACAACCAGCAGGAGCATCGATGCGAACGATGCGACCTTGCGCGGCATCGTGGCGTTGAGTGCTTGCCGCACCTCGGGTCGGAACGCGTCGACGATGGTCACTTGCAGTAGCCACCCGAATACGCGAGGCTCCCGATGACGCCGGGGCCGATCAAGAGCTGTTCGCACTTGCCAGCGTTGTATGCGCGCTGACTGTTGACCAGGATGGACCCGGCGTTCGCTCCACACAGCGCTCCTCCGACATAGCCTGTGAGCCGCGTCACCCAGCCGCAGACGGTTGCCATTCCGGTCATGGTCGTCGCGGTTTTGGTCTCGGCACGATTGAGCTTGACCGAAGGGAGACCCATCTCCCACACGAACGCCGGATCGGCCACGATCGGGTAGTTCGCTGTGCCCCTGTGGTCGACAACCTGGGTGAGCGTCGTGTCGTTCAGCTCATAGTGTGTCGGTACGGCAACGCCGCGTGCGTCCTTGGCCCACGGCTCAGCGATAAAGGTCACCGGGTCACCCTCCCCATTGACCACGAAATAGCCTCGCCCTGCAGGAACGATCTGACCGCCGGACGGGAGGGTCAGCTGGTAGCTGTAGCGCGAAGGGGCATTACAGCGACAATGCACGGGGCGTAGCGAGCGGCGCTCCGCTCACACCTCCCGCGCCAGCGCGGCCAGCCGGGTGCGCCAGGCGGTCGCGCGGGCGGCATCCTGAGCCAGCTGCGGCCCGTCCACCCACGACGTCACCGCCCGGATGCCGTGCAGCGCGTTCACGGCCCAGACCACCGTTCCCTTGAGTTCGGCGGGGGTCACGGCCTCCTCGTCGACAGGGATGCGCAGCGCAGCCGCCACCCCGCGGACCGTGCGCGCCGCCACGCTGTCGACCTTCGCGAAGGTCAGCGGAGGGGTGGCGAGCGTGTCGCCGCGCCACCACAGCAGGGCCGTGGTCGTTCCGTCGGAGATGAGGCCGTTGTCGAGGATGACCGCCTCGTCGGCTCCGACCTGCTGGGCGCGCTGGCGGAGCACGCCGAGCTGGGCGATGTCCGGACCCTTGATGTCCGGCACGCGGCGGGGGTCGCCGTCGGCCGTCGCGAGGACGACGGAGTCGGTCAGCGGGGGAGCGGGACGCAGGCGGAAGCGGAGGCGGTGCGCATCCCGGATCGTCGCCAGCTCGAACCGCGGGAACCAGGCGCCGGTGCGGGGGATCGTCGCGACGGCGGCGTCCCAGAAGCGTTCGGTCTCGGCGCGGTCGCGGAAACCCTGCTCGCGGGCGGAGTCGAGGAACCGGGAGCGGTGCAGGCCGAGCGCGAGCACCCGGCCGTCGTCCACCAGGAACGAGTCGGCCACGTCGAGCGTCTGCTCCACCACCTCGCAGTCGTCGAGTGCGACGAGTTCGCCGTCGCGCCAATCGGAGAGGGTGGTGCGCGCATCCATTCGCCTAGGCTAATGCAGTGCCAACCCGTCTCCGTGTGCAGCAGTTCGACGGGCGACCGGACGCCGCAGACGCCTTCGTCGCGCTGTTCGCCGACGCGCCGGATGCGGTCTGGCTGGACGCCGGACCGGATGCGGAGAGCGGGCGGAGCATCCTCGCGACCGGGACGATCGTGGCGACGGCCGCGTTGGACAGCGGCTCGGTGCAGGTGACGGACGGCGACGGGTCCACGACGCGTCCTGGCACCATGCTCGACCTGCTTCGCGCCGACCTCTCCACCCGTGAGCTGGTTCCGGCGCGCACGCGCGAACCGTCGTTCGCGCTCGGCTGGGTGGGCTGGCTGGGCTACGAGACCGGGGCAGCGGCGCTCGGGGTGCCGTTCGCGGCGGAGGACGGGCCTGTGGCAGCGATGTTGTTCGCCGACCGTGCCGTCGTGTTCGACCACGGCACCGGAGGCGTGGAACTGCTGGTGCTGGAGGACGCGGACGGACAGGATGCAGACCGCTGGCTCGCCGAGTCGGCCGAACGCCTGCACGCGGCCGACGGCGCAGCGGCGCGCTACGCGGACGCGCATCCACTGCCCGAGCGCACAGCGGCGCACTGGCGGCACGACGACGCCGCATACCTCGCCATGATCCGCTCCTGCCAGGACTCCATCCGCGCGGGCGACGCCTACCAGCTCTGCCTCACCAACCGGGCCGACGCCGTCAGCGACGCCGACCCGCTCGCCGTGCACCTGCGGCTGCGCAGCGCCAGCCCGGCACACCACGCCGGGTTCGTGCGCATCGGGGGCACGACGCTGGTGAGCTCGTCGCCCGAGCAGTTCCTCGCGGTGACCGCCTCCGGCGGGGTGCTCAGCAAGCCGATCAAGGGCACCAGGCCGCGTGGCGCCACCGTCGCCGCCGACATCGCCCTGCGCGCCGAGCTGGAGGCCAGTGAGAAAGAGCGCGCGGAGAACGTGATGATCGTGGACCTGATGCGCAACGACATCGGCCGGGTGAGCGAGGTCGGGTCCGTCGGCGTGCGGCACCTGCTGGCCGTCGAGAGCTACGCGCAGGTGCACCAGCTGGTCAGCACGGTCGAGGGGAGGCTGCGCGCCGGCCTCGGCGCGGTCGACGCGGTGGCGGCGTGCTTCCCGGCCGGTTCGATGACGGGAGCTCCAAAGCTCAGCGCCATGCGCATCCTGGCCGGGCTGGAACGCGGCCCGCGCGGCGTCTACTCGGGATGCTTCGGCTACCTCGGCCTCGACGGCGCCGCCGACCTCGCGATGGTCATCAGGAGCGTCGTGTTCCGCGACGGGCGGGTGAGCATCGGCGCAGGCGGCGGGATCACGGCGCTGTCCGTGCCGGAGGAGGAACTGGAGGAGGTGCGGATCAAAGCGCGGGCGTTGTTCGCCGCCGCCGGGCTGTTCGCAGCGGACGCACAGCCACCAGGGAACGGATCGGCCGACCGCAACGTTTAGTAGTGTGGATGTTTGGGCGCACGCCGCCCGACGTCTTCCCGGCCGCATCCACTCGACAGCGGCCAAGCACCTTCAAGAATGAGAGTCACGTGGCACACGAGCACGATTCAGCGAACGCGCCGGCCGAGGGCGCGCACTACGACTTCGCCGCCATCCAGGACAAGTGGCTTCCGGTCTGGGACGACCTGAAGCCGTTCGCCACGGACGACCCGGCGGACACCCGTCCGCGCAAATACGTGCTCGACATGTTCCCCTACCCGTCCGGCGACCTGCACATGGGTCACGCCGAGGCGTACGCGCTGGGCGACGTGATCGCCCGCTACTGGCGTCAGCAGGGCTTCAACGTGCTGCACCCGATCGGCTGGGACTCCTTCGGTCTGCCGGCGGAGAACGCCGCGATCAAGCGCGGGCTCGACCCGAATGGCTGGACCAACGACAACATCGCGCAGCAGAAGGCCAGCATGCGCCGTTACGCGCCCAGCTTCGACTGGGATCGCGTGCTGCAGACCAGCGATCCGGAGTATTACCGCTGGAACCAGTGGCTGTTCCTGAAGCTGTACGAGAAGGGGCTGGCGTACCGCAAGGCCAGCTCGGTCAACTGGTGCCCGTTCGACCAGACCGTGCTGGCGAACGAGCAGGTCGTCAACGGCCGCTGCGAGCGCTGCGACAACCTGGTCACCAAGAAGAAGCTGACCCAGTGGTACTTCCGGATCACCGACTACGCCGACCGCCTGCTGGACGACCTGAACCAGCTGGAGGGCGCGTGGCCGTCCAAGGTGCTGTCGATGCAGCGCAACTGGATCGGCCGCTCCACCGGCGCGGACGTGCAGTTCGCGATCGAGGGACGCGACGAGCCGGTGACGGTGTACACGACGCGTCCTGACACGCTCTACGGTGCGACGTTCATGGTGGTCGCCCCCGACTCCGACCTGGCCGCCGAGCTGGTGAAGGATGCGCGTCCGGAGGTCAAGCAGCGTTTCGACGACTACCTGGATGCTGTCCGCGGCACCACGGAGATGGACCGCCTCTCCACCGAGCGCGAGAAGACCGGCGTCTTCCTGGAACGCCACGCGATCAACCCGCTGACCGGCGAGAAGCTGCCGATCTGGGCGGCGGACTACGTGCTGGCCGACTACGGTCACGGCGCGATCATGGCCGTGCCGGCGCACGACCAGCGCGACCTGGACTTCGCCCGCGCCTTCGACCTGCCGGTGCGCGTGGTCGTCGACACGAACCAGCCCGTCACCGGCGCCATCCCGGTCATCCACACCGACCCGGAGACCGGCGAGCCGATCCTGCCGGACGACCTGCCCCTGCAGAACCCATCGGAGACCGGCGTTGCGCTGACCGGCGAGGGCCGTCTGATCAACTCCGGGCCGTTCGACGGGCTGAGCAAGTCGAACGCGATCCGTCGCGTCACCGAGGCGCTGCAGGCGAGCAGCCTGGGCGTGCCGGCGAAGAACTTCCGCCTGCGCGACTGGCTGATCTCGCGCCAGCGGTACTGGGGCACCCCCATCCCGATCATCCACTGCGAGGTCTGCGGCGAGGTTCCCGTGCCGGAGTCCGACCTGCCGGTGCTGCTGCCGCCCGCGGAGGGCCTCGACCTGCAGCCGAAGGGCACCAGCCCGCTGGGAGCGGCGTCGGACTGGGTCAACGTGGCCTGCCCGAACTGCGGTGGCCCTGCCACGCGCGACACGGACACGATGGACACGTTCGTGGACAGCTCGTGGTATTTCCTGCGCTTCCTGTCCGCCCGTGACTCCACGCAGGCGTTCGACCCGGCAGAGGCGGAGAAGTGGGCGCCCGTCGACCAGTACGTCGGCGGCGTGACCCACGCCATCCTGCACCTTCTGTACTCCCGGTTCATCACCAAGGTGCTGTTCGACCAGGGCTACCTGAGCTTCACTGAGCCGTTCACGGCGCTGCTGAACCAGGGCATGGTACTGATGGACGGCTCCGCGATGAGCAAATCGCGCGGCAACCTGGTCAAGCTGTCCGAGCAGCTCGACGAGCACGGCGTGGATGCGGTCCGCCTCACCATGTCGTTCGCCGGACCGCCGGAGGACGACATCGACTGGGCGGACGTCTCGCCGTCCGGCAGCGCCAAGTTCCTGGCCCGCGCCTGGCGCGTCGCCCACGACGTGACCAGCAGCCCGGACGCGGTCTGGAAGAACGGGGACACGGCCCTGCGCCGCGTCACCCACCGCTTCCTCGCCGACGCGCCCGGACTGGTCGAGGCGTTCAAGTTCAACGTCGTCGTCGCGCGCCTGATGGAGCTGGTGAACGCCACCCGCAAGACCATCGACAGCGGCGCGGGCCCCGCCGACCCCGCCGTGCGCGAGGCGGCAGAGGTCACGGCGATGGCCCTGAACCTGTTCGCGCCGTACGCGGCGGAAGACATGTGGTCGATGCTCGGCTACGAGCCCGCGGTCGCGCTGGCCCAGTGGCGCAAGCCGGACCCGACGCTGCTGATCGAGGAGTCGGTCACCGCGGTCATCCAGGTCGACGGCAAGGTCCGCGACCGCCTCGAGGTCTCCCCGAAGATCTCGACGGACGAGCTGGAAGCCCTCGGACGCGCCTCCGAGGCCGTGAAGCGCTCGGTGGGCGACCGCGAGATCGTGAACGTGATCGTGCGCGCGCCGCGCCTCGTGAACATCGCGACGCGGGCGCGCGGGTAGTACGTTCGCGCAGGCTTCGACGGCCGCTCTCCACAGGGAGGGCGGCCGTCGGTGTTTTCCACGGGTTTTTCGTGGGGCGCTGGGGGAGTGTGCCTAGTTCGTAGCGTGAGGGGATGCGGGAGACGGATGCGGATGGTGACGCGGGTGCTGCGGGTGTTGCGGAGGACGTGGCGGATGTCGTTGTGCCACGGTCGGGGCGGGTTCGTCTCGGGGTAGGCGCTGCGGTCGTCCTGCTGCTGGGAGCTCTGGTGGTGACGGTCGTCGTGTCGGCGTTCGGCCAGCAGGGCTCCACGACCACGGTCGATGCGCCTGCACCGTCTCCGTCAAGTGCTGGTGACCCTTCGCCCACGCCGGGCAGGGAACTGCTGGTGCACGTGCTCGGAGCCGTCGCCAACCCGGGGCTGGTCACCCTCGCAGCGGGAGCGCGCGTGCTCGACGCGGTTGCCGCGGCGGGCGGTCTCACCGAGGATGCCGACCTCAGCACCGTCAACCTCGCCCGCCCTGTCACCGACGGCGAGCAGCTCGCGGTCCCGCGCGTCGGGGAGCCGCTTCCGCCGCCGCCCGCTGCCGGTTCGGGTGCTGCCGCGTCTGGCTCGTCCGCGTCCACGGTCAACCTCAACACCGCCACGCAATCCGACCTCGAGACCCTCCCACGCATCGGCCCCGCCCTCGCCTCCCGCATCCTCGACTGGCGCGCCGCGAACGGCCGCTTCACCTCGCCCGCCGACCTCCTCGCCATCACCGGCATCGGCCAGAAACTCTTCGACGGCCTCAAAGACCGGGTGACCGTATGAGGCCCGACCTCCGCCTGATCCCACCGGCGGTCTCCCTCTGGGTCGCCGCCGCGCTCACCATCGGAGCCCCGGATGCCGCCCGCCCGCTCGCGGTCGCCTGCTGGATGCTCGCCGCCGGCGCCCTGCTCGTCGCGGTGTTGGTCGGGCGCGCGCGGGCGACCGCTCGACGGCGTCCGCCTCGAGCGCGCACGAACCACCGCGCAGCGCTCCTCGCAACGCTCTGCAGCGTGTCCTTCGCGTCCGTCGCTCTGGTTACCAGCGTGGTCGCCACGCAGGCTCAGACGAGAACGCCGCCGATCCTCACCGACGGTGCCGACCGTCAGCGAGTCACCATGACCGTGCGCGTCGACAGTACCCCGCACCACATCTCACCCGGCTTCGACGGTGCCGAGCGCGCGCGCTGGCGCGGAACCGCCCAATCGGTTCTTTTACCTTCACCCACACCCACCCCCATCTCCGCCCCCGTCACCGTCATCGCCCCACTCCCACTATTCGCACCCCCACCACCGTTCGGCGCCCTCGTCCGTGTCACCGGCACCCTCACCTCGAACGCCCCAGGCGAGCCCACCGCCTTCACCCTCTCCGCCACCGCGCCCACCACCCCGCTCGACGACCCACCCTGGTGGCTCGCCTGGACAGAGCAGGTCCGGCACCGTTTCGCCGCCGCCTCCTCCACCACCCCTGGCAACGGAGGCGCGCTCCTCCCCGGTCTCGCGATCGGCGACGAGACGGCCGTCCCCGCCGACCTCGACACCGCCATGAAGGCCGCCTCCCTCAGCCACCTCACCGCGGTCAGCGGCGCGAATTGCGCGATGATCACCGCCGTCGCCTTCTTCGTCTCCGCACGACTCGGACTCGGGCGCCGCACCCGCGTCCTCGTCGCCCTCCTCGCGCTGGCCGCATTCGTCATCCTCGTGACCCCGGGCGGAAGCGTCATCCGTGCATCCACGATGGCCGTGGTGGTCCTCGTCGGCATCGCCCGGGGACGCCCCTCCCAGGGACTCCCGCTGCTCGCACTCGCGGTCATCGTCCTCCTCGTGCACGACCCCTGGCTCGCCCGCGACTACGGCTTCGCACTGTCGGTCCTGGCCACAGGGGGGCTGATGCTGCTCGCCGGCCCGCTCGCGCGCATCCTGAGCAGGTGGCTGCCGCGAACCCTGGCGGTCGCACTCGCGGTACCCGTGGCGGCCCAGCTCGCCTGTCAACCGGTCCTCATCCTGCTCTCGCCGACCCTTCCGCTCTACGGCGTCGCCGCCAACCTCCTGGCCGCACCAGCGGCACCGGTGGCGACGCTCCTCGGCTGCCTCGCCTGCGTAGCGTTGCCGTTCATCCCCGCGCTCGGTCAGGCGCTCGTCTGGGCGGCGTGGGCGCCGTCCGCCTGGATCGCCCAGGTCGCGACCGCCACCAGTGCCCTCCCGGGCAGCGCGCTCCCGTGGGCCGACGGCATCGTCGGCGTCCTACTCTGCGCGGCGGCCCTGGTCGCGGTCACGGTCCTGGCGCTGGCGCGCCCACGTGTCGGACGGGGGATGCTCGCCACCGTGGCCGCCATCTCCCTCGTTCTCGGCACCGTCGGCTACCTGGGCATCCTCGGCGGAACCGTCGTCGGCCGCGCCGTCGCTCTTCCGGACACCTGGCAGCTCGCCGCCTGCGATGTCGGGCAGGGTGACGCACTCCTCGTCCGGGACGGCGACCATGTCGCCATGATCGACGTCGGACGCGAACCCGCCCTCGCCACCGCCTGCCTCGACACTCTCGGCATCGCACACATCGACCTGCTGATCCTCACCCACTTCGACGTCGACCACGTCGGCGGCCTCCCTGGCGTCCTCGGCCGGGTGGAGCGCGCACTCGTCGGGGAGCCGGGCCGAGAGCTCGACACCCGCGCCCTGGACTCCCTCCGCGAATCGGGCGCGACGGTCGAGCAGGTCGTCGCCGGCGCGCACGGAACGCTCGGCGCCGCCACCTGGACGGTCCTCTGGCCGCCCCAGCCGCCACCGGGAACACCGGCGCTGGCCGGCAATCCCGGCAGCATCACGGTCGCCCTCGATGGCCACGGGATGCGCTCGATCTTCCTCGGCGACCTCGGCGAGACCAGCCAGGATGCGCTTCTCGCCACGGGAGACGTCCGCCCGGTCGACGTCGTCAAAGTCGCCCATCATGGCTCCGCTGACCAAAGCCCACGCTTGTACTCGGCCCTGAACGCGAGCCTCGCCCTCGTCTCGGTCGGCGCGGACAACGGCTACGGACACCCCACCCGCTCCGCCCTCGGGATGCTCGCCGCCACGGGCAGCACCGTCGCCCGCACCGACCACTCCGGCCTCCTCCTCGTCTCACCCGGCCCCGTCCCCGGCCGCGTCGATCTCTGGACAGAACG
Organism: Leifsonia sp. GW821-FHT13C05; assembly: GCF_058806515.1. Classification (NCBI taxonomy): domain Bacteria; kingdom Bacillati; phylum Actinomycetota; class Actinomycetes; order Micrococcales; family Microbacteriaceae; genus Leifsonia; species Leifsonia sp. GW821-FHT13C05. The sequence goes on along the minus strand of NZ_JBXAPT010000001.1, from coordinate 647,995 downwards.
CGAACTCGCACCATCGCCCACCACCAGCGATGCCGCGCGTGACGTCCCTCCCCGTGTTCGCAGTCGCACCCGAACACCCCGCTCACAGCGCGCTGCACCCGTCGCGGAAGGCCCGGCGTCGTATCCCAGGCACTGGTCGGCGCGCCGCGGCTCACCAAGCTTCGCGCGAACATCCTCGGCGTGTCGGTCACCGCCGAGCTGAGTTCACGACCGCCGTGTCTGCGCAGGATGCTCGACACGTGCAGGCAAATGAACGAGATGCTGCGCGATCGGCCGCGTTTTTCGGCACCGTATCTGTGCGGAGGATTCGATTCCGTGAGCGTCGGTCAAGAGGTTTGCGTGCGGCAGAGTATCGATGGCGCGTTTCGCTCGGTGGGTCCGTGCCGGGTTGAGGTGACAACGACGCGAAAACGTCGCCTCGTTTATCTGGCAGAGTCACTGCGTTTTCAGCCCATGCGGATGCACGCGTCGTTACGGTTGTGTGGCCCTCGCCGAGGCTACCCGACGGTATCCTTCACGTCGTTCGCGCCCTTCCGCACCTCATAACGGATCCCAAGCTGGGTGATCACTCCGATGAGGCCGAGAGCCATGAAGATCCATCCTTGGCGCGGGCTGTCTGAGAAGCAGAGCACGATGAGCCCGAACATAAGCAGCGCGGCACAGACGCTGTAGGAGATCCACCTGATCATGTAGAGGAACCGCAACCACATCTTCTTATGCTCCGCGTCTGCTCAGTCTTATTTTGGGACGCCAAGTACTGAACAGCTTTGGTCTCCTGAGCGGGGAATCCCATGGGTGGAGCGAGACGATGTTGAGCGCAATCATCACCATCGAGAAACTGGTCAAGCCCATGGTCAGGGCAATACCGAGATGGAACACTACCGCCAAGGGAAGCATGACGAGCCGGACCCTCGCAGTTGCGAAAAGCATGAAAGCGAGAGCGATTTCAAACGCGATCGTTCCCCACGAAAGGAGAGCAAGTATGGTCGCACTTTGCTGAATCGGTGTCAGGAACGGTTGTAGCCAGCCGGGAGCGCCAAATACGGGGTGCCCCATCCAGTAATAGAGCGCAGTTCCGTTCTGCCAATCGGTTTCTGCGACCTTCGCTACGCCTGCTACGAGGTAGATGATGGATGCTTGGAGCCGAACCATGAACAAGAAACTCAAGGCGAGCAGCCGTCCGGTCTCCGTGTCAGCCAGTTTGGAGCCTCCCGGAAGCCAGTGATTCCATCGCCCGTCAATGATTGATGGAACGATGATGAGGAGTGCGACGATAGATGCGACCTGGTCGCCGCCCTCGATTGTGCTTGCAGACTGTTGATAGCTCAACAGCACCCACCAGAAGGGAACTGCGGTCCACCTCGGGGAGATCCCAACCAGCACGAGACTGAGAACGAGCACCGCAATGATGCGGCCAAGCTCAAGAGACGGGGCAACACAGTACAGCGACGTTGCTGTGAACCCCTCACACTTCATAGAAGCGGTCCCCGCCGAGGTTCTTACGAACAGGTTGTCGAGAGGATTGAGAGCCAGGGTAAGAAGGGCGGCGAGCGCGATCAAGGAGCGTGCGGCACCGTAGACGTTGGTGAGCGGATTGTGAGCAACCAGGACCCTGAGCCAAACTTCAGTTGGCCATGGAGTTTGGAGCCTTGTGAGCGCCGTGTCTGATCTCAGCATGCGACGTTATATCTCTGCAGAGACACGGGCATTATCTCGTCCGCCCCCTTGGAAGCCCACACCCAGGGAAGTGGCTTCTGAAGCACCAGAGCAAACTCACCGCAGGTCTTCCACGCCAGTGCCTTCCGGTTCAGCCTTATTGCCACCGCGTTTGTGAGGCACTCGTGCACGGTGATTACGAACGTGCTCTTGGGATCGCACTGAGTGGCCACTTTCGACGCGGCCTCAAGATCAGCCCCCTGCTGGATCGCGTTCGCCCGGGGGCCGCGACCAAGGCCGAGGAACTCGGACGGCGAGGCGTTGGGGATGGTCTGCTCCGCTGCCCACGTGCCGTCCAGTTCTCTCCAAACGCTGATCTGCTCTTCCTGGGCGTCTCGCGTGAAGAAGGCCCAACCCTGAGGGGCTATCTTTTGCGTATCGATGATCTGAGCTGCTGGGGGTTGAATTATCGCATCGGGGACAAGGCTCTTTGCCACGTAGATGCCGAGCACTGCAAGCACAACGCACAGTGCTGCACTGATGAGTGAGAGCTTCATATGATTTGCCGCATTGTTAGCCGATGCGTGAGCCAGGGGCAGATTCCCCTAACCCACGCGCAGGATAGAGCTAGGTACGACCAACCTCTTCCTTCAAGTTGAAAACGAGTTCCTGAAGCGCGATGTCACCGGCCGGGCTGACCCGAGCCATTTGGTAGTTCCGCGGTTTGCTCTGGTCGATGTCCACCGTCACCCAGACAGAAACGACGACGGTCGCGGCTGCAACGATGAACACGACCAGGCACCGACCATTAGCGTCGGAGTTCACAACTTCACCGGAGTCACCGATGACATCAACCAGTGCAGCAGACGTCGAGCGGATCTCGTTCCTGATATCGGTCAGGGACCCAGTTGTGGCTGCGGCGTGGAGCCTCTCGATCCTCTCTGGGGAGTGCTCGAGCACCTTCTGGTACAGCGCGTCTTGAGCCTTCTTCTCGCCCGCGCTTCGGTTCGTGTCGACACGTCCGTGCTCCGGCGCGATCTTCTTCCCGAGGTCGCCTCGCCCGAAGAAGACTGCTGAGAAGACATCTTCTTTGGTCGGCCCGGACGCGGCGGCGGACTCAGTCCGCGCTTCAATGGTTGATGGAGTCGTCGGCAACACAGCGTTGGCGATCCCAGGCGTCGTGAACGCCAATCCGGCGGCAACAGTCGCCGCTGTGATGATTCTGGCCTTCTTCATGAGTCTCCTCCAGGTTGGGGCGCTGACGGAAGCCAACTCGTTCAGCCTATAAGCGACATATGGATTGAACGTACAATATTACAGATATGTTACTGTACTGACACCTGTATTCCCCTCGCCCGCATCGCCCGCACCGCTCGCGCGCTCTCGCGCGTCAGCGCCCCTTCACCCACCCCGGCGCCCGGTGACGGTGGCCGCCCGTACACTGGAATGGACCGAGGAGGAACGTGGCGGCACGAGGCGGCAGCAGGGCGAGCGCGAGCAAGGGGCGAGCGCCGAGCGCTGTCATCCCGCAGCTCGCGTGGAACCAGATCAGGACGGCGCCGGTGGTGCTGGTGTCCGGTCCGGAGGGGTTCCTCGCCGACCGGTCCATCCGGATGCTGCGCGACGCTCTCAAGGCCGAGGACGCGAGTCTCGAGATCAGCGACATCAACGCGGCGGACTACGCGCCGGGGGAGTTGCTCACGCTTGCGAGCCCCTCCCTGTTCGGCGAGCCCCGACTGATCAGGGTCGAGGCGGTCGAGAAGTGCAACGACGCGTTCCTCAGCGACATGCTCGACTACTTGCCGAGCACCGCCGACGGCACGGTCGTGGTTCTCCGCCACGGCGGCGGCGTGCGCGGCAAGAAGCTGCTTGACGCCATCCGGGCCGGCGGCGGCGGCGGGATCGAAGTGGTGTGCACCGAGCTGAAGAAGGACTCCGACAAGTACGACTTCGCCCAGGCGGAGTTCCGGAACGCCGGCAAGAAGATCACGGCAGGAGCGTTGCGCGCGGTCACCTCCGCGTTCGCCGACGATCTGGCCGAACTGGCTGCGGCGTGCCAGCAACTCATCTCCGACACCGCCGCGGAGGTCACCGAGGCGACGGTCGACAAGTATTACGGAGGCCGCGTCGAGACGAACGCCTTCCACGTCGCAGATGCTGCGATCGCCGGACGCTACGGAGAGGCCCTGGTCACGATGCGGCACGCCCTCGCGTCCGGCGCCGACCCTGTACCGATGGTCGCGGCATTCGCGAGCAAGGTCCGGACGATGGCGAAGCTGTCCGGCGCGCGCGGAGGCTCCGGCCAGCTCGCGCAGCAGCTCGGCCTCGCCCCCTGGCAGGTCGACCGCGCCAAACGCGACCTCCAGGGCTGGACGGAAGACGGCCTCGGCCGCTGCATCGAGGTCCTCGCCGAAACCGACGCCAATGTCAAGGGCGGCGGCCGCGACCCGGTCTTCGCCCTCGAACGCATGATCCGCATCGTCAGCGCCCGCGGCCGCGGCGCCTGACGCAGCGCGCCACGCCCGGCTGAGCCCGCGTCCGACCCATCCTGCACGTCCGGCCGATCCACCACATCCCCCGTTTCCTCAGGCGCGGCCGTGTGATCCCACCACCCGATCCCACGCGCCCCGACCCACCCACCACAAACGCGAAGAGCCCCCGTCGTCACGACGGGGGCTCTTCGCTGCCGGACGAGTCCGGGATGCTGGTGCTGCTTAGAGGGCTGCGACCTGCTTGGCGATCGCCGACTTCTTGTTGGCGGCCTGGTTCTTGTGGATGACGCCCTTGCTGGCCGCCTTGTCGAGCTTCTTCGTAGCGAGCTTCAGCGCCGAAGTCGCCTTGTCCTTGTCGCCGGCTGCAACGGCCTCGCGGGTCGCGCGGACCGCGGTCTTGACCTCGCTCTTGACAGCCTTGTTGCGCTCCTGGGCCTTCTTGTTGGTGCCGATGCGCTTGATCTGCGACTTGATGTTTGCCACGTGGTTACTTTCGTTCGAAGTGAGTTTCGGATGAGCCGCTCAGCGAGAGAGGGCGCCTTGCGGCAGTCGTGCGGAAGAACCCACACGCAAGCCAACAAACAACTTTACCAGCGAGCGGGCTCTGCGCCAAACCGGTCCGGGGGCGCTGCACGCGAGGTCAGGCAGGCGGAGCACCCCCGGAGTCGATGAGGCGGACGCTCAGTCCGCCGTGCCCGCTCCGACGGCGGCCGGAGCGTACGACCCGCTCACCAGCTCGTCGAGCAGGGTCGGCCCGTTCGGCTCCCAGCCGAGGTCGATGCGGGCCTTCGTTCCGCGTGCCTGCTGGTCGAGGAACAGCGCGTCGGCGAAGTCCGCGCCGAGGCGGGCGCGCGTCTCGTCCGCGCTCTCCGGCTCAACGCCGCCGGAGACACCGGCCGCCGACGCCGCTGCCTCGCCGAGCTCGCGCACGGTCGGGTTCGCGCCGCTCGCGCCGAGGTAGACCGCGCCGGCGTCGCCGTTCTCGAACACCAGCACGTACAGCGCGGCCAGGTCGTCCACGTGCACCGTCGTCCAGTGCTGCTCGCCGTCGCCGACCAGGCGGATGGCGGGTGCGACGCCGGAGCCGCGGGGCGCATCCACGAGCACGTTGGCGATTCCTGCGCCGTGGCCGTAGACGACGGCGGGCACGACGACCGCCGTGCGGATGCCCTCTGCGGCGAGGACGCGCTCCTCCGTCGCCCGGCGCCACGCGGTCAGCGCTGGCGGGGCGGAGGGGGAGTCCTCGGTGATGTCCGGGTTGGAGCCGTACGACCAGATGCCTCCGGTGTGCACGAACGGCTTGCCGCTTCCCTCGAGGCCGCGCAGGACGGCGTCGACGAAGACCGGGTCGACGTCCTTGGCCGATGCGAGGTGGATGACCCCGTCGCTCTCGCGCGCCGCCCGCTCGACGAGCTCGGCGTCGCTCGCATCGCCGATGAGCGCGGTCGCCCCGGCTGCCTCGACTCGCGCGGCCTTCTCCTCGTCGCGCACCAGTGCGGTCACGCTGTGACCCTCCTCGAGGAGGCGGGGGAGGACGGATGATCCGATGAAGCCGGTCGCGCCGGTCAGGAGAATGCTCATGCTCCCGTGAAACGCCGTCGCCGCCGATCCATTCCCGCCACGTGATATTCATTCGCCGGCCTCGCCCGTCTCGGCGCACGCCACCGCACCGCCCGTGGTCCCGCCCACTCCGACGCCCCGCTCCACGCCACCCGCGGCCACCCGCCTCACCACCCCCACCCCAGGCGTATGGTCGAAGCCATGACCACAACCTCTTCCGTCGCCATCGTCAACGCATACCTCGTCCCGGTCGCCGGTGACCCGATCGAGAACGGCACCGTCCTCATCCAGGATGGGAAGATCGCCGCCGTCGGCACCAGCGCGGACATCGCGATCCCGGATGGCGTCCGCACGGTCGACGCGAGCGGCAAGTGGGTGCTTCCCGGTTTCATCGAGTCGCACGGTCATGTCGGCATCCACGAGGAGGCCAATGGCCCCGCCGGCGACGACACGAACGAGATGACGACCCCGAACACGGCCGCGGTGCGCGCCATCGACGCCATCAACATCGACGACGAGGGGTTCCGGGATGCGCTGTCCGGCGGCGTCACGTCCATCGTCGTGAAGCCGGGGTCCGGCAACCCGATCGGCGGCCAGACCGTCGCGATCAAGTCGTGGGGCGGCCGCACCATCGACGAGCAGGTGCTGCGTGAGGCCGTGAGCGTGAAGTCCGCGCTCGGCGAGAACCCGAAGCGGGTCTACGGCGGCAAGAACGTCACCCCGAGTACGCGGCTCGGCGTCGCGATGATCATCCGCGAGGCGTTCGTCGACGCCCAGAACTACCGCGCCCAGCGCGACGACGCCGAGAAGGAGGGCAAGCCGTTCGCCCGCGACCTCGGCAAGGAGACGCTGGTGCGCGTGCTCGACGGCGAGCTCGCCTGGGACCAGCACACCCACCGCCACGACGACATCGCCACCGCCATGCGCCTCGCCGACGAGTTCGGCTACCGGCTCGTCATCAACCACGGCACGGAGGCGCACAAGCTCGCCGACGTGATCGCCGACCGCGACATCCCGGTGATCTTCGGCCCGATGTTCACCTCCCGCTCGAAGGTGGAGCTGCGCGACAGGGCCATCGCCAACCTCGCGAAGATCGCCGCGGCGGGCGTGCGCGTCGCCATCACGACCGACCACCCGGTCGTGCCGATCAACTTCCTGGTGCACCAGGCGTCGCTCGCGGTGAAGGAGGGCCTCCCGCGCGAGACCGCGTTGGAGGCGCTGACCGTGAACCCGGCGTCGTTCCTGAAACTGGACGACCGCGTCGGCTCCCTCACGCCCGGCCTCGACGGCGACGTGGTGGTCTGGTCCGGCGACCCGCTCGACGTCAACTCGCGGGCCGAGCGCGTCTTCATCGAGGGCACGGAGGTCTACCGCTGGGAGGACGGCGCCGGCGTCGTGGTCGAGCGCTCCGAGCGCTTCGCCTGAACCTCGAATAGGAGACGCGCCGGTCCGCATGGGAGAATCGCAGCACAATGTCACCACGAGCTCTGAAGGCCCTCGAGCCCGCCGCGACCGATCCGGCGTTCATCCGCAATTTCTGCATCATCGCCCACATCGACCACGGCAAGTCCACCCTGGCCGACAGGATGCTGCAGATCACCGGCGTCGTCGCCGAGCGCGACATGCGCGCGCAGTACCTGGACCGCATGGACATCGAGCGTGAGCGTGGCATCACGATCAAGAGCCAGGCCGTGCGCATGCCGTGGGGCGACGACGACGGTCAGGCGTTCACGCTCAACATGATCGACACGCCTGGACACGTCGACTTCACCTACGAGGTGTCCCGGTCGCTCGCCGCGTGCGAGGGCGCGATCCTGCTGGTCGACGCCGCGCAGGGAATCGAGGCCCAGACGCTCGCGAACCTCTACCTGGCGCTCGAGAACGATCTCACGATCATCCCGGTGCTGAACAAGATCGACCTGCCCGCCGCAGATCCGGACAAGTACGCCGCAGAGCTCGCCAGTCTCATCGGCGGCAAGCCGGAGGACGTGCTCCGCGTGTCCGGCAAGACCGGGATGGGCGTGGATGCGCTGCTCGACCGGGTCGTGGACCTCATCCCGGCCCCGGTGGGCGTCAAGGACGCTCCGCCGCGCGCGATGATCTTCGATTCCGTGTACGACAGCTACCGCGGCGTCGTCACCTACGTGCGCATGATCGACGGCAAGCTGTCCCCGCGCGAGCGCATCCAGATGATGTCGACCAAGGCCACCCACGAGATCCTGGAGATCGGCGTCTCCGCACCGGAGCCGACCCCCTCGAAGGGTCTGGGCGTCGGTGAGGTCGGCTACCTGATCACCGGCGTGAAGGATGTCCGCCAGTCGAAGGTCGGTGACACCGTCACGTCGGCCGCGAAGCCCGCGACCGAAGCGCTGCCCGGCTACACCGAGCCGAAGCCGATGGTCTTCTCCGGCCTCTACCCGATCGACGGCAGCGACTATCCGGAGCTGCGCGAGGCGCTCGACAAGCTCAAGCTGTCGGATGCCGCCCTCGTCTACGAGCCGGAGACCTCCGTCGCCCTTGGCTTCGGGTTCCGCTGCGGCTTCCTCGGTCTGCTACACCTGGAGATCGTCACCGAGCGCCTCGAACGCGAGTTCGGCCTCGACCTCATCACCACCGCTCCGAGCGTGATCTACGAGGTGACCACCGAGGACAAGAAGGTCATCACGGTCACCAACCCGAGCGAGTTCCCCGGCGGCAAGATCGCCAAGGTCGAGGAGCCGATGGTGAAGGCCGCGATCCTCGCACCCAAGGACTACGTCGGCGTCATCATGGAGCTCTGCCAGAGCCGCCGAGGCTCGCTGCTCGGGATGGAGTACCTCGGCGAGGACCGCGTCGAGATCCGCTACACGATGCCCCTCGGCGAGATCGTCTTCGACTTCTTCGACCAGCTGAAGAGCCGCACCGCCGGCTACGCCTCTCTCGACTACGAGCCCACCGGCCAGCAGGAGGCCGACCTGGTCAAGGTCGACATCCTGCTGCAGGGCGAACAGGTGGATGCGTTCAGCGCCATCGTCCACCGCGACAAGGCGTACGCGTACGGCGTGCTCATGACCGGCCGGCTGCGCGAGCTGATCCCGCGCCAGCAGTTCGAGGTCCCCATCCAGGCCGCGATCGGCGCCCGCATCATCGCCCGCGAGAGCATCCGGGCGATGCGCAAGGACGTGCTCGCCAAGTGCTACGGCGGCGACATCACCCGCAAGCGCAAACTCCTCGAGAAGCAGAAGGAGGGCAAGAAGCGCATGAAGATGGTCGGCCGCGTGGAAGTGCCCCAGGAGGCGTTCATCGCGGCGCTGAGTGGCGACGTGGAGAAGAAGGACAAGAAGTAGGCCATCGTCGCCCGCACCCGATCCGCAGCGTTTTCCCGCACGCAACGCGCCAAGTAAAGTTGTCACCATGCGTCGCTCCACGTTCACCGATGAGCCGGTCACCTATGGTGCGGTCGGTGGGACGCAGGCTGCCGACCTGCTTTACTACCCGCCGAAGGGCTACAAGTCGTTCATCCGCCAGGCGCGCATCGGCAGCGGGGAGGAGCGGTTCGCGTCGACCGTCACTGCGCTGATGACCTGGGGTGTGCAGCGGGGGAGCGGCATCAAGGTCACCGAGACCCACGAGGGCACCGGCGTCCAGTATGAGGGTGTCGTGTTCAACCCGGACGGCACGCCGGCGAAGATGCAGGAGCACCGGCCGTCCGAGGCGACCTTCGCCGACGACGGGTCGCCGTATATCGCCAACGGGATGACCGCCGTGCTGAAGATTCCGTTCTGGCCGCTGACCGTGTCCGCGCCGGTCAGGGTGGTGTACGTCATCGACGAGCCGCAGCGGGCCGGGTTCGCGTATGGGACGCTGCACGGGCATCCGGAGTCCGGCGAGGAGGCGTTCATCGTCGAGCTGAGGGATGACGGGTCGGTGTGGTTCGTCGTGCGGGCGTTCTACCGGCCGTCGACCACGTTCTACCGGCTGGCGTCGCCCGTTCTTCGGCTGGCGCAGCGGCGGTACACCGCCCGGTATCTGCGGTCGTTGCTTCCCGCCAGGGCGGCCTGAGGTGCCGAGCGCTCTTCCCCTCGGCGACCCTGCACCCGCCGACGGACTGCTGCCGTCCAGCGTGCTCGACGGTGTCGGCGAGCGTGCGTTCGGGGTGTACCTGCACGTTCCGTTCTGCCGCGTGCGCTGCGGGTACTGCGACTTCAACACGTACACCGCCACCGAACTGCGCGGCGTCTCCCAGTCCGAATACGCCGGCCACGCCCAGCGGGAGGTCGCGTTCGCGGCCGCAGCGCTCGACGGCAGCGGACTGCCCGCCCGCTCCGTGTCGACCGTGTTCTTCGGCGGGGGAACGCCGACCATGCTGCCCGCCTCCGACCTGGCCGGGATGCTCGGCGCGGTCCGGGATGCCTGGGGGCTCGCACCGGGGGCCGAGATCACCACGGAGGCCAACCCGGACTCGGTCGACGCCGACTACCTGCGCAGCCTCGCCGACGCCGGATTCACGCGCGTCTCGTTCGGGATGCAGTCGGCCGTGCCGCACGTGCTGGCGACGCTCGAGCGCACCCACGATCCGGAGCGGGTGCCGCTTGTGGTCGAGTGGGCGAGGGACGCCGGGCTGCAGGTGAGCCTCGACCTCATCTACGGGACGCCGGGGGAGTCGCTGGCCGACTGGGAGCGGTCGCTCGACTCGGCCGTCGCCTGCCGTCCTGACCACCTCTCGGCGTACTCGCTGATCGTGGAGACCGGCACCAAGCTGGCCAGGCAGATCAAGTCCGGCGTCGTCGCCGAGCCGGACGAAGACCTGCAGGCGGACATGTACGAGCTCGCGGATGCCCGCCTCGCTGCTGCCGGATACGGCTGGTACGAGGTGAGCAACTGGGCGACCGACGACGACCACCGGTCCCGCCACAATCTCGCGTACTGGCAGGGCCACGACTGGTGGGGCGTCGGACCGGGCGCGCACAGCCACGTCGGCGGCGTCCGCTGGTGGAACGTGAAGCATCCCGCCGCCTACGCGGGCCGCGTGCTCGCCGGGGAGTCGCCCGCAGCGGGCCGCGAGACCCTGGATGCGGAGACCAGGCGCGTGGAGCGCGTGCTGCTGCTCACGCGCATCCGGGACGGGATCGCGACCGCCGAGCTCGACCAGTACGGCCGCACGGCGGTGGCCGGGCTGATCGCCGACGGACTGGTGGATGCGCGGGCCGCGCTCCGCGGGACCATCGAGCTCACGCTGTCCGGCCGCCTCCTCGCCGACGCGGTCGTCCGCAGGCTGCTCGACGACTGACACCGGCGCCCGGCGCCGACGACACGCGCCCGGCACACACCCCGGAAACGACGAACGCCCCGGCTCGGAAGCCGGGGCGCACGACGGAGCGGTCGAACGTCAGCTGACGAACTTGATCGCCACCGGGTAGACGTAGTACTGACCCTGGTTGGCCTTGATCGCCGCGATGATGCTGAAGACGATGTTCAGGATGGCCGCAGCAGCGATGATCAGCACGCCGACGAACACGATCGTCAGGATTCCGCCCACGATGTACGCGATGAAGATCGTGATCTGGAAGTTCAGCGCCGTCGCGGTGTGCGCGCGGACGAACGGGCCCTTGTCCTTGAGGACGAGGTAGCCGACGAGCGCCGGGATCCAGTTGAAGATGATGCCACCGATGTGGACCAGGGTCGCCCACAGCTTCTCATCCGAGGGGCTGAGCTGCTGGGCCTGGCCTCCGTACGGTGCACCAGGCGGCGGCGGGGGCGTTGCGGACATGTTCTCTCCTTGGCTGCGCCCGGGGTCCGGGCGGGTCGTGGACGGGATCGTCAGCCATAACAGTAGGGCAAACATGCCGAAACTGGGAAGACGCCGAGAGACCTGGTCCCTCGGCGTCCTCCGGCGGTGCTCTGCGGACGCGGTCTGCGCGCTACTTGATGAACCGGAAGTTGACCGGGTAGCGGTAGGTTCCTCCGCTGTTCACCTTCACGAATCCGAGAATCGAGAACACGAGGTTCACGACGTAGAGGATCCACGGGATGAGCAGGCCGAAGATCAGCCAGCCGAAACCGGTGAACGCCAGGACGGCGCCGACGATCTGGGAGGCGATCCAGACGATGATCCAGGTGATCTGCCAGTTGAGGGCTTCCTTCGACTCCTGGTTGGTCAGCTGACCGCGGTCTTTGAAGACGAGGAAGATGATCAGCGACGGCAGGATCCAGAGGATGCCGCCGAGGTGCGCGAACGACGCCCACTGCTTGTCGGACGCCGCGTCGAGCGGAGCGGCGGCAGGAGCGCCTGCGCCGCCGTACGGCTGCTGCGGTTGCTGACCGTACGGCTGCTGCGGCTGCGCCGGAGGAACGTTCGGCTGCTGCGGCGGGACCTGACCGTATGGCTGCTGCGGCTGCGCCGGGGGGACGTTCGGCTGCTGCGGGGGAACGCCGTTGCCTTCCGGGTTGACCGGCGGCTGGTTCGGGTCACTCATGGTCGGAGCCTTTCGTGAGGGGCAGGCACGTATTCGGACCTGTGCGCATACCGTACTGCCGCCGCTCCCGGCGGGGCAATGATCGTGTGGGCGTGTCAGCGCGTTATGATTAGCACTCAGGTTCAGTGAGTGCTAAAGGTCTTCGGGAGGCGGGTCGCATGGTTTCTGAGCGGAGCCTCGAGGTGCTGCGCGTCATCGTGCAGGACTACGTCGCGTCACGCGAACCGGTCGGCTCGAAGAGCATCGTCGAGCGGCACGCGTTCGGCGTGTCGGCGGCGACGATCCGCAACGACATGGCCGCGCTCGAAGAGGAAGACCTGATCGCAGCCCCGCACACCTCGTCCGGGCGCGTCCCCACCGACAAGGGCTACCGGCTGTTCGTCGACCACCTCGCCGAGATGCGTCCGCTCAGTCAGGCGCAGCGGCAGGCGATCGAGGTGTTCCTCGGCGAGTCCGTCGACCTCGACGACGTGCTGGCGCGCACCGTGCGGCTGCTGTCGCAACTGACCAACCAGGTCGCGCTCGTGCAGTATCCGTCTGTGACAAGGTCGCGCATCCGGCACATCGAGCTGGTGACGCTGGCGCCGCGCAGGCTGCTCAGCGTGCTGATCACCGATTCCGGCGCCGTCGAGCAGCGCGTGATCGAGCTCGGCGCCGAGCTGTCGGACGAAGAGGTCGCCGAGATCCGCGGCGCCATCAACGGCGCTGCGGCCGGACTGTCGCTCAGCGACGCGACCGCCAGGCTCTCCCAGCTCCCGGATGCGCTGACCGAGCGCACCAGGGCGCTGGTCGACCCCGTCGCGACGGCGCTCATGGAGCAGATCGCCGCGAACCGCCAGGACAAGCTGGTGATGGCCGGAGCCGCGAACCTCGTGCGTACCGAGCACGACTTCACGGGGAGCATCTTCCCCGTCCTCGAAGCCATCGAGGAGCAGGTCGTGCTGTTGAAGCTGTTCGGCGAGATGGCCGGCGATCAGCACGGGGTGGCGGTGAGCATCGGGCGCGAGAACGCGTCGTTCGGGCTCGCGGAGACCTCCGTGCTGTCGAGCGGCTACACCGCATCCGGGTCGGAGCTGGCGCGTCTCGGCGTGCTCGGCCCGCTCCGCATGGACTATTCGAGCAACATGGCCGCCGTGCGAGCGGTGGCCCGCTACCTCTCCCGCCTGCTCGGCGAATAAGACAACGAACGAGAAGGAAAAGCCGTCTGTGGCCGACCACTACGAAGTCCTGGGCGTTGAGCGCAACGCCACCCCCGATGAGATCAAGAAGGCGTACCGCCGCCTCGCCCGCGAACTGCACCCGGATGTGAACCCGTCCGCCGAGGCGTCCGAGCGTTTCAAGCTGGTCACCCACGCGTACGACGTGCTGAGCGACCCGCAGCAGCGCGAGCAGTACGACCTCGGCCCGCAGGCCGGCTTCGGCGGAGGCGGCCAGAACTTCGGCGGCTTCGGCGACATCTTCGAGACGTTCTTCGGAGGGGGCGGCCAGACCAGAGGGCCGAAGTCCCGCCGCGAGCGCGGCCAGGATGCGCTGCTGCGCGTCGAGGTGGACCTCGACGAGGTCATCTTCGGCACCCACCGCGACCTCGAGGTCGACACCGCCATCGTCTGCGAGACCTGCAACGGCTCGTGCTGCCAGCCGGGCACCGCTCCGGTGACCTGTGACATCTGCCACGGCACCGGCAGCATCCAGCGCTCCGTGCGTTCGCTGCTCGGCAACGTGATGACCTCCACCCCCTGCGGCACCTGCCGTGGCTACGGCACCGTCATCGCGACGCCGTGCGTCACCTGCCAGGGCCAGGGCCGCGTGCGCGCCCGCCGCACGGTTCCCGTGGACATCCCCGCCGGTGTCGACACCGGCCTCCGGCTGCAGATGCCGGGCAGCGGCGAGGCCGGTCCCGCCGGCGGCCCGAACGGCGACCTCTACCTGGAGATCAAGGTCAAGCACCACGACGTGTTCAGCCGCGACGGCGACGACCTGCTCTGCACGCTCGAAGTGGCGATGACGGATGCGATCCTCGGCACCACGGCCACGGTCAAGGCGCTCGACGGCGACATCAAGCTGGAGCTGAAGGCGGGCATCCAGAGCGCGGACATCATCACGGTGAAGGATCGCGGCATCACGCACCTGCGCGGCAGCGGCCGCGGCGACCTGCGGGTCGGCATCCAGGTGGTCACCCCGACGAAGCTCGACCACAAGGAGCGTGAGCTGATCAAGCAGTTCGCCTCGACGCACAAGCAGGAGGAGCCGTCGCTGGCCCGCTTCCAGCAGGGTCTCTTCGCCAAGCTGCGCGACCGCTTCCTGAACGTCTGATCCCGGCATGAGCTCGCTCTACCTGCGGGAGGACCTGGAGACGGCGACGGTCGGGGAGCGCCTGTCGATCACCGGTGCTGAGGCGAAGCACGCGGCGACGGTCAACCGCACCCGGCCTGGCCAGTCGGTGATGATCGGCAACGGCCGGGGTCTCGTGGCGACGGGCGAGGTGGTGGAGGCGACCAACGCCGCGCTGACCATCGACGTGGCCACGGTGCAGCAAGTCGAGCGCGGTGCGCCGGCGATCACGCTCGTGCAGGCCCTCGCGAAGGGCGACCGTGACGAGCTCGCCATCCAGGCCGCGACCGAATTGGGCGTGGATGCGGTGATCCCGTGGGCGGCATCCCGCTCCGTCTCCCGCTGGGAGGGCCAGAAGGTCGCCAAGGGCCGCGAGCGCTGGGCGACCATCGTGCGCGAGGCGGCGAAGCAGTCGATCCGGGCCTGGGTGCCGGAGGTCGGGGAGCTGGCGTCGACCAAGCAGGTCGCTGCACACTGCGCCGACGCGCGCGTGCTCGTGCTGGAGCCGGACGCGGATGTGCCGCTCACGTCGCTGCAGCCGGATGCGCGCCCTCTCGTGCTGGTGGTCGGCCCGGAGGGCGGCATCGCGCCGTCCGAGCTCGACGCGTTCCGCGGCGCGGGCGCCGAGCTCGTGCGCCTCGGCTCGACCGTGCTGCGCACCTCGACGGCCGGGCCGGCGGCCCTGGCCGTGCTGAACGCATCCATCGGCCGTTGGTGAGGCGTGGCGCTTAAGATGGGAGACATGGAAACCGAGCAGCCTTCGATCTTCTCCCGCATCATCGCGGGCGAGATCCCGGCCGACATCGTCTACGACGGCGAGCGCATCATCGCGTTCAGGGACATCGCGCCCAAGGCGCCCGTGCACCTCCTGGTCGTACCCAAGACGCAGCAGTACCGCGACGTGACCGAGTTGGCGGCGGGGGATCCCGCCCTGCTGGCCGAGCTGGTCGCGACGGCGAAATCGCTGGCGGAGGAACACTCCGACGGTGATTTCCGTTTGATCTTCAATACCGGGGCCAATGCGGGACAGACCGTGTTCCATGTGCACGCCCACGTTCTGAGCGGAGAGCTCGAGGAAGGAAGCCTTGCCGACTAGCGAATCAACGCCTGCAGCGGGAGCATCGGAGTCCGAAGCGCGCCTGCACGTCGACGGCGTGCAGATGGTGCGGTTGCTCGGCCCGCAGGATCGTCTGCTCACCACGTTGGAGCGGCAGTACCCGCAGGTCAGCGTGCACGTTCGCGGCAACGAGATCTCGCTCACCGGCGACGCGTCCCAGGTGGATGCGGCCCGCCGGCTGATCGAGGAGCTGCTGCTGATGGTGCGCAACGGCCAGGAGATCAGCCCCGCCGAGGTGACCAGTTCGGCGAAGATGCTGGACACCGGCCTGAACCTGAGCCCGTCCGACGTGCTCAGCCAGGCCATCCTGACCGCGCGCGGCAAGGCGATCCGGCCGAAGACCCTCGGTCAGAAGCAGTACGTCGACGCCATCGACCACAACACCATCGTGTTCGGCATCGGACCGGCAGGCACGGGCAAGACCTATCTGGCGATGGCGAAGGCCGTGCAGGCCCTGCAGCGCAAAGAGGTCAACAGGATCATCCTGACCCGCCCGGCCGTCGAGGCCGGCGAGCGGCTCGGCTACCTGCCTGGCACGCTCACTGACAAGATCGACCCGTACCTGCGTCCGCTGTACGACGCGCTCAACGAGATGATGGACCCGGACATCGTGCCGAAGCTGCTCGCGGCCGGCACGATCGAGGTCGCTCCGCTGGCGTACATGCGCGGACGCACGCTGAACGACTCGTTCATCGTGCTCGACGAGGCGCAGAACACCACGCCGGAGCAGATGAAGATGTTCCTCACCAGGCTCGGCTTCGGCTCGCGGATGGTCGTCACCGGCGACATCACGCAGGTGGACCTGCCGACGGCGGCCAGCGGCCTCCGGCTGGTGACGCGGGTGCTGAAGGACATCGACGACATCTACTTCGCGCGTCTCACCAGCGACGACGTCGTCCGGCACACGCTGGTCGGCCGCATCGTCGACGCATACACCGAGTACGACGCGCAGAAGCAGGCGCTGCACTACGAGCGCGAGCAGGCGGCCGAGTTCGCCAACCGCGCAGAGCGCCGCTCCGCCGTCCCGCGCGACCGCTTCCCGAAACGACGTTAGGCCCGGCCCATGAGTATCGAAGTCAACAACGAGTCGGCCATCGAGGTGGACGAAGCTGCACTGCAGCGGCTCGCCGGGTACGCGTTCGACATCATGCACGTGCATCCGGATGCCGAGCTCGCCATCGTCCTGGTGGACGAGGCGGCGATGGAGCAGCTGCACGTGCAGTGGATGGACGAGCCTGGGCCGACCGACGTGCTGAGCTTCCCGATGGACGAGCTGCGCCCCGGCACGGAGGAGGAGCCTGCTCCCGCCGGGCTGCTCGGCGATGTCGTGCTCTGCCCACAGGTCGCTCAGGCCCAGGCGGAGACGGCCGGGCACTCCCTGATGGAGGAGCTGCTGCTCCTGACGACGCACGGCATCCTGCACCTGCTCGGCTTCGACCACGCCGAGCCGGCCGAGGAGCGCGAGATGTTCGGCATCCAGCGCGACATCCTGGTGGGCTTCTCCCGCTACGACCGACAGCGATAGGCGCCGGATGCTCGCAACGCTGTTCTTCATCGTCGCGTTCCTGCTCGTCGCGTTCGGCGGCCTGATGGCCGCCGTGGACTCCGCCCTGTCCGTGCAGTCCAGGAACGACATCGCCGAGCTGGCCGAGACCTCGCGGTCGAAGACGTCGCTGCTGGCGATCGCCGCCGATCCTGGTGCGTACTTCAACGCGATCAACTTCAGCCGCATCACCGCGGAGACCACCGCGGCCGTGCTCGTGACGCTCGCCTTCGAGCAGACCTTCGACGAGTGGTGGATCTCGCTGCTGCTGTCCGCGCTCATCATGACGGCCGTGTCGTTCGTGCTGGTCGGGGCGAGCCCGCGCAGCGTCGGACGCGCCAACTCCACGATGCTGTTGCGGCTGACCGCGCCGCTCGTGCGGTTCATCCGGGTGCTGCTCGGCCCGATCGCCGGCGGCCTGGTGGCCCTCGGCAACCGGGTGACGCCGTCGCGGGCGCGCTCCGCGCCGGTCGCGAGCGAGGAGCAGCTGCTCAGCATCGTCGACGAAGCCACCGAGTTCGACGTGCTGGAAGAGGACGACCGCGAGCTCATCCACTCGATCTTCGAGTTCAACGAGACGGTGGTGCGCGAGGTGATGATCCCGCGCACCGACATGGTCGCCATCGACAAATCGGCCGGACTCGGCACCGCGATGGGCCTGTTCTTCAGCAAGGGCGTGTCCAGGATGCCCGTGATCGACGGCGACCCCGACGAGGTCGTGGGTGTGCTGTACCTGCGGGATGTGGCCAAGCTCAGCTTCGAGAGCCCGCTCGGCGCCGACGAGCTGACGATGGGCGACATCGTGCGGCCCGCGCTGTTCGTGCCGGAGTCGCAGAAGGCGGACGCGCTGCTGCGGCAGATGCAGCTGGAGTCCAACCACCTGGCGATGGTGGTGGACGAGTACGGCGGCATCGCCGGGCTGGTGACCCTGGAAGACCTGATCGAGGAACTGGTCGGAGACATCTCCGACGAGTACGACCACGAGGTGGAACTGGTGCAGCAGGTGGGCGAGGGGCGCTATCGCGTGAGTACCCGCCTCCCCATCGACGAACTGGGCGAGCTGTTCGACCTGGAACTGGACGACGACGACGTCGACAGCGTCGGTGGCCTCGTCGCCAAGGCGCTCGGCCGCCTGCCGGAGGTCGGCTCGACCGCATCCACTCACGGACTGCGGTTCACGGTCGACCGCACAGAGGGCCGCCGCAAACACGTCAGCACCGTGCTCGTCGAACGCGACGCAGCACTGATCTCGGCGCCTGGCGCGCCGGAAGAGGAGAACCACTCGTGAACGACTTCCACGCCGGCTTCGCGTCGTTCGTCGGCCGCCCCAACGTCGGCAAGTCCACGCTGACCAACGCGCTCGTCGGCGAGAAGGTCGCGATCACGTCCTCCAAGCCGCAGACCACGCGCCGCGCCATCCGCGGCATCGTGCACCAGAAGAACGGGCAGCTGATCCTGGTGGACACGCCGGGCATCCACCGGCCGCGCACCCTGCTCGGCGAACGGCTCAACTCGCTCGTGCAGTCGACCCTCGGCGACGTGGATGTGATCGGCTTCTGCATCCCCGCCGACGAGAAGATCGGCCCGGGCGACCGGTTCATCAACGAGCAGCTGGATGAGTACCCGCGCGCCAAGAAGGTCGCGATCGTGACAAAGATCGACGCGGCGAGCAAGGCGGCTGTGGCCGAGCAGCTGCTCGCGGTCTCCGCGCTGCGCGAGTGGGAGGCGATCGTGCCGCTGTCGGCGACCAGCCACATTCAGCTGGACACGCTGACCACCGAGCTGATGCGTCTGCTCCCGGTCTCTCCCGCACCGCTGTACCCGTCGGATGCCGTCACCGACGAGGGCCTGGAGGACCGCATCTCCGAGTACATCCGCGAGGCCGTGCTGGAAGGCGTCGAGGACGAGCTGCCGCACTCGCTGGCCGTGACCATCGACGACATCATCGAGCGCGACGACAAAGACCTGGTGGAGGTCTACGCCAACCTGTTCGTCGAGCGCGACAGCCAGAAGGCGATCGTGATCGGCAAGGGCGGCAGCCGCATCCGGGAGGTCGGCGCCACCGCGCGCAAGCCGATCGAGGAGCTGCTCGGCAAGCACGTGTTCCTGTCGATCAGGGTGAAGGTGGCGAAGGACTGGCAGCGCGACCCGAAGCAGCTCGGCCGGCTCGGGTTCTAGGAGCGCCGCGGCGTACATCCCTGGGATGAAATCGGCCGTTCGAGGCGGTGCGGCGCCCGTCGGCCCCGTACCGTAGAGGGATGCCGTACCGTACCCGCCTGGTGGAGAGGATCGTCCCGTACCGCTGGGTCCTCGAACCTGCGCTCGGTGTGGTCCTCTTCCTCTCGTGGGTGATCGCCGGACTTCCGTTCGAGTTCCAGTCGGCGCTCGCGCTCACGTTCTACTGCGCGGCGGTCGCCGTCTCCCGGGTGCTTCCGCCCGTCTCGCTCGGGCTGCTCTGGCTCGCGGTGCTGGGGGAGGCGACGGAGTCGGTCTCGATGCCGATGCCGTTCCGGGTGCTGTCCGCCGTGGCCGTGCTGATCGCGGTGTTCGGCATCGCCGCGCACTCCGGGCCGGTGGTGCGCTGGCTCGACTTCGCGTCCGCCATCCTGGTCGCGCCGATGCTGGCCTACCTCTTCACGGTGCGCGGCGAGCTGAAGTTCCCGCTGATCGGGCCGGTGATCGGCGGCTACTACACCAGCCAAGGTGTCGGGCTGCTGCTGATGAGTCTGCTGCTCGCGGTGACCTTCGTGGCGGGCTGGCTGCTCGGCTTCCTCGTCGCCCGGCAGCGCGCGAGCAGTGTCGGCGCCGGTGCGGAGGAGGGTGCAGTTCCGGGTGCCGAGACGGGCAACCACTCCGTGCTCGTCTGGCTCGCCTCCTCCGGCGGCACCCCCGTTCCCGAGAGCGACCCCAACCGCACGGGCCTCGTGCGCCGCCTCACCAGACGGCAGTTGACGTTCGACATCGCCGGCGCCGTGCTGTTCGCCGTGCTGTGCCTGCCGTTCGACTCGGCGGGGCTGTTCGGCATCTCCGGAGACGGCGGAGCCCGGTCGGCGATCGTGGTGGTGATCGGCTTCACGGTCGCGGTCGCCGTCCGCCGCATCTCCCCGGCCGTGGCCCTCGCCATCGCCTGGCTGACCGCGGTGCTGCAGATGACCACCGGCCACAGCATCCAGTTCAGCGATGTGGCCATCCTGGTCGTGCTGTACGCGACGGCGGCGTACGGGGACAGGATCGTGCGCTGGTCCGGTCTCATCTCCGCCGGGCTCGGCGCGGTGGTCGCCGCGCTCTACCTCTCGCTCACCGCCGCCCTCAACCAGAGCTACCTCGACCTGCTCTCCGGTGCCATCTCGCGGCTGGCGCTCGAGTTCGTCTTCCTCGTGGTGGTCAGCGCCACCGTGCTCGGCCTGTCCTGGGTGCTCGGCCTGCTCATGCGCACCTGGCGCAACGCCAGGATGTCCAGGCGCGCCCAGGTGGTCGCGGAGTTCGACCGGGCGCGCGCCGTCGAGGACGTGGTGGTCGAGCAGGAGCGCACCCGCATCGCCCGCGACATGCACGACGTGGTCGCGCACTCGCTCGCGGTGGTGATCGCGCAAGCGGACGGCGCACGCTACGCCCGGCACGCCGACCCGGATGCGGTCGACGTCGCGCTCAAGACCATCGCATCCACCGCCCGGTCCGCACTCGGCGACGTACGGGTGCTGCTCGCCGAACTGCGCCACGCCCAGCCGGAGGGTCCGCAGCCGTCCCTCGACGACCTCGACCGAACGGTCGAGCAGGTGCGCGCGGCCGGGCTCGACGTCACCGTCGAACGCATCGGCGGCTACCGGATGCTCGGCTCGGCCCAGCAGATCGCCGCGTACCGCATCGTGCAGGAGGCGCTCACCAACGCCCTCCGGCACGGAGACACCAGTATGCCGGCCACCGTCGTCCTCGCCGAGGTCGCGCAGCGCGACGGAGGACCCGGCATCACCATCACCGTGAGGAACACCATGAAGACCGTCCTGACCGACACCCCGGCCACCGGAGCGCTTCCGCGCGTCGGCCATGGCCTGCCAGGGATGCGCGAGCGGGCGACGCTCGCCGGAGGGAGCCTCGCGGCCGGCCCGGCCGGCGGCGAGTTCCTGGTGAACGCGTTCCTGCCGGCGGGGGAGACGGCGTGAGCGGCGACCAGCTGACGGAAGCCGTCGAGGCCGCGACCGGGCGCATCCGGGTGCTGCTGGTCGACGACCAGCCGTTGTTCCGCGCCGGGGTCAGGATGCTCGTGGGGTCGCAGGCCGACCTGGAGTTCGTCGGGGAGGCGGCCAACGGGGCGGAGGGCGTGCAGCTCGCCAGGGACACCGCGCCGGACGTGGTGCTGATGGACATCCGGATGCCCGTGATGGACGGGATCGCGGCGACGACCGAGATCATCGAGAGCGCGGCCCGCGAGGCCAGGAGTGCGCCGCGGATCGTGGTGCTGACCACCTTCGACCTCGACGAGGCGGCCGCCCGTGCCATCCGGGGCGGGGCGAGCGGCTTCGTGCTGAAGGATGCGGAGCCGGAGTTCCTGCTCGCGGCGATCCGCACGGTGCACGCGGGGAGCGCCGTGATCGCGGCGGGGGCGACGCGCGAGCTGTTCCAGTACTTCTCGTCCAGCGAGCCGGTCAAGCCGGAGCCGGAGGAGTTCGGCAGCCTCACCGCGCGGGAGCGGGAGATCTTCGTGCTCGCGGCGCGCGGTCTCAGCAACGCGGAGATCGCGGCGACGGAGTACCTGAGCGAGGCGACGGTGAAGACGCACATAAGCCGCATCCTGAGCAAGCTCGGGCTGCGAGATCGCGTGCAGATGGTCGTCTACGCGTTCGAGCACGGCCTCACCGCGGCGGAGTAAGGAACGGGCGCAAGAATCATCCTTCCGGCTGATCGCGGATAGCCCTGCCGCCCGATCCGGAGACCCTGCCCGCGTCCCTAGCGTGGTGAGCATGGACAACATCACCACCGAGACCGTGACCTCCGCCTCTCCGATCACACCGCCGGAGGAGCCGCTCGTGGCCCGCGTGGTCGATGCGACCAAGTCGTACGGCACGGGTGCTGGACGGGTGAACGCGCTCGACGGCGTCTCGCTCGGCATCCCGGCCGGCCGTTTCACCGCCATCATGGGCCCGAGCGGATCGGGCAAGTCGACGCTGATGCACGTCATGGCCGGACTCGACACGGTCACCGGCGGCCAGGTGTTCCTCGGTGACACCGACATCACCCGGCTCGGGGATGCGGAACTCACCGTCCTGCGGCGCCGTCGCGTCGGTTTCGTGTTCCAGTCGTTCAACCTTGTGCCGACGCTCGACGTCGCCGCGAACATCCGGTTGCCGTTCGAACTCGACGGCCGCCGCCCGACGCGCACCCAGGGCGAGTGGATCGACCACCTGATCAACTCCCTCGGCCTGCGCGCCCGGCTCACCCACCGCCCGCACGAGCTGTCCGGCGGCCAGCAGCAGCGCGTGGCCATCGTGCGCGCGCTCGCCACCCGCCCCGACCTGATCTTCGCCGACGAGCCGACGGGCAACCTCGACTCGCGCACCGGCCGCGAGGTGCTCACCCTGCTCGCCGAGGCGAGCCGCACATACGGGCAGAGCATCGCAATGGTCACCCACGACCCCATCGCGGCGAGCTACGCCGACCGCATCGTGTTCCTGGCCGACGGCCGCGTCGCCGCCGAGCGCGGGCGCTCCGCGGCGGAAGAGATCTCGTCGTACATGCTGGGAATGGAGCAGCACGCGTGAGCCGCCCGTTCTCCGCGTTCCGCGCGAACGCCCGCGACCACCGCGCGAGCATCCTGGTCGCCGCCCTCAGCGCCGCGTTCGGCGTCGCCCTGCTGTCCACCACGAGCGTGCTGTCCGCATACATCGCCGACAGCCCGGTCGCCGAGCACGGCGCCGTCGGGGTCGCCCTCGGGATCGTCGCCGGGGTGTTCTTCATCATCGCCGTCTACGTCGGAGCCATCGTCACCACGAACACCTTCGCGACGGTGATCGCCGGGCGCACGCGGACCATCGCGCTGCTGCGCCTGATCGGGTCGAGCGCCCGCGCGCAGCGTCGCTCGGTGGCGAGCGAGGGGCTCGCGGTCGGACTCGTCGGCGCGAGCATCGGCGGTGTCGCTGCAGCGGTGCTGTCGCTCGCGGCGGTGCGTCTCTTCGTCGCCGTCGGGGTGCTGCCGGATGTGCTCTATCCGGTGATCACGCCCGCGCTGCTCGCGCCGGTCGCCGTGGTGATCGTCACCACCTGGCTCGCCTCCTGGGTCGGCAGCCGCCGCGTGCTCACCGTCACGCCGGTGCAAGCGCTCGGTGCCGCGGAGGAGCGTCCGGCCGCCGCCGTGCGCCAGCGTGGTCGCCTCGTCGTCGCGATCGTCCTGCTCGTCTCCGGCGTCGGGTTGCTCGTGTTCGGCCTGCTGCTCGGGCTGGGCGTCCTCGCCACGAGCGGGATCCCGATCGCCAGCGGGTACGGTGTGCTGATCGCGCTGCCCGGCGGGGTGCTGTCGTTCACCGGGATCGTGCTGTCGGCTCCGTTCTTCATGCCGGGCGTGCTGCGCGCGGTCGGGCTGCTGTTCGGCCGGGGAGCGGCGGGCAGGCTCGCCGCCGCCAACGCCGTCAGGAACCCGGAGCGCAGCTCGCGCACCACCATCGGGCTCGTCATCGGCGTCACTCTCATCACGATGTTCGTGGTGGCCGCGCAGTCCTACCTCCAGATGATCCGTGAGGCGGCGAAGAACGAGCCCGGGATGTACGAGGGAGCTGAAAGTGTCCTCACGGTCACGATGCTGATCTTCACCGTGCTCGTCGGGTTCTCGGCGATCATCGCCGGGGTCGGTGTGATCAACAGCCTGTCGCTCAGCGTGCTGCAGCGGCGGCGCGAACTCGGCCTGCTGCGCGCGCTCGGCTTCAGTGCCGCCCAGGTGCGCAGGATGATCCTCGCCGAGAGCGCCCAGCTGACCATCGCGGCCGTGGTCACCGGGCTGGTGCTCGGCACGGCGTACGGCTGGGTGGGCGCGCAGTCTCTGCTGGGGAGCATCCCGGGCGGCGGGCTGCTTGCTCCGGTGCTGCCCTGGCCGTTCCTCGTGATCATCGTGGTGGCGGCCGCGGCCCTCGCCCTGCTCGCCTCGCTCGCGCCGACACGGCGGGCCACCGCGGTCGCGCCGGTCGCCGCCCTGGCGGTCGACTGAACGAGCGCTCAGGCTGCGAAGCCTCGGAGTCGGCTGAATGTCAGCCCGGCTACAGCTTTCCGCAGCCTGAGCGCTCCATAATCGAACCGCTTTGCATGCTTTTGGAGAGGAACGGCCCTGAACTGGCTCATGACCCTGCGCATCGACAAGCCGCCGTTCCTGGTGGCCGTCGATGTGCTCTCCGCCGTCCTCGTGCTCTATCTGCTGGTGCGGCCGACGCTGCGCCGAACCGTCGCCGGGCTCCTCTCCGCCGCCGCGGGCGCGCTGATCGGCTGGCTCGTCTCCTGGCTGCTCGTCGACGTGTTCGACGTGTTCGGGGTGACGCTCACCCCCGTGACCAGGATGTGGGCGATCCTGGCATTCGCGGGGATCGGGCTCGCCATCGCGAACCTGTTCCGCTCGCGCTGGTGGAGAAAGGTCGTCGCGGTGCTGAGCATCCCGGTCTTCGTGCTGACGGCCGGCGCGGGGATCAACGTCGACTTCGGCGAGTACCGCGACCTCAACGACGTGCTCGGCGTCGTGCCGTACCCGGCGCTGTCCTTCCACGCCGAGAAGGGTGAAGTGGCGGACATCGGGACCGACTACGCCTCCACCTGGACGCCGCCCGCCTCCATCCCCGCGAAGGGGAAGGTCGGCGTCGTGCGCATCCCGGCCACCGAGTCCGGATTCGCCGCGCGCAAGGCCGTCGTCTACCTCCCGCCCGCCGCACTCACCGCGCACCCTCCCGTGCTTCCCGTGCTCTACGCGTTCCCCGGCCAGCCGGGCGCTCCCGCCGACGTGTTCACCGCGGGACGGATCAACCAGACGATGGATGCGTTCGCCGCCCAGCACCACGGCATCGCGCCCATCGTGGTGGCGGCCGACCAGCTCGGCGGCCCCGGGCGCAACCCGATGTGCGTGAACTCGGCAGCGTTCGGCAACTCGGCGACCTACCTGCTGAAGGACGTGCCCGCCTGGATCACGGCGCATTTCCGGGTGAGCAGCGACCCGGCCGCCTGGGGCGTGTTCGGCTACTCGCAAGGCGCCACCTGCGCCGTGCAGTTCGCGACGGGACACCCCGAGCGGTTCGGATCGGCCCTCGCGTCGTCGAGCGAGCTCGGACCGACCCTCGGCGACCGCGCCACGACCATCCGGATGGGCTTCGGCGGGTCCGCGCAGGCGTTCGAGGACGCCCAGCCCGCCCACCAGCTGGCGCAGCACGCTCCGTACCGCAACTCGACCATCGTGCTCGGCGTCGGCCAGAACGACGCGAAGTACACGGCGTTCGCCCGTACCCTGGAGGCGGACGCGACGAAGGCCGGTGTCCGCGCCACCCTGCTCATCTCGCCGGGAACGGCCCACGATTGGAACACGGTGCGTCACACCCTGCAGTACGGCTTCCCGCTCATCGCGGCGCAGATGGGACTCACCTCGTGAAGGACGCATCCGCACGGCTCGGCAGGCTCGGCCGGCGCACGGGCGCACTGATCGCGACCCACCCGTTCACCACGGCGATGACCGGGCTGATCCTCGTGCTCGCCCTCGTCACCGGCCCCATCCACGGCCCTCGGCGTCCGCTGCACATCTGGCTCGGCACCGGGCCCGGCCCGCTCATCGACGGGCACTGGTGGACCCCGATCACCTCCGTGCTGTTCACCGACGACCTCGCCGAGCTGATCGTGGCGCTCATCCTCACCGTCGTGCTGGTCGGGGCCGCCGAGCAACTGATGGGCACCTGGCGGACGGCGCTGGCGTACTTCGCCACCGCTGTGGTCGGGACGGTCGGCGGCGTCGCACTGCAGCTGCTCGCCTCGACGACGGGGGAGATGTGGGCGCGCAACGTCCACAACCTCGTCGTGCTCGACGTCGTCACCGCCCTCGGCGGAACGATCATGACCGCGAGCGCGTTCGCCGGCGCCCTCTGGCGGAGGCGCATCCGGGTGCTGACTGTGCTGATCGCGGTGATGTACGTGCTCTACTCTGGGATGCCGTCCGACGTCTACCGGCTGCTGGCCGTGCTCGCCGGGCTGGGGCTCGGCGTGCTGCTGCGACCGGGGGCGCGGCTCGCCGGCTGGGTGCGCAGTTCACACCACGAGATCCGGGTGCTGCTCGCCTCCGCCGTCACGATCACCGCGGTCGGGCCGGTGATCGGACTGCTCACCACGTCGCGCTACGGCCTGCTGTCGCCGATCGCGCTGCTGTTCACCTCCGACGTGCCGGACCGCGGCTCGCTGCTCGAACGCTGCCAGGCGTTCGCCGTGACCAGGCAGTGCGTCCACGACCTCACCATCGAGCGGATCAACGGGCTCGGCCCGATCCTGCTCTCCGTGCTGCCGCTCCTCGTGCTGCTGGTCGCCGCATACGGTCTGCTGCGCGGCAACCGCTTCGCACTCTGGCTCGCCGTCGCGGTGAACGCGCTGCTCGCCCTGCTCTCCGCGCTCTACTTCGGCATCCTCCCGCTCGGCGCAGCGCCGCGGCCGCACGTCGGCGCCCGCTACTGGGAGGTGACGGCGATCCTGGCGCTCTCGGCGCTGCTGCCGCTCGCCATCGCCATCCTGCTGATCGCCTTCCGGCAGCACTTCCCTGTGCGTCCGCCGGCGAAGAGCGTGCGCCGCTACGTGCTCACGGTGCTGGTCTCCGGCGTCGTGCTCGCCGGTCTCTACGTGCTCATCGGCTACCTGCAGAAGGACACCGGGTTCACCAGGCCGCTCGACCTGAGCGACCTGCTGGACGATGTGCTCGAACGGTTCGTGCCCGTCAGCTTCCTGCGCAGGGAGCCCGTGCAGTACCTGCCGACCACCCCGCTCGCGATCTTCGTCTACCGCAACATCGGCACCGTGTTCTGGCTCATCGTGATCCTCGGCGCCCTGCCCGTGATGCGCGGCCGCGCATCCTGGCGCAAGGGGGCGACGGACGCCGGCCGCGTGCGCAGCCTGCTCGAACGCGGAGGGGGAGACCCGATCTCGTTCATGGCCACCTGGCCGGGGAACGACTACTGGTTCGACCCCGTCGACGGCCGGGCCATCGCATACCGGGTGGTTGGCAGGGTCGCCATCACCCTGGGAGGCCCGTTCGGCGGGCAGCCCCCGCACGACCGCTCCATCGACCGGTTCGCCCGGTTCTGCGACGACAACGGCTGGACGCCCGTGTTCTACAGCGTGGACGCCGGCCTGCAGCCGCTCTTCGACGAGATGGGCTGGTCGACGATGGTGGTGGCGGAGGAGACCGTCATCCGCCCGCAGCAGTGGGAGACGACGGGCAAGAAGTGGCAGGACGTCCGCAGCTCCATCAACCGGGCGCAGCGGGCGGGCATCCGGGCGGAGTGGACGACGTTCCAGGCTCTGCCGCTCAGCGCCGCCGTGCAGCTCTCCGACATCTCCGAGCAGTGGGTTGCCGAGAAGGACCTGCCGGAGATGGGCTTCACCCTCGGCGGCCTCGACGAACTCCGCGACCCGGCCGTGATGCTGATGCTCGCCGTCGACGAGGCGGGCAGGATCGAAGCGGTGACCAGCTGGCTGCCCAGCTACCGCGACGGGCTCGTGGTCGGCTGGACCCTCGACTTCATGCGCAGGCGTCCCGGCAGCATCAACGGCGTGATGGAGTTCCTGATCGCCGAGGCCGCCACCCGGATGCGCGACGAGGGGGTCGAGTTCATGAGCCTGTCCGCCGCACCGCTTGCGCACACCGCGGCGGGAGGCGAGGCGGATGCGCGCGGCATGGACCGCATCCTGAACTTCCTGAGCGTGTCGCTGGAGCCGGTGTACGGGTTCCGGTCGCTGCTGAAGTTCAAGCGGAAGTTCCAGCCGGAGCTGCACCCGCTGATCATGGCGTACCCGGATCCTGTGGCTCTTCCCGCCATCGGGATCGCGCTGGTGCGGGCATACCTGCCGCAGCTGTCCGTGCGGCAGGCGGTGGCGCTGGCGAGCGGGCGGAGCTGACCGAGGCGGCCGTTCCGCGCTCCGGGGCCCGTGCTACGCTTGTTTCTGTGTACGGTCTGCTCCTCCTTAGCTGCCGCGACGAGTCCTAGTTCTGGGCCTCACTCGTCGCGGAGTTCGTCGTTGGCTCTCCACCACACCTCGCGAGGAGAAGACAGACCATGAAGAACACTCAGGCGCCGAGCGCCATGCCGATCCACAAATACCGCCCGTTCCATGAGCAGATCCGGGTGGAGCTGCCCGATCGCACCTGGCCGGACAACCGCATCACGGTCGCACCGCGCTGGTGCGCCGTCGACCTGCGCGACGGCAACCAGGCACTCATCGACCCGATGAGTCCCGAGCGCAAGCGCATCATGTTCGACCTGCTGGTCCGGATGGGCTACAAGGAGATCGAGGTCGGCTTCCCGTCGGCCAGCCAGACCGACTTCGACTTCGTGCGCAGCCTCATCGAAGAGGGCGCCATCCCGGACGACGTCACCATCCAGGTGCTGACCCAGGCCCGAGAGCACCTCATCAAGCGCACGTACGAATCGCTGGTCGGCGCCAAGCAGGCCATCGTGCACCTCTACAACTCCACGAGCATCCTGCAGCGGGATGTGGTCTTCCGCACCGACAAGCAGGGCATCGTCGACATCGCGCTGGAAGGCGCGCGCCTGTGCCGTCAGATGGAGTCCGTGGTCCCCGGCACGCAGATCTACTACGAGTACTCGCCCGAGAGCTACACCGGCACCGAGCTGGAGTTCGCCGCGGACATCTGCAACCAGGTGCTCGAGATCTTCGAGCCCACCCCGGAACGCAAGGTCATCATCAACCTGCCGGCCACCGTCGAGATGGCCACCCCGAACGTCTACGCCGACTCGATCGAGTGGATGTCCCGCCACCTGAACCACCGCGAGAACGTCATCCTGTCGCTGCACCCGCACAACGACCGCGGCACCGCCGTCGCCGCCGCCGAGCTCGGCTACATGGCCGGAGCCGACCGCATCGAGGGCTGCCTGTTCGGCAACGGGGAGCGCACGGGCAACGTCGACCTGGTGACTCTGGGCGTGAACCTGTTCACGCAGGGCATCGACCCGCAGATCGACTTCAGCGACATCGACTCGATCAAGCGCACCGTCGAGCACTGCAACCAGCTGCCGGTCGGCGAGCGCAGCCCGTGGGGCGGCGACCTGGTGTTCACCGCGTTCAGCGGCTCGCACCAGGATGCGATCAAGAAGGGCTTCGAGGCGATGGCCGCGCAGGCCGAGCGCGAGGGCGTCTCGGTCGACGACCTCGTCTGGGCCGTTCCATACCTGCCGGTCGACCCGAAAGACCTGGGCCGCAGCTACGAGGCGGTCATCCGGGTCAACTCGCAGTCCGGCAAGGGCGGCGTCGCCTACCTGCTGAAGACGGACCACGCGCTCGACCTGCCGCGCAAGCTGCAGATCGAGTTCTCCGGCGTCGTGCAGGCGAAGACCGACGCGGAGGGTGGAGAGGTGTCGAGCGACGACATCTGGGCCATCTTCCAGGACGAGTACCTTCCGGCACCTGTCTCCGACGCGGACGCCAAGTGGGGCCGCTTCGAGCTGGGCAGCACCAGCACCACCAACGAGACCGGCGACCACGTGGCTCTCACGGTGACGCTGCGCGACGGGGATACCGTCTCCAAGGCATCCGGCGAGGGCAACGGCCCGATCGCGGCGTTCTTCGACATCCTCAACGATCGCGGCATCAACGTGCACCTGTACGACTACTCGCAGCACACGCTGTCCGCGAGCGAGTCCGCTCTGGCCGCCGCGTACGTCGAGGTCGATGTCGACGGCACCCGCCTCTGGGGCGTCGGCATCGACGCGGACACGACCACCGCCTCCTTCAAGGCCGTCGTCTCCGCCGTCAACCGCGCGATCCGCGCCACCTCCGGGTCCGCGGCCCCCGCCGACCTCGTCTCGGCCTGACCCACCCGCCCGCGCACACACACACACACAATCGAGTCCGAAGTTATTCACGCGACACGCCGGTCGTGACCGTGAACAACTTCGGACTCGATTGCGTCGGGCGTCAGTCGGGGCGGTCGAGCTTGTAACGGGGGATCGAGCCCGTCTCTGTGCGCTCGGCGGTGCGGGCTTCGGCGGTGCGACGGCCGAGCGGGATGCGCGGCCAGCGTGGACGCGGGATGCGCCCCAGCTCGCGCTGCTCGGGCAGGCTCCAGCCGAACCGCACCGCCAGCAGCCGGATCACCAGGGTGACGGCGACGCAGACCGCCGCGGCCACCGTGAGCGGCACGCCGAGGTCCACCAGCACCACGAGCACCACCGTGCCCGCACCCGCGGCGACGGCGTAGAGCGAGCCGACGTGCATCAGCGCGATCGGCAGGTTCAGCAGCATGTCGCGCAGGATCGACCCGCCCACCGCGGACACCACGCCGACGAACACCGCCGGCACCTCCGGCAGCCCGAGCGCGAGGGCCTTGCTCGCACCGATCGCGCCGAACAGCCCGATGGTGAGCGCGTCGAGGAAGGTGATGATCGGGTCGAGCCTCCGGAACAGCCGGATGAGCAGCATCCCGAGCAGTGCGGCGACGACGGTGGTCAGGAGGTACCAGTTGGAGAGCAGCGCGACGGGCCGGGTGACCAGCAGCAGATCACGCAGCAGACCACCGCCGACGCCGGTCGCGACGCCGATGATGGCGACGCCCAGCAGGTCGAGCTTACGGTCGCGGAACCCGGAGGCGAACATCGCACCCTGCAGGCTGCCGACGCCGACGGCCACCAGGTCGGCCCACAGCGGAATCGTGAAGGCCGTCGTGCTCATAGGTCACTTCTACCATGCGCGGCTTGACGGGACTGTCGGCGTTACGCGGGATACTGGAGTGTGCCTGTCTACCGTGATGAAGCCGTCGTGCTCCGCACCCACAAACTGGGGGAAGCCGACCGCATCGTCACCATGCTCACCCGGCAGCACGGCAAGGTCCGTGCGGTCGCGAAGGGCGTGCGGCGCACCGCATCCAAGTTCGGGTCGCGGCTGGAGCCGTTCATGGTCGCCGACGTGCAGCTGTACGAGGGCCGCAGCCTGGATGTGGTCACGCAGGCCGAGTCGCTCGGAGCGTACGGCGCGCTGATCGCCGACGACTACGCCAGCTACACGGCGGCGAACGCGATGGTGGAGACGGCGGACAGGCTTACCGAGGCCGAGGCGTCCCTGCAGCAGTACCTCCTGCTGGTCGGCGCCCTGCGGTCGCTGTCCAAGCGCGAGCACGGCGCATCCCTGACTCTCGACTCCTACCTGCTGCGCGCGCTGTCGCTGGCCGGCTGGGCGCCGAGCTTCCTCGACTGCTCGCGTTGCGGAGCGCCCGGACCGCACGACCACCTCGTCGTGCAGCTCGGCGGCGTAGTCTGCGACGACTGCGCCCCGCAGGGCGCTCCCCGGCTGGATGCGCAGACCATCGCGCTGCTCGGCGCCCTTCTCACCGGGGACTGGGCCTCGGCGGACGAGACGGACGACGCAACGCGGTCGAAGGCGAGCGGCGTGGTCGCCGCGTACACGCAGTGGCACCTGGAGCGCGGCCTGCGCTCGCTCCAGCACGTGCAGCACGAACGGAAAGCGAACGGATGAGCCCCAAGCCTTACACGCACAAGGATGCGGTGGAGTTCCGCCCGCTCGACTGGACCGGCCTGTACCCGCCCGCGATTCCCGTCGCGGCGGTGCCGAACCACGTCGCCATCGTGATGGACGGCAACGGACGCTGGGCGAACGGCAGAGGGCTCACCAGGATCGAAGGCCACAAGGCCGGCGAGGCGTCGCTGCTCGACGTCGTCGCGGGCGCCATCCAGCTCGGCGTGAAGCACCTCAGCGTCTACGCGTTCTCGACCGAGAACTGGAAACGGTCGCCCGACGAGGTGCGCTTCCTGATGGGCTTCAACAGGGATGTGCTGCACCGCCGCCGCGACCAGCTCAACGAGTGGGGAGTGCGAGTGCGCTGGGCGGGGAGGAAGCCGCGCCTCTGGTCGTCGGTGATCAAGGAGCTGCAGTTCGCCGAGCAGCTGACCGCGGGGAACGACGTGCTCACCCTGACCATGTGCGTCAACTACGGCGGCCGCACCGAGATCGC
This sequence comes from Leifsonia sp. GW821-FHT13C05, assembly GCF_058806515.1. NCBI lineage: Bacteria > Bacillati > Actinomycetota > Actinomycetes > Micrococcales > Microbacteriaceae > Leifsonia > Leifsonia sp. GW821-FHT13C05. The sequence continues at coordinate 615,645 of NZ_JBXAPT010000001.1, read as the reverse complement.
GGATGCGGTGCGCAGCATCGCGGAGGAGGTGGCCGCCGGCCGGCTCAAGCCGTCCGCGGTGAGCGAGAAGAGCATCCAGCACCACCTGTACGCGCCCGACCTTCCGGACGTCGACCTGTTCGTGCGGAGTTCAGGGGAGCAGCGCACGAGCAACTTCATGCTGTGGCAGAGCGCGTACGCCGAGATGGTCTTCCTCGACACGCTCTGGCCGGACTTCAGCCGCACCGACCTGTGGAACGCCGTCGACATCTACGCCAGCCGCAACCGGCGCTTCGGCGGGGCAGTGGATGCTCCGGGAATGAAGGCGTGACCGCATCCGTTGGCCCTGGTGTGAGTGAACCCATCAAGATCGACATCTGGTCCGACATCGCCTGCCCGTGGTGCTACATCGGCAAGCGCAAATTCGAAGCGGGGAGCGGCCTGTTCGCCGGTGGCGGCGACGACCGCGCCGTCGAGGTCGAGTACCATTCCTTCGAGCTCTCTCCGGACACCCCCGTCGACTTCGACGGCAGCGAGATCGACTTCCTCGCCGGGCACAAGGGCATGCAGGCCGAGCAGGTCACCCAGATGCTGGAGCGCGTCACGGGCATCGCATCGTCGGTGGGCCTGGACTACGACTTCGACATCCTCAAGCACACCAACACCGTCAAGGCGCACGAGCTGCTGCACTTCGCGAAGGCGAACGGCAAGCAGCTGGAGCTCGCGGAGCGCCTGTTCAAGGCGTACTTCGTGGAGGGACGCCACGTCGGCAGGATCGACGACCTGGCCGACCTCGCCGCAGAGGTCGGGCTCGACCGCGCGGCGGCCGTCGCAGCGCTGGAGTCGGAGGAGTTCCTCTCCGACGTGCGCGGCGACCAGGCGCTGGCGCAGGAGTACGGCATCCAGGGCGTCCCGTTCTTCGTGATCGACGGACGCTACGGCGTCTCCGGCGCGCAGGACGCGGCCACCTTCGCGCAGGTGCTCGAACAGGTGTGGACCGAGCGCGCGGAGGTCACGGCGTGAGCGCGGCGGAGCCGGTCGAGGCGACCGCCTCGGACGCACCGAAGTTCCCGCTGATCGCGTTCGGCGACGTGAACGCCGCCGCCTGCGAGGGCGATTCGTGCCTCATTCCCGGCGCGACCGGTCAGGTCACTCCGGGTCTGTGATGTCGGCGACGGTCGCCGCGTATGCGGCGACCACGTCGTCGGCGTCGACGAACAGCGAGTATCCGTGCTCGCCCGCACCCATCGAGACGGTGCGGCCCTGGACGCTCGTGTCCGCGACGACCGGCCACGCGGTGGTGGAGCCGAACGGGGTGATGGTGCCGCGTTCGTAGCCCGTCGCCTCGAGGGCGACCGCAGCATCCGGAAGCTGCAGCTTGTTGACGTGCAGCACGGCGCGCAGCTTGGGCCAGGAGATCTTGCGGCCGCCGGGCACCAGCGCGAACACGAAGGTGTCGTCGCTGCGCTTGACCACCAGGGTCTTGACGATGTCGGACGGCTGGATGCCGAGCAGCTGGGCCGCTTCCTCGAGACTGCGGGCTGCGGGACGCTCGATCACCCGGATGCTGACCCCGCGCGCTGCGGCGTCGGCCTCGACGCGGGCCCGGCCGGTGGGTGCCGTGCCTGCTCCGTCGCCCTGCACAGCTGCGTCTCCGCCGTGATTCTCCACAGCTTCTGGTCCGTCGGTCATGCTGCTCCGCTCTATCTGGGAGAATTGGGGAAATGTCTACTACAGCAACGATAAGCCACGCGCCACAGCTGACCATCGGTCCGCTGGCCCTCGACGTGCCCGTCGTGCTGGCGCCGATGGCCGGGATCACGAACACCGCGTTCCGCAGGCTCTGCCGCGAATTCGGCGCCGGTCTCTACGTGAGCGAGATGATCACCTCGCGCGCCCTCGTCGAGCGCACCCCGGAATCGCTCCGCCTGATCACCCACCACGAGTCGGAGACGCCGCGCTCCATCCAGCTCTACGGGGTCGACCCGAAGACCGTCCGCGAGGCGGTCACCATGCTGGTCGCGGAAGATCGCGCCGACCACATCGACCTCAACTTCGGCTGCCCGGTGCCCAAGGTCACCCGCAAGGGCGGGGGAGCTGCACTGCCGTGGAAGCTCGGACTGTTCCGCGAGATCGTCGAGGGAGCAGTGCAGGCGGCCGGGTCCATCCCGCTCACGGTCAAGATGCGCAAGGGCATCGACAGCGACCACCTCACCTACCTCGAAGCGGCGAAGGCCGCTGAGGGCGCGGGAGTCGCCTCCATCGCGCTGCACGCCAGGACGGCCGCGGAGTTCTACTCCGGCCACGCGGACTGGTCCGCCATCGCCAAACTCAAAGAGACCATCACCGGCACCCCCGTGCTCGGCAACGGCGACATCTGGTCGGCGGCAGACGCCATCCGGATGGTCGAGGAGACCGGGTGCGACGGTGTCGTCGTCGGGCGCGGCTGCCTCGGCCGGCCGTGGCTGTTCGGCGACCTCGCCGCGGCGTTCCGCGCTCGGGCAGGGCAGATCGACGCCGCCGAGGCGGAGCGGGCGCAGGCGCATCCCTCGCTCGGACAGGTCGCCGCGACGTTCCGCAGGCACGCCGAGCTGCTCGTCGAGTTCTTCGACAGCGAGGAGCGGGGCTGCCGCGACATCCGCAAGCACGTCGCGTGGTACTTCAAGGGATACCCGGTGGGCGGCGACCTGCGGGCGAGCCTTGCGACGGTCGACACGCTCGCGCACCTCGACGACCTGCTCGCCACGCTCGACTGGGATCAGGAGTACCCGGGCGAGGCGGCAGAGGGCCAGCGCGGACGCGCAGGCACCCCGAAGAAGCCGGCGCTGCCGGACGGCTGGCTCGCTAGCCGCGACCTCGACGGGTTCGAGCGCGCAGAGGTCGCGGACGCGGAGGTGCACAACAGTGGTGGATAGTCCGGTGGGGCACGGCGCGGGCGATAGCCACGACAGCCACGCGGGTCATGATGGCCGCGCGTCTGGCCAGGTTGCGGAGGCGTCCGGGTACAGCGAGCACGACCGTGAGCGCTGGCTGCCCGAGCAGCATTCCAGCAGGCGCAGCGACTTCGCACGCGACCGCGCGCGGCTGCTGCACTCCAGCGCGCTGCGGCGGCTGGCGGCGAAGACCCAGGTGCTCAGCCCGACCGCCGGCCTCGATTTCGCCAGGAACCGGCTGACGCACTCGCTCGAAGTCGCCCAGGTGGGCCGGGAGCTGGCCAACAGTCTCGGTCTCGATCCGGACATCGTCGACACCGCCTGCCTCGCGCACGACATCGGCCACCCGCCGTTCGGTCACAACGGCGAGCGCGCGCTCAACAGCTGGGCCGACGACATCGGCGGCTTCGAGGGCAACGCGCAGACGCTGCGGCTGCTCAGCAGGCTGGAGCCCAAGGTGTTCGGCCGCGACGGCCGGCCATACGGGCTCAACCTCACCAGGGCCAGTCTCGACGCCAGCTGCAAGTACCCGTGGCCCGACAGCTCCTCCGTCGCCGACCCGAGCGGCAGGGCCAAGTTCGGCTTCTACGCCGACGACCGCGCTGTCTTCGAGTGGATGCGCGCCGGTGCACCCGACCGCGTGCGCTGCATCGAGGCCCAGGTGATGGACCTCAGCGACGACATCGCATACTCGGTGCACGACTTCGAAGACGCCGTGGTGAACGGCTACATCGACGTCGCCGCCCTCGGCAGCAGGGTCGACCACGACGACCTGGTGCGCTCGATGTACGACTGGATCGGCGGAGAGTTCAGCCACGACGAGCTGATCGCGGCGTTCGACCGGCTCGACAACCTCGACATCTGGCTCGACGGGTGGGACGGCAGCCGCCGGTCACAGGCGAGGCTGAAGAACCTCACCAGCCAGCTGATCGGCCGGTTCGCCCACGCCGCTGTGCACGCCACCAAGGAGACGTCGGGCAGCACGGATCTCATCCGGTTCGGTGCGGACGTGGTCGTCCCGTCCGCCATCCAGGCCGAGATCGCGGTGCTCAAGGGCATCGTCGCCACCTTCGTGATGTCGCGGAACACCCGGCAGCCGATCTACGCGCAGCAGCGCCAGATCCTCACCACCCTCGCCGACCTGCTCTACTCGCGCGGACCGGCCGAACTGGACCCCGGCTTCGCCGAGGACTGGAAGGACGCAGACGACGACACCCAGCGCAAACGCGTGATCGTCGACCAGGTTGCCAGCCTCACCGACCAGTCTGCGCTCAGCTGGTACGAACGGCTGGTGCAGCACTGAGTCGCCGATGAGTTCACTCAGCGGGCTTGAAACGCCGACCCCAGTGCAGAATGCTGGTGTTCTCGGCATCGAGAGGAAAAGATGAGCACCCCACTACCCCCGGCGGACGGCGACCAGCCGACCCCACCCGATGCCACCACCCCGGCGCCCGCCAAGCGAGCACCCCGGTCCCCGCGCGCCACCACGCCGAAGACGACGACGCCGGCGGCGGGTGCGCCCGAGCCGACGACGCCGCAGACGGCAACGCCGCCGACTCCTGCCTCGAAGACCACCACGCCGCGCGCCTCGGCGGCCAGACCGGCCACCGGCACGAAAGCCTCCGCGACTGCGAAATCCGCAGCCGCGAAGCCGGCGGCAGCGAAGTCCGCAACGGCGAAGCCTGCCTCGGCGAAGCCTGCCACGGCGAAGCCTGCCACGGCGAAGCCTGCGGCCGCGAAGGTGCCGTCCGCCACGCGCACCAGGCGTGCCGCCGCGAACAAGCCGGCTCCGGCCGCGCCCCAGGGCGAGGCTCCCTCGATCATGGATGCTGCGCTCGGCGCCGCGAACCCCATCGCCGACACCTCGTCGTCGCCCGTCGAGCCGCTGTCCGAGGCTGAGGCTTCGCCATCCGCGACCAGTGCTCCAGGTGTCGACGCGCCTGCCGCTGCCGACCAGCCTGTCCTGGGCGCTGTCCACCCCACCGCAGTGATGGAGCCCACGGCGACCGTTGAGCCCACCCCCGCTGTCGAAGCAACGCCGGTGGTAAGTCCCACCGCGCCCGCCGCCACCGCCGAACCCACCGCCGAGACCGTCCGTCTCCCGGAGGCGACCGCAGCCGAGCCGACCTTCACCCCCGGAACCACACCTCCCGCGCCTCCGGCTCCACCCATCCCTCCCACCGGCCCCACCGGCGGCACTTACCCGCCGCCCACCCCGGGCTCGGGCGTAGGCGCGGGCGCACCCTCCGCCGCGCACGGGCGCACCGTCACCGACTTTGCCGACCGGCTCGATGACACCCGGTTCTTCTCGTCGCTGTTCGACTTCACGTTCACGAACTACGTCACGAGGAAGCTGGCAGGGCCCGTCTACGTCGTCGGGCTCGTGCTGATCGGGCTGAGCACGCTGCTGTCGCTGATCTACAGCCTCACGCTCGCCATCGGCACGCACTCCGTCGTCGGCGCGTTCGTGTTCCTGTTCGGCGTCATCATCACCCTCGTCGGCGCCATGCTGAGCGTGCTGCTGCTGAGAGTCGGGATCGAAGTGTTCGTCGCCATCATCGAGATCGCGCAGAACACGCGGAAACGGTCCAAGCAGCGCGACTGACGGCGACGCGACAGGAGAGTCGGCGCGGATCACTAGAATCGTTGTATGGCCGGCCGAATTCGACAGAGTGACATCGAAGAGGTCAAAGCCCGCACCAACATCGCCGACATCGTCGGCGACTACGTGAGCCTCAAGTCCGCCGGCGTCGGATCGCTGAAGGGGCTGTGCCCGTTCCACGACGAGAAGAGTCCCAGCTTCACCGTCCGGTCCGCCGTCGGCCGGTACCACTGCTTCGGCTGCGGCGAGGGCGGCGACGTCTACGAGTTCCTGCAGAAGCTGGACCACGTCTCGTTCACCGAGGCCGTCGAGCGGCTGGCCGCGCGGATCGGCTACCAGCTGCGCTACGAAGACGGCACGGGCGGACCGTCCGAGCACGGCAACCGGGCGCGCATCCTGGCCGCCAACGGAGCTGCTGAGGAGTTCTTCCGCAGCAAGCTCGGCTCTCCGGAGGCCGAGATCGGCCGCCGGTTCCTCGGCGAGCGCGGCTTCGACGCCATCGCCGCCGGCCGGTTCGGGGTCGGCTTCGCGCCGAAGAGCTGGGACGAACTCACCAAGCACCTGCGCAGCAAAGGCTTCACCACGGAGGAACTCACCACCGCCGGGCTGGTCTCGCAGGGTGACCGCGGCGTCTACGACCGGTTCCGCGGGCGGCTGATCTGGCCCATCCGGGATGTCACCGGCCAGACCATCGGGTTCGGCGCGCGCCGTCTGCTCGACGACGATAAGGGCCCCAAATACCTCAACACCCCGGAGACACCGGTCTACAAGAAGGCCCAGGTGCTCTACGGGCTCGACCTCGCCAAGCGGGACGTGTCCAAGCTCGACCAGGTGGTCGTCGTCGAGGGCTACACGGACGTGATGGCCTGCCACCTCGCGGGCATCACCACCGCCGTCGCCACCTGCGGAACCGCGTTCGGCGTCGACCACATCAAGGTCATCCGGCGCATCATGGGCGACGACAACAGCCAGGGCTCCGTCATCTTCACCTTCGACCCGGATGCGGCCGGCCAGAAAGCCGCGACGCGCGCGTTCGGCGAAGAGCAGCGGTTCTCCGCCCAGACCTACGTCGCCGTCGGTCCGGAGGGCCTCGACCCCTGCGATCTGCGCCTCGCCAAGGGCGACGACGCCGTGCGCCGGATGATCGACGCCAAGAAGCCGATGTTCGAGTTCATGATCAGGCAGGTCGTCGAGAAGTACGACCTGGACACCGTCGAGGGCCGCACCTCCGCCATGCGCAGCGGGGCGCCCATCGTCGCCACCATCCGCGACCCAGCGTCCCAGAACGGCTACGCCCGCGAACTCGCCCGGCTCTCCGGCGCCGACCTGCAGGACACCCTCCGCGCCGTCCAGGCGGCCCGCAGGGGAGAGCAGAGGGCCGAGCAGCGCGGGCAGGCCGACCGCGGCCAGGCGGACCGCAGCCAGGGCGGCGGCGGCAATGGGCAGGCAGGCGGCGGAGGCAACGGCCAGGGCGACGGAGCAGCATCCACGCCGGTCGTGCAGCAGGCAGACCTCCGCGATCCCGCCCAGCGCACGGAGCGCGAGTCGCTGATGGTGATGCTGCAGCTACCCGCCGAGGTCGGCCAGGAGCGGGCGGCCCGCGCCGTGCAGGTGCCGTTCGTGAATCCGACGCACGCCGTGATCCGGGATGCGATCGCCAGCCAGCTCACGACCATGACCGATCCTGGCTGGGTCGACAGGGTGATGGCGGAGGTCCCACAGGGCTACCGTCCCACCGTGAACGCCCTCGCCGTTGCCGCCCTCCCGCAGGCGGCGGGCGACGTGTCGCGCTACGCCCGCTCGATCGTCGACGGCCTGATCGACCGCGACCTGCTCAGGGAGAAGGCGGAGCTGACCAACCGCCTCGCCCGCACCGACCAGCAGGAGGTCGAGCTGCGACGCTCCCTTCAGGTGGCGATGGCGTCGATCGACGCCGAGCGCATGCGGTTGCGCGGAGAATAGGGCACAAAAGCTCGATTCCTGTGCACGGTGCGCGCATGAGCGCAGTTATGTTGCACTAACGTAAAGATCTCGCTACGAAGTGCAGCAGGATTCCTCGATCGCGCGCATTTCGTGTTAGGACATACCTACGCGATTCGGCACAGCTGCAGATCTCTGCGCGCCGAGTCGGTGACCCCACACCAGGAAGAGGTACTCGGATATGAGATCCGCACACATCAGCGGCAAGCGCCTGCTGGCCGTGTCCGCCGCACTCGCGGCGACGGCGTTGGTGCTCGCCGGCTGTTCAGGGAGCAACAACAACGGCTCCAGCGGCGGCGGTGGAGCACTGACCATCGGAACGACGGACAAGATCACCTCGATCGACCCGGCCGGTTCGTACGACAACGGTTCGTTCGCCGTGATGAACCAGGTTTACCCGTTCCTCCTGAACTCGCCGTACGGCAGCCCGGATGTGAAGCCCGACATCGCCGAGAGCGCCGACTTCACCTCGCCGAACGAGTACACGGTGAAGCTGAAGCCCGGACTCAAGTTCGCGAACGGCCACGACCTGACCTCCTCCGACGTCAAGTTCACCTTCGACCGTCAGAAGAAGATCAACGACCCGAACGGCCCGGCCTCGCTGCTGGCGAACCTGGACAGCGTCTCGACGCCGGACAAGACCACGGTCGTGTTCAAGCTCAAGATCGCCAACGACCAGACCTTCGCGCAGGTGCTGTCGAGCCCGGCAGGCCCGATCGTCGACGAGCAGGTCTTCTCCGCCGACAAGGTGACGCCGGACCAGACCATCGTCAAGGGCCACGCGTTCGCCGGCCAGTACGACATCACCAGCTACGACTTCAACAACCTGATCGCGTACAAGGCGAACCCGGACTACAAGGGTCTTCTCGGCAAGGCTGCCACCGACAAGGTGAACGTCAAGTACTACGCCGAGTCGTCGAACCTCAAGCTCGACATCCAGAAGGGCGCGATCGACGTCGCGTTCCGCAGCCTCACGGCGACCGACATCGACAGCCTCTCCGGCGACAAGAACGTCAAGGTCGTGAAGGGACCGGGTGGCGAGACCCGCTACATCGTGTTCAACTTCAACACCATGCCGTACGGCGCGACCACGCCGGAGGCCGACGCGAAGAAGTCGCTCGCCGTCCGTCAGGCGGCCGCCGACCTCGTCGACCGCGAGACCATCGCCAAGCAGGTGTACAAGGACACGTACACGCCGCTCTACTCCTACGTGCCCCAGGGCCTGACCGGCGCGACCACCGTGCTCAAGGACCTCTACGGCGACGGAAACGGCGGACCGAGCCTCGACAAGGCGAAGGCGGCCCTCCAGGCAGCAGGCGTCACCACGCCCGTCGCACTGAACCTCCAGTACAGCCCCGACCACTACGGCCCGTCCTCCGGTGACGAGTACGCCCTGGTCAAGGAGCAGCTGGAAGCCGGCGGCCTGTTCAAGGTCAACCTGCAGTCCACCGAGTGGGTCCAGTACTCCAAGGACCGCACGGCCGACGTGTACCCGGCGTACCAGCTCGGCTGGTTCCCGGACTACTCCGACGCTGACAACTACCTGTCGCCGTTCTTCATCAAGGAGAACTTCCTTGCGAACCACTACGACAACCCGGAGGTCCAGGCCCTCATCGAGAAGCAGCTCGGCGAGACCGACGCCGCCGCGCGCACCAAGCTGATCGAAGAGATCCAGGCGAAGGTCGGAGCCGACCTGTCCACCCTGCCGCTGCTGCAGGGCGCACAGGTCGCCGTGGTCGGAAAGACCGTGAACGGCACGGACAAGACGCTCGACCCGTCGTTCAAGTTCCGCTACGCTGCCCTTTCCAAGGGCTGACAGCCGAGGCTAGCCGGCTAGCCGAACCGGGGGGCGGACCGCAGCGTGCGGTCCGCCCCCGCTCTCGAAACACCCACGATTGGCTCCCATGACATTCACTGTCACCGGTGCGGCCGCGCCCGGAGCGCCCGCGCCAGAACAAGCGAAGACGAAGCAGCGACGATCGGGGGGCGGTCTCGGCCGTTACCTCGTGGTCCGTGCCGTCCTCATCATCCCGACGATCTTCATCCTCGTCACCCTCGTCTTCTTCCTGATGCGCTCGACCGGTGACCCCATCACCGCCGCGCTCGGCGGCAAGCTGCCTCCCGCGCAGCTGCAGCAGCGCATCCACGAGGCCGGATACGACCGGCCGCTCATCGTGCAGTACTTCGACTACCTCGGGCAGATCCTGCGGGGCGATTTCGGCACGAGCTTCACCGACCACCAGCCGGTCACCCAGATCCTGCTCACCTACGGGGCGGCGACGCTGGAGCTCGCGTTCTACGCGCTCATCGTCGCGTTCATCGTCGGAATCCCGCTCGGCATGGTCGCCGCGTACTTCCGCGACAAGGGCCAGGATGCGTCCCTCCGCGTCTTCGCGATCCTCTGCTACGCAACGCCGGTGTTCTTCGCCGGCATGCTGCTCAAGCTGGTGTTCTCGATCTGGCTGAACTGGCTGCCTGTCGCCGGCCGCGCATCCACCAGCTCCGAGCTGGAGATGCAACTGTTGCCCAACAAGACGGGCATCTACCTGATCGACGCGTTCCAGACCGGCGATCCCGCGGTGGTGAGCGATGTGCTCATGCACGCGATCCTGCCCGCGGTCGCGCTCGGCCTGCTCACCGCCGGCGTCTTCCTCCGCCTGGTGCGCACGAACGTGATCGGCACGCTCTCCACCGACTACGTGGATGCGGCGAGGTCGCGCGGAGTGAGCGAGTACCGGCTCGTGCGCAAGCACGCGTACCGGCCGGCCCTCATCCCGATCATCACGGTCATCGGCCTGCAGATCGCGCTGCTCCTCGGCGGAGCGGTGCTGACCGAGACGACCTTCGAGTGGAAGGGCCTCGGCTTCCAGCTGGCGCACTACCTGCAGGCGCGCGACTTCGTCGCCGTGCAGGGCATGGTCGCCCTGCTCGCTGTGGTGGTGGCGCTCACGAACTTCATCGTCGACGTGATCGCGGCGCTCATCGACCCGAGAGTGAGGTACTGAGATGGCCAAGCGCAGCATCATGGACAGGCTGCCTATCGTCCACCAGCTCCGGCAGAGCGTCGGCCTCCAGCGCGGGATGCTCGTGGCCGGCCTCGTCATCACCGGCATCTTCATCCTGGTCGCCATCTTCGCCCCGCTGATCGCGCCGTACGGTTTCGCGCAGCTGCGGGATGCGAACGGCCAGTTCGGTTCGCAGCAGCCGCCGAACGGCGCCCACATCTGGGGCACTACCGTCGGCGGGTACGACGTGTTCTCGCGCACCATCTGGGGCGCGCAGACCGCGATCTCGGTGATCATCGTCGCGGTGATCCTGTCGATCTTCATCGGCATCTTCCTCGGCCTGGTCTCCGGCTACCTCGGCGGCTGGCTGGACAGGGTGCTCGTGGTGGTCTGCGACGCGATCTACGCGTTCCCGTCTCTGCTGCTCGCCATCGTCATGGCCATCGTCATCTCCGGCGGCCAGTCGAACCTGTGGGGCGGCATCCTGGCGGCGGCGATCTCGATCACCGTCGTGTTCATCCCGCAGTACTTCCGGGTGATCCGTGCGGAGGCCGTGCGGATCAAGGCGGAGGCGTACGTCGAGTCGGCGAAGGTGGTCGGTGCGAGCAACACCCGCATCATGTTCCGCCACGTGCTTCGGAACTCCACGCGCACGCTGCCGCTGATCTTCACCCTGAACTCGTCGGAGGCGATCCTGACGCTGGCGGGCCTCGGCTTCCTCGGCTTCGGCATCGAGCCGACCGCCGCCGCCGAGTGGGGCTACGACCTCAACAAAGCGCTGTCCGACGTGACGAGCGGCATCTGGTGGACCTCGGTGTTCCCCGGCGTCGCCATCGTGCTGGTGGTGCTCGGCATCACGCTCGTCGGCGAGAGCCTGAACGACCTGGCCGACCCGCGCCTGCGCGGACGCAGGGCCGTCGCCAAGGCGTCCGGCCTGGTGGCCGAGACCTCCGTGGTCCCCGGGGGCACGCTCTCCGCCGGACCGGGCGGGGTGGACGGCCTCGAGGGCGGGGAATCATTCGACGAACACGGAATCGAGGTCAAGCCATGAGCGACGTCGTACAGATCGACAACCTGATGGTCTCGTTCTCCACCGACGCCGGCGCCGTCAAGGCGGTCGACGACGTGAGCCTGCGCGTCGCCCCCGGCGAGGTGCTGGCGATCGTCGGAGAGTCCGGAAGCGGCAAGACCGTCACGGCCAAGACCATCCTCGGGCTGCTCCCGGAGACCGCGACCGCTTCCGGCGCCGTCATTCTGCGCAGCAGGGACGGCCAGAGCGAGGCCGACGTGATCAGCCTCAGCAAGCGCCAGCTCCGCGAGGTGCGCGGCACGGATGTCGCGATGGTGTTCCAGGAGCCGTCCACCGCGCTCAACCCGGTGTATCCGGTGGGCTGGCAGATCGCGGAGGGCCTGCGCGCCCACAGCAACATCTCCAAGAAGGCCGCCCAGCAGCAGGCGATCGAGATCCTCGAACGCGTCGGCATCCCGGAGCCGGAGAAGCGGGTCAAGTACTACCCGCACCAGTTCTCCGGCGGCCAGAAGCAGCGCATCGTCATCGCGATGGCACTGGTGCTGAACCCGGGCCTGATCGTCGCGGACGAACCGACGACGGCACTGGATGTGACGGTGCAGGCCGAGATCCTCGACCTGCTGCGCCGCTGCCGCGACGAGTTCGGCGCCGCCATCGTGCTCATCACGCACAACATGGGCGTCGTGGCCGACCTGGCGGACAGGGTGGCCGTGATGTACCAGGGCAAGCTGGTCGAGGAGGCGGACGCGCGCACGCTGTTCGCGTCCCCGCAGGCCGAATACACCAAGAAGCTGCTGGCGTCCGTTCCGAAGGTGGGACAGGGCCTGTCGTCCACGCAGGACAGGGCCGCCTCGCGCGGCGACGAGTGGGCGAAGGCCGTCCCGGTGGTCAAGGCGGACGGCCTGCGCATCCAGTACCCCGGCAGGCTCGGGCGTCCAGGGTTCGTGGCGGTCGACGGCGTCGACTTCGAGATCCGCGCCGGCGAGGTGCTCGGCCTCGTGGGAGAGAGCGGATCGGGCAAGACGACGATCGGGCGTGCCATCGGCGGCCTGAACAAGGTCACCGGCGGATCGCTCTCCGTGCTCGGGATCGAGATGAACGGCGTGAAGGAGCGGCAGTTCAAGCCGGTCCGCAGCGACATCGGGTTCGTCTTCCAGGACCCGGCGTCGAGCTTCAACCCGCTGCTGACCATCGCGGACTGCGTCGCTGAGCCGCTCGTGGTGCACGGGCGCGCATCCAGCCCGTCGGATGCGCGGGGCAGGGTGGACGACCTTCTGGAGGCCGTGCAGCTGCCGAAGAGCTACGGCGACCGGTTCCCGCACGAGCTGAGCGGTGGCCAGCGTCAGCGCGCCAGCCTCGCGCGCGCCCTCGCGCTCGAACCGACCCTCCTGATCGCGGACGAGCCGACCTCGGCGCTCGACGTGTCCGTGCAGGCGCGCGTGCTCGAGCTGTTCGCCGAGCTGCAGAAGGAGTTCGGCTTCGCCGCCCTGTTCATCAGCCACGACCTCGCCGTGGTCGACCTGCTGGCCGACCGCATCGCGGTGCTGCACCGCGGCAAGTTGGTGGAGGAGGGCACGGGAGCGCAGGTGCTCGGCAATCCGCAGCAGGCGTACACGCAGCGGCTCCTCGCCTCCCTTCCGGTGCCGGACCCGGTCGAACAGGCCGACCGGCGGGAGGCGCTGCGCGTTTTGCGGGCGGAGAGCGCCTAGGGTCGTTGTGTGAGTTCCAACCCCGCCATCGTCGTCAGCGACCTGTCCGTCGAATACCCAGCGCGGGGCCCGAGCGCCTCCTGCGTCGCCCTCCGCGGAATCAACGTCCGCGTGGAGACGGGGGAGGTGCTCGGCGTGCTCGGCGAGACGGGCTCCGGCAAGTCGACGCTGGCGGCGATCCTGGCTGGACGCGGCCTGCCGCTGCGCGCCTCTGAGCCCGGTCCGAGGATCAGCGGGGGAGACGCCACCGTTCTCGGCAAGTCGCTCCGCAAGGCGAAGAAGCGCGACCTGGCCGAGGTCACCTTCCACGTCGGCTACCTGGCTCAGGATGCGGCGAACACGCTCGAGCCGTCGCTCACCATCTCCGACAACGTCGCTCTGCCGATCTTCGAGCGCGACGAGCACTACAGCAGGAGGGCGGCGGGCGCCAGGGCGGCGACGATGCTCGACACCGTCCACCTGCCGCTCAGCGTGCTGAGCAAATACCCGTACGAGCTGAGCGCCGGCCAGCGGCAACGCGTCGCCCTGGCCCGCGCCCTGGTGCTCGGGCCGTCCGTGCTCGTCGCCGACGAGCCGACTGCGGGCATCGACGCGACCGTGCGGGATGCGGTGATCGACCTGCTCGCGCAGCTGCGCGACCACGTGGGGTTCTCCGCCGTGATCGTCAGCCACGACCTATCCGTGCTGCGCAGGGCGAGCGACAACACGATCGTGCTGCAGGGCGGCCGCGTCGTCGGCTACGGTCCGATCGAGGACGTGCTCGCCGACCCGCAGCATCCCTTCGTCGACGGGCTCGCGAAGGCACTCAAACCACCGCAGCGGCGCACCGAGCGTCGCACGAGACGTACGGAGAAGAACCGATGACAGGATCAGCGTCCGCCCAGTCAGGTCAGGCGTCGCAGGCCGCCCAGCAGCACCGCGCCGTCCTCGCCGTCGAGGCAGATCCGGTGCCTGCGGACCGGCGGCCGGAGCCCGGCCCCATCGCCGTCCTGCCGGAGCCGGAGCAGACGTTCGTCGACGCCGTGCACGCCGGGGGAGGCACGGTCGCAGAGCTCTCCGACGAGACGCGCGGCCTGGTGTGGCTCACCTACCGGGATGCGCACGGTCTCGCCGACGTGCTGGAGACGCATCCACAGATCGGCTGGGTGCAGCTGCCGTACGCCGGGGTCGACGCGTTCGCCGACGTGCTCGCCGCCGAGGACAGGCCGGGCCTGCTCTGGACGAGCGCCAAGGGCGCGTACGCCCAGCCGGTCGCCGAGCACGCCCTCGCGCTCACTCTCGCCCTGCTGCGGGTGCTGCCGAAGCGCGTCGTCGCCCGCTCCTGGGCCACCGAGCAGGAGGGCAGGTCGCTCTACGGGCTGCGCGTGGTGATCGTCGGGGCCGGCGGAATCGCGCTGGAGCTCATCCGGCTGCTCGAACCGTTCGGCGCGGACATCACCATCGTCCGCCGGTCGCCGGAGCCCGTCGTCGGGGCGTCCAGCACGGTGACCGCCGACCGGCTCGGCGATGTGCTGCCGGACGCGGACGTCGTGGTGGTCGCCGCAGCCCTCACCGGCGGCACCAGGCACCTGTTCGGCGCTCCGGAGTTCGCCGCGATGAAGGACACCGCGTATCTGGTGAACATCGCGCGCGGCGGGCTGGTCGACAGCGACGCACTCGTGACGGCCCTCGCCGACGGCACGATCGCCGGGGCGGGGATCGACGTCACGGATCCGGAGCCGCTCCCGGACGGCCACCCGCTCTGGGACGAGCCGAACTGCCTGATCACCCCGCACCAGGCGGACACGCCGGAGATGACGGCGCCGCTGCTGGCGGAGCGCATCCGGCTGAACGTGCGCGCCTTCCTCGACGACGGACGGTTCGTCGGGGTGGTCGATCCCGCCGAAGGCTACTGACCGTCGACGCCGATCGGCCGCGACGCGCGCGGGCGTCACGCTCGATTTTTGTGGGGCGATGATTCCTTGCTAGAGTAGCTACGCTGATTCAAGCATTCCTCGATAGCTCAATTGGCAGAGCAGCCGGCTGTTAACCGGCAGGTTGATGGTTCGAGTCCATCTCGGGGAGCAGTATCCAGAGCAGTGAAACCCCCGGACTTCCACGGAAGTCCGGGGGTTTCCTCGTTTCCGCACGCGTGTATGTCCGCGACGGCATACGCGCCGGCGGGTGTGTACTCCCGGGGGAGTACCCGTGAACCTCCCACCGGCGGTCGTGGCGCCCAGGTGCGCTCGTTAGCATGGACGGATGGCCTGGACCGCGGACGAGCAAGCGCGGCTCTCGCGCGCCGAACGCGGCTGGGCCAACCGGCCCCGGCCACCGGCGGCCCGCTGGTTCCCGGTGATCCTGTCCGCGATCATCCAGGTGCCCGGCGTCATCATCGCCCTGCACGACGCGCGCCAGGATGCGCTCTCCCTGGTCTTCGTGCTCGTCGCCTTCGCTGCGTCGTTCGTCCTGCTGGCCGCCCGCGAGCATCCCGGTGTCGTGGTGGCCGTGATCGGCCTGCTCTGCGCCCCGGCCATCGCGGTCAGCGCCGGACCGCCGTTCGCGGCCGTCCCGCTCGCCCTCGCGGTGGTGAGCGCCGTCGTGCGCGGCGCGAGGGTCTGGGCGTGGGGGACACTCGCCGGGCTGGCGGTGCTCGGCCCGCTCGCGGCGTATCTGCTGAGCGCGCAGCCGACCGCGAGCATTCGGCCGTTGATCGTCGCGCTCATCCTGCTGCTGCTCGTGGGCGTCGGGGAGGCCATCCGGAACAGGCGCGACCGCTACCGGGAACTGTCGCGGACGATCGCCGCGCGGCGGGAGAGCGCCGCGGAGGCCGAGCGTCTGCGCATCGCCAGGGAGCTGCACGACGTGCTCGCGCACTCTCTGTCGCAGATCAGCGTGCAGGCAGGGGTCGGCCTTCACCTGTTCGAATCCCGGCCGGAGAAGGCAAGGGAGAGCCTGGAGGCGATCAAGGCCACCAGCAGTCAGGCCCTCGAGGAGGTGCGCGGCGTGCTCGGCTTCCTGCGGTCGGAGGGCGACGGCGCCGCGCGCGCCCCCGAGCCGGACATCGACCGCATCCCGTCGCTGGTGGAGACCTACCAGCGCGCAGGGCTCGACGTCCGCTACGACAACGCGCTCACCAGCGTCCCCGCTCCCGCCATCCAGCTCGCGATCTACCGCATCGTGCAGGAGTCGCTGACCAACGTCGGGCGTCACGCCCAGGCGAGCACCGTCCACGTCTCGCTGCGCCAGGACGACCGCGACTACATCGTCTCGGTCGCCGACGACGGCCGGGGACTGCCGGAGGGCATCGAGGAGCCGGGCGGCAAGGGCGTGCTCGGGATGCGCGAACGCGCGGAACTGCTCGGCGGCCGGTTCGAGGCGGTGCCCGGCGGTCCGGCCGGCGCGGCCAGAGGCGTCACCGTGACCGCCCGCATCCCGATCCGCACGGCGGCGACCCCGTGATCCGGGTGCTCCTGGCCGACGACCAGCACCTCGTCCGCGCGGGCTTCCGGGCGCTGCTCGAAGCGGAGGACGGCATCGACGTCGTCGGCGAGGCGGCGACGGGCAGAGACGCCGTGGCCCTGGTGAAGCAGCAGCATCCGGATGTGGTGCTCATGGACATCCGGATGCCGGACGGCGACGGGCTGTGGGCGACGGAGGAGATCGTGCGCGACCCCGAGCTGGGAGGCACGCACATCGTGATCGTGACCACCTTCGAGCTGGACGAGTACGTTGCGCAGGCCATCACGGCGGGCGCGAGCGGCTTCCTGGTGAAGGACACGGAGCCGGTCGACCTGATCCGGGCCGTGCGGGTCGCGGCGGCGGGGGATGCGCTGCTGTCTCCCGGGGTCACCCGGCGGCTGCTGGAGCGCGTCGCCGGCGGCCTGCGCCCAGCCCCTCCGACCGCTGCGCTCGACGCGCTCACCGAACGCGAGCGCGAGGTGCTCGCCCTGGTCGGCCAGGGACTCAGCAACGGCGAGATCGGCGAGCGGCTCTTCCTCAGCCCGCTGACTGCGAAGACGCACGTGTCCCGCATCATGCAGAAACTGGATGCGCGCGACAGGGTGCACCTCGTGGTGCTGGCGTACGAGAGCGGTCTCGTGCAGCCGGGGTGGCAGTGAGCGCAACCCGCTCGGCCACTGCTGCTCCCGCCGGAGTACGGCGATTCACTCCGCCGGGCGGATTCGCGGAACAGCGGAGACGGCGAGGCTGATGGTGACGGTTCGCATCCGACGCGGGCCGCACTCACGATTGGAATCATCATGCTCAGCACCATCGCCGCGACCACCGTCGCCGCCCACTGGGTCGGCCCGTGGGCGGGAGGGTTCGGCTTCCTGTTCCTGCTCATCCCGTTGTTCTGGATCGCCTTCTTCGTGCTCCTCTTCGTCTTCCTCGGGCGCCGCTGGCGTCGAGCGGCCGCAGCGGGCTACGGCCCTGGCTACGGCCGCGGCTGGGGTCACGACGGCGGCACACGCTCCGCGGAGGCCACCCTCGCCGAGCGCTTCGCCCAGGGCGACATCGACGAGGTGGAGTACCGCGCCAGGCTCGAAGTCCTGCGCGCCAACCGCCCGTCCGGGCAGTAGCGGCAGGGCGGCAGCAACGCGGACCGGCGACGGCGGCACGACAGCGCGGGGGCGGGCGGACGGATATGATCGTCCGGGCCGGAGACCCCCGTCACGGCCGGAAGGATAGGCCATGAACGCTCTGTCAGCGACAGAGGCCAGGAGCCTCGTGCTCGTGCTCGCCATCGCCGGAGCCGTGCTGCTCGTCGCCGCCGTCGTCTTCCTCGTGCTGTGGCTGCTCGCCCGCGGTTCCCGCGCCAGGCTCAGCAACCAGCGCGAGGAGAGCGAGTGGGACAGGATCGACCGCGAACTGGAGTTGGCCGAGCAGGCCGGCCGGTTCCGCATCGTGCGTGAACTCGGCGACGTGGCCATCCAGTCGGTGTCGAGGCTCGCATCGCAGGCCGAGGGCATCCGGTACGCGGCCGCCACCGACCGGGAGGCGGCCGACCGCTCCGTCGCCGCTCTGGAGACGTCCGCCCGGGATGCGCTCGGCGACCTGCGGCGCATCCAGACCGTCGTGCGCGACGGGGAGAGCGCCGCGATGCCGCAGCCGAGTCTGCACTCCGCCCGCGACCTGTTCCGGGTGATGCGGGATGCGGGACTCGACGTGACGTTCACCGAGAACGGCGACCGGTTCGAGCTGCGTCAGGGCGCCGAGCTCGCCGTGTTCCGCATCCTGCAGTCGAGCCTCGAGAATGCGCTCAAGCACGGCGGGCCCGGCACCGCCGTCGCCATCGCCTTCACCTGGACGGGCGACGGCCTGCAGGTCAGCGTCGACGACGACGGCATCCGCTCCGCCGCCCGCAGGATGGGCCTCGACGGCGCCGCCGTCGACCAGGCGACGCAGTACACGATCGAGGAGGACCTGCGCGCCCTCACCGAGACGTACGACGGCGCCGGCCTCACCGGGATGCGTGAACGCGCGGCACTGTTCGGGGGAGTGCTGAACGCATCCACCGTTCCTGGCGTCGGTTTCTCGCTGTCTGTGGTGTTCCCCGCGCTCAAGTTCCACAACGGGGTGCACGGGGTCGACCTGGGCAAGTAGCCCGCGTCAGGGCCCGGACGTCCGGGGCCAGGCGGCGGTCAGTCGTCCAGGTGATCGCGGCCGGGCAGCCAGCTCAGCCCGGGCACGCCCCAGCTGTTCTTCTTCTGCACCTTTCTGGCGGCCTTGCCGTACGGGTGGTCGAGCCTGTCGACGTAGAGGATGCCGTCCAGGTGGTCGAACTCGTGCTGGAAGATGCGGGCAAGCCAGCCGTCCGCGTGCACCTCGAACGGCTCACCGGCCAGGTCGACCGCCTGCAGGATGGCGCTCTCGGCGCGGCGCAGCGGGAATCGCTCGCCGGGGAACGACAGGCAGCCCTCCGCCTCCGCGTCCTCGTCGAGCTCGTCGATGGTCGCCGGGCTGATCCAGAGCACCGGGTTGATCGCCACACCGCGGTGCACGACGTCGTCGTCGTCCGTCCAGCCGTAGACGAACAGGCGGAGCGGGACACCCACCTGCGGGCCGGCCAGACCGACGCCGGGCGCAGCATCCATCGTCTCGAACATGTCGTCGACGAGGGTGTGCAGGGCGTCGTCGAACTCCGTGACGGGAGCGGCGGGCGTGTGCAGAACAGGGTCTCCGGTGATCCGGATGGGAAGGACGGCCATTCAGCAAGAATATCGGGGTGAAACTGGATAGGGTCGTGGGGTGGGTACGGAACTGATGGATGCGCTCGACCTGGCCTATGAGCCGAGTCAGCTCCTCGGCATCCCGATCGCGCTCATCGGCGCGTGCTTCCTGTCCATCGGCGCGCAGTTGCAGCACCACGGCGTCGCCAAGGTCGAGGCCAACACGCAGGGGTCGCAGCAGTCCGGCCTGAACCTGCGCCAGCTCGGCCTGCTGCTCGCGCGGCCCTCCTGGGTCATCGGCACGGTGCTGCTCGGGCTCGCCATCGTCTTCCAGCTGGTCAGCCTGAAACTGTCCCCGATCATCCTGGTGCAGCCGCTCGGCGTCGTCGGGCTCGTCATCACGAGCATCCTGAACGCCAGGGTCAGTGGGGTGAAGCTCAACCACCGGTCGGTGATCGCGGTGAGCCTGTGCGTGGGCGGTGTCGGAGCGTTCGTGCTGATCGCGGCGGTGTTCGCGCGCGACCGGCCGGTCACCTCGCGGGCGCTGATCGAGATCCTGATCATCCTCGCCGTCGTACTGCTGGCCTTCGCGGTGATGTTCTACTTCTTCCGCAGCCGGTTCAAGGCGATCATGTACATCATCGGCGCCGGCGTGCTCTACGGTTTCGTGGCGACGCTCGCGAAGGTGGTCATCGACCGCATCTCCCGGCAGGAGTGGGACTGGCTGCTGGTGCTGTGTATCGTCGCGCTGCTCGCTGCAGCGATCCTGGGCGCCTACTTCGTGCAGAACGCGTACTCGTCCGGCCCTCCGGACCTGGTGATCGCCGGGCTCACCGTGGTGGATCCACTGGTCGCCGTGACCATCGGCATCGTCATCCTGGACGAGGCGGCGGGCGCCCCGTGGTGGGCGATGGTCGGCTTCGTGCTCTCCGGCGCCGTGGCCATCTACGGCGTGTTCCAGCTCGCCAAACACCACCCGCAGGCGGCGTCCGCCGCGCCGGTGGCCGCCGCTGTTACCGACAAAGCAGCGGAATCCGGCTTAGACTAGGCCGTTGAATCAGCCGGTCGGGCCCCGATCGGCGAGCGAAGACCGTCGCCGGATTCACCATCCCGGCCCACTAACGTAGGGATTCACCACGTGCCCGATACGAGCGGACAGCCGAGCAGTACGCCCGCCCAGCCTTCCGACACGACGAAGAAACCGCTGACCGTCGTCATCGGGGCTGACACTTTCGCCCCCGATGTGAACGGCGCAGCCCGCTTCGCGGAGCGCCTCGCAGCCGGTCTCGTCGAGCGCGGCCACAACGTGCACATCGTCGCTCCCGCGGCGAGCCGCAAGCACGGGACGTGGACGGAGGAGCACGAGGGCCAGAAGATGACGGCCCACCGGCTCTACAGCTGGCGCTGGTACCCGCACGACTGGCTGCGGTTCGCCATCCCGTGGCGGATCAAGCAGAACAGCGCGCGCATCCTGGACGAGGTGAAGCCGGACGTCGTGCATTTCCAGTCGCACATCGTCGTGGGCCGCGGCCTGTCCCAGGAGGCCCAGAAGCGCGGCATCCGGATCATC
Source organism: Leifsonia sp. GW821-FHT13C05 (assembly GCF_058806515.1). Classification (NCBI taxonomy): domain Bacteria; kingdom Bacillati; phylum Actinomycetota; class Actinomycetes; order Micrococcales; family Microbacteriaceae; genus Leifsonia; species Leifsonia sp. GW821-FHT13C05. The sequence continues at coordinate 594,685 of NZ_JBXAPT010000001.1, read as the reverse complement.
GGCACCAACCACTTCATGCCGGAGAACATGCTGGAGTTCACCCTCCTGCCGCGGTTCATCCAGGACTACGCGATCGGACTCGCCTGGAAGGCGGCCCGCCGCACCTTCGGTCGCGCAGAGGCCGTGACGACGCCGACCGCGAAGGCCGCGCAGTTCCTCGAGAAGTACACCGGCCTCCGCAACGTGCACGCGATCTCCTGCGGCATCGAGGCCCACAACTACACGCCGGACTTCACCCCGCGCACCGAGAACCGCATCCTGTTCGTCGGCCGCGTCACCGGCGAGAAGCAGATCGACGTGCTGCTCAAGGCGGTCTCCCTGCTCCCGTCCGACCTGGATGCGAAACTCGAGATCGTCGGTGGCGGCGACCAGCTGAAGAACCTGCAGTCCCTCGCCGAACAGCTCGGGATCGCCGACCGCGTCACCTTCACCGGCTACGTCACCGACGAGGAACTGCGCCAGGCGTACACCCGCGCCACGGTGTTCGGGATGCCGTCGATCGCCGAACTGCAGTCGATCGCGACGATGGAGGCGATGGCCTCGGCCCTCCCCGTCGTCGCCGCCGACGCGATGGCGCTCCCGCACCTCGTCCACGACGGAGAGAACGGCTACCTGTTCGAGCCCGGCAACGCCCAGAACCTCGCCGACCGCCTGCAGCACGTGCTCACGATGCCGCAGGAAGAGCTGGATGTGCTCAAGAACGCGTCGCTCCGCATCGTCGCCGCGCACGACATCCAGCGCACGATCAGCACCTTCGAAAGCCTGTATCGTGGGGAACCGGTGGCCGACCCTGTGACGGACGCGGCCCCACCGGTGCCCAGCAGCGACTGACGGGCACACGGGGCGGTAGCTCAGCTGGTTAGAGCATCGGACTCATAATCCGCCGGTCACGGGTTCAAGTCCCGTCCGCCCTACTGCAGTGCGAGGGGGAGTTCGTTGTTCGCTACTGAGCCGATGCCGGGAAACCCGTGGCCGCGGGACATGCTGATCACTGTAGAGGACGACCTGCAGTCTCCGCTGGAGTTGCTGTGGATCAGGGAGGCGTGGCGCCTCGATCCGCACGGCGATGATCTGCCGCCTCTGCTGGTCGACGCACCTACCCTCCTGGGAGCCACGCAGCGGGAGTCTGCGCCGATCGCAGCCTGGGAGGAGGCGTGGCCCGACGTCTGGGAGCAGGTGCTGCGCCACGCGGGCACCGTCCGCGACCCGGATGTCTTCGATCGATTGCAGGCGACCGCGAACGGGTCGGACGAGCGTGCCGAACTCCTCCGCGAGCTCGTCGGTCCGTCCTGGAGAGACGAGCTCGGCGACGAGGCGATCACGCACGACGCGGAGCAGTGGATTCACGCTCAGTTCGAGCGTCGAAAGGCTCGGCTGACCGACCCGGGAGCGCAGCCGGAGCGCTCCTCTCTTGCGGCGCTGGTCGATGCGTGGAAAGGCGGCTTGACGAAGGTCGTGGAGATCCCCTGCAGCGGTACTTTCACTCGACGCATCGGCTCTCACGCGATCCTCGTCACCGCGGAAACGCGCGCAAGCCCGGAGCGGTACAGCGCCGCCCTGCGGGAGTTCGCCTGAGAGATTCTAGGGCGCATCCGGGTGGCGACGGCGCCGAGGGCGGCGACGGAGTGCTGCGCCGCCCGCTCAGCCCTTCCGCAGGTCCTCGGCGAACATCACGATGATGCCGCTCGGGCCGCGCACGTAGCTGAGCTTGTAGACGTCCTCATACGTGGCGATGCCGCGCAGCGGGTGGAAGCCGTGCTTCGCGGCGGTGGCGATGGCGGCGTCGATGTCGTCGACGGAGAAGGCGACGCGGTGCATCCCGATCTCGTTGGGCAGCGTCGGCTCCGTCTGGATCGCGTCGGGGTGGATGTACTCGAACAGTTCCAGCTGGCCGCTGCCGTCCGGGGTCTGCAGCATGGCGATCTTGGCGTGGTTGCCGTCGAGGCCGACGGCGGTGTCCGCCCACTCGCCGCTGATCGTGTCGCGGCCGACGACCGTGAGGCCGAGGTCGGTGAAGAAGGAGATGGTCGCTTCGAGGTCGCGCACGGCGATCCCCACGTTCTCGAATCTGATGGCCATGTGCGGCATGCTACGCCCACCCGGTGACGGGAGCGGGCGCGCAGGTTCGTGGGCGGCGGCACCCGCGCGTCACGACCCGAGGTGCGCGACCAGGGCGTCGAGGATCGGGCGCTGGCCCTTGGTGAGCTTCGCATGCGCCAGTTCGAGCGGCATCCAGCGGGCGTCGTCGATCTCCGGGAACGACTGGATGCGCCCGGAGCGCGGCGGCCACTCCAGTTCGAAGGCGTTGCTGGTGACCGACTCCGGATCGAACCCGTCGGCCTCCGCGGCGAACACCACGACCTTCTTGCCCGACGAGAGCGGGAAGTCGCCGAGCGATACGTAGTCCGTCTCGGGCGGCGGCGAGCCGATCTCCTCCTCGAACTCGCGCATGGCGGCGGCGAGCTCGCCCGAGACGTCCGTGGCCTCCACGATGCCTTTCGGGATCGACCACGCCCCCTCGTCCTTCCGCGCCCAGAACGGGCCGCCCATGTGCGCTATCCACACCTCCACCGCATCCCGTCGGCGGTAGAGGAGGATGCCCGCGCTGCGCACGGCGGGCATCAGGCCGGCATCCGGGGACTCGTCATGGCACCACTGTAGAACGGTGACAGCGTGTGACAAGGCCCGGCCGAACGGCGACTAACGTTGAACCGTGAACAGTGGCGATGCGTGGGTCGAGGGTCCGGACGGTCAGCGGTTCTGGGGCCGGTTCGGGGCGGCGGGGCTGCTGGTCCACGACAGCCGCAGGGGCATCCTGTTGCAGCACAGGGCCGACTGGAGTCACTTCGGCGGCACCTGGGGGCTGCCGGGCGGCGCGAGGCACGACGGGGAGTCGGCGGTGGACGGCGCGCTGCGCGAGGCGGCGGAGGAGGCGTCTGTGCCCCGGGATGCGGTGAGCGTGCTTTTCACGAGCGTGCTCGACCTGGGGTTCTGGTCGTACACGACCGTGGTCGCGGAGGCCGTGCGCCCGTTCGAGGCGCTGGTGGCCGACCCGGAGAGCATCGAGCTGCGGTGGGTGGACGTGGGCGGCGTGACCGAGCTGCCGCTGCATCCGGGGTTCGCGGCGTCCTGGCCGGAGCTGCGGGCACGGCTTGCGGGTCTCGCGGACTGAGGCTCGGGCGGAGGCGCAGACTGACTCAGCGACCACCGACGACGCTCAGGATGCGATGCGCGGCCACAGCAGCGCGCCCGCCACATCCTGGTACCCCACGGGCATGCTCACGAAGGCGGCGGCTCCCGGATAGCTGACCTGGCCGGGGTAACGCGGCGCGCCCGGATAGTCCGGCGTCCCGCGGAAGCGGCGGTCGTCCTGGGCGAGCAGCCGGTCGCCAACGACGGTGCCGAGGTAGCGGCCGTCCGGGGTGGTCGCCTCGTCGTCGCCCCAGGGGAACCAGCCGATCCAGTCGCCGTCCGGGTTGAACAGGAAGCGTCCGCCGTCGCCGGCGCGGAACGCGATCCAGGTGCCCTGGCTGTCGTGCAGGTATGCGGTCATCGTCGATCGCCTTTCGGGTTGGCATCGTCGCTGACTGAATTATCCTCACCTTGACGACCGGGGGCAAGACACGGCGGGGAATGTCGCACGAGGGCCGCAGAATGGATGGGTGCACCTCGTTCTCGACCGGCCGTCGCCCGGCAGCGTCCTGGCGACCAGGGTCGACGGCGACGGCACGGTGATCGGCGAGCAGACCATCCCGGCGGGGGAGCTCGCCGCGTTCGTCGCGGCGGAAGAGGCGGACAAGGCCGACCGCCCGCGCTGGGTGTGGAGCGACACCCGCAGCTGGTATCCGCCACTGCTCGCCGCCGGCGTCCGGGTGGAGCGCTGCGACGACCTGCAGCTCAGCCACACGATCCTCCGGCTCTCCACACTGTCCGCCGGTTCCGCGCTCGCGACCGCGCCGCTCGGAGCCTGGGATGCGCAGCCCGCCTTCGCCGAGGAGCAGCCGGCCTCGCACACCGCCCTGTTCGACCTGGACGAGCAGGCCCACGGCGAGCAGGCGCCGTCCGCGCTGGAGGAGTTCCAGGCGCAGCGGGCCGCCGTCGCAGGCAGCACAGCGCCGGGCCGCCTGCGGTTGCTGCTCGCCGCCGAGTCGGCCGGGGCGCTGATCGCGGTCGAGATGCGCGCCGCCGGGCTGCCGTACAGCGCGGAACGGCACGACGCCCTGCTGACCGGCCTGTTCGGTCCTCGCCCGCCGGCGAACGGACGGCCCGGCGTGCTCGAAGACCTGGCCGCCGAACTCCGCGCCGCGCTGGAGAGCCCGGACCTCAACCCGGACAGCCCGCCGGAGGTGCTCAAGGCGCTCAAGCGCGCAGGGCTCATGGTCACCTCCACCCGCTCCTGGGAGCTGCGGGAGATCGACCACCCGGCCATCGCCCCGCTGCTGCGGTACAAGAAGCTCTCCCGCCTGCTCTCCGCGAACGGCTGGACCTGGCTCGACACCTGGGTGCAGGATGGGCGCTTCCACCCGGACTACGTGCCAGGCGGCGTGGTCACCGGGCGCTGGGCGACCCGCGGCGGCGGCGCGCTGCAGCTTCCGCGGCAGGTGCGCGGAGCGGTGGTCGCCGACCCCGGCTGGAAGCTCGTCGTGGCCGACGCCGCCCAGCTGGAGCCCCGCATCCTGACCGGGCTGGCGGGCGATCAGGCGATGGCGGCGGCCGGACGGGGGAAAGACCTGTACGAGGGCATCGTCGCGTCCGGGGCCGTCGAGGAGCGCTCTCAGGCGAAGGTGGCGATGCTCGGAGCGATGTACGGAGCGACCACGGGGGAGAGCGGCAGGCTGATGCCGCGGCTCACCCGGGCATTCCCGCGCGCGATCCGGCTCGTCGAGGAGGCGGCGCGGGCCGGTGAGCGCGGTGAGGTGGTCACGTCGCGGCTGGGACGCAGTTCCCCGCGGCCGGGAGGCAGCTGGGCGCAGACGCAGGCTGCGGCGTCCGCACCGGACTCGACGGAGGCCGACGAGCGCAGGGCGCGCAGCCAGGCGCGCGACTGGGGGCGGTTCACCCGCAACTTCGTGGTGCAGGGGAGTGCGGCCGAGTGGGCGCTGTGCTGGATGGCCGACCTCCGTCAGCGGCTCACGGCGCTCGGCGGGGACGCACCCCTGCTGCAGAGCCCGCACCTGGTCTACTTCCTGCACGACGAGGTGATCGTGCACGCTCCCGCCGAGCTCGCCGAGCAAGCCGCTGCTGCGGTGGTCGCCTCCGCGGAGGCAGCGGGACGGCTGCTGTTCGGCACGTTCCCCGTCGAGTTCCCGGTGACGGCGGCCGTGGTCGACACATACGCGGAGGCCAAGTGAGCCTCACGGCCGTCGGCACGGAATGAAGCTGTGTCGGAGTTGGTTGTGGAGGGTGATCTGACCGAGGATGGAGACCATGACAGACACCGCCACAGCGCCAGCAGACCCCCGCGACATCCTGGCGAGGTACCGGCAGCGCCGCGAACAGGCCGTGACGGCGCCGAAGGGCAACCTGGCGCTCGTGAACACGCAGTGGATCACTGGCGACCCGGAGGCGGCGGCGCAGCCGGTGTGGGGCGTCCCCGGCCTGTGGGCTCCACTGCCGAAGGGGCAGTCCGGCCTCAAGGTGGTCGCGACGGCGGCCGACGGCATCGTGGTCGACGGCACGCCGGTCGACGGCGAGGCCATCGTGCGCGGCAAGGACGACGCGAACCCGAGCGAGATCGTCTTCAGCGACACGGTCACCGGGTTCGTCATCGCCAGCGAGGACGGCGACTATGCGCTGCGGGTCTGGGACGCGAACTCGGAGGCCATCCAGGAGTTCGGCTCCATCGACGCCTTCGACTTCAACCCGGAGTGGATCATCCAGGCGCAGTTCACCCCGATCGAGGGCGGCAAGACGCTCGGCTTCGAGCACCTCAAAGACGACGGGAGCACCCGCGAGAAGGTGATCCCGGGCGAGATCACGTTCAGCAAGGACGGCGTCGACTACAACCTCGCCGCGTTCAAGGCGGGCAGGGCGCTGCAGCTGGTCTTCGCCGACAGCACCAACGGCGACTCCACGTACTCGGTCGGCCGCTTCCTCTTCGTGGCCCCGAACCCGGACGGCACGGTGACGCTCGACTTCAACCTCGCCGTCCTGCCGCCGTGCGCGTTCAGCTACAACTTCAACTGCCCGCTGCCGCCCGCGCAGAACCGCTTCGCCGTCCCCATCGAGGCCGGCGAGAAGAACGTCCTCGCCAAGTCCGGCGACCTCCTGCACTGACCCCGAGCGGGTCAGGAGGCGTCGGCCGGGCGGCGGCCACGGCGGGGACGGTCGGGGGAGCGGTGCTGCAGCAGCGCATCCGGATGCGCGGTGAGGGTGGAGGCGACCTCGTCCAGCCACTCGATGGCGGCGAGGGCGCCCAGCTCGGCCGCGCGGTTGGCGGCGAGTACGGCGCGCGAGTCCGCGTCGTGGGTCAGTTCCCGGATCTTCTCGGCGAACGCCCGGCGGTAGTCGGCCACCACGGCGGGCGCGTCTGCACCGGTGAGGGAGGCCGCGATCAGCACCTGGTCCTGCATCTCGTCCCAGTCCGGGCGCGCATCCACCGGCCCGGAGGTGAGCCAGTCCTCGGCGGCGGCCGCGCCGTCGGCGGTCAGCGCGTAGAGCGGCAGGCCGTCATCCGTGGTGCCCGCGGGCTGCACGAGCCCCTGGTCGACCATCCGATCGAGCGTGGAGTAGACCTGCCCGGCGTTGAGCTGGCGGCGGTGGGCCGCCCGCGCGAGGAACTCGCCCTGCAACTGCGAGCCGTATGCGGCGCCCTGGGTGAGCAGGGCGAGAAAACCGTTCTGGACCGACATACTCAGTATGCTATTCCGTTTCGCCGCCACGCCGCTGCAAAACCGTTGCAATCTTGTGACATCCGATAGTTCTACGGCATAATTCACAAGAGCAGCCCTCGGGCTGCGGCAAACTTCATACCGTGCCGGTGAGACCGCCGATTGGTCGTTGGGGAAGACGCATCCAATCGAACGGAGGACATCATGGCGGCACACGCAAGTCGAGGAGTGCTCTACGTGCACTCTTCCCCTGGCGCGCTCTGCCCCCACATCGAGTGGGCGGCGGGACGCGCTATCGGTCGCGCCGTGAACTTCACCTGGGAGGCGCAGCCGGTGCTGAAGGGCGCCCAGCGCACCGAGTTCTTCTGGGAGGGCCCCCAGGGCACGGGCGCAGCCATCGCGTCCGCCCTGCGCGGCTGGGAGCACCTCCGCTACGAGGTGACGGAGGACGCCGGCCTCGGCAGCGACGGCGGCCGGTGGATGCACACCCCCGACCTCGGGATCTTCTTCGCCCAGACCGACACGGCGGGCAACATGGTCATCCCCGAGGACCGGGTGCGCTACGCGATGGAGATCGCCGGGGCGAACGCCCGCGAACTGCACCGCGAGTTGCGGCTTGCGCTCGGCCAGGCGTGGGACGACGAACTGGAGCCCTTCCGGCACGCCAGCGACGAGACCAGCGTGGTCTGGCTGCACAAGGTCGGCTGAGGCACCGGCTCTCAGAGGCACGAGACTCCCGCGGCGGGCCGGCCCAGGCATCATGCGCTGCCGCCCGCACGCGGTGAAACGCGAAAGGCCCCGACCGGTGTTGACCGGTCGAGGCCTTCGTGCGTGCTGCGCAGGGTCCGGATCAGACCGAGCGGAACGCCACGACGGCGTTGTGGCCGCCGAAACCGAACGAGTTGCTGATGGCGAGCAGGTCGCCACCGCCCAGCGCGCGCGGCGCGGTGACCACATCCAGTGGGATCTCCGGGTCTTTCTCGGTGAGGTTGATCGTCGGCGGTGCGACGCGCTCGTGCAGCGCCATGACCGTGAACAGGGCCTCGATCGCCCCGGCGCCACCGAGCAGGTGACCGGTGGAGGCCTTGGTCGCGGACACCGGGATGCCGTCGAGCAGGTCGCCGAACACGCGGCGCAGCGCGTTGTACTCCGCGATGTCGCCGACCGGCGTGCTCGTGGCGTGCGCGTTGATGTGCGCGACGTCGGACAGCGACGCTCCTGCACCCTCGACGGCGGCGATCATCGCGCGCGCTGCGGCAGAGCCCTCGGGGTCGGGAGCGGTGATGTGGTAGGCGTCGCTGGTGACGGAGCCGCCGACCAGTTCGGCGTAGATCTTGGCGCCGCGGGCCTTGGCGTGCTCCTCGGTCTCGAGCACCAGGGCTGCTGCGCCCTCGCCGAGGACGAAGCCGTCACGGGTGACGTCGTACGGCCGGGATGCGGTGGCCGGGTCGTCGTTGCGCTTCGACAGCGCCTGCATCGCGGCGAACGACGCGATCGGCAGCGGGTGGATGGCCGCCTCGGAGCCACCGGCGATGACGACGTCGGCGAGGCCCTGCTGCAGGTGGTCGTACGCGTTGGCGATGGACTCGGTGGACGACGCGCAGGCGGACACGACGGTGCGGATGCCGGCACGGGCGTGCAGGTCCATTCCGATCGCCGCGCCCGGGCCGTTCGGCATGAGCATCGGCACGGTCATCGGCATGACGCGGCGCGGGCCGCGCTCGCGCAGGGTGTCCCACGCGTCGATGAGGGTCCAGACGCCGCCGATGCCGGTGGCCCAGTCCACGGCGAGACGCTCGGGCTCGACCTCAGGGGAGCCGGCGTCCGCGTATGCCTCACGTCCGGCGATGAGCGCGAACTGGCTGGACGGGTCGAGGCGCTTCACCTCGTGGCGTTCGAGCACGGAGGCTGCGTCGACCCTCGCCTGCGCGGCGAACGTGACGGGGAGCTCCAGCTCGGAGACCCACTCCTTCTCGATGGTGCTGGCGCCGGATTCGCCGGCGAGCAGCGCCTTCCAGCTCTCAGCGGCTGTGCCACCGAGAGGCGACGCTGCGCCCACGCCGGTGACGACGATCTTCTTGGTCATAACGGCAACTCTCCGTAGATGGAACACGGCACGCGCTCGTGGCGCGGCCAACCGCGGGGGACCGGACACCGGGGATGCCGGGCCGGTCCCGACCGCGAAGGACGTTTCTCGTGCGGGGTTTAGGCCTGAGCCTTGACGATGAACTCGACGGCGTCGCCGACAGTCTTGAGGTTCTTGACCTCTTCGTCCGGGATCTTGACGTCGAACTTGTCCTCGGCGTTGACCACGATGGTCATCATCGAGATGGAGTCGATGTCGAGGTCGTCGGTGAACGACTTGCCCAGCTCGACAGTGTCGGTCGCGATGCCGGTCTCGTCGTTGATGAGCTCGGCCAGGCCGGCGAGAACTTCTTCGGTGGACAATGCCATGGTGTTTTCTCCTTGAGGGGTGTCGTTTGACCGTTGAACAGTTTAGGGCAGCACGACGACCTGTGCGCCGAACACGAGGCCCGCGCCGAAGCCGATCTGCAATGCCAGTCCACCGGACAGCTCGGGATTCTCCTGCAGCAACCGGTGGGTCGCCAGCGGGATGGAGGCGGCCGAGGTGTTCCCGGTCGTCTCGATGTCACGCGCGATGGCGACGGTCTCCGGCAGCTTGAGCTGCTTGGCGAACTCGTCGACGATGCGCATGTTGGCCTGGTGGGGGATGAAGGCGGCGAGCTGGTCCGGGGTGACCCCGGCGGCATCCAGTGCCTGCTTGGCGACCTTGGCCATCTCCCAGACCGCCCAGCGGAAGACCGTCTGACCTTCCTGGCGGAGTGTCGGCCACGGCTTCTCGCCGTCGCGGAACTCGACCAGGGTGCCGTCCATCCCGACCGCGTCGGCCTTCGAGCCGTCGGAGCCCCAGATGGTCTTCGAGATGCCCGGGTACTCGCTCGGTCCGATGACGACGGCTCCGGCGCCGTCCCCGAGGAGGAACGAGATGGTGCGGTCGGTCGGGTCGACGACGTCGGAGAGCTTCTCGGCGCCGACGACGAGGGCGTAGTGGGCGACGCCCGTGCGGATGAGGGCGTCGGCCTGCGCGACGGCGTACGCGTATCCAGCGCATGCGGCATTCATGTCGTATGCGGCTGCAGGGTTCGCACCGACCCGGTCGGCGAGCACAGCGGCGAGCGACGGCGTCTGGCGGGCGTTGCTGATGGTGGCGACGATCACGAGGTCGATCAGCGCGGGGTCGACACCGGATGCGGTGATCGCCTCCTTCGACGCCTCGGTCGCGAGATCGACGGCGAGCACGTCGTGGCTCGCCCTGGTGCGGGTCACGATGCCGGTGCGCTGCCTGATCCACTCGTCTGAGGAGTTGATCGGGCCGACCAGGTCGTCGTTCGGCACGACGAGGTCGCCGCGTGCTGCGCCGATCGACAGGATGCGGGTGTACTGCGGGCCGTGGGCCTGCTGCAGGGTTGGCTTGGTCATCTGCGTCTCCTAGGCGGCCTGGTCGATGAGCTCGAACGCGGCGGGCAGGTCGTCCGGCGTCTTGACGGCGACGCTCGGGATGCCCTTCAGCCCGCGCTTGGCGAGGCCGACGAGAGCGCCGGCCGGGGCCACCTCGACGATACCCGTCACACCGGCGGCCTGGAACGCCTCCATGCAGAGATCCCAGCGCACGGGGGAGGAGACCTGGCCGACCAGCAGGCGCAGGAACTCGGCGCCGGAGGAGACGAGCGAGCCGTCCTTGTTGGTCCAGAGCGGGAGGGTGGGGTCGCTCGTCGCAAGGGTGGCCGCGAACGCTTCGAGAGCGGGGACGGCCGGGGCCATGTAGCGGGTGTGGAACGCGCCGGCGACCTGCAGCGGGATGACGCGTGCGCGGGCGGGCGGGTTCTCGGAGAGCGCCGCGAGCGCATCCAGTGCACCGGCGACGACGATCTGGCCGCCGCCGTTGTAGTTGGCGGGGGAGAGGCCGAGCTCGTCGAGCTTCGCGAGCAGCTCGGTCTCGTCGGCGCCGATGACGGCGCTCATGCCGGTGGGCGTCTGCGCGGCGGCCGCGGCCATCGCGGCACCCCGCTCGCGGACGAACGCGACGGCGTCGGTCTCGCTGAGCACGCCGGCGCCGGCCGCAGCCGTCAGCTCGCCGACCGAGTGACCGGCGATGCCGCCGATGCGCTCACGGCGGCCGTCGGCGAAGAGCGCGGACAGAGTGAGGAGGCCGGCCGACACGATGAGCGGCTGAGCGACGGCCGTGTCGCGGATCGTGTCTGCGTCGCTGACCGTTCCATGTGCGACCAGGTCGATGCCGACGGCGTCAGAGATGCCGGTGAGCTGGTCGCGGAACCGCGGCTCGGTGAGCCAGGGGTCGAGGAATCCAGGGGTTTGGGAGCCCTGCCCAGGGCACACGATGACGATCACGGGTTCCAGTCTGCCAATCTTCCGCGCGGCGGATGTGTCGAGGAGGTACTAAGTATCTTGGAAACGTTTGTTTGAACGAGACAAGCCGGTCAGGCGCGGCGGGGCGCATCCGGTTCGTTGATGGAACCCACGATGAGCGCCGCCTGCAGGATGAGCGCCTCGCGCGCCCCCGTGGCGTCCCAGCCGATGACCTCGGAGACGCGCTTCAACCGGTAGCGGACCGTGTTGGGATGCACGAACAGCTCGCGCGCCGTCGCCTCCAGGGACCGTCCGTTGTCGAGGTAGCACCAGAGGGTGGTCAGCAGCTCGGTCGAGTGCGCCTGCAACGGCCGGTAGATGCGGTTGATCAGTGTCGCTCGCGCGAGCCCGTCGCCCGCGAGGGCACGCTCCGGCAGCAGGTCGTCCGCGTGCACGGGACGCGGGCAGTTGCGCCAGGCGCGAGCTACCGCGAAACCGGCGAGGGCCGCCTTCGCACTCTTCGACGCATCCACCAGGCTCGGGACCTCGTGGCCGAGCACCAGGTGCCCTGCACCGAAGCCGGGCTCCAGCTGCTGCGCGATCTCGAGGAAGCCGACGACCGGGGTGGCCCCGATGGCGTCGTCCGGCGTGGAGGCGCTCGGCCAGGCGCGCCCGATCACGAGCACCAGCCTGCTGCCCTGCACACCGATCAGCACGTCCGCCGACATGTGCCGCGCCGTGCGGCGCAGCTGGTCGACGTCGAGGAGCTTCGGCGCTGTGCCGACGAGCACGCTGACCTCGCCGTGGCCGTGCCAGCCGAGCGCGGCGATCCTGCTGGGCAGCTCGTCGTCGTACTCGCCGGTCAGGATGCTGTCGACCACCAGGGCCTCCAGACGCGCATCCCACAGCCCGCGTGCCTCGGCGGCGCGGGCGTAGACGTCCGCCGCTCCGAACGCGATCTCGCGCGAGTAGAGCAGGATCGCCTCGCGGAGAGCCTCCCCGCCGTTCTTCACGCGGTCTTCGACGACCTCGACCGTCACCTTGATCAGCTGCAGCGTCTGCTGCAGGCTGACGCTCCGGAGCAGCTCACGAGGAGCCGCCCCGAAGACGTCAGCGGCGATCCACGGCGTCGACCGCGGATCGTCGAACCAGGAGATGAACGATGAGATGCCTGCCTGCGCCACGAGGCCCACCGCGGACCGCCTGCCCGGAGGCATGTCGCGGTACCACGGCAGGGTGTCCTCGAGGCGCTTCAGCGTTGCGGTGGCGAGTTCGCCGGAGATCTTGCGCAGCCAGGCCAGCGTGTCGGCCTTCGACCTCTCCGCGGGCTTGCCCGGCACCCGATCCGGCGTCTTCGGCACGGTGCCCGGCGTCAGCTCTCGCCGCCGGCGCTGCCGGTGGTGCCCGCGTTGACGTCGTGCAGCAGGTACTTCTCGATCGCCCACGCCGGAGCGTTCGGGTCGACCTGACCGCGGGCCGCAAGCAGCTCCAGGGTCCGGACGACCATCGACGGGCCGTCGATCTTGAAGAACCGGCGCGCGGCGGGACGGGTGTCGGAGAAGCCGAAACCGTCTGCACCGAGCGTCGCGTACTCGCCGGGGACGAACTGCCTGATCTGGTCGGGGACCGCGTGCATGAAGTCGGTCACGGCGACGAACGGGCCGTCGGCATCCTGCAGCTTGCGGGTGACGTACGGCACCTGCTTCTCCTGCTGCGGGTAGAGGAAGTTGTGCTCCTCCGCTGCCAGGCCGTCGCGGCGCAGCTCCGACCACGAGGTGACGGACCAGACGTCGGCGGACACGCCCCAGTCCTGCGCGAGCAGGTGCTGGGCCTCGAGCGCCCACGGCACGGCGACACCGGATGCGAGCAGCTGCGCCTTGGGGCCGGCCACGTCGGACGCGCGCAGGCGGTGGATGCCCCGCACGATCCCGTCGGCGTCGACGCCCTCCGGCTCCGCCGGCTGCACGATCGGCTCGTTGTACACCGTGAGGTAGTACATGACGTTGGGATCCGGGTGGTTCCCTCCGTACATCCGCTCCAGACCGCTGCGGACGATGTGGCCGATCTCGTAGCCGTACGCCGGATCGTACGAGACGACGGCCGGGTTCGTGTTCGAGAGGACGAGCGAGTGGCCGTCCGCGTGCTGCAGGCCCTCGCCGGTCAGCGTGGTGCGGCCGGCGGTCGCGCCGATCATGAACCCGCGCGCCATCTGGTCGCCCGCCGCCCACATGGCGTCGCCGGTGCGCTGGAAGCCGAACATCGAGTAGAAGACGTACACCGGGATGAGCGGCTCACCCTGCGTGGCGTACGACGTGCCGACGTTGGTGAACGCCGCGAGGGCGCCCGCCTCGTTGATGCCGACGTGGATGATCTGACCCTGCGGGCTCTCCTTGTACGCCAGGAGCAGCTCACGGTCGACCGAGGTGTAGTGCTGGCCGTTCGGGTTGTAGATCTTCGCGTTCGGGAAGAACGCGTCCATGCCGAAGGTGCGTGCCTCGTCCGGGATGATCGGGACGATGCGGTGGCCGAAGTCCTTCGACCGCAGCAGGTCCTTCAGCAGACGGACGAACGCCATGGTGGTGGCGATCTCCTGCGTGCCGGAGCCCTTCTTGGAGATGGCGTACGCCGAGTCGTCCGGGAGGTTCAGCTGCGTGTACTTGCTGCGACGCTCAGGGACGTAGCCGCCGAGCGCGCGGCGGCGGTCGTGCAGGTACTGGATGGCCTCGTCGTCCGCGCCGGGGTTGTAGTACGGCGGGAGGTACGGGTTCTCCTCGAGCTGCGCATCCGTCACCGGGATGCGCATGGCGTCGCGGAACGTCTTCAGGTTGTCGAGCGTCATCTTCTTCATCTGGTGGGTCGCGTTGCGGCCCTCGAAGCTCGGACCGAGGCCGTAGCCCTTGATGGTCTTGGCGATGATGACGGTGGGCTGGCCCTTGTGCTCGGTGGCCGCCTTGAACGCCGCGTAGACCTTGCGGTAGTCGTGGCCGCCGCGCTTGAGGCCCCACACCTGGTCGTCGGTGTAGTCCTTGACGAGCTCCAGCGTGCGCGGGTCGCGGCCGAAGAAGTTCTCGCGCACGTATGCGCCGTTCTCCGTCTTGTACGTCTGGTAGTCGCCATCCGGGGTCTGGTTCATCAGGTTGACCAGCGCGCCGTCGGTGTCGCGGGCGAGCAGGTCGTCCCACTCGCGGCCCCAGATCACCTTGATGACGTTCCAGCCTGCGCCGCGGAAGTAGCTCTCGAGCTCCTGGATGATCTTGCCGTTGCCGCGCACAGGGCCATCGAGGCGCTGCAGGTTGGCGTTGACGACGAAGGTCAGGTTGTCGAGCTTCTCGTTCGCTGCGACCTGCAGCTGGCCGCGGCTCTCGACCTCGTCCATCTCGCCGTCGCCGAGGAACGCCCAGACGTGCTGGTCGCTCGCGTCCTTGATGCCGCGGTTGGTGAGGTACTTGTTGAGCTGCGCCTGGTAGATCGCGTTGATCGGTCCGAGACCCATCGACACGGTCGGGAACTGCCAGAACTCCGGCATGAGGCGCGGGTGCGGGTACGAGGACAGCCCGCCGCCCGCGTGCGACTTCTCCTGGCGGAAGCCGTCGAGCTGGTCGGCGCTGAGGCGGCCTTCGAGGAAGGCACGGGCGTACGGGCCGGGGGAGGCGTGACCCTGGAAGAAGACCTGGTCTCCTCCGCCTGGGTGGTCCTGGCCGCGGAAGAAATGGTTGAAGCCGATCTCGTAGAGCGTCGCGCTGGACGCGTAGCTCGAGAGGTGGCCGCCGACGGCGATGCCGGGGCGCTGTGCGCGGTGCACCATGACGGCCGCGTTCCAGCGGATCCAGGCACGGTACTTGCGCTCGATCTCCTCGTCGCCGGGGAATTCCGGCTCGTTCTCGGGGGAGATGGTGTTGATGTAGTCCGTTGTCGGGACCATCGGAACACCGAGCTGCAGTTCTTTGGAGCGCTTGAGCAGGCTCAGCATGATCTCACGAGCGCGCTCGTGGCCATGGGCCGCAACCAGTGCGTCGAGGGATTCCTGCCATTCGGCGGTCTCCTCCGGGTCCGAATCGATGTGATTCACCGAGTACGGGTCCTGGTCGTTTACAGTCACCCTCGACCTCTTTCTTGTGTCGGATAGATGGTAGACGGAGCTGATCGCTGTCGGGTCACAACAAGGGCGATGGCACCATCTGCCAGCCTAGCCTCACTCCGAGCCTCCCGGTGACCGTGGCATTTGACTCCACGGGCACGAGGTCTAAGCTGTGTCCTCGTGCGTGCGCGGCATTCCGGGCCGCGAGCGTGAAAGGACACACAATGGCTCTGGAGAACGACACCCAGGCACCCGACTTCGAACTCGTCAACCAGTACGGCGAGACGGTCAGACTCAGCGACTTCCGTGGAAAGAAGGCGGTAGCGCTCGTCTTCTTCCCCCTCGCGTTCTCCGGAACGTGCACCGGAGAACTGTGCGCGCTCCGCGACAACCTCAACCTGTTCAAGGACCACGCCGTCGAGCTCATCGGTATCTCCGTCGACTCGAAGTACACGCTGCGCGCGTGGGCGGAGCAGGAGGACTACGACTTCGCGCTGCTGGCCGACTTCTGGCCGCACGGCGAGATCGCCAAGGAGTACGGCGTCTTCCTGCAGGAGAAGGGATTCGCCAACCGGGCGACCTTCGTGATCGACGAATCCGGCATCATCCGCGCCTCGTTCATCACCGCGCCGGGAGAGGCCCGCTCGATCGAGGCGTACCGCGCCGCACTGGAATTGCTGCCCGCCCACGTCGGCTAGGCTGACGCGTTGAAGGGCCTTTAGCTCAGCTGGTAGAGCGCCACGTTTACACCGTGGATGTCGTCGGTTCGATCCCGGCAGGGCCCACCCTCCACTTTTCTCGCACGCCTCTGGCGCAAACCGGCTGATCCCGCGGCGCGAAACGGCTTTTTGCGCGCATTGCACCCGCATACGGTTGCAGGACCGAGGCTTTCTGGCTCCTTCCGAGCGGCTTCGTTCGGTGGTGGTGTGCTGATCGGGTCGGCGCGCCACCACCACCCCTGCCCGCTGCGCGCGCCGCCGCTAGACTCCCGGCATGCCCGACGGCCCATACCGCTGGTTCGTGTACGCCGAGATCGCCCTCGCCGGCGTCACGTTCGTGGCCCTGTGTTTCATCGTCGCCCCGTACGGACGGCACGGCCGCTCCGGATGGGGTCCGACCGTGCCGGCGAGGGTCGGCTGGGTGGTCATGGAGAGCCCCGCGTCGATCGTCTTCCTGCTGTTCTTCCTGCTCGGCGACCACCGTTCCGAGCTGGTGCCGCTGCTGTTCCTCGCGCTCTGGCAGCTGCACTACGTGCAGCGCGCGTTCGTCTACCCGTTCCTGATGCGGACGGGCTCGCGGATGCCGGTGTCCGTGGTGGCGATGGCCATCCTGTTCAACCTGCTCAACGCGTGGGTGAACGCGCGCTGGATCTCGCAGTACGGGGAGTACGCGAACAGCTGGCTGGCCGACCCGCGGTTCTGGATCGGGGTGGCCGTGTTCCTCGCCGGGTTCGCGCTGAACATCGGCTCCGACCGCATCCTGCGCCGGTTGCGGGATGCGCGGGGCCGGGATGCGCGGGACGGCGGGGCCTCGGCCGGCGGCTACCGCATCCCGCACGGCGGCGGGTATCGCTGGGTGTCCAGCCCGAACTACCTGGGCGAGATGGTGGAGTGGACGGGCTGGGCGATCGCGACCTGGTCGCTGGCCGGGCTGGCGTTCGCGCTGTACACGATCGCGAACCTCGCACCGCGGGCGATGGCGAACCACCGCTGGTACCGCGAGACGTTCGCCGACTATCCGCCGGAGCGGAAGGCGATCGTCCCGTACCTGCTCTGACGGTGGTGCCGCGTACGCTGACGGCAGTGGTCGGAGGGAGTTGGCGTGCCGGAGAGCGTCGAGCAGTGGTGGGCGCGCCGCCAGTGGTCGAAGGGCGAGGCGACGCCGTACCCGATCGGTCGCTACCGCACGGACTGGGAGCGGTACCCGATGCTGATCCGGCAGTACCACCCCGACCTCAACCACGGCATCGTGCTCAGCCAGGTGCCGCCCGCCGCCGAGGTCTACCTGCTCTGGGAGTGCGACTCCGGGCACCGCTTCGTCGCGACCCCGGAGGAGCAGCGGTCCCGGCCGGGCGGCACCAGACGGCGCTCGGCGTGGTGCCCGGCCTGCGCCGAGGGAGCGGCCCCGCGCCGCATCCGGCAGCCGCAGCCCGACGACGGGATGCACGCCTGCGGTCACGCGCGCGACCCGCGCAGGATCGAGCACGAGCCGGGCGATGACCGCTGCTTCCTCTGCCGCAGGCTCGACACCGGGCGGCTCACCCGCGAAGAACTGGTCACTCTGGCGGCTCCGGGGTCGCGGGTGGCCGTGTCGGAGGAGAACGGCACGGCGGCGAAGCACTCCTGGCAGTGCGACAATGGGCATCCGGTGTACCAGGCGAGCATCGAGCGCATTCTGGGCGGCCGGCGCTGCCCGGTGTGCCGGCACGCCGCGGCGGGCGCGGATGCCGTGGCCGTCGGCGAGGCGTTCGTGAGCAGGTGGGCGCCGCGCCCAGCCTCCGCCGCCGAGCCGGCGCTCAAGCAGCGCATCGCCGACCGGCTCGACGTGGACCTCGGCAGGAACGCCGTGCGCGTGGCGCGGCCATTCTTCTCGCACCTGGAGGTCTGGCCCGACATCGTGATCCCCGAGCTGCGCGTCGCGATCGAATACGACACCACCGGGCGGCACGGTCTGGAGCACGTCGGTCCGCGGGAGGCGACGGACAGGAAGAAGGACAGGCTGCTGCGGGCGTCCGGCTGGGAGGTCGTGCGCATCCGGTGCGGCAAGCTGCAGCCGATCGGGCCGTACGACCTGATGGCGGGGTCGGTGAACGCCGCGCTGGTCGCGCGCATCCTGGATCGGCTGGGGGAGATCAGGGGCGAGCTGATCGTCGGGGCGTATCTGCGCTGACCGCTGCACACCCGGCCAAATGCCAGTAATTCAGCGGGAAATCTGCACTCATGCAACGTCGGTGGCCGTGGCTACGCTGAACCCGTACCGGCCCTTCGGCGGCCGGACGCACTCGACAGAAAGACAAGGCTCATGGCTTCCACGCTCAACCCATACATCAACTTCCGCACCCAGGCGCGCGAGGCGATGGACTTCTACCAGTCGGTGTTCGGGGGCGAAGTGCAGCGGAGCACGTTCGCCGAGTTCCAGGTCAGCACAGACCCGGACGAGAAAGACCTCATCATGCACTCCCAGCTGACCACCCCGTCGGGTTTCACGCTGATGGTGGCCGACGTGCCGAAGCACATGGACCTCGCGGAAGGCTCCAATATCTCGGTCTCGCTGAGCGGCGGCGACGAAGCCGAGCTCTCCGGATACTTCGCCAAGCTCATCGAGGGCGGCACGGTCATCGAGCCCCTCTCGAAGGCGCCGTGGGGAGACAGCTTCGGGATGGCGGTCGACAAGTTCGGCGTGTCCTGGCTGGTGAACATCGCAGGGTCAGCGCCCGCTCAGCAGGGCTGACCGGCGCATCCGGGGTCGCCCCGCCGCCGCACGGTTGCCCCGTCGCGGCGGCGAGGCGACAATGAGGCATGAGCGTGTCGACGATGACCGGCCCGATCGTCGCCGGGGTGTACCCGGGACAGCCGGTCGCGGTCGTGCAGGAGGCCGCGCTGGCCGCGCGCCTCGACCGGGCTCTGCTCTGCGGCTACGTGACGCCGGACAGCTACCTGACCGAGTGGGAGCGCGCCGACCTGCGCAGGGAGGCGTCGCTGCATCCCGAGGGTGTCGGACCGGACGACGAGCGGCTGGCCATCGACCTGGCGGCGGCGATCACGGATGCGCTGGCGGACACCCGGGTGGATGCCGCGGAGGCGGACGGTGATGCGGAGGCGGAGGCGTCCAGGGCCGGAGAGCCGGGTGGCTGGGCGGCGGGTGCAGGACCGTCGGGCGGCGGGATGGGGCGCGGCCTCAGCAACGGGTGGGTGCTGCGCATCCTGGCCGGGGACCCATCGCGGGCGCTCGCGCGGGTGGCCGAGGAGGTGGATGCTCCGCTGATCGTGGTCGGAACGCACCAGTCGGGATTCGGGCACGCGGTGGAGGAGTGGCTGTCCGGGTCGGTGGCGGTGCAGCTGACGCGGGCGCAGCATCGGTCGGTGGTGGTCGTGCCGATCGGGCACGCGAGCAGACGGACGCGGACGCTGGGCTAGCGCTGTCGGTAGCTGGGCGTAGCGTCTGGCACGAAGGCCGACGGCGGATTCGGGGAAGGGGCGGCAATGTCGACACTCGAGGGACGGGATGCGTCCGCACTGCTGGTGATCGACGTGCAGAACGGCGTCATCGGCGGGGCATACCGGAGGGACGAGGTGGTCGGCACGATCCGGTCGCTCGTCGACAGGGCGCGTGCCGAAGGGGTGCCGGTGGTGTGGATCCAGCACTCCGACGAGAACATCGAAGAGGGCACCGACGCCTGGCAATACGTCCCGGAGCTGGTGCGTGCCGAGAGCGAGCCGCTCGTGCCGAAGCACTACGCCGACGCGTTCGAGGAGACCGCGCTCGAACAGGTGCTCGCGGATGCGGGCGTCGACCGCATCGTCGTGACGGGCTCGCAGACGGACGAGTGCATCCGGTCGACCATCCACGGCGGCCTCACCCGCGGCTACGACGTGACGCTGGTCGGCGACGCGCACACCACGGAAGACCTCAGCGAGTGGGGCGCGCCGACGCCCGACCTGGTGGTGGCGCACACGAACCTGTACTGGGGCAACCACCGGGCGCCGGGGCGCGAGGCTGCGGTCGTGGATGCGGCGGACGTGCGGTTCACGGGGTGAGCACGATGCGCCTCGTCGTGGTCGCGGCGTCCGACCAGGCGGACGTGACCTCGGAGAGCGGCACGGCGACCGCATCCAGGTCGAACGCACCGGCAGTGATGAGGGATGCAAGCTCGGGGAGCGACGCGAGGATGTCGCGGGGCGGGACGGAGCCTTGGCCGCTGCCGATGATCCGCAGGTTCGCGGCGCGCAGGGCGGCGGACGGGATCGGGGCTGTGCTGCCCGCGACCGAGCCGATCTGGATCCAGGCGATTGCGCGACCTCTGTCCGGCCGGGCGGTGATCAGGCCCGTGAGCGCAGCGGCGGCGAGCTCTCCCCAGAGGTAGTCGAGGACCACGTCGACCTCGGCGGCCGACCGTCCGATGGTCTCGGCGATTCCGGCGGGGTCGCCGTCGAGCGACACGACGTCGGTGGCACCGAGGGCGGGGAGTGCCGCAAGTTTCGCGGCGTCGCGTCCGGCCGCGACGATCCGGGATGCGCCCAGGCGCTTCGCGAGCTGCACGGCCAGTCCGCCCGCGCTTCCGGTGGCGCCGAGCACCAGGACGCTCTGGCCTGGCTCGAACCGCATCCGGCTGCGGAGGGCGAGCCACGACGACATCGCGGGGTTCATGGCGGCGGCGACGGCGATCGGGTCGGCATCCGGGGCGAGGACGATGCTGCGGCGGCGATCGATCACGGTGCGTTCGGCCATCGAGCCGGCGGTGGTGTCTGCCAGGACGAAGTAGTGGAGCGCTCCGGACGCGTCGCGGCCCACTCCGTCGATGCCGGGGATCAGCGGGAGCTCGTCGGTGCTGGTGTAGTGGCTGCCGTCCGCCTGCGACCGCACGCGGGGGTGGAG
The DNA here is from genome assembly GCF_058806515.1 of Leifsonia sp. GW821-FHT13C05. NCBI lineage: Bacteria > Bacillati > Actinomycetota > Actinomycetes > Micrococcales > Microbacteriaceae > Leifsonia > Leifsonia sp. GW821-FHT13C05. The sequence goes on along the minus strand of NZ_JBXAPT010000001.1, from coordinate 573,793 downwards.
CCCGGCGGCGATGACGTCGACGACCAGGTCGTCGGGAGAGGACGCCGAGGGATCGGGGACGTCGGCGTAGCTGGGTGGCGCGTCGAACGATGAGACGAGTGCTGCTTTCATGGGGACCTCCGTCGTATAGTTGGTAACACGAAGTATTATTAGTTCGTATTACCACCTATGTCAAGGAGGCGCGATGACGGCGACGGATCGGGAGAGCGGTGGCGGCGTTGGCGACCAGGATGCGCTGGTCGACGCCCTCGTGCAGTTCTCCTACCGGACGATGGGGGTGCTCAGCAGGCTCGCTGCCGAGAACGACCTGTCGCTGACGCAGTTGCGGGTGCTCGGCATCCTGCGCGACCGCCGGCTGCGCATCACCGCCATCGCCGACTATCTGGGCCTGGAGAAGTCCACGCTGTCCGGACTGGTCGACCGCGCGGAGAAGCGCGGCCTGGTCGAACGCGCCCCGTCCGCCACCGACCGGCGCGCCGTGGACGTGCTCCTCACGGCCAGCGGGCACGACCTGTCCTCCCGCCTCACGGCCGAGCTCAGGACCGAGCTGACGCCGTACACCTCGACGCTCGCGGCCGACGAGCAGCAGCAGGTGCGTTCGCTGCTCGAACGGATGCTCGGCGGGGACGCGCTCTGACCATCCCGCCCCTCCCGCCGCTCGGGCGACGGTGGCAGACTGCGGGCATGGGTATCGAGGAGTGGTGGGGGAGACTGGGCCCCTCCGAGCAGCAGTGGCTCATCGACAACAACGGCGACGCGCTCCCGGATGCGCTGGTCGCGTCGATCCTGGAAGCGGGCGGCGTGGTGCAGGTGGTCGGGGCCGAGGATGTGGCCGAGGACGTTCCTCCGGGCAGTTACCTCGCCGACGACGACGTGGACTGGATCGAGGAGACGGCGAACGAGGACGACGGCGCCGACCTCGACGAAGAAGAGTGACCGCCGCAGGTGTACCTTGCTGGGCATGAGCACGGACACCGCTGTTCTCGACTGGATGCTCGACTCCGATCCTGCGTTGCGCTGGCGGGTGGAGCGCGATCTGCTCGGCGCCCCGCCGGAGGTGTGGGCCGCCACGCGGGCCAGGGTCGCCACCGAGGGGTTCGGCGCGCGGCTGCTGGCCGAGCAGGACGCCGACGGGCAGTGGGCCGGAGGCGCGTACTTCCCCGGGGACGCCGTGTTCGACCATCCCGATGAGCGTGACGAGGGCGGCCAGCCGTACACCGCCACCACTTGGAGTCTGAACGCGCTGCGCGAGTGGGGTGTCGACGCAGACGCGCTTGCGGGCACCGCCGAGCTGCTGGCCGCGAACAGCCGGTGGGAGTACGAGGACCTGCCCTATTGGGGAGGCGAGGTCGACTGCTGCATCAACGCGTTCACCCTCGCCAACGGAGCCTGGCTGGGCGCCGATGTCTCGGGGATCGCGCCGTGGTTCCTCGAGCACCGGATGGCCGACGGCGGGTGGAACTGCGACTGGGTGGAAGGCTCGACGCGGTCCTCGTTCCACTCGACCCTCAACTCGCTCGACGGGCTCCTCTATTACGAAGGCGCGACGGGAGGCAGCGACGCACTCCGCGAGGCCAGGCACGCCGGAGAGGAGTACCTGCTCGAACGCCGTCTGCTGCGGAAGCAGTCGACGGGCGAGCTGGTCGCTCCGTGGGTGGCCAGGTTCGCGTATCCGTTCCGCTGGAAGTACAGCGCCCTGCACGCCGCGGACTACTTCCGCGCCGCCACCCTGCACGACGACACCCCGCCCGACCCGCGGCTGGCCGAGGCCGTGGAGCTGATCCGCGCATCCCGCACCCCGGAGGGGACCTGGCTGCAGGGGTACCGGCACCCTGGCAGGGTGTGGTTCGAGATCGACGCGGCTCCGGGCGAACCGTCGAAATGGCTGACGTTCCACGCGACGCGCGTGCTGGACTGGTGGGACGGGGCCGCACAAGGCACCCGCGGATCGGCCTCGCCAGGGGATTGACGGCGCGTCGTCCTGGGGGCACGGTGATCGGCGAGCCGGATGGCGGGTCGATCCGACGACAGGGGCGGCCGACGATACCGCACCCCCGGCTCCGGCGGCGACCGTGCCCCGACCGCACGGTCGCCGTTGCACCGCACGTCGGCGGCCGGGCGAGAGACGAGGGAGAACGCAGTGACGATTCAGCTCAACGAGAAGGCGCTCACGCACGCGCGCGGCTTGCTGCGCCGCGGCGAACTGGTGGCCGACGAGCGGGACGACTGGAGCGAGCACGCCCCGTCGGCCGACGAGGAGAACGCGTTCATCGAGAAGCACGGGATCGCCGAGTACGCCCAGTGGCATCTGGGCGAGGACCCTTCCAAGAACGAGGGCACGAAAGGCAGGTACTCGTTCCCGTACGGCGACTTCAAGAAACTGCACCGCTGCGCCGTCATCTCCGGCGAGAGCAGGGCAGGGCAGTACGACCACGCCAGCATCGAGAAGGCGTTGAAGGAATTGCTCGGCGGCATCGACCGCAAAGAGTCCGCAGGCAAGTAGTGAGCAGGATCGACAGGCGAAGGAGCACGATCATGAGTGACGCACGCGAGACAGCACCGGAGAGCCCGTCGGGGGAGCCCCTCGACACGGCACCCACCGACACCGGAGACACCACCGGCACCGGAGAGACCGAGGACGCCGACGAACTTCTCGACCCGCGGGAGCCGTACGACGCGGACGGCGTGTTCGAACCGCGCAGGGACGGCGCGGGGGCGGACGACCTCGACGCGGGCACCGACGACATCGCCGCCGAGCCACTCGACGACGACCAGCTCTGAGCCGGATGTTCGCGGGTTTCGAGGTCGACGACATCCCGGTCGACCCCGACGGCGTCGATGACGGCCCCACCGTCGTGCACGTACGCCACGCGGGCACCGGCCCGCCAGTGCTGCTCCTGCACGGCCACCCGCGCACCGGCTCGACCTGGTATCGGGTGGCGCCCCGCCTGGTGGAGGCCGGCTTCACCGTGGTGGTCCCCGATCTGCCGGGCTACGGCGCATCCACGGCCCCCGACCCTCAGCCCGACCACGCCCCGCACGCGAAGCGGGCGACGGCCGAGCGCCTGCTGGCGGCGATGGATGCGCTCGCGCACGAACGCTTCGCGGTGGTCGGTCACGACCGGGGCAGCTACGTGGCGTTCCGGATGGCGATGGACCACCCGGAGCGAGTCACCAGGGTGGCGCTGCTGGACTGCATCCCGATCGTGGAGCATCTGGAGCGGATCACCCCGGAGTTCGCGACCGCCTGGTGGCACTGGTTCTTCTTCGCGCAGCCCGGCACGCCGGAGCGGGTGATCCTGGCCGATCCTGACCGCTGGTACCACGGCGATCCGGAGGCGATGGGTGCGGAGAACCACGCTGAGTGGCGGGAAGCAGTGCGTCGGCCGAGCGTGGTGCGCGCGATGCTGGAGGACTACCGCGCTGGCCTCACCGTCGACCGCGCCGACGAGACGGCCGACCGAGCGGCGGGAAAGAAGATCGAGCAGCCGCTGCTCGCGCTGTGGTCGGGGCGCGACGACCTGGAGCAACTGTTCGGAGACCCGCTCGCGATCTGGCGCGACTGGGCGACCGACGTGCGCGGCTGGGCGATCGACTCCGGTCACCATGTCGCCGAGGAGCGTCCGGTCGAGCTGAGCGCGGCGCTGGCCGGCTTCCTGTCCGACCGTCCGGGCGTTTAGCACTCAGCCCCTACCCAGGGAACGCGCAGGGGGATACAGTGCGGGTCGTGAAAAGCGCGCGACTCCCTGCAGGCATCGCCGTCGCACTCGTGGCCATCGCCGGCTTCACGGGATGCGCGAGCACCACGTCGTCGTTGCGGCAGGCGGCCTCCGACGCGCGCTCGGCGGCCGAGACGGCGCAGCTGACGATGATCCAGCAGCGCGACGACAGCACCTTCCTGACCACCACGCAGACGGCGCTCGGCGACGCGATCACCGAGCTCGGCGCTGCCGAGCAGGCGGTGACGGAGCTGCAGGCGGCGACACCCGCTGGGACCGCGCAGCAGAAGAGCACGTTGCGCGCGATCCGGGATGCGACAGACGCCGTGCTCGCCGCACAGCGCTCGGTCGCGGCCGACGCCGGCCGTGCTGTGCCGGCCCTGCGCAGCACGGCCGCCACGCTGACGAAGCTCGCCGACAGCCTCGAACGGGCGGAGAAGCAGCAGTGAAGCGCCTGCTCGGGGTGATGCTCGGTGTCCTCACCGCCATCGGCGGCTTCCTCGACATCGGGGACCTCGTCACCAACGCCGTCGTCGGATCCCGGTTCGGGATGTCTCTGGCCTGGGTGGTGGTCGTCGGCGTGGTCGGGATCTGCCTGTTCGCGCAGATGTCCGGGCGGGTCGCCGCGGTCAGCGGGCGGGCGACGTTCGAGATCATCCGGGAGCGGCTGGGGCCGCGCACGGGACTCGCGAACCTGACGGCGTCGTTCCTCATCAACCTGCTGACCCTCACCGCCGAGGTCGGCGGCATCGCCCTGTCGCTTCAGCTGGCGAGCAGCATCGAGCCGACCCTGTGGATCCCGGTGGCGGCGTTCGCGGTCTGGCTGGTGGTCTGGCGCGCGAAGTTCTCCCTGCTCGAGAACGTCACGGGCCTCCTCGGGCTGACGCTGATCGTGTTCGCCGTCGCCGTGTTCCTGCTGCACCCGAACTGGGCCGTGCTCGCCGGGCAGGCCATCGCGCCGCACGTCCCGGCCAGCGAGCACGGCGCCACCTATTGGTATTACGCCATCGCCCTGTTCGGCGCGGCGATGACGCCGTACGAGGTGTTCTTCTTCTCCTCCGGCGCAGTGGAGGAGAAGTGGAAGAAGAAGGACATCGCGCAGTCGCGCATCAACGTGCTCGTCGGCTTCCCGCTCGGCGGTGTGCTGTCGCTCGCGATCGCCGCCTGCGCCGCGATCGTGCTGCTGCCGCGCGGGATCGAGGTGACCTCGCTCGCACAGGTGGCGCTTCCGGTGGCGGAGGCGGGAGGCAAGCTCGCTCTGGCGTTCGTCATCGTCGGCATGGTCGCGGCGACGTTCGGCGCTGCGCTGGAGACGACGCTCTCCAGCGGCTACACGCTGGCGCAGTTCTTCGGCTGGTCGTGGGGCAAGTTCCGGCGGCCTGCACAGGCGGCGCGGTTCCATATCACGATGATCGTGGCGCTGCTGGTCGGGATCGCGGTGCTCGCCACCGGCGTCGACCCGGTGGCGGTCACGGAGTTCTCCGTGGTGTTCTCCGCCATCGCCCTGCCGCTGACCTACCTGCCGATCCTGGTCGTGGCCAATGACAAGCAATACATGGGCGAGTCGGTGAACGGGAAGGTGACCAATGCGTTCGCGCTGGTGTACCTCGTGATCATCCTGATTGCATCCATCGCCGCCATCCCCCTGATGATCGTGACGGGAATGGGCGCATGACCGACGAACTCGAACCGGCCGTCTCGTACGCGGGACAGGTGCTGGATGCGGAACTCCACCTCCTCGACCGGCAGATCCTCGACAGGGACGACGTGCCGGTGGTGACGGTCGACGACCTGGAACTCACCGACATCCCGTACGACCAGCCGATCGACCCTGGCACCCCGCCGCCGGTGATCACCGCGCTGGTCAGCGGGTCGGCGCTGTGGACCAGGATGTTCGGCGGGCGGCCTCCGCGCTCCCGGCTGCACCGCATCCCGTGGTCGGACGTGGCCAGGGTGGCCATCGTGGTGTCGCTCGGGGTGCCGGGCGAGCAGCTCGACGTGACGTGGGTGGAACGCTGGGCGCGCGATCACATCGTCGCCCGCATCCCGGGAGGACGCCATGATCCTGAGTGACCTGATGCAGACGCCCGTGTTCGACGCGGACGGGCAGCGGCTCGGCCGGGTGATCGACGCGCGGTTCGTGGTGGACGGGACGCCGCGGCAGCTGTTGTCGGACGCGCGGCTCGACGGGTTCATCGTGAGCGCGCACTCCGGTTCGTCGTTCCTCGGCTACGAGCGCACCGATGAACCCTCGCCGTGGCTGATCGCGCACTTCCTGGCCTGGCGGCACCGCGGGGCGTTCCTCGTGCGCTGGGAGGACGTCGAGCGGCTGTCGCCGACCGCGATCAGGTTGCGGCCGGGCTACCGGCGCTACGCGCCCGGACTGGCGAGCACGCCGGCGGGGTGATCGGTCACGCCCTCCGCCACTCGTCGCCGGTGAGGTGCGAGCCGGCCTGCGGACCCATTTGCAGCATCCCGCCGTCGACGGTCCAGGATGCGCCGGTGACGTACGACGCCTGCAGGGAGGCGAGGAACGCGATCACGGCGGCGACCTCGCGGGCGTCGCCGGGGCGGCCGAGGGGGATGCCCGGCCGGTGCACCCGGCGTGGATCCTCGTCGTCCGCGTCGTTCATCGGGGTGGAGATCTCGCCGGGCGCGACGGAGTTGCAGGTGATGCCGTATTCGCCGAGTTCGAGGGCGAGCGTCTTGATCAGCCCGCCGAGGCCGTGTTTGGCGGCATCGTATGCGGCGGACCCGACCCGCGGCTGGTGCTCGTGCACGCTCGTGACGGCGATGATGCGTCCGCCGCGTCCCGCATCCACCATCCGCCTGGCGACGCGCTGGATGCACACGAACGGCCCGTCGAGGTCGGCGGCGACGGTCGTGCGCCAGGTGTCCCAGTCGGTGTCGAAGAACGCGGGGCCGCCGTTGACGCCCGCGTTGTTGACGAACACGTCGCAGCCGCCGAGCCGGTCGGCGAGCGCGTCGACCACGTCGCCGCAGGCGGGGGCGTCCGTGGTGTCCAGTCTGGTCGTGAACGCCTGGCGGCCGGCGTCCCGCACGAGCCGGGCGGTCTCCTCGGCGCCGTCCTCGTCGGAGTGCCAGGTGATGCCGATGTCGAGCCCGGCTTCGGCGAGCGCGACGGCCGTCGCCTTGCCAATCCCCGAATCCGAGCCGGTGACGATCGCGGTGCGCGGGGTGAAGTCCTGGTCGGCCATGCTCGTTACGGTTTCCCTTCCTCGCTGTACGGCGTCTCGCCCTCGTCGCCGTCACCCGGGTCGTCGGCCTCCCGTTCGGCGTCGCCGTCGCGCCGGGTGCCGAGGTCGTCGTCCGGGTCGGCGAGCGCGCCGATCACGTCTCCGATGACGTTCTTGTCCGGGGTGGGGTCGACGGCGCCTCCGTCGACTCCGTCGAGGCCGTCGGCCAGTCCGTTGGTCTGGTCGAAGCCGGTTTCTCTGTCGTCTCGTCGGTCTGTCATGACGGTCATCGAACACCGAATCCGCTGTTCGGCAAGCCCCCGCCGTCCGGTCCGGGTGCGGCGTACACTCCGCGCCATGACTGCCGGAAAGCTGATCTTCATCCGTCACGGCGAGAGCACAGCGAACGTGGCGGCCACCGCCGCAGAGCTGGCCGGCGCGGAGACCATTGCCGTGGAGGCGCGCGACCCCGACGTTCCGCTGACCCAGCTCGGCGAGCAGCAGGCCACCGCCGTCGGGCCGCGGCTGGCCGACGCGCTGGACGGACATCCGGAGCGCGCGCTGTTCTGGAGCTCTCCGTACCGGCGCGCCGTGCGCACGGCCGAGCTCGCACTGGGCGGCGGCCTGCCGTTCACCATCGACGAGCGTCTGCGCGACCGCGAACTGGGCATCCTGGATGCGCTGACCACCCGGGGCGTCGACGCGCGGCTCCCGATGGAGGCGGCCAGGCGGCGCTGGCTGGGGAAGCTCTACTACCGCCCGCCGGGCGGCGAGGCGTGGACGGACGTGGCCCTCCGGCTCCGCTCGTTCCTCCGCGACCTGGACACGGCCGACGGACGGCCGGTCGTGCTGTTCACGCACGACGCGGTGGTGAGTGTGTTCCTGTACGTGCTGTGCGGGTGGACGGAGCCGCAGCTGGACGACTTCCTGGTCTCCCGCATCGTCGGCAACGCCTCCCTGACTACGCTGGAACGCGACGGCGCCGGCTGGCGGCTGGACGCGTTCGCCGACGACGCGCACCTCCACGACGCCGGGCTTCCGGCGACGGCGCACCCGGGAGCGGCCCGTGTCGACGACTGAGCGGGGAGGCATGGCGGGCACGGGTGGCACAGCGGCTACAGCTGTCGAAGTGGATGCGGTGTACCTGCGTCGCTGGGAGCTCCCTGCCCCCGGCGCGTCGAAGCAGTCCCGCGGAGACGTGGTGGTGGTCGGCGGTGCCGAACGCTCGCCGGGCGCTGCCCTGCTGGCGGGGCGCGCATCCCTGCGGGTCGGCGCCGGCCGGCTGACGCTCGCGGTCGGGGAGTCCTCGGCCACGGCGGTGGCTGTCGCCCTGCCGGAGTGCGGGATCGTGCCGCTCGCGGAGAAGGCGGACGGCTCAGTGCGCGGCCGGTCGGTCGCGGCGGCCGCAGCAGACCTGGGCGGTGCCGACGCCGTGCTGGTAGGACCCGGCCTCGACGACATCGGCGAAACGAAACGGATGCTGACGACACTCGCCGGTGTCGTCTCCCGCGACGCGACCCTGGTGCTCGACGCGTACGCCCTCGGCGCCCTGGCGGTGGCCGGACGGAAGGTCCTTCGCGGGTTCGGCCGCGGCGCGCGCATCCTGACGCCCAACCTCGACGAGGCGGCGCTCCTGCTCGGACGCCCGCTGGACGACCAGCCGGCCGACCTGCTCCGCATCGCTCGGCGCTACCGCGCCGTCGTCACTTGCCACGGCTGGATCGCCGACCCCGACGGCACGATCCTGCACGTCCGCGACGGCGGACCGGGGCTCGGCACGTCGGGCAGCGGGGATGCGCTGGCCGGCGCGATCGCCGGGCTCGCGGCCCGGGGCTGCGGTCCGCTGCAGGCGGCGGCGTGGGGCACGTACCTGCACGCGGCGGCAGGGGAGTCGCTGGCGCGGGAGGTGGCGGCGCTCGGGTTCCTCGCAAGCGAGATCGTGGAACAGCTGCCGCGGGAACTGGCGGCGGTGGAGGACAGGGTGGGGGAGTAGCGGCGCCGCGCATCCGCCCCTGCCGGCGGCTACGCCCGCGTGCTCGCGAGCAGCTCGATGACCTCCGCCGTCGTGCCCGTCTCGCCGATTCGTGGGAACACGCTGCTCACCACGTGGTCGTGCGCCTCCGCGCTCCTGTCCGACATCGCGTCGGTGGCGAGGGTGACGTTGTAGCCGAACTCGTGCGCCTGCCGCGCGGTGGATTCGACGCCCGCGCTGGTCGCGATCCCGGCGATCACCACCTGCGTCACGCCCTCGGAGCGCAGGTACGCATCCAGATCGGTGGCGGTGAACGCACCCCAGGTGCGCTTGGTGACCACGTGGTCGCTCTCGGTGCGGTGCAGCTCCGACACGAATTCGAGCGCGTCGGCCGGGCGCTCGCCCATCGGGCTCTGGGCCTGGGCGCCGGGCTGCGCCTCGATGCGGCCGGGAGCGCGCCCCGCCACGTTCACCAGCACCACCGGAAGTCCGTAAGCGCGGAACGCGTCGGCGAGCGCCCCCGCGTTGGCGAAGACCTCCTCGACCGGGTGGGCGACGTGGTATGCGCGGATCGCGTTCTGCAGGTCGACCACGATGAGTGCGGTGCGGGTGTCGATGGTGCTGATGGTCATGCGTGGGGCCTTCCGGACGGGACTTCGAGCCTACGCCCGCGTCAGCCCCGTTCTGTGTCGGGCTTCCCCGGCCGCGCGTTCGCGTCGTCCCTGATGTCGATCCTGGTGACGCCGGGCTCCGGCTCCTCGGTGCTGATGCGCGGCTTCGCGGCCTCCTCGGTGGACTTCGGGGCCGTGGTCAGCTGGTCCTCGCGCTTCTCCGCTGGCGACAGCTCGTCCGCCGGGTCTGCAGGCATGGGTCTCTCCTCTGGTCGATGGGTGGGGGAGTCGGCTCGAACGGTATGCGGGAACGGGAGGAGACGCAAGGCCGCCCGGCCGCAGACCGCCTCAGCTCGGGATGCTCGGGATGCTCGGGATGCGCGCGACCGGCTGCCGCAGGATGGTCCGCAGCTTCTCCGGCGCCGTCCGCCGCGCGTCGCTCAGGTAGATCTCGTGGTGAAGGCCGACCATGCGCATCCCGTTGGCCGGCACGAACTCCGTGTGCAGCGCATCCAGCACGGGCGCCTCGTCGTCGTACGAGCCGACGTGCAGCGTCTGGACGCAGAGCCCCTCGTCCAGCCACTCCGCCCGCACCGCGTCGATCGCCGCGCCGCCCACCGAGCGGGCCACTGCGGAGCGGGCGGCGTCGAGATGCTCGTCGGTGATCCAGCCCGGGATGAGGTTCAGGAGCGTCCACGACCAGAGCGACTTGTCCCTGCCGGTGGTGAACGCTGCAGGATCGTCGGCCCACCAGAGCCCTTCGAGCGGCATCACCGTGTAGTCCTCGCCGAGCTCGTTCTTGCTGAAGAACTTGAGCTTGTACGCGAACGGGTAGAGCGCTGCGAGTGCCGCCTGGTATGCGGGGGCCGTGTTCGGGTCCCCGTGGCCGTCGACCATGAGATAGCGCAACGGGGGAACGGTGACGACGTCGAACCGTCCGCGTGGGGCGCTGTAGCTGGCGAGCTCCTTCCGGAGATCATGCTTCACGGCGTAGCGGAGGTGAAGCCGTCGGGGAACGACACCGTGCGGTCTGGTCCCATCGGACGGAGGCCGTCCGGCAGCGGGAACCCGACCGTGTACTCGACCAACGGGGCGTTCATGTCGCCCCAGTCGTCCTTCTTCACCCGGATGGCGTCGGTCGACACCTCGGTGATGCGCACGCGCAGCCAGCGGCCGTCGTCGAGGCGCAATTCGAACGGGTCGGCCAGGTAGCCGATGCCGAGCGCATCCAGGTGCTCCTCGGCGTCAAGCCAGTCGACAACGCCGGTCACCCGGCGGCCGAGCAGGTCGACGGCGACGAAGCCGTCGCCGTCCTGGTCCATCCAGCCGAGCAGTTCGCCGTCGGAGCGGCGGTGCTCGATCCAGGTCTCCTGAACGCTCATCGGCCCACCATACAAGGTGCCTGCCATGGGCAGAGATACCGTTACAGCGGACGCTGTGCTGATCCCCGAAATCGACAGAGCCTAGCCACCGACTTCTCGGTGGCGGCCCCGCAGCAGCGTCAGCGCGCAGCCCTCGGCAGGGGAGTCCTCTGCAGGGCAGCGCCGACGTGCGACGCCGTCGAACCCGCACACCGGCGATCCGCCGGGACGCGGGCAGGTTTCTGATCATTCCGCTCCCGTATCCCGTTGAGCGCGCACTTCTAGGGGATCCATGTCCAACGCATCCATCGTCCTGTCCACCCTCTCGTTCTCCTGGCCGGACGGCGAGCCGGCCATCGCCGGCGTCACCGGCAGCTTCGGCTCCGGCCGCACCGGCCTCGTCGGCGACAACGGAGCGGGCAAGTCCACGCTCCTGCGGCTCATCGCCGGCGAGCTCACACCCACAAGCGGCAGCATCAGCACCACCGGAGACGTCGGCTATCTCGCGCAGTCCGTCACTTGGCGGGATGCGACGACGCTGGCCGACCTGCTCGGCATCGCGCCCATCGTCAGCGCCCTGCGCGCCATCGAGAGCGGCGACGTCGACGAGCGGCACTTCGACACCGTCGGCGACGACTGGGACATCGAGTCCCGCGCCGACGAGCAGCTGCGCCGCCTCGGCTTCAGCTCCGCCGACCTCGACCGCAGCGTCGGCACGCTCTCCGGCGGCGAGGTCATGCTGATCGCCATCGCCGGCCTCCGCGTGCGGCACCTGCCGATCACGCTGCTCGACGAGCCGAGCAACAACCTCGACCGCGACGCCAAACGGATGCTCGCCGACCTGCTCGACACCTGGCCGGGCACCCTCGTGGTCGTCAGCCACGACCTCGACCTGCTCGACCGGATGGATCAGACGGCCGAACTCTACGACGGCAGGCTCACCGTGTTCGGCGGCCCGTACAGCCAGTGGAAGGAGAACCTCGACCGGCAGCAGGCGGCCGCCGTGCTCGCTGCCCAGGCGGCGGAGCACGCCGTGAAGGCGGAACACCGCCAGCGCGCAGAGGCGGAGAGCAAGCTCGCCAAGCGGGCGCGAACGGCGAAGACCGCGAACGAGAACAAGAAGGGGTCGAAGATCCTGATGAACGGGCTGGCGTCCCGGGCGGAGAACTCCGCGGGCAAACTGCGCGCCGGGCTCGACGACAAGCTGGACGCCGCGAAGGCGAACAGAGAGGCGGCGGCGGCGCGTATCCGGCCCGACCAGAAGATCAGCCTGCAGCTGCCCGACCCGGATGTGCCCTCCGGCCGACGCATCGGTGAACTGCACGGCACAGACCGCACGATCATCGTGCAGGGTCCGGAGCGCATCGCGATCGTCGGCGCGAACGGTGTTGGAAAGACGACGCTGCTCGAGAACCTGGTCGCCGGACGCGCCTCTGAGTCCGGCCGGGCCGGCGGGGTGCTGCACACCGACAGGGTCGGTTATCTCAGCCAGCGGCTCACCGGACTCGACGAGTCGCGCAGCGTGCTCGACACCCTGCGTGCGGTGGCGCCCCAGGTTCCGGATGCGCAGCTCCGCAACCAGCTCGGCCGCCTGCTGGTCTCCGGCAGCGACGTGAACCGTGCGGTCGGCACGCTCTCCGGCGGCGAGCGGTTCCGGGTGTCGCTCGCCCGGCTGCTGTTCGCCGACCCTCCCGCTCAGTTGCTGGTGCTGGACGAGCCGACGAACAACCTCGACCTGGTGAGCGTCGACCAGCTGGTGGCGGCGCTCACCGCCTACCGCGGCGCGGTGCTGGTGGTGAGTCACGACGACCGGTTCCTGGCGCGGCTCGGGCTGACGGAGGTGCTGGAGCTCGGGTCGGCGGGCGAGTTGCGGCGCGTGGAGGTGGCCGCGGGCTGAGGTCAGTCCCCGGCGCCCACCGCCACCGCAGCCTGCAGCCGCCGGATGACTTCGCCGCGCAGGCCGGAGGCGAGCAGCCCGGGCCCGAGCGGCCCGGCGGAGTCGTGGCCGAGCGGGGGCAGGGCCGCGAGGGCGGCCCTCGCCTCCCCGCTCAGCCGCGCGAGCTGCCAGGCGATCTCGGCGTCGAGCGCATCCGGTCGTTCCGGTGCGGCGAGCGCCGCCGCCGTGGCCGCGTACGCCGCGGCGCCGAGGGCGTGCGCGCCCATGTGCGCGACCCCGGCCGCTTGCGCTGCCGCCCGCGCGGCGGCGACCGCGGAGGGCGAGCTGACCGCCTTCGCCGCGCGACCCGCCACGAACCGGCGACGGATCTCCTCCGCGGCCCCGAGCTCGCCGCGCGCGAACGCCCTGGTTCTGGCGATCGCATCCCGGGCCCGGTCGTCGTCGGGCGCCTCCGCCTCGAACAGCGGCAGCACCCGCTCCGCGCAGTCAGCGGCCCACACCGCGACGAGACGGCGGTCCTCTTCACTCAGCGACTGCGGCGACGGCATACCGCCACCCTTTCACACCGGCCGCTGGCGCGTCCGCTCGAGAGTAGTTCACGCGGAGAACGCGCGCGACGCGCCGCCTGTTTCTCCGCCCGAACGGAGAACCGCGAGCAACCGGGCCGTTCATCCGTCCTCACCAAGGCGCGGCAGCGGACGCCGCCGTCTCCGTTCCAGCGGACACGCGGTCGCGCGGCGGTCCGGACTCCGCTTGTGCGGAGAGTACAGCGGCGTGTCGCCCTACGACTCCGCCGTTATGGCTCACACACCAGCACCCTGGACCGCGGAAACCGTTTGACCGTACGCTGTCATCCACGTGAGCTTCACGCGCTGAGCGCATCCAGGACCTGTTCGATCTCGAACACTCGAGAAGGGGGAGCACGATGGAGGAGCCGAGCGGCGCCGTGACCGGGGAGGCACCGCCGCAGCGGGTGGGGAGGAGGCGCCGGCCGACCGTCGACACCATCGCCGTCATCGTTCTCTCCACGGTCGCCGTGCTCACGGCGTGGTGCGGTTTCGAGTCCTCGAAGTGGGGCGGGGAGATGTCCATCGCGTTCAGCCAGGCGTCGAGCGCCAGGGTGCAGGCCGGCGACTATGCCAGCCAGGCACGGGATGCGCGGGCGCTCGACCAGGGCGTCTTCGAACAGTGGGTGCTCGCCGACGCCCGCGGCGACACCCAGCTGGTCGACTACATCGAGGCGCGGTTCTCGCCGGAGTTCGCCGTCGCCTTCGACGCCTGGACCGCTGAGGGACGCGTCGATCGTGGGCCGTTCGTCCGGTCCGACTACGTTCCTCCCGGCACGGCGGAGGCCAAGAAGCTCAACGACCGCGCCGACGAGCGCTACAACGCCGCACTGACGGACAACGCGCGCGGAGACAACTACTCGCTGCTCACGGTCATGTTCGCGCTGGTGCTCTTCCTCGCCGCCATGTCGCAGCGCGCCATCCCGCGCACGGGGCGCCTGGTCCTGATCGGCACGGCCATCGCCTTCGCCCTGTTCGGCGTCGTGCTTCTCGCCACCTTTCCGATCCGGATCTGACCGGTCCCGAATCCGCTGGGGTGGAAAGAGGGGTCTAGAGGGTTTCTGTACATCCTCGTATAGTTCGGAGCGCGTGACGAAGCGAATGGGGATTCGGTGTCATGATGCGCTCGGCGAGACGATCAGGGGCAGGTCGGCTGGCTGGAGGTGCGCTTGCTGCGCTCCTCGTTCTCGCGATGATCCCCGTCGCCGCGGCCCCCGCCGCCGCGGAAGGGCCGAGTGAGGTCACGCTCACCAAGACGGCGTCGGCGACGACCGTCGCGCCGGGGGAGACGTTCACCTACACCCTCGAAGTCGGCTGCTCGGCCGTGGACATCGGCACCGGATGCACGAACGCGACCCTCACGGATTCGGTCCCCGGCGCGTTCGAGGTCGTCAGCGTGTCCGTCGGCACCGGGCTGTCCGCCGAGACCCCGCAGGTGTCCGGTCAGGACGTCACGGTGGTCTTCAATTCGCCGCTGGACGATCCGCCCGGCGCCATCGGGCTGCCGGCGTCGGCCACCGGCGTCGTGACCATCACCGTCCGGGCGCGGGACGACCTGCCGTTCGAGGCGAGTGGCATCCCGGTCCCGAACTCCGCGGAGCTCACGGCGACCAACCAGCTGGCACCGGCTGATTCGACTGCGAGCGTCACCCCGATCGTGCCCCTCGACCTCGCGACGACGGCGAGTAAATCGTTCGACCCGACCGGCGCTCCCGCCGACCCCGGCACCCCGACGACGCTGACGCTCACCGGCACGAACACGTCCAATGCCGGCGTCGACAGCATCGTACTGACCGATCCGCCCGACCCGACGGCGACTCCCAATCCGTTCGACCACCTCGCGCTGGACTCGCTCGGCACCGTGACGTTCCCTGCTCCCGCCGATCAGGTGCAGGTCGATGTCTGGGACGGCACGCAGTGGGTGCTCGGCACCCCGGGACCGACCGCCGTGCTTCCGGGCGGCGTCCCGGCCGACGGCGTCTCCGGGGTGAGGATCACGTTCAGCAACTCGGCGGGCGAGCCGATCCCCGCAGATGCCAGCGGGTCCGTGGAGGTGAACCTGGTGCAGCGGCCGGACGTCGCCGACCTCACCGCTGCGTTCGTGGTCGACAACACCGTGCAGAGCGAGGTGACGCACGGCACGGACACCGCGACCGGCACCGCCTCCGCCGACTACACGATCCAGTCCAGCGTCGTCACGGTCGCCGCGACGAAGTCGTTCAATCCGAACCCGATCGTCGCCGGAGACCCGACGACGGTCACGATCGGCGGCACCAACCAGAGCGCCGTCCCGCTGACGGAGCTGAGCTTCACCGAGCCGACACTGACCGGCGCGGATCCCTTCGCAGACGGTTTCCCCGCCGGGACGTCGTTCGCCGGGTTCACGAGCGGCGTGGAGTGGCCGGACGGTGCCACCGGTGTGAGCGTCCACTATTACTACGCGGGCGGCACGGACGAGGTGCTCACCTCGACGACGCCGGACAGCATCCCGGCCCCCGACCCGGCGAAATCCGTCGCGCGGTTCTCCGTCACGTTCACGGGCACCCTCCCTCCCGGCGCGAGCGCGAGCATCCCGTTCACCCTCGACACCGACGCGGGGATCACCACGGATTCGACCACGATCAGCAACAGCCAGACGGTCGATGGGACGTCGGCGTCCGGCACGACCGGGACGGCGGCGGCCACCGCCGATCTCACGGTCTACACCTCGCGGCTCGACACGACGATCGGCAAGGTGATCAGCCCGAACGAGATCGCGTCGTCCGCCGGAGAGTTCGTGACGGTGCAGCTGCCCGCCTCCACCAGCCCGTTCCCGCAATCGACCGTGGATGCGACCACCATCGTCGTGCAGGACCCTCCCGGCGACCCGCCGGCGCTCACCGACTGGTGGAACCACTTCGACGCGACGGCGATCACGCAGACGGCCGTTCCCGCCGGCTCGACGCTGACCATCCAGTACTGGGACGGGACACAGTGGGTCGACCTGCCCGGTGCGGTCGGCATCGCGGGGCCGACAGTGTTCTCGATGGACATCCCGGCCGACCTGCAGGACGACATCCAGGGCCTGCGCTTCGTCTACACCGCACCGGATGGATTCCCCCCTGGCACCACCGTTCAGCCCAACGTGACGATGTCGTTGCGCGACCAGCTCCGCGATGGCAGCGGTCCCGCGACCGGCACCGACGAGACGATCGAGAACTGCGCGGCGTCCTCGGCGACAGGGGTCGGCGGCGAATCGGCATCGGCCGTGATCCCGTCGCCGTGCCCCGTCGTCGACCTGATCGCCGGAGGACTTCCTGGAGGCGACGACTTCCTCACCAAGAGCTGGGCGGCCCCGAAGGTGCTCACGGCCAGGAGCGAGGCGCAGACGACGGCCACCCTCGACTGGTCGACCGGCGGCAGGGCGAACCTGGGCACGATGGTGATCTCCGACCCGTCCGACCCGGCGACCACCGCACTGTCCGACTCGGTGTTTAACGCCTTCGACCTCGTCGGGATCCCGGCGATCACCGCAGCGCAGGACCCGCATCTGATCTACGACCAGGTCACCTCCGTTCAGCTCTACAACGGCACGGCCTGGGTCGACGCGGCGAACGACCCCTGCCCCGCCGCCTGCATCGGCACCTTCCCCGGCCTGACCCTCACCGCCGCCGAACAGGCGTCGACGGTCGGGATGCGGATGACGTACGCCGAGAGCCCCGATCGCGCGAGCGCATCGGCCGGCGACCCGACGGCGCCGCCGGTCGGCTCCGGCGTCGCCCGCTCCACGGGCAACGACCGCGCCATCGTGCTCACCTTCCAATTGCGCGACGAGGTCAGGGCGCCCGTCACCACGCCGGACCCCGTCATCGCGACGCGCCTCTACAACACGGGCACAGCGGGGGAGATCGAGAACACCGCCCGGGCAACCGGCACGTCGTCGGTCGACGGCTCGACGGTCACGGACACCGCCGCCGACATCGTGCGGCTCCTGGACGTCCCCCTCAACGTCACCCTGAGCAAGACGTGGGAGGGCGGTCCGCTCGGTGTTCCGCAGGCCGGCGTCGACCCCGCCCTGTACCCGTCCGGCCGGATCACCCTGGTCGCCACCAACACCACGGCGGCCAGCGTCGACAACCTGACCATCAGCGATCCGGCGCCCGGCAGCGCATCGACCCCGTTCGAGGTCTTCGACCTCGTGAAGTTCGAGAGCGTCGGAGTCCCCGCCGGGGCCACCGCCTCGACCGTGGAGCTGACGACGGCCGGGGGAGTGACCACCGGATACTCGATCGCCGACGCGCTCGCGTTGACACCGGCCCAGCTCGCGGACGTGGTGTCGCTGCGGGTCGTCCACACCGGGCGCATCCAAGCCGGCGAGGCGTCGACGGTCGTCTTCGACACCCGGTTGCGCGCGACGGCGCGCACGTCGGGGGATCCGGTGACCGCCGCGGAGTTCTCGCCGGTCGAGAACGTCGCCCAGGCGGGCGTGAGCGACGAGGGCGGCGCCGCGGGCGGCAGCCCGACCACCAACGCCTCCGGGTCGATCGAACTCGCCGACGGCGTCCTGACCGTCGCCACCTCGAAGACCATCGTCCCCGCTCAGCAGACGGAGCCGGACGATTCTCCGGTCACGGTCACGATGTCCGGTCAGCCAGGGGGCACGGTCCGGGCGAGGCGCATCACCCTGTCCGACGCCTCCGGCACGTTCTGGAACGCGTTCGACTTCCTGGGCTTCTCCACCCCGCTCGCTCTGACGGCCCCGATCGACCGGGTCCAGATCGACGTGTGCACCGGCCGCTCCTTCGCCGACCCGACCGCCGACTGCGTGGCCGACGGCGGCACCTGGATCCTCGGTGTGCGCCAGACGGAGGCAGACGCCAACGCGTCACCACTCCCCGCCGGGGTGACCGCAGACCAGGTGGAGGGCATCCGCTTCGTCTTCACCCAGCTGGACGGCGACCTCCTGCAGCCGTCTCCGCTGCAGACCGTCGCGATCAGCGCGCAACGCCGCGCCGACCTCCGCTCGGGCGGACAGGTGCCGAGCGACCTCTCCACGAACGCTCCAGCGCCCGGGGAGAGCGCGGCCGGCACCTTCACGAACACGGTCGACGCGCTGGCGGAGGGCACCTTCGAAACGGGAGGCCCTCCGTATACGGCTACGGATTCGAGCACCGCGACCGTGCAGTACCTGCACGCCACCAGCGCGGTGCAGGTGTCCAAGTCGCCCGCCGGCGTGCAGCAACCGGGCACGGTCATCCCGTACACCCTCACCGTGACAAACACCGGCGCCATCGCCGTCACCGACCCGGTGATCACCGACCAGCTGCCCACCGACGCCGTTGGACCGCTCCTAGTCTTCGACCCGTTCGCCGACCCGGGGACGAGCCCGTACAGCTACGCCCTGGCCGGGGCGGCACCCGCACCCCCGAGCGGACCTCCGATGCCCACCGACCCCGCCGACGTGGATGCGACCGTCAGCCAGGCCGGGGCGCGCATCCAGTTCACCTTCCCGCCGGGGACGGTGCTCGAAGTCGGTCAGACGTACACGATCACGATCGCGCTGATGTTCCGCACAGGGCTCGCGGCCGGTACGAACGTGACGAACACGCTGAGCGTCACCGGCGACCGTCCGTTCGACAGCTGCGGCGGCACCCTGGACCCCGCCACCGGGGCCTGCTCGACCGACACCACCGTCACCGTCGAGACCGCCGGCGCGCTCCGCGGCATCAAGGGCGTCCGCGCCACGGACACCGAGCTGGGCGTGGAGTCCACCAACCCGGCCGTCACCTGCGTTCCCGACGCCGACGGCTTCTACGCCGGACCGTGCGTCCCGATCACCAAGCCGGGCGGCACCGAGGTGTGGCGGCTCAACCTGATCAACACCGGCACGCTTCCGATGGACAGGATGGTGGCGATCGACAAGCTGCCGACGCCGGGAGACACCGGGGTGCTGACCCCGCTGCCCCGCGGCTCGGAGTTCCGGCCGACATACACCGGCAGTGCGGTGCTCGCCTCTGCACCGCCCGGCGCGACCCTCGCGCAGTACTACACGACGGACGCCGCTCCGTGCACCGACGACCTGTCGACGACGGGCGTCGCGTGCCCGCCCGGAGCGTGGACGCCCTGGGATGCGGCGGTCGACCCGACGACCGTGACCGGGCTGAAGTTCGTCGTCACGTTCGATCCGACCATCGCGCCGGGCGGCGCCATCGCGATCGACGTCACGACCAGGACCCCCGCCGTGCCTCCGACAGGGCTCGACGACCCGATCGCCTGGAACACCGTCGGCGTCGCAGGCCGGGTGCTCGTCGGCGCCACCCCGACCGTGACCGCGCAGACGGAGGGCAACAAGGTGGGCGTCGCCCTCGCGACCGGCCCGGTCTCCGTGATCAAGCAGGTGACCGGCGCCGGCGCAGGCTACGCGCCGGCCACCTTCACCGGCGAGCTCCGCTGCGTGTCGGCGGGCGTCGCTCTCGACCCGATCCCCGTCACCCTCACGCCCGGCACCCCTGTGACCGTCGACGATCTGCCTTGGGGGGCCGAGTGCACCGTCGTCGAGGACGACGCCGGCCAGACCTCCGGCACCGCGACCCAGGTCGTCGTCGGCACAGACACCGACCCCGTCCCGGTGATCTCGGTGACGAACGTGTACGACCTCGCCGGTCTGGTCGTGGTCAAGAGCGTCGATTCGAGCGCGGTCGATCAGGACGGCACCCCCATCGCGTACGGCCCGTTCACGGTCACGGTCGACTGCACCTTCCTCGGCGCCGCCGTGTACGCCGACGGCTACGGACCGCTGCGGCCGATGACGGCCGACCTGAGCGACGGGGAAGCCCTCACCCTCAGCGGGCTCCCGGCCGGCGCCTCCTGCGTGGTGACGGAGACCGACGCCAAGGGCGCTGCCTCGACCACGACGACCACGGTCACCTCCGGAGGAACCACCGGCCCGACCGCTGGCGACAGCGCGACGGTCGTGCTGACCCCGGATGCCGGGACGGACCCGACCTCGACAGTGACCGTCACGAACACGTTCGGCGTCGGCGCGATTCGCCTCGTCAAGGTGGTCGACGGCGCGGGCGGAGCGGCGTTCGGCGCCGGCCCCTTCGTGCTGCGCGTGTCGTGCACGCTCGACGACGCATCCGGATCGCGGAGCACCTGGGACGGAGACGTCACCCTCGGCGGCACGCAGCCGCTCCAGAAGGTCGTCGCCGGGATCGCGGCCGGCTCCGTGTGCGCCGTGACGGAGCCGGGCGCCGGGGGAGCGAACGCGTCCGTCGTCTCACCGGGCGAGGTCACCGTCGGCTCGGGCGACACGGTCACCGTGACCGCCACCAACACGTTCCTCACCGGGGCGATCCACGTCGACAAGGTGCGCACGGGGGACGGGGCCGACTTGTACGGCGCCGGACCGTTCACCGTGGCGCTGGCCTGCGTGCATCCGGTGGACGGGGTGCCGACTCCCGTGGTCGTTCCGGGCGGAGCGACGAGGACGCTCAGCGCGGACACCGCGTACTCCGCGGACTACGAGCTGCTTCCCGCCGACGCCGTCTGCCTTCTGCGCGAGACAGGAGCAGCGGGGGCGACGTCGACTCAGGTGCTCGACGAGAACGGCGAACCGGCCGGCCCGACCCTGGTCGTGGCGGGGGAGACGGTGACGCTGAACGTCGTCAACACGTTCGACGTCGGCTCGCTGACTGTGCACAAGGTCATCGCCGGCGACGGGGCGGCGGAACGCGGCGGTGGCTCCTTCGTCGTCCATCTGAGCTGCACCGCCGCCATCGACGGGATGCCGGCGCCGGTCGCGATCCCCGGCGGCCCCGACCGCACGCTCTCGCGCTCCACATCGCTGACGGCCGAGTACACGGACCTTCCGGCGGGAGCGACCTGCCGGGTCACCGAGAGCTCCGACGGCGGAGCGGACCGCACCACGATCACCCCGAACGACGGTGACGGCTCGGTCGGGGTGGTCACCGTCGGCGACGCCGTGCCCGTGGACATCACTGTCACCAACACGTTCGACCCCGCCGCTCCGGCGCTCTCCGACACCGGTTCCGACACGCTCCCGGTCGCCATCCTGGCGCTCGCGCTGCTCGGTGCCGGGCTACTGATCCGCAGAAGACACGACCGTGACGCTCGGGAGGAACGATGACGGAATTCGAGATCCCGCTGGGGAATGCGCCCCGCTGCGGCGAGAACATCCACCTGGTGCGGTGGACCAGGAGCGCCGACGGGTGGGCGGCAGAGACGCTGCTCGCCACCTATGTGTCGAGCACGCACGACGAGTGGGTGGTCGACCAGTCCGGTCAAGAGCGTCGCCTCTGCCGACCGGAGTGGGCGTTGTTCGCCCTGTGAGCCGTTCCCCTCATGGACGCGCGACCTGAACCGCTGTCGCCGGAACTCCCGGCGACGGTGTCGATGACGCTCGCCGACTTCGTCAACGTGGACGACACCGGCAAGGCGAACATGGTCGGGGCCGGGCTGCGCATCCTGACCGTCACGCCGGCCGGAACCGCGTCCGTGCCGTTCGCGGTGTGGGCGACGGTCGCGCTGCCCACCCGCCCCGCACATCCGGTGATCGTCGAGCTGACACTGGCTGCCGCGAACGGCGACAGCGTCCGGATCGCGGACGGGGACGGCGGCAGCATCGAGGTGCGGATCGCCAGGACGGTGCGGTTCACCGCTGGCGCGTCGCCCGGGATCGACGTGCCGGCCGGTGTGCTGCCCGCCACCCATGTCATCGCCGCCAACTTCAGTTCCGGCCTGCACTTCGCCGCAGGCGCCGGCTATCGCTGGCAGATCGAACTGGACGGCCAGGTGGCCGCGGTCTACCCGTTCTACGTCACAACCGAGTACCCACCCCAGTGAAAGGAACAAACATGAGCGACCAGCACGCCTCCCCGCTCGTCCGGCAGATCAACGACGGCAACTGGCTGCCCCAGGAGGAGGCCGAGGCGTTGCGGGCCGAGTTGTACTACCAGCGCGCGATCCACACGTACTTCACGATGCAGCCGGCGCTGAACGTGATCGGGATGCGCGACGGCTCGGAAGCGCAGTTCGGCAGCGGATACAACGTCCTGCCGATCTGGAAGGACAGGATGGACAGCCGCACCTGGGTGCCCACCCCCAACGCGGACGTGATCTACGCGATGAGCTACCTCGACCTGCGGGAGACCGGGCCGTTGGTGGTGAACGCACCGGCGAACGTGATCGGGATGTTCACCGACTTCTTCCAGCGCACCATCACCGACGTCGGCGCCATCGGTCCCGACCGGGCCCGCGGCGGGCTCTACCTTCTGCTGCCGCCCGGCTACGACGGGCACGTCCCCGGCGGGTACTTCACCTTCCACTCGTCGACGTCCAACGTCTTCCTGTTCTTCCGCACGATCATGGGCCAGGGGGACGGCGAGCCCGATCCCGCGGCCGGCGTGGCCGTCGCCGAGCGCACCAGGATCTTCCCGCTGTGGACGGAGGAGAAGGACGCCCTGCCGATGGAGTTCCCGAACGCCAGCGGCATCCGGCTCGACATGTACCCGACCGATGCCACGTACTGGACGAAGCTCAAGGAATTCGTGGACGTCGAGCCCGTCTCGGCGATCGACCCCGAACTGCGGGGCGTCCTCGCCTCGATCGGGATCGTCAAGGGTCAGCCCTTCGAGCCGACCGGCTGGCAGAGCGAGCAGTTGCAGCGCGCGGTCGAGACGGCGCCGAAGATGATCCTCGCCCTCGCCCAGCTCGGCAGGGACGACCAGCGCAATCGCTACTACCACGACCGGCAGTGGGAGCAGGCGTGGGCGGGCGGCACCGCGGAGTGGATGCAGGAGAGCTACCTCGACGTCAACACCCGTGCGCGCTTCTTCCAGTACGCGTACTCGTCTGCGCCGGCCATGAACATCCACTCGACCGGCGCGGGATCCAAGTACCCGTTCACCTACCGGGATGCGGACGGCGACTTCCTCACCGGTTCGTCCACCTACCGGCTGCACCTGCCGGCGAACATCCCGGCCGGGCTGTTCTGGGCGGCGACGGCGTACAACGTCATCGACGGCACGATGCCGGAGACCGAGCAGCTGCTTCCGTCGACGAACGGCTACTACGACATCCCGCAGAACGACGACGGTTCCATCGACCTCTGGTTCGGGCCGGCCAAGCCGCAGGATGTCACGGACGCCGCGTTCGTGCAGACCGTTCCGGGG
The DNA here is from genome assembly GCF_058806515.1 of Leifsonia sp. GW821-FHT13C05. Classification (NCBI taxonomy): domain Bacteria; kingdom Bacillati; phylum Actinomycetota; class Actinomycetes; order Micrococcales; family Microbacteriaceae; genus Leifsonia; species Leifsonia sp. GW821-FHT13C05. The sequence continues at coordinate 550,298 of NZ_JBXAPT010000001.1, read as the reverse complement.
CGCGACTTCATCGTCGCCTTCCGGCTCTACGGCACGACCACCGAGTTCTACGACCAGATCTGGCGGCCGGACGACCTGGTGAAGGTTCCCGACGGTTCAGACGTGGGCGGATGACGCATCCGGTGCCGGACGCCGCCGACGCCGGTTCAGCGCATCCGACAGCACAACGACGAGCAGCACCAGGTTCACCGCCCAGCTGAGTCCGAGCGGCGTGAGCACCGGGGTGAGGGCGAACAGCGCGAGCACCACTGCCGCGCCGATCAGCTGCGCGATCAGCCACGACCCGCCGACCGCGCGTCGGAAGAGCGCGTTCGCGACGAGGTAGAGCGCCGCAGCGCCGGTGAGCAGCCCGGCCGCCCAGAGCTCGGTCTCCCCGGTGGGGTCGTGCAGCACAAGCCCGTCGGCGACCGCCGTCAGCACGATGCCGAACACGAACAGGATCGGGATGTACGTGAACGCCGTCTGCGCGATCATCCCGCGCTCGTCCGCCTGTTCGAGGAACTCGCTGCCGCGACGCTGGTTGTGGGTGAAGTAGAGCAGCCACATCAGCACGGTCCCGGCGAACGCGGCGACGAACGCGCCGAACGTCGCCGCGTCGATCCTGCCGGTGCCGAAGGTGGACCCGGTGACGACGATGGATTCGCCGAGCGCGATGATCACGAACAGGCTGACCCGCTCGGACATGTGCTCGCCGGAGACGTTCCAGGTCTGCAGGTCCGATGTGCCGAGGCCGGGTGTCCAGAACCGGGCTCTCGGCCCGATCAGGTCGATCACGAGGGCCGCGAGCCAGACCCAGAGGCGTGCGTCCTCCGGCACGAAGGCCCCCGCGATCCAGACGGCTCCCGCGGCGGCGTGCCACACGCTGATGCGGACGAAGTTCACGGCGTGGTCGGGCTGGGTGCGCGCGAACGCGAAGATCGTGAACAGGCTGCGGCTCAGCTGCAACGCCACCATGCTCACTGCGAACAGGAGCGCACGGTCGCCGAACGCCTCCGGGATCGCGATCGACACGAGCATCCCGAAGAACATCATCACGATGAACAGCGCCCGCACGGCGCCGGTCTCGGGGTTCAGCCAGCTCGACGCCCAGGTCGTGTACACCCACATCCACCACACCATGCATCCCAGGACCAGGGTGTGCACGAGTTCGAGGCCGCTCTGCTCGTGGATCAGGATGTGCGACACCTGCGTGATGGCGAACACGAACACGAGGTCGAAGAACAGCTCGATATACGTGACGCGGTGCGAGGCGGCCCCGGTCGCCGGCCGCAGGAGGTCGGCGGAGAATCCGATGCGCGGCATGAGGTCAGAGTAGCCGCGATTGCCCGACGACGTTTCGGCTCATAGTCTGAGATCTCCCGTGCTGTGCCGACCGGAGGAGGCTGCGATGGAACGGCCTGTGAGGGTCACGCCCACCGGCGACGGGCTGTCGCGGCGGGGCTGGCTGATCCTGGTCGCCGTCACGGCCGCGATCGGCGTCGCCGTCCTGGTGGTCGGGATCGCCACCGTCGGGCTTCCCGCCGGAGGGGCGCGGGCCGCTGCCTCATCCTCCTCGCCTGCCGCCGCACCGCATCCACCGTTGCCGCCGCCCGCTCCGACTCCGCTCGGCCTCCCGCCGCGCCCGACCGCGACCCACGTCGCCACCGTGCCGTCGCAGCCGGTCGGCACACTGAAGCCCGGCGATTGCCTGCAGACCTACGACTCGAAGTGGGCGGACGCGTATCCGGTGGTCGACTGTGCCGAGCGGCACATCGCGCAGTTGCTGACCACGGGCTCGCTCCCGCAGCCGGCCGACGCGGCGTTCCCGGGCAAGGATGCGCTGGACACCCAGGTCAGCAGCCTCTGCGAACCGTTCCTGAACTGGGACTGGGTCGCCCGCTGGAACGAGGACGTCCAGCTCGACCTCCGCTACCCGGACACGAGCGAGAAGTGGGCGACCGGCGACCGCACGTACTACTGCATCGTCTACACGTTCTCCCGGCACGAACTCACCGGCAGCGCGGTCGCCGGCCAGTGACGCCGCCGGCGCACTCGGGGGAGCGTCACGCGCGCGCTCTGCGGCGGCGCAGCACCACGAGTCGCCCGACCGCCCCGACGACGAGCACGCCGATCCCCACCCCGATGGACACCAGCGGAAGCGTCGCGACGAGCACGATGCAGCCGAGCGCGCCCAGCACCTGCACCGGCTTCGGATACCGGCGGTGCTGCCGGTCCTGGGTGAACGCGGCGATGTTGGCGACGAAGTAGTAGAGCAGCACGCCGAACGACGAGAACCCGATGGCGCCGCGCAGGTCAACGGTCACCACGAGCACGCTGACAACGAGCGCCAGCGCGATCTCGGCGTGATGCGGCACCTTGTGCACCGGATGCACGGCAGACAGCCAGGCGGGGAGGTCCCGGTTCCTCGCCATCGCGAGGCTGGTGCGCCCGATCCCGGCGATCAGCGCGAGCAGCGCCCCGAGCGCGGCGGCCGCCGCGCCGATCCTGACGACGGGCGCCGCCCAGGTCCAGTCGGTGGCCGCGACGACATCGGCCAGGGGAGCAGAGGATGCGGCGAGCCGCTCCGGCCCGAGGACGAGCAGCAGCGTGACCGCGACCAGGATGTACACGACGAGCGCGAGCGCCAGCGCGCCGAGGATCGCGCGCGGGATGGTGCGTGCAGGATCCTTCACCTCTTCGCCCATCGTGGCGATGCGGGCGTACCCGGCGAACGCGAAGAACAGCAGCCCGGCCGCCTGCAGGATGCCGTACCAGCCGTGGTCGAACATCCCGAGCCCCAGGTCGGTGTGCGGTGTGCCGGTGGCGGTGAGCCCCGCGATGACGACCAGCGCGAGGACGGCGAGCACGAACACCACGATGATCCTGGTGAGCCCGGCGGTGCGGGAGACGCCGAAATAGTTCACGGCCGCCAGGGCGAGGATCGCGGCGACCGCGACGGGTTTCTCCCATCCGGCAGGGGCCGCATATGCGGCGAACGTCAGGGCCATCGCCGCGCAGCTGGCCGTCTTGCCGATCACGAACGCCCACCCGGCGAGGAACCCGGCCCACTCGCCGAGCCGTTCCCTCCCGTAGACGTACGTGCCGCCCGAGGTCGGGTACTGCGCGGCCAGCTGCGCCGACGACGACGCGTTGCAGTATGCGACCACCGCAGCGATCGCCAGACCGATCAGCAAACCGGCCCCCGCTGCGGCGGCCGCGGGAGCGAACGCGGCGAAGATCCCGGCCCCGATCATCGACCCGAGCCCGATGACGACCGCGTCGCCGAGGCCGAGCCGCCGCGCCAACGGACCGCTCCGGATGGTCATCGAGCGTCTCCGTTTCGCAAGGGGGTTCTCGCATCCACGGGCCGGACGGCCTGCCGCTGAATGCGCAGCACCAGAGTATCGGGCGCGTCGGACGGCAGGCTAGGCTCGACCACATCCGGATGCTGCACGGGGCTCCGGACGCTGCACCGGGGAGGGGAGCGCATGTCCGTCATCGAATGGGCGCTGCTCGAACTGCTCGTCTCGACCGACCCCGCCGCCCGGCTGTCCGCCCTGGTGATGGTGGCGACGGTGCTGGTGGCCTTCGCTCTTGCCGCGGTCGTGATCGCGAGTGCGGCGCGGGCAGTGGTGCGCACGGCCTCGGCGGGCACGGCCGTTCCGGGCGAGCGTCGCCGCGTCTCACCCCTCGGCGCAGCACCGCCACCCGCCGTCCGACGCGCTCCGCTCATCGGCCTCCCGGCGCCCCGCGCGCCCGGTCGCGCCATCGGCCGACCGCTGCGCGCGCTCTGACATCCCCGTCCGCGCGGTGCGATCGGCACGACGACCGATCACCCACCGACGACGGACGGACCCATGAACGACGACTCCCTCTGGCGACGCCTCCACACGCGCGCCACCCTCTTCAGCGGCTGGACCTGGGTGGCCGCCGCATCCCTCATCGGCTTCGAGACGCTCGACATCGTCTTCGGAGCCTTCATCCTCGCGCCCGAGCTGCTCCCGCTCGTGCTCGTGGGGCTGGCGCTGGTGTGGGTGTTCCGGGAGCGGCTGCGCTCCGGGCGCGCGCGGCTGCGGGCGCGCATCCGCGTGGCGCGGGCGCGGCGGCGGGAGGGGCGGGGTGGGCGGTGACGGAGTGGGCATGTACTCTGCCCGGGCGAACGCGCAGGATGGACTCCTGCCCATCACGAGGAGAGCGCCCATGCCCCGCACGCCCATCGACGTCGCCGTCCCGGACCTGCGCGGCCGGCTCGCGCTCGTGACGGGAGCGAGCGACGGCATCGGCTACAACATCGCCGCGCGGCTGGCTCGCGCGCACGCGGACGTGCTCATGCCGGTCCGCAACCGGGAGAAGGGCGAGGCGGCCGCGCAGCGCATCCGCGAAGCCACGCCGGGCGCGTCCGTGCAGGTGCGGATGCTCGACCTCTCGTCGTTGGACTCGGTCGCGACTCTGGCGAACGACCTGGTGGCGGCGGCACGACCCATCGACATCCTCATCAACAATGCCGGGGTCATGTCGCCGCCGACCAGGCAGGAGACCGTCGACGGGTTCGAGGTGCAGTTCGCGACAAACCACCTCGCACATTTCGCGCTGAGCGCCCGGCTGCTGCCGCTGCTGCGCGACGGCCGCGCCCACGTCACCACCCAGGTCTCGGTGTCGGCCAACCAGCACGCGGTCAACTGGGACGACCTCCAGTGGGAACACTCGTACGGCGCCTTCACGTCGTACTCGTCGTCCAAGATCGCGCTCGGGCTGTTCGCGATGGAGTTACATCGCCGCAGCGTCGCCGGCGACTGGGGGATCCGCAGCAACCTCTCGCATCCGGGCATCGCGGCGACGAACCTGCTGGCGGCGCAGCCCGGCATCGGCCGGCAGCACGACACGATGGCGGTGCGCAGCATCCGGGGCCTGTCGCGGCTCGGCGTCCTGTTCGGCACTCCGGAGACGGCCGCGCTCCCCGCGGTGTACGGGGCGACCAGCCCGGAGGCGCTGGGTGGTCGCTTCTACGGTCCGAAAGGCTTCAACCACCTGAGCGGCGCGCCCGCGGAGCAGCCGCTGTACAGCCGGCTCGCGAGCGCAGAGGACGGTGCGAGGATCTGGGACCTGTCCGAGCAGCTCGCCGGGGTGCGCTTCGGGTGACCGCCTGGCCCCGACCGCCGCTGTCCCGACGCATCCCGGCTAGCGCAGCACCGATCCGCCCGCGACGTCGAGGACGACGCCGCTGGTCCACGCCGACCGGTCGCTCGCGAGGAAGACGCACGCGTCGGCGACGTCCTGCGGGGTGCCGAGGCGACGCACCGGATGCGTGGCGATCAGCTGGGTCTGGACCTCGGCCGGGATCATGGCCTGGTTCCGGTCGGTCAGGATGGTCTCCGGCGCCACGCAATTGACGCGGATCCCGCTCGGCCCCGCTTCAGCCGCGAGCCACTTCGTGAGCAGTTCGATGCCCGCCTTCGCCGCCGCGTATGCCACAGGCGACTGCGGCGTCGGGCGGCGCGCCGCCGCAGACGACATGGTGATGATCGTGCCGGACCCGCGCTGCTTCATCACGGGCAGGACACCGGCGATGGTGGCGAACGTCGCCGTGAGGTTGGCGTCGACGGCCGAGCGCCACTGTTCGACGGTCATGGCCTCGAGCGGTCCGGGACGCACCGGGTTGCCGCCCGCGTTCGCGACGAGGACGTCGATCGGGCCGAGCTGCCACTCGACCTCGGCGACCATGCGCTCGATGTCGTCGGGCTCCGCCACGTCGCCGAGCACGACGGCCGCCCGGCCTCCGGCGGCGACGATCCGGTCGCGAACAACGGCTGCCGCCTCCGCGTCCCTGCCGTGCACCGCGACGGCAGCGCCCTCCTGCGCCAGCGCCGCCGCGATGGCCGCACCGATACCGCGCGAACTTCCGGTCACCCACGCGACCCTTCCGTCCAGCAGTGCGCCGGGGCGCGCAACAGCGTTCATCGCTCCTCCCGCCCTGGCACGTCGTGCCGGTTGCGCGGCAGCAGAAAACCGGCCGCCAGAAGCCACGCCAGACCGAGGAAGCGGCCGACTGGCAGCAGGACGGCGAGCGGGGGCAGGACGAGAGCGAAGAAAGAGAGCTCGCTGAGCGCGGCGACGACGAGGCCCGCCCAGGCGAACCAGCGCGGGGTGAGCCGCAGGATGAGGGCAGGGACGGCGATCCCGGCCATCAGCAGCCCCAGGCCGCCGACGAACCCGACCCCGCCGATGGCGTATGTGACGAACGCGAGCGTGTGCAGCAGCGCGGGGGACTGGCCGGAGACGGGCTGGCCGAGTGCCCAGGTCAGCAGCCCGGACAGCGAGAGCAGCACAGACGCGGCGATGCCGCCGAACAGAGCGATGGTGGGCCCCGGCACGCGCACCCCCAGTCGGAGCAGCCTCGCGTAGACGGTGGCAGCGTAGATGCCGATCGGAACGGAGGCGGCGAAGACGAGGAAGCCGGTGAGCGTGACAGCGTCGCGATGCCCCGAGAAATAGCCGCTCACGGCCGTGGTCGACCCCGTGGGCGACGGAAAGAAGGCTCCGGCGGCGAGAAGCGGCGGCACCGCGACGGAGGCGATGGTGAGAGCGAGGGCGACGATGCCGAGGACCCCAGCATTGGGCCCGTCCGGTCGGCGTCTGCGCGTCGCTGGGGTTTGCGTCATGGACAGAATGATTCACCATATGAATTAGTAAGTCAATGCTCTATTGTGGAGCCATGCCAATCCCGAGCCGACCGGCGCGCATCGGATTCCTGCTGACCCAGCTCGGCACACTCGCCGCAGAGAACTTCGCAGAGAAGACGCGCGCACTCGGGATCGCACCTCCGGAAGCGGGGGTGATGCGCATCCTGGGCAGGAACCCGGGGATGAACCAGCGCGAGCTCGCCGACAAGCTGGGGGTGGCGCAGAGCCGTGTCGTCGCCCTGATCGACTCCCTGGAATCCGCGGGCCTGATCGTCCGGGAGCGCAGCGCGACCGACCGCCGCAGCCAGATCCTGTCGGTAACGGATGCTGGTCGCCGCCTGCTCGGCGAACTGCGGACAGCGGCGGAGAGCCAGGAGGCCGAACTCGCCGACGGGTTGAGCAACGCCGACCGGAACCAGCTGTACGCGTTGCTCCTCAAGCTCAGCGCGGCGAGGGGTCTCGATCGCGACGTGCATCCGGGATACCGCGCCGGCGAATAGGGGAGCGGCGGGCAGGGGAGCGGCGGCGCCGGAGAACGTGGGGACTGCCCGGAAGCCGCCAGGCTGACTAGCGTGGGGCCATGCGGCACACGCTGAGGCGCTGGTTCAACCGTAAGACGCTCGGGAAAGACCTCATGGCGGGGCTGGTCTTGGGTGCGGAAAGCGTCCCGGACGGGCTGGCATCTGGTCTGCTGGCCGGCGTGAATCCGCTGGCCGGCCTGTACGGCTACCTCTACGGGATGGTCGGTGCCGCGCTCTTCACGAGCAGCACGTTCATGGCGGTGCAGGCGGCGGGGGCGATGTCGCTGGTGATCGCCGACGCCGAGCTGGCGGCCCGGCCGGATCCGGACAGGGCGCTGTTCACCCTGGCCGTGCTGACAGGGGTTGCGATGATCGTCGCCGGGCTCCTGGGTGGCGGCCGCCTGGTGCGTTTCGTGCCCACGGCGGTCATGACGGGATTCATCACGGCCGTCGGGCTGAACATCGTCCTCGGGCAGCTGCCGAATCTGACCGGCTACGACGCGCGGGGTGCGAACCGCATCGTGCGGACGGTGGACCTGCTCGTGCACATCGGCCAGTGGAGCGTGCCCGCCGTGATCGTCGGGGCGGTCACCATCCTCACCATCGTCGTGCTCCAGCCCACGCCCGTCGGCGGTCTGGGGCTCGTCGTCGCCGTCGTCCTGGGCTCGGTCGTCGCCGTGCTCCTCAACCTCTGGGTGCAGGCGCAGGTCACGGTGCTGGGCGACAGCGTCACCGTCCCGGCGGGGCTTCCCGGTCCCGTCCTCCCGTCGCTCGGGGACGTGCCGACCCTGATCATCCCGGCGATCTCACTCGCGTTCGTCGGCCTGGTGCAGGGTGCAGGCGTCTCGGCGGGCATTCCGACGGCGGACGGCAAACCGGCGGACGCATCCCGGGACTTCATCGGCCAGGGCGTCGGCAACATCGTCTCCGGCGTGTTCCGCGGGATGCCCGTCGGCGGGTCGATGTCGGCGTCGGCGCTCCTGGTGTCCGCGGGCGCACGCACCCGGCTGTCGCTGCTGATCTCCGGCGCGGTGATGGCGCTCGTGATCCTGCTGGCCTCCGTGCCCGTCGCGCACACCGCGATGCCGGCGCTGGCTGGACTGCTCATCGTGGTGGGCGTGACGTCGATCCGGCCCGCCCGCATCGCCGCCGTCGTGAAGGGCGGCGCACTGCAGACCGCCATCATGGCCGTGACCTTCATTCTGACCCTGCTGATCCCGTTGCAGTTCGCCGTCCTGGTCGGGGTCGGGCTGGGCATCGTCCTGTTCGTGGCACAGCAGTCCACCCGGGTCCGCGTCCGGCAGGTGATGATCGACGCCAGGGGCCGGATGCGCGAATCCGACCCGCCCGCCGAGATCCCCGGGCACTCCGTGGTGATCCTGCGGCCGTACGGGAGCCTGTTCTTCGCGAGCGCGCCGCTGTTCGAGCAGCAGCTGCCCGCTGTGACGGCTCGCTCGGCCGGGTCGGTGGTGATCATCCGCCTCCGCGGCGCCGAACAGCTCGACCTGGCGCTCGTGGAGGTGCTGCGCCGGCTCGCCGCGTCCCTCGCGGCGGTGGGGTCCTCGCTCAAGCTGGTGGTGAGCGAACCGGAAGTGCAGCTCCAGATCGTCGCCTCCGGTCTCGCGGACGAACTGGGCGCGCAGAACATCTACAAGGGCGACGAATGGGTGGGCCGCGCGGTCCGCCGCGCCAATCGGGATGCGCTCGCGTCGGTCGGCGTGCCGGGGGAGAGCGGTGCACAGGGGGAGAGCGAATGAACTCGGTCGCGGACATGCGTGCCGCCGTCTTCTTCGAGGGTGTGCAGGCGTCGTCGAAGTTCAGCCGGTTCTGGCTGCTGCTGTGCCTATCGTCCGTGATCGCCGCATCCGGTGTCGTCGGCGACTCAGCAGCCACCGTCATCGGCGCGATGATCGTGGCCCCGCTGATGACCCCGATCCTCGGGATCGTGCTGGCCACGGTCACCGGCGACAGACGCAACCTCCTGCTGAGCTGGATCCTGGTCGTTTGCGGCGCGGCCACGGCGGTCGCGATCGGCTACCTGGTCGGCCTGCTGGTCGCCGCCCCCGTGGTGGCCGCCACGAACAGCCAGGTCGCCGCGCGGGTCTCGCCGAGCCTGATCGACCTCCTGGCCGCGCTCGCGACGGGCGCGGTCGGCGCGGTGGCACTGGTCCGGAAGGACATCTCCGACACGCTGCCGGGCGTCGCGATCGCGATCTCGCTCGTTCCGCCGCTCTCTGTGGTCGGCCTGACACTGGAGTCCGGCTCGTGGAGCGAGGCCGCCGGCGCACTGCTGCTGTTCGGCGCGAACGTCGCGGCGATCCTCGCCACCGGGGTCATCATCCTCACCGGCTACCGGATCGGCTCGGCCGCACGCGACGCCCGGACCACCACGGGGGAGTCGCTGGTCAAACGAGGCTGGGGGAGGCGCCACCGTGCGATCCTCTCCATCGTGGTGACGCTGCTGATCATCGGCGTTCCCCTGGCCATCACCTCCGCCCGTTTCACCGACCAGGAACTGCTGGAGAACTCCATCCGGCAGGCGGCCCAGCCGTGGGCGCAACAGAACGGCTGGGAGATCACCCAGCTCACGGCGACCAGCACCGACGCCATCCTGACCCTCACCGGTGAGCCGCCGATCCCCGAAACGAGTTCGCTGGAGGACGTGCTGAAAGCGCAGGGGATCGACCCGGCGCAGGTCACGGTGCGGTTCGTTCCCGCGTACACGGTTCAGTTGGGTGGCGACGGGTGACGCCTTCGGCGTGACCTCAAGCTTCAACGTTCGGCTGGGTTCCCGTGACCCCGAAGCAGGGAATGCGTCAACAGTTGCGGAGCCAAGCGACGTCCGCTCCGACCGCGGATGTGCCGCCGAGAATCGTCACCGATGACGGTCGGAGGCGCTGGATTGCGCGGAAGGTGTCGACGGGGACGCAACCGCCCGGAACGGTGGCCAGCGTCGCGCCGGTCCGTCCGGCGAGCGGGGCGGCCGCGAGGGCATCCGGAAAATTTTGACCGGTGGTCAAATAGATATGCGTCGACGGTGTCCCGAACCCTTTGAGCACGGCCGCAGAGACGGCATACCGATCCGCACCGCCGTAGCGAGTGGTCGCAGCGATGCCACGCAATCCGGCCAGGATCCCGTCGCTGACGGCAACCGGGCCGCCGACGACGGCGATCGACGACGGGTGGAGACCCCGGATGAACGACGCGTATCCCGCAGGAAGTCCAGCCCAGCCTCCGGGGACGAGCAACAACTGCCCGCCGGATCGCGCCGCGGCCGCGCCGGCGGTGACCGCGTCCGCGTATCCCATGCCGGTCGCCACGAACAGCGGCTTCCCCGGGTGCTGGTTCGCCGCGACGATGCCGCGGGACACGGCATAGCGGTCCGGTCCGCTGACCCGTTGCACCGTGGGAGCGAGTTTCCGCAGTTGAGCGACCACGGCGTCCGAGACAGCGGCGGGTCCTCCGACGACGACGATCTTCGACGGCGCAAGGGTGACGATCCCTGCTCGAGTCGCAGCGGGCAGAGCACCCCCCAGCGTGAGGAGCAGTGGGCCGTGACTCGCTGCCGCGAGTGGGCCGGCAGAAAGGGCGTCCGGAAAATTCTCGCCCGATGCGACGGAGAGGACAGGGGCTCCGGAGGGGAACGCAGCTCGCGCGATGGCGACGGCGGCCTCGTAGCGGTCACCGCCGCCGAGGCGCTCTGCCGTGGCGTCGCCCACGGTGGCGATGCCGGTGCGGGTCACGAACCAGGGCCGCCCCTGCGCGTCGAACGCGGCGCGGAATACCGCAGTGTCGTCGACGGCGCCGCGCAGAAGCGCGCCATCCGGGCGCAGCGCAAGAACTTGTGAAGCGCCAGGGATGTCTCCGCCCCGGACGGTGTCACCCGTCAGGAGGATGGTGCCGTCCGGCTCGGCGGCGAGGGGCCAGAACTGACCGTCTGACAGCTCAGCGCGGTCCTGCACAGAACCATCGACCCCAAGCGAGAGAATGCGTGACATCAGCTTGCCGTCTGACGTCACCGAGTGATCGACGATCCAGAGACGCCCCCCGGATTCGATGCCCGTGAACAGTTGCGCACTTGAGACAGACAGGGGGATCGGTCGCAGATTCGCCGGGGTGGTGCCGACATAGACGGCCTGCGACCCATCCTGCTTCACCACATTGATCCACGTTTCCGATCGTTGCGCCTGCTGGGTCCCTGGCAACAGGCTGACGCCAGCGCCGAGCGGCCTCTCAACGACAGACCCATCGGCTTGTACCAGCCCGACTCGGCCGACCGAGTCGCCGACGATACCTCCGACGTACCAGAGAGAATTGCCCGTGCCAGGCCACAGGTTCGACGCCACGCGGCCTGCGACGCCGGGCGGAACGGTGACCGTCCCGTCCGGAGCGATGCGAGTGAGGGATCCACGCACGCCCACCCATGCGCCGCCATCGTCCGTGGGAACGATGGAGTATGCGTCCCCGGCCACAGCGAAGGGGCGGGCGACGCCGTGAGCGACTCGAACAACGATGTCAGAAGTGGCTGAATCCTGAGCCGACGAAGCCTCGTACCACGCCGTGCCGTCGCTTCCAGCGATCAAGCCGCCCGTCAACGTCGTCCCTTCCGGCTGGGGGATCTCGGAGACCGCACCATTGAGCGCGATATGCATGACGTGCGGGACGTACGCCTCGCCGACGGCGACCACATAGAGGAACCCGCCTCGGTCATCGCGAACGAGGTGGGCGCCCACCCAGGACAATCCGCCTGGGGGATAGGCCGCGAAGCGTGTATACACGCCGTCCGTCGTCATCCGACCGACGTCATCCGTCCCGTGGAGGAACCACAGAGCACCGTCAGGGCCGGTAACGAGCGGCGACTGCGTTTGGAATGTGTCGGTGGCCTGCGGAAAAGGGAACGTCTCCGTCACGAGCACCCGGTCGGCGGCCGGTGTGGTCACCGTACGGCTCGAGGCCGATTTCAGTTGGGCGGCGGATGCCGGGGCAGCCGCGCCCAGCAAGCCCGCCAGGATCGCCCCGATGGCGAGCGCGATGGGCGCGACCTGCCTCCAGCTTGTTCTGCTCATCTCCGGCTCCTTCTTCAACGCTGCCGTGAGTGATGCTACGCGAACGCACGCCCGCGCCGATGTCCCGCGAAGGGGGCGGGCTGGTCAACTAGCTGACATAATGTGCATTATCAGCTACAGACTGTCTGGAGTTGGCTACCGCGCGAGATACCGCTCCAACGCGTCGAGGAGGCCACGCGTGCCGGCCTCGCGTCCGTCGCCGTCCGCCCAGAATCGATCGAAGAAGATGCCGTGCTCGATGTGGGTGAAGCGCGTGCCCTCGGCAATGGGCTCGAACTCCAGTGAGGCGAGCGACGTGGACATGTGCTCTCCGTCGAGCCACATGTCGTACGTGGTGACGATGCGTGAGTGCTCGACGATGTCCGTGTAGGTCGCCTCGTATCGCGACAGCGGTCCGTTGTGGAACTGGCCTTCGTCGATGTCGCGCCCGCCGACGCGGAAATCGAAGGCCCACGCACGGGCCTCGGCCTCGTCACCTGCTCCCCACCAGCTCCGCTTCTGCTGTTCGTCCGCGAACGCTCCCCACACCTTCTCGACCGGTGCGGGATAGTCGCGGGTGAGGGTGAAGCCGGAGCGTGCAAGCCTGCGTTCATGTGTCACGTGGGTCTCCTATCGGGTCAGGGTGACGTGGATCACGCCACTCTCGGCGACTTCCGACGTCACGGTGTGCGTGGCGTCGAAGCCACTGAGGTCGTCCCAGAGCCGATGGCCGCGACCGAGGAAGACGGGAGCGATCATGAGGTGCAGGTCGTCGACGAGTCCGGCGCCCAGTGCTGCGCGCGCCGTGCCGTAGCCGCCTCCGATGCGCACATCCAGGCCAGCCGCCGCATCGCGCGCCTCGCGGAGGACGTCGTCGATGGCGGCGTCGCGGAAGTGGAACGTCGTGCCGCCCTCCATCGCGATCGAGGGGCGCGGTGCGGAGTGGGTCAGCACGTAGACCGGGGTATGGAACGGCGGATTCGGACCCCACCAGCCCGTCCAGTCTGAATCGGTGGGATGGGCGTGGAGTCCGAACATCCCGGCGCCCATGATTTCGGCGCCGATGCCGTCGAAGAACGCGGCACCGTAGCGGTCGTCGACTCCGGTGGTGCCTCGCCCACTGGTGTCGCCGAAGATCTTTTCGCGGAAGGTGCGGGTCGCGGTGTACGCGGCGGTGAGCCGGTTCCAATCCTCGCCCATCGGGTTGTCGGGCGTCTGGTCGGCTGGGGTGAAGCCGTCGATGGACGTGAAGAGATCCATGCGGACACGGGACATGTCAGTTCTCCTTCTGGGTTGCGCGGGCGAGGTGGATGCCGAGCCTGTCGGCCTGGTGTTCCGCGGGGGTGCGCTGCTCACCGAGCCACAGCTGCAGCACATCGAGAGCGCCCGGACGCAGGCTCACCGTACGGACACGCCCCTGCTTCTCCGACATGATCACCCCTGCGTCCTCGAGCACCCCGAGGTGCTGCACGAACGACGGCAGGGTCATCGCGAACGGCTCGGCCAGCTCAGACACCACCGCCGGAGATACGGCGAGACGCTCGACGACAGCTCGGCGCGTAGGATCCGCGAGCGCGCGGAGCACGGCGTCGACCTCATCGTAATACTTTGGCATTTGCCTAAGTATAGTCAGAGTGGCGGGTCGGTTCGCAAGCCCCATCCGTCAGCGGGTGATCCCCCCTCTGCCGCCGAAGAGCCGTTCCACACCTTCTCCCGCTGCAATACTGCGTGGATGCACATCGAGCACCTGCAGCACGAGGTCGAGTCGGTCTCGGAAAACTACGCCGAGCGTCACACGCTGGCACAGGTGCTGCTTATCGCCGAACGCTTCAGCATCGACCTCGCGGACGAGGTCGAGCGCAAATGGCTCGTGTGGAAGAAGCCCGCGCGCGACGCCGAGGCGTGATGGGTCACTGAGCGCATTCCTGCGACTGCTCGGTGATGATCCAGCTCGCTCCCCCACGTTTCATGACGACCGTGCCGCAATCGCCCGACGCCAGATAGGTGACGAAGAGTGTGGCATCCGTCGATGTCTCGTGCTGGACCGCGACGTCCACGGCGGCGTCATCGCCGACCGCTCGGTAGAGCGCAGCCGTCGCGGCGATCATCTCTTCACAACTGCCGACCGGCGTGGGCACTGTGCCGTTGAGTTCCGCGATCATGCGCGCAACGAGATCCGGTGAGAGTGCGGCACAGGCCGCATCGACGTCGGGCGTTCGTGAGGCCGTGAGCCAGGCGAGATAACTTTCGACGGCCCCTGACGCGGCCTGATCGGTCGGCGCGGGAGACGTCGGCGCCCGGGTCACCACAGCAGCAGGTGACGGCGTTGCGGTCGGCGCCGTCGCACACCCGCTCAGTGCCATTAGCGCGATGAGCCCTATGCCCGCCACATCCAGAGATCGCCTGCCCCACGAAGTCATGGCTCAATCATGGCAGACCCCGTTATCGCGTCCGCCTGACGGACACGTACGTGCCTCGACCGGAATAACCGCCCGCCTCAGAACATAAATATCACAATCCCATCGAGGCCGATCCACCACTCACCCCGCCGCCCGCCGCACCAACTCTACCGCCCGCGCCAGCACCGCGTCGCTCAACGTCTCCAGCGCGTACGCCACCGGCCACATCTCCCCCTCGTCCAGCCGCGCCGTCTCGTTGAATCCCAACGTCGCATATCGAGTCTTGAACTTCTCCGCGCTCTGGAAGAAGACGACGACCTTCCCGTCCTTGGCGTAGCCGGGCATCCCGTACCAGGTCTTCGGCGTCAGCTCCGGGATGTTCGCCGTGATCGCCGCGTGCAGCCGTTCGGCGAACTCTCGCTCGTCGCCGTGCATCTCGGCGATTTTCTCGAGCACGTCCGACGCGCCGTCCGCCGTCGTGGAGGCGCCGCGGCTGCGGCTGCGTTTGACCTCTTTCGCGCGTTCTTTCATGGCCGCGCGCTCTTCGGCGGTGAAGGGTGTCGACGGCGCGTTCTGCGCGTCGTCCGCGTCTGCTGCTGGCGATTTCGTGGTCATGTGGCGCTCCTCAGTGAGTCCCCCGCACTCGACGTTAGCGCGCCGCCCCCGTCCGCCGCTCCCCCTGGAAACGCCGCAACACCCTCCCGGCGGACACCCAGGGAGCGCTAGTGTCGGCAGCAGAGCCGCTCTCGCACGCGGCACCGAAGGATCAAGGGGATCAACATGACGTCACCAGGCTCCACCTCAGCTCCGTTTCAGGAGTTCGCCCTCAACGCCGCCGACCTGACCCGCGGCGCCATCAACGGAGTCAGGGCCGCCCTCGGCATCAGTGGCGCCGTCGCGGTCATCCTCGGCGTCGTCCTGCTGTTCTGGCCGGTCAAGACGCTCGCCGTCGTGGCGTTCTTCCTGGGGCTCTACTTCATCGTCGCCGGCATCATGCGGCTCGCCATCGGGATCTTCAGCAAGGGGATCACCGGCGGCATCCGCGCGATGCACATCGTGTTCGGCGCCCTGCTGGTGTTCGCCGGGATCATCGCCCTCAAGAACGTGACCGTCGCTGCGGCCACGCTCGTCATCCTCGCCATCGCCTTCGTCGGCGTCGCCTGGATCATCGAGGGCATCATGTCCATCGCGGAAGCCGGCCGTGCCGCGTCGTCCGGATGGGCGATCACCTTCGGGATCATCAGCATCCTGGCCGGGATCGTCGTGCTGTTCCTTCCCGCGTCGTCCGCGCTGTTCCTGCTCGTGTTCGCCGCGGTCGCGCTGATCGTGCTCGGGATCATCGGGATCGTGCGCGCGTTCACCTTCGGCAAGGACGTGCTCGCGGCAACGTCCGCAGCAACGACGGCTACCGCCTAAACGGCAACACAACGACAACGGTCCCTGACCACCGCGCGAAAGCTCGGCGGTCAGGGACCGTTCGTGTCTCCGGATGCGCCCGGATGCGCCAGACGCGCCGCTCAGCGCCCGTTCTGCTCGCTCGGCAGGTGCCTCGCCCACCAGTCCAGGATCGCGTCGAACCGCTGCTGCCGGTGGCGCGGCCGTCCGGCACGGCTGAGCTCGTGATCCTCTCCGGGGAAGATCAGCAGTTCCGCATCCACCCCGTTGCGCTTCAGCGCCGCATAGTAGCGCTCCGCCTGCCCGAGCGGGCAGCGCAGGTCGTTGGCGGAGTGCAGCACCAGCGTGGGCGTGCGCACCTCGCCGACGACGGCCTGCGGGCTCTGCGACCGGATGAGGTCGGCGTCCGTTCCCACGTATTCGTCGCCGAAGAAGCTGCCGATGTCGCTCGTCCCGACGAACCCTTCCGGGTCGAGGAATCCTCGCTCGACGATGGCGGCGGCGAAGCGGTGCTCGTGTCCGATCGTCCAGGCGGTGAGGTATCCCCCGTACGAGCCGCCCATGATGCCGACCCTGGAGGCGTCGAACGCCGGGTTCTGCGCGATGGCGCCGTCGAGGAAGTCGAGCACGTCGGTGAAGTCCACCGTGCCCATCACCTGCCGGATCACGCGCCCGTGCTCCTGGCCGTATCCTGCGGAACCGCGCGGGTTGCACATCACCACGGCGTACCCGGCCGCCGCATAGACCTGCGCCTCGTCGAACACGCTGCCGGTGTACGCCGCGAACGGCCCACCGTGGATGTTCAGCAGCACCGGATGCGGACCGTCGCCCTCCGGCGCGACCACCCAGCCGTGCACGGGATACCCGTCGCGCGCCGTCACGGTCAGCTCCCGGATGGGCAGCACGCCCGCCGCGCGCAGCCCGGCCGAGAAGTCGGTGAGCTTCCGCAGGCCGCCGTCGGCGACGATGGCGACGTCGCCGGCGGTCTCCGCGTCTGCGACGGAGGCGACGACCGCGTCTCCTGCCACCCCGACTCCGCCGACGACGGTCGCCGCGTCGGTCAGGCGCCGCACGTCGCCGCTCGCCGTGACCGCCGTGAGCACGAGCGCTCCCCTGCTGCGGTCGGTGACGAGCACCGAGTCGTCCTGGTACGCGACGATGGCGCTCTCGGTGAGGTCGACCGTCTCCGGGTCGGTGAGGCGGCGGGGCGCGTCGCCGGCCTGGTCGATCGCGTAGAGCGCCGCGTTGCGGCCGACGAAGTCCCTGCCGCTCTCCCCCACATCCTGGGCGGTGAAGTACAGCACACCGTTCAGCCCGTACGCGAGCTCGGAGACCGAGAAGCTGCCGTGCTCCGACGTGACGTCGCGCGGCTCCCCCGACCCGTCGGCGGCCAGCAGGAACACGCTGGAGCGCAGGTCGTCATCGCGGCTGTCGTGGCGGGCGGAGACGAACGCGATGGTCGCGCCGTCCGGTGAGAACGCGACGGAACCGTCGTCCCACTCCCCCGTCGTCAGCTGCTCCGGCTCTTCCACCAGTGGCGTGGATGCGGTGCTCCCGTCCGCCTCGGGCGCGGCCTCCGCGACCGGCTCGCCCCACACATCCGGCACGGGCACGCTGAACAGGTGCGCCCTCCGGTCGACGATGTAGCCGAGCCCGTTCGCCTGATATTTCAGTGTCCGGATGTGGCGGGGTGGCTCGGCGTTGGCCTCCAGGCCGTCGACCGTGCCGTACCTCCCCTGCTCGGGAACGCGACTGACGAACACGAGGGTGCGGCCGTCGGGCGACCAGGCGAACTCGGAGACGCCGAGCGTCCGGTCGGTGACCTGCACGGGCTCTCCGCCCGCCGCATCCACCACGTACAGCTGCGGCGCGGCCTTGGGCGCCGCGCGCAGGAAGGCGATCAGCCGCCCGTCCGGCGAGAACCGCGGAGCGGTGTCCCGGAAGCCGCGGGTGAGCCGCTTGGGCGCCGCGTGGCCGGTGAGCGGCACGGTCCAGAGCTGCCCGACCGTCGCGTCCGCCTCGAGCGACGGATGCGTCACAGACACCACGGCGCGCGCACCACCGGGATGCACGGTCGGCGTGGAGACGCCGGTCAGCAGTCCGAGGTCCGCGGCCTTCATTCGGCCACCGGCACGAAATCGGACACGTCACCGACCAGGCGGGTGTGGTCGGCCGGGATCGGGTCGACGACCGCCTGGGCGATCTCGGCCGCGA
This sequence comes from Leifsonia sp. GW821-FHT13C05, assembly GCF_058806515.1. Taxonomy (NCBI): domain Bacteria; kingdom Bacillati; phylum Actinomycetota; class Actinomycetes; order Micrococcales; family Microbacteriaceae; genus Leifsonia; species Leifsonia sp. GW821-FHT13C05. Next base: position 532,065 of record NZ_JBXAPT010000001.1, on the reverse strand, counting down.
ACTCGCTCACGTTGTAGAGCTTGCCCGCCGCCTCCTTGCGCGCGTCGATGGCGCCCGGGTTCAGGCGGTTGAGGAGCGTCGCGGTGATCGTTCCCTCGATCATGTCTCCGGAGACCACGACGAACTCGATCCCCTTCTCCTCGAGAGCAGGCAGCAGCGCGCGGAGCGCGTCCTCCCCCGCCCGCTTGCTCTCGGCGACGGCCGTGTACTCCGGCATCGTCGGCGTGGTGGTGATGAAGTGCGCCTGGTGGCTGGTCACGAACACCACGCGGGAGCCGGGGGCGAGCAGCGGGAGGGCGGCGTTCAGGGTGTTGACCTGCGCATCCCGGTTCAGCTGCATGGCGTAGTCCTCGGCCATGCCGGACTCCATGCCACCGGATGCGTTCAGCACCAGGATGTCGAGGCCGCCCCACTCCTCGCGGACCGTGTCGAACATCCCATCGACCGACGCGGGGTCGGTGAGGTCCGCCCCCACCGTGATGGCGGTGCCTCCCGCCTCCCGGATACTGTCCGCGAGCTTGACGGCGCGGGCCTCCTTGTTGCGGAAGTTGATGACGACGGCGGCCCCGGCCGACGCGAGATACTGCGCCGTGTCGGCGCCGATGCCGCGAGACGAACCGGTGACGAGCGCGCGCTTCCCGGCGAGGGAACCAGCTGCGAGAGGGTTGGACACGAAGACTCCTAGAAAGATGGGTTTCTCGTCCCTGAGACTACCAAGTGGGTTCCGCGCCGCCGGTTCGGCACCTGCTACGGTCGTCAGTACGACAGTGAAGGGAGTCGCCGTGGACATCGCATCCTTCGCATGGATCGCCTGGCTGGTCCTCATCCTGGTCTTCATCATCATCGAGATGCTCACCCTGGACTTCGTCTTCCTGATGATCGCCGTCGGAAGCGTCGGCGGCCTCGTCTCCGGCCTGGTCGGAGCGCCCTGGTGGCTGCAGCTGATCATCGCTGCCGCGCTCTCGATCATCCTGATCTTCTTCATCCGGCCGCCCCTCCTGCACGCACTGAAACGCGGGGGCGACCCGACCAAGAGCAACGTCGCCGCACTGATCGGCATGTCCGGCACCGTCGTCGACACCGTCTCCCGCACCACCGGCCAGGTCAAGCTGGCGGTCGGCGAGACCTGGACGGCGCGCCTCGCGACCGGCCTCACCGCCCCGCCGGCGCAGCTGGTGCCCGGCGAGCACGTCGTCGTCGTCTCCATCGAGGGGGCGACCGCCGTGGTGGCGCCCGCCCCGATCGCCGCGGGAGCCGACGACTTCACAGAAAGGAGCGCGTCGTGACAGACGCCAGTCAACTGGTCGTGGGGATCGTGGTGACGGTCATCATCGTCATCATCGTGATCTTCGTCCTGGTCACCCTGTTCCGGGCGATCCGCATCATCCCGCAGGCGCGCGCCGGCGTGGTGGAGCGGCTCGGCAGGTACCACAAGACGCTGAGCCCGGGGCTCAACGTGGTGGTGCCGTTCGTGGACAAGGTGCGGCCGCTCATCGACATGCGCGAGCAGGTGGTCTCCTTCCCGCCGCAGCCGGTGATCACCGAGGACAACCTGGTCGTATCGATCGACACGGTCGTCTACTTCCAGGTGACGGATGCGCGTGCGGCGACGTACGAGATCGCGAACTACCTCGGCGCCGTCGAGCAGCTGACCACCACCACGCTGCGTAACGTCGTCGGTGGCCTCAACCTCGAAGAGGCCCTGACCAGCCGCGACAACATCAATGGCCAGCTGCGCATCGTCCTCGACGAAGCGACAGGCAAGTGGGGCATCCGAGTATCGCGCGTCGAGCTGAAGGCGATCGACCCGCCCATCTCCATCCAGGACTCGATGGAGAAGCAGATGCGCGCAGAACGTGACCGCCGCGCCGTCATCCTCACCGCCGAGGGCACCAAGCAGTCAGAGATCCTCAACGCCGAAGGTATGCGGCAGGCCGCCATCCTCAAGGCAGAGGGTGACGCGAAGGCTGCTGTGCTCCGGGCCGAGGGTGAGGCGAAGGCGATCACGACTGTGTTCGGCGCCATCCACGAGGGGAACCCGGACAACCTGCTGCTGGCCTACCAGTACCTGCAGACTCTGCCGAAGCTCGCCGAGGGCCCGGCGAACAAGCTGTGGATCATCCCGAGCGAGCTGACCCAGGCGCTGCAGGGGATCGGCAAGGCGTTCGGCGACAAGGGAGTTCCCGGGATGCCCGGGATGCCCGGCTCGTCGGGAGCTCCTGCGCCGGTGGACCGGGATGCCGTGAAGGCCGCGCAGGCCGACGCGGCAGCAGCTGCCGCCGACGCGCACGCCGAGGCGGAGGCAGCCACGCGAGCGGCCGCCGAGGCTGCGGCAGCGGCAGCTCCGGATGCGGGTGTCACCCCCGCAGCGCCCTCGGAGGGCGACGCGGCGCCCGGAGAGCAGACTCCGCCGGCGTGACGTTCCTGAGCGGTCCTCTCCCCCGGATCATCGCGCACAGGGGCCTCGCCGTCGGGGCCCCGGAGAACACCCTCCTCGCGTTCCTCCGCGCGCTGAACGCGGGGGCGACGCACCTGGAGACCGACGTGCACGCGAGCGCGGACGGGGTCGCGGTCATCAGCCACGACCCCGACCTCTCCCGCGTCGCGGGGCGCGCCGTGCGCGTCGGCCAGCTCACCATGCCGGAGCTGAGGCGCATCCAACTCGGCGATGGTCAGTCGTACTGCTCGCTCGCGGACGCCCTCGACGCGTTTCCCGACGCCCGCTTCAACATCGACATCAAAGACCTGGCCTCCGCCGCCCCGGCCGCCGCGGCCATCCTGAAGGCGCGCGCCACCGACCGCGTCCTCATCACCAGCTTCGACGAGAAGCGCAGGAGGGCGGCCGTGGATGCGCTGCCCGGCGTGGCGAGCTCCGCCTCCGTCTCGCGCGTCCTCCCCGCGATCGCCGCCGCCAAGGCCGGTTCGACCTCCGCCGTGCGCCGCGTGCTGCGCGGTCTCGTCGCCGTGCAGGTCCCCGAGCGGCAGGGCCCGCTGCGGCTCGTCTCGCGGCGCACCGTGCGCATCCTGCACGACGCCGGCGTGGAGGTCCACGTCTGGACGGTGAACGATCCGGCCGACATGACACGCCTGCTGGACCTCGGCGTCGACGGCCTCGTCACCGACCGCTGCGACACACTGAAAGCGCTGGTCGACGCACGAATCTGACCTGAGAGGGCCCTGAGAGTACGGGTCCGACGGAAAGAGAACCCCCAGCTTGTGGGTTTATAACTGTGAAGCACGCGCGCACAGAGGAGAACCACACAATGGCAGATCGCAGTTTGCGCGGAATGAGGCTTGGCGCCCAGAGCTTACAGAGCGAAGAAGGCGTCGTGTACTCCCCGCGTTCCCGTTACATTTACCTATGCCCCGAATGCGGCAAGGAGACCGACATGGTCTTCTCCGCCGAGGCTGATGCACCCCAGACCTGGGAGTGCAAGCACTGCGGCCACGAGGCCACCCTGCTGGTCGGCGACACCCCCGTCGAGGTCGACCGCTCGGACGTGAAGGTGCCGCGCAGCCACTGGGACATGCTGCTCGAGCGCCGCACCCGCGCCGAACTCGAGGAACTCCTCGAGGAGAGACTCACCTACCTGCGCTCCCGGCGCGGCACGGGCGAGCACAAGATCGGCGCCTGACCCCGCCACACCGAGGCCGTTCTCACCCCACCGGTGAGGACGGCCTTTTCCGTGCACCCCAGGCGATGAGGAGACCGAAGAGGCCGAGGCCGGCGACGAGGAACTCGATGCCGCGGCTGAGCAGGGTGGCCGGCGTTGTGGTCGTGCCGAGCGGGACGTCGGCGATCATGTGGCCGGGCCTGAACGGCGGGATCTCCGCGATGGTCCGGCCGCTCGGCCCGATGATCTGGCTGCTGCCGACGGTGGAGATGTTCACCAGCGACCGGCCCGCCTCGATCGCGCGCAGGCGGGCGATGGCGAGCTGCTGCTCGTTCTCGTCGGTCTGCCCGAAGTCGGCGTTGTTCGTCTGGGCCAGGATGACCTGCGCGCCGCCCTGCATCATGTCGGTGAGCAGCTGGTCGTCCACGATGTCGAAGCAGATCGAGATCCCGGCGCGCACGCCGTTCACGTCGAAGACGTTGTCCCTGGTGCCCGGGGTGTAGTCGCGGCCGATCAGGTCGATCAGGCTGGGCGCGAACGGCCGCCAGAACGCCCGGTCCGGCACGTACTCGCCGAACGGCACGGGATGCTTCTTGTCGTAGTAGTCGACGGCGCCCTTGCCGTCCTTCCAGAGCAGCGAGGTGTTGAAGTACTTGCCGTCGCGGTAGGTGATCGTGCCGACGATGAACGGCGCGCCCATCTTGCGGCTCAGCGCATCCAGGATCGCCGCGGACTGCGGGTCGCGGGTGGGGTCCGGCTGGGCGGCGCCCTCCGGCCAGACGACCATGTCGGCCTTCTCGTCCTCGATCTTCTCCGTCTCGGCGATCTGCGAGTTGAGCACGGCATCCGGTGGCGCGTTGTCGAAGTACCCCGCCGGGCCGTTGCCCTGCACGGCGGCGATCCTGGTCGTGCCGCTGGTCGTCGCGGGCCACGCGGGCACCACCAGCACGACGGCGACGGCGCCGATGGCGATGGATGCGCGCCACGCGCCCCGCAGGTCCGCCACGAAACAGACCTCCAGCAGCAGCGCCACCAGCCACACCATCACGAAGCTGAGCCCGGAGATGCCGAGCCACGCCACGAGCGGCGCGAACGGGCTCTCGGCCTGGGACTCGGCGACGCGGCCCCAGGAGAACCCGCCGTACGGCCAGTTGCCGGACACGTACTCGCGCAGCGTCCAGAGGCCGCCGACGATCACCGGCAGCAGCCCGAGGCGTCCCAGCCTGGTCGGCCAGGCGCGCGGCACCCAGCGGTACGCGAGCGCGATGAGCATCCCGCCGAGGCCGTAGAAGATCGCCTCCAGCGTCGACAGCGCCACCCACGGAAGCGGTCCGAGGTACAGCGCCGTCCAGGCCACGTGGAACAGGAAGAACGACTCCCCCGCCACCCAGGCCACCAGGAACGCGCTGCCTGCTCTGCGTCCCCGCACGGCGAGCAGCACCATCGCGATGCCGACGAAGGTGAGCGGCCACCAGCTGCGATCGGGGAACCCCGCATCCAGCACGGGGCCGGCCCCCACGGCCAGGACCAGCGCGAGCCAGAGGGGCAGCACGGCGCGGGGGGTCTGGGTCACGAGTGGAGAGCTTAGAGGACGTGGTTCGGCGTTCGCCGCAGAAATGCTAGGCGACGGATGAGTAAGCAACGATGCCGCGCCTGATCGATTCGAGAGCCTGCCGTGCCGTGCGTCCCACCGGGCCCTGCGCGACGAGTGAGAGCTGGTCGAGCAGGTCGATGGTCTGCTTCGTCCAGCGCACGAAGTCGCCGGCGGCCATGTCCGCCTCGGAGAGCACCGTGTTCAGGCTGGTGCCCTTCGCCCACGCGTGCATCGCCATCGCCAGGCTGGTCGACGGCGGCTCACTGCCCGGCAGCCTGTTCTCGCGTTCGAGGTCGTCGAGCCTGCTCCAGATGTCGATGGTCTTGTCGAGGGCTGGCCGGAATGCTCCGCGCGGGAGGGTGCGCTCGTGCGCGAGACCTTCGTCGCGTCGCGGCTCGAAGACAAGGGCGCAGGCCATCGCTGCGAGGCTCGGCGCATCCAGCTGGTTCCAGATGTTCCTGCGCAGGCACTCGGCCACGAGCAGGTCGCGTTCGCCGTAGATGCGCTTGAGAGTGCGGCCGTGCACGGTGAGCGTCGTGACGTCGTCCTCACGGTTCAGGTAGCCGAGTTCGAGCAGCACGTCGGAGACGCGGTCGAACACCTTGGCGACCGCTCCGGTGCGCGACCGGATCTGCGAGCTCAGGGCGTCCGTCTCGCGCTTCAGCTTCCACCAGCGCTCCGCCCACCTGGCGTGGTTCTCCCTGTCCGGGCAGCGGTGGCACGGGTGCTCCTTCATCCGCTTGCGCAGCGCGGTCAGCCGACGCTGGCGCTTGTCGCGGTCGGCCCGGGAGGCGTGCTCCATCGAGGAGCCCTTGCGCTCCAGGTCGCTCAACTCGCGCCGGATGCCCGAATACTCGCGGAAGTCGCCCAGGTGGCAGGTCATCGCCTTCTCGTACCCGGCGAGCGACTCCTCCTGCTGGCGCACCTTGCGCGCCAGGTCGACCACCGCACGGTCGGCCTGGAACTGCGCGAACGACGACTCCAGGATCTCCCTGGTGCGCTCGCGCCCGAACTGGTCGATCAGGTTGACCGCCATGTTGTACGTGGGGCGGAAGCTCGAATTCAGCGGGTAGCTGCGGCGGGACGCGAGCGAGGCGACAGCCTGCGGATCGAGGCCGTCCTGCCACTGGATGACCGAGTGGCCCTCCACGTCGATGCCCCGGCGACCGGCGCGCCCGGTGAGCTGGGTGTACTCCCCCGGCGTGATCGGGACGCGCGCCTCCCCGTTGAACTTCTCCAGCTTCTCGAGCACCACGGTGCGCGCCGGCATGTTGATGCCGAGCGCGAGCGTCTCCGTCGCGAAGACGACCTTGACCAGCTTGCGGCGGAACAGCTCCTCCACGACCTCTTTGAAGGCGGGCAGCAGACCTGCGTGGTGGGCGGCGACACCGCGCTCGAGTCCTTCGAGCCACTCCCAGTACCCGAGCACGGCGAGGTCTTCGTCGAGCAGGGTCCTGCAGCGTTCCTCGACGATCGCGCGGATCTCGTCGCGCTCGTGCTGCTGGGTCAGCTTCACGCCGGAGCGGAGCGTCTGGCGCACGGCCTGGTCGCAGCCGTTGCGGCTGAAGATGAAGAAGATGGCGGGGAGCAGGTTGTGCTCGCCGAGCAGCTTGACCAGGTCGGCCCTGTCCATCCGGTACGTGTCCGGACGGCCGCCCCTGGAGTGGTAGCGCCCGACGTCCCGCATCTGCCTGCTGCTCAGCACCCGGCCGCCGTAGCGCGCCATCTGCACGAGCTCCGGGTTCACCCGGTTGGTCGCCGCGAGGCCGGACGAGTCGAACAGGTCGATCAGCTTCGACCGCATCAGGATGTGCTGCTCCAGCGGGACGGGACGCTCCTCCGACACGATCACGTCCGTGTCGCCGCGCACCGCCTGCAGCCAGTCGCCGAACTCCTCGGCGTTGGACACCGTCGCGCTCAGCGAGACCATCCTGACCGACTGCGGGAGGTGGATGATGACCTCCTCCCACACCGCGCCGCGGAACCGGTCAGCGAGGTAGTGCACCTCATCCATCACCACGTAGGCGAGGTCGGCCAGCAGGTCGGAGTCGGCGTAGAGCATGTTGCGCAGCACTTCGGTCGTCATCACGACGATGCGCGCGCGGGAGTTGACGTTGGTGTCGCCGGTCAGGAGGCCGACGGACTCCGGCCCGTACTCCTCCACCAGCTCCTGGAACTTCTGGTTGCTCAGCGCCTTCATCGGCGCCGTGTAGAAGACCTTCGCGTTCGGTTCGCGCATCGCGAGGAACACGGCGAACTCGGCGACGATCGTCTTGCCGGCTCCCGTCGGAGCGGCGACCAGCACGCTCTTGCCCTCTTCGAGGCTCGCGCAGGCCTCGCGCTGGAACGGGTCGAGGTCGAAGCGGAGCCCCGCGCGGAAGGCCTCGACGAGAGGCTGGCGGGTGCGCGTGCGCGACGCCGCGTAGCGTTCGGCTGGAGACAGCTGATCGGTCACACGACCAAGCCTATGCCGCCAGTTCGGCCTCCAGGCGCATGGCGGCCTTCGCGGCACGCCGATCGTGCAGCCAGGCGACCCCGTATGCGGCGAGATAGAGCACGACCATCGGCACCGCGAGGAGGAACATCGACAGCACATCGGCCGCCGGAGTGGCGATGGCGGTGAACAGCACGATCAGGATGATCGCCCAGCGCCACGACTTGATGATCGAGGATGCGCTCAGCACCCCGACGAAGTTCAGCAGCACCAGGAACACCGGGAGCACGAACGCGACGCCGACCGCCAGCGACAGTTTCAGGATGAAGTCGAAGTACGTCTTCGCCGAGATGATCGCCGAGTCGTCCGACGGCGCGAAGCTGGTCAGCAGTGACACGATGTGCGGCACCAGCAGCCAGCCGACGTATGCGCCGATCAGGAACAGCGGGACGGCGGTGAAGAAGAAGCCGAGGCCGTACTTCAGCTCCTTGCGGCTGAGCGCCGGGACGAAGAAGGACCAGATCTGGTAGAGCCAGACCGGGCTGGAGATGATGACGCCGATGGTGATGGCGATCTGCATCTTGAGGTCGAACGCCCCGGTGATGCTGTCGTAGTTGAGCGTGGCGACGCGGCCCTGCTGTGTGGCGATCTCGGTGATGGGGACGCGCATCGCGTCGAGGAGGTACCCGGACAGGAACCAGCCGGCGACAGCGCCGACGAGCAGCGCGATGGCAGAGCGGTAGAGGCGTTTGCGAAGCTCGACGAAGTGCTCGGCGAGCGTCATCCGTCCTTCGCGGTTCTTGCCTCGCTTAGTGGAGGCCACCGATTACGGTTTCGTGTGCGTCTCGGGCGAGGCGGTGGTGCTGCCGTCGGCCGGAGTGGTCGACGAGGCGTCCGGCTTGTCGCCGTCTTTCTTCATCTCGTTGACCTCACCTTTGAAGATGCGCATCGACTGGCCGATGCTCTTGGCGAGGGCGGGGAGCTTCGGCGCACCGAAGAGCAGCAGGATCACTGCGAGGATGATGAGCAGGTGCCATCCGGTAAGGCCGCCGAGCATGAGTTAGTCCTTCGTGATCAAGTAGGAATACCGAGCTGCGTCGGCATTGACGAGAAGTTTACCGCGTTTGACCCGTGCATCCCTGCGAAGTTGCCTCGCAACCGCGCGATCGGCGCTGGCTTGCACACGCTCCGCGCGCAGTGCGCCGGCGTCCGCGAAGACGGCGGGGTGGAACGCCGCCTCGGTGAGGTCTTCCGCACGCCGGGACAGGACATCGGCCTTCTCGATGAGCACAGACGCCTCCCTTCCGGCCGCGACGACCTTGCGGAACAGGTGGACGGCGAAGAAGGCGAGCATCCCGAGCAGGCCGAGCACGAGCACGACCCAGATCAGGACCCACGACCACCACGGCATGCCATCAGCATAGCGACAGGCCGCCGCCACTACTGGTAGCGGTCGGCGCCAGCCCGCGCCCAGCCGGCGACGACCGCGCGGGCCTCCGGCGGGTCGAGCACGGTGAGCACGCCGGACAGCCCGGCGACCAGCCGCTTCAGACCGTGGAAGTGCGCGACGCGCACGCTGGTGCGCACGAGCCCGGCCTGCTCCTGTCGTGGTGCGCCCTCCGGGATGTAGTCCTCGATGAACGGGATGGCCGAGGCGGACACCTCGATGGTGACCAGCAGGTCGTCCTCCGTGCCCTCGAACAGGGTCTCCGGGAGGGTGACGTCGCCCGGCCGGTACGTGATCGGCTGGTCGGTGGCCCGCAGGTCGTCGATGCGGTCGAGCCGGAAGGTGCGGATCGCGGTGCGGAGGTGATCCCAGCCGCGCAGATACCAGTCCTGGTCGATGGACTCGATGCGCAGCGGGTCCACCCTGCGACGCTCCCGCTCACCGCGGGAATTCCGGTAGTCGAAGTCGAGCTGCGTGCCGCCGGCCACCGCATCCCGGATCACGGCGAGCGTCGCGTCGGTCTCCGAGCCGGCGACGGCCACCTGGCTGGGCGCGGCAGACGCGCCGCGGGCGAGCTTGGCCATCAGGGAGCCGATCACGTCGCGGTCGGCGTTCTCCGGCAGGGCCGAAAGGTACTGCAGCCCGGCGATCAGCGCGGCGGCCTCCCGCGCGGAGAACCGCGGGGAGTCGTCGATGGCCACCTGGTGGGTGAGGACGATCTGGTCGTTGTCCTCGAAGTCGTCCCAGGCGATGTCGAACAGGTCGCCCGGCTGGTACTGGTTGGTCTCCCCCGGCACGCCCGAGACGGCGATCAGCCGGACGGCGTCGCGCAGCTGCGCTTTCTCCACGCCGAAGTGCTCCGCCGCCTCCGCGACACTCACCCTGTCCCTGTCCATCAGGTACGGCACGAGAGCGAGCAGGAAGGCCAGCTTGTCCTGCGCCTGCATGGGCTTGCGGCGCTCAGCCACGGTCGTTCCTCTCGTGGGCGGCCGCCGTGGCGACGAGACGGGCGCGCACGGCGTCGCGCAGCGCATCCGGTGCGAGCACCAGCACCTCCGGGCCGAAGCTCGCGAGCTGGTCGGCCAGGATGTTGATGTCGGAGTAGTTGACGGTGAGCACGAACGATTCGCCGTCGCCCTTCGTCGGGACGGCGTCGCCGTAGCGCTTGCCGAGTCGCGTGGCCGCGTCCGTTCCCGCCGTCACCTCGATGGTCGCGACGTTGGCCTGCCAGATGCTCTCCAGGTCGGCCAGGGCCTTCGCGGCGAAGTCGGAGCCCTCCGGCTCGAAGGTGCGGGCCGTGACCTTGACCGGGCCGACCATCCGCGAGAGCAGGAAGGTGCGCGAGCCGTGCGCATCCTGGTCGATGCCCTGCAGGTGCCACCGGCCCTGGTGCTGCACCAGGGCGAGCGGCGCGACCGTCCTGGTCCTGGATGCGCTCTCCCCCGGCTTGAGATAGGGGAACTGCACGATGGCGTTGCGTTCGAGTGCCTGGCTCAGCGGGTCGAAGGCGCTGTCCCTCGCCCGCAGCCGCGGCGCGTATCCGACGATCGGGTCGTTGGCCTCCACGCCGAGCGAGCGCAGCTTCATCAGCGCCCTGCGGGACTCGCCGGACAGCGAGCCCTCCTTCCAGACCGTGGCGGCCAGGCCGAGCAGCGTGATCTCCTGCGGGGAGAACGTCACGTCGGCCGGGAGATCGTATGCCCCCTTGGGAATGCGATAGCGCAGCAGCTGATTGTTGCCAGAGTCTCCCGGGGACTCCACGGTCTCGAGCGGGACGCCGAGCTCGCGGATGTCGTCTTTGTCGCGCTCGAACTGACGTTCCAGGCTGCTGTTGTCACCGTGGGTGACGAAGCGCTGGCGGTAGCCCTGCACGGTCGAGAGGATCTCGTTCTTGGTCAGACCCGTCTCGGTCGCGAGCAGCGCGAGCACGAGGCTGAACAGCCGCTCTTCGACCGGCACACGGGAGGGCGAAGACGAGGACGGAGGCACCCGTCCATCCTAATCGGCTAGCGCACTCCGAGGATGTCGACGACCCACGCTGCTGCCGGGATGCTGGAGTCCTTGGGTGTCTCGACGACCACCTGCGAGCCCACCTTCTGGCCGACGAGCTCCTTGAGCATCGCCTGCGGGAGGGCCTGGTTGGCGCTGGACTGACCGGACGCCATCGCCACGAGGTCGGGCGCGCCGTTCTGCCAGGTGCTGAACACGACGTTCTTGGCATCCCAGCCGACGGCCGTGTAGTGCAGGACGACGGTGCTGTCCTTCTTCACGGTCGCGCCGTCGCCGGCCTTCAGCGTCTCGCTGCGGACGGCCGTGGGGGCCGAGCCGGACGGGATGGTGATGCCGGGCTGGCCGGTGGGTGCGAGGACCACGGTCGGGAAGCCGGAGACCGACGGGCGCACGGCGCCGTCCGCCTTGGGCAGGAATGCGCCGACCAGGTCGATCACGGCGACGACCGAGCTGGTCGCGCCGTCGGAGCCGCTGTCTTTCGGGGCGATCGCGATGGCGATGCGCGAGCCGACGGTGGCGCACTGCAGCCCGTCGTTGATGCCGGGGATGTTCGTGGCGCCCACCGGGATGAGGGTCGGCTCGGACTTCGAGTACGAGCTCGCGCTGCCGGTCGCACCGGTCTCGCCGTCGAGCAGCGTGTACTGGATCTCGACCATCTGGCCCTTGCGGACCTGCTCGCCGCTGCCGTCGATGAGCGTGGTGCTCTGCGAGGTCTTCGTGTCGATCGGCGTCGGGAAGCTCACCTTCGGCTTCGAGCCGAGCTTTCCGGTCGCGGTGATGAGGTTGGATGCCGTACCCGGCTTGAGCGCGGTGTCGCAATTCGCGTTCGGGTCTGACGAGCATCCCGTCAGCGTGACGGCCAGCAGTCCTGCTGCTACGACGAGTGCGGTAGCTCTGCGCACGAGTCCTCTTTCGGTGCGATCGGTGGGGTTCCGGACGACACGATGGTCGCCCGGCTCCCCATGCTAGTTGATGGTGGAGTCGTCCTCGTGCGCGGCGTCTCCCGCCGCTTCCGCGGAACGGGCCTTCGCCAGCTCGGCGCTCGCGGCCGCCGCCCTGACCCGCTTGCGCAGGCTCTTCGGGCTCGACTGTCGCTCTCCGAGCGCTCCGGGCGTCCAGGCCTCGACGTCGTCGTCGCTGTAGTCGCTCTTCGACGGGCGGCGCTTCAGCTCGGGCAGGACGGAGCCAGGAGCGAGACGGCGCGCCGTGATGAGGAAGCCGGTGTGGCCGATCATCCGGTGGTCGGGGCGCACGGCGAGCCCTTCGACGTGCCAGCCGCGCACCATCGTCTCGCTCGACTGCGGATGCGTGTAGTCGCCGGAGGCCCGGATCGCCTCGGCGACGCGGGACAGCTGGGTGACCGTCGCGATGTAGCAGAGCAGCACGCCGCCCGGCTTGAGCGCGGCGGTGACCTCGTCGAGGCACTCCCACGGGGCGAGCATGTCGAGGACGACGCGGTCGACGCTCTGGTCGGTCACCGCATCCGGGAGCGCGTCCTGGAGGTCGCCGACGGTGACGGTCCAGTTCTCCGGGTCGTGGCCGAGGAAGGTGGCCGCGTTGGCGCGCGCCACGTCGGCGAACTCGTCCCTGCGCTCGAACGACCGCAGCGTGCCGGTGGGTCCGATGGCGCGCAGCAGCCAGAGCGAGAGGGCTCCGGAGCCGACGCCGGCCTCGACGACGTTCGCACCGGGGAAGATGTCGGCGAGCGACAGGATCTGGGCGGCGTCCTTCGGGTAGATGATCGCGGCGCCGCGCGGCATCGACATCACGAAGTCGCTGAGCAGCGGGCGGAGCGCCAGGTGCTCGACGCCGACGTTGTTGGTCACGACCGAACCGTCGGGCAGGCCGATGATGGTGTCGTGCTCCAGGATGCCGCGGTGGGTGTGGAAGACCTTGCCCGGCTCCAGCGTGATGGTGTTGAGCTTGCCCTTCGGCCCCGTCAGCTGCACGCGGTCGCCCGCGCGGAACGGGCCGCTGTTCTGCGGCTGCGGCGCGTATGCGGGCTGCGTGGTCGGCTGGTCGCTCACAGGAGCGCTCCCTTCGCTGCGGCGACGGCCGCGATGTCGTCGGCGGTCTTGCCGTCGAGGGTGTCCCAGATGGTGTGCTGATCGCCCTCCGGGATGGCGACCATGTGCGGCACCCCGATGGTGGCCGCACCGGATGCGACGGCGGAGGTGAGCCCGACCAGCGAGTCCTCGATGGCCACCGCATCCACCGGGTCGACCCCCAGCAGCTCAGCGGCGCGCAGGTACGGCTCCGGATGCGGCTTCGGCTCGGTGACCTCGTCACCGCTGACGATCACGTCGAACGCCTCGAACGGGATGTGCGCGACGATCTGCTCCGCCATCCTGCGCACGGACATGGTGACGAGGGCGGTCGGGATGCCGCGCTCACGCAGGTCGGCGAGGAGTTCCCGCGCGCCGGGACGCCACGGAACGCCGTCGCTGTCGAGCTTCTCCTGCACCCGGTTGGTGAGCCACTGCACGATCTCGTCCGCCGGCATGTCGACGCCGTGCGCGCGCAGGATCTCGGCGGAGTTCCAGAGGCCGAGGCCCACCATCTGCAGGCCGTCCTCGTGCGTCCATACACCGCCGAACGAGGAGACGAGCTCCACTTCGGAGGCCATCCAGTACGGTTCGGTGTCGACGAGGGTGCCGTCCATGTCCCAGAAAACGGCGGCCGGCGGGCTCGGAGGAGTCAGTGAGGTCACGGGCCACAAGCCTACCGGTGACCGGCGGGCCTATCCTGGATGGATGGCGTCCGCACGGTCGCTTGGAGAGGACAGAGGTACATCCACTGTGACTGACGGAAACGACTTCCTCGGCGGCCGCATCCTGGTCGTCGCCTTCGAGGGCTGGAACGACGCCGGAGAGGCAGCGAGCGGCGCCGTCAAGACGCTGAAGGACGTGCTCGACGTCGTGCCCATCTCCGAGGTCGATCCAGAGCTCTACTTCGACTTCCAGTTCAACCGGCCCGTCGTGACCGACGACGACGGGCACCGCCACCTCGTCTGGCCCTCGGCCGTGATGTACGGTCCTGCGCATCCCGGAGCCGCCGCCCACGACCTGGCGGGCGACCTCGCCGCCGACGCTGTGCGGGTGAGCGGCGACAACGTCGGCAACATCTACCTTCTGCTGGGCACGGAGCCGTCGCGCAGCTGGAAGAGTTTCACCGCCGAGATCCTGGATGCGGCCCTCGCGTCGGACATCGGCGTGATCGTCTTCCTCGGCGCGATGCTGGCCGACGTGCCGCACACCCGTCCGATCTCGATCTTCGCGTCGAGCGAGAACGCCGCCGTGCGCGCCGAGCTGTCGATTGAGCGCTCCACCTACGAGGGCCCTGTCGGCATCCTGAGCGCCATCGCGGAGGGCGCGGAGGCCGTCGGCATCCCGACGGTGACGATCTGGGCGTCGGTCCCGCACTACGTGCACAACGCGCCGAGTCCCAAGGCGATGCTGGCGCTCATCGACAAGCTCGAAGAGCTGGTGGACGTGACCATCCCGCGCGGCACGCTGGTCGACGAGGCTGCGGCGTGGGAGGCGGGCATCGACGCGCTCGCGGCCGACGACGATGAGATGGCCGCGTACATCGAGCAGCTGGAGCAGGCGCGCGACACGGTCGACTCCCCCGAGGCGAGCGGCGAGGCGATCGCGCAGGAGTTCGAGCGCTACCTCCGCCGCCGCGGAGACGGCCGCGACGGCCAGGCCGGCGGACGCCCAGACGAGCCCTGGCGCTCCTGACCCCGCGCCCGGGGTGCCGGAGCAGCGCGGGTCAGGCGGTCAGCACTCCGGTGGAGAGCAGGACGATGAGGAGCGCGCCGAGCGCGATCCGGTAGATCACGAACGGCAGGAAGCTGCGTCGTGAGATGTAGCCCATGAAGAACGCGATCACCACGAGGCCGACCACGAACGCCACGATGGTCGCCGCGGCGGTCTCCGCGGGGCCGAACACCTCGACGGTGCAAGTGTGCGCCGCGGCCAGCGCCTCCGTGCACGGCTCCTTGATGGCCTTGTAGAGCTGGTAGAAACCGCTGCCGAACACCGCGGGGATCGCCAGCAGGAACGAGTACCGCGCCGCCGCCCTCCGCTGGTAGCCCATGAACAGCCCGGCCGTGATCGTGCCGCCGGAGCGGGAGACGCCCGGGATGAGCGCGAGCGCCTGGGCGAGGCCGAAGATGATGCCGTGACCCCAGGTGAGCTCCTTGAGCCGCCTGGTCTTGCTGCCGACGTAGTCCGCGATCCCGAGCAGGATGCCGAACACGATCAGGGTGACGGCCACGATCCAGAGCGAGCGGAACGTGGTCTCGATCGCGTCCTGGAAGAACAGGCCGAGCACGACGATCGGCACGCTGCCGAGGATCACCAGCCAGCCCATCCGTGCATCCGGGTCGTTGCGCGGAACCTTGCCGAACAGCGAACGGAACCACTGCCCGATGATCCGGACGATGTCCTTCCAGAAGTACAGCAGCACCGCCGCCTCTGTGCCCAGCTGGATGATCGCGGTGAACCGGGCGCCGGGGTCGCCGCCCGTGCCGAGCAGTTCACCGACGATCCGGATGTGCGCGCTCGACGAGATCGGGAGGAACTCGGTGAGCCCCTGGACGAGACCCAGGATGAGGGCGTTGATGAATTCCATGCGGTGCTTTCGGTGCTGACGTGAGGCGGGGAACGGTCAGTAGCTGCGGAGGAGGTCGCGCAGCACGGACCTGCCAAACACTAGCGCGTCGAGGGGGACGCGCTCGTCGACGCCGTGGAACATCCCGGGGAAGTCGAGCTCCTTCGGCAGCTGCAGCGGTGCGAAGCCGTATCCGGTGATCCCGAGCTTGCTCAGCGCCTTGTTGTCCGTTCCGCCGGAGAGCAGGTACGGCAGCACGGGCGCGCCGGGGTCGTGCTCGCCGATGGTGGAGACGATCGCGTCGATCAGCGGTCCGCCGAACGCGGCCTCCAGGCCGACGTCGCGGTGCATGATCCTGATCTCGATGTCGTCGCCGACGATCTCCTGCACCTGCGCGAGCACGGCGTCCTCCTCGCCGGGCAGCGTGCGGATGTCGATGAGCGCCTCCGCCGTGTCCGGGATGACGTTGTGCTTGTATCCGGCGTCGAGGAGCGTCGGGTTCGTGGTGGTGCGGAGGGTCGCCAGGATGAACCCGGCGGCGGTGCCCGTGCGCAGCACGACCTCGTCCGGCCCGACCTGCTCCGGGTCGATGTCCAGGATGCGCGAGACCTCGGCCAGCAGCTGCGTGGTGGTGTCGGTGAGCTGGATGGGCCACTCGCGGCGGCCGATGGCGACCACGGCCTCCGCGAGCCTGGTGATCGCGTTGTCCCGCACCAGGCAGGAGCCGTGGGATGCGCGGCCGCGGGCGATCAGCTTGATCCAGACGAGCGACTTCTCCCCCGTCTGCATCAGGTATGCGCGCTGGCCGTCGAGGTCGATCGAGTATCCGCCGACCTCGCTGATGGCCTCGGTCGCTCCGGCGAAGAGCTCGGGGTGGTTGTCGACGAGGAAGTGCGAGCCGCGTCGCCCTCCGTCCTCCTCGTCGGCGAAGAAGGCCACGACGAGGTCGCGCTCCGGCTGCTCCCCCGCTGCCAGCAGGTCGCCGACGGCGGTGAGGATCATCGCATCCATGTTCTTCATGTCGACGGCGCCGCGACCCCAGAGCAGGCCGTCCTTGATGACGCCGCCGAACGGGTCGACCGACCAGTTGCGCGGGTCGGCAGGCACGACGTCGAGGTGTCCGTGCACGACGAGCGCCGGCTTCGCTGCGTTGCGGCCGGGTACGCGTGCGACGACGCTGGTGCGGCCGGGGTCGGAGTCGAACAGCTGCGGCTCCAGGCCCATCCCGCGGAGGCGGGCCTCCACGTACTCCGCGGCATCCGTCTCGCCGTTCGACTTCCCCTCACCGTAGTTGGTGGTGTCGAAGCGGATCAGATCGCGCGCGATGATCGCCGTCTCGTCCAGCTGCTCGTCGCTCAGGGCATCCGTCATACGCCCAACGCTACCGGCGCTTCCTGCCGTCGCCAACGCGGAGCGCGACGCCACGCCCGGGATGCTCGGCCAGGTCGAGCATGTGCTCGCAGACGTGCTAATGTCTTTCTTCGGCGGCCGGTTCGGTCGCTGGAATGAAACACCTGTCCGGGTGGCGGAAATGGCAGACGCGCTAGCTTGAGGTGCTAGTGCCCGTATAGGGCGTGGGGGTTCAAGTCCCCCCTCGGACACACAGGGAAACCCCGGTCGAAAGACCGGGGTTTTCGTCATTTCACGGGGCAGAGAGGCCGCCGTGCGGATTACTGTTGCCGCTATGCCGGACTCCCCCTCCTCATCGAGCCTCCTCACGGTCGTCATCGCGTTCGGCGCGAACGTCGTGGTCGCCGTCGCGAAGACCATCGCGGCGGTGCTCACCGGATCGGCCTCGATGGTCGCCGAGGCCGCGCACTCCTGGGCAGATGCGGGCAATGAGGTGTTCCTGTTGCAGGCGGAGCGCTCGGCGTCCCGGCCGCGCGACGCGGCGCATCCGGGCGGGTACGGGCGCGAGGCGTATGTGTGGTCGCTGTTCGCGGCGGTCGGACTGTTCACGGCGGGCGCCGTGGTGTCGATCACGCACGGCGTCTCGGAGCTGGGCGCGACCGACCGCGGCGCGGACTACGCCGTGGCGTATGTCGTGCTGGCTGTCTCGTTCGTGTTCGAGGGGTTCTCGTTCGTGCAGTCGTACCGGCAGGCGCGCCGGGGCGCGGACGAGCGAAGCATCGGGACGCTCTCGCACGTGTTCCGCACGTCGAACCCGACGCTGCGCGCGGTGTTCTTCGAGGACGCCGCCGCGCTGATCGGTCTGCTGATCGCCTTCCTCGGCCTGCTGCTGCACGAGCTGACCGGGAACGCGGTGTACGACGCGATGGGCTCCATCCTGGTCGGCGTGCTGCTCGCCGTCGTCGCGCTCGTGCTGATCGACAGGAACCGGCGCTTCCTGCTCGGCGAGCAGGGCTCCGACCAGGCGACGCAGGCCGTGCTCGCCGCCCTGCTCGCGCATCCCGAGGTGGAGACGGTGACGTACCTGCACCTGGAGTACGTGGGGCCGGAGCGCATCTACGTGGTCGCCGCCGTCGATCTGGTCGGGAACGACCGCGAGTCCGACGTCGCCGCCGACCTCGTCGCCATCGGCGGAGCGCTGGAGGCGGACCCGCACGTCGCAGAGGCGCTCCTCACCCTGTCCCGGCCGGGGGCGACGCCGCTCGTCCCGCACTGAGCGATTGCGGACACCGTTCGTCCGCAATCGGCGGGATGATGGCAGGGTGAACACCACGGGATCGCGCACCCTCCAACTGCTCTCCCTGCTGCAGACCCACCGCTACTGGCCGGGCCCGGAGCTCGCGGCACGCCTGGAGGTGTCTCCGCGGACGCTGCGCCGCGACATCGACCGGCTGCGCGACCTCGGGTACCCGGTGGATGCGAGCCGCGGCGTCGACGGCGGATACCAGCTGGCGGCCGGCGCATCCCTCCCTCCGCTCGTCGTCGACGACGAGGAGGCCGTCGCGCTCGCCGTCGGCCTGCGGACGGCAGCGCAGTCCGGCATCGCCGGGATCGAGGACGCCTCTGTTCGTGCCCTCGCCAAGGTGGTGCAGGTGATGCCGTCCCGGCTGCGCAGCCGGGTGGATGCGCTCCGTTCCGCGACCGTCGCCGGCGCCATGCGGCAGGGGCCGAGCGTGGACGCGGGGGTACTCACGGTGGTGGCGCAGGCCTGCAGGGACGAGGAGCGCATCCACTTCGTGTACGTCAGCCGCGACGGGGAGCGCAGCGACCGGCACGTCGAGCCGCACCGGCTGGTATCTGTGGAGCGGCGCTGGTATCTGGTGGCGTACGACCTCGGCAGGTTCGACTGGCGCAGCTTCCGCCTCGACAGGCTCGCCGAGCCGCGGACGACCGGGCAACGGTTCCGGCCGCGTGCCCTGCCGGCCGACGACGCGGCCAGCTATGTCTCCGCATCCCTCGGCGCCGCGACGGAGACGCTCGCGGTCGACGCGATCGTGCACGCGCCCGTCGCGCACGTCGAGAGCGCGATCGGCCGGTGGGCGACGGCCGAGGCCGTGGATGCCGAGACCACCCGCGTGCACCTGTCTGCGGACAGTGCGGAGTGGGCACTCTTCGGGCTGGCCGCCGCGGATGCGCCGTTCCAGGTTCTCTCGCCGCCCGAGGTGGTCGAGCTGGCGAGGGTGTGGGGCGAACGGTTCAGCGGCGCATCCATCGCCTAGACTTTCCAACCGTTATGACGACCGCAGCCGAGCGCAACCCGAGTCCAGCGGACATCCGCCGCTGGCGCCGCTACCTCGCCGACGAACGGGCGGAGGCCGCGGTCTACCGCGACCTCGCCGGACGCCGCACCGGCGAGGAGCGCGAGATCCTGCTCGCGCTCGCCGAGGCGGAGGGCAGGCACGAGCAGCACTGGCTCACCCTGCTCGGCGACGACGTCGGCCGACCGCTGCGCGGCGACATCCGCACGCGGCTCCTCGGCCTCCTCGCCCGACGGTTCGGCTCGGTCTTCGTGCTCGCGCTCGCGCAGCGCGCCGAGGCCCGCTCCCCCTACAGCGACGACGTGGATGCGACGCCGCAGATGGCCGCGGACGAGCAGATCCACGAAGAGGTCGTCCGCGCGCTCGCCGCCCGCGGACGGCAGCGGCTCTCCGGCACCTTCCGCGCCGCCGTGTTCGGCGCGAACGACGGGCTCGTCAGCAACCTCGCGCTCGTGCTCGGCATCAGCGCGAGCGGCGTCGCGACCCACGTGGTGCTGCTCACCGGCATCTCCGGCCTCCTCGCCGGCGCGCTGTCGATGGGCGCAGGCGAATACGTCTCCGTCCGGTCGCAGCGAGAACTGCTCGAAGCGTCCAGCCCCAACCCGGAGACGCGATCTGCCCTCCCCGACCTCGACGTCGACGCCAACGAGCTCACGCTCGTCTACCGTGCGCGCGGGATGGCGCCGGACGAGGCGAAGGCGCACGCCGCCGAGGTGCTCGCCGGCCTGAATGCGCGAGCCGTGGAGACGGCCCCGGTGCAGGCGGTGACGGGCGAGGTGATCGACGAGCACGAGTCGGTCGGCACGGGCTGGAACGCTGCGCTCTCGAGCTTCTGCTTCTTCGCATCCGGAGCGCTCATCCCGATCCTGCCGTACCTCTTCGGGCTGCAGGGCACGACGGCGGTGCTCGTGGCCGCGCTGCTGGTCGGGATCGTGCTGCTCGGGACGGGCGCCATCGTCGGGCTGCTGTCCGGGGCGTCGCCGCTCAAGCGCGCGCTGCGCCAGCTGGCGATCGGGTACGGGGCCGCCGCGGCGACGTACCTGCTCGGACTGCTGTTCGGCGCGACGGTCGGCTAGCGGCGGTCGCGGCCTCTGCCGCCGTCCCCGCCGTAGACGATCGCTCCGGCGATGGGGACCAGCAGGAACCAGAGCCAGCTGTACGCGTATCCCCACACCGAGCTCGTCACGAAGAACAGGATGAGCGCCACGAACGGCGCGATGGACACGATCGCGAGACCCCAGCGGCGGTCCCCGGTGCGTCCGGAGCGCTGCTCGTACGGGTCAGAGGGCTGCTGCGCGGCGTAGTCGGGTGCCTGATAGGCGGCGCCTGCCCCGGTGCCTGCAGCGGCACCGGCGCCTGCCGCGGCGCCCGTGCCGTCGAGGTCGACGCGCCCCGGGAGGTCGGCGAACAGCGGGGCGAGGTCGCCGCGCGTCACGGCGGAGCGGGCGGACTGCACGCGGGTCTGCACCTCGGCGTCGGTCAGGCGCCCCTGCGCCGCGTGGGCCTGCAGGGCGGCGACGGCGCGCTCCCGCTCGTCGTTGCTCAGTCGCAGGGCCGCGCCGGAAGGATCGGTCAGGTCGGTCATGCACACAGTATGGCGCAGGTGCATTCGTCGGTCGATGGCTTTACACTCGTTAATCGAACAAACGTTCGAACGAGCGAGGTGAGAGGCATGACCGACATCGGAGAGTCCGTCGCGGTGTGGACGACGGACGACGGCATCCCGACCAGGCTGGTGTGGCGGGCGACCAGATATCGCGTGACAGACACGCCGACGGTGTGGGCGGAGGTCTGCGCCTGGTGGAGGCCGTTCGGCGAGCACCGCTACGGCGTCGGCAGCCTGCCGAGGGAGATCGGCGGCTGGCGCTTCCAGGCCACGGACGACACGGGATGCGCGCACGTATTCGACGTGCGGCACGACAACACCAGCCGCAGCTGGCACCTGGTGAGGATCTTCGACTGATGGCGTGGCTCCCCCTCCACCTCCCCCGCACCCTCTAGTCTCTCCGGGTGAACGACGACCGCTACGGAGCCGATGTGCTGGCGACCGGCTGGAAGAACGCGGGCCGTGTGGCCGTGCCCGAGGTCGAGGCAGTGCGCGACCTCGTCATCGAGGATGCCGCGAGCGGCTTCTGCGGCGCCGTCACCCGCATCGAAGGGCAGACCGTCGAGCTGGAGGACTACTTCGGCAAGAAGCGCGTCTTCCCGTTCAGCGGATCGTTCCTGATCGACGGGTCGCCCGTCACGCTGGTGCACGCCGCGAAGGGCGGAGGGGCACGGGCGAGGACCGCATCCGGATCGTTCGCCGTCGCCGACCAGAAGGCCAGGGTCGCCCGCGCCAGCCGCATCTTCGTCGAAGGCCGGCACGACGCCGAGCTGGTGGAGAAGGTCTGGGGAGACGATCTGCGCGTGGAGGGTGTCGTCGTCGAATACCTGGAAGGCGTCGACGACCTGGATGCGATCGTGCGCGAGTTCGCGCCGGACCGGTCCCGCCGCATCGGCGTGCTCGTCGACCACCTCGTACCCGGCTCCAAGGAGAGCAGGATCGCCGACGCGGTGAAGCGCGGGCCGTACGGAGAGCACGTCCTGGTGGTCGGGCACCCGTACATCGACATCTGGCAGGCCGTGAAACCGGCGCGCGTCGGGCTGGACGCCTGGCCGAGCATCCCGCGCTCGATCGAGTGGAAGAAAGGGATCTGTGCCGCCCTCGGACTCCCCCACGAGACCCAGGCGGACACCGCCCGCGCCTGGAAACGCATCCTGGGCAGCGTCCGGAACTTCACCGATCTCGAGCCGGAACTGCTCGGCAGGGTGGAGCACCTGATCGACTTCGTCACCGAACCGTGACGAACCGCGACGGTCGGATTCTGCGTCACTGGTGTGTTTTTCGCGGTTGGCGGCTAGGCTAAGGCCAGTCGTGTGTTTTGCATGTGTTGGATAGGTGCGTCCCAAACCCGGAGCGTTGCCAGCTTTACAGGAGCAGGAGAACACGCGACGAGGCCCCGACAGTCGGGGTCGAGGAATATCGCTCCTGGAGGAGATATGGCTACTGGTACGGTCAAATGGTTCAACGCTGAAAAGGGCTTCGGCTTCATCGCTCCCGACGACGGCGGCGCTGATGTGTTCGCCCACTACTCGGCGATCGCTTCGAGCGGCTACCGCTCGCTCGAGGAGAACCAGAAGGTCGAGTTCGAGGTGACGCAGGGCCCCAAGGGCCTGCAGGCGGAGAACATCCGCCCGCTCTGACCTGAGCTTCGAACGGGGTCGCGCTTCGGCGCGGCCCCGTTTTCGTTTGCCTGCCGCCGCCCGCTTTCCAGCCCCGTCTCCGCTTGTACGGAGTTTCCGCCGCATCCCGGCCCCAGCTCCGCTTGAGCGGATGGATGCGCGGCGTGTCGCCACGCGCATCCGGTGTTGCGCGCGCCGCGGCTCTGCATCCGTTGCGCAGGAGATTTCCCTCGACACGCCGTCCGGCACTCCGCTGGAGCGGAGAAACGACGTGAAAGCGGCCGGTTCTCCGCCGGAGCGGAGTGCGCGGCGCGGGATGTGACGTGCCCGGCGCCGCCCGAAAATGCATTTGCCATCGTCGAACATATGTTCGAAAATAGAGGCATGCATTCTTCAGCAGCCACCGTCACCGAGCCGGTCGTCGACCGCGCGCAGGTGTACGAGCTGCAGTCGCGCATCCGGCAGATGCAGGCCACCACGCTGGAGAGCAGGCGACTGGAAACGCACCCGGCACTCTCTCCCCTGCTGCCGGGCGGTGCGCTGAAGGCCGGTGCCGCATACGCGGTGCGCGGGTCGACGACGCTCGTGATGGCCATGCTGGCCGGCCCGAGCGCATCCGGTGCGTGGTGCGGCGTGGTCGGGATGCCGGACTTCGGGGCGGAGGCGGCAGGCCGGTTCGGGATCGACCTCGACCGGCTCGTGCTCGTCCCGCACCCGGGCGAGCAGTGGCTGACCGTCACCGCCGCCGTCGTGGATGTGCTGAGCGTCGTGGTCGTCGCCCCCACCAGCCGGGCGCGCGACGGCGACATCGCCAGACTCACCGCCCGGCTGCGGCAGCGGGAGGCCACCCTGATCGTGGTGGGAGACTGGCCGCAGGTCGAGGCGACGCTCACGGTCTCCCGCAGCGGCTGGGACGGCCTCGGGGGCGGAACGGGCTACCTCTCCTCCCGCCGGGTGACCGTCGAATCCGCTCCGCGCGGCGGCTCCGGCCAGCGCCGCCGCGCGGAGCTCTGGCTGCCGGCCCTCGACGAGAGCTTCCGCTCGGCGTCCGGCACCACGCGCCTGGAAGCGGTGAGCTGAGATGCCGGCCGTCACCCGCGCGATCGTGCTGTGGTGCCCGGACTGGCCGGTGATCGCCGCCCTGCAGGCCGGCGACCTGCCGCAGGACACCCCGCTGGCGCTCCTCGACCGCAACCTCGTGTTCGCCTGCTCCGCCGCAGCGCGCGCGGAGGGCGTCACGCGCGGCCTGCGCATCCGGGAGGCCCAGGCGCGCTGCACCCAGTTGCAGGTGCTGCCGTACGATCCCGTCCTGGATGCGCGGGCCTTCGACCCCGTGCTCGCCGCGATCGAGGAGATCACCCCCGGCGTCCAGCCCATCCGGCCCGGCACCTGCGTGCTGCGCGCCCGTGGCCCAGCCCGCTACTACGGAGGAGAGGAGCAGGCCGCCGCCGAACTGTTGCGCTGCCTCGAAGGGCTCGGCATCCCGGACGCGCGCATCGGCATCGCAGACGGTCCGTTCGCCGCCGAGCAGGCGGCCCGCACGACCGGTGCAGAGCGCATCAGGGTCATCCCGCCCGGCGACTCCCCCGCGTTCCTCTCCCCCCTGCCCATCGCGCAGCTCGGGCAGGACGAGCTGACCCCGCTGTTCCGCAGGCTGGGCATCCACACCCTCGGCCACCTGGCCGCGCTCGGGGCGACGGATGTGCGGGAACGGTTCGGGGAGCGCGGCGCCTGGTGCCACACCATCGCGAGCGGGCTCGACAGCACGGCGGTGGTGCCGCGCACGCCGCCGAAGCAGCTGGAACGCGCGATCGAGTTCGAGCCGCCGCTCGACAGGGTGGACCAGGTGACGTTCGCGTTCCGGGGAACGGCGGAGGCGTTCATCGGCGGTCTCACCAAGGCGGGGCTGGTGTGCACGGCGCTGCGCATCGAGGTGACGGACGAGTCCGGCCGGGTGAGCGAGCGCAGCTGGCTGCACCCCCGGCTGTTCTCGGCGGCCGACGTGGTCGACAGGGTGCGCTGGCAGCTGCAGGGCTCCGGCAGCATCGAGAGCGGGCTCGGCTCCCCGATCGCGCGGGTGCTGGTGGAGCCGGAGGCCGTCGACGACATCGGCCACCACGAGGAGGGGCTGTGGGGCGGGGGCGCGGACGAGCGCATCCATCACGGGCTGTCGCGGGTACAGAGCATCCTGGGCCACGACGCGGTGCTCACGGCGACCATCGGCGGCGGGCGTGGGCTCGCGGAGCGGCAGGTACTCGTGCCGTGGGGCGACCGCGCCGTCGGGGTGGCGCGCGCCGACCAGCCGTGGCCGGGCAGCCTGCCCGCCCCGGCGCCGTCGACCGTGTTCGAGGCGCCGCGCCCCGTGGTGGTGCTCGGTGCGGACGGCGAGCAGGTCGGGGTGACGGGACGCGGCGTCGTCACGGAGCCGATCGCCCGGTTCTCATCGACGGGCACGGCACGGGATGCGCGCCCCGTCGACTCCTGGGCAGGCCCGTGGCCGGTGCGGGAACGCTGGTGGGATGCTGCCGCCTCGCGCACGGCGCACCGCTTCCAGGTGGTCGACGCGGACGGGAACGCGTGGCTGCTGGTGCTCGCGGACGGCGCGTGGCAGGCGGAGGCGCGGTATGACTGACCTGCCGCGCATGACTGACCTGCCGCGCATGGCTGACCCGGGCGGGATGGCTGACCTGCCGGGTGAGGCCGACCGGGGCGGAGGCCGCTGATGGGCTGGAACAACCCGCCGATCCCGTGGTCGGAGTTCGAGCGAAGGCTCTCCGGCCGGCGCACGGGCGAGCAGGCCGACGAGCGGCCGTCGTCCAGGAAACGACCGGCGTACACCCCTGCACCGA
The DNA here is from genome assembly GCF_058806515.1 of Leifsonia sp. GW821-FHT13C05. Lineage (NCBI taxonomy): Bacteria > Bacillati > Actinomycetota > Actinomycetes > Micrococcales > Microbacteriaceae > Leifsonia > Leifsonia sp. GW821-FHT13C05. Next base: position 506,610 of record NZ_JBXAPT010000001.1, on the reverse strand, counting down.
TCGTGCAGGAGGAGGAGACGGACGGCCACGTGCCGTACGCCGAGCTGCACGCGCACACCAACTTCAGCTTCCTCGACGGCGCGAGCTCGCCGGAGGAACTGCTGGAGGAGGCGACCAGGCTGCGGCTGCACGGCCTCGCCGTCACCGACCACGACGGCCTGTACGGGGTCGTCCACCTGGCGGAGGCCGCCGAGGCGTACGAACGGGTCAAGACCGTGTTCGGCGCCGAGCTGTCGCTGGAGCTCAGCCGCCCCCAGAACGGAGAGGCCGATCCGGAGGGCAGCCACCTCGTCGTGCTCGCCAAGAAGCAGGAGGGCTACCACCGGCTGGCGGCGGCGATCACCGACGGCCAGCTCGCCGGCGAGGAGAAGGGGCGGCCGGTCTACGACGTCGCTGAGCTGGCGCGGCGCGCATCCGGAGAGTGGATGGTGCTCACCGGCTGCCGCAAAGGAGACGTGCGGCTCGCCCTCGCCTCCGACGGCGAACGGGCCGCTGAACGGGAGGTGGCGCGGCTCGGCGAGCTGTTCGGCCGCGACAACGTGCTGGTCGAGCTGATCGACCACGGCAACCCGCGCGACACCACGGACAACGACGTACTCGCCCGCATCGCCGCCAGGCTCGGGATGCCCGTGGTCGCCACCAACAACGTGCACTACGCCTCCCCTGCCCAATACCCGCTGGCCTCCGCGCTGTCCGCCGTGCGCGCCCGCCGCAGCCTGGACGAGATGGACGGCTGGCTGCCCGCCTCCGACGCGGCGCACCTGCGCTCCGGCCGCGAGATGGCGACGCGGTTCGCCCGCTACCCCGGCGCCGTCGAGCGCACGGTGGAGGTCGCGGACGATCTCGAGTTCCGGCTGCGCAGCGCCCGCCCGAAGCTGCCGAAGCAGGAGGTGCCGGACGGCCACACCCCGATGAGCTGGCTGCGCGAGCTCACCTGGCGCGGCGCGGAGGAGCGCTACCCGGACATCGCCACCGACCAGGCCAAGCGGGAGCGCATCGCCAGGGAGCTGGACGTGATCGAGGCCAAAGACTTCCCCGGCTACTTCCTCATCGTCTACGACATCGTGCGGTTCGCCCGCAGCCAGGGCATCCTCTGCCAGGGCCGGGGCTCCGCCGCCAACTCCGCCGTCTGCTACCTGCTCGGGATCACCGCCGTCGACTCGATCAAGTACGCGCTGCCGTTCGAGCGCTTCCTGTCGAGCATGCGCGAGGAGGAACCGGACATCGACGTCGACTTCGACTCCGACCGGCGTGAGGAGGTCATCCAGTACGTCTACCGCAAATACGGCAGGCACAACGCGGCGCAGGTGGCGAACGTCATCACCTACCGGCCGAAGAACGCGGTGCGCGACATGGCGAAGGCGCTCGGATACTCCACCGGGCAGCAGGACGGCTGGTCGAAGCAGATCGACTCGTGGGGTTCCATCCAGCCGACGGCCGACCACGACATCCCGGATGCGGTGGTCGGCCTGGCCAGCCAGGTGCTCAAGTTCCCCAGGCACCTCGGCATCCACTCCGGCGGCATGGTGCTCACCGACCGCCCGGTCGGCGAGGTCTGCCCGATCGAGCACGCCCGCATGGAGAACCGCACCGTGCTGCAGTGGGACAAAGACGACTGCGCCTGGATGGGCCTGGTCAAGTTCGACCTGCTCGGCCTCGGGATGCTGAGCGCCATCGACTACGCCATGACGACCATCGCGCAGTCGCTCGGCGAGCAGTGGACGCTCGACAGCATCCCGAAGGAGGAGCAGGGGGTGTACGACATGCTCTGCCGCGCGGACTCGATCGGCGTGTTCCAGGTGGAGAGCAGGGCGCAGATCGGCACGCTGCCCCGCCTGCAGCCGCGCGCGTTCTACGACCTGGTGATCGAGATCGCGCTCATCCGTCCCGGCCCCATCCAGGGCGGCGCCGTGCACCCGTACATCCGCAGGAAGCTCGGCCAGGAGGAGGTGACCTATCTGCATCCGGCGCTGGTGCCGGTGCTGGAACGCACGATGGGGGTGCCGCTGTTCCAGGAGCAGCTGATGCAGATGGCGGTCGCCGTCGGCGACTGCACGGCGGAGGACGCCGACCTGCTGCGGAGGGCGATGGGGTCGAAGCGCGGGCAGGAGAAGATCGGCTCGCTGCGCGACAAACTGTACGCGGGGATGGCGGGCAACGGCATCGTCGGCGACGACGCAGACGCCATCTACGCCAAGATCGAGGCGTTCGCGAACTTCGGCTTCGCGGAGAGCCACGCGATCAGTTTCGCGCTGCTCGTCTACGTGAGCTCTTGGCTGAAACTGCACTACCCGGGCGCGTTCCTCGCCGCCCTGCTGCGGGCGCAGCCGATGGGGTTCTACTCGCCGCGCACCCTCACCGCCGACGCGCGCAGGCACGGCGTGGTGGTCGAGCGTCCGGACATCGAACGCTCGATGGTGTTCCCCGTGCTCGAACCGATGGATGCGGCCGCCGCCGGCCCGACGGGGACCGACCCGTGCCTGGACCACGACCAGCCGGAGATCGCCCCGTTCGACCGCAGCGTGCCGCTCGACCACACACTGCACCGCAGGGACGCCGGCCATGTGGTGCGGCTGGGACTCGCGGGGGTGACGACCATCGGCGAGAAGCTGGCGGAGCGCATCGTCGCCGAACGCACATCCGGTGGCCGCTACCTGAGCCTCGGCGACCTGGCTCGGCGCGTCGGACTGAACGTGGCCCAGCTGGAGGCGCTCGCCGCAGCCGGAGCGTTCGAGAGCTTCGGCCTGAGCCGCCGCCAGGCGATCTGGGAGGCGGGGAACGCCGCCCAGGAGAAGCCGGAGTACCTGGCGGGCACCTCGATCTCCGTGCAGCCTCCCCTGCTGCCGATGCTGAGCCCGGCCGAACAGCTGGCGAGCGACCTGTGGGCCACCGGCATCTCCACCGACGACCACCCGATCGGCTTCCTCCGCCCGCACCTGCGCGCCCGCGGCGTCTACTCGGCCGACGGTCTCACCACGGCGGAGTCCGGCAGACGCATCGAGGTCGGCGGCGTGGTCACCCACCGGCAACGCCCGGCGACGGCGGCCGGGGTCACCTTCCTCAACCTGGAAGACGAGACCGGCCTGATCAACGTGATCTGCCCCGTCGGCGTCTGGAACCGCTACCGCCGCGTCGCCCGCGAAGCCCCGGCCATGATCATCCGGGGCATGCTGGAACGCAGCGAGGAGGGCGTCGTCAACGTGATCGCCGACCGCCTGGAGCCGCTCGACGCCGGGATGCGCACGGTGTCGCGCGACTTCCGGTAGGGGATGCGGGTCCGCCGCGCCGCCGCACTCCGCTCCGCCGGATAACCCGGCCGCCCAGGCCCGAAACTCCGCTCGAACGGAGCATCTGGCGGCGTGTCGCGCGACTTCTCCTCCTCAACGCCACATCGTGAACGGATGCGCGACCTCGCCTGGGACGGCTACCCAAACGCCCGCGACCTCGGCGGTCTTCCCACGCCGCACTCCCCCACCGGCGCCACTGTCTTCGGCCAGATCGCCCGCGGCCCCCGGCGCGAACTGCTCACCGACAGCGGCTGGGCGGCAGCGAACACCTGGGGCCTCCGCACCGTGGTCGACCTGCGCTGCGCGCACGAGGTCGGCCTCCGCGACGGCGATCCGGCGGTGTCGTCTGGGGCACTCACCGGCACAAACGTCATCTCCGCGCCGACGGAGGACCAATCCGACCCCGAGTTCCAACGGGTCTGCTTCCCGATCCTCGACTCACCCGAATACTGGCAGCACAACTGGCGCCTCCAGCCCCACCTCGTCCGCACCACCTTGGAAACCATCGCCGCCGCCCGGCCCGGGATGCTCGTGCACTGCAGCGCAGGACGGGACCGCACCGGCATGATCAGCGCCCTCCTGCTCGGCAACGCCGGGGTGCCACCGGACGTCGTCGCCGACGACTACGCCCGCTCCGTCCGGGCGATGGCAGGAAGCGCATCCCACGCGCCGACCACCGACCGCCAGGCGGCATGGACTGCCGCAGAGGTGGACGACTGGCTCACCACCGCCACCCCAACGGTGCGCGAGACGGCAGAGCGTGCCGCGGAGATCTTCGACACGCTCGGTGTCGCGCATCCGGTCACGACCCGCTTGCGCGACCTGCTCACGGCGCCCTGACCCGCGGCCCCGCCCGTCCCGCCTCCACTACTCGTCCTCGAACCGCAGGTGGCGCACGCTGCGGCCGTTGCGCCGCACCAGCCGCAGCGCCTCCACGCCGATCCGGATGTGCCGCTCCACGAACATCCCGGTCACCCCGCGGTCGCTCTCGGCGGTCTTCACGCCTTCGGGGATCATCGGCTGGTCGGAGACCAGCAGCAGCGCGCCGCACGGGATGCGGTTGGCGAAGCCGGCGGCGAAGATCGTCGCCGTCTCCATGTCCACCGCCATCACGCGGGTCTCGCGCAGCCTCGCCTTGAACTTCTCGTCGTGCTCCCAGACGCGGCGGTTCGTCGTGTAGACCGTGCCCGTCCAGTAGTCGTGGCCGAAGTCGCGGATCGTGGTGGAGACGCCGCGCTGCAGCTGGAAGGCGGGAAGCGCGGGCACCTCGGGCGGGAGGTAGTCGTTCGACGTGCCCTCCCCGCGGATCGCCGCGATGGGGAGGACGAGGTCGCCGAGCTGGTTCTTGCGTTTCACTCCCCCGCACTTGCCGAGGAACAGGGCCGCTTTCGGCTGCACCGCGCTCAGCAGGTCCATCACCGTCGCGGCGTTGGGGCTGCCCATCCCGAAGTTGATGATCGTGATGCCGTCGGCGGTGGCGTTCGGCATCGGCCGGTCGGCGCCGCGCACCTCTGCTCCGTACCATTCCGCGAAGCGCTGCACGTAGTCGCCGAAGTTGGTGAGCAGGATGTGGTCGCCGAAGTCCTCCAGGGCGGTCCCGGTGTAGCGGGGCAGCCAGTTGGCGACGATGTCCCTCTTGTCCTTCAAGACGGCCACGGCCTCTCCTTCCGCCATCACACCACTCCGCTCGTGCCGAGCAGCGCGCCGATCGCGAACGTCACGATCAGCGCCAGCGCACCGCCGATCACCACCCGCAGCGTCGCCTTCCCGCGCGGGCTGCCTCCGATGTACGCGGCGACGTAACCGGTGATCGCGAGCGAGACCAGCACCACCACGAACGTGACCGGGATGCGCACCGCCTCCGGCAGCAGCAGGATGGTCAGCAGCGGCAGCAGCCCGCCGATCGTGAACGCCACGGCGGAGGCGAGCGCGGCGTGCCACGGGCTCACCACGTCGTCCTGGTCGATCCCGAGCTCGGCGGACAGATGGGCGGCGAGCACGTCGTGCTCTGTCAGCTCGATGGCGACCTGCCGCGCCGTCTCCGGCTTCAGCCCTTTGGCCTCGTAGAGCCCGGTCAGCTCGGCGAGCTCCTGTTCCGGCATCTCGGCGAGCTCTCTGCGCTCCTTCGCGATGAGGGCGTGCTCGCTGTCGCGCTGGCTGCTCACCGAGACGTACTCGCCGAGCGCCATCGAGATCGCGCCGCCGACGAGAGCGGCGACACCGGCCGTGAGGATCGGGGCGATGTCTCTCGTCGCACCGGCGACGCCGACCACCACAGCGGCGACGGAGACGATGCCGTCGTTCGCGCCGAGCACTCCGGCGCGCAGCCAGTTGAGACGCTGCGCCAGACCCTCCCTGTGCGGTTCGTCGGCGTGCTGCCCGTCCACCTGTCGCTCGGTCATGCGCTCAGCCTAGGAAGTCGGAGCCCGCTGTGCCAGCATGCACAGGCTCACCTCACCCCGGCGAACCGGGCGCGAACCGGGCCCGAACCAGCCGCGCACCGGCTGTCGTCACACAGCGGAGAGGGTCAGGTTTCTGAGAGTAGACTCAGAAATCTTGTGCACCATCGAAAGGCCGCGAGTGACTACTGACCTCACAACCCTCCTCGACGACGTTCTGAAGCGGAACGCCGGAGAACCAGAATTCCATCAGGCGGCGAGGGAGGTCTTCGACTCTCTCGGCCCGGTGATCGCCAGGAACCCCCGCTACGCCGAGGCCGCCGTGCTCGATCGCCTCTGCGAGCCGGAGCGCCAGATCATCTTCCGCGTGCCGTGGACGGACGACGCCGGCCGCGTGCAGATCAACCGCGGTTTCCGCGTCGAGTTCAACTCGGCGCTCGGCCCGTTCAAGGGCGGCCTGCGGTTCCACCCGACCGTCACGCTGGGCACGGTCAAGTTCCTCGGCTTCGAGCAGATCTTCAAGAACGCCCTCACCGGCCTGCCGATCGGCGGAGGCAAGGGCGGCAGCGACTTCGGCCCCAAGGGCAAGTCGGACGCGGAGGTGATGCGGTTCTGCCAGTCGTTCATGACCGAGCTGTACCGTCACCTCGGCGAGTACACGGATGTGCCCGCCGGAGACATCGGAGTCGGCGGTCGCGAGATCGGCTACCTGTTCGGCCAGTACAAGCGCATCACCAACCGCTACGAGTCCGGCGTCCTCACCGGAAAGGGCATCGGCTGGGGCGGCTCGCTCGTCCGCACGGAGGCCACCGGCTTCGGCGCCGTCGTGTTCGCCGACCGGATGCTGTCCACCCGCGGCCGCTCGTTCGACGGCGCCCGCGTGCTCGTCTCCGGATCGGGCAACGTCGCGATCTACGCCATCCAGAAGGTGCAGCAGCTCGGCGGAACGGTCGTCGCCTGCTCGGACTCCTCCGGCGTCGTCTACGACCGCGACGGCCTCGACCTCGACCTCCTGCGCGAGATCAAGGAGCAGCGCCGCGGACGGCTGAGCGACTACGCCGAGGCGCGCGGCACCGCCTCCGACTACCGCGCGGGCGGCGACATCTGGGCGCTCGCCGCCGAGACCACGATCGACGTCGCCATCCCCTGCGCCACCCAAAACGAGCTCGGCGGCGATGCCGCGAAGACGCTCGCGAGCACCGGTGTCGCCGCCGTCGTCGAGGGTGCCAACATGCCGTGCACCCCGGAGGCGGTCAAGGTCCTCACCGCGGCCGGCGTGCTGTTCGCGCCCGGCAAGGCCGCGAACGCGGGCGGCGTCGCCACCTCTGCGCTCGAGATGCAGCAGAACGCCTCCCGGGATGCGTGGAGCTTCGACTACGCCGAGAGCCGCCTGGCCGAGATCATGGTCGGCATCCACGACCGGTGCGCGGAGACCGCCGACGAATACGGCGCCCCGGGCGACTACGTCCTCGGCGCGAACATCGCCGGGTTCACCCGTGTCGCGGACGCGATGATCGCGATGGGCGTCATCTAGGCGGCACACCGTATCCGGAACTGCCAACGGGCGGTCGCGCACTGCGGCCGCCCGTTGGCATACTGGGGGCACTCAGACGGAGAGGAGCACCACGTGGGCACGGTGGTCATGTACGCCTCAGTGTCGACGGACGGCTTCATCGCCGACAGCGACGACCAGCCTGGGCCGCTGTTCGACTGGCTCACCAGCGGGGACGTGCCCCTGGATGAGAGCGGCGTGCTGTTGGTGTCTCGGGCGTCGTACGACTACGTCCGGCCGTACTGGGACAGCATAGCGGTGACGATCGTCGGACGCCACGTCTTCGACCTGACCGACGGCTGGGACGGCCGGCCTCCCAGCGGGGTCGACCTCGTGGTCGTCGTGACGCACCGGCCGGCACCGGACGGCTGGGATCCCGCCGCGCCCCTCCACTTCGTCGACGACATCGAGACCGCGGTGGCCACGGCGCAGCGGCTCGCCGGCGACCGTGTCGTCGAGGTGGCTGCCGGGGACGTGGGCGGCCAGGTCTTCGCCGCCGGGCTGATCGACGAGGTGCGGATGGATGTCGCGCCCGCGGTGTTCGGCACGGGCAAGCGCTATTTCGGTGCGGCCGACGCGCAGCGCCTGCTCGACGACCCCGCGGTGATCCAGGGCGACCGCGTGCTCCACCTGCGCTACCGCGTGCGCGGCCCGCTGGACTGAGCGCGACCGGCTACGCGCGTCCGAGCCGCTTGCGCAGGTAGTCGATGCGGGCCTGCAGCTGGGTCACGCTCGCCTGCGCGACGGCGGGGCCGCCGCAGACGCGGCGCAGCTCGGCGTGGATGAGCCCGTGCGGCTCTCCCGTGTTCTTCGAGTACAGCCCGACCAGGCTGTTCAGCAGGCTGCGCTGCTCCTTGAGGTTGCGGTACAGCGGCGCGGGCGGGTGTCCCTCCGCGGACTGCGGGCGGGAGCTGGTGCGGCGCGCCTGCCGCTGCTGCCGCTGCGTGAGCAGTTCGTGCACCTGCTCGGGTTCCAGGATGCCCGGCAGCCCGATGAAGTCGAGCTCCTCGTCGCTGCCGGGAACGGCGAAGCTGCCGAACTCCTGCCCGTCGTAGAGCACCCTGTCGAAGTTGGCCTCGGAGCCGAGTGCTTCGAACGAGAACTCGTCCATCAGGCCCTCGGACGCGCGCTCCTGCCGGTTCGCCTCCGCCATCATGGCGTCTTCCGGGTTGAAGAAGTCGCCCTCGGCGTTCTCGTCGGTCGGCCGGTCGAGCGCGTGGTCACGCTCCAGTTCGAGCGCGTTCGCCAGCGCCATCAGCGTCGGGACGTTCGGCAGGAACACCGACGCCGTTTCGCCGCGACGCCTCGCCCGCACGAAGCGCCCGATCGCCTGCGCGAAGAACAACGGGGTGGATGCGCTGGTCGCGTACACGCCCACCGCCAGCCGCGGCACGTCGACGCCCTCCGACACCATCCGCACCGCGACCATCCACCGGGAGGTGCCTGCGGCGAACTCCGCGATCCTGTCGCTCGCCTCCTTCTCGTCGGAGAGCACGACCGTGACCGGCTCCCCCGAGATCTGCTGCAGCAGGTCGGCGTACGCGCGCGCCGCGTAGTGGTCGGTGGCGATGACGAGGCCGCCGGCATCCGGGATGGCGTTGCGCACCTCGGTGAGGCGGCGGTCCGCGGCGTTCAGCACGGCCGGGATCCACTCGCCGCGCGGGTCGAGGGCGGTGCGCCAGGCCTGCGAGGTGATGTCTTTGGTGTTGCCCTCGCCGAGCCGCGCCTCCATCTCGTCGCCGGTCTTGGTGCGCCAGCGCATGTGCCCGGCGTAGACGAGGAAGATCACCGGACGCACGACGCCGTCGGCGAGAGCGCGGCCGTAGCCGTAGTTGTAGTCGGTGAGCGAGGTGCGGATGCCCGCCTTGTCTGGCAGGTAGGTCACGAACGGGATGGGCGCCGTGTCGGAGCGGAACGGCGTACCGGTGAGCGAGAGCCGCCTGGTGGCCCGCTCGAACGCCTCCCGGATGCCGTCTCCCCAGCTGAGCGCATCCCCGCCGTGGTGCACCTCGTCGAGGATGACCAGGGTGCGGTAGTTCTCGGTGATGTCTTTGTGCAGGCTGGGCCGCATCGCGACCTGCGCGTACGTGACGGCGACGCCCTTGAAGTGGCGGGCGTACCGGCCGTCGGAGTTCTTGAACTCGGGGTCGAGGTGCAGGCCGACACGCTCGGCCGCCTCCGCCCACTGCCGCTTCAGGTGCTCGGTCGGGGCGACGACGGTGATCCGCTCGACGACGCGCCGCGCGAGCAGCTCGGTGGCGAGGCGCAGCGCGAACGTGGTCTTTCCTGCGCCGGGCGTCGCCGCCGCGAGGAAGTCGCGGGGTTCGTTCTCGAAGTACGCGTCGAGGGCCTCGGCTTGCCACGCACGCAGTTTTCCCGCTGTTCCCCAGGCCGCACGCTCCGGGAAGGAGGGCGACAGGTGTTCAGCAGCGAAGGTTCCGGCGTGCGCACCAGGGCGAAGCGAGGTATCGGGTTCGGTCGGCTGTTCCACTTGGATCAAATCTACCGGCTCCCACCGACACTCGCTCACCCGGCGGAACGGCCCGGGCGTGCCGTCTGCGTGCCTCCTGCGTCCCGTCTGAGTGCGGCCCGAACGTGCGCCCAGGATGCCAAGGTGCAGAATGAAGGTATGTCCGAAGCGCAGCATCCGTGGTCCCGCTACGTCGCCATCGGCGATTCGTTCACGGAAGGGATCGGCGACCCTGAGCCGGGCAGCCCGGGCGGACACCGCGGCTGGGCCGACCGCGTCGCCGAGGTGCTGAGCAGCCAGACCGACGACTTCGCATACGCCAACCTCGCCGTGCGCGGCAAGCTGATCAAGCAGATCCTGGATGAGCAGGTCGCCCCGGCGGTCGCCCTGCGTCCCGACCTGATCACCATCTCCGCCGGCGGCAACGACGTCATCCGGCCCGGTACGGACCCGGACCAGATCGCCGCGCTGTTCGACCAGGCCGTCTCACAGCTCAGCGCGGACGGGGCGACCGTCGTCGTGTTCACCGGTGTCGACGTCGGCTTCTCCCCCGTGTTCCGCGGCATCCGCGGCAAGGTCGCGATCTACAACGAGAACGTGCGCGCCGTCGCCGCCAAGTACGACGCGATCGTGGCCGACCAGTGGTCGCTCACCGATATCCAGGACCAGCGGATGTGGGCGCCGGACCGCCTGCACCTCGCCCCGCTCGGGCACCACACCGTCGCCCGCATGGTGCTCGCAGCGCTCAACGTCGAGAACGACCTGCAGCCGTTGCAGCCCGAGCCGCTGCCGCCGCGCACCTGGCGCCAGGCGCGCTCGGAAGACATCTCCTGGGCGCGCGAATACCTCGTGCCCTGGGTGGTCCGGCGCATCCGCCACCAGTCCTCCGGCGACCACGTCCTCCCCAAGCGCCCGGACGCGGGCCCCTTCCGCCTCCCCTAGCCCCGCCGACTGAGGCGCGCGCGGGTCAGGCGCCGAGGCCGCCCGGGTGGGCGAGGCGCCAGCCGAGACCGGGGTCAGGGACGTCCTTCGCGAGCGCGAGCTGGGCGGTCTGCGTCTTCCCGTTGAGGGTGAAGGTGACCTGACCGACCACGTCGCCCTTGCGGCCCGACTGGATGGTGCGGGTCTGCATGTCCACCTGGATGGGCGTGTCCGACCACACGACGAAGCTCTTCGTCGAGGTGGAGACGAGGGCGGATTTCGCTCCCCAGGGGGTCGAGTACGTGCCGTACTGCTGCCCGACGGTCGACGCATCCACTTGGTGGAAGCCGCCCTTCATGCTGACAAGCAGCGCCTTGACGGCCGCCCACAGGTCGTCGTGGGTCGGTGCGCCGAGCACGGCGCCGACCACGCGCACCTTGTTGCTTCCCACGCCGATCTCCGCGGAGAACAGGAGGCAGTTGCCCGCCTCGTCGGTGTTGCCCGTCTTGATCCCGTCGATGCCCTCGAAGCCGAGGAGCGTGTTCGTGTTGTCCTGCGCGCCTGCGCCGGGGAGGGTCGCGGACTTCTGCGACACGATCGAGGAGAGCACGGGGTCGGCGAGCACCAGCTTGCCGATGCCGATCAGGTCTTTCGTGGTGCTGACGCTGCCGGGGTCCAGGCCGTCCGGGCTGGTGAGGCGGGTGCCGGTGAACTTCTTGTCCGCCAGCCACCCGTTCGCCGCCTTCACGAACTTGTCCGTGGAGCCGTACGCCCAGTTGGCCAGAGAGATCGCGTAGTTGTTCGCCGACGGGAGCAGCATCGCGGTGAGCGCCTGCTTTTCGGTCATCGAGGTGCCGGCCACGACCGGCGCCCACGATCCGCCGTCGGCGATCACCTGGTTCCAGATGTCGACGTCCTTTTGCGTGAAGTCGATCGTCGGGCCTTCCGACCCTCCGCTGAGAGGCTTCGCGTCGAGCACGACGAGCGCGGTGATCGTCTTCGTCACGCTCGCGATCGGCAAGCTCTTGTCGCTGCCGTGGTATTCGGTGGCGCCGTCCACATCCGGTGCGGAGATGGCGCTCGCGCCCCAGCCCGGCCAAGCCAGCTGGGCCGCCGGCTGCGCGATGCTCTTCTCGTGCTGCACCACGGCGGCGGTCGCAGGCACCGGCCCGAACAGCGAGCCGGACAGGTACATCAGGCTGGCGAGGACGACCCCGACGAGGCTGAAGACGACGATCCGGCGACGGCGGTACACCTGGGGGGACACACGGCGAGGCTGGTCTGACACCCGAGAATTGTATGCGGGGCTACCGAGGCGTCGGCTGAGAACGCGCGGTCAACGCGTCAACGCCCAGAGTGCGACAGCACTCGCCGACGCCACGTTGAGCGAGTCGACCCCGTGCAGCATCGGGATTGTCACCACCGTGTCCGCCGCGGCCAGCGCCCTCCTGCTCAGCCCGTCCCCCTCGGAGCCGAGCACGAGCGCCACCCGCTCGGGAGCGTCGGACGCGTACGCCCCGAGCTCGACGGCGTCGTCGGCGAGGGCGAGCGCCGCGATCTCGAACCCGGCGTCGTGCAGGATCGGCGCGGCCTCGTCCCACTCCGGGATGCGCGTCCACGGCACCTGCAGCACCGTGCCCATGCTGACGCGCACACTCCTGCGGTACAGCGGGTCCGCGCAGCGCGGGCTCACCAGAACGGCGTCGGCGCCGAGGCCGGCGACCGAGCGGAAGATCGCGCCCACGTTCGTGTGGTCGACGATGTCCTCCAGCACGACGACGCGCCGGGCATCCCTGAGCAGGTCGGCGGGATCGGGCAGCACCGGACGGTGCATCGCCGCCAGGGCACCGCGGTGCAGGTGGTAACCGGTGAGCTCTTCGAGCACGCCGCTTTCTCCGACGAACACCGGCACCTCCGGGTAGTCGGCCAGCAGCGGCTCGATGTCTGGCAGCCACTGCTCCTGCAGCAGCACGGAGCGCGGGCGGTGCCCGGCCGCCAGTGCGCGCGTGATCACCTTCGACGACTCCGCGATGTACAGGCCTCCCTCCGGCTCGCTGACGCGGCGCAGGGCCACGTCGGTGAGCCGCGAGTAGTCGGCCAGGCCGTCGGCTGTCAGGTCGGTGATGCGGTGGATGCGCACGGCTGGTGCCTCTCTTCCTGCGCCGGAGAATCGCGGTGCAGCTTACAGATTGCCAGTCGTCGGAAACATTCCGGAAAACTCGCGTGTTTAGACTTCTGACAGAACCGACTGGAGGATGCCTGTGGCAACGGTGACGACGGAGCTCTCTCCCGAACTGGCCAGAGACCTGGACGCGACGGTCGACCTGCTGAGCGGCCGCCGCTTCGCCATGCTCACCGGGGCCGGCGTCTCGACGGACTCCGGCATCCCCGACTACCGCGGCGAGGGCGCTCCGAAGCGCACGCCGATGACGTTCCAGCAGTTCCTCGCCGATGACGGCTTCCGCAAGCGGTACTGGGCGGGCAGCCACCTGGGCTACCGCCGGTTCGCCGCCGCGGCCCCCAACGACGGCCACCGCGCCATCGCGGCGCTCGAACTCGGCGGTGCGGCCAACGGCGTCATCACCCAGAACGTGGACGGCCTGCACAAGCAGGCGGGCTCCCGCAAGGTGGTCGACCTGCACGGCGCGATGGATCGCGTACTCTGCCTGGTCTGCGGCCAGATCTTCGCCCGTGAGGCCATCGCTGCCCGCATCGAGACGGCGAACCCCTGGCTGGATGCGGACGGCGCCGTCGAGATCGCCCCGGACGGCGACGCGATCGTCACAGACGTGGATGCGTTCCAGGTGCCGGACTGCACGGTCTGCGGCGGCCGCCTCAAGCCGGACGTGGTGTTCTTCGGCGAGTTCATCCCGGCCGAGAAGTACCGGGAGGCGAGCGCGCTCGTCCGCAGTTCGGAAGCGCTGATCATCGCCGGGTCGTCCCTGGCGGTCAACTCGGGCATCCGGTTGCTGGAGGAGGCGAGGCGGCGCAAGCTGCCGATCGTCATCATCAACAGGGGCGACACCAAGGGCGACGGTCGCGCGACCATTAAGCTGAACGCAGGGACGACGGAGACACTCGTCGAACTCGCGGCGAGGCTCACCTAGCCCCGCCGCCTCCGCGTCCTCGCAGTGAAAGGACGCGCGTGACCAGAATCTCCCTTGTTCGCCACGGTCAGACCGACTGGAACCTCGCCAAACGCATCCAGGGGTCGAGCGACATCCCGTTGAACGACACGGGTCGCGAGCAGGCGGAGGCCACCGGTCGCGCGCTCGCCGGCGGCACCTACGACGCGATCTACGCGAGCCCGCTGAGCCGCGCGAGCGAGACGGCGAGCATCATCGCGTCGCACACCGGTCTGGATGCTCCCCTACCGCTGCCCGAGGTCGCGGAACGCAGCTACGGCGACGCGGAGGGCCTCACCGGCGCCGAGATCCTGGCCCGCTGGCCGGAGGGCACGCCCGTGCCCGGCCGCGAATCCCGCGACGAAGTCGTCGAGCGCGCCCTCCCTGCCCTGCTGGAGCTCGGGGAGCGGCACCAGGGCGAGTCCGTCATCGTGGTCAGCCACGGCGGCGTGATCGGCTCCCTGGTGCGCCACGTCACCGATCACGCGCTGCCCGGCCCCGGCGAGGTAATCCCGAACGGCTCCGTGCACGAGTTCGTCTACGAGGACGGCACGCTCACGCTCGACCGCTTCAACCTCCACCCGGAGGACAGGGACCTGTTCACGGCGTCGGTGCTCTGAGCCGCGCTCAGCCCTCCGCTACATCCCTCCGCACGGCGTGAGCCCCTCGACCTCCGTCGTCAGGACGGTCGGGCCACCGATCAGGGTGACCGTGCGGACGCCGAGGCGGCCCATGTCGGCCAGCACACCGGTCGGCACGCAGCTGCCGGGAGCGAGGAACAGCGGCGAGGACGTCTTGCCTGCCCAACTGCTCGCCGCGAGGGCATCCGGGTAGCCGAAGCCGGTGGCGATGATCGCCGTGGATGCGGTGGGGTACGTGGTCACGTTGACCGCCTCCGCCGTGGAGTACCTGTCCGATCCGGCGAGACGGCTGACCGTGAAGCCGCTCTGCGTCAGCGAGTACTCCATGCCGCTCGAGATCACCGACGTTCCGCCGACCAGTTCGACCTTCGTCGCCCCGAGCGACCTCAGCAGCGCCGTCGTCGCCGCGTCAGCGGAGTCCGCAGCGCCGTTGACGAGCAGCACGGGAGCGCCCTTCGACCCGGCTGCCCCTCCAGCCGACAGCGCATCAGGGAAGTTCAGGCCGGAGGCCAGGTACACGGTGGTCGCAGACGAGAACGCCCCCGTCACGACGGAGCGCGAGGTGGAGAACCGGTCGTCACCCGCTGCGCGGCTCACCGTCGCCGACGGCGCCGCCGAGCGCAGCTGGCTCAGCACGTGGTCGGAGACGGATGCTGCGCCACCGGCGACCACGATCTTCGCCGGCTTGAGCCGTGCAACCTCCGCCGCGACATCCGGCGTGAGCCCGGTCGGCGGTGTGAGCAGCAGCGGGCCGCCGCGCTTCGCAGCAGCCGGTCCGGCCGCCAGCGCATCCGGATAGTTCAGGCCGGAGGCGACGTAGACGACGGGCGCCGTGCCGGGGAAGGCCTTCTTCGAGACGGCCACCGAGGTCGCGAAGCGGTCGCTGCCCGCCACCCTGTCGGTGGTGAGTTTCCGCAGGACAGACACGAGCGTGTTGCCCGAGTTCGCACCGGAGACGTACACGGACCCTGTCGCCTGGTTCACGGCGATACCGGCGGGCGTCGGCACGGGGACATAGCCGACCACCGTCTTCGACGCGGTGGTGACCGCGAGCACCGCGTTCGCGGTTCCGCCCTCGAACGGCTGCGAGACGGCGACGTAGAGCGTGCCGGCCGTCTGGTCGACCTGGAGCGCTTCCGCCTGGGCGGGAAGGCCGATGGTCGCGGTCACCGCCGAGCCTCCGCGCGGCACGATCGCCACCTCGTACGCGGACGAGAACGCCGACGTGCGACGGGAGACGTACACGGTGCCGGTGGACGGGTCGACCGTCGCGACGTGCGCGATCCCCGTCAGCGGCACGGTGCGTGTCACCGTGTTCGTCGCCGTGCTGAGCGAGAACAGCGTGGAATCTGTGGGCGACGACGTCACCGCGTACACGACGCCGCCGGCGGGGTCGATGGCGATCCCGGCCGGTTGCTGCTGTGTGGCCGGGAGCGCGACCGGCGTCGGCGTGACAGCCGTACCGCCGACCGCGGTGGCGATCTGCGCGGCGGTCAGCACCAGGAAGGATGGCGTCTGAGCTGCGCCCACCTGGCGGTCCCCGACGACGTAGACGGAGCCCGTCGCGGTGTCGACGGCGATCCCGCTGTCCCCGCTGGAACCGATCAGATGCACGGCGCCGAGCTGGATGGTCGCCACCTGAGTCAGGCTCGTGGTGCTGAACACCGCGAGCGAGGTGGTCCCGGCGTCCAGGTCCTCGACCGTGACGTAGACGAGGTGCCGCGCCTCATCGATGGCGACCCCCAGCGGGATGACCGGCAGGGGCAGCGTCTTCGTCAGAGAGCCGTCGGTGAGGTCGAGCACGGAGAGGTCGCTGTGCGCGCGTTCCGTCACCAGCGCGAACAGGGTGTTCGTGCCCTGGTCGACCGCCATGGTGGGGATCGTCGCGATCCCGTCGCCGCCACCGGGAACGACAGGGATCGTGTTCACCACCCGGTACAGGTCTTGGCTCGCGTTCGCGGGCAGCGCCCCCAGCACGGCTCCCGCCATCGCGGTCACCGCCACGATCCCGACGGCAGCGGCCGTCCTCCCCCAGCGTCGCATCGACATTCCCCGTCCCCCTCTTCGAAATGTGCACCACTGCACATCGACGCGATTATGACATCAATCGAGCTTTCGTTTCGCCCTCGCGGCCGCCGCGGTGAGCACCGTGAGAAGATGTTCAGACGACGCGTCCCAGGTGAAGCGCTCCGCTTCGCGTTTCGACGCGGCCGATCGGGCGGCCCAGACGCCCTCCTCCTCCAGGTGCCGGATGCGCGCGGCGGCCTGCTCGGCGGAGTCCGCGTCGAAGAACAGTGCGGCCTCTCCCCCGATCTCCCGGAAGATCGGGATGTCGCTGACCACCACGGGCGTGCCGAGGGTCATCGCCTCGACCAGCGGGATGCCGAATCCTTCGTCGTGCGACGCCGTCACCAGCGCCGTTGCCGCAGCAACCGTGTCCGCATACTCCTCGTCGCTCGCCCCGTTGTGGAACACGATCCGTGCCTCCGGAGCGACAGCGGCCAGGCGGGCGCGCTCTGCGTCGCTCACCCTGCTCATCAGGTGCAGCTCGTAGTCGGGAAGCAGCGCTGCGGCGCGCACGAGCGTCTCGACGTTCTTGTACGGCATGAACGAGCCCATGTAGACCAGCGATTTCGTCTCCGGGCTGGTACGGGATGCGCGGACAGGGTCGAGCTCCGGCATGTCGGCCGCATTCGGCACCACGTGCACGGGCCGCCTGGTCAGCTTGTGCTCGGCGATCAGCTGCTTGGTGGTCTGCGAGACCGTCACCACCGCATCCGATCGGTTGAGCAGCAGCCGCTGCGGCCACCAGGCCAGGTGGTACAGCCGCCAGAGCAACCGGATGGGCGCTGGCAGATCGCGCGGTGGCGTGCGGTTTCGGTAGTAGATGAGGTCGTGCACAGTGAGCACCAGCCGGTAGCGGCGGCCCCAGCCGCCCATCGTCTGCATCGGCGTGAACACCACGTCCGGCTTCAGCCGGTTGACCTGCCTGGCCACCCACGGCTCTCCCGCGCTGGTCGGCGAGCCGATCAGCTCCCACGGCAGGTTCGGCAGCATCTCCAGCTGGCGGTGATCGCTGATCAGCATGGTGACGGGGTGGCGTTTCGCCAGGGCGGCGACGAGCCCGGCCGTGTACCGGCTGATCCCGTCGTGGCGGCCGATTCTGGTGTAGCGGCAGTCGAACACGATCTTCATGCCAGGAAGTCCTCGATCGCTCTTGCGGCCTCTGCCGGGGTCTCGTAGTGGATGAGGTGGCCGACGCCGGGGATGACGACGAGCCGCGCATCCGGGAACAGCTTCTGCAGCCGGTACTGGGCGGAGATGGGCGTGATGTCGTCCTTCTGCGCCGCCACCAGCAGGGTCCGCTCCGGGATGCGCGCCGCGTACTCGCTGACGTCGTGCGACACCGAAGCGGTGAACGCGTCGAGCACCACATCCCTGTCGCTGAACGCGCTGAAGTAGCGGTCGTGCTGGTCGTGGATCCAGCGCCGAAGCGATTTGTCCTTGGTCTTCGCCATCGTCACGCTCATCACGCGCACGATCGCGCGGTTGCGCAACAGGCCGAAGCCGAGGCCACGGGGCAGCGCAGCCGCGAGCCAGTAGTAGAAGATCGCGAGGCGCGTCATGATGCCGCGGGGTCCTTCGAGCGCCGGCTGGCCGATCGGGTTGACCAGGACGACGTCGTGCGGGTGCAGCGCATCCGGTGCCGCCTCGTCCGCCAGGGCCGCCGACACCACGATGGAACCGAACGAGTGGCCGAGCAACACGAACCTGCCGTCGATCCCGAGTGAGCCGACGAACGCCCGCAGCCAGCGCGCATACCCGTCGATGTCGTGCTTCGCCTGCGTCAGAGGGGTGGATGCTCCGAAGCCGGGCAGGTCGGGCGAGATCATCCGCACGCCGCGCAGCTGGGCGACCACCGGCTCCAGGCCGTGGTGGTCGCCGCGGAAGCCGTGGACCAGCACGAGCGTCGTCGGCGCCGACGGGTCTCCGTAGTCCCAGTACCTGGTGGTGCCACCGAGGATCGACACCTCGGCCGTGCGCACCGGTAGACGGTCGAGCGCGTCGGCGTATGGTGAAGCAGTATGTGCGGAGGAAGGGCTCATCGCAGACCAGTCTAGGCAGCGCGGATGCCACCCCCGGCAATGTGCTCACAGGACTGGACACGGCACTATCGCGACCACCTAGACTCGACTGGTTGTAATCGCTTGCAGTCGGCCACCGTGCCGGAAGGAGAACCGTGAGTTTCACTGCGCCCATCACGCTGCCCGGGCTCACCCTCGACCCGCAGTGGTACCGCCGGTCGGTGTTCTACGAGGTCATGGTGCGGTCGTTCGTCGACAGCAACGGAGACGGGTCGGGTGACCTCGCCGGGCTCACCTCGAAACTCGACTACCTGCAGTGGCTCGGCATCGACGCGCTCTGGCTCCCGCCGTTCTTCCAGTCGCCGCTGCGCGACGGTGGATACGACGTGTCCGACTTCCGGGCGATCCTTCCCGAGTTCGGCACGATCGACGAGTTCCGCGACCTCGTGACCAAGGCGCACGAACGCAACATGCGCATCATCATCGACCTGCCGATGAACCACACCTCCGACCAGCACGAGTGGTTCCAGCAATCCCGCTCCGACCCGGAGGGGCCGTACGGCGACTTCTACGTCTGGAACGACACCGACGACAAGTGGCCGGACATCCGCATCATCTTCGTCGACACCGAGGACTCCAACTGGGCGTTCGACGAGGCGCGCCGCCAGTACTACTTCCACCGTTTCTTCTCGCACCAGCCCGACCTCAACTTCGAGAACCCGGCCGTGCACGAGGCGATGTTCGACATCGTCCGGTTCTGGCTCGACCTCGGCGTCGACGGCTTCCGGCTGGATGCGATCCCCTACCTCTACGAGTCCGACGAGGGCAACGGCGAGGGCGAGCCGAAGACGCACGACTTCATCAAGAAGCTGCGCGAGATGGTCGACCGCGAGTACCCGGGCCGCATGATGGTCGCCGAGGCGAACCAGTGGCCGCGCGAGGTCGCCGCGTTCTTCGGAACGGAGGAGGAGCCGGAGTGCCACATGGCGTTCGACTTCCCCGTCATGCCGCGCATCTTCTACGCCCTGCGCTCGCAGCAGTCCGCCGAGCTGGTCAGGGTGCTGTCCGAGACGCTCGACGTGCCGGACGGCTCCGCCTGGGGCGTCTTCCTCCGCAACCACGACGAGCTGACGCTCGAGATGGTCAGCGAGGAGTACCGGCAGGCCATGTACGGCTGGTACGCATACGACCCGCGGATGCGCGCCAACATCGGCATCCGGCGCCGCCTCGCTCCCCTGCTCGACAACTCGCGCGCCGAGCTCGAACTGGCGCACGCCCTGCTGTTCTCCCTCCCGGGCAGCCCGTTCCTCTACTACGGCGACGAGATCGGGATGGGCGACAACATCTGGCTGCCCGACCGCGACAGCTCCCGCACGCCGATGCAGTGGACGCCGGACCGCAACGCCGGCTTCTCCACCGCAGACCCCGGCAAGCTCTTCCTGCCCGTCGTCCAGTCGCTGGTGTACCACTACAACCAGGTGAACGTGGAGGCGCAGCTGGCCCAGTCGCGCTCGCTGCTGCACTGGATCCGCAACGTGATCCACGTGCGGAAGGCGCATCCGGTGTTCGGGCTGGGCACGATCCGGGTGCTGCAGACCAACCACGAGTCCGTGCTGGCGTTCGTGCGGTCGTACGAGGGCAGCGGTTCGCACTTCGGCGACCAGCCGGAGGACGTGCTGTGCGTGTTCTCGTTCGCGCACAACCCGGTGTCGGTCTCGCTGGAGGCGCCGGAGTTCGCCGGAGCGACGCTGTACGACCTGTTCGGCGGCGCGGAGTTCCCGACCGTCGCGGAGGACGGCCGGTTCACGCTCACGCTCGGCACGCAGAACTTCTACTGGCTGCACATCGAACCCCGCCACAGCTGAGCATCCTGGGGAGGGCCGTGTCGGTCCCTGGCCTGACGGTGGTCGCTCATACGCTGAATCCATGAGTACGTGGCATCAGGAATTGGGCGTCTTCGATCTGGAGACCACCGGCATCGATGTGGAGACGGCGCGCATCGTCACAGCGCACGTCGGACTCCTCGACCACACCGGCACGATCGTGCAGCGCCAGGACTGGCTCGTCGACCCCGGCGTGGAGATCCCGGCCGGCGCCACGGCCGTACACGGCATCACCACCGAGCACGCCTCCACCAACGGGATGCCCGCCGCCGTCGCGACCGCCCAGATCGTGGATGCGCTGCGGGAGCTCTTCAGCCGCGGCATCCCGGTGGTGGCGTACAACGCGCCGTACGACTTCACCCTGCTCGACCGCGAGGCGCGTCGCCACGGCGTCTCCCCGCTCGTCTCCCCCGGCCCCATCGTCGACCCGCTCGTCATCGACAAGGCGGTCGACAAGTACCGCAGGGGCAAGCGCACCCTCGAGGTCACGGCCACGTACTACGGCGTCGACCTGACCGACGCCCACGATGCGGGAGCGGACGCCATCGCCGCCGGACGGGTCGCCCAGGCGCTCGCCCGCGTGCACACCGAGGCGCTCGCCTTCGAGGCCGCCGAGCTGCACCGGATGCAGGTGGACTGGTGCCGCGAGCAGGCCGCAGACTTCCAGGAGTACATGCGCCGCGTGCGCGACCCCGGCTTCACGACCTCCGGAGCCTGGCCCCTGCGCTGAGGTCCATGCCTCTACATGTATTTCTGTCGGTTGGCTTAGAATCTGCTGATTGGTACCATAACGGGTATGAGCGATTCAAACCTCAACCCGCAGCCACTTCCTCCTGAGCAGCAGCCGCAGAGCCAGCAGCCATACCAGCAGCCGTACCAGGGCGCTCCGGCCGCCCGCGGCTACAACACGATGGCGATCGTCGGCTTCATCCTGGCGTTCTTCGTCAACATCGTCGGCATCATCCTCGGCTTCGTCGCCCTCTCCCAGATCAAGCGCACCGGTGAGCAGGGCCGCGGCCTCGCCATCGCGGCGATCATCATCGGCTTCGCCGAGATCATCCTCGGCATCATCTTCTTCGTGATCCTCGTCGCGGTCGTCGCGGCGAACCCCAACACGTACACCTACTGATCCACCGACCAGAACGACGAAGGCCCCGACCAGAACGGTCGGGGCCTTCCTCGTTGGCGTGTGTTACTTGCCGAAGTTCTTGTAGCGCGAGTTGAACTTCTCGACGCGACCGGCGGAGTCCATGATGCGCTGCTTGCCCGTGTAGAACGGGTGCGACTCGGACGAGATCTCGACGTCGATCACCGGGTAAACGGTGCCGTCTTCCCACTCGATCGTCTTCTCGCTCGTGACGGTCGAACGGGTGAGGAACACCGCTCCCGAGGCCAGGTCGCGGAAAACCACCGGAGCGTAGTCGGGGTGGATGTCAGTCTTCATCAGGACTTCCTTGTTGCGTAGTGAATTGTCGGTTGTGGCCTGAGCATCGAAGGAATGCATCGAGCCCAGCGCGGAAAGTAGGTCGGCTGGTGGGCCAGCTATCGAGTTTAGCAGATGTTCAGTCAGCGGAGCCGCGACGCGCACGAACGCTGTAGCGGCCGTCCAGTTCGGTCAGCTCCACGTCCACGCCGAACGTCTCGCCGAGACGCTCCGCCGTGATGACCTCGTCGAGCGTGCCCTGAGCGGCCACGCCCCCGTTGGCCAGCAGGAGTGCCCTGTTGAAGCCGAGCGGGATCTCCTCCACGTGGTGGGTGACCATCACGATCGCCGGAGAGTTCGGGTCGCTCGCGTATCCGCCGAGCAGCTGCAGCAGCTCCTCGCGACCGCCGAGGTCGAGGCTGGCCGCCGGCTCGTCGAGCAGCAGGATCTCGGGGTCGGTCATCACCGACCGCGCGATCTGCACGCGCTTCTGCTCTCCGTCGCTCAGGCTGCCGAAGGTGCGCTCCGCGAGGTGGTCGAGGTTCCACTCGCCGAGGACGCGGCGGGCGCGCCTCTCGTCGATCTCCTCGTACTCCTCGTTCCAGCGACCGGTCACGGCGTACGCGGCGGTCATCACCACGTCGAGCACCGTCTCCGTGCGCGGGATGCGCCGGGCGAGCGCGCTCGACGCGAAGCCGAGGCGCGGGCGCAGCTCCGACAGGTCGCTGTGACCGATCGGCTCGCCGAGCACTTCCGCCTCACCGGAGGTGGGGTGCAGCGCGGCGGCGGCGATCTGCAGCAGCGTCGTCTTGCCTGCGCCGTTCGGGCCGAGGACGACCCAGCGTTCGTCGGGCTCCACCGTCCAGTTCACCGAATCGAGAACCGTATTCCCGTCGCGGACGACGGACACATCGTGAAGCTGAAGAACGCTGGACATACCCTCTAGCCTAGCGGCGCGATCAGGCCAGGACGGACCGGTACAGCTCCCGTGTCTGCTCCGCGATGGAGGCCCAGCTGAACGCCGTCTCGGCCCGCAGCCGGCCGGCACTGCCCATCAGAGCCGCACGCTCCGGGTCGCCGACCACGTCGGTCAGCGCCGCCGCCAGGTCGGCGACGAACGCATCCGGATCGGTGGGCGTCCCCGTGCCGTCCGTGGCCTGCTCGATGGGCACCAGCCGTCCCGTCACGCCGTCCACGATCACCTCGGGGATGCCTCCCGTCGCCGTGCCGACCACCGGCAGCCCGCAGGCCATCGCCTCGAGGTTCACGATGCCGAGCGGCTCGTAGATGGACGGGCAGACGAACACGGTGGACGCGGTCAGCGCCACCCGCAGCTCCTCCTGAGACAGCAGCCTGTCGATCCAGACAACGCCGTCGCGCTCCGCCTGCAGCTGCTCGACGCCGCTGCTGACCTCTGCCATGATCTCCGGCGTGTCCGGCGCTCCTGCACAGAGGATGACCTGCACCTCCTTCGGCAGCATCCTGGCGGCGCGCAGCAGGTACGGCAGGCCCTTCTGCCTGGTGATCCTGCCGACGAAGATCACGGCGGGACGGCCGGGGTCGATGCCGAGCGCTCTCGCCCGGTCGTCGTCGTCGAGCGGCTGCCAGCGGTCGAGGTCGATGCCGTTGTAGATCACGGTCACGCGCTCGGGGTCGAGCGCGGGATACGCGGCCAGGATGTCCCGGCGCATCCCCTCGCTCACCGCGATCACCCGGTCCGCGGCCTCGAACGCGGTCTTCTCCGCCCAGCTCGACACGCGGTAGCCGCCGCCGAGCTGCTCGGCCTTCCACGGCCGCAGCGGCTCCAGGCTGTGCGCGGTGACGATGTGCGGGATGCCGTGCAGCAGCTTCGCGAGGTGGCCGGCGCTGTTCGCGTACCAGGTGTGCGAGTGCACCAGGTCGGCTCCCCCGCAGTCCTGCGCCATCTGCAGGTCGACGCCGAGTGTGCTGATCGCGGCATTCGCGCCGGCGAGTTCATGCGGCACGCGGTATGCGTGCACGTCCTGTTCGGTGCGCGGCTCGCCGAAACAGCGCACCTGCACCTCCGTGTCCGTGCGCAACGCCCGGACGAGTTCGGTGACGTGCA
The DNA here is from genome assembly GCF_058806515.1 of Leifsonia sp. GW821-FHT13C05. Taxonomy (NCBI): domain Bacteria; kingdom Bacillati; phylum Actinomycetota; class Actinomycetes; order Micrococcales; family Microbacteriaceae; genus Leifsonia; species Leifsonia sp. GW821-FHT13C05. The sequence continues at coordinate 482,738 of NZ_JBXAPT010000001.1, read as the reverse complement.
CACCGGCTCCGCCATAGATGTCCGGCGGGTATTCCCGGGTCAGAAGATCAACGCGCATGTCGTGAACGCTAGTACAGGTCGCATGTTGCCTCTACTGTGGTGGCATGGCAGGCAAGAAGATCTTCGGCATTGTTCTCGCGGGTGGCGAAGGGAAGCGGTTGATGCCGTTGACGGCAGACCGCGCGAAGCCGGCCGTTCCGTTCGGCGGGCAGTATCGACTCATCGACTTCGCGCTCTCGAATCTCATCAATTCGCAGCTGCGCCAGATCGTCGTCCTGACCCAGTACAAGTCGCACAGCCTCGACAGGCACGTCTCGCAGACCTGGCGACTCGACGGGATGCTCAACTCGTACATCGCGTCCGTCCCGGCCCAGCAGCGCCTCGGCAAGCGCTGGTTCAGCGGCTCGGCCGACGCGATCCTGCAGAGCCTCAACCTGCTGCGCGACGAGAAGCCGGACATCGTGGTCGTCGTCGGCGCCGACCACGTCTACCGGATGGACTTCGGCCAGATGATCGACGCGCACATCGCGTCCGGCGCTCCCGCGTCCGTCGCGGCGATCCGCCAGCCGATCGGCCTGGCCGACCAGTTCGGCGTGATCGAGGTCGACCCGGAGCGCCCGGACAGGATCGGCGCGTTCCGCGAGAAGCCGAGCGACCCGATCGGGCTGCCGGACTCGCCCGGCGAGGTGCTCGCCTCGATGGGCAACTACGTCTTCGACGCCGACGCGCTGATCGACGCGGTCGTGCGCGACGGCGACCGGCCGGACTCCAACCACGACATGGGTGGAGACATCATCCCCGACTTCGTGGCGCGCGACGAGGCGGCCGTCTACGACTTCAACCGCAACGACGTGCCGGGCTCGACCGACCGCGACCGCTACTACTGGCGGGATGTGGGAACGATCGACTCGTTCTTCGAGGCCCACCAAGACCTGATCTCCGCCCTCCCGGTGTTCAACCTCTACAACCGCGAGTGGCCGATCTTCAGCCAGGTGCTCAACTCGCCTCCCGCCAAGATCGTCCGCGACGGCCGCGGAGCGCTCGGCACGACCATCGACTCGATCGTGTCGCTCGGCTCGGTGATCTCGGGCGCCCACCTGGAGCGCAGTGTGCTCGGACCGTGGGCGACCGTCGACTCCGGCGCCAAGGTCGTCGACTCTGTGGTCTTCGAGCGCGCGGTGATCGGCGCGAACGCGTTCGTCGGCCGCGCGATCCTGGACAAGGACGTGGTGGTCGCGGAAGGCGCATCCATCGGGGTCGACCCCGAGCGCGACCGCGCACGCGGCTTCACCGTCACCGACTCCGGGCTCACCGTTGTCGGCAAGGGAGTGCACGTCGTTCCATGACCGGCAGGAGCACCACAGCAACAACAGCAGCACGTTTCCTCGTCGTCCTCGACGCAGACTCGACCCTCATCCACGACGAGGTCATCGAGCTGCTGGCCGAGGAGGCCGGCGCACGCCAGGAGGTGGCGGAGGTCACCGAGCGCGCGATGCGCGGAGAACTGGACTTCGAGCAGAGCCTGCGCGAGCGCGTCAAGACGCTCGCCGGACTGCCGTCCTCCGTGTTCTCGCGTGTCGGTGAGCGCATCACGGTGACGGACGGCGTTCCAGAGCTGATCGCCGGGGTGCACGCGGCGGGCGGGGTGGTGGGCGTTGTCTCGGGCGGCTTCCACGAGACGCTCGACCCGCTGGGCGAACGCCTCGGCCTCGACCACTGGCGCGCCAACCGGCTGGAGGTCGTCGACGGCGTCCTCACCGGAGCCGTCACTGGCGGGGTCGTGGATGCGGAGGCCAAGGCGTCCGCGCTGCGCGCGTGGGCGGACGACGCCGGCATCCCGCTGGCTCAGACTGTCGCGATCGGCGACGGCGCGAACGATCTCCGGATGATGGCGGTGGCCGGGCTGTCCGTCGCGTTCAACGCGAAGCCGGCGGTGCGGGCAGCGGCCGATGTGGTGGTGGACCGCCAGGATCTGTCCCAGGTGCTTCCGCTGCTCGGGCTGCGAGGCTGATCCACGTCGCGCGCCGGGTGGCGCGCGCGGATGCACGCTTCTTCGCCCGGTGCCTGGCGCGCCTGGTCGGCACGGCGATCAGCGCCAGCAGCGCGATCAGCCCGACGAACAGCCACGGGCTCCGGATGCTCGCCATCGCCTCCCCGACGCCCGGCACCGACCACACCAGTCGCTGGGCGCCGTCCGTCACGTCGTACGGGGTGGCGTCGTCCGCCTCGTTGGCATCGCCGCGCATCCGGATGAGCCGGAGGTCGCCGTGGCGCTCTGCACCGACCACGCGGTGCGTCACGAGCTTCCCGTCGCCGACGCGCGGCGCGCCGACGACGTCTCCCACCCGGATGTCGTCGGCGGTGACGGGCACGGTCAGCGCCAAGGAGCCCGCCGAAATGCCCGGCGCCATCGACCCGGTCTGGAAGATGATCGGACGCACCCCGGTGACGAACGCGACGGCGCCGACCACCACGCAGAGCACCCCGGCGACGGCGGCGGCGTTGAGCGGGATCCGTGCGATCCGCCCGAGCGGCCTCTGCCGTCTCGGCATCACGGCCACCGGTGGACGACGATCGGTGAGCTGAACGAGTTCCTGCCGACGGTGTCGTCCGTGCCGAGCTGCCCGGCCGTGTTCGACCCGGCCGCCGAATAGACGCCGTCGGTGCCGATGAGCAGCGAGTGCTGATTGCCCTCCGCGACATCGCCCACATCCATTCCGCCGGGTAGCGGCACAGGGGTCGGCGTCGCACGGTCGACGGAGTCGCCGAGGCCGAGCTGCCCCGAGCTGTTCAGCCCCCAGCCGTAGAGCACATGGTCGTCTCCCCACGCGAAGAACGAGCTCGGGCCCGACTGGGGCAGGCTGGCGACGGCATGCCGGATGGGGACGCCGGAGAGGGTGGCGTTCTGGGCGAACACGAACGTGCCGTCGCAGCTGTACAGGCGCCCGTCGGCCATCCAGGCGAACACGAAGGCGTCCCCGGCGTTGACGCCCGCGACCGTCCCGTCGGCCGGGAGTCCGCTGAACGTCACGCCGAGCTGGTTGTTGAAGAACGACCCCCAGCCCAGCACGGTCGTTCCGTCGTCGGTGACCGCGGTGCCGAAGTGCCTCACCGCCGCCGCGCTGGTCACGAACCGGCCGGCGAGGCCCTGCGCCGTCACCTGCTCCGGAACGGGCAGCACTCCCGCGCCCGCCCGCCCGAGCCGTCCTCCGCCGTTGTTCCCCCACGAGAACAGCCGTCCGTCGCTCGTCCACGCCAGGAAGTAGAACCCGCCGGCCGAGACGCCGATCACGTCCTGCCCCGAGAGTTCGGGGATGAGCCCGGGGACGGACCCGCTCGGCGCGTACTCGCTGTTGCCCCAGGTGTACACATCCCCCGTATCGGTCAGCGCCACGGAGCCGTCGACCCCCGCAGACGCGGACACCACCGCGGCGCCGCCGGGAATGGCCACACTGGTCGGCACATCCCGGGCGACGGTGTCGCCGAGGCCGAGCTGCCCGAGGCCGTTGGTTCCCCACGAGTACAGCTGCCCCGCCGCCGTCCAGCCGAGGGAGAAGTCCACTCCGGCCTCGACGCCCGCGAACAGCACCGGTACCCCCGCGGTCGACGCGAAGCGCGTCTCCACGCTCCCGCCGTCGACGAACCCCGCCGACGAGGCGGGAGTCAGCGCGGCTAGCAGCAGCCCGGCCACGGCCAGGAGGTGGATACGCCGTGGTGCCATCACTCGTGCTCCCTCCGTCCTTCCCTCCGCCGGAACGCCGCCCGTGCCGCGACGCCGAGCACGAGCAGGGCGACGGCCAGCACGACCACCCCGGACACCTCGATCCCGGTGTTCGGCAAGTGCGGCGGCGTGTCCGCGCGCGGGGGCCGCGCGACGACCGCGCCGTCGCACTGCTCCGGTGCGACCTGCGTCGCCGTGAAGAACAGCGTCGCCGTTCCGCTCTGCGCCTGGTACTCGTTCCCCGCCTCAGGGGGGAAGGCGGCGCTGACGTGCACGGTCACCGTGGCGTGAGCGGGCAGCGCGTCGTCCAGCGCTGCGCACCGGGCGCTGCCCGCATCCGGGGTCACGGTGAACGACACGACGAGGGAATGCGCGCCCTGGAAGAGCTGGCCGTCACGTGTCACGTGATCGCTCAGACGGACCGGGTACGGTGCGCTGTTGGTCACGGTGACCGTCGCGTCCACCGAGTCGCCGGGCTTCAGGTCGCCGAACACCAGCCCCGGCGGGTCTGAGATCAGCGACGTCCGCTGGGCCGGCACGTCTGCCTCCATGGTCATCCCCTCGTCCTCCTCGTCGTCGCTGCCGGCCTACGCCTGCGATGCAGTGAAGGGGAACACCACCGATACGCTCTGGCCGGCGACATCGGTGGCTGCCGTCGGGTCGAGCGTGACTTCGAGATGCAGCGTGCGCCCGTTGATCGATCCCCCGGAGGCGATGTCGAGCGCCGAGAACGCCGCGGCCGTCAGCGGTCCGCTGTAGAGCGTCGACGCGTCGCTCGTGTCGGTGATCACGATGCTCAGGCTGTCCTCCAGCGCGGCAGCCGGTGCGCCGGCGTCGTTCGTGATCTGCGGCACGCCGAGGTCGAGGTTCGCGTCGATCGTGCCGGAGTTGAAGACCTGCAGGTCGCGCTCGACCGTGTCACCCGGGGCCAGGTTGTCGAAGCCCGCGCTGAAGTCCACCAGGTAGTTGGTGGGATTGCCGTCCTGGTCCGCGTCGAACTTCAGGTCGAGCGAGCCCGACGTGAACTGCGTCTCCACGTTGCCGGTGTCCGTGAACGCCGCGAGCGTCATGCCGATGCCCGCCGTCAGGACGATGCCCATGGCCGCTAGGACCTTGACTCTGGGCGTGAGCGTCTTCGCCATTGTTGTGCCACCTCTGAATCGAGCGCTGTCGCGCTGTACGGGATGCGGAGGTGCCGGCGAAGATTCGCCGTCCGCATCCCGATTGCGCGTCAACCTATCCCGCGGGGTGACCACAGAGCTAGCTACATTGACATTTGTATGTCAGTATTCCGATATAGGTTTAGTGTCCCATACCAAGACCGCCGTCGACGGGAATAACGGCACCCGAGATGTAGCCGGCGTCCTCCCCCGCGACCCACGCGACGACCTTCGCGACCTCGCCGGCGGTGGCGAATCGTCCGGCCGGGATGTTGCGCTTGTATTCGGCCTGCTGCGTCTCCGGCAGCGCAGCGGTCATGTCGGTCTCGATGAAGCCGGGCGACACGACGTTGGCGGTGATCCCGCGCCCGCCGAGCTCCCTGGTGATCGAGCGGGCCATGCCGACCAGTCCGGCCTTCGACGCCGCGTAGTTCACCTGACCGGCGCTGCCGTAGAGCCCGACGACGCTCGAGATGAAGACGATGCGGCCGAACCTGGCCTTGAGCATCCCCTTGGATGCGCGCTTGACGACGCGGAACGAGCCGCCGAGGTTGGTGTCGACCACCGTGTCGAAGTCCTCGTCGGTCATGCGCATCAGCAGCGTGTCGCGGGTGATGCCCGCGTTCGCGACGACGACCTCCACCGGCCCGAGCTTCTCCTCGATCTCCGCGAAGGCCGCATCGACAGCCGCGGAGTCCGTGACATCGGCGCGGACGGTGAGCGCGCCGTCCGGGCCCTCCCCGGAGCGGGCCGTGACGGCCACCCGGTGGCCCTGGGCCAGGAACTCCTCCGCGATGGCGTAGCCGATACCGCGGTTTCCTCCTGTGACGAGCACGGTGCGCTGGGTAGTCATGCATTTTCCTCTCAATAGAAACGCTCACCAGTTTATGGACGTAGTCTTGGTGCAACGCACATGAAGCAACCACACCCGTCGATCACGAATCTTCCGCTCTCCCCCGACGAAGAGCGACGACACCGGATGATCAAGTATTCGGTCGCCATGGGCATCCGTGTGGTCTGCATCTTCGCGATCCTGTTCGTTCCGGGCTGGTGGGCGATCATCCCGCTGATCGGCGCCATTTTCCTGCCGTACTTCGCCGTGGTCGTCGCCAACGTCTCGACCGACCCGCGTCGAGCGGAAGTTCAGCGTCCGGGGAATATCCTTCCCATGACCCCTCCACCACCGGCGGGACGCGCAGACGACGATTCGAGAGGCACGCACGAGTGATCGGCTTCGGTGAACCGGAACCCCTGACCTGCTCGCGCGCGGGCTGCCGTGAGCAGGCCGCCTGGCGCATCGAATGGCGCAACCCGAAGATCCACTCGGAAGACCGCGTGAAGGTCTGGCTCGCCTGCGACGAGCACGTCGACTATCTGAGAGAGTTCCTGGGCGCGCGGGACTTCCCGCTGAGCGTGCATCCCGTTGTGCCCCCGGCGGCCGAGAGGACGACGGCGTGAGCGGCAGCGGTGGCTGGCGGTTCGCGTTCTCCCGTCGCTGGCTGGGCTACCTGGCGTTCGCCGTCGCCTTCGCGATCGCCTGCGGCTGCCTGTCCGCCTGGCAGTTGGCCCGCAGCAAGGAGGCGGCGGCGGCCAACGCGCTGATCTCCGACAACTTCTACTCGAAGCCCGTCCCCCTCACCGACGAGCTCGGCTCCCTCACCGCGTACTCCCCGAAGCAGGAGTGGACGCGCGTGCAGGTCACCGGCACGTACCAGAAGGACGACGAGCTGCTGGTGCGCAACCGGCCGTTCAACGGCAGCCCCGGGTTCGAGGTGCTCACTCCCCTGCGCACGGCAGACGGCGCCCTGTTCATGATCGACCGCGGCTGGGTGCCGACCGGCAACACCACGGATGCGCCGGACAACGTCCCCGCCGCCCCGTCCGGCACCGTCACCGTCGTCGCGCGTCTCAAGGCCAGCGAGCCGGCCATCCCGGGCCGCACGGCCGTCGGGCGTCAGGTGGGCACCATCCAGCTCTCCGTCGTGAAGCAGAAACTCGGCACCGACGACGTGTACACGGGCGCGTACGGCCTGCTCGACTCGCAGAAGCCGTCGCCGGCGTCGACGCCGACCCCCACGGTCACCGACCCGCCCACCCAGGATGAGGGGCTGCACTGGTCGTACATGATCCAGTGGATCATCTTCGCCCTGATCGGCTTCTTCGGCCTCGGCTACGCGCTGCTCACGGAGTACCGCAAGCGCAACGAGCACACGCCGGAGGAGCAGGCGAAGGCCGCAGAGCGCCAGCGGAAGCGGGCACTCAAGCGGACGGACTCCGACGTGGAGGACGAGCTGATCGACGCGACCCGCTAGGCGCGATGCGCTAGGCCAGCGAGATCAGTTCCAGGTAGTCCCTGTTCCAGTGGTCCTCGACGCCGTCGGGCAGGATGAGGACGCGCTCGGGGTTCAGCGCCTCGACGGCACCCTCGTCGTGACTGACCAGGACGACGGCGCCCTCGTAGTGCGCCAGCGCATCCAGGATCTCCTCGCGGCTCGCGGGGTCGAGGTTGTTCGTCGGCTCGTCGAGCAGCAGCACGTTCGCACCGGAGACGACGATCATCGCGAGGGCGAGACGCGTCTTCTCCCCGCCGGACAGCACGCCGGCCGGCTTGTGCGAGTCGTCGCCGGTGAACAGGAACGAGCCGAGCACGCGGCGCGCCTCGGTCTCGGCCAGGTTCGGTGACGCGGACATCATGTTCTGCAGCACGGAGCGATCGACGTCGATCGTCTCGTGCTCCTGCGCGTAGTAGCCGATGCGGAGGCCGTGACCGGGCTCCACCTGGCCCGTGTCGGGCTTGTCGACGCCGGCGAGCATCCGGAGCAGCGTGGTCTTCCCCGCACCGTTCAGCCCGAGGACGACCACCTTGGAGCCGCGGTCGATCGCGAGGTCGACGGCGGTGAAGATCTCCAGAGAGCCGTAGCTCTTGGACAGGTCGCTGGCCTGCAGCGGGGTGCGGCCGCAGGGTGCGGGCGTCGGGAAGCGCAGCTTGGCCACGCGGTCGACGGCGCGCACGTCCTCGAGCCCGGCCAGCAGCTTCTCCGCGCGCGCGACCATCTGGTGCGCAGCGGCGGCCTTGCTCGCCTTCGCGCCGAACTTGGCGGCCTGCAACTGCAGGACCCCCGCCTTCTTCTCCGCGTTGGCGCGCTCCTTCTTGCGGCGCTCCTCGTCGGCTGCGCGCTGGCGTTGGTAGTGCTTCCAGCCCATGTTGTAAATGTCGATGACCTGACGGTTCGCATCCAGGTAGAAGACGCGGTTGACGGTCTCCCCCACCAGCTCCACATCGTGCGAGATGACGATGAAGCCGCCGGTGTAGTTCTTCAGGAACTCGCGCAGCCAGATCACAGAGTCTGCGTCGAGGTGGTTGGTCGGCTCGTCGAGGATCATCGTGCGCGCGTCGGAGAACAGGATGCGTGCCAGCTCGATGCGACGCCGCTGACCACCGGACAGCGTCTTCAGCGGCTGGTCCAGGATGCGGTCCGGCAGGTTCAGGTTGCTCGCGATCGACGCGGCCTCCGCCTCGGCGGCATATCCGCCGAGCATCTGGAAGCGCTCTTCCAGCGACCCGTACTTCTTCATTCCGGCGGCGGACACATTCTCGTCCGAGCTGGCCATGTCGAGCGTCGCCTGCTGCATCCCGAGCACGATCGACCCGAGCCCGCGGGCGTCCAGGATGCGCGTGCGCGCCAGGTCTTCCAGGTTGCCGGAACGCGGGTCCTGCGGCAGGTAGCCGAGCTCCTCCGTGCGATCGACCTTTCCGCCGTTCGGCAGCAGGTCGCCGGCCAGCACCTTGGTGAGCGTGGTCTTGCCCGCTCCGTTACGGCCGACGAGACCGATCTTGTCGCCGGGCGCGACTCGGAAGCTCACGTTCTCCATGAGCAACCGGGCTCCGACTCGGAGCTCGAGGTCTTGCACGGCAAGCACAGTCAATCCATTCGTTCGTTCGGGAAGGTGTCGTTCGGGAAGGCGTCGTTCACGCCAGTGGTCCCGGAGCGCGCGCGAGCTGCTGCTCGCGGCGGTCCGGGACCACTCGCACGGTGTCTTGCTAGATGGCGAAGCCGAGCGCGCGCATCATGTCGCGCCCGTCGTCGGTGATCCGCTCGGGACCCCACGGCGGCATCCACACCCAGTTGATGCGGAACGCCTCGACGATGCCGTCGAGCGACTCTGCGGTCTGCTCCTCCAGCACGTCGGTGAGCGGGCAGCCTGCGCTCGTCAGGGTCATCGAGATGATGAGGGCGTTGTTCTCGTCATCCCAGGCCAGGTCGTAGATGAGGCCCAGGTCGACGACATTGATCCCGAGCTCGGGGTCCATGACGTTCTTCAGCGCCTCTTCGACCTGGTCGAAGAGCGCCGGGCTCAGCGTGGCGGGCATACCGGAAGCCTACGCCTCTGTCAGCTCGGCGGCGTCGGCCTTGGCCGGCTCCGGAGCATCCACGAAACGGTCGTAGCCCTCTTCCTCGAGCCGCTCTGCGAGCTCGGGGCCGCCCTGCTCCGCCACACGGCCGGCGACGAAGACGTGCACGAAGTCCGGCTTGATGTAGCGCAGGATGCGCGTGTAGTGCGTGATCAGGAGGATGCCGAGGCCGGTGTTCTCCTTGGCGCGGTTGACGCCCTCGGAGACGACCTTGAGCGCATCCACGTCGAGGCCGGAGTCGGTCTCGTCGAGCACGGCGAACTTCGGCTTCAGGAGCTCGAGCTGCAGGATCTCGTTGCGCTTCTTCTCTCCGCCGGAGAAGCCCTCGTTGACGTTGCGCTCTGCGAAGGACGAGTCCATCCTGAGCTTGCCCATCGACTCGCGGACGTCCTTGACCCAGGAGCGGATCGACGGAGCCTCGCCGTCGATAGCCGTCTTGGCGGTGCGCAGGAAGTTGGTGTTGGTGACACCCGGGATCTCGACCGGGTACTGCATGGCCAGGAAGAGGCCGGCGCGGGCGCGCTCGTCGACGGTCATCGCGAGGACGTCTTCGCCGTCGAGCGTGATGGTGCCGCCGGTGACGGTGTACTTCGGGTGCCCGGCGATCGTGTACGCGAGAGTGGACTTGCCCGACCCGTTCGGGCCCATGATCGCGTGGATCTCGCCTTCGCGGATGGTCAGGTCGACGCCGTTCAGGATGGGCTTGACGCCCTGCTCCGTCTCGACGGTGACGTGGAGGTCGCGGATCTCAAGGACTGACATGGACTAAATCTCTTTCGTTGCGTTCGGGTCGATGTAGACGTCACCGTCGATGAGCTCGACCTGGTAGACGGGGACCGGCTCGTACGCCGGTAGGTTCATGGGCTTGCCGGTGAGCAGGGAGAACTGCGAGCCGTGCGCCCAGCACTCGAGCGTGTCGCCCTCGACGAAACCCTCGGACAGCGAGATCTCGCCGTGCGTGCAGGTGTCTCCGATGGCGTGGATGTCTCCCGCCGAGTCCTTGACGACGGCGATGGGGGTGCCGTCGACGACGACGCGGGTGGCCTGATCGACCACCAGCTCGTCGGCGGAGCAGACGCGCGTGCCCATCAGCTCCCCACCGTGACGATGGACGAGAGCTCGGCCTCGATGGCGTCCTGCAGACGCTCCTGCAGCGCGGGAGAGCCGATCTGCTGAACGATCTCGCCGAGGAAGCCGCGGACGACCAGGCGGCGTGCCTCGTCCTCCGTGATTCCGCGGGACTGCAGGTAGAACAGCTGCTCGTCGTCGAAACGGCCGGTGGCGCTGGCGTGGCCCGCCCCGACGATGTCGCCGGTCTCGATCTCCAGGTTCGGCACTGAGTCTGCGCGGGCGCCGTCGGTGAGCACGAGGTTGCGGTTCTGCTCGTAGGTGTCGGTGCCGACGGCCTTCGGGCCGATCAGCACGTCGCCGATCCACACGGTGCGTGCTCCTTCGCCCTGCAGCGCGCCCTTGTACGTGACACGGCTGCGGGTGGCCGGTGCGTCGTGATAGACGTACACCTGCTGTTCGAGGTGCTGGCCGGCGTCGGCGAAGTATGCGCCGAACAGTTCGGCGTCCGCCCGCTCGCCCGCGAGGTGCGCGGACGGGTTGAGCCGCACCACGCCGCCGCCGAGGGTGACCGCGACGTGCTTGAGCAGCGCATCCTGGCCGATGGTGGCGAAGTGGGTGGCGACGTGCAGTGCGTCGTCGTCCCACTCCTGCACGGTCACGACGGTGAGCTGGGCGCCTGCGCCGAGCAGGAACTCGACGTTCTCTGTGAGGTGCGCCGCCCCGCTGTTCAGGAGGATGAGCGTCGCGCGGCTGCCTGGGGCCGCCTCGACGATGGTGTGCGCTGCGCGGGGTGCGCCGCCCAGGGCGGACCTGGTGAGGGTGAACTCCTTGGCGTCGTCTCCCGTGACGGAGATGAGCAGCGCCTCCTGGAAGGCGGTCCAGGCGTTGGCGGACGCGCGGTCTTCCGGGATGCCTGCGCTGCCGATGCGGGCGTCGTCGCGACCGACCCACTCGGCGGTGACGCCGGGTGCGACGCTCGCGTCGAACACGTACGGCGCGCCGTCCAGCTCGCCAGAGATGAGCTCGGCGAGACGGGCGACCGGCGTGTACTTCCAGACGGCCTCGCGGCCGGTGACGTCCGGGAACTCGGAGACGACGGTGGACTTGAAACGGTCGGAGCGGGTCTGAACGGGCACAGCGCTGCGCATGTGCTTCGGCGCTGCCGTTCCCTCGGTTTCGATTGTCTTCGGGGTGGCGGTGGTCATTTAGCCGACAGAGCCTTCCATGCCCATCTCGATGAGCTTGTTGAGTTCGAGTGCGTATTCCATCGGGAGCTCCCTGGCGATCGGCTCGATGAAGCCGCGCACGATCATGGCCATGGCCTCGTCCTCCGGAAGCCCACGGGACATCAGGTAGAAGAGCTGCTCCTCGCTCACGCGCGACACGGTCGCCTCGTGGCCGAGCTGCACGTCGTCGACGCGGATGTCGATGGCCGGATACGTGTCCGAGCGCGAGATCGAGTCGACCAGCAGGGCGTCGCAACGGACGGTGTTCGCGGCGTGGTGCGCATTCGCATCCACCCGCACCTCACCGCGGTAGCCTGCGCGGCCGCCACCCCGGGCGATCGACTTCGAAACGATCGACGACTGCGTGTACGGAGCCATGTGGATCATCTTCGCGCCGGCGTCCTGGTGCTGGCCGGGGCCGGCGAACGCGACGGACAGGGTCTCGCCCTTGGCGTGCTCCCCCATCAGGTAGATCGACGGGTACTTCATCGTGACCTTGGACCCGATGTTGCCGTCGATCCACTCCATCGTCGCGCCCTCAGCGGCGGTCGCGCGCTTGGTGACGAGGTTGTAGACGTTGTTCGACCAGTTCTGGATGGTCGTGTACCGGACGCGCGCGTTCTTCTTCACGATGATCTCGACCACAGCGGAGTGCAGCGAGTCGGACTTGTAGATCGGGGCCGTGCAACCCTCGATGTAGTGCACGTAGCTGCCCTCGTCCGCGATGATCAGGGTGCGCTCGAACTGCCCCATGTTCTCGGTGTTGATGCGGAAGTAGGCCTGCAGCGGGATCTCGACGTGGACGCCCTTGGGGACGTAGACGAACGAGCCGCCCGACCAGACGGCCGTGTTCAGCGCGGCGAACTTGTTGTCGCCGGCCGGGATGACCGTTCCGAAGTACTCCTGGAAGATCTCCGGGTGCTGCTTCAGAGCGGTGTCGGTGTCGAGGAAGATGACGCCCTGCTGCTCCAGGTCCTCGCGGATCTGGTGGTAGACGACCTCGGACTCGTACTGGGCGGCGACACCGGCGACGAGACGCTGGCGCTCCGCCTCGGGGATGCCGAGCTTCTCGTAGGTGTTGCGGATGTCCTCCGGCAGGTCTTCCCAGGTCTGGGCCTGCTTCTCGGTGGACCGCACGAAGTACTTGATGTTGTCGAAGTCGATCTCGGAGAGATCGGCGCCCCAGGTGGGCATCGGCTTGCGCTCGAAGAGCTGCAGCGCCTTGAGGCGACGCTCGCGCATCCAGTCCGGCTCGTTCTTGAGCGCGGAGATATCGGTCACCACCTCTGGCGAGATCCCTCGGCGCGCGGACTGCCCGGCTGCGTCGGAGTCCGCCCAGCCGAACTCGTATTGCCCAAGGCTGTCGAGTTCGGGGCGGTCGATCAGGATGTCTGACATATCTACCTCGTTTCCTTCCACTCGTAACCGGCTATCATTCCGGCTCATTCCCCCCGCCCCGGTCGAATTCACGACTGGCACGAGTGTCCTGATTGTGCGGGTGGCTGGTGTGCGTACCTAAACTGTTCGGAGACTCAGGCATCGTCGCCCCGGCTGCATGGCACTGCAGGCACGCGCCTTTCCAGCGCGTTTCTCGAACCCACCAATTCTACAGGTGCAGACCGGTAATAGTAGAGACGCGCCTGCGCGTTGCCCGAGTATCCGATCCAGAAGCAAGGAAACCAGACCCAGAATGAACCGCATCATCGCCTGGCTGCCCGACCGTGTCGATGTCCGGCTCAAGGTCATCGCGTGGATCTACCTCGTCGGGCAGATCATCCTGGTCGGCACGGGTGGTCTGGTGCGTCTGACGTCGAGCGGCCTCGGCTGCCCGACCTGGCCCAAGTGCACGGCCGACTCGCTGGTCAACACGCCCGAGATGGGCATCCACGGTGTCATCGAGTTCGGCAACCGCCTTCTCGGCATCCTGCTCGGGATCGTCGCCATCGTCGCGTTCGTCGCCATCCTGCGGCTGCGCAAGGAGCGTCCAGACCTGTTCTGGCTCACCCTGCTCGCCGGGCTCGGCATCCCGGCCCAGGCGGTCATCGGCGGTCTGAGCGTCCTCACCGACCTGAACCCGTACGTCGTCGGACTGCACTTCGTGGTGTCCATCGTGCTCGTCGCCCTCTGCACGACCTTCCTCTTCCGGCTCTACACGACACCCGGCCCCCGGATGCGCGCCGTGCCCGCCTGGTTCGCCGTCGTCACCCACATCACCAGCTTCGTGGTCGCCGTCACGATCCTGGTCGGCATCCTCACCACGGGATCCGGCCCGCACGCCGGAGACGCGAAGGCTCCCCGCAACGACCTGAACCCCGAGATCCTGCAGCACGTGCACGCCATCCCGGCCTACGTCACGTTCGCGCTGACGCTGGTGCTCGTGGTCGCATCCCTGCGCTTCACCGCCACCAAGGTCCGGCGCTACGCCGCCCTGCTCCTCGTGGTGGAGCTGGTGCAGATCGCGGTCGGCCTGATCCAGGCCAACACCGGGCTGCCCGGCGTGCTGGTCGGGGTCCACATGATGCTGGCCGCGAGCCTCGCCGCGGCGATGACGGCCGTGGTGCTGTCGCTGAAAGCGCCCGTCGCGGGCAACGCCGCGGCGGACGCAACGTCAGTCGAGCGCGGGGCCGCTGTCGCCTGACGCCGGTCGTTCGAGCACGCCGAACAGCGCCTCCCTGGCGTCGCCGCGGATGTCCACGGCGTGCGGGCTGCGCTCGTCGAACGCGAAGCCCACCGCGGTCGCGAGGCGCTTGCTCGCCTCGTTGCCGACCAGGTACTCCCAGCGCAGGCGGGTGAGGCCCAGTCCCTCCGGGGCGAAGGCGTACGACAGGATGCGCGCGAGCGCCTCCCGCATGTAGCCGTGACCCCGCGCATCCGGTGCCTGCCAGCAGCCGACGGAGGCGGAGCCCGTGGCCTCGTCCCTGCGCACCTCGATCGTGCCGAGCAGCGGTCCGTCGTCGATCCGGAGCGCCCAGACGCAGAAGCGTCCGCTCGCCGCGCCGTGCGGCACGTAGCTGCGGACGAAGAACTCCGCGTCCTCCCGCGTGTACGGAGACGGGATCGGGATCCACTGCTGCACGACCGCGTCGCTGCACGCGGCGAAGACCGCGTCGATGTCCGACTCGCGCGGCGCATCCAGAACGAGGCGTTCCGTGCGCAGCGCGGTCATGGTCAGAACGGCAGCAGCGGGTCGATCGCGACGGCCAGGAAGATCAGCGTCAGGTAGGCGATGGAGCCGTGGAACACGCGCATCGGCGAGACGGCGGCGTGGCGGATCGCCAGGTTGTACAGCCGGTGCGACTCGTAGAGGAACCAGCCGCCGACCACCACGGAGATCGTGGTGTAGACGAGACCCATGTGCGCCACCGGGATGAGCAGCAGCGAGCAGGCGACCATCGCCCAGGCGTAGAGGATGACCTGCAGACCAACCACGGCGCGGCCGCGGACGACGGCGAGCATGGGGACGCCGGCCTCCTTGTAGTCGTCGCGGTACTTCATCGACAGTGGCCAGTAGTGCGGGGGCGTCCAGAGGAAGATGACGCCGAACAGGATGAACGCCGGCCAGTCGAGCGAGCCGGTCACGGCCGCCCAGCCGATCAGCACGGGCATGCAGCCCGCGATGCCGCCCCAGACGATGTTCTGCGGGGTGCGGCGCTTGAGGATCAGCGTGTAGAAGACCACGTAGAGCAGGATCGCGACGAGCGAAAGCCCCGCTGCGAGCCAGTTCGTGAAGAAGCCGAGGACCAGCACGGAGGCGACGCCGAGCGCGTACGCGAAGACCAGCGCCTCACGGTCGCTGAGCTCCCCGGTGACGAGCGGGCGGTTCTTCGTGCGCTTCATCACGCGGTCGATGTCGCGGTCGATGTAGCAGTTGAACGCCCCGGCAGAACCGGCGGACATGTATCCGCCGACCACCGTCGCGAGCACCAGCAGCAGGTTCGGGATGCCGTGGGCGGCGAGGATCATCGTCGGCACCGTCGTCACGAGAAGTAACTCGACGACACGCGGTTTCGTCAGCGAGAAGTAGGCCTTGACCTTGCGGGCGACGCCGATTCGGCCCGATTCGACACGGCTTTCTACAGCGACGTCCATTGCTCCTCTAACGATTCGTCCGACTCCCCCAGTGATTCTAGGATACCCGTCCGATGACTCCTCCCCCGCCTACTCCGGCGACGGGTTATCCACAACCGGCTGAGGGAACACCCCACGTTTCGGGTGTGTTACCTATACTTGGAGGTGCTCGCCAGCCGGACCCGAACATCCATGCATCCTTTTGTAGGAGTCGCACGGATGCAGTCCGGCGCCGATGACGTCCACGGCGCGCACTACCTACACCGGTGCGGGACCACGACGGCCCTCACCATATCTACGAAGGGTCAGTTTTCACGTGGCAGCTCTGCAATGGGATCCCATTGACAACAAGGCAGTAGACACCGCTCGCGTTCTCGCGGCGGACGCGGTCGAGAAGGTGGGCAACGGGCATCCCGGAACCGCCATGAGCCTCGCTCCGGCCGCTTACCTGCTGTTCCAGAAGGTGATGCGCCGCGATCCGCACGACCAGCACTGGCTCGGACGCGACCGCTTCATCCTCTCGGCGGGCCACAGCTCGCTGACCCAGTACATCCAGCTGTACTTCGGCGGATACGGTCTCGAGCTCGACGACCTCGAGAAGCTCCGCACCTGGGGCTCCCTCACGCCGGGCCACCCCGAGGTCGGCCACACCGACGGCGTCGAGATCACCACCGGCCCGCTCGGCCAGGGCATCTCGTCCTCCGTCGGTTTCGCATACGCGAGCCGGTTCGAGCGCGGCCTGTTCGACCCGGACGCCGAGCCGGGCACGAGCCCGTTCGACCACTTCGTCTACGTCATCGCCGGCGACGGCGACCTGCAGGAGGGCGTGAGCAGCGAGGCATCCTCGCTCGCCGGCCACCAGCAGCTCGGCAACCTCATCGCGATCTACGACAGCAACCAGATCTCGATCGAGGACGACACAAACATCGCCTTCACCGAAGACGTCAAGGCGCGCTACGAGGCGTACCACTGGCACGTCCAGGTCGTCGACTGGAAGAAGACGGGCGTCTACGAGGAAGACGTGCAGGAGCTGCACGACGCCATCGAGGCGGCCAAGGGCGTCACCGACAAGCCGTCGCTGATCATCCTCAAGACGATCATCGGCTGGCCGGCCCCCAAGAAGCAGAACACGGGCAAGATCCACGGTTCGGCTCTCGGCACCGACGAGCTGCGCGCCGTCAAGGAGGTCCTCGGCTTCGACCCCGACAAGAACTTCGACGTCGCCCCCGAGGTCATCGAGCACACCCGCAAGGCCGTCGAGCGCGGCGCGGAGCAGCGTGCGGAGTGGCAGAAGGGCTTCGACGCCTGGGCGGCAGCGAACCCGGAGCGCAAGCAGCTCCTCGACCGTCTGCTCACCGGAGAACTCCCCGAGGGCGTCGAGGCTGCCCTCCCGGTGTTCGAGGCCGGCAAGGACATCTCGACCCGCGCGGCGAGCGGCAAGGTGCTCAACGCACTCGGCCCGATCATCCCCGAGCTGTGGGGCGGTTCGGCCGACCTCGCAGAGTCGAACAACACGACCATCGAGGGCGCGGCGTCGTTCGTCCCGTCCGAGCACTCGACGCACGAGTGGACGGGCAACCCATACGGTCGCGTCCTGCACTTCGGCATCCGTGAGCACGCGATGGCGGCCATCCTGAACGGCATCGTGCTGCACGGCCCGACGCGTCCGTTCGGCGGCACGTTCCTGATCTTCAGCGACTACATGCGCCCCGCCGTCCGTCTGGCAGCGCTCATGAAGGCGCCGTCGATCTTCGTCTGGACGCACGACTCCGTCGCCCTCGGCGAGGACGGCCCGACGCACCAGCCGATCGAGCAGCTCTCGACGCTCCGCGCCATCCCGCAGCTCGACGTGGTCCGCCCCGGAGACGCCAACGAGGTCGCGTACGCCTGGAAGACCATCCTGGAACGCCGCAAGGGACCGGCCGGCATCGCGCTGACCCGTCAGAACATCCCGGTGTTCGAGCGCGGTGACGGCGAGGCGAGCGGCGACACGTTCGCGTCCGCCGCCAACGTCTCCAAGGGCGCGTACGTGCTCGCCGAGGCGCCGAACGGCACCCCGGACGTGCTGCTGATCGCCACGGGCTCCGAGCTCCAGATCGCCGTCGAGACCCGCGAGGTCCTGCGGGGAGAGGGCATCAACGCGCGCGTCATCTCCGCACCGAGCCTCGAGTGGTTCGAAGAGCAGAGCGACGAGTACAAGGAATCCGTGCTGCCCTCCGCCGTCAAGGCCCGCGTCTCGATCGAGGCAGGCCTCGCGCTCAGCTGGCGCTCGTACGTGGGCGACCACGGCCGCAGCGTCTCGATCGAGCACTTCGGCGCATCGGCCGACTACAAGACGCTGTTCCGCGAGTTCGGGATGACCACCGAGCACGCCGTCGCCGCAGCCAAGGAATCGCTCGCGTCGCTCTGACGCGGGACAAGAGGAGATAGAAGAAAATGACAGACTCCACCCCCACCGCCCAGCTTTCGGCCGCAGGCGTCAGCATCTGGCTCGACGACCTGTCGCGTGAGCGCATCAACTCCGGCGGACTGCAGAAGCTCATCGCGGAGAAGAACGTGGTCGGCGTGACCACCAACCCGACGATCTTCGCAACGGCACTCTCCAACGGAGAGGCGTACGACGCGCAGGTGCGCGAGCTCGCAGCGGCCGGCACCAGCGTCACCGACGCGGTCTTCGAGATCACGACGGACGACGTCGCCACCGCCAGCGACATCTTCAACGAGGTCTTCGAGCAGACCGAGGGAACCGACGGCCGCGTGTCGATCGAGGTCGAGCCCGGCCTCGCACACGACGCAGCGGGCACCATCGCCGAGGCCAAGAAGCTCGCGGCCAAGGTGAACAAGCCCAACGTGCTCATCAAGATCCCCGCGACCGTCGAGGGCCTCGAGGCCATCACGGAGACCATCGGAGCCGGGATCAGCGTCAACGTCACGCTGATCTTCAGCCTCGACCGCTACCGCGGCGTGATCGAGGCGTACCTCGCCGGTCTCGAGAAGGCTCAGGCCGCAGGCATCGACCTCTCCGGCATCCAGTCGGTCGCCTCGTTCTTCGTGTCGCGCGTCGACACCGAGATCGACAAGCGCCTGTCCGCGATCGGCACCGACGAGGCGCTCGCGCTCAAGAGCAAGGCGGGCGTCGCGAACGCACGCCTCGCGTACCAGGTCTACGAGGAGGCGTTCGCGACCGACCGTGCCAAGGCACTCGTCGCAGCAGGCGCCAACGAGCAGCGCCCGCTCTGGGCGTCCACGGGCGTCAAGGACCCGAGCCTGCCCGACACCCTGTACGTCACCGAACTCGTCGCCCCGAACACGGTCAACACCATGCCGGAGAAGACGCTCGACGCGACCTTCGACCACGGCGTGATCACCGGCGACACCGTCACCGGCAACTACGCGGACGCGCAGGCCGTGCTCGACAAGCTCGCAGCGCTCGGCGTGGACTACGACGATGTCACCGCCGTCCTCGAGAAGGAGGGCGTCGAGAAGTTCGTCGTCTCCTGGAACGAGCTGCTGGACACCGTGACCGCAGCTCTCGAGGCAGCGAAGTGACGTTCCGCATCCACGTCACCGGCGCCACCGCCGATGCCGTGAAGGCCGTGGTCCCGCAGCTCGTCGCAGACCGCGTCGCGTCCGGGATCACCGCACAGGACCCCGCACTGTGGGGCCCTGCTGCCGAAGCCGAGGCGGCCAAGCGCCTCGGCTGGACGGAGGCCGTCGCGATCTCCCGTCCGCTGGTCGCCGAGATCACCGCCCTGCGCGAGGAACTCCACGCCAAGGGCGTCGACCACATCGTGCTCGGCGGCATGGGCGGCTCGTCGCTCGCTCCGGAGGTCATCACCAGGACGGCGGAGGCCGAGCTGACCGTGCTCGACTCCACCGACCCCGGCCAGGTGCTCTCCGCGCTGCGCGACCGCCTCGCCGCGACCGCCGTCGTCATCTCGAGCAAGTCGGGTTCGACCCTCGAGACCGACAGCCAGCGTCGCGTCTACGAGAAGTGGTTCCGCGACGCAGGTATCGACCCCGCTGAGCGCATCGTGGTCGTCACCGACCCCGGATCGCCGCTGGACGCCTCCGCTCGCGAGGCCGGCTACCGCGTGTTCAACGCCGACCCCAACGTCGGCGGACGATACTCGGCGCTCACCGCGTTCGGTCTCGTGCCGTCCGGGCTCGCCGGTGTCGACATCGCCGAGCTGCTCGACGAGGCAGAGGCCACGCTGATCGAGCTCGCCGTCGACAACGACGAGAACCCGGGCCTCGTGCTCGGCGCAGCGATCGCCGGCACGAACCCGCTCAAGGACAAGCTCGGCATCATCGCCGACGGCACGCACATCGTCGGCTTCGCCGACTGGGCCGAGCAGCTGATCGCGGAGTCCACGGGCAAGGAAGGCACCGGCCTTCTCCCCGTGGTCCTCGACCCGCTCTCCCCCGAGGTCGGAGAGAACCTCCCCGACCTGCAGATCGTGCGGCTCGTCGACAACGCGGAGGCTCACCACCTGTTCCCCGCCAACCGCCACGATGGCGAGATCCTCGTCTCCGGCAGCCTCGGCGCACAGCTCATCGTCTGGGAGTACGCCGTTGCCGTCGCCGGCCGCCTGCTCGGGATCAACCCGTTCGACCAGCCGGACGTGGAGGCCGCCAAGGTCGCCGCACGCGCGCTGCTCGACAGCCGTCCGGAGCCCGCCGCCCCCGCGTTCGTCGCGAACGGCGTCGAGGTCCGCACCACGGGCGACTTCCTGAACGGCGCGACCACCCTCGACGCCGCAGTGGATGCGCTGCTCGCCCAGCTCGGACCGGACGGCTACGTCTCCATCCAGGCATACGTCGACCGTCTCGCCCTCCCGCAGCTCGCCGGGATGCGCGACCTCCTCGCCGCCAAGGCCAAGCGTCCGGTGACGTTCGGCTGGGGACCCCGCTTCCTGCACTCCACCGGCCAGTTCCACAAGGGCGGCCCCGCCGTCGGCGTGTTCCTGCAGATCACGGCCGACGCGCCGGAAGACCTGGAGATCCCCGACCGTCCGTTCACCTTCGGCCAGCTCATCCAGGCCCAGGCGGCAGGCGACGCGAGCGTGCTCGGCGAGCACGGCCGTCCCGTCCTGACCCTGAACCTGACGAACCCCGAGGCGAGTGTCGTCTCGCTGTTCGAGGCCGTCAACTAACAGCGTCATCGTCCTGACTAGGAGCTCAATGTCCCCGGTGGAAATCACCCCGGAGTTCAATCCCCTGCGGTTGCCCTCCGATCGCCGACTGAATCGCATCGCCGGCCCGAGCAGCCTCATCATCTTCGGCGTGACAGGTGACCTGTCACGCAAGAAGCTGATGCCGGCTGTCTACGACCTCGCCAACCGTGGCCTGCTGCCGCCTGGCTTCTCGCTCGTCGGGTTCGCCCGCCGCGACTGGGAGGACCAGGACTTCGAGAAGGTCGTCTACGACGCCGTGAAGCAGTACGCACGCACGCCGTTCGAAGACGACGTCTGGAAGCAGCTGGCCCAGGGCATCCGGTTCGTGCCGGGTGAGTTCGACGACGACGCCGCGTTCGAGCGTCTCAAGAACACGGTCGAGGAGCTCGACAAGGAACGCGGAACGATGGGCAACCACGCGTTCTACCTGTCGATCCCCCCGAAGGCGTTCCCGCTCGTCACCGAGCAGCTGCGCAAGTCCGGCCTCGCCGACCAGTCGGAGACCGGCTGGCGCCGCGTCGTCATCGAGAAGCCGTTCGGAAGCGACCTCAAGACGGCACGCGAGCTCAACGCCGTCGTCGAGTCGGTCTTCCCGGCCGACTCGGTGTTCCGCATCGACCACTACCTCGGCAAGGAGACGGTCCAGAACATCCTGGCGCTGCGCTTCGCGAACGAGCTGTACGAGCCGATCTGGAACGCCAACTACGTCGACCACGTGCAGATCACGATGGCGGAGGACATCGGCGTCGGCGGCCGGGCAGGGTATTACGACGGAATCGGCGCCGCCCGCGACGTCATCCAGAACCACCTGCTCCAGCTGCTCGCGCTGACCGCGATGGAGGAGCCCATCTCCTTCGACGCGGCCGACCTGCGCGCCGAGAAGGAGAAGATCCTCGCGGCGGTGCGCCTGCCGAAGGATCTGGGCACCTCCACCGCCCGCGGTCAGTATTCCAGCGGGTGGCAGGGCGGCGAGAAGGTCGTCGGTTTCCTGGAGGAGGACGGGATGAACCCGGAGTCCACCACGGAGACCTACGCGGCGATCAAGCTGGAGATCGGCACCCGCCGCTGGGCCGGCGTGCCGTTCTACCTGCGTGCAGGCAAGCGGCTCGGCCGCCGTGTGACCGAGATCGCCGTCGTCTTCAAGCGCGCTCCGCAGCAGCTGTTCGCGGAGAGCCAGACGTCGGCCCTCGGTCAGAACGCGCTCGTCATCCGCGTGCAGCCGGACGAGGGTGTCACCATCCGCTTCGGCTCCAAGGTGCCGGGCGCCGGCATGCAGGTGCGCGACGTGAGCATGGACTTCGGCTACGGCCACGCGTTCACCGAGGCGAGCCCCGAGGCGTACGAGAGGCTCATCCTGGACGTGCTGCTCGGCGACCCGCCCCTGTTCCCCCGTCATGAAGAGGTCGAGCTCTCCTGGAAGATCCTCGACCCGATCGAAGAATTCTGGGCGACCCAGGGCCAGCCGGAGCAGTACCGGCCCGGCACCTGGGGCCCGAGCTCCGCGGACGAGCTTCTCGCCCGCGACGGCCGCGTTTGGAGGCGTCCATGATCGTCGATCTGCCCGATACCACCACGAGCAACATCTCGAAGGCCCTCGTCAAGATCCGTGAGGAGGGCGGCGCCGTTGCTCTCGGCCGCGTGCTCACCCTGGTGATCGCGACGCACCTCGGCCAGGAGGAGGAGGCCATCGAGGCCGCCAACGACGCCTCCCGCGAGCACCCGATGCGCGTGATCGTCGTCTCCACCGAGGAGGAGCGCACCTCCAACGGCGACGGCAGGCTCGACGCGCAGATCCGCGTCGGCGGAGACGCCGGCGCGAGCGAGGTCATCGTGCTCCGTGCATATGGAGAGACCGCCAGCGACGAGGAGGGCCTCGTGACGGGGCTCCTGCTCCCGGATGCCCCTGTGGTCGTCTGGTGGCCCGGGATCGCCCCCGAGGTGGTCTCGAAGTCTCCGCTCGGCCGCATCGCGACCCGTCGCATCACGGACGCGTCCGCGCAGCCGGACCCGCAGTCCGCGCTGCGTCACCTGTCGAAGACGTACGCCCCCGGCGACACCGACTTCGCCTGGACCAGGCTCACCCTGTGGCGCGCCCAGCTCGCCGCCGTGCTCGACCAGCCGCCGTACGAGCCGATCACGGCCGTCGAGGTCGCCGGCGCCGCCGACTCCCCGTCGACCATGCTGCTCGCGTCCTGGCTGGCGCTGCAGCTCCAGGTGCCTGTCCAGTACGACCTGACCTCGCGGGCCACCGGCTCCAGCGGCATCCACGGTGTGCGCATGCAGCGCGCATCCGGGGTCATCGAACTGGAGCGCGAGGTCCCGAACGTCGCCAGGCTGTCGCAGCCGAACCAGCCGACGCACGACCTCTCGCTGCCCCGCCGCAGCCTGCGCGACTGCCTCGCCGAGGAATTGCGTAGGCTGGACCCTGATGATCTGTACGGTGAGGTGATCACCAGAGGCCTCGACCAGCTCGAGACCGCCGACCAGGGAGCGGGCGCCACAGCATGACCAACGAACGCAGGGTGCTCGTCCACCCCGACAAGCAGGCGCTCACCGGATCGGTCGCCGCGCGTTTCCTCACCAAGACCGTCGACATCCTCGACGAGCTGGACGAGGCGAACATCGCGCTGACCGGCGGCTCCGTCGGCATCGCGGTGCTCGAAGCCATCAACGCGTCGCCCGCCAGGGACAGCGTCGACTGGTCGAAGGTCCACTTCTGGTGGGGCGACGAGCGGTTCGTCGAGAAGGCCAGCGAAGACAGGAACGAGCGGCAGGCCCGCGAGGCCCTGCTCGACCACATCGCCGTGCCGCCGGAGAACATCCACCCGTTCCCGGCGTCGGATGAGATCGCCGACATCGACGAGGCCGCCTCGGTGTACGCCGCCGAGCTGGAGGCGTTCGCGCAGGACGGCGCTCGCGCCCCCCGGTTCGACATCACCTTCCTCGGCGTCGGTCCGGACGGTCACATCGCGTCGCTGTTCCCCGACCGCGCCGGCATCCGGGAGACGGAGGCCACGGTGATCGCCGAGCGCGATTCCCCCAAGCCGCCGCCGGCCCGCCTCAGCCTGACGCGTCCGGTGCTCAACGCCTCCGACCGCATCTGGCTGGTGCTCGCCGGAAGCGACAAGGCCAGCGCGCTCGGGCTCGCCCTCGCGGGCGCCAGCTACACCGAGGTCCCCGTCGCGGGAGCCAAGGGACGCAAGCGCACGGTGTTCTTCGTCGACCAGGATGCGGCCGTCGACGTGCCGGAGAACCTGATCGCTCCGAGCTACTGACACCTCGCCGCGGCAACCCGCCACACCACGAAGAAGCCCCGCCGGTCATTGACCGGCGGGGCTTCTTCGTGTGTGCTGCTAGTTGGTGGGGCTCAGCTTGCCGCGGCGCGCGCGGAGCTGGTTGAGCGCGTCTTCGAGAAGCTGCTCCGCCTCTTCCTCCGTACGGCGCTCCTTCACGTATGCGAGGTGCGTCTTGTACGGCTCGAGCTTCGCCACCGACGGCGGGTTCTCCTTGTCGCGACCGGCGGGAAGACCCGACGACGGCGAATCGATGACCTCGGGGATCTCCTCCTCGGGGAGGTTCGCCGCGAAGTGACGGACCGTCTCGTTGCCGAGTGCGTCCCAGTAAGAGATGGTGATGCGCTCAGCGTGGAATCCACGATCCTGCTCCCCCATCGGGCCGGCGCCGACGCGCGAACCCCGAATTGCACTTCCTCCGGATGCCATGCTGCTCCTCGTTGTGACCTATGGACGCTTACGCGCCGGAATCGAACTTGGTGATGAGTCCGAGCACGACGATGCAGATGATCCAGACGAGCCCGAGAACCACGGTGATGCGGTTCAGGTTGCGCTCGGCTACACCGGATGCGCCGAGGTTGGACGTGACGCCGCCACCGAACATGTCGGAGAGACCGCCACCGCGCCCCTTGTGCAGGAGGATGAGCAGCGTCAGCAGGAGGCTGGTGATGCCCAGCAGGACCTGCAGGACGACCTGGAGAATTTGCACGACGTACCTTTCGCAAAGCACCCGGGGCTCAGCGCCCGGGAAGACCAACGACCAGTATAACCGGTGGGGTCAGAGTCCGACGTGCTTCTGGTATCGCACGATGCTCGCGAACTCGGCCACATCGAGGCTCGCGCCTCCGACGAGGGCGCCGTCCACGTTCGGTTCGCGCATGTAGCTCGCGATGTTGCCGGACTTGACGGAGCCGCCGTAGAGGATGCGCGTCTTGGCCGCGACGTCCTCACCGAGCACCTCGACCAGCACGGCGCGGAGCGCGGCGCAGACCTGCTCGGCCTGTTCCGGCGTTGCAGCCTGGCCGGAGCCGATGGCCCAGACCGGCTCGTAGGCGACCACCAGGTCGGCGGCGGAGGACACGTTCGCGAGTGCGGCGCGCAACTGGGCGACGGGCACGGCGCTCGCGCCGTGGACCTCCAGGTCTTCTGCCGTCTCGCCGACGCAGATGATCGGCGCCAGGTTGTGCGCGAGCGCTGCGGCGACCTTTCCTGCGACCTGCTCGTCGGTCTCACCGTGCAGCGTGCGCCGCTCGGAGTGGCCGATGATGACGTAGCGGCACTCGAGCTGCGCGAGGAAGGTCGCGGAGATCTCGCCGGTGTACGCGCCGGACTCGTGCTCGGAGACGTCCTGCGCGCCGAAGGCGAGCGGGAGCTTGTCGGCGGACACGAGCGTCTGCACGCTGCGCAGGTCGGTGAACGGCGGGAACACCGCGACCTCGACACTGGCGAAGTCGTGGTTGGCGTCCTTCAGGCTCCACGCGAGCTTCTGGACGAACGCGATCGCCTGCAGGTGATCGAGGTTCATCTTCCAGTTGCCCGCGATGAGCGGCGTACGCCGCACAGAAGAGCTCACTGCTGCCATCCGAGGACCTCCAGTCCCGGCAGGTGCTTGCCCTCGAGGAACTCGAGGCTCGCACCGCCACCCGTAGAAATGTGACCGAACTGGTCGTCTGAGAAACCGAGTGCGCGCACGGCGGCCGCCGAGTCGCCTCCGCCGACGACGCCGAGGCCGTCGACCTCGGTGAGCGCCTGCGCGACGGCCTTGGTGCCCGCCGCGAACGGCGCGAGCTCGAACACGCCCATCGGTCCGTTCCAGAACACCGTGCGCGAACGGCGGATGTACTCGCCGAACAGCGTGCCCGTCTCCGGGCCGATGTCGAGGCCGAGCCCCGCAGAGCCCCAGTCGGTGTCTTCGATGCCGTCGATCGGGCGCACGACGTGCTCGGCGTCCGCACCGAACTTCGACGCGACGACCACATCCCGTGGCAGCACGATCTCGACACCGAGCTCCTTCGCCGTGGCGAGGTAGCCCTTGACGGTGTCGATCTGGTCGGCCTCGAGCAGGCTGGAGCCGACCTTGTGGCCGAGAGCGGCGAGGAAGGTGAAGAGCATCCCGCCGCCGATCAGCAGGGAGTCGACGCGCGGGAGCAGGTGGCCGATGACGCCGAGCTTGTCGGAGACCTTCGACCCGCCGAGGACCACGGCGTACGGACGCTCCGGGTTCTCGGTGAGGCGGTCGAGCACATCCAGCTCGGTGGCGATCAGCTGGCCGGCCGCGCTCGGAAGAGCCTTGGCGAGCTCGTAGACGCTCGCCTGCTTGCGGTGCACGACACCGAAGCCGTCGGAGACGAACGCGTCTCCGAACGCGGCGAGTTTCGCCGCGAACGCCTGGCGCTCCGCCTCGTCTTTGCTGGTCTCGCCCGGGTTGAACCGGAGGTTCTCCAGCAGGGCGACATCGCCGTCCTGCAGGCCGGAGACCGCATCCTGGGCGCCGGAGCCGACGGTGTCCTTGGCGAAGGTCACCGGCTTGCCCAGCAGCTCGGAGAGCCGCTGGGCAACCGGCGCCAGGCTGTACTTCGCATCCGGGGCGCCCTCCGGGCGTCCCAGGTGGGAGATGACGACCACCTTCGCGCCCTGATTGATCAGGGCGTTCAGGGTGGGAATCGACGCTCGCACGCGGCCATCGTCCGTGATCTGGCCGTCCTTCAGAGGGACGTTCAGATCACAGCGGACGATGACCAGCTTGCCGGCGAGCGAACCGAGTGAATCAAGTGTGCGGAGCGTCACGTCGGTTCCCTGTCGTTAGAGGCGCTCGGCCACGTACTCGGTCAGGTCGACGAGACGGTTGGAGTAACCCCACTCGTTGTCGTACCAGGACGCGACCTTGACCTGCGTGCCGCCGATGACCTTGGTCAGGCCGGCGTCGAAGATCGACGAGTGCGGGTCGCTGACGATGTCGGTGGAGACGATCGGGTCCTCGGTGTACTTGAGGATGCCCTTGAGGGGACCCTCGGCAGCAGCCTTGTACGCCGCGTTGACCTGCTCGACCGTCACCGGGCTGCCGACCTCGACCGTGAGGTCGGTGATCGAGCCGGTGATGACCGGGACGCGGAGGGCGTAGCCGTCGAGCTTGCCGACGAGCTCCGGGATGACCAGGCCGAGAGCCTTGGCGGCACCGGTCGAGGTCGGGATGATGTTGGCAGCGGCTGCGCGCGCACGGCGGAGGTCGCTGTGCGGGCCGTCCTGCAGGTTCTGGTCTGCGGTGTACGCGTGGACCGTGGTCATGAGACCGCGCTCGATGCCGAAGTTGTCGAGCAGGACCTTGGCGAGCGGCGCGAGGCAGTTCGTGGTGCACGACGCGTTCGAGAGGATGTCGCTCACGGCGCTGTCGTAGGTCTCCTCGTTGACGCCGAGGACGATCGTGGCGACGTCGTCACCGGTCGCGGGGGCGGAGACGATGACCTTCTTGGCACCGCCGGCGATGTGCTTGCGCGCATCCTCCGACTTGGTGAAGCGGCCGGTCGACTCGATGACGATGTCGACGCCCAGCTCGCCCCAGGGGAGGTTGGCGGGGTCGCGCTCTTCGAGGACCTTGATGGCCTTGCCGTTGACGATGATGTTGTCGCCGTCGAGCTCGACCGTGGCGTCCAGACGACCGGTGATCGAGTCGTACTTGAGCAGGTGCGCAAGCGCCTTGTTGTCGGTCAGGTCGTTGACGGCGACGATCTCGAGGTCGCTGCCCTTGGCCAGAGCGGCACGGAAGAAGTTACGACCAATGCGACCGAACCCGTTGATTCCGATCTTTACGGACACAGATGTCTCCAGTTACTTGATGGGCGCCCGACGGGCGCGGTGTTGTGGGTAGGGAGCGGACGGCGGTGTCCCGGGCGGCGAACCATCCGGGACACCGTTCCCGCTATGACAGTAGCAGCAGGCCAGAGGTCTTCTCGCGCGCCCGCGTGAAGCGCTCCTGAACATCGCCCCAGTTGGTGATGTTCCAGAATGCCTTGACGTAATCCGCCTTGACATTCACGTAGTCCAGGTAGAACGCGTGCTCCCACATGTCGAGGAGCAGCAGCGGCACGGTGGCTGCTGCGAGATTGCCCTGGTGGTCGTACAGCTGCTCGATGATGAGCTTCTGGCCGAGCGAATCCCAGGCCAGGATCGACCATCCGGAGCCCTGGATGCCCAGAGCGGACGCCGTGAAGTGCGCGCGGAACTTGTCGAACGACCCGAAGAACTCGTCGATCGCGGCCGCGAGCTCACCGGTCGGCTTGTCGCCGCCGTCCGGCGACAGGTTGTTCCAGAACACCGTGTGGTTCACGTGACCGGCGAGGTTGAACGCCAGGTCTTTCTGGAGCTTGTTGACGTTGCCGAGGTCGTCGGCGTCGCGTGCTTCGGCCAGCTTGGCGATGGCGGTGTTCGCACCGTCGACGTACGCCTTGTGGTGCTTGTCGTGGTGCAGCTCCATGATCCGACCGCTGATGTTCGGCTCAAGCGCCGAATAATCGTATGGAAGGTCTGCGAGCGTGTAGTCAGCCATTACTCATCTCCTCATTTGGTTCCCGGCGCGATCCGTTCACACCGGGCTTCGAGCGACATTTCCAGTCTAGTAACGCCAACCGAGTTGGCCAGGGTTTGCTTCCCCGTCGAACAGACTCAGACTTCGTCGAGGTCGGACGGGAGGTTGGCCTCCGTGCCGGGGATGCCGAGGTCGACGGCCTTTTTGTCCGCCATCGCCAGCAGCCTCCTGATGCGCCCGGCGACCGCGTCCTTGGTCATCGGCGGGTCGGCGTGGTGGCCGAGCTCGTCGAGGCTGGAGTCGCGGAAGTTGAGGCGCAGCTCCCCCGCGTACCGCAGGTGCTCCGGCACGTCGTCGCCGAGGATCTCGAGTGCGCGCTCGACGCGGGCGCAGGCGGCGACGGCGGCCTGGGCGGAGCGGCGCAGGTTGGCGTCGTCGAAGTTCACGAGGCGGTTGGCCGTTGCACGGACCTCGCGGCGCTGACGCAGCTGCTCCCAGTTCTCGACGGTCTTCGCCGCGCCCATGTGCACGAGCATGGCGCTGATGGCGTCGCCGTCGCGGATCACGACGCGGTGCACGCCGCGGACCTCGCGGGCCTTTGCTGCCACGCCGAGGCGGCCGGCGGCACCGACGAGCGCCATCGCGGACTCGTTGCCCGGGCAGGTGATCTCCAGCGCGGCAGAGCGACCGGGGTCGGTGAGGGATCCGCTGGCGAGGAACGCACCGCGCCAGACGGCGGCGAGCTCCTCGCGGGAACCCGTGGTGAGACGGTTCGGGAGGCCGCGGATCGGGCGGCGGCGCGCATCCAGCAGTCCCGTCTGGCGGGCGAGGGTCTCTCCGCCGTCGAGCACGCGGACGAGGTACTGGCTGGTGCGCCGCAGACCGGACGCGGAGATGACGGAGACCTCGCTGCGGACGCCGTACAGCTCCGCGAGGTCTTTACGGACGCGGCGGGCGAGTTCCGGAGTGTCCAGCTCGCTCTCGACCGCGATGCGGCCGCTGATCAGGTGCAGGCCACCCGAGAACCGCAGGATGGTCGCGAGTTCGGCTGCCCGGACGGTGGTCTTGCTGACCTCGACCTTCGTGAGTTCGTCTTTGACGTCGGCGGTGAGAGCCAATCGGGTTCCTTTTCTGTTCGAACGGCCTGTCGTGGGGCCGTGGAGGCTGTGGCCGGCTTCATTCACGGCCGAGGTCGCGGTGTTTTGTGTTCACCGCGAGCCCAGGGATCTCTTTCAACCGGGTAGCGAGCTCTTCCGCAATCGCCACGGACCGGTGTTTTCCCCCCGTGCAGCCTACCGCGATCGTGGCGTGCCGTTTGTTCTCACGCTGGTAACCGTCGAGGATCGGGCGCAGAGCACTGACGTACGCGTCGATGAATTCCGCGGCGCCGCGCTGTTCGAGGACGAAGTCGCGCACGACGGCGTCGAGCCCCGTGAAGGGGCGCAGTTCCGGGTTCCAGAAGGGGTTGGGCAGGAAGCGCGCATCCGTCACCAGGTCGGCGTCGGCCGGCAGGCCGTACTTGAATCCGAAACTCATCAGCGTCACCTGCACACCCGCTGTGTTCTCCGCGGCGAAGGTCTCCGTGATGTTCGTGGCGAGCTGGTGGATGTTCAGGTCGGAGGTGTCGACGATGATGTCGCTCGCCTCGCGGATCTCGCGCAACCGCGTGCGCTCCGCGGTGATGCCGTCGAGGATCGTGCCGTCGCCCTGCAGCGGATGGGGTCTCCGCACCTGCTCGAACCGCCGCACCAGTACCGCGTCCGTCGCTTCGAGGAACAGCACGCGCACCTTGGTGCCCTCGCGCAGGCTCTGGATGAGGTCGCGCAGGTCGACGAAGAAGTTGCGGCCGCGCACATCCACCACCGCGGCGATGCGCGGCAGACCGGACTCAGCCCGATTGGCCAGCTCGATCAGCGGCCGGAGCATCTGCGGGGGAAGGTTGTCGACGACGTACCAGTCGAGGTCTTCGAGCGCGTTGGCGACCGTCGACCTCCCTGCTCCCGACATCCCGGTCACGATCAGCACTTCCTGCTGCTCGGTGTCGGTGCTCATCAGCCTTGTCCTCCGCTCGAAAGGTGTCCCCCAAGCCTAGCGACTGGCGAGTCGTTCATGGATGGCGGACGCCAGGGTCGGTCCGACGCCGCGCACGGCGGCGATCTCGTCCGGAGTCGCCTTCCTGAGCTGCGCCACGGAGCCGAAATGCTTCAGCAGCTCCTTGACCCTGGACGGGCCGAGGCCGGGGATCTCGCCGAGCACCGAGCCGATGTCGCGCTTGCGCTTGGCGCGCTGGTACGTGATGGCGAACCGGTGCGCCTCGTCGCGGATGCGCTGGATGAGGAACAGCGCGTCGCTGTTGCGCGGCAGGATCACCGGGAAGTCGGAGTCCGGCAGCCAGATCTCCTCGAGACGCTTGGCGATGCCGACCAGTTGGATGCCCTGCACGCCGGACTCCTCCAGCGCGCGCCTGGCCGCAGCCACCTGGGGCTGGCCGCCGTCGACGATGAGCAGGTTGGGCGGGTACGCGAACTTCTTGCGCCGCTTTTCCGCCGCCTCCGCGAGCTCGGCGTCGATGTCGATCTCTGGATCGTCGCCGGCGTCGTCGGTCTGAACGCCGGCGGCGCGAGCAGCACCCGTCTGCGCGCCCTCCGCCCCCGGCTCGGCGAACTCCGCCTCCGGGTTCTTCAGGTACGCCAGCCTGCGCGTGATCACCTGGTAGATCGACTCGGTGTCGTCCGTCGACTCCGGGATGCTGAACCGCCGGTACTGGTCCTTCCTCGGCAGCCCGTCCTCGAACACGACCATCGAGGCCACGATGTTGGTGCCGCTGAGGTGCGAGACGTCGTAGCACTCCATCCGGAGGGGAGCATCCGGCATGCCGAGCGCATCCTGGATGTCGTTGAGCGCCTTGGACCTGGCCACGAAGTCGGAGCTGCGCCTCGTCTTGTAGAGCACGAGAGCGTTCTTGGCGTTCATCTCGACGGTCTGGGCGAGCGCCGCCTTGTCTCCGCGCTGCGCCACCCGCAGCTCGACCCGTCCGGTGAGGCGTCCGCGCGGTGCTCCCGGGTCGCCGATCTCGTGGCGGCGGGCCGTGAGCCACTGCTCGAGTTCGATGGCGTCGTCCGGCAGCTCCGGCACGAGGATCTCGCGCGGCGGAGCATCCGATCCCTCGTACGCGTTCTGCACCACGGTCTCGACGAGGTCGCCGAGTTCGACGTCGAGCTCCTTGTCGACCACCCAGCTGCGCACACCCCGGATGCGGCCTCCGCGCACGATGAACTGCTGCACGGCGGCGGCCAACTCGTCGTGCGCGATACCGAACACGTCGGCGTCCACGTTGTCGGGAAGCACGACGGCGCTCTTGCCCATCGCCGCTTCGAGAGCCTGGATCGCGTCACGGTGGCGGGCGGCGGCCTCGTAGTCCTGCGTGCTCGCGGCCTGCTTCATCCGCTCGGTCATCACCCGGATGTACTTGGTGTCGTTGCCCGCCATGAACGAGACGAAGTCCTCGGCCAGCTCGCGATGATCCTCCGGGCTGATCCGCCCGACGCAGGGAGCTGCGCACTTGCCGATATCGCCGAGCAGGCACGGACGCCCGGTGAGCTCCGCCCTGCGGTAGACGCCGTCGGAGCAGCTGCGCATCGGGAACGCCTTGAGCATCAGGTCGACCGTGTCCCTGATCGCCCAGACCTTCGTGTACGGCCCGAAGTACCGCGCGTCCTTCACGCCACGGTTGCGCGTGACCATCACCCGCGGGATGCGGTCCCCCAGTGTCACCGCCAGGTACGGGTACGACTTGTCGTCCCGGAACTGCACGTTGAACGGCGGGTTGAACTCCTTGATCCAGGTGTATTCGAGCTGCAGCGCCTCGAACTCGGTCGCCACGACCGTCCACTCCACCGACGCCGCGGTGGTCACCATGCGCCTGGTGCGCTCGTGCAGGCTGCGGAGCGGCTGGAAGTAGTTGCTCAGCCGCGCCCGCAGGTTCTTGGCCTTGCCGACGTAGAGCACGCGCCTGTTGGCGTCGCGGAACCGGTACACCCCGGGCTGGGTCGGGATCTCACCGGCTTTCGGCCGGTAGCTGACGGTGTCTGCCACGCGCCCGGCCTACGCGGCGCCCCGGGCGCTCTCGCCCTGGAGGATCTCCTTGAGGAAGTATCCGGTGTGGCTGCCCGGCGTTTCCGCCACGCGCTCCGGCGTTCCGGTCGCGATGACTTCTCCGCCGCCTGCTCCGCCCTCCGGCCCCATGTCGATGATCCAGTCCGC
Organism: Leifsonia sp. GW821-FHT13C05; assembly: GCF_058806515.1. Taxonomy (NCBI): domain Bacteria; kingdom Bacillati; phylum Actinomycetota; class Actinomycetes; order Micrococcales; family Microbacteriaceae; genus Leifsonia; species Leifsonia sp. GW821-FHT13C05. The sequence continues at coordinate 449,823 of NZ_JBXAPT010000001.1, read as the reverse complement.
GGACTTGATCACGTCGAGGTTGTGCTCGATGACGATCACGGTGTTGCCCTTGTCGAGCAGCCCGTTCAGCACCAGAAGGAGCTTGCGGACGTCTTCGAAGTGCAGACCGGTGGTCGGCTCGTCGAGAACGTACACGCTGCGCCCGTTGGAGCGGCGCTGCAGCTCGGTGGCGAGCTTGACGCGCTGCGCCTCGCCGCCGGAGAGCGTCGTGGCGCTCTGGCCGAGCCTGACGTAGCCGAGACCCACATCCACGAGGGTCTGCAGGAAGCGGTGGATCGCCGAGATCGGCCGGAAGAACTCCGCGGCCTCGCTGATCGGCATGTCGAGCACCTCGGCGATGTTCTTGCCCTTGTAGTGCACGGACAGGGTGTCGCGGTTGTACCGCGCTCCCCCGCACACCTCGCACGCCACGTAGACGTCGGGCAGGAAGTTCATCTCGATCTTGATCGTGCCGTCTCCGGAGCACGCCTCGCAGCGCCCGCCCTTGACGTTGAAGCTGAACCGGCCGGGCAGGTAGCCGCGCGACTTCGCCTCCATCGTCTCGGAGAACAGCGTGCGGATGCGGTCGAAGACGCCGGTGTACGTCGCCGGGTTGGAGCGCGGCGTGCGTCCGATCGGCGCCTGGTCGACGTGCACGACCTTGTCGAGGTTCTCAAGCCCGGTGACGGCCTTGTGCTTGCCCGGCAGCTTGCGTGCGCCGTTGAGCTTGTTGGCCAGCACCCGATACAGGATGTCGTTGACCAGCGACGACTTGCCGGACCCGCTCACGCCCGTGACGGCGACGAACGTGCCGAGCGGGAAGTCGACCGTGACCTTCTTGAGGTTGTTGGCCTCGGCGCCGACCACGGAGATCATGCGCTTCTTGTCGATCTTGCGACGCTTGGCCGGGATCTCGATCTCCTTGCGGCCGGAGAGGTAGTCGCCGGTGAGCGAATCCCTGTTCTCCAGCAGCTCGTCGTACGAGCCCGAGTGCACGACGTGACCGCCGTTGACGCCGGCGCCCGGTCCGATGTCGACCACCCAGTCGGCGGTGCGGATGGTGTCTTCGTCGTGCTCGACCACGATCAGCGTGTTCCCCAGGTCGCGCAGTGCGACGAGGGTGTCGATCAGACGGCGGTTGTCGCGCTGGTGCAGGCCGATGCTCGGCTCGTCGAGCACATAGAGCACGCCGGTGAGCCCAGAGCCGATCTGCGTCGCCAACCGGATGCGCTGGGCCTCGCCACCCGACAGAGTGGCGGCTGCGCGCGACAGGTCGAGGTAGTTGAGCCCGACCTGGATGAGGAAGTCGAGACGCAGCTTGATCTCGCGCAGCACCTGGGCGGCGATCTTCTCCTCGCGCTCGGTGAGGTGCAGCTTGTCCATGAACACCCGGGCATCGCTCAAGCTCAGCTCGGACGCGTCGGCGATGCTCGCGCCGTGCACGAGGACGGCGAGGACTTCGGGCTTCAGCCGCTTGCCGCCGCACACGGAGCACGGCACCTCGCGGAGGTACTCCGCCCAGCGCGCACGCTGCGTGTCGGTCTCGGCCTGCAGGTATTGGCGCTCGATGTACGGCACGACGCCCTCGAAGCCCGAGGTGTAGCTCATCTCACGGCCGTAGCGGTTCTTCCACTTGACCTTGACCTCGAAGTTGTCGCCGCGCATGACCGCGTTGCGCACCTCGTCCGGGAGCTTCTTCCACGGCGTCTTCAGCGAGAACTTGAGGTCGCGGGCCAGCCCGTCGAGCAGCTTCTCGTAGTACTGGAACAGCCCCTTGCCCTGCGTGGTCCACGGCACGATGACGCCGTCGGCGATGCTGAGGTCTTCGTCGCCGAGCAGCAGGTCTTCATCCACCGCCATGCGCGTGCCGAGGCCGGAGCACTCCGGGCAGGCGCCGAACGGCGCGTTGAACGAGAAGGTTCGCGGCTCGATCTCGGTGAGCTGGATGGGGTGGTTGTTGGGACAGGACAGCTTCTCGCTGAAGGTGCGCCACGCATCCGGGCCCTCTCCGTCGACGAAGTTGACCTGGACCAGCCCGTCGGTGAGCCGCAGCGCGGTCTCCAGGGAGTCGGTGAGGCGGCTCAGGATGTCCGGCCCGGCGACCAGACGGTCGACGACCACCGAGATGTCGTGCTTGTACTGCTTCTTGAGCGTCGGCGGCTCGCTGAGCTGGATCTGCTGGCCGTCGACGATGGCGCGCGAGTATCCGGATGCCGCGAGCTCCTTGAAGAGGTCGACGAACTCGCCCTTCTTCTGCGAGACGACGGGGCTGACCACCTGGTAGCGCCTGCCCGCTTCGAGCTCCATCAGCTGGTCCGCGATCTGCTGCACGGTCTGGCGCTGGATGGGCTCGCCGCAGACGGGGCAGTGCGGGACGCCGATGCGCGCCCAGAGCAGACGCATGTAGTCGTAGATCTCGGTGATCGTTCCGACCGTGGACCGCGGGTTGCGGTTGGTGGACTTCTGGTCGATCGACACGGCGGGGCTCAGGCCCTCGATGAAGTCGACATCCGGTCGGTCGACCTGCCCGAGGAACTGCCTGGCGTACGCCGACAGCGACTCGACGTATCGGCGCTGCCCCTCGGCGAAGATCGTGTCGAAGGCGAGCGACGACTTGCCGGAACCGGACAGCCCGGTGAAGACCACGAGCGAGTCCCTCGGGATCTCGAGGTCGACGTTGTGCAGGTTGTGCACCCGCGCTCCTCGCACGCTGAGGTGTGAACCCGTCACCTTGCCCATAACCACCCGATCAATTTCAGTCACTCGATCAATTCTCCGCTACTCGTCGCCCCAGGTCGGCTGTGTTCGCCCAGCGCAGATCGCACGCCGGCACAGATCGAAGATATGTTCGATTGTACCGGTTCATCGACAGGCCTGTCACCGCTCGCCGCCGAGTCTATGCCGGACCACCGACATTGCTACCGGGGATCGTCCTGCTGCCCCGCCGGACGGTGCGGACGGCGCAGCAACAGAGGCACCGCGACGAGGAAGAGCGCCACGACCGCGACTCCGGTGAGCACCGCCGGCCACACCGTCGCACCGCCCCCGGCACTCGTCGTGAGCGCGAGCAGCCCGACTGCGGCGAGCTGCACGGGCACCTGGACGATCACGAACCGCAGCAGCGACGACAGCAGCACGGCGGGCTGCAGCCGGGCGAGCGGCGGCACCACGAGCATCCACGATGCCGTCAGGTGCAGAGCGTGCGCCCCGGCGATCAGCGCATACACCCGCCACTCGCCGACGGACTGCGGATGCAGCAGCACGGTGAACGCGAGCGCCCCGATGAGGAACCACGCCGTCAGCCAGCGCGGAACGGCGACGGCCGCCGCGGTGAGGGCGAGCGACACGGCCAGCCAGAATCCGGAGTCTGCCACGGTCAGGCAGAGCGCGAGGGCGATCGCGCCGAACAGGGCACGAACGCTCCACCCGGGAACGGTGGCGCCGAGCACGGGTTCTGTGGCGTTTGCGCCGCTCACCGGGACCTCCTCGGCCTGCTCAGCTCGCGGAGGCGCGCATCCCGTGTGCCGGATTCGGCTCCGTTGTCGTCGCTGTCCTGCCAGGCGAGCACGTCGATGCCCGCCGCCGCCAGCCGGCGGAAACGTAGGGCGCGCTCGACCTCGACGACTTTCAGCGCCAGCCGCTCCCTCGGGGGAAGGTCGCGCGTGAGCCTGGCGGGCAGCACGTCCACGGCGATCACCCGGTGCCCGGCGGCCCGCCAGACGAGCGCGAGGCGCAGCGGCTGCTCATCGAGGAACGTCGACATCACATAGACGAGGGCGCCGGGGGCGAGGATCGGCGCGCGCACCCGCTCGGTGGCCGCGCCGCGCGGGCCGGTGAGCTCGACGGCGCGCGACACCCGGTGCAGGTGCCTGGCGCCCGCCCGGGGAGGGATGGCGCGGGCAGGGTCCGCCAGGTCGTCGAAGCCGACCCTGTCCCCCGCCGCGACGTACGCTCCGGCCAGCGAGACGACCGCCTCCCGCGCGAGATCCTGCGACGAGACGCCGGGCAGTGGATGCATGGCCGCCCAGTCCGCGACCCTCCCGGTGAGATCGTCCCTGCTGTCGATCACGAACTGGACGGCGGCGTCGGAGGTGGCCATCGTGCGGCGGACGAACAGCTCACCGGCGCTCTGCGCCCGCCGGGCGGTCGCCTTCCAGTCGATGCGGCGCAGCCTGTCCCCCGGCTGGAACCGGTCGACATCCCGGAACTCGCCCCCGTCTCCCGGCCGCGCGGACGGGTGCGGCCCGGTCAGCCCGATCAGCCGGGCGGGAAGCGGCAGGCTCCGCACCGGCACGATCCGCGGACGCACCACCCGGTCGAGCGCGGGCGCCGCCGCGGTGTCGCCGACGAACGACGCGTCTGCGCCGATGACGCGGGCGGTCAGCCGCAGCAGCCGCTGCGGTCCGGAGTGTACGACGACGATGTCGGCCGGGATGCGTGTAGCCGCGCGCGGGGTGAGGACCGTGTCCAGCGGCGCCCGGTTCGGGAGCGCGATGCGGACCCCGACGGCGTCGATGCCGGTGGGGGCGTTGGAGGTGGGGGTGGTGACGGAGCCGATGGCGCGGACGATGGCGCCTTGGGTGGTGCGGGTGGGCGCGGTGGTCTCGGTCGTGGGGATCGACGGGCTGGTGGAGGAAGCAGGAGCCGCTGGGGAGCGGCCAGTGGACCCGTCGCGTGCGGGCTCGACGGACGCCGAGAACGCGAGCGGGATGCGGTCGCCGGGGCGACGGTCCCAGCCGTAGGCCGCCGCGATGAGCAACGGGACACCGACCAGGGCCAGCTCGACCCTGCTCGCGATGAAACCGGCGCCGAGGCAGACGAGCGCGACGACCAGCGCGGCGACGACGGCCGGGCTGAGGTCCCACGGGGTGGATGCGGTGGTCGCCGGGGCTTGCGGTGGGCGGCCCGGCTCCTCGGCGGTCACCCGGGGAGCCCCGCATCCGGGACAGTCGCGCGGGCCGCATCCCGTGCTGCTCCGACCGACGGAGGACCGGGCACCGAGTTGACCACCTCGGTGACCACCTGGGAGGCCTGCACGCCGCTCGTCCAGGCCTGGACGGTGAGCGAGAGGCGGTGCGCGAGGACGGGGACCGCGACGGCTTTGACGTCGTCGGGGATCACGAAATCGCGTCCGGCCATCACGGCGCGAGCGCGCGCGACGAGCAGCAGCCCCTGCGAACCGCGCGGCGACGCGCCCACCTCCACCGACCGGTGACGGCGCGTGGCCGCGGCGAGGGCGACGCAGTATGCCGCGATGTCCTCGTCGACGTCGACCAGCTCGACGCCGTCCTGCATGGCACGGAGGGTGGCGGCGTCGATCACCGGCTCGACCGTCGCGACCTCCTTGCGCCTGCTCACCCGCGCGAGCAGCACGCGGCTCTCGCCCTGCGCATCCGGGTAGCCGACGCTCAGCCGCACCATGAACCGGTCGAGCTGCGCCTCCGGCAACGCGTACGTGCCCTCGAACTCGATGGGGTTGGAGGTGGCGACCACATGGAAGGGCTCCGGCAGCGGGAAGCTCTGGCCCTCGACGGTGACCTGACCTTCGGCCATCGCCTCCAGCAGCGCGGACTGGGTCTTCGGCGAGGTGCGGTTGATCTCGTCGGCGAGGAACAGGCCGGTGAAGATCGGCCCCGGGCGGAAGACGAACTCGGCCGACGCAGGTGCATAGACGAATGAGCCGGTGATGTCGGCGGGGAGCAGGTCGGGGGTGCACTGCAGGCGCCGGAAGTCGAGACCGATGGCCGACGCGATACTGCGCGCGGCGAGCGTTTTGCCGAGGCCGGGGACGTCTTCGAACAGCACGTGACCGCCGGCGAGGATGGTCGCCAGCGCCAGTTCGAGCGCCGGGCGCATCCCGACGACGACGCTGCCGACACGGTCGAGGATGTCGCCGCTCAGCCGGGCGATCTCGGCGACGGGGAGCGCAGCGGGACGTGCGGCGGGGAGGTCGCGGGAGGCGGCGGGCAGGTCGGGGGTGGCGGCGGTCATGGGTGCGGCTCCTGGGGCGGGGTGGGGGCGGTGGATGCGGTGGATGCTGCGTGTGGCTCGGCTCTGCCGACCCTGTGGTGGTCGTGGCCGTCGCTGTCGCTGTCGGGGTCGACGGGGCCGATGAGTGTTTCGGCGAGGCGGGCGAGGGAGGTGACGATCGCCTCGAAGGTGGCGGGTTTCGGGGACTCGGCGGTGCCGCGGCGGAGGAGGCGGACCGTGTCGGGGCCGAGGAGGCGGGCGATCTCGGGGGCGTCTGCGGGGTTGTCGAGGTCGAGGCCGTGGAGTTCGAGGGTGCTGGCCGTGACGGAGCGGAGGCGGCGGACAGCCTCGGGCGCGACTCCCCCGCCGCGGGTGTGCAGCGCCCAGCCGAGCTGGGACACGTCGCGGCGGGCGCCGTCGCGCGGGAGCACGGGGTCGGGAAGCCAGTCGACTCCTGCCTGCTCTCCAAGAACCGTCGCGCAGGCACCGGCGGCGAGGATGATCGCAGCCAGACCGATGGAGTGCTCGGGGTCGAGGCCGAAGAACCAGGCGACGAAGCCAGCGACTGCCGCGAGCAGGATGCACCCGGCGATGCGCCAGCGGAAACCGGCAGAGAACAGGAGACGCCTGCTCGGGGCGCGCGCGGGCGCGAGGTGCTCGGCGGCGGCGCGCTCGTCCCCGGTCACCGCGGGCCTCCTGCCGCGCTGCGGGGCGCCATGGTCCAGGACGCGCGGAGCGCATCCACTGCGGAGCGGGCGCGGGCGACCTCGTCGGCCGTGACCGGTGCCGCGCTGAAACGCGCGAGCAGGTAGAGGTCGAGGAGCGTGGTCGCGGCAGCCCGGTCGGTGGCAACGCGGACGACCACGCGGGTGGTGAACTCGCCGGGGGTCTCGGCGGGGAGTCTGCGCATCCCGGAGTCGGTGGCCGCCTCTTCGAGTCCGAGCCAGGCGCGTTCGATGGCGTCTCGGGGTTCGCGCGGTTCGGTCAGGCGGTCGTAGGCCAGGTCGAGGCCGCGGCGGACCTGGACGGGTTCCGGGGTGGGCACATCCTCGGGTGCCGCGTCGCCGAGGGCGTCGGGGAGGAGCGGCAATGCATCCCGTTCCGGGAGGGTGAGACGGCGACGGACCGCTCGCCAGATGAGGGCTGCGACGATGACGAGCACGATCACGGCGGCGGCGACCACGAACCAGGAGATGTCGAACCGGGTGACGTGCTGCAGCTCGCGCGGAGCCGGAGACCCGGAGGCGGTGGGGCCGGTGAGGTTCTGCGGGAGCGGGGGCTGGGATTCCGCGGGAGGGATCCAGCGCATCCCGGAGAATACCGGGGCGCCCTGCACGGCCAGCGCGACCACGGCGATGAGGGCGAGCGCCGAGCAGGCGAGCAGCATCCGATGACGCTTCATCGCCCCGCCGTCGTCATCGCGCTCACCCTGCCACCGTATACCGGTCGCCCGATGGACAGGCGAGGCCCGCTCAGCCCAGGTGGCCGGCCTTCTCCATCTGGCGGAGGTCGCGCTTGAGGTCGCCGAGTTCGTCGCGGAGGCGCGCGGCCAGCTCGAACTTCAGTTCTCCGGCGGCGGCGAGCATCTGGCCGTTGAGGTCGGCGATGAGAGCCTCGAGCTCGTTCGCGCCCTGCGCGGCGATGCCGCCCTTGCGGAGGTTGGGCGTCGGGCTCTTCTTCTTCGCCTCGCGGCCGGCCAGCATCGCTGCCGTGTCTGCGCCCTCGCGAGCGAGCACGTCGGTGATGTCGGCGATGCGCTTGCGCAGCGGCTGCGGGTCGATGCCGTTGACCCTGTTGTACTCGACCTGCCGCTCGCGGCGGCGCGTGGTCTCCTCGATGGCGTTCTTCATCGAGTCGGTCAGCACGTCCGCGTACATGTGGACCTGGCCGGAGACGTTGCGCGCCGCGCGGCCGATGGTCTGGATGAGCGAGGTCGACGACCGCAGGAAGCCTTCCTTGTCCGCATCCAGGATCGCCACGAGAGACACCTCGGGCAGGTCGAGACCCTCACGCAGCAGGTTGATGCCGACGAGCACGTCGTAGACGCCCGCGCGCAGCTCGGTGAGGAGCTCGACCCGGCGGAGGGTGTCGACGTCGGAGTGCAGGTAGCGGACCTTCACGCCCGCCTCGGCGAGGAAGTCGGTGAGCTCCTCCGCCATCTTCTTGGTCAGCGTGGTGACCAGGACGCGCTCGTCGCGCTCGACCCGCAGCCGGATCTCTTCGAGCAGGTCGTCGATCTGGCCCTTGGTGGGCTTCACGACGATCTCCGGGTCGACCAGGCCGGTCGGGCGGATGATCTGCTCGACGACGCCGTCGGCGATGCCCATCTCGTAGCGGCCGGGCGTGGCGGACAGGTAGACCGTCTGGCCGACGCGGTCTTTGAACTCGTTCCACTTGAGCGGGCGGTTGTCGAGCGCGCTCGGCAGGCGGAACCCGTGCTCGACCAGCGTGCGCTTGCGCGAGGAGTCGCCCTCGTACATCGCGCCGATCTGCGGCACCGTGACGTGCGACTCGTCGATGACGACGAGGAAGTCGTCTGGGAAGTAGTCGAGCAGACAGTTCGGCGCCTCGCCCGGCTGACGGCCGTCGATGTGGCGCGAGTAGTTCTCGATGCCGGAGCAGAAGCCGATCTGCTCCATCATCTCGATGTCGAACTGGGTGCGCATCCTGAGTCGCTGCGCTTCGAGCAGCTTGCCCTCGCGCTCCAGCTCGACCAGCCGGTCGTGCAGCTCGGTCTGGATGGTGCCGATGGCGCGCTGCATCGTGGCGGGGCTGGCCGCGTAGTGCGTCGCGGGGAAGATCGAGATCGCGTCGACCTTGGAGATGATCTCGCCGGTGAGCGGGTGCAGTGTGTAGATGGCCTCGATCTCGTCGCCGAAGAGCTCGATGCGCACCGCGTTCTCCTCGTAGACCGGGATGATCTCGATGGTGTCGCCGCGCACGCGGAACTTGCCACGCGAGAAGTCGATGTCGTTGCGCTCGTACTGCATGCCGACGAAACGACGGATGAGCTTGTCACGGCCGACGTTCTCCCCCACCTGCAGGGCCACCATCGCCTCGAGGTATTCCTCCGCGGCGCCGAGGCCGTAGATGCAGGACACGGTGGAGACCACGACCACATCGCGACGGCTGAGCAGCGAGTTGGTGGTGGAGTGCCGCAGCCGCTCGACCTCCGCGTTGATCGAGGAGTCTTTCTCGATGAAGGTGTCCGTCTGCGGGACGTACGCCTCCGGCTGGTAGTAGTCGTAGTAGGAGACGAAGTATTCGACCGCGTTGTTGGGCATGAGCTCGCGGAACTCGTTGGCCAGCTGGGCGGCGAGGGTCTTGTTGTGGGCGAGCACGAGCGTCGGACGCTGCACCTGCTCGATCAGCCAGGCCGTGGTGGCCGACTTGCCTGTTCCCGTCGCGCCGAGCAGCACGACGTCGGTCTCGCCGGCGTTGATGCGACCGGCGAGTTCGGCGATGGCCTGCGGCTGGTCACCGCTCGGCTGGTATTCGCTGACGACCTCGAAGGGACGGACGGCGCGCGTGGGTTGCATATGTCCAGTCTAGGAAGGACCGCCGACATTCCTGGCGGTGTGCGCTCTGAGCGGAACGGCTGTCAGCCGCGCAGCCTGTCCCACAGCGCGTCGGTCTGCGCGAGCGTCTGCTCCAGGGTGCCGTCGGTGTCGATCACCACGTCGGCGACCGCCAGACGCTCCTCGTCGGTCGCCTGCGAGCCGACCCTGCGCCGTGCCTCCGCCTCGTCCGTCCCCCGCAGCTCCACCAGCCTCCGGATGCGCGTGTCCGCGGACGCGTGCGCCACCACGATCAGATCGAACGGGTACTCGTTGGCCGACTCGACCAGCAGGGGCACGTCGTAGACGACGACGGCATCCGGATCGGCCTCCCCCGCCGCACGGAAACGCTCGGTGGACAGGGCGAGCACTGCGGGGTGGGTGATCGCGTTCAACCGCAGCCGCGCATCCTCGTCGGCGAAGATGATCGCGCCGAGCGCCGGCCGGTCGAGGCTGCCGTCCTCGCGGATCACCTGCGGCCCGAACGTCTCGGCGATCTGCGCGAGCGCCGGGGAGCCGGGCTCGACCACCTCCCTCGCGATGCGATCGGCGTCGACGACGACGGCCCCGTGTTCGGCGAGGCGGCGGGCGATGGTCGATTTGCCGGAGGCGATCCCGCCGGTGAGTCCGATCAGCTGCACCAGACCATGCTAACCGCGTCCTGCCGCCGCCGGCTCGCTCGCGTTAACGCCGGAACGGCCGGCCCCGTGAGGGACCGGCCGTTCCGGATGAACCGCTTAGGAGTTCGAGCTGAGCTTCTCGCGCAGAGCGGCGAGCGACTCGTCGTCGGCCAGCGTTCCGCCCGAGGTGGACTCGGAGGTGAAGGTCGAACCGCCGGTGGACGCGGTGCCCTCGGCTGCGGCCTCTTCGAGACCCTTGGCGACCTGCTTCTTGTGGGCCTCCCAGCGAGCCTGGGCTGCAGCGTAGTCCTGCTCCCACTTCTCGCGCTGGGCCTCGAAGCCTTCCTTCCACTCGTTCGTCTCGGGGTCGAAGCCCTCAGGGTACTTGTAGTTGCCCTGGTCGTCGTACTCCGTGAGCATTCCGTACAGCGCCGGGTCGAACTCGGTGCCCTCGGGGTCGACGCCCTCGTTCGCCTGCTTCAGCGAGAGGGAGATGCGACGACGCTCGAGGTCGATGTCGATGACCTTGACGAAGACCTCGTCGCCGACCGAAACGACCTGCTCGGCGAGCTCGACGTGCTTGCCCGACAGCTCCGAGATGTGCACGAGGCCCTCGATGCCGTCTGCGACGCGCACGAACGCACCGAACGGAACCAGCTTGGTGACCTTGCCCGGTGCGACCTGACCGATCGCGTGGGTGCGGGCGAAGACCTGCCACGGGTCCTCCTGCGTCGCCTTGAGCGACAGCGAGACGCGCTCGCGGTCCAGGTCGACCTCGAGGATCTCGACGGTGACTTCCTGACCGACCTCGACGACCTCGGAGGCGTGCTCGATGTGCTTCCAGGAGAGCTCGGAGACGTGGACGAGACCGTCGACGCCGCCCAGGTCGACGAACGCACCGAAGTTGACGATCGACGACACGACACCCTTGCGGACCTGACCCTTGTGCAGGTTGTTCAGGAACGTAGTGCGGCTCTCGGACTGGGTCTGCTCGAGCAGGGCACGGCGCGACAGGACCACGTTGTTGCGGTTCTTGTCGAGCTCGAGGATCTTCGCCTCGATCTCCTGGCCGAGGTACGGCGTGAGGTCGCGCACGCGGCGGAGCTCGATGAGCGACGCCGGGAGGAAGCCACGGAGGCCGATGTCGACGATGAGTCCACCCTTGACGACCTCGATCACGGTACCGGTGACAACGCCATCGGCTTCCTTGATCTTCTCGACGTCGCCCCACGCGCGCTCGTACTGCGCACGCTTCTTGGACAGGATGAGGCGGCCTTCCTTGTCCTCCTTCTGGAGAACGAGCGCCTCGACGGTGTCGCCGACCTCGACGACCTCGGTGGGGTCGACGTCGTGCTTGATGGAGAGTTCGCGGGAGGGGATGACACCCTCGGTCTTGTAACCGACGTCGAGGAGGACCTCGTCGCGGTCGATCTTGACGACGGTACCTTCGATGAGGTCTCCGTCGTTGAAGAACTTCAGCGTCTTTTCGACCGCGGCAAGAAAGTCTTCAGCAGATCCGATGTCGTTGATGGCGACCTGCTTGGGTGCCTTGTCGGTCGTTGCGGTTGTCATGTAGTGAGTGCTCCGTTATGGACATAATTCAGGCCGGTCGCGATGGTGCTTCTGTTTTGTTCCGCGAACGGCAGGCGGATAGAGGTGCCACAAATGTGACAGTCCAGTCTAGCTGTGTAAAGCGGTGGGCGGCAAGCCGCGGGCGGCGACGATCTCGGCGAGTGCCGGCTCGAGGTCCGGTTGAGCGAATTCGTAGCCGGCTTCGAGCAGCCGTTCCGGCACGACCCAGCGGCTTTTCAGCACGAGTTCGGTCTCGGTGCGGATCGCGATCGAGCCGACCTCGAGCATCCACCGGTATGCCGGGAACCCGAACGGCACGCCCAGGACGCGTCGCAGCGTGGCCATGAAGGTGCGGTTGTCGGTGGGGTTCGGCGACGACACGTTGACCACGCCGTCGAGCTCCGGATGCGCGCGCACGAACTCGATGACACCCAGCACGTCCCGGATGTGCACCCAGCTGAACCGCTGTTGCCCTCCGCGGGCGCGGAACTCGTGGAAGGTGCCGGCATTCCTGCGCGCGGCCGTCGCGAACCACGGCCCGTCGACCTGCGGGCCGCCGAGCCCGAACTGCGCGAGCCTGATCAGCGGGGCGAGCGCGCTCCCGTCGCCGAGCACGATGGCCATCCGCAGCGCGACGCGGCGGGTGTACGGCAGGTCTCGCTCGAAGCACGCCCTCTCCCACGCCGTGGCGACGTTCACCGAGAATCCCGTGCCGAGTTCACCGCCGCGCTCGGTCATCGCGCGGTCCTCCGCGTGACGGTAGATGGTGGCGGTGGACGAGTTGATCCAGAGCGGAGGAGTACTGTCGCTCGCGGCGATCGCGTCGCCGATGGCCCTGGTGGTGTCGAGCCGGGAGCGGAACACCTCGGCGCGGTTGGCGTCCGTGTAGCGGCAGTTGACGCTCTTGCCGGCCAGGTTGACGACCAGGTCGGCGCCGTCCACCACCCGCCGGATGCTGTCCTGGTCGGCCCAGGTGGCATCAGCGCCTCTGCGTCCGATGGTCTGCACGACGGCCCCGGATGCGCGGAAAGCCTCCGTCAGGTACTGGCCGATGAAACCGGATGCCCCGGCGATGACGATGCGGTGGCTCACGCGTCCCGCTCCCCCTGTTCGATCTGATAGCGGAACGTCCCCGCGTATTCGTAGAGCCTACCGACGCCCGGCAGGTCGAGCCTGATCGAGACGAGCTGTGCATCCCGTTCGTCGTCGTAGCGCTCGGTGAGCTGCACCCGCGGAGCAAGCAGCCGCGGCACCGGGATGCGCGCCCTCCCGAGCAGGAACGCCACTCTGGTGGACGTGAGCGTCAGCCCGCCGTCGATCACGGCGGCGGCGAAGTGCGCCGACACGCGGGCGGGTCGGCCGAGCGTGTCCACGATGACGCCGCCGTCGACGGTGATCTCGTCGACCATCGCGCGTCGCCCGGAGGCGAGCAGGAAGACCCGCGTCGCTCGCACGGACGGGACGCCGCCGGCCGTCACGCCGGGCGCGTTCCACACCGTGAATGCCACGTCGTGCTCCCACACGGGGAACACGACGTGCGCCCTGGCGAGCACCGCCAGGGCCGGCCACAGCCAGCGCCGGGGCGTGCCGACCGTGTCGAACACGCCCCGGCCGAAGCCGTGACCACCCTCCGGGATGCCGTCGAAGTACGCCTTCAGCCGCGGATGCAGGCCGTCGAAGGCGTCACCGAGGACGACCCGGTACGGCGAGGTCGCCATCCGGTGCTCAGTCGAGCAGGGCCGACTTCAGGGTGTCGAGGCCGACACCGCCGATGTCGAGCGCCTTCTTGTGGAACGCCTTGATGTCGAAGGACGCCCCCTCGCGACGCGCGTACTCGTCGCGCAGCTGCTCCCAGATGCGCTGACCGATCTTGTACGACGGCGCCTGGCCGGGCCAGCCGAGGTAGCGGTTCACCTCGAAGCGCACGAAGCCGTCGTTCATGTTGACGTTCTCGCCGAGGAACTGGAAGGCGTACTCCCCCGTCCACGGGCCCGAGCCGTCCGGCAGCTGCTTCTCGAGGTGCACGCCGATGTCGAGCACGACGCGGGCGGCGCGCATCCGCTGGCCGTCGAGCATCCCGAGCCTGTCGGCCGGGTCGTCGAGGTAGCCGAGCTGCTCCATCAGGCGCTCCGCGTACAGGGCCCAGCCCTCCGCGTGGCCCGAGGTGCCCGCGATGCGGCGCCAGGAGTTGAGCTGCGCCTTGTTGTAGGTGGCCTGCGCGATCTGGAGGTGGTGGCCTGGGACGCCCTCGTGGTAGACCGTGGTCAGCTCGCGCCAGGTGTCGAACTCGGTGACGCCCTCCGGGACGCTCCACCACATCCGGCCGGCGCGGGCGAAGTCGTCGCTCGGGCCGGTGTAGTAGATGCCGCCTTCCTGGGTCGGCGCGATCATGCACTCGAGCCTGCGGATCTCGGTGGGGATGTCGAAGTGCGACGTGCCGAGCTCCTCGATGGCGCGGTCGCTGGTCTCCTGCATCCAGCGCTGCAGGGCGTCCGTGCCGTGCAGTTTGCGGCTGGCGTCGCCGTCGAGGAACTCGATGGCCTCCGCGACGGTCGCTCCCGGCTTGATCTCGCGCGCGATCGACTCCTGCTCCGCGACCATGCGGGCGAGTTCCTCGATGCCCCACTCGTAGGTCTCGTCGAGGTCGACCGTGGCGCCGAGGAAGCTGCGCGAGGCGAGGGCGTAGAGCTCGCGGCCCACCGCATCCTTCTCGGGGGCGTGCTGCGCGAGCTCGTCTTTCAGGAAGCCGGCCAGCTTCGCGTACGCGGCCGCCGACTCCTTCGCGCCCGCTGCCAGATCGGCGGAGAGGGATGCGGGAAGCTCGGCGTCTCCGGCCTTCGCACCCTCGGTGAACTCGAAGAAGAAGCCGGTGTCCGCCACCTGCTTGTTCGCCTGCGCGAGCACCTCGCGCACCTGCCGGATGGCCGGGACGTTCCCGCTCGCGATCCCGCTGCGCAGGGTCTCGATGTAGCCGTCCATCGCGGCGGGCAGGTTGTGCAGTCGCTTCGCGATGTTGGCCCAGTCGTCTTCCGTGTCGGTGGGGACGAGGTCGAAGATGTCGCGCAGCTCCTGAGCCGGAGAGGCGATCACGTTGAGGTCGCGCTGGTTGAAACCGGCCTCGTGCTTCTCGACGGTGAGCTGCAGGTCGCGGGTGAGGTCCATCTTGGTGACCCTGTCGATGTCGTCGACGGGCTCGGCGGCCTGGATCTTGGCCAGGGTCTCCCTGACTTTGCCGACGGCCTGCTCGGCACCGGCCGGCGAATAGTCGGCGTACTCGCCCTCCCGGCCTGGGCGGCCGAGCCAGACGTGGAACTCCGGATACAACTCGAGCTGGGTGTCCACCCACTCCTCGGCGATCGTGTCGACCGGAGTGGGTGTGCGGTTCTCTTCTGTCATACCTCGACCCTATTGCGGCACCCCGCCTCCTCACCATGCCCGATCCGCGAGATGCCAGGAACTGTCGCGAAACGCCCGGGATTCGCGACAGTTACTGGCATCTCGCCGGGCCGCCGGAGGCGGGCAGGAGGGGCGGGAGCCGCAGGGTCAGTGGGCCGCCGCGTCCCAGTTGGGACCGCGGCCGACCTGCACATCGAGCGGCACGCGGAGGTCGGCGGCGTGCGCCATCCGGTTGCGGACGATGCCCTCCAGCGCGTCCCACTCGCCGCTCGCGACCTCGAAGATCAGTTCGTCGTGCACCTGCAGCAGCATCCGGGATTCGAGCTTCTGGTCGATCAGGTCGCCTGCGATGCCGAGCATCGCGATCTTCATGACGTCGGCAGCCGAGCCCTGGATGGGCGCGTTCAGCGCAGCGCGCTCCGCGTTCTCGCGCAGCACCCTGTTGGTGCTCGTGAGGTCGGCGAACGGGCGGCGGCGTCCGAAGATCGTCTCGGTGTATCCGTCGACGCGGGCCTGCTCGACGACGTTGCGCAGGTAGTCGCGCACGTTGCCGAACCGCTCGAAGTAGTCCGTCATCAGCTGGCGCGCCTCGGCCGTCTCGATGCGCAGCTGCTTCGACAGCCCGAACGCGCTCAGCCCGTATGCGAGGCCGTACGACATCGCCTTGACCTTCGACCGCATCGTGGAGGTGACTTCCTCCGGCGCGACGCCGAAGATGCGGGCGCCGACGAACCGGTGCAGGTCTTCCCCGGCGTTGAACGCTTCGATGAGGCCGGGATCTTCGGAGAGGTGCGCCATGATGCGCATCTCGATCTGCGAGTAGTCGGCGGTCAGCAGCGTCTCGAACCCCTCGCCGCTGCGGATGGCGGAGCGGATCTCCCTGCCCTCCTCGGTGCGGACCGGGATGTTCTGCAGGTTGGGGTCGTTGGACGAGATGCGGCCGGTGCTCGTGCCGGTCTGGTCGTAGGTGGTGTGGATGCGCCCATCCGGCTCGACGGCGCGCTCGAGCGTCTCGACGATCTGCTTGAGCTTCGTCGCATCCCGGTGCTGCAGCAGCAAGCCGAGGAAGGGGTGCGGGTTCTTCTCCTGCAGGTCGGCCAGAGACGCGGCGTCGGTGGAGTATCCGGTCTTGGTGGAGCGCGTCTTCGGCATCTGCAGGTCGTCGAAGAGCACCTGCTGCAGCTGCTTGGGCGAACCCAGGTTGACCTCGCGCCCGATCTCCGCGTATGCGCGGGCGGCGTAGTCGTTGGCTTTGTCTGTCAGCTCGCCGCGGAGACGCGCGAGCACCTCGCTGTCGATGCTGACACCGGTGAGCTCCATCTCGGCGAGCACGGCGACGAGCGGCAGCTCGATGTCGTCGAGCACGGCACGCGTGCCGTCGTCGAGCGCGATCATCTGCGCCTCGGCGACCCTCCGCATGTACCAGGCCTCGGTCGCCGGGCTCACCGCATCCGTGAGCGCGACCAGCTGGTTGGGGTCGGACACCGGCAGCGTCTCGCCGAGCACCTCGTACACCTGCTCGGCGAGCGACTGGGCAGCAGCGCCCGGACGCACCAGCCAGGATGCGATGCTCGTGTCGAAGGCGAGCCCGTCCACGATCAGCCCGGCGCGGCTCATCGCCTTGAACTGCGGCTTGGCGCGGAAGAAATACTTGGGCGCGCTGCTCGCGAACCACTCCTCGAGGGCGTCGTAGTCCTTGCGGCCGGCCGCCCACGGCACGTACACCGTGTCGTCGTCGGCGGCGAGACCGAATCCGGTGACGCCGGCCGGGCCGAGCTCGACCTGCACGCCCACGGCGTTGCCGTCCGCCGACGCCTTGGCGAGCCAGTTCGCGAGCTCCTCGTCGACCATCGTGCGCACCGGCGGGATGGCGATGGCGCCGGTCTCGATCGCCGCGCTCGCTCCGGATGCGCCGTCCAGCTGGCCCTCCTCCGCCGCGGTCTTGAGCAGCCGGTCGAGCAGGGTCTTGAACTGCAGCTTGGCGAAGATGTCGCGCACGGCGTTCTCGTTGAGCGGGCGGCGCTCGAGGTCGGCGGGGCCGACGGGCAGGTCGACGTCGGTCAGCAGCTTGTTGAGGCGGCGGTTGCGGAGCGCGTTCTCCTGCTGGTCGCGCAGGTTCTGCCCGACGACGCCCTTGATCTCGTCGGCGTGGGCGAGGAGGTTCTCGACGGTGCCGTACTGCTGCACCCACTTGACCGCCGTCTTCTCCCCCACCTTGTCGATGCCGATGAGGTTGTCGCTGGTCTCGCCGACGAGAGCGGCGATCTCCGGATACTGGTGCGGCTCGATGCCGTAGCGCTCGCGCACGGCGGCGGGGTCGTAGACCTTCAGCTCCGAGACGCCGCGAACATTCGGGTAGAGCAGCGTGACGTCGTCGTTGACCAGCTGGATGGTGTCGCGGTCGCCGGACACGATGAGCACCCGGTATCCCTGCTCGGCCCCCTGCGCGGAGAGCGTGGCCAGGATGTCGTCGGCCTCGTAGTCCTCCTTGGCGATGGTCGTGATGTTCATCGCGTGCAGCGCCTCTTCGAGCAGCGGGATCTGCCCGACGAACTCGGACGGGGTCTCGCCGCGGGTGCCCTTGTACTCCGGGTACTCCCGTGTGCGGAAGGAGTATCGCGAGATGTCGAACGCCACGGCGATGTGGGTCGGACGCTGCTGGGAGAGCAGGTTGATGAGCATCGCGATGAAGCCGTGGATGGCGTTCGTGTGCTGGCCTTCGCGGTTGACGAAGCTGTCCACCGGGAGCGCGTAGAAGGCGCGGAATGCCAGCGAATGGCCGTCGATGATCAGGAGGGTAGGCTTTTCGGAGTCTGACACCAGGACAGCCTACAAGGCACCTGTGACACCCAGACGACCGGACAGACGAAGGTGAGAAAGGCCGCCGATGACCGAGGACGCGCTCGCATACGTGAACCAGAGGGGACTCGGCAAACTGGCCGAGAAGATGGGGATCGAGATCCTCGAATTCACCATCGAACGGGCCGTGGCCAGGATGCCCGTCGAGGGCAACCAGCAGCCGGCCGACCTCCTGCACGGCGGGGCGTACGTGGTGCTCGGCGAGTCCCTCGGCTCGATGTCCGCCAACCTGCACGCCGGCGCCGACCGGCTCGCGGTGGGCATCGAGATCAACGCGACGCACACCCGCTCGGCCACGAGCGGCTATGTGACGGGCGTGTGCACCCCCATCCACCTGGGGCGCACGCTGACGACGCACGAGATCGCGGTCACCGACGAGCAGGGCCGCCGCTGCTCGACCATTCGGATCACGAACCTGATCAAGGATCGCTGACGCCAGGACCCCCCACACAAACACAGAAGCGCGGCCCCGGATGTTCCGGGCCGCGCTTCTGAACGTTCTGGGCTCTGCTCTACTTCTTCGGAGCGAGCTGCTCGATGATCGCCTGGGCGACATCGTGCATGGTGAGGCGGCGGTCCATCGACGCCTTCTGGATCCAGCGGAACGCCTCGGGCTCAGTGAGGCCCATCTTCTCGTTGAGGAGGCCCTTCGCGCGGTCGACGAGCTTGCGGGTCTCGAAGCGCTCGACCATGTCGGACACCTCGGCTTCGAGGGCGATGATCTGGGCGTAGCGCGCGAGAGCGATCTCGATGGCGGGCAGCAGGTCGTTCGGCGTGAACGGCTTGACGACATATGCGAGGGCTCCCGCCTCCGTCGCGCGCTCCACGAGCTCCTTCTGGCTGAACGCGGTGAGGAGGACGACGGGGGCGATGTGGCCCTTCGAGAGGCGCTCGGCCGCGGAGATGCCGTCGAGCTGGGGCATCTTGACGTCCATGATCACCAGGTCGGGACGCAGCTCGGTGGCCAGCGCGACGGCGGTCTCGCCGTCTCCGGCCTCTCCGACGACCTCGAATCCGTTGTCACGGAGGATCTCGACGATGTCGAGCCGGATGAGGGATTCGTCTTCGGCGACGACGACGCGCCGTGGTGCGGTGGGTGTAGCTTCCTGGTCAGTCACGGACAAAAGCCTACGGTATTGTTCAGGTGTTGTTGTGCGCCGGTGTGGCGGAATGGCAGACGCGGAGCACTCAAAATGCTTTGTCCGAGAGGGCGTGTGGGTTCGAGTCCCACCACCGGCACAATGACCTGGCCCCCGGAAACGCACCCCCGGATGTGGGGACAGCCCGCGCGTAGGGCTGTGCATCGGCCGAACCTCAACTAGTCTGCCTGGGACCGCACCGACAGGCGGTCAGGGGAGAAACAACCATGCGTTCCAGGCTCAGGGTCGGCCTTGCCACGACCTTCACACTCGTGACGACGGTCGGTCTCGTCGTGGCTGGAGCTCAGCTCCCCGCCACGGCGGCGCAAGAGCCGTCGCCGTCACCGTCCACGACATCCACGTCGCCTGCGGCACCTGCTTCCGGTTCGGAGGCGGCGCCCACCGCTGCTCCGACCGCGCAGCCGACGACGACACCCACACCGGATGCGGCACCCGCCACTCCACCGGCCGCAGCCTCGGATGCGAGCGCGCCCGCAGCGCCCGCGCCCACCGCAGCAGCGCCCGGTTCGACCGTGGCGGCCGATCCCGCCCTCGCGGAGATGAACGCCGCCCGCAACCACTCGATGGGTTCGACGTTCTCGCTCAGCGGTGCTGCCGCCGACGCGGCAGCGGGCAACGATGCGGGAAGCCAGGCGCGCACGTTCAGCGCTGCGGCCACCACGTTCCCGCCCGGCGTCCGCGGTCTGGACGTCAGCGGCTGGCAGACCAACATCAACTGGAACCAGGTCTGGGCGGACGGCGGACGCTTCGCGTACATTAAGGCGACGGAGGACCTCGACTACAAGAGCAGTCAGTTCTCAACGCAGTACAGCGGCGCGTACAACGTCGGCATCATCCGCGGCGCCTACCACTTCGCCACGCCGAACACCTCGTCGGGCGCCGCGCAGGCGCGCTTCTTCGTGCAGAACGGCGGAGGCTGGTCGGCGGACGGCCGGACCCTGCCCCCGCTGCTCGACATCGAGTTCAACCCGTACGGCGGCAGCAACACCTGCTGGGGCCTGAGCGCTCCGCAGATGGTCGCCTGGGTCGCCGACTTCGTGAACACCGTCACGGCGATGACCGGCATCGCGCCCGCCATCTACACGAACACCAACTGGTGGAACCTGTGCACCGGCGGGAGCGCGGCCTTCGGCGCATACCCGCTGTTCGTCGCCAACTACTCCAACATCAGCACCCCTCCGCTTCCGCCGGGATGGGGCTCGTACACGATCTGGCAGTTCGCGAACGGCGTCGGGCCGTTCCCCGGAGACCAGGATGTGTTCAACGGCTCGCTGAAGGACCTGCAGGCGTTCGCCCTCGGCAACCGTCTCGCCGGCGCCGACGCATTCGGCACGAGCGCTGCATTATCGTCCACCTTCTCCCCCGGCGTCCCCGTGGCGTACGTGGCGTCCGGATACAACTATGCGGACGCGTTGGCCGGCGGCCCGGCCGCCGGTAAACAGCGCGGGCCCGTGCTGCTCGTGCAGCCGTACGGCGTCCCCGACGTGATCGCGACGGAGCTCAAACGCCTGAGACCCGCACGCATCGTGGTGCTCGGCGGTCCGACGGCGATCTCGGACGGCACCGTGTCCGCGCTCCGCGCATACACGTCCGGCGGGGTGACCAGGCTGGCGGGCTCCGACCGGTTCGAGACCAGCGTCGCCGTGTCGAAGAGCGCCTTCGGGGCGAACCCGTCCGTCGCGTACATCGCGACAGGGATGAACTTCCCGGATGCCCTCACCGGCGCCTCCGTCGCGGCGGGCTCCGCGCACAGCGGGCCGCTCCTGCTCGTCACGAGTGTGAGCATCCCGCCCAGTGTCGCCGGCGAACTGCAGCGGCTGCGTCCGGGCAAGATCGTGGTGCTCGGAGGGACGGACGCGATCAACACGTCCGTCGAGGCGGCGCTGAAGTCGTACACGTCCGGCTCCGTCACGCGCATCTCCGGGGACGATCGGTACATCACCAGCGCGAAGGTGTCCCAGGCGAACTTCGCGCCCGGCGTCGCCGCCGCGTACATCGCGGTCGGGACGAACTTCCCCGACGCGCTCTCCGGGGCTCCGGTCGCCGGCATCGCGAACGCGCCGGTGCTGCTCACCCAGTCGACGGCCATCCCGCAGTCGATCGCCGCTGAGCTGACCCGCCTGAAGCCGAAGAAGATCGTCATCCTCGGCGGTTCGGCTGCCGTCAGCGCCTCGGTCGCCGCCGCGCTGAACGGCTACGTGGTGAAGTAGGGCTCCGTCCGGTCACGCCGGGCTCTGAGCGCGCATCCGGATGTTCCGGGCGGCGCGCCAGGGTCCGGCGTTTCCGTGCCCGGCCCGGAGTCACCGCCCCGATCCAGCGGCCGCGACAGCGGATGCGTCAGATGCGCGCGCCGACGACCGTGGCCGCGAAGCGCCGTGCCCGCTCGGCGAGCCCGGCGATCCTGTCGGCGACCACCGTGTCGGCGTCGAACCCGACGTACGCGGGAGGCGGCGTCCTCCGCACGTTCTCGCTGCACTCGAAGCCGCCGCACAGCATCGTGCCCACCGTGTCGCCGTTGCGACCGGCCTGACCGGCCCTCCTGGCCACGTAGAGGTACACGTCGCGGGTGGCGTGCACATCCTGGCACCAGCCGCACATCGACGGCGCGTGCGACCGCATCGACGCGTCGGAGGCGCGCAGCACGATGCCCACCGGGCCGTTCTCGGTCGGCACCACCACGTAGCCGCGCTGCGGGATGCGCGGGTCGCGCCAGCCGAGGTACTCCCGCCTCGACCAGTCCACCTCGTGCATGCCGGGCGGCAACGGCAGCTCGGCCGCCTCGCTCCTCGAACAGTTGACGAACGACTCCCGGATCTGCTCCTGGGTCAGTGTCTCCATGCGCACCTCCGGATTCCATGCTCGCACAGCTTGACCCTGACCCAGAGGTCACGGTCTAGCCTCGCCGCATGACAACACTCAACGCCGTCACAGACGCCACATTCCCGGAGGCCGTGCTCGCCGCATCCGGAACCACCATCGTCGAGTTCTGGGCGGAGTGGTGCGGCCCATGCCGCGCGCTCGGCCCCATCCTGGAACAGCTCGCCGACGAACACGCCGACCGCATCAGCATCGTGAAGATCAACGCGGACGACAACCCGCAGGCCTCGGCCACCTACCGTGCGATGTCGCTGCCGGTGATGAAGGTCTTCCAGAACGGCGAGGTGGTGAAGACCATCGTCGGGGCGAAGCCGAAGCCGGCGCTCGAGTTCGAGCTGGCCCCGTATCTCGCCTAGGTCTGCGCTCAGGTGAGGTCGTCGAACGCGCCGCTCACCCAGCCGATGTAGCGCTCGGCCGAGCGCAGCACCGCCGCGCGCGCATCCACGGGCACCACGTTGCCCAGGTTGCCGTACAGCCGGTCGAACGGCCGTTCGCAGACCCTGTCGGCCGTCCGCCGCACGACGGCGGCCGACAGCGGGATCGCATTGGGGAAGCTGCGCATGAACGTCACCCAGCGCTGCGACGGGCCGGGGAACACGGTGTCGCCGGCGAGCACCACCCCACGGTCCCAGTGCACGATCGCGCTGCCGGGGAAATGGCCACCGATCGTGCGCAGCGTCACGCCGGGCAGCACCTCCTCGTCTCCGCTCCAGGTCCGGATGCTCGGCTCGTCCCGCTGCACCCAGTCGCGGTCCGCGGTGTGAACCAGCACGGGCGGGTCGCCGAGCATCCTGGACCAGGAGGTCTGCGCACCGAACATGTGCGGGTGACTGGTGGCGATGACGGCGACGCCGCCGAGATCCTGCACGGCCGCGGCCGCAGCTTCGTCGACGTAGCCCGTCGGGTCCCAGAGCAGGTTGCCATCGGGCGTGCGCAGCAGCATGCTCTGCTGGCCGATGCCGATCTTCGGCTCGGACCGCAGCGCGTACAGATCCGGCTCGAGCTCGGTGACGGTCACCCGCTCCCCCGCACGCTGCAGCGCCTGCAGCGACGTCCACTCCTGCCCGCCGGGCGGCACGTACTGCCGCTCGTCCTCGCAGATCGGGCACGAAGCGGGAGGTTCGTCTCCCGCGGGGAACTCCACGGCGCACGCAGCGCACAACCAGTCGACCACCCTGCGACGATACGCCGCCGCAGGCGACCTGCGGAATACTCGGATCGGGGGCATGATTGTGTTCACTGTGAAACGCATCGGATTCCTTTCCTTCGGCCACTGGCAGCCGATCCCCGGCTCGGTGTCGCGCACGGCGGCGGACGCTCTGCAGCAGACCATCGAGCTGGCGGTCGCGGCGGAGGAGGTCGGCGTCGACGGCGCGTACGTGCGCGTGCACCACTTCGCCAGGCAGCTGGCGTCGCCGTTCCCGCTGCTCGCGGCGATCGGCGCCCGCACGAGCACCATCGAGATCGGCACGGGCGTGATCGACATGCGCTACGAGAACCCGCTCTACGCCGCGGAGTCCGCAGCGGCAGCCGACCTGATCAGCGGCGGGAGACTGCAGCTCGGCATCAGCAGGGGGTCACCGGAGACGGCGCTGCACGGCTACGAGTCGTTCGGCTACGTGCCGGCGGACGACGAATCCGACGCCGACATGGCGCGCCGCCACACCGAGGTGTTCCGCGCCGCGATCGCCGGGGCCGGGATCGCGATGTCCAACCCGCAGATGACCGGCGTCTCGCAGCCGCTCGCCATCGAGCCGCGCTCTCCCGGCCTGGACGAGCGCATCTGGTGGGGTGCCGGCAGCCGCGCCACGGCGGTGTGGACGGCCGAGCAGGGCATGAACCTGATGAGCTCCACCCTGCTCACGGAAGACACCGGAGTGCCGTTCGACCAGCTGCAGGCCGAGCAGATCCGGATGTTCCGGGATGCCTGGCGCGAGGCAGGTCACGAGCGCGAGCCCCGCGTCTCGGTCAGCCGCAGCATCATCCCGATCATCGACGACGAGACCCGCCGCTACTTCGGCGCGAGCGCCGTGGCGGAGTCGAGCGACCAGGTCGGTCACCTCGACGGAGGACTCGCCCGTTTCGGCCGCAGCTTCGTCGGTGAGCCGGACGTGATCGCGGCCGAGCTCGCGGCGGACGAGGCCGTGCAGGCGGCGGACACGGTGCTGGTGACGGTGCCGAACCAGCTGGGCGTCGAGTTCAACGCGCGCATCCTGGAGTCGATCGCGCGGGATGTCGCGCCGGCGGCCGGGTGGCGATGAGCGACGTGCGATGAGCGGTCGGCGATGAGCGGCGAGCGGCTCATCCCGCGGCATACCCCGGAATCGAGGGCGGTGACGGAGCGGGTGCAGACCGTGCTCGGTCTCACGTCGCGGCTCAACGCTCTGCCGTTCACAGACGAGTCCGGGCGGGCGGCGCTGCTGAGCGAGATCATCGGCGGCCCGCTCCCCGCCGGGCTGACCGTCTATCCCCCGTTCTACTGCGACCACGGGCTCGCGCTGACCCTGGGTGATCGGGTGTTCGTGAACCAGAACTGCTCGTTCTACGACATCGGCGGCATCACCATCGGCGACGGCACGATGATCGGCCCCGGCGTCACGCTCAGCACGGCCGGGCATCCCGTCGCGCCGTCCGAGCGCTACGACGGCATCACGGCCGCGCCCATCGTGATCGGCGCAGAGGTGTGGATCGGCGCGAACGTGACCGTGACCCCCGGGGTGACCATCGGCGACGGCGCGGTGATCGGGGCGGGCGCGGTGATCGCGAAGGACGTCGCACCGCGGACCGTCGTCACGGCGGGCAGCCAGGTGGTGCGGAAGGTCCTTTAGCGGCCCGCCGCGCGCCTCACAGCTCCTGCTGCCGGAACAGCGCGGCGGCGCCGAGCACCGCCAGCACGGCGACGCCCAGCGAGCTGAGCACCGACCACAGCACGGCGTCGCCGTCCGTGGGCGCCCCTGCCGCCAGCGACGTGGCCTGGCCGAGCAGCCCCGCGGGCGACCAGTCGGCGAGCGGCTTCCACACGCCGGCGACCGAGATCACCGCGAACAGGCCGAGCCCAGCGCCCGCCGCGCCCGCCGCCGACGGGATGAGCACCGAGAACAGCGTCATCACGGCCAGGTAGAACACCGCGAGCACCAGCCAGACCAGCGCCGACGACCACAGGGCGCCTCCCGGAGCCTCGCCGAACACGGCGGCGGTCACCGCCCAGGTCACGAGGGTGCCGGCCACCAGCAGCACCGCGAGGTAGACCGCGTTGACGATGGCCTTCACCACCACGAACGCCACCCGCGACACCGGTTTGGTGAGCACGAGGATCGCGGTGCCGCTGCGTCGCTCGCCCGACACGATCCCGCCGTAGATGATGACCAGGGCGAAGATTCCGATCTGGCCGAGGTTCTTGATCCACTGGCCGTATGCGTCGAGCACGGTCGGGGTCGGCAGCGGCAGGGACGAGAACTGGTCGCCGGCGACCGCGGCGAGGATCTCCGGCGTGTACTTGGCGAGCAGCGGACCGGTGAGTGCGAAGAGCAGCAGGATGGCCGGCAGCACGAAGACGCGCCAGGTGCGGAGGATCTCGAACGCCTCCTTGCGGGCGAACACGAGGGCGGAGCGCATCACGCCACCTCCCCGACCAGCTCGACGAACACGTCTTCCAGACCGGGTTCGACCGCCTCCAGCCGCACCAGTCCGGCGTGCTGCGCAGCGACGAGCGCCGGCAGTTCGCGCTGTGCGGCATCCTGATCGGCCACCAGCACCTCGATGGTGCCGTGGCCGCCACGGGAGACCGACGTGGCCCACGGCTGCGCCGTGATGGCGGCGGCCAGCGCGTCCGCACCGTCCGTGACCTCGAGCACGATGCGGTGGCCGCTGTGGCGTTCCTTCAGCTCGTGCATGCTCGCCTGGGTGAGCACGCGCCCGTGGTTCAGGATCGCGACGGTGTCGCAGACTCGCTCCACATCGCCCAGGATGTGCGAGGAGAAGAAGATCGTCGCCCGGCCGCGCAGCGCGTCGAGCATGTCGAGCACGTCCTTGCGGCCGATGGGGTCGAGGGCGCTCGTCGGCTCGTCGAGCAGCAGCAGCCGGGGCGCGTTGATCAGCGCCTGCGCGATCCCGAGCCGCTGCTTCATCCCTCGCGAGTACCCGCCGATCCTGGTGGTCACCCCGGCGAGCCCGGCGATGTCGAGCAGCATCGCCGTCCGCTGGTTCAGGATGCGGTGCTCCAGCCCGAACAGTCCGCCGACGAACCGCATGAACTCCGGCGCCGTCATCCACTCGTAGAACGCAGGGACGTCCGGCAGGAAGCCGAGCTGCGCGCGCACGGCGTTGCCCGCCGTCGCGACGTCCTGGCCGAGCACCCGCACCGTCCCGCTGGTCGGCCGGGCGAGGCCGGTGACGATGCGCAGCGCCGTGGTCTTGCCCGCACCGTTCGGGCCGAGGAAGCCGAAGATCGAGCCGTCGGCGACGCTCAGGTCCACGGCGTCGAGCGCGCGCTTCCCGCCGAACTCCTTGGTCAGCCCCACCAGCTCCAGCGCGGCGCTCATGCGTCTCCCCCGTCGTTTCGGCTGTCGTCTCGTGTGCCGTCTCGCCTGCCGTAGAGGGCGTCGGCGACCTCGGCCATCGTCACCCTGGCCACCGGAGCCAGCACCGGCTGCTCCTGCGCCACTCGCAGGCGCCCGACGACGAAGTACAGGATGGGCCCGATCAGGTTGACGAGCACGATGATCGCCACCCACACCCACTTGTTGCCGAACGCCACGGCGGCCGTCGGCCTCCGCACCAGATCGACCAGCGCCCACACCAGCAGCACCAGTTGCGCGACCAGGACGATGCCCAGGATCACGAGCACGGCCACGGGCAGCGAGCCGATGTCCAGATTCACATGCACCGTCGATCCCTCCACGATTGTTCTCGAATGCGAGAACATTATCACGGGCGAGAACAAAACCTCTAGACTGGGCGGATGAACAGCTCGGAGCTCCTCCTCCACCCGGTGCGGCTGCGCATCGTGCAGGCGTTCCTCGGCGACAGGACGCTCACGACCGCTCAGCTCGCCGAGCAGCTCTCCGACGTGCCGACCGCGACGCTCTACCGCCACGTCTCACTTCTCAGTAACGCGGGCGTCCTCGAGGTGGTCTCTGAGCGGCGGGTCCGCGGCGGGGTCGAGCGCACCCTCGCCCTCCGCGTGGATGCCGCACGCGTCACGCCGGACGAGCTGGCGACCCTGAGCACCGAGCAGCACGCCGCGATGTTCCGGGCGTACATCGCCCACCTCCTCACCGCGTTCGACGAGTACCTGGCCGCCGGGACGCCCGACCTGGTCGCCGACGGCGCTGGGTACAGCATGTCCGGGCTCTGGCTGAGCGACGCCGAGTTCGCCGAACTCGGCGCGGAGCTCGGACAGGTCCTCGCCTCCCGGATCGGAAACACCCCGACCGACGACCGGCGGCTCCGGATGTTCGCGAGCGTGGTCATCCCGCAGGATGTACCCCGGAATGAGGGTTAACGTCCCCCGCACCTCCTGCCACAATGGGACTGCTGCACACCCGAAATGACAGCGCCTTATTCGCTTGACGAAACAGGAGAGGGGTGTGCATGCGTATCCGAGGCATCAGGTCGGCCATCGCCGGCGCAGGCTTCGTCGTTCTGGCGGCCGCCGTGCTGGCACCCGCCGCCGCGAACGCGGTCGCCAACGTCTCCGAGGGCTCGTCGCCGTCCGCGATCACCAGCGTGTGGGCGTGGGGCAACCCCATCGACCCGGCGACCGACGCCCGTGGCCTCGGCCAGCAGCAGTTCCAGCCGGATGCACTCGCCGCCTTCGCCGCTGAGCATCACCTGACCAGCGTCTACCTGTCCGTGCCGTGGGCGCCGCAGGAGGGCGCGTTCGCCACCTGGCTGCCCCAGGCCGTCGAGGCGCTGCACGGCGCAGGCGTGACGACCGTCGCCGCGCTCGGCGGGGATCCGGAGTGGGCCAGGCAGCCGCAGCTCGCCGCGCAGTGGACCCACGATGCGCTCGCCACCGCCGACTTCGACGCGATCCAGTTCGACGTCGAGCCGTGGGCGTCTGCGGCAGGCGAACCCGACCTCGGCGTCATCGTGCCGCAGCTGAGCACGATGTTCGACGCGGCGGCCGCCGTCGCGAACGGCACGCCGATCGGCGCCGACCTGCCGTGGTGGCTGCAAGCGAAGCCGTACGGAGCCTCAACGGCGTTCGACAGCCTGCTCCCCCACCTCGACACGGTCGCGATCGTCGCGTTCTCCGATCACGCGGCGGGAGCCGACGGGATCGTCGCGCTCGCTCAGCCGGCCGCCACCGCTGCCGCAGCGCGCTCCGTGCCGTTCACCGTCGGCGTCGAGACGGACACGCCCGCCGTCGCGGGAGGGCCGCAGTACACGTTCGGCGACGACACCGCCGTCGCCCTCGAAGCCCAGACCGCGCTGGCGCGGCAGCAGCTCTCCGGGATCGCGGGATACCGCGGGGTCACCGCGGAGCACCTGCTCGCCTGGCAGGCGCTGATCGCGCAGTAGCGGCAGTGGCGGCGCCCGGCCGGCCCGGCCCGCTCAGCCGTCCGCTGCGGCGCGCAGGGCGGCGATGTCCAGCTTGCCCATGCTCAGCATCGCCTGCACGGCGCGGTTCGCCCTCGCCGGGTCCGGGTCGCTCAGCAGCTCGTCCAGGGCGGACGGCACGATCTGCCAGCTGAGGCCCCACCGGTCTTTCAGCCAGCCGCACTGGCCGGGCTCTCCCCCGTCGGAGGTGAGCGCATCCCACAGCCGGTCGACCTCCGCCTGGTCGTCGACGGTCACCGAGAACGAGAACGCCTCGGTGAACGGGTAGAGCGGGCCGCCGTTCAGCGCCATCACCCCCACGCCGTCGAGCTCGAACCGCACCCTGGACACCCCGGCCGCCTGACCGGGCGCATCCGGTGCGAACCTGCTGACGTCCAGCATCCGCGAGTTCGGGATGACCGAGACGTAGAACTCCGCCGCCTGCTCCGCCTGGTCGTCGAACCACAGGAAGGGACTGACTCGGGACATCGTGGGCTCCTCTGCTCGTCTGCACTGGCTGAACTGGCGCCCATGCTACTAGCGGGCGGGTAACGTAGCGATGTGTTCACGAGCTATATCGCCGTCGGCGACAGTTTCACAGAGGGTGTCGGAGACGACCTGCCGGACGGCCGCACGCGCGGCTGGGCCGACTTCGTCGCGCTGGGGCTGGCCATCGCTGCAGGCAGGGACGGCGGGGACGTGCGCTACGCCAACCTCGCCATCCGGGGGCGCAAGCTGAGTCCCCTGATCGAGGACCAGCTGCCGCCCGCCATCGCCCAGCACCCGCAGCTGATCAGCCTGAACGGCGGAGGCAACGACATCATGCGGCCCCGCGTCTCCATCGACGGCGTCGCGACCCAGCTGGTGGATGCGGCGAAGCGCGTCACGGCGGAGGGCATCCACCTGCTGCTGCTGAGCGGCGCGAACCCGTCGGCGCACCTGCCGATGGGCGGCCTCGTGCGCCGCCGGGGCAACGAGCTGGCGGATGCGGTGCGCAGCCACCTCCCGCTCGAGAACGTCACCTTCGTCGACAATTGGGCGGACGAGACCCTCTGGGACCTGCGCTACTGGTCGCCGGACCGCCTGCACCTCAACCCGCTCGGCCACGCGCGCGTCGCGAGCAACGTGCTCACCGCGTTCGGCGTCCCCGTTCCCGCGGAGTGGGGCGTGGAGGAGGTCGCCGCCGCTCCGCCGGGAGAACGCTCCCGCCGCACCGCGGACTACTACCGGCGCTACGTGCTGCCGTGGATCGGCCGCAGGCTCACCGGCCGTTCCTCCGGAGACGGCCGGGCGGCGAAGATCGCCGAGCTCACCGTCGTCGATCCGACGGCGGCCTCCCCGCTCTGACCGCGCAGGTCGTCCTCAGCTCTCAGTCGTTGTCGCCGCCCGTCGTGTCGAAGCGCGTCGTCCGCGTGCCGCCCGCCCAGGTCCACTCCGCGACCTCGGGGATGTCCTCGCCGTGTGCCCGCGTGTACTCGCGGGCGGCGATGCGCGCATCCTGCATCTCCTGGCGGAACGCACCCTCGCGGGCGGCGAGGCCCGGCACCCGGTCGAGCACGTCGATCACCAGGTGGTACCGGTCGAGGTCGTTGAGCATCACCATGTCGAACGGCGTCGTGGTGGTGCCCTCCTCCTTGTAGCCGCGCACGTGCAGGTTGTCGTGGCCTGCCCGCCGGTAGGTCAGGCGGTGGATCAGCCACGGGTAGCCGTGGTAGGCGAAGATCACCGGCTTGTCGGTGGTGAACAGGGCGTTGTACGCGTGGTCGTTGAGGCCGTGCGGATGCTCGCCCTCGCTCTGCAGCCGCATCAGGTCGACCACGTTGACCACGCGCACCTTCAGCGACGGGATGCGCTCCCGCAGGATGGATGCGGCGGCCAGCACCTCCAGGGTCGGGATGTCGCCCGCACAGCCGAGGACCACATCCGGTTCCTCCCCATCCACCTCGGTGCCCGCCCAGTCGAAGATGCCGATGCCGCGGGTGCAGTGGGCGATCGCTTCCTCCATCGTCAGCCAGTTCGGCGCTGGTTGCTTGCCGGCGACCACCACGTTCACGTAGTCGACGGAGCGCAGGCAGTGATCGTACGTCGACAGCAGCGTGTTCGCGTCGAACGGCAGGTACACCCGCACGATGTCGGCCTTCTTGTTGACCACGTGGTCGATGAAGCCGGGATCCTGATGCGACGCCCCGTTGTGGTCCTGCCGCCAGACGTGGGAGCTGAGCAGATAGTTGAGCGACGCCACCGGCCGCCGCCACTCGATCTCCCTGGACGACTTCAGCCACTTGGCGTGCTGGTTGAACATCGAGTCGACGATGTGGATGAACGCCTCGTACGAGTTGACCACCCCGTGCCTGCCGGTGAGCAGGTAGCCCTCCAGCCAGCCCTGGCACTGGTGCTCGCTGAGCATCTCCATCACCCGTCCGGAACGTGCGAGGTGGTTGTCCTCGTCGATCGGCCAGAACTCGGCGTTCCACTGCTTGGCGGTCACGTCGTAGACGGCCTGCAGCCGGTTGGAGGCCGTCTCGTCCGGCCCGAACAGGCGGAAGTCGCGCGGGTTCGCCTCCATCACGTCCCTGAACCACTCGCCGAGCACCTTCGTTGCCTCTGCCACGGTCTCGCCCGGCGACGGGACATCCACCGCGTACTCCCGGAAGTCGGGCAGCCGCAGGTCGCGCCGCAGCAGTCCGCCGTTGGCGACGGGGTTGGCGCTCATCCGCCTGTCGCCGTCCGGCGCGAGCGCGGTGACGAGTTCGACCGGGCCTCCCGACTCGTCGAACAGCTCCTCCGGCCGGTACGACGCCATCCAGCTCTCCAGCAGGCGCGTGTGCTCCTCGGTGTCGCGGGCGTCGGCGAGCGGCACCTGGTGGGAGCGCCAGTTGTTCTCGGCCGGATGCCCGTCGATCTCCTTCGGGCAGGTCCAGCCTTTCGGCGTGCGCAGGATGAGAATCGGCCAGGCCGGCCGCTCGGTCAGCTCACCGGCCGCGGCGGCCGCCTTGATGCCCGCGATCTGGTCCAGGATGCGGTCCATCGTCTCCGCCATCCGCTCGTGCACGGCGCGCGGGTCCTCCCCGTCGAAGCCGCCGGAGACGAGGTACGGCGTGTGGCCGTATCCCCGCATCAGGTCGAACAGCTCGCTCTCCGGGATGCGCGCCAGTACGGTCGGGTTCGCGATCTTGTAGCCGTTGAGGTGCAGGATCGGCAGCACGACGCCGTCGGTGACGGGGTCGAGGAACTTGTTCGAGTGCCAGGCCGTCGCGAGCGGGCCGGTCTCCGCCTCCCCGTCGCCGACGACGGCGGCGACCAGCAGGTCCGGGTTGTCGAACGCCGCACCGTACGCGTGCGAGAGCGCGTAGCCGAGCTCGCCGCCCTCGTGGATCGACCCCGGCGTCTCCGGAGCGGCGTGGCTCGGGATGCCGCCGGGGAACGAGAACTGCCGGAACAGGCGGCGGAGCCCGTCCGTGCTCCTGTCGATCGCGCTGTAGATCTCGCTGTACGTGCCGTCGAGGTAGGCGCTCGCCACCACTCCTGGGCCGCCGTGGCCGGGGCCGGCGACGAAGATCGTGTCCAGGTCGCGCTCCTGGATCACCCGGTTGAGGTGCGCATAGATGAAGTTCAGGCCGGGCGTCGTGCCCCAGTGGCCGAGCAGCCGCGGCTTGATGTGGTCGCGGGTCAGCGGCTCGCGCAGCAGCGGATTGTCCAGCAGGTAGATCTGGCCGACCGAGAGGTAGTTGGCGGCTCGCCACCACGCATCCAATCGGTCGAGAGTCTCGGGAGTGAGCGTGGTGGTCGGTGTCGTCACAGGATTCCTTCCCCTCGCTCGGCATCCTACGGGGGGACCGCTCCGAACAACAGGTATGGATGTCTCCACCGTCGACACAGCGCTCGGACCCGTGGCCGTGCGCCACACGCCCCGGGAGTCGCACACCGCCACGATCCTGCTGCACGGTGCCGCCGGCTCCTGGACCACCTGGCGCGCGGCCATCGGCGCCGCGGAGACGGGTGGCTCCGTGGCCGACCTGGTCGTGCCGGACCTGCCCGGCTGGGGAGACTCCCCCGTCGACGACCTGTCGGCGCTCGACGCGACCGGCCTGGCCGACGCGGTGGCCCAGGTCGCCCGCTCCCTCGGATACACCCGCTGGCGTCTCGTCGGCCACTCCCTCGGCGGCTTTGTCGCGCTCGAACTGGCCGTGCGCGAACCGGCGGCCACCGAGTCCGTGCTGCTGGTCTCCGCGACCACGTTCGGCGGCCGCGGCGACCGCCTCGGCCCGGTCGGCCGCCTCCTGAACTACGCGCCGCTGATGCTGCTCGCCGTGGGCATCCGGATGCTCGCGGGGCTCGGACCGTACGCCGCCCGGTTCGTCCGCGCGCTCGACGGCAGCGGGATCCTGACACTGCTGGCCGCTCCCCTGTTCACCGTGGTCGACCGCCAGGCCGTGCACGACCTCGCGCACGACCTGCGCCCCGGCGCGTTCCTCCGGGCACTGCACTGCGCGACGACGTACCCGGCGGCGGCCCGCTGGGCGCGTATCCGGTGCCCCGTGCTGGCACTGCACGGCGACAGGGACGTGTTCGTCGGTGCGGACGACGACGACCGGCTGGCGGCGATCATCCCGGACTTCCGCGCCGTGGTGGTTCCGGCGACCGGACACTTCGGGCACGTCGAGCACCCCACGATCCTCGCCGGGGCGCTGCACGCGCGGTAGCGTGGCGGCATGACACAGCCGTCGATCACCGTCGAATCCGTCGGAGCGGACACCTGGGACGACCTGCGCACCGTGTTCGGGGAGCGCGGAGACCCCTCCGGATGCTGGTGCCAGTGGTTCAAGCTGAGCGGCGGAGAGTTCCGCGCGACGTCCACCGACGAGAAGACCGCGCTGCTGCACACCTCCGTCGAGCAGGGATCCCCCGGCGTCATCGCGCGCATCGACGGCGAGCCGGTCGGCTGGTCCGCCGTGGAGCCGTACACCGCGTATCCGGGGCTGCGGCGCTCGCCGATCACCAAACGGCTGGCGGGCGACCCAGACGACCCGTGGGCGGTCACCTGCTTCGTCGTGCGCATCGACCACCGCAAGCGCGGGGTCGCCCGCGCGCTGCTCGCCGGAGCGGTCGAGCACGCGGCGGAGCGCGGCGCGGAGGTGATCGAGGGCTACCCGGTCGACCCGGGCGTCCGGCCGTCGCTCAGCGCTGCGGAGCGCTACCACGGCACCGTCTCGCTGTTCGAGTCCGCCGGGTTCGCGATGGTGCGGCGGCCGTCCGCCACGCGCGCGATCATGCGGCGTGAGCTGGTGCCGTGACCCCATAAGCTCGTCTGGTGACACCCAGACGCGACCGCCTGATCGGCGCAGGCACCCAGGTCGCGACCGAGGTCAGCATCAACTTCGGATCGTCGGTGGCCGGGCTGCTCATCCCGATCGTCGGGTCCGTGGTGGTCGTGGCGGTCAGGCAGGTCATCACCGCCATCGCGGTCCTCCCGTTCTACCGCCCGAAGCGGGCGGAACTCACCTGGCGGCGCCTCTGGCCGGCCATCGCGCTCGGCGTGGTGCTGGCGACCATGAACCTCAGCTTCTACGAGGCGGTCGGCAGGCTCGGGCTCGGCATCGCCGCCACCATCGAGTTCCTCGGACCGTTCGCGCTCGCGCTGGCCGGCTCCCGCCGGGTCGTGGATGTGGTGTGCGCGCTCTTCGCGGCGGGCGGCGTCGTGCTGCTCACCGGCACGGAGGGCGCGATCGACCCGCTCGGGGTCGTGCTCGCCCTGACGGCCGCCGCGAGCTGGGCGGCGTACATCCTGCTCACGCGCCGCGTCGCCACACGCCTGCCGGGGCTGGAAGGGCTGAGCGTCGCGAGCGTGGTCGCCACGATCATCCTGCTGCCGATCGCCCTGTTCGTGGTCGACTACAGCCGTCTCAACTGGCCGGTGCTCGGGATGCTCGTGGCAGCGGGCGTGCTGTCCTCCGCCATCCCGTACAGCCTCGACACCTTCATCCTGCGCAGGATCACCCCGCGGCTCTACGCGGTCATCACGAGCCTCGGGCCTGCCATCGCGACCCTGTTCGGCGTGCTCGTGCTGCACGAGTCGTTCAGCGGCGTCCAGCTGCTCGGGATCGCCGTGGTCTGCGTCGCGGCGGGCGTCACCATCGCCACGCAGCGCGACCATCCGAAGTCCGACCTCGAATCCGCCGCGGAGGCCATCCCGTAGGGCGAGCCCCTAGGAGAGGATGTCCTTCGTCGTGAACCGGCCGACCGCCAGCGCACCGAACACCGCGACGTACCCGAGCTGCAGCAGAGCGTTGCTGCCGAACGCGTCCCAGCTCACCGGGTCGCGCAGGAAGTCGGCGAAGCCGAACCAGTAGTGGCTGAACAGCCAGGGATGCAGCGCCTCCAGCTGCGGCAGCTGGTCGAGCACCTGCGACACCACCGAGAGCACGATGGTCGCCGCCATCGCACCGACCGGCACGTCGGTCAGGGTGGAGAAGAACAGTCCGATGGCGCACAGCCCGAGCAGGGACACGACCACGTACGCGCCGATCATGAGCAGGCGCCCGAACGCATCCCACGGCCCGACCTGCGTGCCGGACAGCAGGGTGACCGGCCCGATCGGGAACAGGATGGCGCCGATCGCCGACCCGGCGACGATCACCACCAGGGTCCCCGCGATGCAGAATGCCGCAGCTCCCGCGTACTTCACGGCGAGCAGCCGCAGCCGCCCGGCCGGGGCGATCACCAGGTAGCGCAGCGTGCCGTGGCTCGCCTCCCCCGCGATGGTGTCTCCGGCGACCACCCCGACGGTGAGCGGCAGGAACAGCGGAACGCACACCACCAGCGCCGTGAAGCCGACGAACAGGCCGTTCGCGGTGATCTGGTCGAGGAAGGCCGGACCACGCCCGGCGCGCGCCCCGCCGGTCAGCCGCACAGCAATGGCGATCAGGATGGGGATGGCGGCGAGGGCCGCGAGCATCGCCCAGGTGCGCCAGCGCCGGAACAGCACGGACAGCTCCGACCAGAGCAGCGACCACCCGGCCGCCGGACGCGCCCGATTCGCCGTCGGCACCGGATGCGGGGGCGCGGCTTCCGCCCCTGCTCCCCCGCCGGTCGCCGTCTCACTGCTCGACATCGAAGCCCTCCCCGGTGAGCTCCACGAAACGTTCCTCCAGCGTCGACCCGTGCACGCCGAAGCCGCGCACCCGCACGCCGCCGGCGACGAGGGCCGCCACGATGTCCTCCGCGGCGGGCGCGGGGACGGGGAGCGGCGCATCCAGGACGCTGCCGGACTCGGTGGTCGTGCCAGAGCCGGAGTTGGCCGCCGTGGCGGTGGCCGGGGCGATCCCGAGCCCGGTGAGGATGGTCGCCGCCGCCCGCGCATCCGGGGTCTCGACGCGCACGCGCGGTCCCGTGGCGCCGCGCAGCTCGTCGAGCGAGCCCTGCGCGACCAGCCGTCCGGTGCGCATGATCCCGGCGTGCGTGCAGATCTGCTCGATCTCGGCGAGCAGGTGGCTGGACACGAACACCGTGCGTCCCTCGTCGGCGAGGGAACGCACGAGCGAGCGCA
Source organism: Leifsonia sp. GW821-FHT13C05 (assembly GCF_058806515.1). Taxonomy (NCBI): domain Bacteria; kingdom Bacillati; phylum Actinomycetota; class Actinomycetes; order Micrococcales; family Microbacteriaceae; genus Leifsonia; species Leifsonia sp. GW821-FHT13C05. Next base: position 413,744 of record NZ_JBXAPT010000001.1, on the reverse strand, counting down.
CCTCCCTGGTGCCCTGCGGGTCGAGGCCGTTGGTCGGCTCGTCCAGGATGAGCAGATCGCGGTCGGTGAGCAGGGCGCCGGCGATGCCGAGGCGCTGCTTCATGCCGAGCGAGTACGCGCGCACGTTCCTTCCCGCCGCGTGGGTGAGCCCGACTCGGTCGAGAGCGGCGGCGACACGCGCGCGACGCGTTGCGGACGGGGCGTAGCGGTCGGCGGAGTCGCGGCGCAGCAGGTTGGCCGTCCCGGACAGGTACGGCGCGAACGCCGGCCCTTCGACCAGCGCCCCGACCCGCGGGAGGACGGTCGCCCCGCTGGCGGGCATCAGCTGCTCGAACAGCCGGATCTCCCCGGCTGACGCGGAGACCAGCCCGAGCAGCATCCGGATGGTCGTGGTCTTGCCCGACCCGTTCGGCCCGAGGAACCCGAACACCGAGCCGCGCGGGACGTGCAGGTCGATACCGTCGACCACGGTGCGCGAGCCGAACCGCTTGCTGAGGCCGCTCGTCGTGATGGCGGCGGCTGCGTCGGTCACCGAGCGGCGGCCTGCAGGGCGGACACGGGCACCGCGCCGGCGAACACCCGTCCGTCGTCGGTGACGAGCACAGACACGAGAGAGGTGCTGAAGGCGCGTCCGCCGTCCACCGGGGTGGTCAGCTGAGCGAACAGCGGGGACGAGGTGAGGTCGGAGGGAACGGAGCCAGCCGGTGCGCTGACGACCGCGTCCCAGCCGGTGCCGGTGACGGTCGGCTTGGCGTGCGAGCCTGCCTCCGCCTTCTTCTCGCCCGGGGCGGGAAGCGCCTGCTCCGTCACCGTCGCGCCGCTCGGCGGCGTGAACGCGAACACGCTCGCGGACGGCGTCGCCGTGCTGAACTCGCTGAACCCGGCCTCGAAGGCGGGTGTGCTCTGGCCGCGTGCATCCACCTGCACCCGCAGCGGGATGCCCGTGGTGCCGTCGACCGCGATGGAGACAGAGCCGACGAGCGTCGCGTCGGTCTTCGGGGTGAGCACAAGGTCGTACGCGTCGCGTCCTGCGACCTTCACCGGGTCGCCGAGGGTGACCGACGTGCTGGGATCGACAGCCGCGAGGAAGCGCTGCGCCAGCTGCGACGGGGTCGTGGCCGCGCCCGTCGTTGCATCCGGGTCCGGTCGCTTGTTGTCCGGCGACTTCACGGTGGAGCGATCGGGCAGCGTCACGTGCGTGACCTTCTTGCCGGTCGACGTGTAGACCCAGACGTCGGAGCCGTTGCGGATCACATCCCGTTCGGCCAGCTGGTCGAGCACCTGGAGGCGCTGCTTCGCCGGGCCGTCCACGTACACCTTCGCCGTGTGGTCACCGGTCAGCAGCTCCAGGATGCTCGCGGCATCACCGGACGCAGAACCCGACGCCGAGCCGGAACCCGACCCTGGCCCGGTCGACGGGATCGACGGCAGCCCGAGCTCCGAGCTCTGCTCGACCGTGCCGGAGAACGCCTTCACGTCACTCGCCGCGACCAGCCGGAGCACCTCGTCCGGCGTCTTCGACGGAAGATCGGCGGCCCCGGCGGCGAGCGGCGCGATGATGACACCGGCCGCGATCGCGGCAGGCACGACAGCGGCGGGAAGCCAACGGACCCAGCGGCGTTTCATGGAGTCGAGACTACGCCTGTGGCGGGTCGGCGAACCCTCGGGGATGCTGCGAACTCCGTGGGAAACGCCGAACGGCCCCCGCACATCGCGGGGGCCGTTCGCACATCCTGACGTCTTAGAGGACGTCGCCCACCCTGTGGACGCGGATGTCGTTGGTGGTTCCGGGGATTCCGGGAGGGGAACCCGAGATGATGATGACCTTGTCGCCGTTCACGGCGCGGCCGGTCGACTTCAGAGCCTCGTCCACCTGCGCGACCATCTGATCGGTGTGGGTGACGCGCGACACGACGAACGACTCGACGCCCCAGTTCAGCGCCATGCGACGACGCACCGACTCCTCCGGCGTGAACGCCAGGATCGGAATCTTGTTCCGGATGCGCGACATGCGGCGGGCGGACTCGCCGGACTCGGTGAACACGCAGAGGTACTTCGCCTCGACGAACTCGGCCACCTCGACGGCGGCGAGGGTGATCGCACCGCTCTGCGTGCGCGGCTTGGTGCCGAGCGGAGCAATGCGGTCGAGACCGTGCTCCTCCGTCGACTCCACGATGCGCGCCATGGTCCGCACGGTGATCACGGGGTACTCGCCGACGCTGGTCTCGCCGGAGAGCATCACAGCGTCAGCACCGTCGAGGACGGCGTTGGCGACGTCGGAGGTCTCCGCGCGGGTGGGGACGGGGCTGGAGATCATCGACTCGAGCATCTGCGTGGCGACGATGACCGGCTTGGCCGCACGGCGGGCGAGCTCGACGGCGCGCTTCTGCACGATCGGGACGGCCTCGAGCGGCAGCTCGACGCCCAGGTCGCCACGGGCGACCATGATCGCGTCGAACGCCTCGATGATGCTCTCGAGGTTGTCGACGGCCTGCGGCTTCTCGATCTTGGCGACGACGGGGAGCTTGCGGCCCTCCTCCGCCATGATCTCGTGCACGCGCTCGATGTCGGCGGCGTTGCGCACGAACGACAGCGCGATGAGGTCTGCACCGAGCTTGAGGCCCCAGCGGAGGTCCGCCTCGTCCTTCTCGGACAGCGCAGGCACGTTGACCGCGACGCCGGGCAGGTTGATGCCCTTGTTGTTGGAGACGGGACCGGCGACGATCACCTTGGTGGTGACGACGGTGCCGTCGGTCTCCACGACCTGCACGCGCACCTTGCCGTCGTCGATGAGGAGGAAGTCGCCCGGCTTGACGTCCTGGGGCAGCCCCTTGAACGTCGTGGAGGAGATCTCCTTGGTGCCGATGATGTCTTCGGTGGTGATCTTGAAGATGTCGCCTTCGGCGAGGTCGTATGGACCAGCCTCGAACTTGCCGAGGCGGATCTTCGGGCCCTGGAGGTCGACCAGGACGGCGACCGGCTTGCCCGCGTCGTCGGCGGCCTTGCGCACGTTGGCGTAAACGCCCTCGTGGACGTCGTAGCTTCCGTGACTCAGGTTCATCCTGGCCACGTCAACACCCGCGTCGATGATCGCGCGGATATTGTCATAGCTCGAGGTCGCTGGCCCGAGGGTCGCGACGATTTTCGCCCTTCTCATACTTTTTGCTTGCTCCGTGATTCTGCGCCCCTGACGGCGCTCGATTCGGTGATGACGCCCGCGGGGTGCCGGGGAGTCCGTTCAGTCAGACGAGGATTCCCCTGTCGGTGGGGCGGACGGGGGACGGCAGATGCGTCTCCCCTTCAAGATACCGGTCAACGGCGGCGGCCGCTGCACGACCTTCTGCGATCGCCCACACGATGAGCGACTGTCCGCGCCCAGCGTCGCCGGCGACGAACACGCCGGGCTGGCTGGTCTGGTAGTCGGCGTCGCGGGTCACGTTGCCGCGCTCGTCGAACGGGAGGGCGAGCTGCGCATCCAGGTCGTCCTGCTCGGGGCCGGTGAAGCCGAGGGCGAGGAGGACGAGGTCTGCGGGGATCTCGCGCTCGGTGCCGGCCTTCGGCACGCGGCGTCCGTCGAGGTACTCGGTCTCCGCGACGCGGATGGCGCGCACCTCTCCGAACTCGTTGGAGAGGAACTCGACGGTGGAGGCGAGGTACTCGCGCTTGCCGCCCTCCTCGTGTGCGGAGGAGACCTCGAACAGCGTCGGCGTCATCGGCCACGGCTGGTGGCCAGGGCGCTCCGACGGCGGCTGCTTGCCGATGGCGAGGTTGGTGACGCTGGCAGCGCCCTGGCGGTGCGCCGTTCCGATGCAGTCCGCTCCGGTGTCTCCACCGCCGAGGACGACGACGTGCTTGCCCTCCGCGGAGATCTGGTCGGCGACCTGGTCGCCGGCGCCCGCCTTGTTCTGCTGGACGAGGTACTCCATCGCGAAGTGCACGCCGCTGAGGTCGCGGCCCGGGATGGGCAGGTCGCGCGGGACCATCGCACCGGTGGCGACCACGACGGAGTCGTAGCGGGCGCGCAGGTCGTCCCAGGTGATGTCGACGCCGATGTTGACGCCGGCGCGGAAGCGGGTGCCCTCCGCCATCATCTGGTTGAGACGCGCCTCGAGGTGCTTCTTCTCCATCTTGAAGTCCGGGATGCCGTAGCGCAGCAGGCCGCCGATGCGGTCGTCGCGCTCGTACACGGCGACGGTGTGACCGGCGCGGGTGAGCTGCTGGGCGGCGGCGAGACCGGCCGGGCCGGAGCCGACGACGGCGACCGTCTTGCCGGTGAGGCGCTCCGGCGGGTGCGGCTGCACCCAGCCGTTCTGCCAGGCCTGGTCGATGATCGACACCTCGACCTGCTTGATCGTCACCGCCGGCTGGTTGATGCCGAGGACGCACGACGACTCGCACGGAGCCGGGCACAGCCGCCCGGTGAACTCCGGGAAGTTGTTGGTGGCGTGCAGCCGGTCGATGGCCTGACGCCCCTCACCGCGGTACATCAGGTCGTTCCACTCCGGGATGAGGTTCCCGAGCGGGCAGCCCTGGTGGCAGAACGGCACGCCGCAGTCCATGCAGCGACCGGCCTGCCTGCGGAGCTGGGCGGGGTCGCCGGCCTCGTAGACCTCTTTCCAGTCCATCAGTCGCACCGACACGGGCCGGCGCTTGGGAAGCTCGCGCTCCGTAACCTTCAAAAAGCCCTTTGGATCAGCCACCGGTCACCTCCAAGATTCTGTTCCACACGATGTCGCCGTCGGGGTCCAAGCCCTCGTCGACGGCGTCTTGACGCATTTGCAGCACGGCCGCGTAGTCGCGCGGCAGCACCTTGACGAACCGGGCGACGGTCTCGTCGAAGCCCGCCAGCAGCCTCGCGGCCAGGTCCGACTCCGTCTCGGCCACGTGCCGTTCGAGCAGGTCGCGCACGATCTCCACGTCCGCGCTCCCGAGCGGCAGCAGTTCCAGTTCCCCGCTGGCGAGCGAATCGCGGTTGACGAGGTCCTTCTGTAGGTCGTAGACGTACGCGGTGCCTCCGGACATGCCTGCACCGAGGTTGCGCCCGGTCGAGCCGAGGATCACGGCGAGTCCACCGGTCATGTACTCGAGCGCGTGGTCGCCGACGCCCTCGACGACCGCTGTCGCCCCGGAGTTGCGGACCAGGAATCGCTCACCGACGATGCCCCGGATGAACATGCTGCCCTGGGTCGCGCCGTAGCCGATCACGTTGCCGGCGATCACGTTCTCCTCCGCGGGGAACACGCTGCCCTTCGGAGGGCGGACGACGATCTGGCCGCCGGAGAGACCCTTGCCGACGTAGTCGTTCGAGTCGCCTTCGAGCCGCAGCGTGATACCGCTCGGCAGGAAAGCGCCGAGCGACTGCCCCGCCGACCCCGTGAGGGTGATCTCGATGGACCCCGTCGGCAGGCCGTTCTCGCCGTGCCGCACGGTCACCTCGTGGCCGAGCATGGTGCCGACAGCGCGCTCGGTGTTCCGGATGGGCAGGTTCAGCTCGATGTGACCGCCCCGGGCGAGCACGTCCGCGCTCTCCTGGATGAGGTGGTTGTCGAAGTGCTTGTCCAGCTCGTGATCCTGCGTCCTCGCGTTCTTGCGCGGGACGTCGGCGGAGAACTCCGGGCCGGTGAGGATCGGCGCGAGGTCGAGACCGGACGCCTTCCAGTGGTCGATCGCTCCGTCGACGCCGAGCAGCTCGTTGTGGCCGATGGCCTCGTCGAGCGTGCGGAAGCCGAGCTCTGCGAGGTACTCGCGCACCTCCTGCGCGATGAACTCGAAGAAGTTCACCACGAACTCCGGCTTGCCGGAGAACCGGGAGCGCAGCTCCGGGTTCTGGGTGGCGACGCCGACGGGGCAGGTGTCGAGGTGGCAGACGCGCATCATGATGCAGCCGGAGACGACCAGCGGCGCCGTGGCGAAGCCGAACTCCTCCGCGCCGAGCAGGGCGCCGACGATCACGTCGCGTCCCGTCTTCAGCTGCCCGTCGACCTGCACGACCACCCGGTCGCGCATCCCGTTGAGCATCAGCGTCTGCTGCGTCTCCGCCAGGCCGAGCTCCCACGGGGTGCCGGCGTGCTTGAGCGAGTTGACCGGGGATGCGCCCGTTCCGCCGTCGTGGCCGGAGACCAGCACGACGTCGGCCAGGGCCTTCGCGACACCCGCCGCGACAGCGCCGATGCCGGACTCGCTGACGAGCTTGACGTGGACACGCGCATCCGGGTTGGCGCGCTTGAGGTCGAAGATCAGCTGCTTCAGGTCTTCGATCGAGTAGATGTCGTGGTGCGGGGGCGGCGAGATGAGTCCGACGCCGGCCGTCGCGTGCCTGGTGCGCGCCACCCACGGGTAGACCTTGGTCGGGGGCAGCTGACCGCCCTCGCCCGGCTTGGCGCCCTGGGCGAGCTTGATCTGGATGTCGTCGGCGTGCGTCAGGTACATGCTCGTCACGCCGAACCGGCCGGACGCCACCTGCTTGATCGCACTGCGGCGCTCAGGGTCGAGGAGACGGTCGAGGTCCTCCCCTCCCTCACCGGTGTTCGATTTGCCGCCGAGACGGTTCATCGCAATGGCGAGCGTCTCGTGGGCCTCGCGCGAGATCGAGCCGTAGCTCATCGCGCCGGTCGAGAACCGCTTGACGATCGACTCGACCGACTCGACCTCGTCGAGCGGAACGGCGGGCCGCACGCCGGTGCGCAGCGTGAACATGCCGCGCAGCGTCATCAGGCTCTCCGCCTGGTCGTCGACCAGCTTCGTGTACTCGCGGAAGACGTCGTAGCGCCGGGTGCGGGTGGAGTGCTGCAGGCGGAACACCGTCTCCGGGTTGAACAGGTGCGGGGCGCCGTCGCGGCGCCACTGGTACTCGCCGCCCGTTGCCAGCCGCTCGTGCGCGACGATGGCGCTCTCCGCCGGGTACGCGCTCTCGTGCCTGGACAGGTTCTCGGCCGCGATGACTTCGATGCCCACGCCGCCGAGCTTGCTCGTCGTTCCGGTGAAGTACAGGTCGACGAACTCCTGGCTGAGGCCGACGGCCTCGAACGCCTGCGCGCCCGCGTAGGACGAGACGGTCGAGATGCCCATCTTCGACATGATCTTCAGCACGCCCTTGCCGAGCGCCTTGATCACGTTCTTGACGGCCTTCTCCGGCGTCACGCCGGTGATGGCTCCGCTGCGGACCAGCTCCTCGCAGGTCTCCATCGCCAGGTACGGGTTGATCGCGGATGCGCCGTAGCCGATCAGGAGCGCGATGTGGTGCACCTCGCGCACGTCACCGGCCTCGACGATCAGGCCCACCTTCATGCGGTTCTCCGCTCGGATCAGGTGGTGGTGCACGGCCGCCAGCATCAGCAGCGACGGGATGGGCGCCAGGTCTTTCGTGGAGTCGCGGTCGCTGAGCACGATGAACTGCGCCCCCGCCGCGATGGCCTCGTCGACCTCGTCGCACATCTCCTTGAGCCGGAGCTGCAGCGCGTCGGGGCCGGCGTCGAACCGGTAAAGGCCCTTGACCGTGGTGGTCAGGCGGCTGCCCGGACGCGGGTCGATGTGCTGGATCTTCGCCAGCTCGTCGTTGTCGATCACCGGGAAGTCGAGCACGACCTGCTTGGCGTGCTCAGGACCGGCGACGAGCAGGTTGCGCTCTGGGCCGAGGCCCAACTTCAGCGAGGTGACGACCTCCTCGCGGATGGAGTCGAGCGGCGGGTTCGTGACCTGCGCGAACTGCTGCGTGAAGTAGTCGAAGAGCAGGCGCGGGCGGTCGGAGAGCACGGCGACCGGGGTGTCGGACCCCATCGCGCCGAGCGGCTCGGCACCCGTCGTCGCCATCGGCTTCAACAGGATGCGCACCTCCTCCTCCGTGTAGCCGAACGTGCGCTGGCGGCGCGTGATCGACGCGGGGGTGTGCACGATGTGCTCGCGCTCCGGGAGGTCTTTCAGGTTGATGCGTCCGGCATCCAGCCACTCGCCGTACGGCGCGCCGGCTGCCAGGTCTGCCTTGATCTCGTCGTCCTCGATCAGGCGGCCCTGGACGGTGTCGACGAGGAACATCTTCCCCGGACGCAGGCGGCCCTTGCGGACGACGCGGCTCGCCGCGATGTCGAGCACGCCGATCTCGCTGGCGAGCACCACGAGGCCGTCGTTGGTCACGACGTACCTGCCCGGGCGCAGGCCGTTGCGGTCGAGGGTCGCGCCGACCAGCGAGCCGTCGGTGAAGACGATCGCCGCCGGGCCGTCCCACGGCTCCATCAGCATCGAGTTGTACTCGTAGAAGTCGCGGCGCGACTTCTCGATCTCGGTCTGGTTCTCCCACGCCTCGGGAACCATCATCATGACGGCGTGCGGGAGGGACCGGCCGGACAGCGACAGCAGCTCCACGACCTCGTCGAACGAGGCGGAGTCGCTGGCGCCCGGCGTGACGATCGGGAGCACGGGAGACAGATCGCCGAGCAGCTCGCTCTCCAGCTGGGACTGGCGGGCGCGCATCCAGTTGCGGTTGCCCTGCACGGTGTTGATCTCGCCGTTGTGCGCGATCATCCGGAACGGCTGGGCCAGCGGCCAGGACGGGAAGGTGTTCGTGGAGTAGCGCGAGTGCACGAGCGCCAGCTTGGAGGCGAAACGCTGGTCGGAGAGGTCGGGGTAGAATGGCTCGAGCTGCAGCGTCGTGACCATGCCCTTGTAGACCAGGGTGCGGCTCGACAGCGACGAGAAGTAGATGTCGAGCTCGCGCTCCGCCCGCTTGCGCAGGAAGAACGTCTGCCGGTCGAGCAGGATGCCGCCGACCTGCTCTCCGTCGTCGCCCGTGCGGGTGCTCGACACGTAGAGCTGCTCGATGAACGGCATCGCGTTGCGGGCGAGGGTTCCGATCTCGCCGGCGGCGACGGGGACCTCGCGCCAGCCGAGGACGGTGAGGTCCTGCTCGGCGGCGATGGCCTCGATGGCCGCCTTCGCCTCTGCGCGCTCCGCCTCGTCGACGGGCAGGAACACGTTGCCGACGGCGTAGCGGCCGGCGGAGGGGAGCTCGAAGCCGGCGACGGCGCGCAGGAAGGCGTCCGGCACCTGCGTGATGATGCCCGCTCCGTCACCCGTTCCTGCGTCGGAGCCGACGGCGCCACGGTGCTCCAGGTTGCGCAGGGCATCCAGGGCGGCGTCGATGATGTCGTGACCGGCCGTTCCGCGGAGCGTCGCGACCATCGCGAGCCCGCAGGCGTCCTTCTCGTGGGCCGGGTCGTACAGACCCTGCTTCACGGGGGTGGTGCTGAATCGGGTGTGGGTGGGCTGAAGCGCCATCAACGACCGTCCTCACTTGTTCGGTGGTGCGGGGGGACGCCATCGGCCCTGGACTGAGGGAGGGGGTTCCGCCGCTCGCGACAGGCTCGGTGCAGCCTTGGGAGACGGTGAGGGTGATGAGGCTCGGGGATGGCCTCGACGAGTGATTACGAGCCGAGTGGGCTTGTGGCCTTGGCTGCGTCCTTTTCGGTGGGCTCCGCGGCGTCGGCGCCGGAAACCTCGTCATCCGAGTAGGTGTCGTCCGAGTCTACCTCAGCATCGGGCCGAACCCATTCACGACCGGGCCGGTACACGCTCGGCTCGAGTCCGGGGTGGCGGCGGCTCTGCACGATGAAGAGCACGATGCCGAGCACGACGGCGGCGAACGCGGCCCACACGTTGGTCGGGATGCCCAGGAAGCTGAACTCGCTCGGGTCGATGCGGATCGACTCCAGGTAGGAGCGGCCGAGGCCGTACCAGATGAGGTAGACGGCGAATGCCTTGCCCCAGCGCAGCTGGAACTTGCGCTCCAGCAGGATGATGACCGCGATGCCGATGACGTTCCAGATGATCTCGTAGAGGAACAGCGGCTGGAACAGGGTGTCGTCCGGCAGGCCGACCGGGATGGCCTTATTGCCCGCGTCGATCTGCAGGCCCCACGGGAGGTTGGTCGGCAGGCCGAACAGCTCCTGGTTGAAGTAGTTGCCGAGACGGCCGAGCGCCTGCGCGAGCAGCATGGCCGGCGCGAGGGCGTCCGCGAACGACCAGAACCGGATGCCGGACCAGCGGCAGCCGATGTACGCGCCGACGGCTCCACCGATCAGCGCACCGAAGATGGCGTTCCCGCCCTCCCAGATGTACAGGGTCTTGAGCAGGTCGGCGCCGGGGAAGAAGTAGTCAGCCGGGTGGGTGATCACGTGGTAGAAGCGTGCCCCGATGATGCCGAGCGGCACGGCCCAGAGGATGATGTCGAGCACGACGCCCGGCTCTCCCCCGCGCTTCGACAGCCGCCTCGACGTCCACATGGCGGCGACGACGATGCCGATCAGGATGCAGATCGCGTACGTCTGGATGCGCCAGTGCAGCCCGAAGATGTCGATCGGGATCTGCTGCCACTCCGGCCCGGGGCTGGGGATGCTCGCGTACCAGCTGCTCATCGTCGCAAACACCCGATGACTCACCTTTCGTGTTGATCAGACCGCGCGAAGACCACGCGCGGCCACCATAGTCTAATTCTGTTTGGAAGAGCCGCCGCGCCTAGGCGGCGGTGCCCTCTGCGAGGGCTGCCGCGAGGCGGGAGACGCCCGCGACGCTGTCGTCGGCCAGCGCTTTCACGAGCGCAGAGCCCACGATCGCGCCGTCGGAGTACTGGAGCACCTCGGCCACCTGGGCGGCCGTCGAGATGCCGACGCCCACGCAGGTGCTCGTCGCACCGGCGTCGCGCAGGCGCGCCACCAGGGCGCGGGCGGCGGAGTCGACGTCGGCGCGTGCTCCGGTGATGCCCATCGTCGAGACGGCGTAGACGAAGCCGCGGCTCGCCTCAACGGTCTGGCGCAGCCGCGCGTCGGTGGACGACGGGGCGGCGAGGAACACGCGGTCGAGCCCTGTGCGGTCGGAGGCGGCGAGCCACGCTGCTCCCTCGTCCGGGATGAGGTCGGGCGTGATGAGCCCGGCTCCCCCCGCAGAGAGCAGGTCGTCCGCGAACCGGTCGACGCCGTACTGCAGCACCGGGTTCCAGTAGGTCATGACCAGGACCGGCACATCCACCTGGGCGGTGATCTCGCGCACGGCGGTGAAGCCGTCCCGCAGCCGGAATCCGTTGGAGAGCGCCTGCTGGGTGGCGGCCTGGATGACCGTGCCGTCCATGACGGGGTCGGAGTACGGCAGGCCGAGCTCGATCGCGTCGACGCCGTTCTGCGCGAGCGCGACGGCCGCATCGATGCTGGTCTTCAGGTCGGGGAACCCGGCGGGAAGGTAGCCGATCAGGGCACCGGATGCGTCGGCGTTGCGCCGGGCGATGACGCTCTCGACGCCGTGCTGCGCGCCGGTCACGACTGCACCGCGTCGGTGTCGATCAGGTCGAAGTACCGTCCTGCGGTCTCCATGTCCTTGTCTCCGCGGCCACTGAGGTTCACCAGGATGACGGCGTCCTTCCCGAGCTCCTGGCCGAGCTTCAGCGCCCCGGCGAGAGCGTGTGAGGATTCGATGGCGGGAATGATGCCCTCCGTGCGGCTGAGCAGGCGCAGCGCATCCATCGCCTCAGCATCCGAGATCGGCAGGTACTGCGCTCGGCCGATGGAGGCGAGCCACGCGTGCTCCGGTCCGACGCCCGGGTAGTCGAGCCCGGCGGAGATCGAGTGGGACTCGATGGTCTGGCCGTCCTCGTCCTGCAGCAGCATGCTGCGCGCGCCGTGCAGGACGCCGGGGCGTCCCTTGGTGATGGTGGCGGCGTGGCGCGGGGTCTCCGCTCCCTCGCCCCCGGCCTCGTAGCCGATCAGGCGCACGTCTTCGTCGTCGAGGAAGGCGTGGAAGATGCCCATCGCATTCGATCCGCCACCGACGCAGGCGACAACGGCATCCGGGAGGGATCCGGTGAGGTCGATGACCTGCTGGCGCGCCTCTTCGCCGATGATCTTCTGCAGGTCGCGGACCATCGCCGGGAACGGGTGGGGGCCCGCGACGGTGCCGAAGATGTAGTTGGTGTTCTCGACGTTGGTGACCCAGTCGCGCATGGCGTCGTTGATCGCGTCCTTGAGGGTGCGCGATCCCGTCTTGACGGCGACGACCTCCGCGCCGAGCAGGCGCATCCTGGCCACGTTGAGCGCCTGGCGCTCGGTGTCGACCTCGCCCATGTAGATGGTGCATTCGAGCCCGAACAGCGCTGCAGCCGTCGCGGTGGCGACGCCGTGCTGCCCGGCGCCGGTCTCCGCGATCACGCGCGTCTTGCCGATGCGCTTCGTGAGGATCGCCTGGCCGAGCACGTTGTTGATCTTGTGCGAGCCCGTGTGGTTGAGGTCTTCGCGCTTCAGGATGATGCGTGCCCCACCGGCGTGCTCCGCGAACCGCGGCACCTCGGTGATGATCGACGGACGCCCGGTGTACGAGCGGTTCAGCTCGTCGAGCTCGGCGTGGAACGCCGGGTCGGCCTTCGCGGCCTCCCAGGCCGCCGACAGCTCGTCGAGGGCTGCGACGAGGGATTCGGGGACGAAACGCCCTCCGAAGTCGCCGAAGTACGGGCCGGTTTCGGAACGCAGGGACATCAGGCCACCAGGAATTCTTCGAGCGTCGCGACGGGGTCGCTCGTGACGAGAGCCTCGCCGACGAGGACGACGTCTGCGCCGGCCGCCCGATAGTGCGCGACGTCGTCCGCCGACTTCACGGCGGACTCCGCGACGCGGATGACACCGGACGGGATGCGGTCGGCCAGCCGGCCGAACAGGTCCTTGTCCAGTTCGAACGTGGAGAGGTTGCGGGCGTTGACGCCCACGAGACCTGCGCCCGTGTCGAGCGCACGGCTGAGCTCGTCCGCCGTGTGCGCCTCGACGAGCGAGGTCATGCCGAGCGAGGTGATCAGCTCGTGCAGCTCGACGAGCTTCCGCTGGTCGAGCGCAGCGACGATGAGCAGCACGAGGTCGGCTCCCGCCGCGCGCGCCTCGAACACCTGGTACGGGTCGGAGACGAACTCCTTGCGCAGCACGGGGATGGAGACGGCGTCGCGCACGGCCTCCAGATCGGCGAGCGATCCCTTGAACCTGCGCTCCTCGGTGAGGACGCTGATCGCACTCGCTCCCCCCGTCTCGTACGAGACGGCGAGGGCCGCTGGATCCGGGATGTCGGCGAGCGAGCCGCGGGACGGGCTCGCGCGCTTCACCTCGGCGATGATCTTGACGCGGTCGGCAGGGGCGAGGTGGCTCAGCGCATCCAGAGCGGGAGCACGGTCGGCCGCCTCGGCCTCGACAACGGACAGCGGGCGCTCTGCCCGGCGCCGCTCGGCGTCTTCACGGGCGCCGGCGACGAGGTCGTCCAGCACGCGTCAGTGGCCCTTCGGCTGGTACTTCGTGCCGTCGACGCCGTACCCGGCCTTCTTCATGGCCCAGCCGACGATGAGACCGACGATCGCGAGTCCAGCGGCCGACCAGACGACGATCGGCGCCTCGAAGAAGAACGCGACGGCGCCGATGGCGAAGGCCACCAGCATGATGATGACGGCCGTCCACGCCGCCGGCGAGTGACCGTGGCCTGGCTCGACTGACTCGGTGCTCATGGGACTCCTGCTTCGTGAGGTGCGCGGCGCTCAGCGTCGCGCACGATGGATCGGGGTGGTGCTGTTCAAGTCTAGCGGTGGGTCAGCGGGTGGGGTCTTCGCCACGGCTGAGGTCGTCCCAGCTGTCGATGGCGGTGTCCTTGTCGATGGCCGCTGCACCGGATGGGGTCTCTCCGTCCGCGGCGGCACGTGCCTCCGCGTCGTCGGAGACGGTCGCGCCGGATTCAGCGTCCGCGTCGTGGTCGAGGAGGAGCGTCGTACCGTCCTCGTCCTCGAAGCGCGTCTGGTACTTGCGCGACGAGCCGGGCCAGAGCCGGTTCGTGACGACGACGGCCGCGCTGGCGAGGACGAGCACTACCCCGCCCGCCACGGCGACACCCGGCCAGAACTCGGCGGCAACCGTGTCGACCAGGCGCGCGATCGACGCGGACCCCGCGACGCCTGTGGCCGTGGTGATCGTCGCCGTCGAGGCGCGGAGCGCGTCCGCCAGGGCGCTGATCGAGGAGATGAGCACCGAGGCGCCGAGCAGCAGCCCGAGCAGCGCGAGGACGATGCGGAACGCCGGACCGGCGATGGCCAGGGCGGCCGCGAGGGCCAGCCCGGCCAGCGAGAGCGCGGTGAGCGCCGGCGCAGCCGCTGACCCGGGCACCGCGAGCGTCGTGGTGTGCTCCGCGACGTCGGTGAGGTGCACCGTGAACCAGGTCTGCGTGGATGCGAGCAGGGCGAGGCCGCTGCCGACCACCAGCGCCAGCAGCGTCAGGTACTTCGCCCTACGGGAGACGGGACGCTCGACGACGGGCTCAGACTGCTCGCTCACCGGTCACCCGCCTCATCGCGTTCGCCACGGCGACCGCGCGCAGCGGGGCAGCCGCCTTGTTCTGCGACTCCTCGAACTCGCTCTGCGGCACGGAGTCCGCCACCAGGCCGCCTCCGGCCTGCACGCGGGCGACGCCGTCCATGATGGTCGCCGTGCGGATGGCGATGGCGAGATCGGCGTCCCCGGAGAACCCGAAGTAGCCGATCACGCCGCCGTACACACCGCGCTGCGCCGGTTCCAGCTCGTCGATGATCTCCAGCGCCCTCGGCTTCGGAGCCCCGGAGAGGGTGCCGGCCGGGAAGGTGGCGCGGAACACATCCACCGCCGACTTGTCCGGCAGCACGTCGCCCTCGACACTCGACACGATGTGCATGATGTGGCTGAACCGCTCGACGCGCATGAACTCCGTCACCTCGACGGAACCGGCGGCACAGACCTTGAGCAGGTCGTTGCGGGCCAGGTCGACGAGCATCAGGTGCTCGGCGCGCTCCTTGTCGTCGGCCAGCAGCGAGGTCTCCAGGTCGAGGTCCTCTTCCGGCGACGCACCGCGCGGGCGGGACCCGGCGATGGGATGCGTGAACGCGCGCCCGTCCTGCACCTTCACCAGCGCCTCCGGGGACGACCCGACGATGGAGTACTCCCCGCCGTCCGGCCGTTCGAGCGCCAGGAGGTACATGTACGGGCTCGGGTTGAGCGAGCGCAGCACGCGGTACACGTCGAGCGGCGCGGCCTCACAGTCCAGCTCGAAGCGCTGCGAGATGACGACCTGGAAGATGTCACCGTCGACGATCCGCTCTTTCGCGGTCACCACGGCGGCCAGGAAGTCGTCCTTCGCCGTGCGCGACACCGGATGCGCGGGCGTGCCCAGATCGACCTGGGCGAGCCACGCCTCCGACGGCCGGGCTAGACCGGCCTGCATCGCGTCGAGCCGCTCTTGAGCGGCCTCCCACATCGTGTCCGCGTCGTCGACGCCGTCGTTGAGGACGGTGGCGATCAGCTGAACGGTGCCGTACCGGTGGTCGATCGCGACCAGGTCGGAGCAGAACGCGAGGGCCTGACCGGGCATGTCGTAGTCCGCGGGCGGCTGGTGCGGCAGCCGCTCGATCTGGCGGATCGCTTCCCAGCCGATGAAGCCGACCAGTCCCCCGGTCAGCGGGGGCAGGCCGGGGATGCGCGGCGTCTGCCACCGCGCATACAGCGCGGCGAGGGCTTCCAGCGGCGGCAGGTCGGCGGTGGAGCCGATGGCCCGCTCCGCCGGGATGCCGTAGTCGAGCCAGCGCACCGCATCCCCCTGCTGGGTGAGCACGCCGAACGACGAGACGCCGACGAACGAAAACCGCGACCAGATGCCGCCCTGCTCCGCCGATTCGAGCAGGAAGGTGCCAGGGCGTCCGTCCGCGAGCTTGCGGTAGATGCCGACAGGGGTCTCTCCGTCCGCGAACAGCTCGCGCACGACCGGGACGACCCTGTGGTCGTCGAGCAGCCGCGCGAACGCGTCGCGGGTGGTGGAGCTGGTG
Organism: Leifsonia sp. GW821-FHT13C05; assembly: GCF_058806515.1. Taxonomy (NCBI): domain Bacteria; kingdom Bacillati; phylum Actinomycetota; class Actinomycetes; order Micrococcales; family Microbacteriaceae; genus Leifsonia; species Leifsonia sp. GW821-FHT13C05. The sequence continues at coordinate 397,897 of NZ_JBXAPT010000001.1, read as the reverse complement.
ACGGTGTCGATCACGAATCCTCCGTGGGGCTCGCCTCGACGTGGCCGACCACGGGTGTGAGCTGGTCGGCGTCGAAGCAGGTGCGGGTTCCAGTGTGGCAGGCGGCGCCGATCTGCTCGACGGTCACCAGCAGGGTGTCTCCGTCGCAGTCGAGCGCAGCGCCCTTGACGTACTGTGCGTGCCCGGACGTGTCCCCCTTGCGCCAGTACTCCTGGCGGGAGCGCGACCAGAACGTGACGCGCCCCTCGGTGAGCGTGCGGCTGAGCGCCTCCGCGTCCATCCAGCCCATCATCAGGACCTCTTTGGTGTCCCACTGCTGGATGATCGCCGGGACCAGGCCGTCGCCGTTGAAGGCGACGCGCTCGATGATGGCGGGGTCTGCTGCGGTCATGCCCTGATCTCCAACCCGGCGCGGACGAGTTCGTCCTTCACGTCGCCGATCGTCATCTCACCGGAGTGGAACACGCTCGCGGCGAGTACCGCATCCGCCCCCGCCTCGATGGCTGGAACGAAGTCTGCGACCTTTCCCGCGCCGCCGGAGGCGATGACGGGAACACTGCTGATGCCGCGCATCAACCGGATGAGTTCGGTGTCGAAGCCCTCCTTGGTGCCGTCGGCGTCGATCGAGTTGACCAGCAGCTCGCCGGCCCCCAGCCCGATCGCGCGCTCGGCCCACTCCAGGGCGTCGAGGTCGGTCTCCGTTCGGCCGCCGTGCGTGGTGACCACGAATCCGGATGCGGTCGCCGCCGACCGCTTGACGTCGAGCGAGAGCACGAGCACCTGCGCGCCGAACCGGTCGGCGATCTCGGCCACCAGCTCGGGCCGGGCGATGGCGGCGGAGTTCACGCCCACCTTGTCCGCCCCGCTGGCGAGCAGGCGGGAGACGTCCTCCGGGCTGCGCACGCCGCCGCCGACGGTGAGCGGGATGAAGACCTGCTCGGCCGTCGCGCGCACCACGTCGTAGGTGGTCGAACGGTTGTCGACCGTCGCCGTGACGTCGAGGAAGGTCAGCTCGTCCGCCCCCTGCTCGTAGTACCGGCGCGCGAGCGCGACAGGATCGCCCGCGTCACGCAGGTTCTGGAAGTTGACGCCCTTGACGACGCGGCCGTCTGCCACATCGAGGCACGGGATGACCCGGACGGCGACGGACATCAGATCCGCGCAGCGTGGATCGACGTGACGAGGATGGCACGCGCTCCCAGCTCGTAGAGCGCATCCATGATGTGGTTGACCTGGTCGCGCTTGATCATCACGCGCACGGCCAGCCAGTCCGGCTCCCCGAGCGGGGACACGGTCGGCGACTCGACCCCGGGGGTGAGGGCGACGGCCCTGTCGAGCAGCACGGCGGGCAGGTTGTAGTCGATGAGCACGTACTGGCGGGCGACCATGACGCCCTGCAGCCTGCGCAGCAGCGTGTCGACCCCGGCGGCGGGCGAGGCGGAGGAGATCAGCACGGCCTCCGACTCGAGGATGACCGGGCCGAAGATCTCCAGGCCCTGCTTGCGCAGCGTCGTGCCGGTCTCGACGACGTCGGCCACGGCGTCAGCGACGCCGAGGCGCACGGCGGACTCCACGGCGCCGTCGAGCTTGATGAGGGTGGAGGCGATCCCGTTCTCGGCGAGGAACGCTCCGACGAGTCCCGGATAGCTGGTGGCGACGCGCTTGCCGTCGAGGTCGGCCAGCGCGGAGAACGCGCCGGTGGGGCCCGCGAACCGGAAGGTGGACGCTGCGAAGTCGAGCGAGGCGATCTCGCCCGCCGTGGATCCGGAGTCGAGCAGCAGGTCGCGGCCGGTGATGCCGACGTCGAGCGCGCCGGAGCCGACGTACGTCGCGATGTCGCGCGGGCGCAGGTAGAAGAACTCGACGTCGTTGCGGGCGTCGGTGACGATCAGCTCTTTGGGGTCGCGGCGGCCGACGTATCCGGCCTCGTGCAGCATCTGCGCCGCGGTCTCGGAGAGGGAGCCTTTGTTGGGAACGGCGATCTTCAGCATGGGTGGTCTTTCGTGTACAGGGGGACGATCAGGACGCGGGTGTACCGGTCACAGATGTCGGTACACGTCCGCGGGGCTGAGGCCCTTCGCGATGAGCAGCACCTGGAGGTGGTAGAGCAGCTGCGAGATCTCTTCGGCCGTCTCTTCGTCCGACTGGTATTCGGCGGCCATCCAGACCTCGGCCGCCTCCTCCACGATCTTCTTTCCGATGGCGTGCACGCCAGCATCCAGCTCACGAACCGTGCCGGAACCCTCCGGGCGGGTCGCGGCCTTCTCGCTGAGCTCGGCGAAGAGGTCGTCGAAGGTTTTCACCACTACAGGCTACTAGCTTGCGAACGGCCCGCCGGACATCGGCGGCGGAACGGCGACGGTCCGCTGGATGTCGAGCAGCCGATCGGCCGCGGACAGCAGTGCACTCCGGATGCGCGTGGTGCGCTCCCCGTCGTCCTCCGGGGGCAGCAGCCCGGCTGAGAGCGACACGTTGATCGCGGCAACGACGGCGCCGGCCGGGTTTCGCACCGGCACCGCGATGGACCGCAGCCCGGGTTCCAGCTCCTGGTCGACGGACGCCCAGCCGTCCCGCGCGACCGCAAGGATCGCATCCAGGAGCGCCGCCGGGTCCGTCGTGGTCCTGGGGGTCAGCTTCCGGAGGTCGCTGCGGGCGAGCACGGCGCCGATCTGTGTCTCGGTGAGCCCGGCGAGCAGGACGCGTCCCATCGAGGTCGCGTATGCGGGAAACCGGGTGCCGACGGCGATGGCGACCGACATGATCCTGCGCGTGTGCACCCGGGCGACGTAGACGATGTCCGTGCCGTCGAGCACGGCCATCGAGACGCTCTCCCCCAGTTCGGCGGAGAGCTCCTCCAGCACCGGAGTGGCGAGCTGCGGGAGGGACTGGCCGGAGAGGTACGCGTATCCAAGTTCCAGGACCTTGGCCGTGAGCTGGAACTCGCGGCCGTCCGTGCGCAGGTAGCCGAGGTCGATCAGGGTCAGCAGGAAGCGCCGGGCCGCCGCGCGGCTCATCCCGGTCTTCCTGGCCACCTCGCTGAGCGTCATGGCCGGGTCGTCCGCGTCGAAAGCGCGGATGACAGCGAGCCCGCGCGCGAGCGACTGCACGAAGTGGTCGTCGCCGACCTCCGCCGGCTTCGCGGACGGGTCGTCCACTGGCCTCTCCGCCTGCGCCACTGGCTCCCCTTCCGTGCCCTGCGACGCCCCCGCTCAGGTCCCGGCGAGTCCGGGCGCGACGTCGAGGGGGACATCGAGCCTCGATTGTAGTTCAGCGACGGTCACGCCGAAGGTGTCCGTCACCGTGACCCGCCCGTCCGCCAGCTCGAACACGGCGACGTCGGTGTACACCCGGCTGACGCATCCGATGCCCGTGACCGGGTAGTCGCAGACCGGAACCAGCTTGCTCCTGCCGTCTTTGCCGAACAGATTCATCATGATGAAGATCTGCTTGGCGCCGGTCGCCAGGTCCATCGCCCCTCCGACGGCCGGGATCGCATCCGGCTCCCCGGTGTGCCAGTTGGCCAGGTCGCCGGAGGCGGACACCTGGAACGCGCCGAGCACGCACACGTCGAGGTGGCCGCCGCGCATGATCGCGAACGAGTCTGCGTGGTGGAAATACGACGCGCCCGGCAGCTCGGTCACCGGGATCTTGCCCGCGTTGATCAGGTCGTCGTCGACCTCGGCGCCGACCGCCTGCCGCCCCATGCCGAGCATCCCGTTCTCGGTGTGCAGGATCACGTCCTGACCGGGGGCGAAGTAGTCGGAGACGAGCGTGGGCTGGCCGATCCCGAGGTTCACGAATGATCCTGGCGGGATGTCGGCAGCCACGCGCTCGGCCAGCTCGGCCCTGGTCAGTGGTGCGTTCACAGCGACTCCTTCAGGTCGACCACGATGTTGACGAAGATGCTCGGGGTGACGACGGTCTCCGGGTCGATGGCGCCGGTCGGCACGACCCAGCCGACCTGAGCGATCGTCGTCGCGGCCGCGGTCGCCATGATCGGGCCGAAGTTCCTGGCGGTCTTGCGGTAGACGAGGTTGCCCTGCCGGTCGGCGGTGCGCGCGGTGATGAGGGCGGCGTCGCCGTGGATGGGCAGCTCGAACACCTGCCCGACGCCGCCGAGCATCCTGGTCTCCTTGCCGCCGGCGAGGGTGGTGCCGTAGCCGGTCGGCGTGAAGAAGCCGCCGATGCCCGCGCCCGCCGCCCGGATGCGCTCGGCGAGGTTGCCCTGCGGAACGAGTTCCAGCTCGATCCTGCCCGCTCGGTACTCCTCGTCGAAGCGGTGCGAGTCGGACTGGCGGGGGAAGGAACAGATGATCTTCCGCACCCGGCGCGCACCGATCAGTGCCGCGAGACCTTCGTCGCCGTTGCCCGCGTTGTTGTTCACGACCGTCAGGTCGGTTGCGCCGTGTTCGAGGAGCGCGTCGATCAGCTCGACCGGCTGCCCGGCCTTGCCGAAGCCGCCGATGAGCACCGTGGCGCCGTCCTGGATGCTCGACACGGCCTCCAGCGCGCTGTCGGTGATGGTGGTCATGCGGTGTCTCCCTGCGTGGTGCTGACGGCGGTAGCGCTGACGGCGGTGGTGCTGACGGCCGTTCCGCTCACGTTCTCGAGCACGATCGCGAGCCCCTGGCCGACGCCGATGCACAGGGCGGCGACGCCCCAGCGCTGGTTCTCGGCGACCAGCCGCGCGGCGAGCGTCCCGAGCAGACGGGTGCCCGTCGCGCCGAGCGGGTGGCCGATGGCGATGGCGCCACCCCAGGCGTTGACGATGGCGAGGTCGATGGGCCAGGCGTCCAGGCAGGCGAGCGACTGCGCGGCGAACGCCTCGTTCAGCTCGACGGCGCCCACCTCCGCCCAGGTGATGCCTGCACGCTTCACCGCACGGTTCGCCGCCTCGACGGGAGCGAAGCCGAACAGCTGCGGCTCGTTCGCCCACGCTCCTCGCCCGGCGACGCGCGCGAGCGGTGCCCGGCCGAGCCGGTCGGCCGCGGCCTCCGAGCCGACGAACAGCGCGCCGGCTCCGTCGGTGAGCGGAGAGGCGTTGCCCGCCGTCACCGTGCCGCCCTCCGCGGTGTCCCCCGCCGGGCGGAACACCGTCTTCAGCCCGGCGAGCACCTCGACCGTGCTCCCCGGCCGGATGCTCTCGTCGCGTTCCAGCGCGACCCCGTCCATCCCGAGCACCTGGGCGTCGTATCGTCCTGCGCGCCAGGCGGCGTCCGCGAGCCGGTGCGAGCGGGCGGCGAACGCGTCCTGCCGCTCGCGCGTGACACCGCATTTCTCGCGCAGGATCTCCGTGGCCTCGCCGAGCGACACCGTCCACTCCGCCGGCATGGCCGGGTTCACCAGCCGCCAGCCGAGCGTGGTGGAGGCGAGGCCCAGGTCGCCCGCGGGATACGGGCGCTCGGTCTTCGGCAGCACCCAGGGCGCGCGCGTCATCGACTCGACGCCGCCGACGACGAGCAGGTCGGCGTCGCCCACCTCGATCTCCCGGCTCGCCATCATCGCCGCGTCGAGCGACGAGCCGCAGAGGCGGTTGACCGTCGTGCCGGGGATGCTCGTGGGCAGCCCGCCGAGCAGTGTCGCCATCCTCGCCACGTTGCGGTTCTCCTCGCCGGCGCCGTTCGCGTTGCCGAACACCACGCCGTCGATCCGCTCAAGGTCGAGAGCCGGGCTCCGTTCGACGATCCCGGAGACCACCGCCGCGGCCAGGTCGTCCGGCCTGATCGCGGCGAGCCCGCCGCCGAACCGGCCGAACGGTGTCCGCACCGCGTCGTAGAGGTATGCGTGCTGCACCGGGGTCTCCTTCACTGCGTGTTGCTCGCGATGTTCGCTCTGCGAACACGCGTGCGTCTGGTGAACATCCTACCGCGCGCTGTCGGGCGCCAGGATGCCGCTGGCTATGGAGAACGCGTGATTGGCCGCGGGGACGCCGCAGTACACGGCGCTCTGCATGATCACCTCGCGGATCTCGGCGACGGTCAGCCCGTTCCGCAGCGCAGCGTGCAGGTGCAGCTCGAACTCCTCCCAGTGCCCGCCCGCGATCAGCGCCGTGAGGGTGATGGCGCTGCGCATCGTGCGCGGCAGGCCGGGCCTGGTCCAGATCGAGCCCCAGGCGTACCGGGTGATCAGCTCCTGGAAGTCCTCGTCCACCGCTCCGGCGCTGCGCGCGGTGGCCCGGTCGACGTGCTCGGCGCCGAGCACCTGGCGGCGCACGCGCATCCCGGCCCCGTAGCTGTCAGCCGCGGTGCTGTCGGCGCCCGCGGCCCGCGCGAAGTGCCGCATCAGTATCTCGGCCACGCGCTCCGGCCGCTCGGCCGATGCGAGATGCCCGGCACCCGGCACCCACTCGGCGGAACCCACAGCGACACCGCTGGCCACGATCCACGCGTCCTCACCGGTCACGACCCCGTCGTGCTCCCCCGCGATCGCCACCACCGGCACCGGGATGCGCGGCAACTCGGCCACCAGGTCGGCCTCCGCCAGCACGTCGCAGCACGCAGCGTATCCGTCCTTGTCCGCGTCGGACAGCGAGTGCAGCAGGCGGCTGGACACCGCGGGCTCCCGTTCCAGGAAGCCGGGCGCGAACCAGCGTTGTGCCGACCCGGCCAGCATGGTCGGCGTGCCCTGCGCACGCACCGTCTCCGCCCGAGCCCGCCACGCGCCCGGTTCGCCGATCCTCGCGCCGGAGCAGACGAGTCCGATCCCGGAGAACAGGGCCGGCGCATCCAGGGCCAGGCGCAGCGTCGTGATGCCGCCGAGCGACACCCCCGCGGCGAACAGCGCGCCGTCGCCGAGGTCGCCGGCGGCACGCGCCGCGTCGAGCGCCGCCCGCACACCGGAGGCGAGTTCGGCCAGCGTGAACGGCGCATCCGGCCGGGGACTGCGCCCGTGACCGGGCAGATCCCAGCCGATCACGGTGTAGCGTTCGGCCAGGTACGGCACGGCCGGTGCCCAGACGGCGCTGACCGATGTTCCGAGCGACGGCCCGAGCACCAGCACGGGCGTGGCGGGGTCGCCTGCCCGCTGTGCGAGGGCGGTGAGGACGACGGTGGGAACGCTCATGCGCGTGGCTCCTTGCCGAGGGGTGTCCGTGTGGTCGCCTCCGCCACGATCCTGGCGCAGAAGTCGTCGGCCCTGCCGAGGTAGCCCGCCGAATCGAGCAGGTCGCTCAGCGTCGTGCCGCCGAGCGCGGCGGCGAGCCGGTCCGCCCCGAGCGTAGCGAGCAGGGAACGCTCGATGGCGCCGGCGTCGCCATCCCGCGCTGCGGTCATCGCCGCCCGCACATCGCGCGGACCGTCGTGGTCGCCCCGGTCGGCGAGAGCCCGGCCGAGCACGGCGACGACGCGCTCGCTCAACAGAACGGGACCGGCCAGCCCGAGGTTCTGCCGCATCCGCTCCGGATGCACGCCCAGCCCGCCGGCCAGTTCGTCCGCGAGTTCCGCAGACACCACCGCCGAGCGCACGAGCGACCGCAGCGGCGTCCACTCGGCGTGCCAGCCGCCGTCCGAGCGCTCGTCGACGGTCGCGGTGGCGGCGGCGGTCAGCGCGCCGAGGTCGGGCCCGACCCGCAGCCCCTCCCGCTTGAGCAGCACGGAGAGCACCGGGTTCTGCTTCTGCGGCATCGCGGACGACACCCCGCGGCCGTCGGCGCGCGGCTCGGACAGCTCGCCGAACTCCGGACGGCTGAGGAGCGCGACATCCGTGCCGATCACCGCGCACGCCGCCACCGCCTCGGCCGCCGCTCCTCCGGCGCGCAGCACCGGCCACCTGTTCGTCTGCCAGGGCGCGACCGGCGCGGCCAGCCCGAGACGCGCGGCCAGCGCATCCACCAGGGCGAGCGTGTCCACGCCGCGCAGGGTGTCGAGCGACGCCAGCGTGCCCGCCGCGCCACCCCACTGCAGCGGGAGCGTCGGCAGCAGCGCGCCCAGCCGGCTCCGCGCTGCCGTGATCCCGGCCAGCCAGTGCGCCGCCTTGAGGGCGAAGGTGGACGGCAGCGAGTGCTGCGCCAGCGTCCGCGCGACCATCAGCGTCGACCGGTGCTCGCCCACCAGCGTCACCAGGGCGTCGGCCGTCGCATCCAGAGCGGACGCGGCCGCAGTGAGCGTCCGGGCGGCGACCAGCATCAGCGCCGTGTCGACGATGTCCTGGCTGGTCGCCCCGAGGTGCAGGAACGCCGCGGCCTCCGGCGACCGCTCGGCCGTCGTCGCCCTGAGCCGCGCGAGCAACGGGATGAGCGCGTTGCCCCCGCCCGCCGCGTCCGCGGCGATAGCGGCCAGATCGTACAGCTCGACGGCGCAGGCGTCCTCGATGGCCGGCAGCCAGGCCGCGTCGCCGACGCCGTGCTCGACCAGCACCTGCGCCCAGGCGAACTCGGTGTCCAGCATCGCCTGCACCACGGCCAGGTCCGTGCAGAGCGCCGCGCCACCGGATGCTGCCACCGCCGGATCGAGGATGCCGACGTCTCCGTCCGTCATCGCCGGTCGCCGCCGAAGTCGATGAACACGGTCTCGTCGTCGCCCTGCAACCGGATGTCGAACAGCAGCGAGCCGTCCGGCTCCCGCTCGGCGATCAGCGTGCCTCGCCTGTCCTCCGGCAGCGCGGCGAGGAAGGCGTCTGCGGCGAGCGCCGTCTCGTCGTCGGGGAGGTATGCGCGGGTGTGCAGCTTGTCGAGGAGCCCCCTGGCGAACACCAGCACGGCGAAGAAGGCGGGCGCGCCCTGCTCGGTCGGTCCCGGCGTGCGGGTACTGAAGGTGTAGTGGCCGTCGTCGTCGGTGGCCGCTCGCCCCCATCCGGTGAAGGTGTGGCCGTCCCGGCGGAGGGAGCCGGTGGCGCGGGGCACTGCTCCGTGCTCGTCGGCCTGCCAGAGTTCGAGGATGGCGTCCTGCACGGGCACGCCCGCTCCGTCGGTGACCGTGCCGTGCAGCCGGATGGTGCCTGCCGCCCCCGGCGGGGTGAGCTCGGAATCGCCGGCGAACGGGAGGGCGTAGCCGTAGAACGGGCCGACGGTCTGGCCGGGCGTGGGGGCGAGCGCTGTGCTCATTCGTCGTCTCCTTCTGGTTCCATCCAGGTACGCCCCGAGCCGCTGAGCACGATGTCCCAGCTGTACCCGGTCGCCCACTCGTGCGTCGTGACGGCGTGGTCGTACCGGGCGACGAGCCGGTCGCGCGCCCCCTGGTCGACGATCGACTGGTAGATCGGGTCGAGGGCGAACAGCGGATCGCCGGGGAAGTACATCTGCGTGATCATCCGCTGGGTGAAGTCCGTGCCGAACAGGGAGAAGTGGATGTGGGCCGGACGCCACGCGTTGTGGTGGTTCTTCCAGGGGTACGGGCCCGGCTTGATCGTCGTGAAGCGGTAGCTGCCGTCCGCCCCCGTGATGCAGCGTCCCACCCCGGTGAAGTTGGGGTCGAGCGGGGCGGGGTGCTGGTCGCGCTTGTGGATGTATCGCCCGGCGGAGTTGGCCTGCCAGATCTCCACCAGCTGGCCGCGCACCGGTCTGCCGTCCCCGTCGAGCACCCGGCCGGTCACGACCATCCGCTCGCCGAGGGGCTCCCCGTTGTGCTGGATGGTGAGGTCGGCCTCGAGCGGGTGCACATCCCGGTGGCCGAACGCGGGCGACCACAGCTCGATGGTCTCCGGGTCGGTGTGCCGGAGGTCTTTGGTCGGATGGCGCAGCAGGGAGCTGCGGTACGGCGGGAAGTCACGCCGCGTGCCGCGCTCCTCGGGCGTGCCTGCCGCCCGCCCGTCCGCGTATGCGGCGTGGATGGCCTGGATCTCCGCGCTCAGCTCCGACTGCGGCCGGAGCGGGTTCGGTGGCGTGGGTGGCGTCGTGGGTGGGGTCGTGGGTGACATCGGCGTCCTTTCGTGGAGGAGGGTGTTGCTGGTCAGGCGACGGGCTGCGCGACGGCGGCATGCTGCCAGCCGGTGTAGCCTTCCGCGAGGAACGCCGAGCCTGCGCGGGAGGAGGCGATGGACTCCAGCTCGCCGCGTTGCCTGCGCCTGTCGAAATCGCTCGCGCCCGGCTGCTCGTGCAGGAGCGTCGTCATCCAGTACGAGAAGTGCTGGCTCTTCCACACCCTGGCCAGAGCACGGTCGCTGTAGCTGTCCACGCCGGACGCGCTCCCGCCGAGCAGCAGTTCGGCCAGCGCCTCGTGCAGCACTCCCACGTCGGCGAGCGCCAGGTTCAGCCCCTTGGCGCCCGTCGGAGGCACGGTGTGTCCGGCGTCGCCCGCGAGGAACAGCGAACCGTGCCTGAGTGGTTCGCAGACGAAGCTGCGGAATGGGAGTACGACGCGGTCGGTGATCGGTCCCTCGGCGAGGGAGAAGCCGTTGCCGGCGACGCGGCTCTGCAGCTCGTCCCAGATGCGTGCGTCACTCCACTGGTCGGCGTCCTCGCCGGGGTCGCACTGGAAGTACATGCGCTGAACGGTCTCGCTGCGCTGGCTGATGAGCGCGAAGCCGCGGTCCGATGCGGCGTAGATGAGCTCCTCCGCGCTGTGCGGCGCCTCAGTGAGGATGCCGAACCACGCGAATGGGTACTCACGGAAGTAGCTGCGGCGCTGCGCATCCGGGATCAGCTTGCGGCAGGCGCTGCGCGAGCCGTCGGCGCCGATCACCACGTCGCAGCTCAGCTCGACGGCAGAACCGTCGTCCTCGGTGAACACGACGAGCGGATGCGCGTCCGTCACCCCTACCACCGTCACGTCCTGCACCGCGTAGCGCACGTCGCCGCCGTCGCGTTCGCGGGCGTCGGCGAGGTCGGCGAACACGTCGGTCTGCGGGTAGAGCCACGCCGACTGGCCGACGAGGTCCTGGAAGTCGATCCGGTGGCCGTCGCCGTCGATGCGCAGTTCGATGCCGTCGTGCCTGTCGCCCTTCTCCAGCACGCGTCGGGAGGCGCCGGACTCCACCAGCATCCGGACGCTGCCGGGTTCCAGGATGCCCGCACGCACCGTCGCGTGAATCTCGGCCCGTGTGCGCCGCTCGACGACGACGCTGTCGATGCCGTCTCTCGCGAGGAGGTGCGAGAGCATCAGACCGGCCGGGCCACCGCCGACGATCGCGACCCTGGTCGATTCTTTGCGCGCTGCCATAGCTGCACTCCTCCTGATGGTTCTGACGAGTGCGGTCAGTTTGTCAGGACGGCCGAGCGGCGGAGCGCCCTTCTCGTTCATTGAGAACGGCGAGCGCGTCGACCCGCAGCGCTGCGGTGATCCGCTCAGCACCCTCGGTCAGCGGCCCGATCACCGCGGCGATCACGGCGAGGTCCCGCGGCACGACCACGCTGAGCGCCGCCACCACCTCGAGCCCTGGCTCGCGCACCGGCACGGAGACCCCGGCGGTGTCCGGATGCATCATCCCCTCCACGACGGCGTGGCCGCTCGTGCGCACCCCGACCAGCCGGTGCCGGAGGCCGGGCAGACTCTGCTCCCAGTCCGCGATGAAGCCCTCCCGCACCGCGCGGTCGGCGAACGCGACGATCGCGTGCCCGGCCGACGACCGGTATGCGGGAAGCCGAGTCGCCGTCGTCGCCGCGTTCTCCACCGACCCCTCGCCCGCGTAGCACTCGAGGTAGAGCACCTCGTCGCCGTCCGCGGTGAGCACGCCGAGCTGGGTGTTCTGCCCGACCGCCCGCTGCACCTCCTGCATGGCGGGGCGCGCGATCGTGAGCAGGTGCGTGTACGGCGAGCGGGCACGGTGGGCGAGCTCCCAGAGGTCGAGGCCCAGGCCGATCCTGCCCTGCTCGTCCTTCACCAGCCAGCCGATCGCGCTCAGCTCGGCGACCAGCCGGTGCACGGTCGCCACCGGGAGGTCGGCGAGCCGGGCGACGGCGGTCGCGGTCATCGGCGGGTGCCCGGAGTCGAGCGTGCTCAGGATGCGGACGAGCCGCGTGATCAGCGACTCCCCCGACGGCGAATTGGCCACGTCGACTCCTTCCTGCGCGTCCCACCATGCTACGGTGCGTTCTGGTGGCGCACGAGCGTGCGCCTGGCGAACATCTGTTTGGCCATCGCGTCGCCGTGACGCACGAACCGCAGCACCACGCACCACCAGTACCACCCCGCATCACAGCAAGGAGGCTCCGATGACGAGCTCACCCCCGTCCACCGCCCGCGTCTGGCCCGTCATCCTCTGCTGGATCGTGGTGGCGCTCGACGGCTTCGACCTCGTCGTCCTCGGCACGGTCATCCCGACCCTGATCGGTACGGGCGCGCTCGGGTTCGACCCCGGCGGCGCGACGGCCGTGGCCACAGCGGGGCTCGTCGGGGTCGGGATCGGCGCGCTCGCCGTGGGCCCGCTCACCGACCGCTACGGCAGGCGCGCGACGCTGATCACCTGCGTCGCCCTGTTCTCGGTGTTCACGATCGCGGTCGTCGCCGCGCCGAACGTGTTCGTCTTCGGCGCCCTGCGACTGCTCGCCGGGCTGGGGCTCGGGGCGTGCATCCCGACCGTGCTCGCCTACGTGGGCGAGTTCGCCGGGTCCACCCGCACCGGGCGCTCGACGACGCTGACGATGACCGGCTACCACGCGGGCGCCGTCCTCACCGCGCTGCTCGCCCTCGCGATCGTGCCGAACTGGCAGCTGATGTTCCTGGTCGGCGGCCTCGCCGGGCTCGTGGTGCTTCCCCTGCTCTGGTTCACGCTGCCGGAGTCGGCAGCCGTCCTCGCCCGTCGTGCGGACGGAGCAGCCCGGCCGGCGGGGACCGTCGGTGTCCTCGTCCGGCGGCCGTACCTGCTCGCCAGCATCGGCATCTGGACGGCGTCGTTCATGGGGCTGCTGCTGGTCTACGGCCTCAACACCTGGCTTCCGCAGCTCATGAAGGTCGCCGGCTACGACACCGGGGACGCGCTCGGCCTGCTGCTCGTCCTCAACCTGGGCGCCGTCGCCGGGCTCGTGCTCGCCGGAACGCTCGCCGACCGCAACGGCACCAAGCGCGTCACCCTGGTCTGGTTCTTCCTCGCCGCGGTGTTCCTCGCGCTGCTGAGCATCCGGATGGACGAGGTCGTGCTGCTGTACGCGGCGATCTTCGTCACCGGCGTCTTCGTGTTCTCCGCGCAGGTGCTCGTCTACGCGTTCGTCAGCCAGCTCTACCCTCCGGAGGTGCGCGGCACGGCGCTCGGCTTCGCCGCGGGCATCGGGCGCATCGGCGCCATCGCCGGACCGGCCATCACCGGGGTGCTCGTGACGCTCGACCTGGCGTATCCGGGCGGCTTCTACGTGTTCGCCGTCGCCGCGCTGATCTCGGTGGCGAGCATCGCGACCGTGCCGGCCGTGATCCGCCGACGGGAGGGGGCGCCGGTCGTCGTCAGCGGCTGACCGGGTGACTGTGGCGCGCGGCCGTCTCACGGAGCAGCGCGATCTGCCGCTCGGTGTTCTCCGCCTTGAACACGCTCGATCCCGCCACGAAGGTGTCCGCACCGTTCTCGGCGGCGACGGCGATGGTCTCCTCGGTGATCCCGCCGTCGACCTGCAGCCACACGTCGGCGCCCGTTGCATCCACCGCCGCGCGCAGCCTGGCGAGCTTGGGCATGGTCTCCGGCATGAACGACTGGCCGCCGAAGCCGGGCTCGACGGTCATCACCAGCACCTGGTCGAACTCGGGCAGCAGGTCGAGGTAGTCGTCGACCGGCGTTCCCGGCTTGAGCGCGATCCCCGCCCGCGCGCCGATCTCGCGCAGGCGCCTGGCGAGCGTGACCGGCTCGGTGGCCGCCTCGGCGTGGAAGGTGACGGAGAACGCGCCGAGCTCCGCGTATCCCGGCGCCCAGCGCTCCGGGTCGTCGATCATCAGGTGCACGTCGAGCGGGATCGCGGACACATCCTGGATGCGCCCCACCATCTGCGGACCGAACGTCAGGTTCGGCACGAAATGGTTGTCCATCACATCCACGTGCACGAGGTCGGCAGTGGCGATGCGACCGAGGTCACGCTCCAGGTTGACGAAGTCGGCGGCGAGGATGCTGGGGTTGATCCGGACTGGCATGCCTCCAGCCTACAAAACCGGCGACCCCTGCCGGCTCAGCGCTTGGCGAGCAGCGCGATGAACATCGCGTCCGTGCCGTGGCGGTGCGGCCACAGCTGGGCGGCCAGGCCGTCGCCGGCGAGGTCGAGGCGCTCCAGCGCGAGCTCCTGCAGCACGAACGGCGTGTCGACGGCTTCGACGTCGTCGTGCGCGTCCAGCGCCGCCGCGACGATGCCCCGCGTCTCCGCGATGTGCGGGGAGCAGGTCACGTAGGCGATGAGCCCGCCGGGCTTCGCGGCGGCGATGGCCGCGTCGAGCAGCCGCGCCTGCAGTCCGGTGAGCTCTGCGACGTCGCGCGGGGTCTTGCGCCAGCGCGCCTCCGGCCGGCGGCGCAGCGCACCGAGCCCGGTGCACGGGGCGTCCAGCAGGATGCGGTCGAACTGTTCCGGGTGGGACTCTCCGACGGTCGTGCCGTCCAGTTCGAGCACCTCGACGGGCTCCGGCAGTGCGGCCAGCGCGCGCCGGACCAGCTCCGCACGCGCCGGAACGACTTCGTTGGCGGTGAGCGTCGCACCACCCAGCCGCGCCTCGGCGGCCAGCAGTGCCGCCTTGCCGCCCGGACCGGCGCACAGATCGAGCCACTGCTCACCCGGCACGATCGGGCGCGCCCTGCTGAGCGCGAGCGCCGCGAGCTGCGATCCCTCGTCCTGCACTCGCAGGCGTCCGCCCGCCTCCTCGACCCTGGCCTGCGGATCCCCGCCGCCCGCGGTGAAGCCGACGGGAGAGAACCTGTCCTCCGTCGCGTCGTCCGGCAGGTCGGCGAGCCCGGGAAGCACGACCAGGTTGACCCGGGGCGCCGCGTTGTCGGCGTTCAGCAGGTCGGCGAGTTCCGCCGCCCTGCCCTCCGCTTCGAGAGCGCGGCGGAAGGCACGCACAATCCACACCGGATGCGAGGTCAGCGCGGAGAGCTCCTGGTCCTGGCCTTTCGCGTCGGCCAGGATGCGCTGCCGCCACTCCTCCGGACTGTGCCGGCCGATCTCGCGGAGCACGCCGTTCGTGAAGCCGGTCGCCGAGCGCGAACCGACGCTGCGGGCGAGCGCGACGGACTCGTTGACGGCCGCGTGCGGCGCCACCCGCGTGGACAGCAGCTGGTGGGCGCCGAGCCGCAGCACATCCAGGATGGGCGGATCGATGCGGTCGACCGGACGCCCGGCCGCGCGGGCGATCACGAGGTCGTAGTATCCCTGCATCCGGAGCGTGCCGTACGTCAGCTCGGTGGCGAGGGCGGCGTCTCCGGGGTTGAGGCCGGCGCGCGCGATGCGCGTCGGCAGCAGCAGGTTGGCGTACGCGTCGGAGTCGCGCACGGCGGCGATCACGTCGTACGCGACCCTGCGCGCCGGCTGCACGTGGCCGCCCTGCGCTCCACGACCGCCCTGCGCTCCACGACCGCGCTGCGCTCCACGACCGCCCTGGCCGCTCTGGTTTCTGTTCCGCTCGCTCATCGCAGCACCATCCCGTCCGCCGCGGAGAGGCCGCGCCACCAGTCGGCGGCAGCCATCGCCTTCTTCCCGGCCGGCTGCACCGTCACCAGCTCCAGCGGATGCGTGCCCGTCCCGACCAGGACCCGCTTGCCCTGCAGCTCGACCGCGCCGGGGGCCAGCTCGTCCGCATCCGGGGCCGGACGGGCCGCGAGAACCTTGAACCGGTCGTCGCCGAGCAGGGCGAACGCCCCGGGCTCCGGCGTCACACCGCGCTGCCGGGCGTAGACCGCGGCCGCCGGCTGGTGGAAGTCGAGGTGCGCGTCGGCCAGCGACAGCTTCGGCGCGAGTGTGACGGTTCCGTCCTGCGGCACGGAGGCTGCCGTGCCGTCGGCCAGCGCATCCACCGTGTCCGCCAGCAGTTCGGCACCGGAGAGCGAGAGCGCACCGAGCACGTCGCCCGCCGTCTCGTCGGCGCCGATCGCGCGGGTCAGCTCGGAGAAGACGTCGCCCGCGTCCAGCTCCGGGACCAACTGGAAGACCGCGGCCCCGGTCACCTCATCTCCCGCGATCACGGCGTGCTGCACCGGGGCGGCGCCGCGCCAGGCGGGAAGCAGCGAGAAGTGCAGGTTCACCCAGCCGAGCCGCGGCGTCGACAGCAGCGGCTCGCGCACCAGACCGCCGTACGCCACGATCACGCCGAGGTCGGGCGCGAGACTCCGGATGCGCTCCGTCACCGTCTCGTCGAGCCGGTTGGCCTTGATCGTCTCGATGCCCAGCTCGTCCGCCGCAGCGGCGACCGGGGACGGCGTGAGCACGCGCTTGCGCCCCAGCTCCGCGTCGCGCCTGGTGAGCACGGCCACCACCTCGTGCCGCTCGGCCAGGAGCCGCAGCGCGGGGACGGCGACCGCCGGGGTGCCGGCGAAGACCAGCCTCATCCCTCGTTCTCCGTGCGGTGCGGCGTGGACGGGAATCGGGGCATCGCTGGTTCTTTCGGTCGGGAACGTCGGCCGCGTGCTCCGCGGCCACCGTCGATCCTACCGGCCGGGGTCGGCCGGCCAGGGATCGGAGGCACAGGGGTCAGATGATCTCCGGGTCGTCGAACTGCACGCGCAGCGTCGGCGCCGGGCGGAACCCGGTCTTGCCCGCCGGAGCCTTACGCCGCTTGCTCGCGTTGCGGACGATCGCGCCGCGCACCGCCGTCGCGACCTCCTGCCCTTTCGCGTACTCGAACCGCAGGATCGCGCGCACGGTGGCGTCGTCGACCGTCGCCGGGCCGAGCACGTCGATCAGCAGCGCCGGATCGACAGCGGCGACCGCGGCTTCCACCACGTCCGGCGCCCCTGCGATCGACGCGAGCCGCACAGCGGGAGGGAAGTGCAGGGCGCGGCGGTCCACCAGCTCGGCGTGCGCGAACTCCGCGACCCGACCGGTGGCGAAGTCACGCGCGAGACCGCCGGAGACCCCCACCAGCACGGTCGGCGCTCCCGGCGCGGCGAGCCCGGCCGCGTTCGTCCACCAGCGCAGGCAGTCCTCAGCGACACCCAGAGTCTCCCTCGCCAGCATCCGCTCGCCGTCGAGCAGCAGCACGGCACGGTACCCGCCCGCGGCGATCGGCTCAGCACCGCGGGTCGCCACGACGATGGCGCGCGCATCCGGCACGGACTGCACGGGATGCTCGCCGTCCGCCACGATCACGCGCACCCCGGGGAACGCACGCCCCAGTTCCTCCGCCGTGCGGCCGGACCCCAGCGTGACCAGCCGGAACCGGTCGTGCTCGCAGTGGTCGCAGTGCCAGTTGGTCGCGAGCGCCCCGCACCAGCCGCAGGACGGAACGCTTCCGGCCCTCCGCTGCCCGAGCGGGCCCGTGCAGCGGTTGCAGCGGGCCGCCTGCCCGCACTTCGCGCAGGCGATCTGCGGCGCGTACCCGGGCCTCGCCACCTGGATCAGCACCGGCCCCGCCGGCGTCTTCTCGTCGCCGTCGAGCGCCGCGCGCGCGGTCTTCCACGCCACGGACGGGATGCGCGCCGCCCGCGCCACCGGCTCCTCCGCCGTCTGGTTCGCGCTCAGGATCACCTTCGGCCACTCCATGCGCTCCGGGTCGACCGCCCGCAGCCAGCCGAGCTCCACCAGGCGCTGCGCCTCGACGCTCCGGATGCGCCCGGCCAGGATGAGCGCGCCGCCCTGCTGCTCCTGCCGCACGAGCGCTGCATCCCGCGTGTGGATGTACGGAGCCTGCCTGGCCGCGTGCAGCGGGTCGCCGTCGTTCCAGACGATCAGCAGGCCGAGGTCGTCGGCGGGCGCGTACACGGCGGACTGGCTGCCGATCACGATGCGCGGACCGGACAGCGCGCCGAGGAACGCCTTGTACCGCTCGGAGTCGGTCTGCCGGCCGTCCACCCGCACGACGGCCTCGGCGGGCGCCAGCGCGAGCAGCGTCGCGGCGAGCTGGTCGAGGTCGCGGTAGTCGGGGACGGCGATGATCGCGGTCTTCCCCGCCGCCCAGCAGGCCACGGCCGCCCCGGCGAGCGTCACGGCCCACTGGCCGACCCACTCGCCCTCCGGTGTGCGGACGACGCCGGGCATGGTGCGGAGCACGATCCGCTCCCCCGCGGCGACGGCCGCCTCCAGCACCCCGTCGCCGTAGCCGCCGATGGGTGCGGGGTGCGGGTGCGCCGCCTCCTGAGTGCTCGCGCTACCTGGCGCATCCGGCTGGTCGCCCGCGGCCACCGCCTCCTGGGCAGCCAGCCACGCCTTCTCCACCCGCACCGACCGCGGGGGCACCGCGAAGCGCAGGATGTCGTTCGCCGTCCCCGCGCTGCGATCGGCCAGCTTCCTGGCCAGCGCCCACACCGCGGGTGTCAGCACGCGCGCCGTCGACACCACCTGGTCGATCGGCGTCAGCTCGCCTTCGTAGTCGATCTGGTCGCGCGGCAGCACCTCCACCACGAACCCGGACACCATCCTGGCGCCGGTGCGCAGCGGCACCTTGACCCGCACCCCCGGATGCACGTCGGCGTCGAGCGCATCCGGCACGCCGTAGTCGAACAGGTGATCGAGTTGGGGAAGCGCCGAGTCGATCACGATGCGGGCGACCCGGCCGGCCGCCGCCATCGTCAGAGGCCTGCGGCCGACCGGAGGTCGTCGACGCGGTCCAGACGCTCCCAGGTGAAGTCCGGCAGCTCACGGCCGAAGTGGCCGTACGTCGCGGTCTTCGCGTAGATCGGGCGCAGCAGGTCGAGGTCGCGGATGATCGCGGCCGGGCGCAGGTCGAACACCTCGCGGATCGCGGAGATGATGCGGTCCTCCGGCACGTGGCCGGTGCCGAACGTCTCGACGTACAGCCCGACGGGCGCCGCCTTGCCGATCGCGTAGGCGATCTGCAGTTCGAGCCGGTCGGCGAAACCGGCGGCGACCGCGTTTTTCGCCACCCAGCGCATGGCGTACGCCGCGGAGCGGTCCACCTTCGACGGGTCCTTGCCGGAGAACGCGCCTCCGCCGTGACGGCTCGCGCCGCCGTAGGTGTCGACGATGATCTTGCGGCCGGTGAGCCCCGCGTCGCCCTTCGGTCCGCCGATCTCGAACCGGCCGGTCGGGTTGATGAGGGTGCGCACGTGCGCGGACTCCAGCCCGGCCTCGTGCAGCACGGGGGCGATGATCTCCTCGATCACCTCGGCCTGCAGCTGCTCGTTGGACACGCTCGGCGCGTGCTGGGTGGAGAGCACGACGGTCTGCACCGACTTCGGGACGATGCCCTCGTAGCCGATGGTCACCTGGGTCTTGCCGTCCGGCCGCAGGTAGTCGAGCGTTCCGTCCTTGCGCACGGTCGCGAGACGCTCGGAGAGGCGGTGCGCGAGCCAGATCGGCAGCGGCATGTACTGCGGCGTCTCCGTGGTGGCGTAGCCGAACATGATGCCCTGGTCGCCCGCGCCCTGCCGGTCGAGGTCGTCGTTGCTCTGCTCCGCGCGCGTCTCCAGCGCGTCGTCGACCCCCTGGGCGATGTCGGGAGACTGCGCGCCGATCGACACGGACACGCCGCACTGGGTGCCGTCGAAGCTCACGTCCGAGGAGTCGTAGCCGATCTCCACGAGCTTGGCGCGCACCAGGGCGGGGATCTCCACGTAGCCCTTGGTGGTCACCTCGCCGGCGACGTGCACGAGGCCGGTGGTCACCAGGGTCTCGACGGCGACGCGGCTGTGCGGGTCGACCGTGAGGAGCGCATCCAGGATGCTGTCGGAGATCTGGTCACAGATCTTGTCCGGGTGGCCTTCCGTGACCGATTCGGACGTGAAGAGGCGCAGATCTGCCATTGTTCTCCTTAGCCGGATTGTGGCTGCTCGGACGGTGCCCGAGATGCTCGTCAGGCGATGACGTCGAGAATACGATCGGCCACCGACAACTTGGTCCCCGAGGCCTCCATCACTATATCCCCGCCCCGGCGGAGGACCACGACTTCATTGCTGTCCGTTGCGAAGCCCTGCGACCATCCCACCTGGTTGATCACCAGGAAGTCGCTGCCCTTCGACGCGAGCTTGCTGCGGCCGAGTTCGATCAGCGCCGACGGGTCGGGCTCCGTCTCCGCCGCGAAGCCGACGATGACCTGACCGTCGCGCCGTGCAGCCGAGAGACCGGCCAGGATGTCCGGGTTGGCGACCAGTTCGAGCGTGAGGGTCTCCCCCGCGACCGCCTTCTTGATCTTGGTCTCGCGGACCTCGGCCGGCCGGTAGTCGGCGACGGCGGCGGTCATCACGACGATGTCGGCGGCGCGCGCTGCCTCGGTCGCGGCCTCCTGCAGTTCGAGTGCCGTCTGCACCTCGATCAGCTCCACGCCCTCCGGCGGCTCGACCTCGAGGTGGGCGGCGATCAGAACGACCTCCGCTCCGCGGGCGAGGGCCGCGCTGGCGACGGCGACGCCCTGGCGTCCGCTCGACCGGTTGCCGAGGAAGCGCACGGGGTCGAGCGGCTCGCGCGTGCCCCCGGCGGTGACGACGACGCGCTTCCCGGCGAGGTCGTCTCCTCCGCGCGGTCGGCGCGCGGCCTCGTTGGCCCTGCGGCGCTCGGAGAGCACGACGATGTCCGCACCGGATGCGGACGCCGCGACGGGGGAAGCGGGAGCAGTGGGGGCCTCAGTGGCGGGCGCTGCCGCATCCACTGCTGCCTGCGCTGCATCCCCTGCCGCTGCACGCTCGGGATGCGCGCCGACCGCGGCCAGCGCCTCCCGCACGATCACGGAGGGCTCCTCCATCCGGCCGGGGCCGGAGTCTGCGCCGGTGAGCTGACCGCTCGCCGGTCCGACGACGGTCACGCCGCGCGAGCGGAGGGTGGCGATGTTGGCGACGGTGGCGGCGTTGCGCCACATCTCCGTGTGCATCGCCGGGGCGATGACGAGTGGGGCCGTGCTCGCGAGCACGGTGTTGCCGAGCAGGTCGTCGGCGAGACCCGCCGCGAGCTTGGCGATGGTGTTGGCCGTCGCGGGAGCGATGACGATCAGGTCGGCCGACTGGCCGATGGCGACGTGCCGCACCTCGGCGACGCCCTCGTAGAGGTCGGTCGCCACCGGGTTGCGGCTGATCGCCTCCAGCGTCGGGCGTCCGACGAAGCGCAGGGCCGCCTCGGTGGCGACCACGTGCACCGAGTGCCCTTCGAGCACCAGCGAACGGATCACGCCGACGGCCTTGTACGCGGCGATGCCGCCGGTGACCCCGACGACGATGGTCAATCGTGCGCTCACGACGCCCTCCCCTTCAACGACGCCATCGCCTTGACGACGCGGCTCTCCCACGGCACTGCTCCTGCCCGGGCGCAGTGCCCGGGGGCGTCGCTATTCGGCGATCGGCTTGATGGTGAGCTTGTCCTCGTTGATCTCGTGCAGCGCGACGGACAGCGGCTTGTCGTCGACCGACGAGTCGACCAGCGGTCCGACGTTGTCGAACAGGCTGCCCTCGTGCAGGTCGGCGTAGTAGTCGTTGATCTGGCGTGCGCGCTTGGAGGCGAAGATGACCAGAGCGTACTTGGACTCGACCTTGGCGAGAACGTCGTCGATGGGCGGGTCGATGATGCCCTTGTTGCTGAGTGCCATGCGTGTATTGCTCCTTGCAGGTTGAACGGATCGTGGGTGGTCGCAGGCTGCGACGGCGTCTGAATGACGCGACGAAAACGGTCTACGGGCGCGACGGCGCCGCGCGGATCTTCATCAAGTCTACGACCTCGCGCGCCGCCTCGGCCACGTCGGTGTTCACGACGCGGTGGTCGAACTCGTCCTGAGCGGCCAATTCGACCTTCGCCGTCTCGAGTCTGCGCTGCTGTTCCGCCGGTTCCTCCGTGCCGCGGCCGATCAGCCTGCGGACCAGTTCCTCCCAGGTCGGAGGCAGCAGGAAGATCAGTCGCGCCTCCGGCATCGCCTTCCGCACGCTGCGCGCGCCCTGCAGGTCGATCTCGAGCAGCACGCTCTTTCCCTCGTCCAGCGCGCGCTCGATCGGCTTGCGCGGTGTGCCGTAGCGGTACGCGTTGTGCACCGTGGCGTATTCGAGGAGCTCGCCGTCCGCGATCATCCTGTCGAACTCCGCGTCGTCGACGAAGTAGTAGTTGACGCCGTCGACCTCGCCGGGCCGCGGGGCGCGGGTGGTCGCGGAGACCGAGAGCAGCACATCCGGGTAGTTCTCGCGGATGTACGTCGAGACCGTCCCCTTGCCGACGGCGGTGGGGCCCGCCAGCACCACGAGGTGGTTCTTCAGTCGCCCGGCCTTCGCCTCGCGGTCGATCAGGTAGTCGCGGAGGCGCAGGCGCTGGTGCCTGCCCAGGCCGCCCAGCCGTTTGGCGGGCGAGATCGCGAGCGTGCGCAGGGCATCCTGCATCTTGGTGGTGCCGATCGCGGGCACACTGAGCAGGAACTCGGTGACCCGCAGCCGCCCCTCGACGCCCTCCGGGTCGGCCGTCGCCTTGTCCAGGACGGTCAGCGGCGAGATCTCCTGGTGCGCGATAGCGGCCTTGACGGCCGCGCGTGCCCGGCGGGCGGCGACGGCGGCCTGCGATGCGGCGGCACGGTCGACCTCCGGCGGGGCCGGCCGGTGGGATGTTGCCGTGCCCGCCGCTGTCGTTCCCTCTGCTGTCGTCTGGTCAGACATGGCTCGCACGCACCTCCTCCGCCCGGCGCGCGATGGCGTCGGCCAGGCCGGACGGACCGGCGCCGAGCAGCCCGCGCGATTCGCTCACGATCACGCCGCCCGCGAACGAGCCGTACAGCCGGGGTGCGTCCTCCACCTTCGCGCCCTGGTGGCCGAAGCCCGGGGCGAGCACGGGAGCACGGTTGACGCCGGGCTCCCCCGCGATGTCGATGCCGAAGCCGGTGAGGTCGAGGGTCGCGCCGAGCACGAGCCCGACGGACCCGAATGCGCTGGGGGTCTGCGCCTGGTTGAACGATTGCACGTCTTCGATGATCGCACGAGCGACGGTGCTCCCCGCACGCCGGCCGTCCTGGACGACCGCGCGCTGGATGGCCGCCGCCTCCGGATTGGAGGTCGCGGCGAGCACGAACAGGCCCTTGCCGTTCGCCTCCGCCAGCCGCATCGGCTCCTCGATCGACCCGACGCCCTGGAACGCCGCGATGGTCATCGCGTCCGCTTCCAGCGGGGCGCCGGGGGTGAGCCACGCCTCCGCGTACGCCGTGACGCTGGTGCCGATGTCCCCGCGCTTCGCGTCGGCGATCACCAGCAGCCCGGCCGAGCGGGCAGCCCCGATCACCTCTTCGAGCGCCGCGTACCCCGCGGAGCCGTAGCGCTCGAAGAACGCGACCTGCGGCTTGACGACGCCCGCCCGGCCCTTCGTCGCCTCGACCACCGCGAGCCCGAACTCACGCACACCGGAGGCCGAGGCCGCGAGGCCCCAGCTCTCCAGCAGGTGCGCGTGCGGGTCGATGCCGACGCAGAGGCGCCCGCTGGCCGCGAAGACTCCGGCGAGCCGGTCACCGAAGCTCACGCGCGTGCGGCCCTCTCGATCGCGTACTGCTGCAGCGACTTGACGTCGAAGCCCTCGCGGATCGCATCCACCGATGCCACCGCAGCGCTCAGCTCGGCGATCGTGGTGAACAGCGGCTTGTCTCCGGCCACCGCAGCGGCGCGGATCTCGTAGCCGTCCGCGCGGGCGGAGCGGCCGCTCGGGGTGTTGATGACCACGTCCACCTCGTTGCGGTTGATCAGGTCGACGATGGATGGCGCATCCACGTTCTCCGTCTCGCTGAACTTGCGCACGACGCTGGCGGCGATGCCGTTGCGGTTCAGGACCTCCGCCGTTCCCTCGGTCGCGAGGATCGAGAAGCCGAGCTCCTGCAGGCGGAGCACCGGAAGCACGATCGAGCGCTTGTCGCGGTCGGAGACCGACACGAACGCCGTGCCGCCGAGCGGCATGCCGCCGTACGCGGCCGACTGGCTCTTGGCGAACGCGCGCGGGAAGTCCTTGTCGATGCCCATGACCTCACCGGTCGAGCGCATCTCCGGGCCGAGGACCGAGTCGACGACGTTGCCCTCCTTGGTGCGGAAGCGCTTGAACGGCAGCACGGCCTCCTTGACCGCGACCGGCGAGTCCATCGGGATGATCGAGCCGTCCTGCTGCGGAAGCAGGCCCTCCTCGATCAGCCCGGCGACGGTCGCGCCGACCATGATCCTGGACGCAGCCTTCGCCAGCGGGATGCCCAGCGCCTTCGACACGAACGGCACCGTGCGGGACGCACGCGGGTTCGCTTCGAGCACGTAGAGCACGCCGGCGCCGATGGCGAACTGCACGTTCAGGAGGCCGCGAACGCCGATGCCCTCCGCGATCTTCAGCGTCGCTTCGCGCACCCTGTCGATCTCGCGACGACCGAGCGTGATCGGGGGAAGCGTGCAGCTCGAGTCGCCCGAGTGGATGCCCGCCTCCTCGATGTGCTCCATCACGCCGCCGATGTACAGGGTCTCTCCGTCGTAGAGCGCGTCCACGTCGATCTCGATGGCGTCGTCGAGAAAGCGGTCCACCAGCAGTGGATGCGCCGGCCCGACGATGCCCTGACCGGCCACACGCTCGAAGTAGTCGGCCAGCGACGGGCTGTCGTAGACGATCTCCATGCCGCGGCCGCCGAGCACGTAGCTCGGGCGCACGAGCACCGGGTAGCCGATCTGCTCCGCCACCTGCACGGCGCCGGGGAAGTCGAACGCGGTGCCGTTGCGCGGCGCGAGGAGTCCGGCGTTCTCGAGGATCTCGGCGAACAGGCCGCGCTCCTCCGCCAGGTCGATCGCCTCGGGCGTCGTGCCGAGGATCGGGACGCCTGCGGCCTCCAGGCCCTTCGCCAGCCCGAGCGCCGTCTGGCCGCCGAGCTGCACGACGACGCCCACGAGCTCGCCGCTCTGGCTCTCCGCGTGGATGACCTCCAGCACGTCCTCCAGCGTGAGCGGCTCGAAGTAGAGCCGGTCGCTGGTGTCGTAGTCGGTCGAGACCGTCTCCGGGTTGCAGTTGATCATGACCGTCTCGTACCCGGCGTCACTCAGCGCGAACGACGCGTGCACGCAGGAGTAGTCGAACTCGACGCCCTGACCGATGCGGTTCGGGCCGGAGCCCAGGATGACCACCTTGCGCCTGTCGCTCGGCTCCACTTCGGTCTCCAGGTCGTAGCTGGAGTAATGGTACGGCGTGAGGGCCGGGAACTCGCCTGCGCAGGTGTCCACCGTCTTGTAGACGGGACGCACACCCAGGATGTGCCGGATCTCGCGCACGTCCGCCTCGCCGAAGCCGCGCAGCTGACCGATCTGCGCGTCGGAGAAGCCGTGGTCCTTCGCATCCCGCAGCGTGTCGGTGTCGAGGGTCTCCGCGGTGCGGATCTGCTCCGCGACCTCGTTGATGAGCACGATCTGGTCGAGGAACCACGGGTCGATCTTCGTGGCCTCGAACACCTGCTCGGGCGTCGCTCCGAGGCGGAGCGCCTGCTGCACATCCACGATCCGGCCGTCCGTCGGGGTCTGGATGCTCGTCAGCAGCTCCTCGACGGTGCGGCTCTCCGCACCCCAGTGGAAGGACGACCCGCGCTTCTCCAGCGAGCGGAGCGCCTTCTGCAGCGCGCTGCTGAAGCTGCGGCCGATGGCCATCGCCTCTCCGACCGACTTCATGGTCGTGGTGAGGGTCGGGTCGGCGGCGGGGAACTTCTCGAACGCGAAGCGCGGCACCTTGACGACCACGTAGTCGAGCGTCGGCTCGAAGCTCGCCGGGGTGACCTTGGTGATGTCGTTCGGGATCTCGTCCAGGCGGTAGCCGATGGCGAGCTTCGCGGCGATCTTCGCGATCGGGAAGCCGGTCGCCTTCGACGCGAGCGCCGACGAGCGGGAGACGCGCGGGTTCATCTCGATGACGATGATTCGGCCGTTCGCCGGGTCGACGGCGAACTGGATGTTGCACCCGCCGGTGTCGACGCCGACGGCGCGGATGATGTCGATGCCGATGTCGCGCATCCGCTGGTACTCGCGGTCGGTCAGCGTGAGGGCCGGGGCGACGGTGATCGAGTCACCGGTGTGCACGCCGACGGGGTCGACGTTCTCGATCGAGCAGACGACCACCGTGTTGTCGGCGGTGTCGCGCATCAGCTCGAGCTCGTACTCCTTCCAGCCCAGGATGGACTCCTCCAGCAGCACCTCGCTGGTCGGGCTCTGGTGGATGCCGTCGCCGACGATGCGGCGCAGCTCCTGCTCGGTGTACGCGAAGCCGGAGCCGAGGCCGCCCATCGTGAAGGACGGACGGACGACCAGCGGGTATCCGAGGTCCTCGGCGAACTCGACGGCCTCCTCGACGGTGTGCGCGATGTGCGAGCGCGCGACCTCCGCGCCGGCCTCGATCACCAGCTCCTTGAAGATCTGGCGGTCCTCGCCCTTCTGGATGGCCTCGAACTTGGCGCCGATCAACTCGACGTCGTACTTCTCCAGGATGCCGTGCTCGTGCAGCTGGATGGCGGCGTTGAGCGCGGTCTGGCCGCCCAGGGTCGGCAGGATCGCATCCGGCTTCTCCTTGGCGATGATGGTCTCGATGACCTCCCAGGTGATCGGCTCGACGTACGTGGCGTCGGCGAAGTCGGGGTCGGTCATGATGGTCGCCGGGTTCGAGTTCACCAGGATGACGCGCACGCCCTCCTCGCGGAGCACGCGGCACGCCTGGGTGCCGGAGTAGTCGAACTCACAGGCCTGCCCGATGACGATCGGGCCGGAGCCGATGACCAGGACGGAATTGATGTCGGAACGCTTCGGCATTACTCGGAGTCTCCCTGCGATGCGGTTGCGCCGTTCTCCCGAGCAGTGATCATGTCGAGGAAGCGGTCGAAGAGGTAGTTGGCGTCGTGGGGCCCTGCGGCCGCCTCGGGGTGGTACTGCACGCTGAACGCGTTGAGGTCGAGGCAGTTGAGCCCCTCCACCACGTTGTCGTTGAGGCTGAAGTGGCTGACCTCGACGCGGCCGAAGCCCGCCGGGGAGTCGAACACACCGTCGATCGGCGCATCCACGGCGAACCCGTGGTTCTGCGCCGTGATCTCCACCCGGCCGGTGCGCTTGTCGAGCACCGGCTGGTTGATGCCGCGGTGGCCGAACGGCAGCTTGTACGTGCCGAGGCCGAGCGCGCGGCCGAGCAGCTGGTTGCCGAAGCAGATGCCGAAGTACGGGACGCCGGCCCTCAGCACCTCCTGCAGCAGCGCGACGTGCTTGCCGGACGCCTGGGGGTCGCCTGGCCCGTTCGAGAAGAACAGGGCGGACGGCTGCAGTTCCAGCACATCCCTGGCCGACACCATCTGCGGGAGCACGTGCACGTCGAGGCCGCGTGCTGCGAGGTTCTCGAGCGTCGACTTCTTCACGCCGAGGTCGAGAACGGCGACGGAGCCGACCTTCTCGCCGACCGCGGGGACCGTGAACGGCTCGGGCGTCGACACCTCGGCGGACAGGTTGGTTCCCGCCATCGTCGAGGTGGACCGCACGAGTTCCAGCTGCTCCCCGTCGGTAAGGTCGAAGTCCTCGCCGGAGAAGATGCCGGAACGCATCGCGCCCGCCGACCGGATGTGCCTGGTCACCGCGCGCGTGTCGATCCCGCTGATGCCGACGACGCCCTGGGCGACCAGGTCGTCGTCGAGGCTGCGCTGGGCGCGGAAGTTGGACACGATGCGGCTGGGCTCGCGCACGACGTAGCCGGCGACCCAGATCTGGCGGGACTCCATGTCTTCGTCGTTCGTGCCCGTGTTGCCGATGTGCGGGGCCGTCATCAGGACGATCTGGCCCGCGTAGCTCGGGTCGGTCAGCGTCTCCTGGTATCCGGTCATGCCGGTGGAGAACACCGCTTCGCCAAACGTGCGGCCGACAGCGCCGTACGCCCGTCCGACATAGCGGGTTCCGTCTTCGAGGACGAGGACGGCGGGGGTTGCCTGCGCCACGTCACACCTCACTTTCCGTGCTGGTTCCCGCCTGATGGCCGGCGGGGAGAATGGATTCGACCGCGGCGATCACCGGCGCCCGGTCGGCCGGGTCGACGACCCGGAAGAAACTGTCTGCCGCCACGCCGCCGCTGGTGGTCCAGGAGAGACGGAGCAGTCCGTCCTTCTCGACCACACGGTCGATGGCGGTGGTCGCCGCCCCGAGGCCGGTGATCGCCGACGACGGGATGTAGACGGGCTGTTCGCCGGGGATGGCGACGCTGACGCCGTCCTCCGTCACGCTCAGTTCAGCCTTGCCGCGGAACGAGAGCCCGGGAAGCGCGAGGCGCTCCAGATGCTCCCCGCCCTTGGTGGTGGCGACGTAGAAGGTCGCGACGCGCGCGAGCGGCTGGGCTGCAGTGGTGGCCGCAGCCGGGGCAGCGTATCCGCCGCCCGCCGATCGGTCGCGTCGCACGCGTCGTCGCCAGCCCCAGACGATCAGCAGGACGGCGACGACCAGGACGGCCGCGACGACCAGGACGGGGACGAGCTTATCCACGCAGTGCCTCCTCGTAGTGTCCGGCGACCGCCCTCGCGCGGGCGGCGACCTCCTCCGCGTCGGAGACCGCGCCGTCGAAGACGGTCGGGTACCCGTGGTGGAAGGTCGCGACGACGCGGCCGGGGAGCGTCATCGACAGGTAGGGAGAGTTGATGCCCTTTCCGGCGAGGTCTCCGGTGGAGAACGACCGGGAGGCAGCGGGGTCGTAGAGGGTGAACTCCGCGGGAGCCCCCTGCTCGATCGCCTGGCCGTGACCGGCCAGCCTGCCGATGCTCGCGGGGGTGTGCGAGAGCACGCGGGCGACGTCCGCCCAGCCGAGCATCCCGTTCTGCACCACGGAGGCGTGCACCACCGAGAGCGCGGATTCCAGGCCGACCATGCCGAACGCGGCGGCGTCCCACTCGCAGTCCTTCGACTCGACGGGATGCGGGGCGTGGTCGGTGGCGACGATGTCGATGGTGCCGTCCGCGAGCCCTGCCCGCAGCGCCTCGACGTCCTCCGACCGGCGCAGCGGCGGGTTCACCTTGTATCGGGCGTCGTAGCCGCTCGCCAGGTCTTCGGTGAGGATCAGGTGGTGCGGAGTGACCTCGGCCGTCACGTCGATGCCGCGGGCCTTCGCCCAGCGGATCACGTCGACGGAACCGGCGGTCGAGACGTGGCAGACGTGCAGGCGGGAGCCGACGTGCTCGGCGAGCAGCACATCCCGCGCGATGATCGACTCCTCGGCCACGGCCGGCCAGCCGGCCAGCCCCAGCTCGCCGGACAGCGCGCCCTCGTTCATCTGCGCGCCGACGGTCAGCCGCGGCTCCTGGGCGTGCTGGGCGATGACGCCGTCGAACGCCTTGACGTATTCGAGCGCCCTGCGCATCAGCAGCGGGTCGGAGACGCACTTGCCGTCGTCCGAGAACACCCGCACGCGTGCGCGGGAGTCGGCCATCGCGCCGAGCTCGGCCAGCCGCTCGCCCTCCAGGCCGACGGTGACGGCGCCGATCGGGCGCACCGTGGCGTAGCCTGCGGCGTCGCCCAGGCTCAGCACCTGCTCGACCACACCGGCCGTGTCGGCCACCGGGGAGGTGTTGGCCATCGCGAACACCGAGGTGAAGCCGCCGGCCGCCGCAGCGCGGGTGCCGGTCAGGACCGTCTCACTCTGCTCGTAGCCCGGCTCGCGCAAGTGCGTGTGCAGGTCGACCAGGCCGGGGAGCGCGAGCAGCCCGTCCGCGTCGACCACCGTCGCGCCGGCAGCGGACAGCCCGGTGCCCAGCTCCGCGATCCTGCCGTCGCTCACCAGCAGGTCGGCACGCGCGCCGTCTGCGAGCGTCGCTCCCGCGATCAGATACTTCTCGTTCATGCCAAGTCCTCCCGATCTCCACCGGACAGCAGGAGGTACAGAGCGGCCATTCGAACGGAAACCCCGTTGGCCACTTGTTCCCTGACCGTCGAGCGGGGCGAGTCCGCCGCCGCCGCCGAAATCTCCAGACCCCGGTTCATCGGACCGGGGTGCATCACAATGCTACCGTCGCCGAGCCGGGCGAGACGTTCGTCGTCCAGCCCCCAACGGCGCGAATACTCCCTGGTGTTCGGGAAGAACGCCGCGTTCATCCTCTCGCCCTGGATGCGGAGCATCATCACCACGTCCGGTCCTGCGTCGATCGCGGCATCGAGGTCGTAGCCGATCCTCGCCGGCCAGCCGGACGCATCCACCGGCAGCAGGGTGGGCGGCGCCACCAGCGTGACGTCGGCGCCGAGGGTCTCCAGCAGCCAGACGTTCGAGCGCGCCACCCGGGAGTGCAGGATGTCGCCGACGATGGTCACCGTCACGCCGTCGAGGTCGCGACCCCTGGATGCGGCGCCGTGCAGCCTGCGCCGCATGGTGAACGCGTCGAGCAGCGCCTGGGTGGGGTGCTCGTGCATCCCGTCTCCGGCGTTGACGATGCCGGCGTCGATCCAGCCGCTGGCGGCGAGCGTCTGCGGGGCGCCGGATGCGCTGTGCCGGATGACGACGGCGTCTGCGCCCATCGCGGCGAGCGTCTGCGCGGTGTCCTTCAGGCTCTCGCCCTTGGAGACGCTGGAGCCCTTCGCGCTGAAGTTGATCACGTCCGCGGAGAGCCGCTTGGCCGCGGCCTCGAACGAGATGCGGGTGCGGGTCGAGTCCTCGAAGAAGAGGTTGACGACGGTCTTGCCGCGCAGTGTCGGAAGCTTCTTGACCTCGCGCTCCTGCACGTCGGCCATGTCCTCGGCCACGTCCAGGATGCGGATGGCGTCGTCGCGCCCGAGGGTGCGGGTGGAGAGGAGGTGCCTCATGCTCCGGCCTCCGCACTGCCCTGGGCGTCCGCGGCGTCCGTCAGGCCGTCCTCGATGGTCACGGCCTCGTCCCCGTCGATCTCGGTGAGCAGCACGTTGATGCGCTCCGAGGCGGCGGACGGCAGGTTCTTGCCGACGAAGTCCGCCCGGATCGGCAGCTCGCGGTGGCCGCGGTCGACCAGCACGGCGAGCCGGACCGCGCGCGGCCTGCCCAGGTCGCTCAGCGCATCCAGTGCCGCCCGGATGGTGCGCCCCGAGTACAGCACGTCGTCGACCAGCACGACGGTCTTGCCGTCGATGCTGCCCGGCAGCGAGGTGGGCGCCGGGGTGCGGGTGGGGTTGCGGGAGAGATCGTCGCGGTACATCGTCACGTCGAGCGCGCCGACGAGGTCGGCCGGCGATGCGACCGCCTGTGGCTCGATCCGCTGGATGTTCTCCGCGATCCTCCGCGCGAGGACGACCCCGCGCGTGGGGATCCCCAGGATGATGAGATCGTTCGTACCCCGGTTGGACTCCAGGATCTCGTGGGAGATCCGAGTCAACGCCCGGGTGATGTCAGCGTGTTGCAGCACTGTTCGTACTGTCATGCCGACCTCCTTCCCCGCCTCACAGGACGGCTGTTAAAGGATGTCTACCGCGAACGAGCATAGCAGGAGCCCGCGATGCTCAGTTCTTCGCGAGGAACGAGGTGAACGCGGCGCTGTCATCGACCTTGCCGGTGAACTGTTTGCCGTCCACGAGCACGGTCGGCGTGCCCTGGATGGTGTCCAGCACCTTCTTCCCGTCCACGGTGATGGGGCCGGTCTGCGAGTGCGCGGTGTTCGCCTGCGCCCACGCCTGGTACGGGCCGCTGCGGCCGAGGCAGTCGGTGATGTCGGTCATCCCGCCGTCCGTGGCGAGCTTCGCCAGCTGCTCGTTGGTCAGCCCGTTGGAGTTCTCCTCCGGCTGGTTGGCGAACAGCGCCGTGTAGTAGTCGAGAGCGCTGTTCGGCTCCTTCACCGCCACGCAGGTGAGCGCCGCGGAGGCGCGGGTGGAGTATCCGGTGCCGTTCGATGCCCGGTCGAGGAACGTCAGCGGGTGCAGGCGGAGCGTGATCGTGCCGTCCGAGACCGCCTTCGCCAGTGTGTCTCCGTTGGCCTTCTCGAACGCGCCGCAGACCGGGCACATCGGGTCGAACCAGATGTCGACGTGCTTGGTTCCCGTGCCCGCCTTGATGTAGCCGTCGTCGAAGTTGACCGCGCCGTCCGTGCCGGTCGGAGCCTTCGCCGTGGCGACAGGGACCGAGCCGTTGCCCCCGACCAGCGAGCACGCGGCCGTGCCGGCCACCAGGGCGATGGCGATGAGCGCAGCGCCGAGTGCGCGCACCCCCGCTCGCCGTCCGGATGGGCGTCGAAGGGAGGTGGTGCTGCGCATGGCTCTCGTTCCGCTGGTCTGGCGCTCCCCTGCCGGGATGCGCCTGGTCGGGCGCTCCCTGCGGGCGGGCGGCTGGTCTTACTTCGGTTTGTTCTGCGCGATCTTCGCGAGAAGACCGTTGATGAAGCCGGCCGAGTCGTCCGTGGACAGCACGGTCGCCGCCTCGACGGCTTCGGAGATGGCGACGCCGTCCGGCACCTGTTCGTTGAAGAGCAGCTCCCAGACGCCGATGCGCAGGATGGCGCGGTCGACGATCGGCATGCGCGCGAGGGTCCAGCCCTGCGCGTACGTCTCGATCTGCTCGTCGATCTCGTCCTGGTTGTCGATGATGCCGTCGACGATCTCGCGGGCGTACAGCCACGACGCTTCGCGCTGCGGCTCACTGGCCGCGCGCTCCGCCTCGGTCGCGAGTGCCTGGTTCAGCGCGATCTGCCGGACGTCCGCTCCGTAGAGCACGTCCAGAGCACGCTTGCGGGCTTTGGTCCTGGCGCTCATCTAGTCGTTGACGCGACCGAGGTAGTCACCGGTGCGGGTGTCGACCTTGACCTTGGTGCCGGTCTCGAGGAACAGCGGGACCTGGATCTGGTAGCCGGTCTCCACGGTCGCCGGCTTGGTGCCGCCGGTGGAGCGGTCGCCCTGCAGGCCCGGCTCGGTGTAGGTGATCTCCAGCACGACGGAGGCGGGGAGCTCGACGTAGAGCGGCTCGCCCTCGTGCAGCGCGACGGTGACGTTCTGGTTCTCGAGCATGAAGTTGGCTGCGTCGCCGACGACGGTGCCGGAGATGCTGATCTGGTCGTAGTCGCTGGTGTCCATGAAGACGAAGTTCTCGCCGTCCTGGTACAGGTACTGGTAGTCGCGGCGGTCGACGTTCGACGTCTCGATCTTCGATCCGGCGTTGAAGGTGCGGTCGACCGTCTTGCCGCTGGTGACGTTCTTCAGCTTGGTGCGGACGAACGCGCCGCCCTTGCCCGGCTTGACGTGCTGGAACTCGATCACGGTCCAGAGCTGGCCGTCCATGTTGAGGACGATGCCGTTCTTGATGTCAGCGGTTGTTGCCATGCGTGAGTTCCGTTCGATTGTGGGAGAAGATCCGGGTGGATGCGCGCCGGAGCGGTCCACGGTGGCCGGCCACGCACGAAGGACGCGGCGGCAGCCTCAAGAGATTCTAGTTGTCAGTCGGCGTTTCGGCGAATGTGGGCGAGCGCCAGGCGGTAGGAGTCGAACCCGAATCCGGCGATCACCCCGCTCGCGACGGCGGAGAGGACGCTGGTGTGCCGGAACTCCTCGCGCGCGTGCGGGTTGGACAGGTGCACCTCGATGACGGTGCCGCCGGCCTTGGTCACGAGCGAGACCGCATCCCGGAGCGCGTAGGAGTAGTGGGTCCACGCGCCCGCGTTGAGGATGACGGGAGCTCCGCTGTCCGCCGCCTCGTGCAGCCAGCGCAGCAGCTGGCCTTCGTCGTCCGTCTGGCGGAGGTCGATGGTCGTCTCCGGCGCGTCGGACTGCAGGACGACCCGGAGGTCGTCCAGGGTCTCCGCACCGTAGACGTCGGGCTCGCGGGTGCCGAGACGCCCGAGGTTCGGGCCGTTGAGGACGAGAACACTGCTCATAGCGGATCAGCCTACCGGCGCAGCGGCGGCGGAGAGCGGACGCGCAGCCACCAGCTCGGTCACGGTCGTCGCGGTCGTCACGAACCGATCTCCTGGTACGCGGCGAACAGCAGGCTCTGGTCGGGACCGGCGAGCACGGTCGGCCGGGCGATGTCGTCGAGCACGATGAAGCGCAGCAGACTCCCCCGCGCCTTCTTGTCGCGCTGCATCGACGCGAGCAGCGTCTGCCACCGGCCGAGCGGGTAGCTCACCGGCAGCGTCAGGGACTCCAGGATGCGGCGGTGCCGGTCCACGACCTCGTCGCTCAGCCGTCCGCTCAGCCGGGCGAGCTCCGCCGCGAACATCATGCCGACGGAGACGGCGGCGCCGTGGCGCCACTGGTAGCGCTCGGCGTGCTCGATGGCGTGCCCGAGGGTGTGACCATAGTTGAGGATCTCGCGAAGTCCCTGCTCGGTGAAGTCCTCCCCGACGACGCGCGCCTTGATGCCGATGGACAGCTCGACCAGGCGGCGGAATTCGTCGGACAGCGGATCGGTGGCCCGGTCGACGTCGCGCTCGATGATGTCGAGGATCTCCGGCTCGGCGATGAAGCCGTACTTCACGACCTCGCCGAACCCGGCCAGGATCTCGTTGCGCGGGAGCGAGGTGAGCGTGTCCAGGTCGCAGATCACCGCGGCCGGCGCGTAGAAGGCGCCGACGAGGTTCTTGCCCTCCGCCGTGTTGATGCCGGTCTTGCCTCCGACGGCCGCGTCCACCATCCCGAGCAGTGTCGTCGGCACCTGCACCAGCCGGACGCCGCGCAGCCAGGTGGCCGCGACGAAGCCGGCGAGGTCGGTCACCGCGCCACCACCGAAGCCGATGACGGCGTCGGAGCGGGTGAAGTCGGCCTGCCCCATCACCTGCCAGCAGAACGCGGCGACCTCGACCCGCTTGGCCGCCTCCGCATCCGGGACCTCGGCCAGCAGTACCTCGAACTGCCCGACCAGCGACTCGCGCAACTCGGCAGCGGCCGCGCCCAGTGTCGGCGGGTGGACGATCAGCACCTTGGCGACGCCGCCGCCGAGGTGGTCGGCCAGCTGCGTGCGAAGCCCGCGGCCCACCACCACCGGGTACTGGTCTGCGCCGGGGACGAGGATCTCGGTCGGCCGGTCGTTGCCGGTCTGCTGGTCGTTCCCGGTGGGCTGGTCGTTCTCGATGGGGGTCATCGCTGTCCTTCCTCGACCCAGGCCGCGATCTCTTCCACGATGGTGTCGATCGGTCTGGTCGATGTGTCTGCCGTGTAGTCGGCGAGTGCTGTGTAGATGTCGGTGCGGGCGGCGACGAGTCGTTTCCACGATTCCACGTCGGTGACCAGCGGTCGCTTGCCGTTGCCGATCCTGGCCGCGATGGCCTCCGGGCTCACGGTGAGGAGAACGACCCGCGCGTCGGCCAGGTCGGCCTGCGTGCCCTGGTCGATGACGGCGCCCCCGCCGAGCGAGACCACGCCGTGCTCTCCGAGCGCCCTGGCCACGATCGCGCGTTCCAGCGCGCGGAAGTGCGGCTCCCCGTGCTCGGCGAAGATCGCGGAGATGGGCCCGTGCTCGGCGACGATCAGCGAGTCCGTGTCGACGAACGGGACCTTCAGGCGCGCGGCGAGCCGTTTTCCGATGCGCGACTTGCCCGCCGCCGGCGGACCGATCAGAACGATGGTCACGGGTGCGGTGCTCAGGCGTATGGCGCCGACAGGCGCTCCGTCGCGAGGTTCTGCGGAATGGCGTCGAGGTAGCCGCGCAGGTTCCTCGCCGTCTCCGCGATGGAGTCTCCGCCGAACTTCTCGACGACCGCGTTGGCGAGCACCAGCGCGACCATCGCCTCCGCGACCACGCCGGCCGCGGGGACGGCGCAGACGTCGGAGCGCTGGTGGTGGGCGGCCGCCGCCTCGCTGGTGGCGATGTCGATGGTGCGGAGGGCGTGCGGCACCGTCGCGATCGGCTTCATGCCTGCGCGCACGCGCAACACGGTTCCCGTGCTCATGCCGCCCTCGGTTCCACCGGCCTTGTCGCTGGTGCGGACGATCTCGCCGTCTTCCGCCACCAGTTCGTCGTGGGCCTCAGAGCCGCGGCGCGTCGTGGTCAGGAAGCCGTCGCCGACCTCCACGCCCTTGATCGCCTGGATGCCCATGAGGGCTGCCGCCAGCTGCGCGTCGAGCCTGCGGTCCCAGTGCACGTGCGAACCCAGTCCGGGCGGAAGCCCGTATGCGAGCACCTCGACGACGCCGCCGAGGGTGTCGCCGTCCTTGTGTGCGGCATCCACCTCCTCGACCATCAGCGCGCTGGTCGCCGGATCGAAGCAGCGCAGCGGATCGGCGTCGAGCACGTCGACGTCGCTCGGCAGCGGAAGGGGCGAACCCTCCGGAACGCGCACCGGACCGATCGACAGGGTGTGGCTGACGAGCGTGATGCCCAGCTCGGCCAGGAACGACCGGGCGACGGCGCCGAGCGCGACCCTGGCGGCGGTCTCACGGGCACTCGCCCGTTCCAGGATGGGGCGCGCCTCGTCGAAGCCGTACTTCTGCATCCCGACCAGATCGGCGTGACCGGGGCGCGGGCGGGTGAGCGGTGCTCCGCGGCCGCTCGCGAGCTTCTGCTCGTCGACCGGCTCCGCGCTCATCACGTCGACCCACTTGGGCCACTCGGTGTTCCCGATGCGCAGCGCGACGGGGCTGCCGAGGCTGTACCCGTGGCGGACACCGCCCGAGATGTCGAGCGCGTCCTGCTCGAACTTCATGCGCGCACCACGCCCATAGCCGAGTTTCCGGCGCGCGAGATCGGCGCGGATGGCGTCGAGGGAGACGGGCACCCCTGCGGGGAGCCCCTCCAGGAGGGCGATGAGTTCGGGACCGTGGGATTCCCCGGCCGTGAGCCAACGAAGCATGATTCGATTCTGGCACAGCGGCGGAGGGCTCAGTCCTCCAGCAGTGCTCCCGCAGCGTCGATCCCGACCGCGTCGAGCATCGCCGCCAGCACCGTCTCCTCGCCGTCCAGCGGCTGCAGAGGGTCGCCGGAGACGAAGATCCGCACCTGCAGCAGGGCCTGGTGCGCGAGCAGCGCCAGTCCGGAGACGACGTGGCCGCCGACGGCGTTCCACGACCGGCCGAGCGCGCTCGGCCACGGGTCGTACGACACGTCGAAGAGCACGGCCTTGCGGCGCGTGGAGTCGGTGTAGAGCGCATCCGTCGTCGCGCCACCCGGCAGGGTGCTGATCACCAGGTCGGGCACGTCGAGCGACCGGTCGGCCTGGCTGAGCGGCCGGATGCGCACCATGAGCCCCAGCTGGTGCGCGAGCGGTTCGAGCCACACGCTCCGCTCCAGCGACCGCACGTAGATGTCGACCTTCTCCGCCCCGAGCTCCGCGGCGGCGACGAGCGCGGACGCCGCCGTCGCGCCCCCGCCGAGGATGTGCACGAAGTGCGCGCTCTCGAGCCCTGCGGCGGACAGCGCGCGCACGAACCCGGGAACGTCGGTGTTGAAGCCGCGCACGGCACCGTCGTCGAGGAGGACGGTGTTCGCCGCTCCAGTCTGTTCGGCGATCCTGTCGGTCTCACCGAGCACCGGGACGACCGACTTCTTCAGCGGCATGGTCAGAGACAGCCCGCGCCACTCCGGTCCGAGGCCGTCGATGAAACCGGTGAGGTCGTCGGCGGTGACATCGACGGCGTCGTACTCCCAGTCGAGTCCGAGCACGTCGTACGCCGCGCGATGCAGGGCAGGCGACTTGGAGTGCTCGATCGGCGAGCCGAGAACCGCGAGTTTGCGAGTGACGGGCTTGGCCGCCTTCGACGAGGCAGCGCGCGGCTTGCTGGACGCTGCGGCCGGCTTCTTGGCGACGACAGGCGCGGGCTCCGGCTCAGCGTCTGCCTCAGCCTCAGCCTCGTCCTCCAGCTCTTCCAGCTCAGCCGCCTCTTCCGCTTCGGCGACGGCAGCCTCCTCGGCCTCCGCCGCGCGCTCCGCTTCGACGATGGCGGCGATCGTCGCCTCCGCCTCCGCCTCGGAGACGCCGTCTTCCTCTGCCGCTCCTTCGCTGCCGTTCACGCCGCGTTCGTCACTCATAGCCGGGGTTGTCCCTCATCCACTGTTGCCACTTCGCCACCGCGGCGTCGTGCTCTTCCACGGTCGTCGAGAAGATGGTCTCGCCGGTCTTCAGATTCCAGGTCACGAAGAACATCCACGGTCCGTCCGCCGGGTGGACCGCCGCTCCGATGGCGAGGTCGCCCGGGTTCGAGATCGGCCCGACAGGCAGTCCGGGATGCACATAGGTGTTGTACGGGTTGCCCGCGTCGGCGCGCTCGGCGTCGGTCGTCGTCACCGTGTGCGTGTTGCCGGTGCCGTACGCCACCGTCGCATCCGACTGCAGGTCCCAGCCCTGCGCCAGCCGGTTGAGGAACACCCTGGACACCTTCGGGTAGTCGGGGGCCAGCCCGGCCTCCCGCTGCACGATGGAGGCCAGCACCACGGTCTTCCAGCGGTCGGCGGGAGCGACGCCCGCCTCATCCAGCGCCTGGAAGCTGCGGTCGACCATCGTCTTGATCGCGTCGTGCGCGGTGATCCCCGGGGTGAACGTGTACGTCGCGGGGAACAGGAACCCTTCGAGCGTCTTCGCCTCGGCGGGGACCCCGAACTGCGCGGGGTTCGCCGCTGCCGCCTGCAGGTCCGCCACGGGCAGCTTGGTCGCCTCTGCCACGATCGGCAGGATGTCCTTCTCGGCCGTGCCCTCGGGGATGACCGCCGTGTTCTCCATCTTCGACGCCGGATCCTGCAGCGCGATGAGTGCCGCTTGGGCGCTCATCTGCTTGGCCAGCTTGAACAGTCCCGGCTGGAAGTTCGGCTCCGGCTTCTGCCGGAGGAGCAGCGTGTAGAACGCTTCGTAGCTCTTCGTCACACCCTTCTTCGCCAGGTTGTTCGCGATGTCCGAGCCGCTGTCGCCCGAGTTGATCGTGAACAGCACCTGGCCGGTGCCGTTGCCGGTGTAGTCGTTGTCGACCGGCGTGATGGCCTGCACGAGCTTCGCGATCTGGGGCTGGAACACCGCGTACGCTCCGCCGATCAGGCCGCCGAAGATCGCGACGATGATCAGAGTCACCCAGAGCGGCTTGAGGCTGCGCTTCTTCTTGGGCGGCTCGGTGTGCGAGAGGTAGTGCTGCTGCCGCCAGACCAGCGGGGAGTCCTGCTGCGCATCCGGTGCGTGCTCGTCGTGCTGGGCCGCGAGCTCTTCGAAGGTGGCGAACGGGTCGGAGGTCACCGGCTCCTGCGCAGCGTCCGCGGCCGGTCCTCGCGCGCTGATGAAGTTGGAGCGACGGGCGCCGACGGTCTCCCGCTCGCGCTCCTCCGCCTGCTCCGGGATGCTGCCGTCGCGCTGGG
Source organism: Leifsonia sp. GW821-FHT13C05 (assembly GCF_058806515.1). NCBI lineage: Bacteria > Bacillati > Actinomycetota > Actinomycetes > Micrococcales > Microbacteriaceae > Leifsonia > Leifsonia sp. GW821-FHT13C05. The sequence goes on along the minus strand of NZ_JBXAPT010000001.1, from coordinate 358,779 downwards.
CGGCGATCGGGCCGGTGATCACGGCGTCGAAGTCGAGCGGAGCGACCGAGCGCGCGGGCGTGGCGGGTGCCGCGGGCACCGCCGGTGCAGGAGCCTGCTGCCCCGACGGGTCGACCGCGCCACTCTGCGCTGCGTCCGCGTCGGGTCCCGCCGCCGCTTTCGCCGCTGCCGCTTCTCTGGCCTTCGCCTCGCGCCGCGTCAGAGGCTGACGGTTGACCGACGGGAACAGCGGGGGTGCTGGCTGGCCGTCCGGCTGGCTGGTTTCGCCGTGCCCCGGGGTAGGAGGGTTCTGCGACAAACTAGGGTCCAATGTTCGGTTCAACGGGTGTGCCCGGCGGACGGTCTGAAGCGCGCTCCGCGTCGAGGGCGTGCTGCAAAATTATCGTGGCAGCCACCTGATCCACCACCGGACGCGCGCTTTTCGAGTTCTTTCCCGACGCCCGGAGTGCCGAATGGGCCGAAACGGTCGTCAATCGTTCGTCGACCAGCCGCACCGGCACACCCACCTCCGTGACGAGCGCTTCAGCGAATCCGACGGCGTCGGCCGTGGATGCGGTGTGCGCGCCCGAGAGCGCCAAAGGCAACCCGACGATAATCTCGAAAACTCCGAGTTCCGTCACAATCTCCGAGATCCTGCGGCGATCCGCAGCATCTTTGGAGCGTTGCACCGTCTCGACCGGGGTGGCGAGCATCCCGTGCAGGTCGGACCTGCTGACGCCGATCCTGACCTTCCCGACGTCGATGCCGAGGCGCACTCCCGAGCGCACGACGCCCTAGCCGCCGATCGCCGAGGTCACCGCGCTGAGCGCGGCAGGGATCGCGTCGACGTCCGTGCCTCCGCCCTGGGCGAGGTCGGGCTTGCCGCCTCCCCCGCCGCCGAGCACCCCGGATGCGGTCTTCGCGAGAGCACCGGCGTTGACGCCGGCGTCGCGCGCGCCCTGGTTGGTGGCGACGATCACGACCGGCTTGTCCGCCGCCCGCGCCGCGAGCGCGACGACGGCGGGGTCGGAGCCCAGGCGCTCGCGCACGGTGGTGGCGAGCAGTCGCAGGTCGTCCGCCGAGTTCAGCGTGCCTGCGTCGCTCGCGACGACCGTGACGGACCCGTGACGGGATGCGGACTCCAGCAGAGCGGGAACCTTGTCGAGCACGGCGCGCGCCTCGAACGCCGCGATGCGCTTCTCCGCGGCCTTCAGGTTGGCGAGCAGGTCGGCGATCTTCTCCGGCAGCTGCTCGCGCGGCGTCTTGAGCGACCCGGACAGCTGGGACACGATCGTGCGCTCGACCGCGAGGTCGCGGAACGCCTCCAGCCCGACGAGCGACTCGACGCGACGGTTCGTCGAGCCGACGGACGACTCGCTGACCAGGTTGATCATCCCGATCTCCGCACTCGACATCACGTGCGTGCCCGCGCAGAGCTCGCGCGACCACGGGCCGCCGATGTCGACGACGCGCACGGTCTCGCCGTACTTCTCGCCGAACAGCGCCATCGCGCCGAGCGCCTTGGCCTCGGCGAGCGGCAGTTCGCGCGTGGTGACCTCGAGGTTGTCGCGGATCGCGTTGTTCGAGATCTCCTCGATCTCGCTGCGCGTCTCCGCGGACAGCGCCTGGTTCCAGGAGAAGTCGAGACGCAGGTAGCCCGCCTTGTTGAACGAGCCGGACTGGTGCGCGTTGGAGCCGAGCACCTGGCGGAGCGCCGCGTGGATGATGTGCGTTCCCGAGTGCGCCTGGCGCGCGCCGCGACGGTAGTCCTTGTCGACCAGCGATGTCGCCGGAGCACCGACGCCGACCTCTCCGCTGCGCACGAAGACCTTGTGGCTGATCAGCCCCTTGACCGGCTTCTGCACATCCAGCACCTCGAGCTCGTAGCCGGGGCCGACGATGGTTCCCGCGTCGGCGTCCTGACCGCCGGACTCCGCGTAGAGAGCGGTCGCGCCGAGGATGACCTCGCCGATCTGCCCCTCGGTCGCCTTGTTCACCGACGCGCCGTCGACGATCAGGCCCAGGATGCTCGACTCCGTCTCCAGCTCGGTGTACCCAGTGAAGACGGTCTCGCCCTGCGAGCGGAACGCGCTGTAGACGGAGAGGTCGGCCAGTGCCGTCTTCTTCGCCTTCGCGTCCGCCTTCGCGCGGGAGCGCTGGTCGGCCATCAGGCTGTCGAACGCCGCGCGGTCGACGCTGAGGCCGGCCTCCTCCGCCATTTCGAGCGTGAGGTCGATCGGGAAGCCGTACGTGTCGTGCAGCAGGAACGCGGTGTCGCCCGCCAACTGCTCCTTGCCGGCGCGCTGCGTGTTCGCAACCGCGGTGTCCAGGATGCTCGTGCCCGCGACCAGCGTGCGGAGGAACGTCTCCTCCTCCGCGTACGCGAGCTGCGAGATGCGCGCGAAGTCGGCATCCACTTCCGGGTATGCGGCCTTCATCGCATCCCTGGACACGGTGAACAGCTCGGGGAAGGTGGGGTGGTCGACGCCGAGGAGGCGCATCGCACGCACGGTGCGGCGCAGCAGGCGGCGCAGGATGTACCCGCGGCCTTCGTTCGACGGCGTCACGCCATCGGACATCAGCATCAGGGCGCTGCGCACGTGGTCGGCGATCACGCGCAGGCGCACGTCGTCGTCGTGGACGGCGCCGTACTCCTTGCCCGCGAGCTGGGCGGCACGGTCGAGCACAGGGCGTACCTGGTCGATCTCGTACATGTTCTCGACGCCCTGCTTGAGGAACGCGACGCGCTCGAGCCCCATGCCGGTGTCGATGTTCTTCTTCGGCAGGTCGCCGAGGATCTCGAAGTCGGACTTGCCGGTTCCCTCGCCGCGGAGGTACTGCATGAAGACCAGGTTCCAGATCTCCACATAGCGGTCGTCGTCCGTCGCAGGACCGCCGTCGATGCCGTACGCGGGGCCGCGGTCGAAGAAGATCTCCGAGCACGGGCCGGCCGGGCCCGGCTGACCGGTCGACCAGTAGTTCGTGTCCCTGCCGAGACCCTGGATGCGCTCATCCGGAAGCTGCGCGACACGCTTCCAGATCTCCCGCGCCTCGTCGTCCTCCTCGTAGACCGTGACCCAGAGGTCCTTCGGGTCGAAGCCGAGGCCGCCGTCGTCCTCGGGCGTGGTCAGGAGCTCCCAGGCGTACGTGATCGCCTGCTCCTTGAAGTAGTCGCCGAACGAGAAGTTGCCGCACATCTGGAAGAACGTGCCGTGCCGCGGGGTCTTGCCGACCTCGTCGATATCGAGCGTCCTGATGCACTTCTGCACGCTCGTCGCGCGCGGGAACGGCGCGGGGACGAGCCCGGTCAGGTATGGCACGAACGGCACCATGCCCGCCACCGTGAACAGCAACGACGGGTCGTCGCTGACGAGAGAGGCGGACGGGACGACGGTGTGACCGCGCGTGGCGAAGAAGTCGAGCCAGCGGCGGTGGATTTCAGCAGTCTGCATGGTTTCCGAGCGGTAGTGAGCGGTGGTACGGGGAGGGAGGGGTCAGTCGCCGTCGATGGCGGAGCGGATCTCCGCCTCGCGCTGGCGGTAGCCGTCGGAGACGGCCTCGCCGAAGTCGCGCGCCTTCTTGTCGATGCTGCTGAAGAACTGACGCCCCTGCGGGGTCTCGTTCACCTTGTGCGCGACGACGAACCCGATCGCGACGCCGACGACGAGCCACAGAAAACTCTTCATGTCCTGATTCTCCCTCGATGGATACGACGCGGGCGCCGACCTCCTGCCGGCGGTCTCCCGCGCGCCTCGGTCAGTTTAGTGCGTGGTGTTGCGGGAACGTCGAGAGCCCCGTGTCCAGCCGAACGCGGCTCTGACCGCTGCGCTGAACCCGGCGAGCTTGATCAGTGGGCCGCCGACCGTTGCGGCGAACAACGACACGAGGGCGGAGACGTTGCCCGTCACGTCCGCGACGTTCTTGGTGATGACGTCGACGCGCGCCAGCTGTTTGTTGGTCTCGTGGATGGTCGTCGCCGTCTCGTCGAGGATCGGCGTGATGCCGTCGCTCGCCTCTTTGATCGCATCCCTGGTCTGATCGAGCACGCGCCCGAACTTCACCAACGGGATCGCGATGAAACCCACGAGCACAGCGAAGACGCCCGCCGCGATCAGTCCTGCGATATCGCCACCGGACACGAGGCCACCTTCCATTCCGTCAACGGCATACGGATCAAGCGTAGTCCCAGCAGGGCCCGATGCGACCAGGGCCGTTCACGGTGCCTGGAACGACAGCAGGGGCCGTGGCTGATGCCACGACCCCTGCCGTTCTGAGCGCTGTGCTTAGCGAGCCGCGTAGTACTCGACGACGAGCTGGACTTCACACGTCACCGGGACCTCGGCGCGCTTCGGGCGACGCACGAGGCGCGCCTGCAGCTTGTCGAGCTCGACCTCGAGGTAGCCAGGGGTCTTCGGCAGGACGTCGACGTGTCCGCCGGCCGCTGCGACCTGGAACTGCTCCGTGCCCTCCGAGCGAGCCTTGACGTGGATCAGCTGACCCGGCTTCACGCGGAACGAGGGACGGTCGACGATCTGGCCGTCGACGAGGATGTGGCGGTGCACCACGAACTGACGCGCCTGTGCGGTCGTGCGGGCGAACCCTGCACGGAGCACGAGGGAGTCGAGACGCATCTCGAGCAGCTCGACCAGGTTCTCACCGGTCAGGCCCTGCGTGCGACGAGCCTCTTCGAACGCGATCTTCAGCTGCTTCTCGCGGATGCCGTACTGGGCGCGCAGACGCTGCTTCTCGCGCAGACGAACGGCGTAGTCCGAGTCGGCCTTGCGCTTGGTGCGGCCGTGCTCGCCGGGGGCGTACGGGCGCTTCTCGAGGTACTTCGCTGCCTTCGGGGTCAGGGCGATGCCCAGCGACCGCGAGAGGCGGGTCTTGCTACGGGTACGTGACTTGGTAGACACGATTTCCTTTCGGTTGTCTCTCTAACAATGAACGCAGGCACACATGTTCGTCCTGCAAAAGTAGAGGGATGTGCCGGGGAGGCCCGGCTACAGGGCCTGTCCCTTCGAAGACGTTGCTCGACGCAGCCGCACGCGAGCACGCTTCTAGGCCAGAGAAGTCTAGCAGATCGCGGGTCAGCGCCCGCGCACGATCCGGCGCAGCTTCGCCAGCCGTGCGGACACGTCGCGCTCGTTGCCGTGTTCGGTCGGTGCGTAGTACGTCGCATCCCGGAGTTCGTCGGGGAGGTACTGCTGCTGCAGCACGCCGAGGGCGTCGTCGTGCGGGTACTTGTATCCCTTGCCGTGGCCGAGCCGTTTCGCGCCCGGGTAGTGCGCGTCGCGCAGATGCTTGGGCACGCGCCCGATGCGGCCGGCGCGCACGTCGGCGATCGCCGCATCCAGTGCCATGTACGCGGCGTTGGACTTCGGAGCCGTCGCCAGGTGCACCACGGCCTGCGCCAACGGGATGCGCCCCTCCGGCATCCCGATCAGCTGCACGGCGTCCGCCGCCGCCACCGCGACCACGAGCGCCTGCGGGTCTGCCAGGCCGATGTCCTCCGACGCCAGGATGATGATGCGCCTGGCGATGAAGCGCGGGTCCTCCCCCGCCTCGATCATGCGCGCGAGGTAGTGCAGGGAGGCGTCGACGTCCGAACCGCGCACCGACTTGATGAACGCGCTGATCACGTCGTAGTGCTCGTCGCCGTTCCTGTCGTAGCGCAGCAGGGCCCTGTCGACCGCCTGGGCGACGAGTTCGGCCGTGATCACCGGCTTCTTCTTCGACGTGGCCGGGGTCGACGACGCCGCGCTCACGGACGCGGCTTCGAGCGCGGTGAGCGCGCGCCGCGCATCCCCCGACGCCAGCCGGACGATCGCCGCCCGCGCCTCCGCGTCGAGCGTGTAGTGCCCGCCGAGACCGCGATCGTCGGCGACGGCCCTGTCGATGACCGTGCCGAGGTCGTCGTCGCTGAGAGTCTCCAGAGTCAGGAGGAGCGAACGGGACAGCAGTGGCGAGATGACGGAGAACGACGGGTTCTCGGTCGTGGCCGCCACGAGGATGACCCAGCCGTTCTCGACGCCCGGGAGCAGCGCATCCTGCTGCGCCTTGGTGAAGCGGTGGATCTCGTCCAGGAACAGCACGGTGGAGACGCCGTAGAGGTCGCGGGTGGAGAGCGCCTCGTCCATCACCAGGCGCACGTCTTTGACCCCGGCGGTCACCGCGGACAGTTCGACGAACCGGCGGCCGGACGAGTGCGCGATGGCCTGCGCCAGCGTGGTCTTGCCCGTGCCGGGAGGACCCCAGAGGATGACGGACACCGAGCCGGTCTCCCCGCTCTGGTCCGACGCCAGGCTGACCAGCGGCGATCCCGGGCGCAGCAGGTGCTTCTGCCCGGCCACCTCGTCGAGCGACTTCGGCCTCATCCGCACAGCGAGAGGCGTCGCTCCGGTGCGGAGCCCAGGTTGCACGTCGACCACCTGACCAGGCTAGTCGCTCCCACCGACACTCCCGCCGCCGCTCCCCTGCCGCCGAACCTGGGAGCGGCGACTTTGCCGCTCAGAGGCGGGTCCAATAGGGTTCATCCTGATCCTCGGGCGTTGCGCGACGGGTCGAGTATTTCGCACGACGGCGCGCTCCGGAGGACACACGTGGCACCAAACAAGCAGAACGACCGCGAAGCCAGGCAGGCACGGGAGCGGTTGCGCGCGTATCAGGCGCGGCAGACCGTCCACGAGAAGAAGGTCAAGCGGCGCGTCAGGGACAACTGGCTCGCCGGCGTCGCCGTCCTGATCGTCGTCGTCCTCGCCATCGGAACGCAGCTCCTCTTCTTCGCGAAGCCCGGCACGCCGACCGCCTCCGGCTCCCCGTCGCCGTCCGCGTCCTCCGCCGCCCTCACGCTTCCGCCGAAGACGCTCGCCGAGGACCGCACGTGGACCGGCACGATGACGATCAACGGCATCCCGCTCGGCGTCGAGCTCGACGGTGCGAAGGCGCCGCAGGCCGTCTCGTCGACCATCGCGCTCACCCAGAAGAAGTTCTACGACGGCCTCACCTGCCACCGCCTCACCAACGGCGGCTTCTACGTGCTGCAGTGCGGCGACCCGAAGGGCGACGGAAGCGGCGGCCCGGGATACTCGTACGGCCCGATCGAGAACGCGCCGAAGGACGACAAGTACCCGGCGGGCACGATCGCGATGGCCAGGCAGAGCAACAACGCCAGCAGCCAGGGAAGCCAGTTCTTCATCGTCTACAAGGACACGACGATCGGCTCGGACAGCGCGGGCGGATACACCGTGATCGGCAAGGTCACGAGCGGTCTCGACACCCTGATCTCGGACGTCGCCGACAAGGGAACGGCCAACGGACAATCCGACGGAAAGCCGGCGGTCGCCACGAAGATCGACAGCTTCACCGTGAAGTGACGCACGAGGTCGGGCCGACGGCTGCACGCCGCGCCCTCGTGCAATAGGCTATTTCGCAACCGTGGGGCGTTCTGCGCCCGCACCGCACATCAGCAAGGTGAGGCTCTTGGCTACAACTGATCAGCAACCGTGGGGTCGTGTCGATGAGACCGGCACCGTCTTCGTCCGCGAGGGTGAGAGCGAGCGGGCCGTCGGCCAGTACCCCGACGGAACTCCCGAGGAGGCGCTCGCGTACTTCGAGCGCAAGTTCACCGACCTCGCCGGTCAGGTGACGCTTCTCGAGCAGCGCGCCCGTCGCGGAGCCCCGGCCTCCGACATCGCCAAGGCCGTCGCGACCCTCCGCACCACCATCGACGGTGCGAACGCCGTCGGAGACCTGGCCTCCCTCGCCACCCGGCTGGATGCGCTCGGCGGCACCGTCGAAGAGCTCACCGAGCAGCAGACCGCAGAGGCCAAGGCCGCCGTCGAGCAGGCCGTCGCGGAGCGCACCGCCATCGTCGAGGAGGCAGAAGCCCTCGCCGCCGAAGATCCGGCCCGCACGCAGTGGAAGCAGACGACGGCAGCACTGGATGCGCTGTTCGCCCGCTGGCAGAGCCACCAGCACGACGGTCCTCGCATCCCCAAGAACGAGGCCAACGAGCTGTGGAAGCGGTTCCGCGCCGCCCGCTCCACCATCGAGCACAACCGCAAGGCGTTCTTCGCCGAGCTGGACAACCAGCACCGCGACGTGCGTGCCCGCAAGACGGCGCTCATCGAGCAGGCGGAGGCGCTCATCCCGCGCGGTGCCGACGGCGTGCCGGAGTACCGCCAGCTGCTCGACCAGTGGAAGCTCGCCGGTCGTGCGGGCAAGCGCAACGACGACGCGCTGTGGGCGCGCTTCAAGGCGGCCGGCGACGCCATCTACTCCGCGAAGGCGGAAGTGGATGCGCGCGACAACGTCGAGTACGAAGCCAACCTCCAGCTCAAGCTGGCCCTCCTCGACGAGGCGGAGCCGCTGCTGAAGGCCACGAACCGCGAGTCCGCCCGCAACGCGCTGGTCTCCATCCAGCAGCGCTGGGACGAGATCGGCCGCGTGCCGCGCGAGCAGGTGCGTCCGATCGAAGACCGTCTGCGCAAGGTCGAGGCCGCCGTCCGCAAGCTGGACGAAGAGCACTGGGAGAAGAACAACCCGGAGAAGAAGGCCCGCTCCGAGGGTCTGGCGAGCCAGCTCAACGCCGCCATCGCCAAGCTCGAGCAGGAGCTCGACGACGCGAAGGCGAGCGGCGACGCACGCAAGGTGAAGGAAGCGCAGGAGGCGCTCGACGCCAGGAAGATCTGGCTCGACGCCCTCGGCTGATCCGCCGAGTTCTTCACAGGCCGCCGAATCTGCACAGATTCGGCGGCCTGAGTCTTTTCCGCGTCCCCCCACCGCACAGTGGATGCATGACAGCACTCCTCCCCCGCCTCCTCGGTCCCGACGTCCTCCCTCTCGCCGAACTGATGGCGCTCTGCCTCGACGGCCAGCTCTACCGGGTGGGCGATTCGTTCGCCACGCTCGACACTCCGGAGTCCGCGGAGCTGCGCGCCCACGCGTTCACCGCGCAAGCCCCGCCGCACGTGATCGCCGACAGGGGCACGGCGGCGTGGATCCACGGGGCGCGCGCCTCTCCGCCCGCCCGCCTGCAGGTGTGCGTCGACACGCGCAACCGCGGAGGGCGCATCCCGACGGAATTCGACAGCAGACAGTCGACGTTCGCGCGCGGCGACGTTGAGCGCATCGGCGCTGCGCGGGTCACGTCACCGGAGCGCACGGCGCTCGACCTGATCTGCGCCGACGGACGGTTCCCTCCAGACACCGCAGCGCAGGTGCGCCACCTGCTCGGCATCGCCGGCGTCTCCGTGGCCGCGCTGCGCTCCCGGATGCGTGCATCACCCCGCTGGGGGTCGCGCCGCTCCCTGACGCGCGTCGACCGCCTCACCGCCCTGGCCGAGTTCGCGGTCCGGCCTCGGCGCCGCGCCCAGACCGCTCCGCGTCTCGCGGTCAGCCCGCGCTGACCCGGTAGACGTCGTAGACGGCGTCGATGCGTCGCACGGCGTTCAGCACGCGGTCGAGGTGGGTGGTGTCACCCATCTCGAACACGAACCTGCTGAGCGCGAGGCGGTTGCTCGACGTCGTCACCGTCGCAGAAAGGATGTTCACATGATGCTCGGACAGCACGCGCGTCACATCGGAGAGCAGGCCGGACCGGTCGAGCGCCTCGACCTGGATCTGCACCAGGAACACGCTCTTCGAGCTCGGCGCCCACTCCACGTCGATCATGCGGTCGGGTTCCTGCATCAGCGACTGCACGTTGTGGCAGTTCGACTGGTGCACGGAGACGCCGGCTCCCCTGGTGATGAATCCGACGATCGGATCGCCGGGCACCGGGGTGCAGCACTTGGCCAGCTTGACCAGGATGTCCGGTGCGCCGCGCACGAGAACGCCCGAGTCGCTGTCGCGCAGCTTCCGCGAACGCCCCTTGACGGGCAGGTCGATGTCGCCGGCGTCGGACTCCGCCTCGGTCTGCACGGAGGCGACGATCTTCTCGATCACCGACTGCGTGGAGACGTGCCCCTCGCCGACGGCCGCGTACAGCGACGAGACGTCGTCGTACTTGAGCAGCGAGGCCACCTCGATCAGCGAGTCCTGCGACATCAGCTTCTGCAGGGGCAGGTTCTGCTTGCGCATGGCGCGCGCGATCGCGTCCTTGCCCTGCTCGATCGCCTCGTCGCGGCGCTCCTTGGTGAACCACTGACGGATCTTGTTCCGCGCCCGAGGGCTCTTGACGAAGTTCAGCCAGTCCTGGCTCGGACCGGAGTCGGGGTTCTTCGAGGTGAAGACCTCGACGACGTCGCCGGTCGTCAGCGAGCTCTCCAGCGGCACCAGGCGGCCGTTGACCTTCGCCCCCATCGTGCGGTGGCCGACCTCGGTGTGCACGGCGTACGCGAAGTCCACGGGGGTCGCACCGGCCGGCAGGCCGATCACGCGACCCTTGGGCGTGAAGACGTAGACCTCTTTGGCGCCGATCTCGAAGCGCAGGGAGTCGAGGAACTCGCTCGGGTCCGCGGTCTCCGCCTGCCAGTCCGAGATGTGGGCGAGCCAGGCGAGGTCGGTCTCCGAGCGGGCCGGCCCCCCGGCGCTCTTGCCGGTGGTCTGTTCCTTGTACTTCCAGTGCGCAGCCACACCGAGCTCCGCGCGCTGGTGCATCTCCTCCGTGCGGATCTGGATTTCCACGGGACGGCCCTCCGGACCGACGACCGTGGTGTGCAGCGACTGGTACAGGTTGAACTTGGGGGTGGCGATGTAGTCCTTGAACCGGCCGGGCATCGGCGTCCACCTGGCGTGGATCTGGCCGAGCACCGCGTAACAGTCGCGCACCGAGTTGACCAGGATGCGGATGCCGACCAGGTCGTAGATCTCGTCGAACTCGCGGCCCCTGACCACCATCTTCTGGTAGATCGAGTAGTACTGCTTCGGGCGGCCGACCACCTTGCCGCGGATCTTGGCGGCCTTCAGGTCGTCGTTGATCGCGTCGATGACCTGCTGCACCAGGCGCTCGCGCTCCGGCGTGCGCTGACGCACGAGGCTCTCGATCTCGGCGTACAGCTTCGGGTAGAGCACCGCGAACGACAGGTCCTCGAGCTCCCACTTGATCGTCTGGATTCCGAGGCGGTGCGCCAGCGGAGCATAGATCTCCAGCGTCTCCGTCGCCTTGCGGGTGGCGGAGGCGGCGGGCACGAAGCCCCAGGTGCGCGCGTTGTGCAGGCGGTCTGCCAACTTGATGATCAGCACGCGGATGTCCTTCGACATCGCCACGATCATCTTGCGGACCGTCTCGGCCTGGGCGCTGTCGCCGTACTTGACCTTGTCGAGCTTGGTGACGCCGTCGACCAGCATCGCGATCTCGTCGCCGAACGCATCCCGCAGTTCGTCGAGCGTGTACTCGGTGTCTTCCACCGTGTCGTGCAAGAGCGCGGCGGCGATCGTCTTGGCTCCGATGCCGAGGTCGGCGAGGATCTGCGCGACAGCGACGGGATGCGTGATGTACGGCTCGCCGGACCGGCGCTTCTGGCCGGAGTGGGCGCGCTCCGCCACGGCGTACGCGCGCTCGATCAGCGAGAGGTCGGCCTTCGGGTGGTGCAGGCGCACCGTGCGGATCAGGGTGTCGACCGCGCCAGCGGGCTGAGCGCGGGAGAAGATGCGGGGAACGAGACGGCGCAGCGAAGCGGCCTGTGGTGTCGAAGTATCAACCATGTGCGCGCCTCCTATCGTCCATTATCGCCGTCCTCGCACCCTGTTCTGACACAGGGCGGATTCCGGCGGTCAGGCGACCGCCCCCGGCGAGCCGTCGTCGCGCACTACGGGCGCTCCGCTCGCCTGCCAGGCGTACATCCCGCCGGCGACGTTGGCCGTCGGATAGTCCGCGCGGTTCAACGCATCGGTCGCGAGCCGCGATCGGCCTCCGGAGAGGCAGACCACCAGGATCTGCTGATCCTCCGGCAGCTCGTGCTGGCGCGACTCGATCTCGTACAGCGGGATGTGGTGAGCGGCGGGTGCGTGCCCGGCCTCCCACTCGTGCGCCTCACGGACATCGAGCAGCCAGGCCGAACCCGACTCGACGAGCTCGTGCGCGCGCTCGGCGCTCACCTCGTCTTCCGACAGATAAGAACCGCTCACGCTCTCCTGCTATTCCGCCGCGACCGGCACGGCTTCGGGCTGCACAGCAGCCTTCGGACGGATGGCGAGCACCTTCTGGTCGTGCTTGCGCACGGCTGCCTCGCCCTCGCGGAACTGCGAGTACATCGGCGCGGCCAGGAAGATGGTCGAGTACGTGCCGACGATGATGCCGATGAGCAGCGCGAGCGAGATGTCGCGCAGCGTGTCAGCACCGAGCCAGAACGCTCCGATGAAGAGGATCGAGGCCACGGGGAGCACGGCGACGACGGCGGTGTTGATCGAGCGCACCAGGGTCTGGTTCACCGCGAGGTTCACCGACTCCGCGAACGTGCGTCTCGTGAGATCCATCTCCTCCTTGGTGTTCTCTCGCACCTTGTCGAACACCACGACGGTGTCGTAGAGCGAGTATCCGAGGATGGTCAGGAAGCCGATCATGGTCGCCGGGGAGATCTCGAACCCGACGAGCGCGTAGATGCCCGCCGTGATGATGAGGTCGTGGAACAGCGAGATGATGGCCGACGCCGACATCTTCCAGGTGCGGAAGTACAGCGCCATCGCAATGAACGCGAGGAGCAGGAACACCACGAGACCCTGGATGGACTGCTGCGTGACGTCGGCGCCCCACGACGGGCCGATGAACGTGGAGGCCACCTCGGTGACCGGAACGTCGTACGCCTTCGCCAGCGCGTCGGCGACCTGCTTGGTCTGCGCTTCGGAGAGCTGGTCGGTCTGCACGCGAACGGCGTCGGAGCCGACGGAGCTCACGTGGGCCACGGCGTCCGGAACGACGCTGGTGAGCGCCTCCTGGGCCTTCGCCTGATCGGTGGTCTCGACGTTCGTCACCGTGAACTGCGAACCGCCGCGGAACTCGATGCTGAAGTTGAAGCCACCCTTGAGCACGGGGATCAGGATGGAGATGATGACCATCGCTGCCGCGATGGCGTACCAGATCTTGCGCTTGCCGACGAAGTCGAACGAGCGTGCGCCGGTGTAGAGGTCGTTTCCGAACTTGGTGAGTCGGCTGGCCATCAGGAGTCCTTCCCCTCGGTCGAGCGATCAGAGGACGTCGATGACGACGACGCGGAAGCACCGGCGAGCTCTGCAGCCTTGCGCTCGGCGATGGTCTGGCGGCGAGCCGCCTCCTTGCCGCTGGACGCTGCCTTGCCCGCGCTGACGGTGACCGTCGGCTTGCGGAACTGGGCTGCGCCGCGGTACACGGCGCCGAGGGCCTGCGGGTCGAGACCGGAGGCCTTGTGACCGGTGCTGAAGAACTTGGTGCGCGCGAGCAACTGCAGCGTCGGGTGCGTGAAGAGCAGCACCACGATCACGTCGATGATGGTCGTGAGACCGAGCGTGAACGCGAAGCCCCGGACGTTCGCCGCGGCGAGCACGTAGAGAACGATGGCGGCCAGGAGGTTGGTGGCCTTCGACGCGTAGATCGTGCGGCGGGCGCGGGTCCAGCCCGCCTCGACGGCGGACTCCAGCCCTCTGCCGTCGCGCAACTCGTCACGTATTCGTTCGAAGTAGACGATGAACGAGTCGGCTGTGAATCCGATGGCGACGATCAGACCCGCCACACCTGCCAACGACAGTCGGTAGTCGTAGTGCCACGACAGCAGGGAGATCGTCAGCAGTGTGAGCACCGCGGCGACCACCAGCGAGATGATCGTCACGAAACCGAGCAGACGGTACTGGAAGAACGTGTAGATGGCGACGAGCAGGAGGCCGATCGCGCCGGCGATCAGACCGCTCATCAGCTGGGTCGATCCGAGGGTGGCCGAGATGGTGTCCTGGCTCTGCACCTTGAAGCTGAACGGCAGGGCGCCGAACTTCAGCTGGTCGGCCAGCGCCTTGGCGGTCGACTCGGTGAAGTTACCGGTGATCTGCGGGCGGCCGTCGGTGATGACCGCGTTCGTGGTCGGTGCCGAGATGACCTTGCCGTCGAGCACGATCGCGAACTGGTTCTGCGCACCCTGGAGACCGTTGAGGCGGGTGGTCACATCGGCGAACGCCTTGGTGCCTGCGTCGTTGAAGATGATGTTGACGGCCCACTGGCCGTTGCTGACACCGCTGGAGGACTGGGCGAGGCCGCTGTTCGCGTCCTTGATGTCCTGGCCCTTCACCTCGACGGGGCCGAGGAGGTACTTGACCGTCTTGGCGTCGTCACAGGTGATGAGGGGCTTGTCCGTCGGCGCCTGGTTGACGTTCTCCAGGTTGGCCGTGCTGCACGAGAACGCGTCGAACTGCGCCTGCAGCTCCGGGGTGACCCAGGCCAGGTCGCTGCCGTTCGTCGGCTTGGTGGACGGCGTCGACTGCAGTCCCGGAGCCGGGCTCGGGGCCGGGGTGCTCTTGCCGTCCGCTCCGACGACCTCGTTGGTCGGCCCGCTGGTGGCGAGGACGGGACGGAAGTCGAGGCGCGCGCTGGCCTTCACCCTGTCGAGCGTCGCCTGGTCCGGCGTGCCGGGCAGGGAGACCACGATGTTCCGCGATCCCTCTGTGGAAATCTGCGCTTCCGAGACGCCGGAGGCGTCGATGCGCTGGCGGATGATCGAGACGGCCTGGTCCAGCTGCTGCTGCTGGACGGTCTGACCGTTCTCCACCTGCGGGGCCAGGATGATCTGCGTTCCACCCTCGAGGTCGAGGGCGAGCTTGGGCAGCCAGGTGGCATTTCCCCAGATGACACCGGCCGTGAGGACTCCGAGGAGAACCACCACGATGGCGCCAAGCCAACTCAACGAACGCCAGGCTTTCTTGACCGGGGTCGACTTTGCCACCTAGGTACTCAGCTTTCTACGCGCGCGACGACGCCGGCACCGGCGCCGTCGCACAAAGGGATTAACGGATCAGTCGTCGCTCTTCGAGCCGGGCTTCTTCGAAGCGTCGTCGAGACGCTCGCCGAACTCGGGCTCGGACAGGGGGATGGCGTTGTCTTCGTTGAGCTGCGGCTCGGACGAGACCACGTCGGCCGCTGCCGGCTCCGGGGTCGTCGGCTCGACGACGCGGGCGAGCACCTGGCGGTGCACCTTGAGGACGGTGCCAGGGCTGGTCTCGACGAGGGCCGTGTTGTCGTCTTCGTTGACGGAGAGAAGCGTGCCGTACAGGCCGAAGTTGGTCATGACCTCTGCGCCAGGGACCATCTTCGAGCGCGTCTCAGCCTGCTCTTTCTGGCGCTTGCGGCTGTTGCGGAACATGAAGAAGATGAGGGCCGCCAGGATGACGACCATCACAATGGTTAACGGGTCAATGGGCATGAAATCTGCCAAACCTTCCGGTGGGGTTTGTGGGAGTGGCCGAGAGGCCAGCTTGAATTATATGTCATCTATCAGTGATGGTTGCTGTGAGAGTCCTAGCTTGGGGCCGGAGAGCCCGAAGTGACGCCACGCAGCGGGGGTCGCCACCCGCCCTCTGGGGGTGCGCGAGAGCAGTCCGATCCGCACCAGGAAGGGCTCGACGACCGATTCGATCGTCTCAGCCTCCTCTCCGACGGAGACCGCGAGGGTGTTCAGGCCGACCGGACCGCCCTCGAAACGTTCGAGGATGGCGGTGAGGACCGCGCGGTCGAGGCGGTCGAGACCGAGCGCATCCACGTCGTAGAGGTCGAGCGCCGCGCGGACGGCGGCGACATCGGCCTCTCCGCCGTGCACGAGCGCGTAGTCGCGCACGCGCCGCAGCAGGCGGTTGGCGATCCGCGGCGTTCCGCGGCACCGGCCCGCGATTTCGGCGAGAGCGGCCTTGTCGACCTGGAAGTCGAGCATGACGGCCGCGCGGGTGAGCACCTGGGTGAGCTCCGCCTCGTCGTAGAACTCGAGGTGGGCCGTGAAGCCGAAGCGGTCGCGCAGCGGGTTCGGGAGAAGCCCGGACCGCGTCGTCGCCCCGACCAGGGTGAACGGCGCGAGGTCGAGCGGGATGGACGTGGCGCCCGCTCCCTTGCCGACCATGATGTCGATCCGGAAGTCCTCCATCGCGAGGTAGAGCATCTCCTCGGCGGAGCGCGCCATGCGGTGGATCTCGTCGATGAAGAGCACCTCCCCCGGCGTCAGCGACGACAGCAGCGCCGCGAGGTCGCCGGCGTGCTGGATGGCCGGGCCGCTCGACAGCCGGAGCGGACGCTCGCTCTCGTGCGCCACGATCATCGCGAGTGTGGTCTTTCCGAGTCCGGGAGGACCGGCGAGCAGGATGTGGTCCGCCGTGCGGTCCTGCATCTTCGCCGCGGTGAGCAGCAGCTGGAGCTGACCGCGCACCTTGGCCTGGCCGACGAACTCTGCAAGGGAACGCGGGCGGAGCGCTCCCTCGAAGGCGAGCTCGGACTCCGACTCGAGTTCGGGGGTCGTGAGGTCGTCGTCGCTCATCGGGCCACCTGCCCTCGCTGCGACGATGCACCGGTCTGCGCCGCGGGCCCGAGTCGCGCCAGGGTGAGCCGAAGCAGGGTCTGGACGCTGTCACGCAGCTTCTCGTCCGTGTCGGCGACGACCTCGGCCACGGCTTCCGCCGCCACCTTCTCGGGCCAGCCGAGACCGACCAGCGCCACCAGCACACTGTCCCCCACCGACGACGGAGCGCCCGGCTTGCTCACGGCGACGGGAGCCCTGCGGGTCACGGCGAGCTTGCCTGCGAGCTGCACGACGATCAGCTTCGCCGTCTTCGGGCCGATGCCGGACACCTTGCGGAACGGCGCGTCGTCATCGGCGGCGACCGCCTCGGCGATCTGGTCGGGGGCGAGCACGGACAGCACGCCGATGGCGGACTTCGGACCGACGCCGGACACGCTCGTCAGGAGTTCGAAGACCTGCAACTGCTCGACATCGGCGAAGCCGAAGAGCTGCAGGGCGTCCTCGCGGACGATGAGGGAGGTGTACACGAACGCTTCGTCTCCGACGCGCAGGGACAGCACGTGGTCGGGAGTCAGCTGCACGGAGAACCCGACACCGCCGACCTCGATCACGGCCGAGCCGCCTGCCGCTTGGAGCACCGCGCCGCGGAGGGAGGAAATCACTTGGCCAGCCTACGGGGCACCGCCGACGCCCGGGTGGAGCGTTCCGCGGCGCGCCACGCGGCCTGCGCAGGGGTCAGCGACCGCGCATCCACTGCTCCGGCCGATGCGGGTGCTGCGGGGGCGCCGCGCCAGGCGTGGCAGATCGCGATGGCGAGAGCGTCGGCGGCGTCGGCCGGTTTCGGCACCTCCGCCAGGCCCAGGATGCGCGCGACCATCGTCTGCACCTGCCGTTTGTCCGCCGAACCGTATCCGGTCACAGCGGCCTTCACCTCGGACGGCGTGTGCAGCGCGACGGGAAGCCCGCGCTTCGCAGCGGCGTGCAGCGCGACCCCGCTCACCTGGGCGACCCCCATCACCGTGTGCAGGTTCTGCTGCGCGAAGACGCGCTCGATGGCGACCGCCGCCGGACGATGGGCGTCGAAGAGCCGTTCCAATTCGTCTCCGACGGCGAGCAGCCGCTGTTCGAGCGGCATCGTCGGCGGGGTGCGCACCACGACGACCTCGACCAGCGTCGCCGTGCGGTCGGGTCGCACATCCACGATCCCGACGCCGCAGCGGGTCAGACCGGGGTCGATGCCGAGTACGCGCACCGACATGGCCTGTCGCTACTCGTCTTCGCCGAGCTCGGCCTGAACCTCGGCGGTGAGGTCGAGGTTGGTGTAGACGTTCTGCACGTCGTCCGAGTCTTCGAGCGCGTCGATCAGGCGGAACACCTTGCGCGCGGTCTCCGCGTCCGCCTCGATGTTGAGGCTCGCGACGAACTCGACGTCGGCGGAGTCGTAGTCGATCCCCGCGTCCTGCAGGGCGGTGCGGGCGGCGACCAGGTCGGTCGCCTCCGTCTGCACCTCGAACGACTCACCGCGGTCGGTGACCTCTTCCGCACCGGCGTCGAGGACGGCCGTGAGCACGTCATCCTCGGTCAGGCCGTCCGCGTGCGGGACGACGATGACACCCTTGCGGTGAAAGTTGTACGCGACGCTGCCCGGGTCGGCCATGGTGCCGCCATTGCGCGTCATCGCCGTGCGGACCTCGGCGGCCGCGCGGTTCTTGTTGTCCGTCAGACACTCGATGAGGAGGGCGATGCCGTTGGGACCGTATCCCTCGTACATGATCGTCGCGTAGTCGATGGACTCACCGGTGAGTCCGGCACCGCGCTTGACGGCGCGGTCGATGTTGTCGTTCGGGACCGAGGTCTTCTTCGCCTTCTGGATGGCGTCGACCAGGGTGGGGTTGCCGGACAGGTCGGCGCCGCCCATCTTGGCCGCGACCTCGATGTTCTTGATCAGCTTGGCGAACGACTTGGCGCGGCGCTGGTCGATGACCGCCTTCTTGTGCTTGGTCGTTGCCCACTTGGAATGCCCGGACACTGGTGCTCCCTCAGTTACGTCTAAAGATCCTGACCATTGTAGGACGCGCCGGGCCCCACTTCCCCGCACGACGCCCGTGGATGCGCGACGCCGCGTGCCAGCGGGACGCTTAGGCCGCGCTCTCCGCGCGCTCGCGGACCAGCCCGAGGAAGTACTCGTGGAACCGCGTGTCCCCGGTGATCTCCGGATGGAACGACGTGCCGATCAGGTTGCCCTGCCGCACGGCGACGACACGCCCGTCGTCCAGTTGCGCGAGCGGCGTCGCCTTCTCGCCGACGCTCTCCACGATCGGCGCCCGGATGAACACGGCGTGCATCGGCTCCTCGCCGACCGCCGGGATGCGCAGGTCGGTCTCGAACGAGTCGAGCTGCGAGCCGAACGCGTTCCGCCGCACGGACACATCCAGCCCGCCGAGGCTCTCCTGGCCGCGGATGCCGTCGAGCACACGGTCGGCCAGCATGATGAGCCCGGCGCAGGTGCCGTACACCGGCAGCCCGCTCGCGATCGCCTGCTTCAAAGGTTCGGCCATCCCGAAGGTGCGGGACAGCTTGTCCATCACGCTGGACTCGCCGCCGGGGATGACCAGCCCGGCCACCTCCGCCAGTTCGGCGGGTCTGCGCACCGGCACCGCGTCGGCGCCCAGCCCGCGCAGGACCGCGATGTGCTCGCGGAAGTCTCCCTGCAGGGCCAGGACGCCGACCGGCGCCGTCGATTCCGCCGTCACTTACCAGCCGCGCTCGGCGAGACGGTGCGGTGCTGCGAGGTCGGCGACGTTGATGCCGACCATCGCCTCGCCGAGTCCGCGGGACACCTCGGCGATGACCCTGGGGTCGTCGTAGAAGGTGGTGGCCTTCACGATCGCCGCGGCGCGCTGCTCGGGGTTGCCCGACTTGAAGATGCCGGAGCCGACGAACACGCCGTCCGCGCCGAGCTGCATCATCATCGCGGCGTCCGCGGGAGTCGCGACGCCACCGGCCGTGAACAGCACGACGGGGAGCGAGCCGGTCTCCGCGATCTCGGCCACGAGGTCGTACGGCGCCTGCAGCTCCTTGGCCGCGACGTACAGCTCGTCTTTGCTCATCGCGCTGAGAGCGGCGATCTCCGACTTGATCTTGCGGATGTGCTTGGTCGCCTCGGAAACGTCTCCGGTGCCCGCCTCGCCCTTGGAGCGGATCATCGCCGCACCCTCGTTGATGCGGCGCAGCGCCTCACCCAGGTTGGTCGCACCGCAGACGAAGGGGACGGTGAAGCCCCACTTGTCGATGTGGTTGACGTAGTCGGCGGGCGAGAGCACCTCGGACTCGTCGATGTAGTCGACGTCGAGCGCCTCGAGCACCTGCGCCTCGACGAAGTGGCCGATGCGGGCCTTCGCCATGACCGGGATGGACACCTCGGCGATGATGGCCTCGATCAGGTCGGGGTCGCTCATCCTGGCGACGCCGCCCTGGGCGCGGATGTCCGCGGGAACGCGCTCGAGGGCCATGACGGCGACGGCGCCGGCGTCCTCGGCGATGCGCGCCTGCTCGGGGGTGACGACGTCCATGATGACGCCGCCCTTCAGCATCTCTGCCAGGCCTCGCTTGACCCGGTTCGATCCGGTGGCGGCGCTCTGTTCGGTGTCAGCCATCGTGGTCCTCTCGTCTGGAACTAATTCATCTTTGACCTATGCCAAACGATAGCACCCGGCTTCGCGCTCGCTAAACTCGGGAGCGTCATGGAACAGATCATCACAGGCACGACGGCCGCGGAGATCGCGGACAGCGTGCGCGGCCTGCACGAGCGCGGCGAACTCCGCACCGGGGACGCACTCCCCCCTGTCCGCGAGCTCGCCGCCCTGCTCGGCGTGAACCGCAACACGGCCGTCGCCGCATACCGGATGCTCGCCCAGGCCGGCGTCGTCGTCGCGCGCGGCAGGGCAGGCACGGTCGTCGCGGGGCACGAGGCCGTCGCCCAGGAGGGCTACGCGGCCGACACCGTGCTGCGCGACATCGGCACAGGCAACCCGGACACCCGCCGCATCCCGGACCCGAGCAGAGCGCTCGGGCGCGCGGCCGGCCGGCCGGTGCTCTACGGCGAGCCGGTGATCGACCCCGCCCTCGAACGCCACGCCCGCGACTGGGCGGCCGCCGACCTCCCCGGCGTCGACCTTCGGATCACCGTCACCAGCGGTGCCGTCGACGCCGTCGAACGACTGCTCGCCCAGGCCCTCCTCCGCGACGACGCCGTCGCGCTCGAAGACCCGTGCTTCCTGGCGAGCATCCACACGGTGCGGCTCGGCGGCTACCGGGCGGTGCCCGTCCCCGTCGACGCGGAGGGGATGACCGTCGCCGGCCTGAAAGACGCCCTCGACGCCGGCGTGCGCGCGATCATCTGCACCCCGCGCGCCCAGAACCCGACCGGCTCGACCCTCACGCCGCGGAGGGCCGCCGCCCTGCGCGAGCTGCTCGCCGAGCATCCATACGTCCTTGTCATCGAGGACGACCACTTCTCGATGCTGTCGCAGCGTCCGTACGAGACGCTGATCGGCCCGGCCCACCGCCGGTTCGCGCTCGTCCGCTCCGTCTCGAAATTCCTCGGCCCCGACATGTGCCTCGCCATCGCGGCGACGGACCCGGAGACTGCCGAACGCCTCGCCCTGCGGCTGAGTCCAGGAACCACCTGGGTGAGCCACCTGCTGCAGCGCCTCGTGCTCGCGCAGCTCACCGACGAGGCGGTGCAGGAGCAGATCGCGGAGGCCGGGCGCCACTACGCGGAGCGCAACGCGGCGTTCGCGGCACTGCTGGGCGAGCGCGGACTGCCGACCGAGGCGGGCGACGGCCTCAACCTCTGGGTCGAGCTGCCGATCGAGGCGAAGACGGTCGCCGAACGTCTCATGCGGCGCGGCTGGCTGGCACGCACCGGGGACGAGTTCCTGCTCACCGAGCGTGCTGCGCCCTCCCACCACCTGCGGCTCACCGTCCACGACCTCACCGAGGACGAAACGCTGCGGCTGGCCGACGACCTGGCCGACGCCGCACGCTGAACCTCGCCGCGGGATGGGCGCCACCCGAAGGGATGAGAGGATCGAGGGATGAAGATCCTCTCCATCCAGTCCGCGGTGGCGTACGGCCACGTCGGCAACTCCGCAGCCGTCTTCCCGCTTCAGCGCATCGGGGTGGAGGTGCTCCCGGTCTACACGGTGAACTTCTCCAACCACACCGGTTACGGCGCGTGGCGCGGGCCGCTGATCGCGCCGGAGGATGTGCGCGAGGTCATCACCGGCATCGAGGAGCGCGGCGTGCTCGGTCAGATCGACGCCGTGCTGTCCGGATACCAGGGCGGCGAGGGCATCGGCGACGTGATCATCGACGCGGTCGCGCGGGTCAAGGCCGCGAACCCGGATGCGGTCTACGCCTGTGACCCGGTGATGGGCAACGCGAAGTCCGGATGCTTCGTCGCCCCGGCCATCCCGGACCTGCTGCGCGACAGGGTGGTTCCGGTGGCCGACATCATCACGCCGAACCAGTTCGAGCTCGGGTTCCTCACCGGCACCTCGCCGGACACGCTCGAGTCCACCCTGGAGTCGGTGGATGCTGCGCGCGCGATGGGCCCGGACACCGTGCTGGTCACGAGCGTCGAACGCCCGGATGCCGAGCCGGACACCATCGAGATGCTCGCCGTCGACGGCAGCGGCGCCTGGATCGTGCAGACCCCGCGGCTGCCGATGAAGGCGAACGGCTCCGGCGATGTCACCGCCGCCCTGTTCACGGCACACTACCTGCGCGACCGCAGTGCGGAGTCCGCGCTCCGCAAGACGGTGTCGAGCGTCTACGACCTGCTGAGCAGGACCCTCGACTCCGGTGAGCGGGAGCTGCAGCTCGTCGAGTCGCAGGAGTTCTACGCGCACCCGCGCGAGCAGTTCGCCGTGCGCCAGGTGCGCTGAACGGGGCTGCCGGTCAGTCTTTCGGCCAGGCGTCCGCGATGGCTGCGCGGACGTCGCCGAGCAGCTGCGGCAGCGCCTTCGTCTTCGCGATGATGGGCAGGAAGTTCGCATCCTGTGCCCACCGCGGCACGATGTGCTGGTGCAGGTGCGCGGCGATCCCCGCGCCGGCGATGGCGCCCTGGTTCATGCCGATGTTGAAGCCGTCGTTCTTGGACACCTGCCGGATGACCCGCATCGCCGTCTGGG
Organism: Leifsonia sp. GW821-FHT13C05; assembly: GCF_058806515.1. Taxonomy (NCBI): domain Bacteria; kingdom Bacillati; phylum Actinomycetota; class Actinomycetes; order Micrococcales; family Microbacteriaceae; genus Leifsonia; species Leifsonia sp. GW821-FHT13C05. The sequence continues at coordinate 336,203 of NZ_JBXAPT010000001.1, read as the reverse complement.
TGATGCTGCCGATCTCGGCGACCTCCTCCGGCGTCGCCTCGTCGTAGGTGGCGATGTGGCGGTACGGGCAGACCAGCAGGTGGCCGCTGTTGTACGGGAACAGGTTGAGCAGCGCGTACGCGTGCGTCCCGCGCGCCACGATCAGCGCATCCTCGTCGCTCATGCTCGGCGCGACGCAGAACGGGCAGTCGTCCGCGCCCGGCTGCTGGCCGTTCTGGATGTAGACCATCCTGTGCGGCGTCCAGAGGCGCTGGAACTCGTCAGGAACGCCGACGAGGTAGCCGGGGTCGTCGATGCGGACATCCCCGGCTCCCCCGGCTGCCCCGGATGCGGCGGGAGGCCCGTCCGCTCCGGAGGCGTCCGCGTAGTCGTCGAGGCTCAGTCGAGCCATGCCGTGACGACCTGCTCGTGCTTCTCGATCGCGGAGACGATCCTGTCGATCGCCTCGTCGACCGTGACGCCGTTGCGCTGCGTGCCGTCGCGGAAGCGGAAGCTGACCGTACCGGCCGACGCGTCCTCCTCGCCGACGATGAGCTGGAACGGCACCTTCGCCTTGGTGTGCGTGCGGATCTTCTTCTGCATCCGGTCGTCGGAGTGGTCGACCTCTGCACGGACGCCCTTCGCCTTGAGGCGCGAGATCACGCCGTCGAGGAACGGGCCGAACTGGTCGGCGACCGGGATGCCGACGACCTGCACCGGGGACAGCCACACCGGGAACGCCCCGGCGTAGTGCTCCAGCAGGATCGCGAAGAACCGCTCGATCGACCCGAGCAGCGCGCGGTGGATCATCGCCGGCTGCTTGCGCGTTCCGTCGGCCGCCGTGTACTCCAGCTCGAACAGCTCGGGCTGGTTGAAGTCGAGCTGCACGGTGGACAGCTGCCAGGTGCGGCCGATCGCATCCCGCGCCTGCACCGAGATCTTGGGCCCGTAGAACGCCGCCCCACCCGGATCGGCGACCAGTTCGAGACCGGACTCCACCGCGACCTGCCGCAGCGTCTCGGTCGCCTGCTCCCAGCTCTCGTCGGAGCCGACGTACTTGTCCGGGTCCTTCGTGGAGAGTTCGAGGTAGAAGTCGGTGAGACCGTAGCCGCGCAGGGTTTCGAGAACGAATTCGAGCTGGCGGGCCACCTCGTCCTTGATCTGCTCGTCGGTGACGTAGATGTGCGCGTCGTCCTGGGTGAGGCCGCGCACGCGGGTCAGGCCGGACAGCGTGCCGCTCTTCTCGTAGCGGTACACGGTGCCGAACTCCGCCAGACGCAGCGGAAGCTCACGGTAGCTGCGGCCGCGCGCCCGGTAGATCAGGTTGTGCATCGGGCAGTTCATGGGCTTGAGGTAGTAGTCCTGGCCCTGGCGGGTGACGTGACCCTCCGCATCCACCTCTTCGTCCAGGTGCATGGCGGGGAACATCCCGTCCTTGTACCAGTTGAGGTGCTGGCTGATCTCGTACAGCCGGCCCTTGGTGATGTGCGGGGTGTTGACGAGCTCGTAGTCGTTCGCGATCAGGCGCTCGCGCATGAAGTTCTCGATCTCGTTGCGGATGATGCCGCCCTTGGGGTGGAACACCGCCAGACCGGAGCCGATCTCCTCCGGGAAGCTGAACAGGTCCAGCTCGGAGCCGAGCTTGCGGTGGTCGCGCTTGGCGGCCTCCTCCATGCGGGTCTGGTATGCGCGCAGCTCGTCCTTGGTGGGCCAGGCCGTGCCGTAGACGCGCTGCAGCTGCTTGTTCTTCTCGTTGCCGCGCCAGTACGCCGCCGCGACGCGGGTGAGCGACCAGCCGTTCCCGATCATCCGGGTGTTGGGCAGGTGCGGGCCGCGGCAGAGGTCCTTCCAGACCGTCTCCCCCGTCTTCGGGTCGACGTTGTCGTAGATGGTGAGCTCTGCACCGCCGACCTCGACGGACTCGCTCTCGTCGAACGCCGCGGTGTCTCCGTGGACGACGCCGCCCTTGAGCCCGATCAGCTCCAGCTTGTACGGCTCGTTCGCGAGCTCTGCGCGCGCCTCGTCGTCGGTGACGACCCTGCGCACGAAACGCTGGCCGGCGCGCACGATGCGCGACATCTCCTTGTCGAGCGCCTTGAGGTCTTCCGGGGTGAAAGACTCTGCGACGTCGAAGTCGTAGTAGAACCCGTCGGTGATGGGCGGACCGATGCCGAGCTTCGCCTCCGGGTTGATCGCCTGGACGGCCTGCGCGAGAACGTGCGCGGTCGAGTGCCGCAGGATGTTCAGCCCATCCGGGGAGTCGATGGTCACCGGTTCGACGGTGTCCGTGGTCGTGACCTGCGTTGCGAGATCTTTCAGCTCGCCGTTGACGCGCATCGCGACAACGGAACGGTCGGTGAAGAGCTCGAAGCCGTCAGCCACCTTTTCCACTCCTTGGATCGATTGAATCGGAACCGTTCAAGCTTAGTGCGCGCGGGATGGGTGGCTTTTCCCGTCAGAAGTCGAAGAGGCCCCCGAACGGCTCCTCGTCGTCGCCGGTGTCGCGCGGGTCGAACTGGACGGTCTCGACGGAGATCACCACCTGGCTCCGCGGGGTGATGAGCACGCTCACCGCTCGATTGCCTACCACGGTGAAGCTGACGAACCGTCCGGACGACGCAGCGGCCGCCTCGATCCGATTCTGCAGGTCCTCAATATCCTGGCCCTGCGCCACGAAATAGCCGGTGCCATTGATCGCTACGGTCGTTCGGACCATTGTCTGCATTTCAATCATCACGGACAACGTACCCCTTCGGCCTGCTGCGATGAACCCGTGAACCATCCCAGCGGATGATGCGCATTCGCGCGTGGCCGCGAAGACTGGCAGGGAGGGGGAAGATGCACACACGGTCTCAGAGGCGGGGCCTTCGTGCCGCGTTCACCGTCGCCGGAGCACTGATGGTGGCGTACGGCCTGTATGCAGGCTTCATTATGATCGCGTCTGCGACGACCAACACCTGCCGGCAGGAAGGTCCGTCCTCACCCCTCGCGGTCATCAGCGAGGGCGGCGACGTCGTGAATCAGAGCCTCAGCGGATGGCCGCTGGGCCGCGCGTGCGAGTGGCGGCGTGCCGATGGCAACGGGACCGTCACGACACACAGTGGCAGCGCCGACAGCACGGCCGGCGTGTACGGCGCCATCCTGATCGGCGCCGGTCTGCTCGCGCGAGGAGTGTGGCGGGGGCCGACGGGCTGGTCGTACTCGGCGGGTTCGTCGTCGCGGTGATCGCACTGCTCGTGGTTGCGGGAGGTCGCGCTTCTGGCGGAGAGGCCCACCGCGGGAGTCAGGATCCGAGCTTGCGCAGCAAGGCAGGAATCTGCGCGAGCAGTGCGCGCTCGTTCGCGTCGAGCCGGTCCTCGATGCCGCGCGCGACGGTGTCCCGCCGAGCCGTCCGGTCGGCCTCGAGGGCCGCCTGACCTCGTTCGCTCAGGGAGATGACCCACCCGCGTGCATCGGCGGGATTGCGCATCCGGTGGACGAGCCCGTGCGATTCGAGTTCGGCGACCGCCCTGCTCATGCCCTGATGCCGGACGCCGCGGGCGGCAGCGAGTTGCGCGATGGTCTGCGGGCCCCTCCTCTCCAGTTGGCTCAGAGAGTCGGCCTTGACGCGAGGAAGAACATCGGTTTCGGCGCGCGTGGCACGGACGAACTCACCGACGGCGAGCCGGAGGTCCTCTGCGAGGTCGAGATAAGACATGGTCACCCTCCCATTCAACGCGTCAGAGCGCGGCTGATTCGCCCGGGCGAAGTGCGACGAGCGATACCCCGGTCACTCCGTCTGCGCCGAGAAACGTCGACGCCGATCCCCTGCCGATCTCGGAGAGCATGATGTCGTGCACGAGCACGGTCTGCGTGGGACTCACCGCTGCGATGAAGTCGATCGCTTCGCCGATCTTGACCCAGGGGCCGCTGACCGGCACAAGCAGGGTGTGGACCGCAAAGGGCGGAACGGCATATGAATCCCCGGGATGGAAGACAACCTCACCGATCAGGTAGCCGACATTGTGCGGCACCGGGATGCGCGGGTTGATGAGCGCATGATCGCCACCGAATGCACGAACGGAGATATCTCCGACGGCCCAGGCATCGCCGTCCTCAACGCGCACGAGCTGCGCCTTCCCCAGGCCGGCGGTCACGAGCGCGTCCACCACCGAACCCGGTCCGTAGAGAACGAGTCCTGGAACGGCCGCCAACGCATCCCGCACAGCATCGAGGTCGAAGTGATCGAAGTGATCGTGAGTGACGAGCACCGCGGTCGCGCCGGCGAGCAACTCGCGAGCATTGGGAGTGAAGACCCCCGGATCGACGAGCACGACGGTTTCGTCCTGCTCGATGACGACGGTGGCATGGGCGTGCCTGGTGAGTTCCACGGTGGCGACCTTTCAGATGTGCACGTCGGTTGTGTCCATCTAAATATACAACACTGTTGTATTCTCTCAGGACCCCGCGCGACCGCCCTCCGGCACTCCCGCCGCCTCGATCGGACGGTGGATCGTGAGGACCTGGTCCGGACGGTCCGCCACCCGGAACGAGGCGTAGCTGAGCAGCAGGATCTGTCCGGAGAGCGCGCGCACGCGTTTCGCTCCGGCGCGATTTTCGCCGATGTCGTAGCGGGGCCACCATTCCCGGGCTTCGGGGCTCGCGTCGAGGAGCTCGCTCTGGACGCGCGCGAGCGTGGCTGATCCCGGATGCCGCCCGGCGCTGGTGCGGAAGCGGGCGAGCACCCCTTGGGCGATCCCGCTCCAATCGCAGAGCGCATCTCGGGCCGCGGGCGCCAGGAACACCCAGAGGACGAGGTTGGGGTCGGGGGCGGTGGTGGCATCCCGGAACAGGTCAGCGGCCGATTCGTTCCAGGCGAGTAGCTCGAACGCGCTCCCCGTCACGTACGCGGGGTTGGGCTGCACCATGCGCAGCACGTCCGCGACCTCCGGGGCGACGCTGCGGTCGTCGCCCTCCTGGAGGGCGGGCACGTCCGTGGAGAGGGCCAGCACGTAGCTGCGTTCGGCATCGTCGAGCCCGAGTGCCTCCGCGATCGCGCCGAGCACCTGCTCCGACGGGTTCACATCCCGCCCCTGTTCGAGGAAGGTGTACCAGGTCACGCTGATTCCCGCCCGGCGGCAAGCTCCTCCCGGCGCAGGCCAGGGGTGCGCCGTCGAGAGGAACCGGGCAGACCGACCTGCTGCGGTGACCTGCGTTCGCGCCGCGACCGCAGGAAAGCGCCGAGCTCCCGTCGGCGCTGGATGCTCGGGTCGGTAAAGGTGATCGTCATACCAACACAACTAATACCAGCATGAAGCGGATCTGGTTAGCAGTGCTGGAACGCCGAAGACTGGGGGCATGAAGGCATGGATTCTCGAAGAGCCCGGTTCCGGTGTGCGCCTCCAGGAGGTGGCGGACCCACGATTGCGCAGCGGCGGAGCCATCCTGCGGATGCTGGCGGTCCAGGTCCCCGGTTACACACGCGCCCTGACCGAGGGCGCCCGCGGCGGCGTCGCGACGCCGACGGTCCTCGGCATCGGGGGCATCGGCCGCGTGGAAGCCGTCGCGGAGGATGTCCACACCGTCCGCCCGGGCGACATCGCGCTCTGCACGGGCTTCCTCTCCACGGGCCGGATCGCCCATCCGGAGGAGGTCCTCCTCGGCTGGACGGGCATCGGCGGGCGCGGTGTTCAGACCCCCGCGACCGACGCGATGCGCGCGGTGTGGCGGACAGGGACGTTCGCGGAGCGGGCCCTGATGCCGGGCTCGACGCTCGTGGCGCTCCCGGGAGCCGACGCGTACGGCGACTTCGACCGGCTGGCGTTCCTTCCGTGGCTGACCGTTGCCGCTTCGGCAGTGGAGAAGAGCGAGCTTGCCCCCGGCGGTCGCGTGGCCGTGATCGGCGGAAGCGGCCAGATGGGTGGTGCGGCCGTCCTCCTCGCCCTCGCCCGCGGAGCCGGCAGCGTCGCCGCTATCGGGCGCAACACCGCCGCCCTGGACCGGCTGGCAGCGCTCGACCCCCGCATACAGCCGGTGCGATCCGTCGGGAACCGCCGCGCCGACGCCGAGGCCATCGTCGCAGCTCTCGGCGGGGAAGCAGACGTCACCCTTGACGCGCTCGGACCGACGCCGACTGCCGACCTCACGATGGCCGGCTTCGACGCACTCGGCCTGGATGGCACGATGGTGCTGCTCGGCGGGGTGCAGCAGGATCTCCCGGTCGCCTACAACGAGGTGATGCGGCGACGGATCACCCTGCGGGGGTCGTGGATGGCGGCGAGCGAGACCGCGTACGCCGTCTGGCGACAGATCAGTTCCGGGGTGTTGGACCTCCGAGGGGTGGACGTCGTCCCCGCCACACTCGACGATCCCGCGACCGTACTCGACCGCGCCGAGCAGACCTCCGGCCTCAGCTTCGTCGCGCTCCGCCCGTGACCGGTGCCGCCAGAGCGCCGATGCGTCGTCCCGCGGAAACGACAAAACCCTCGGTTTCCCAAGGGTTTCTTCGTGTGGCGCCTTCTCTGTGTGGGCGATACTGGGATCGAACCAGTGACCTCTTCCGTGTCAGGGAAGCGCGCTACCGCTGCGCCAATCGCCCAAGCCTGGATGATTCCAGGTTGGAGGTGGATACGGGATTCGAACCCGTGTATACGGCTTTGCAGGCCGCTGCCTCGCCTCTCGGCCAATCCACCGTTTGGGTTCACCACCGTTGTGAGAAGCCCGACCTTTCGGTCGGGCTGACTCGAGCGGATGACGAGATTCGAACTCGCGACCCTCACCTTGGCAAGGTGATGCGCTACCAACTGCGCTACATCCGCATTTCGTTCCGCATCTCTGCGGCACTTGAATGACTTTAGCCGATGCCGACGCGGAAAACCAAACCGGGTCATGCAGCCGGGTGTGTCGCGTGCCGGATGTGCGCCGGGCCCCGTTCGTCGGCTAGTATCGAGTCTCGCAGCCGGTTCACGGCAGCGAAACCCCAGGGCGATTGGCGCAGTTGGTAGCGCGCTTCCTTCACACGGAAGAGGTCATCGGTTCGAGTCCGGTATCGCCCACAGCAGGCCACGGGAAACCGTGGCCTTTCCTGTTGCCCCGGTCAGCAGGGAGTGCAGCGCCGGTCAGCGCCAGCGGTAGCGGGCGACGAGGGCGGCGCGCACGGTGTCGTAGCGACGGCGGTCGAGGGCCGTCGCCTCGCGGCGCATCCCGGACTGGTGCACCCGGAAGACGCGGTCGGTGTTGACGTAGCTGGGCCTGCGCTGCGCATCCCACCCTCCCGTGCCGATCGGAACGTACTCCGAACGACCGGGATGCGCCTGGCTGGTGAGCTGCAAGGCCAGCACCGTGCCGCCCGGCTCGGCCGCGACGACGAGCACGGGGCGGTCCTTGCCGCGGCCGTCGCGCTCCTCGTACGGCACCCAGGTCCAGACGACCTCGCCGGGGTCGGCGTCGCCGTCGGTGGCCGGGCTGTACGTCATCGTCACCCTGCCGATGGCGCGCGGGTCGACCTCCACCGTGGCGGCCGGGCCCGTGCGGCCGGGCTCGGCGGCGTCAGCTCGGGATGCCGCCCGGGTCGTGGGCGTGGCGGGTGTCGTGTGCTGGGATTTCTTCGGCGTCGGCAGTAGCGCATTCACCATCGCGCGGAGCAGGTTCATCGGGGAGGCCATCGGTGGATGGTACCGGAGCGCTGCAGACTTGCCGAATTGAGGAATTGATAGCTAATATTTGTGCGGGTTACATCAGTAATGGTGACCATGCAAAGGAGCACAATGAAGTTCACCTCATTCGCCGCAGTTGCCGTTACGGCCGCGCTGATCGCACTCGCGTTTCCTTCGGCAGCGAGCGCTGCCCCCACCAGCGGGCCCGCTTCGGTCGAAATCGCCGCAGCATCAATGGAGCAGTTGCCGCCTGACGTGCGATCGCAAATCGAAGAACTCGAAGCCAACTGGTCCCGGATCGGCGCCGCGTCAACAACCGAGGGCGGCATCGTCACCTTCGACCTCGCCGGCGCTATCGGCAATGGCGTGCCGCGTGAACTCGCACGGGACTTTGCCGAGGGCGTCGCCATTGGAGGCGGTCACGTCGTGAACGACAATGGCGAGTTCCCCTCGCGGCTATCGGCTCGCGCTACCTGCCGTGGCCAGAACGCGTTCTGGTACGACTGGATCGGCTATCACTTCACGCTGGACTCGTGCATCACACCGAAGGTCGTGAAAGCCATCGCAGGCACAGCCGGAGTCGCGGGCGTACTCGGCGCGCTTTCTGCAGCGTTCCCGCCCACGTCTCTTCCTCTCGTCGCAGTCGGCGCGGTCGCGGCCTACTCGGCGTGGTCGATCGATCAGTGCAGCAGGAACGGAACCGGCGTCGAGATGTCCCTCGCCGGCTTCGTCTGCTGGGCGCAATAGCTGGAGGAGACCGTAAGAATAGGGATCGTCATGTTTCGAATCCATTGGATCACCGCCCTTCTGTCCGGCGTCGCACTCGGATTGATTGCTGCTGCGATCTGGCTGTCGATCGTGGCCGGACCCACCACTGAGAGCACCCTCCCCATAGGCGCAATGCTCACCGCGGCAATCGTCATTGCGGCGATTGCGTGGGTATTCGGCACGATCGTCAGCAGAACGGGCTCAAGAAGTCGTTCGAAGCGTTAGCCTCCACGCTGTCGCACGACGGAAACGCCCCGCGGATTGTCCATCGAATCCGCGGGGCGCAGTGCATCCACTGCCAGCGTCAGAGCGGATCGTCACGCCGAACCGGCTCAGCCTGCGACGGCATACCACGCGACGTCGCGCCATCGGCCAGACCATCGCTCGCACCATACCGGAGCCGCGTGAGGCCGATGGTGTGCCGCAGCACCGTCGCGATGACCAGCGACACCACGAATGAGTATGCGGCGACGCCGAGGGCGGCGACCGCCTGGGCAACGAACAGGTCGAAGTTGCCGCTGTCGACCATCCCGTCTCCGGTGGCGAACAGGCCGATGTAGAGCAGGCCGACGAGGCTAGCGACGATGTGGATGACGCAGATCGTCATCGGGACGCCGAAGCGTGCGCGGGCGGCCAGGTCGACCATGCTGGCGCAGGCGACGGCGGCCAGGGCGCCGAGCAGCAGGGACCAGCCGATGGTGAGCACGCCGGAGGCCGGAGTGATCGCCACGAGGCCGGCCACCGCGCCGCAGAGCGCGCTGGTGACCGTCGGCCGACGCAGCAGCACCCTGTCGACGACGATCCACATCAGCGCTCCCCCGGCGGACGCCATCAGCGTGTTCAGCGCGATCAGCGGGGCGAAGGCGTCGAGGGCGCCCTCCGAACCGACCGTGAGGCCGAACCAGCCCACCCAGACCAGCGCCCCACCGACCGCCACCAGCGGCAGGCGCCGCTCTCCGGCCACGGGATGGTCGCGGTGACCGCAGGCGAGGATCACCCCCGCCGCTCCGCTGCCCGCCGCCAGGCTGACCGGGATGGCGCCACCGAAGTCGATCACGTGCATCCCGGAGACCGCCCAGCCGTCGCTGAGCGCGAAGACCGCGTAGCCGGCGGGGAACAGCACCAGCACGCTCCACAGCGCGGAGAACACCGCCCAGGCCCGCAGGGTCACCCGGGAGGCGACAGCGGCGCCGAGGATCGTCACGGCGACGGCGCAGACCGCGATCAGGTAGCCGGCCCTCGCCAGCGGGTACATCGTGGATGCCGCCCCGCTGCCCGGGGTGAACTCCCTGGCGAGCCCCCAGTCCGGCCGCCCGACGACGTGGGCGATGAGCGGATCCCCCGCGAGCATCCCGTAGCCGCCGGCCACCGCCAGGACGACGACGATGGCCGACCCGGTGAGGGCTGCCCTGAACGCCTGGGAGGCCCCGCGCGCGCCGGTCATGCCGCCGTAGAAGAATGCCAGCCCCGGCACGACGGCCATCACGAACGTGGCGCTCACCAGGAGCAGGAGGGCGTCCACCTGCGCGCTCGTGGCTGGCGTCATCCGTCCTCCTCGTCGCGCGAACCGGGCATCAACACACTACTGGCGCGCACGCGAAGCGGGGCGCCGCCCGAAGGCGACACCCCGCTCGCGTGCTGTGGTTACTGCGCTGCTGGTCGGTCCGATCAGACCGTCTCGAGGGCGTAGCCCTCTTCGCCGTGCACGACCGTGTCGACGCCGGCCAGCTCGTCCTCGTTCTTGACGCGGAAGCCCATCGTCTTCTGGATGACCGTTCCGATGATCCAGGCCAGGACGAAGGAGTAGATCATCACGCTGAACGCGCCGATCGCCTGCGCGCCGAGCTGGGCGAAGCTGCCGCCGTAGAGGAGGCTGGAGAAGCCCTTCGTGGCGTCGCCGTCGATGTGGGTGAAGCCGAAGACGCCGATCCAGAGCGTTCCGATGAGACCGCCGATGAGGTGGATGCCCACCACGTCGAGCGAGTCGTCGAAGCCGAGCTTGAACTTCAGGTCGATGGCGACGGCGCAGACGGCACCGGCGACCAGGCCGAGGAGGATCGCGAACCCGGGGGTCAGGATGTTACAGGCCGGGGTGATCGCGACCAGGCCGGTGACCGCACCGGATGCCGCACCGATGGAGGTGGGCTTGCCGTCCTTGAATTTCTCGACGATCAGCCAGCCGATGGTGGCGGCAGCCGGAGCGGCGAGGGTGTTGATCCAGGCGATCGCCGCCACGCCGTCCACTGCGGCCTCCGAGCCGGCGTTGAAGCCGAACCAGCCGAACCAGAGGAGCGCGGCGCCGAGGAGCGTGAGCGGCACGTTGTGCGGCTTCGACATGCCCTTCTGGAAGCCGACGCGCTTGCCGAGCACCAGGGCGAGTGCGAGGCCGGCGGCTCCGGCGTTGATGTGGACCGCTGTACCACCCGCGAAGTCGTTGACGTGCAGGAGGGCGGGCGCCCAGCCGTCGGCCAGGTTGAACACCCAGTACGCGACCGGGAAGTAGACGACCGTGACCCAGATGCCGGCGAACACCATCCACGCGCCGAACTTGGCACGGTCGGCGATCGCACCGGAGATCAGGGCGACGGTGATGATCGCGAAGGTGGCCTGGAACCCGGCGAAGGCGAGGCCGCCCAGGTCGGGGGTCATGCCGTCCTTGCCCATCAGGCTGGACAGGAACCAGTCGGGGGTTCCGAGGAAGTGTGGGATGAGCGGCTTGCCGAACGCGAGGCCGTACCCGTAGAACACCCACAGGACGCCCACGATCGCCATCGCGCCGAAGCTCATCATCATCATGCTGACGACGCTCTTGGCGCGGACCATTCCTCCGTAGAAGAAGGCGACGCCGGGGGTCATCAGCAGAACAAGGGCTGCGGCGACGAGCAGCCACAGGGAGTTGACGGTCCCTGCCTCTGCGTAGTCCGCTGCTGTGTGTAGCAACATACGTTGGTCTACCTCTCTCATGAATGCGCACGGGCCCCGGTCTGGCTGATCGGTGAGCGTTTCGGGGTGTGCCCAGTTTCATCACGGGAGGTTTCCGTGGAGGGATGCTCGTGTTTCGGGTCTGTTACGCATCCACAATGCGTGTAAACATCGTGTTTCGTGCCGCCCGGAATCCGTCGAGCGTCGTCGTCGAGCGTCGTCAGTCGTGCGGGGGGAGCTCTCCGGTGGTCAGAGCGATCATGCGGGAGACGGAGCGCAGGTACTTCTTGCGGTATCCGCCGCCGAGCATGTCCTCGTCGAACACCTCGCTGAGCGGCACCCCGGTCTGCACGATCGGGATCTCCGCGTCGTAGACCCTGTCGATGAACGCCACCAGGCGCAGCGCCGCCATCTGGTCGTGCAGGATGCGCACGCCGGTGAGGCCGATGACGTCGACGCCGTCGAGCAGCTTGATGTAGCGGGAGGGGTGCACGGTGGCGAGGTGCGCGATCAACGTGTCGAAGTCGTCGCTGGTGACCGTCTCCCCGCGTGCACCGAGGGCTCCGGTGATCCTGTCGTACTCGTCCTGCTCGACGGTGACGGCCCTGCCCTCCGTGTCACGGCGGCGGTAGTCGAGTCCGTCGATCCTGATGGTCTCGAAGTTGGCGGACAGCGACTGGATCTCGCGCAGGAAGTCGCTCGCCGCGAACCGACCCTCGCCCAGCGCGTTCGGCGGGGTGTTGCTGGTGGCCGCGATCCTGGTGCCGGATGCGACGAGCTCGCCGAGCATCCTGGTCATCATCATCGTGTCGCCCGGGTCGTCGAGCTCGAACTCGTCGATGCAGATCAGTGTGGAGCCACGCAGCAGGTTGACAGCGCCCGCGTAGCCGAGCGCGCCGACCAGCGCGGTGTACTCGATGAACGTGCCGAAGTACTTGGGGCCGGGAGCCTCACGCCAGAGCGCGGCGAGGAGGTGCGTCTTCCCGACACCGAAGCCGCCGTCGAGGTAGACGCCCGGCTTGGTCTCCGCCTTCTTGCGGTTGCGGCTGAACAGCCCGGCCGGGCGCTGCGGCTCCCACGACTTCGCGAAGGTGCGCAGGATGCCGACCGCCTCCGCCTGCGACGGATAGTCGTGATCGGGACGGTACGACTCGAACGTCGCGTTCTCGAACTGCGACGGCGGGACCAGCGACGACGCGATCTCGGCCCCGGTGATCTGCGGGGCACGGTCGGCGAGGCGCACCAGAGCGCCGGTCTGGTCGATCGTCATGGAAGCTGCACCTTTGTGTCGAAGTCTTACCGCACCGGTTTACGCGCAGATAGCCTGGTACGTAAGTTCGCACAGTGTCGGGGTGTCCAGCCTAAACCGACCGAGCCGATAGTTCCCCTCGCGCCCACGAGGCGCCCCCTGGAGGTAATGCACGATGTCCATCGAGGTCGACCAGTCCCCCGCTTTCGCCGATTACGCACATCCAGAACGGCTGGTGAGCACGGAATGGCTCGCCGAGCACCTCGGGCAACCCGGACTGGTCGTCGTGGAGTCCGATGAGGACGTGCTGCTGTACGAGACGGGTCACATCCCCGGCGCCGTGAAGATCGACTGGCACACCGACCTCAACGACCCGGTGCAGCGCGACTACGTCGACGGCGAGCGCTTCGCCGAGCTGCTCGGCTCGAAGGGCATCGCCCGCGACTCGACCGTGGTCATCTACGGCGACAAGAACAACTGGTGGGCCGCGTACGCGCTCTGGGTGTTCACCCTGTTCGATCACGAGGACGTCCGCCTGCTCGACGGCGGCAGGGACAAGTGGATCGCCGAGGGCCGCCCGATCACGAAGGACAAGCCGAGCGTCACCCCGGTGGAGTACCCCGTGGTGGAGCGCGACGACACGGTCATCCGCGCCTTCAAGGACGACGTGCTCGCCCACTTCGGGAAGCCGTTGATCGACGTCCGCTCCCCCGAGGAGTACAGCGGAGAGCGCACCGAGATCCCCGGCTATCCGACGGAGGGCGCGCTGCGGGCAGGGCACATCCCGTCCGCCGCGTCCGTGCCGTGGGCGCGGGCTGCCGCTCCGGATGCGACGTTCAAGCGCCGCGCGGACCTCGAGGCCATCTACCTCGGCGAGGCGGGCCTGAAGGAGGGCGACGACGTGATCGCCTATTGCAGGATCGGCGAGCGCTCGAGCCACACCTGGTTCGTGCTCACGCACCTGCTGGGGTTCGAGAACGTGCGCAACTACGACGGGTCGTGGACGGAGTGGGGTTCCGCTGTGCGCGTACCGATCGTCACGGGCAGCGAGCCGGGCGAGGTCCCGGCGAAGTAGCCTTGTCGTATGACTGATCCGGCTTCGACGTCACCCGCCCTCGCACCAGCTCTGGCGGAGATCCGCGACGACTTCCTCGCGCTGGAGCAGCCGGACAGGCTGCAGCTGCTGCTGGAGTTCTCCGAAGAGCTTCCCGACCTCCCCGAGCGGTACCGCGACCATCCGGATCTGTTCGAGCGGGTCGTCGAATGCCAGTCACCGGTCTACATCTTCGTGGAGGTGGACGAGCACGACATCGTCCACCTCTACGCGACCGCGCCGGAGGAGTCCCCGACCACGCGCGGGTTCGCGTCGATCCTGGCCCAGGGCCTCGCCGGTCTGACCGCCGAGGAGGTGCTGGCCGTTCCCGACGACTACCCGCAGACGCTCGGGCTCACCCAGGCGGTGTCTCCGCTGCGCATCCGGGGCATGACGGCGCTGCTCGGCCGCACCAAGCGACAGGTGCGGGAGAAACTGGCGGCCTAGCCCGCGGCTTCTGCGGCTTCTGTCGCTTCCGCCGCCGTCGGCGCAGCCACGTCAATGTGCTCGCTGAGCCAGCCGGCGATGGAGGTGCTCCAGCGTTCCTCGTCGTAGTTCCAGAGCTTGGTGTGCAGGGCGGTCGCGAACGGCACGAGGGTGACGATGTCGCTGCGCGCTGCGGCGAGCGCCCGGGATGCGGTGGACGGCACGAATCCGTCGTCGTCGCTGTGCAGGATCAGCGTGGGCAGGCTGAGGTCGGCCGCGCGGGCGACGAAGTTCATGCTGGTCAGGTCGATCGGCGCTGCCTGGCCGGTGAACGGGCCGCCCCAGGTGGACTCGATCAGGCGCAGGGCGCCCTGGGTGATCGGGTCGGGGAGGCGGAGCATCCTGGCCTGGTATTCGAGGGTGTCGATCCAGTCGATCACCGGCGATTCGAGGATGATGCCGCGGAGCAGTCCGAGCGCCGACGAGCGCGTGATGGTCTGCAGCACGACGGCTCCGCCCATCGACCAGCCCATCAGGACGATGGAGGTGGCGCCGTGGTCCTCCGCATACCGGAGCGCCGCGTCGATGTCGTGCCATTCGGTGCCGCCGAGGCCGTAGCGGCGGTCTGCGCTGTTGGGGGCGTCCCCGTCGTTGCGGTACGACGCGAGCAGGGTGGTGTATCCCTGGTCGTGGAAGGTGCGGACCGCGCGCAGGCCCTCCTGCCTCGTGGCTCCCCAGCCGTGCACCTGGATGACCCAGCGGTCGCCGGGTCCCTCGGCCGGCGGGAACAGCCAGGCGGGGGCCTCGCCGAGCTCGGTGTCGATGGTGACGCTCTCGACGGGAAGGCCGAGTTCCGACGGTTCGAGGTAGTAGTAGCCGCTGATGCGTCCCCGGCCGGGGCGCAGGTCTCCGAAGGCGACGGACTCCAGCGTGCGGGTCACCGAGCCGTCCTCGCGGGAGATCACGCCGCCGATCTTCGCGTATCCGGTCTCCTCGGCGAACCACAGGCCGTAGCGGCCCGGCACCGACGAGTCCGGTGTTTCGCGCAGCGTCACCGTCCCCGCATCCAGGTCGACAGCCCGGATGCTCTGGTTCTGCGGCCGCTTGCGCACCGGCGTGACCACGGTGCGCGCCACCCTCGTCATGATGAGGACGGCTCCCGCTCCGGCCGCGAGGCCGAGGACGGCGGCCGCGACGACGGCCGTGCGGACGGATTTCGCGAACGTCGAACGCGCCATGCCGTCAGCGTAACCCCGATACGGCGACGGGGTGTTCAGGACTTCCCCAGGCGGCGTGCCTTACCGTCGCCACCCGGCAAAGGACCCTAGTGTTCCTATCGTGCCGACAACACCCTCGACCCCACGCACTCCCCCGGAGTTCGCCGCGGCGTTGGAGACGATCCGCCACGCGACGTCCCGTCCGGAGCTCGTGGTCACCGAGATCCCAGCGCCCGGCCAGCTCGCGCCGTACTCCGTCGCGCTGGCGGCCGACGTGCGGCCGACCAGGCACGGCAGCGACTCCGACCTCGGCACCGGCCGGTTCATCCTGCTCTACGACGAGGCGGAGCCGGAGGCGTGGGGCGGCCCGTTCCGCATCGTCTGCTTCGCGCAGGCGCCGCTCGAGACCGACATCGGGCTCGACCCGTTCCTGGCCGACGTGGCCTGGTCGTGGCTGGTGGATGCGCTCGACGCCCGGCAGGCGAAGTACACCGCGGCGAGTGGCACGGCCACCAAGATCATCTCCACCGGTTTCGGGGAGCTCGCCGCCCAGGGCGACGGGTCGCAGATCGAGCTGCGCGCATCCTGGAGCCCGCTGGAGAGCGACATCTCCGCGCACGTCGAGGGCTGGGGCGAGCTGCTCTGCATGCTGGCTGGGCTCCCGCCGACCGGCGAGGGTGTGAGCCTGCTGACGAGACGGACCCCGCGTGGCTGATCATCACGTCATCGACACCAGGGACGAATACCTCGACGCGGTCGAGACCATCGCGGCGGGCAACGGACCCGTCGCCGTCGACGCGGAGCGGGCGAGCGGCTTTCGATACTCGCAACGGGCGTACCTCATCCAGGTCTTCCGCCGTGATGCTGGCACCTTCCTCTTCGACCCTCCCGCCGTCGGCCGTTTCGACGAGCTGAACGCCGCCATCGCCGACGAGGAGTGGGTGCTGCACGCCGCCACCCAAGACCTCACCTGCCTGCGCGAGGTCGGGCTCGACCCGCACCACGTCTTCGACACCGAGCTGGCCGCCCGCCTGCTCGGGATGCCCAGGGTCGGCCTCGGCACCGTGGTGGAGGAGTTGCTCGGCATCCACCTCGCCAAGGAGCACTCCGCCGCGGACTGGTCGACCAGGCCGCTGCCGGAGCCGTGGCTCGTCTACGCCGCTCTCGATGTCGAGCTGCTCCCCGACCTGCGGGATGCGATCGCCGCCCTCCTCGATGAACAGGGCAAGACCGCGATCGCGCAGCAGGAGTTCGACGACGAGCTGGCCCGCGACCTCAAGGTGGTGCGCAACGAGCCGTGGCGGCGCCTGTCCGGCATCCACTCGATCAGGGGCATCCGCAACCTGGCCGTCGCGCGGGAGCTGTGGCTGAGCCGCGACGAGCTGGCCCGCACCACAGACATCGCGCCCGGCCGCCTGGTGCCGGATGCGTCGCTCACCGCCGCGGCGAAAGCCATGCCGGAGACCAAGCGCGGTCTCGCGTCGCTCCGCGAGTTCAACGGTCGCGCCAGCCGCACGGAGCTGGACCGCTGGTGGGAGGCCATCGAGGCCGGCCGCACCACCGACGACCTTCCTGTGATGCGCGGCAACGGGGACACCCTGCCTCCCCCGCGCGCGTGGGCGGACAGGAACCCGGAGGCGGACGCCCGGCTGAAGACGGCGCGCGCCGCTGTCACCTCCCTCTCCGAGGAGCTGTCGATCCCTGTCGAGAACCTGCTCACGCCGGAGACGCTGCGCCGGGTGGCGTGGGCGCCGCCGGAGTCGCTGGACAGCGCATCCATCGGCGCGGCCCTCGCCCAGTGGGGTGCACGGCCCTGGCAGATTGAGGCAACCTCACAGGCGATCGCCCAGGCCTTTGTGGAAGCCAGCCAAAACGGCCCGGACGCCACGGAAGCGGATTCGTAGAAAGAATCAAACGATTCTTCCGGCGCGCATCGCATCCCTAGGATCGAATCCGACCTGATTTGGGAGGCATTGTGGCCGATAGAGCTGATGTCGTCTTCGTCGATGGAGTGCGCACTCCGTTCGGGCGAGCCGGCGAAAAAGGGCAGTACTGGAACACGCGCGCGGACGATCTGGTGGTCAAGGCCATGATCGAGCTGCTGGAGCGCAACCCGAATGTGCCCAAGGACAGGATCGACGACGTGGCCATCGCGGCCACCACGCAGCAGGGCGACCAGGGCCTCACCCTCGGACGCACGGCAGCACTGCTCGCCGGCCTGCCGAAATCGGTGCCCGGCTTCGCCATCGACCGGATGTGCGCGGGCGCCATGACCAGCGTCACCACGCTCGGCTCCGGCATCGCGTTCGGCGCATACGACCTCGCCATCGCCGGTGGCGTCGAGCACATGGGGCGCCACCCGATGGGCTTCGGCGCGGACCCGAACCCGCGCTTCCTCTCCGAGCGCCTGGTCGGTGAGGACGCCCTCAACATGGGCATGACCGCCGAGCGCATCCACGACCGGTTCCCCGCGCTCACCAAGGAGCGCTCCGACCGCTACGCGATGCGCAGCCAGCAGAAGACCGCCGCGGCGTACGCGGCAGGCAAGCTACAGCCCGACCTGGTGCCCGTCGCCATCCGCTCCGAGAGCGGCTGGGGTCTCGCCACCCAGGACGAGGGGATGCGCCCGGAGACCAACATGGAGTCCCTCGCGACCTTGCGCACCCCGTTCCGCCCGCACGGCCGTGTCTCGGCCGGCAACTCGTCACCCCTGACCGACGGGGCGACGGCGAGCCTGCTCGCCTCCGGCGACGCGGTGAAGGAGTTCGGCCTGCAGCCGAAGATGCGCATGGTGAGCTTCGCGTTCGCCGGCGTCGAGCCGGAGATCATGGGCATCGGCCCGGTGCCGTCGACCGAGAAGGCGCTCCGCAAGGCCGGTCTCACCATCGACGACATCGGCCTGTTCGAGCTGAACGAGGCGTTCGCCATCCAGGTGCTGTCGCTGCTCGACCACTTCGGCATCGACGACGAGGACCCGCGCGTCAACCAGTGGGGCGGCGCCATCGCCGTCGGCCACCCGCTCGCCGCCAGCGGCGTGCGCCTGATGATCCAGCTCGCCCGCCAGTTCGAGGAGCACCCGGAGGTCCGCTACGGCCTCACGGCGATGTGCGTCGGCCTCGGCCAGGGCGGAAGCGTCATCTGGGAGAACCCCCACTACCGCGGCTAGTCGTGCCCTCCTGCACGACAACGCGAATGCGCCCGATGAAGACATCGGGCGCATTCGTGTTTCCGTGGCTGGCTTCGGCTGGCGCTACTTGGTCGTCCGCGTCACCCGCCCGCGCGTCCGCTCGACCGCAACGGTCGCGAACCAGGCGATGGCGCCGAGAGCGGGCAGAAGGAGCACTGCGAGGAGCCACGCGACTCGCTGCGGGGGCGTCACCGACCTCGAGACCGACACGCTGACGAGCGCCGCAACCACGAGAACAGCCGCGACGAGCGCGATGGCGACCCCGGCAACGTCAAACACCGCGGGAATCTCAGGATTGCTCACCGCAGATCCCTTCAGGAGTTGGTCTGCCAGGCGCGATCGCCGCCGACATTCAACTGTACCCAGACGTTCCAGCTGCCCAGATAGCCGCCGCTCACATCAGCCTGCCACCGCTGGTACGCAGCGGAACTGTTCTCGGACTTCTTCCACGAGACGCGGACAGGCGAACTGCACGACGTCGGGTAGACGCAGCGCTGGAACCCATAGCCGCCGTCGATCATCTGATCCGACCCGCCCTGGACCAGGGTGTAGCCCACATTGATCGCGCCGACGAAGATGGTCCCCCACGCGCCATCGATCTGGCAGCCGGTCGCGTTCGAGTAGCCGGACCCGCTCTGATAGCGACACTGCGAGATCGCCCGTCCTTGGGGTCCGCCGCCCTGTTCCACAGCGGGAATCTCGAGCCCGACGTATGCGACAGAGCCGTCGGCGAACCGCTTCACGTCATACTCGAATCCGTCCTTGACGACACCGCGTTCTTCCGAGACCGGGACGGCATTCGTAGTGCTGGCATCCCACACCTGGCCTGCTCGGGCGCGTGCGATGAGCTCATCTTGCGTCGCGACGGGCACGTCGAACTTCGCGAGCGTTGCGCGAAGAACCTGCGCCTCAGCCGCTGACAGAGGCGACGCCGTCCCTTCGGCAGGCGCTCCCGTAGCGCTCGCTGCGCCCGTCAGCGCGAGGCAAAGAGCCCCCGCTGCCGCCGCGATGGAAAAGAGGGGCCGTCGAATTGCTGTGGTCATTTTCACCTCGTTGTGTCGCATCAGCCTCATTACTGATACGCCGCACTGTAACGTTAATGTTCCAGATGTGACAATTTTACGCATCACAAACGGTCAAATCCGACCCCACGCCGCTCAGCGCCCGTCACCCCAGCCGGACTGTAAGGTTCCGCCAATGCGAAGCACCATCCACGCCCGCGCCGTTGTGCACAGCGGCAAGCGATGTGCGGCACGCCGCCCGGCTCGATAGCCTCCTCCGAGGACATCAGGGCTCTACGACGGCGTCAGTCAGCGCGTGTCGGAGACCCTCACATCACAAAGCGCGCTCGGAAGGCATAAAGACGTGACCGACTATTCCAAGATCGACTTCAGCCCGCTCGTCGACCTCACCTCCGACGAGGTCGTCACCCACTCGTTCGTCAAGGACATCCCGCTGCCGAGCGGCAAGACGCTCGCGCTGGTGACCCTCGACAACGGGCGCGACCACACGCGCCCGAACACGATGGGACCTGCGACCCTCCTCGAACTGGGGAAGACCTTCGACGAGCTGACGGAGCGTGCGGGCCGCGGCGAGATAGACGCGGTCGCCGTCACGGGCAAGCCGTTCATCCTCGCGGCGGGCGCCGACCTCTCCCGGGTGGGCGACATCCCGAGCGTCGAGGTGGCGAAGCTGCTCCCCCAGCTCGGTCACTACGTGCTCGGCAAGCAGGCCACCCTCGGCGTCCCGTCGTTCGTCTTCACCAACGGGCTCGCGCTCGGCGGCGGTGTGGAGATCGGCCTGAACGCCGACTACCGCACCATCGACAGGTCGGCGGCGGCGTTCGCGCTGCCGGAGGTCTTCCTTGGCCTCATCCCCGGCTGGGGCGGCGCGTACATCCTGCCGAACCTGATCGGCATCGAGAACGCCCTCAAGGTGATCGTCGAGAACCCGCTGAAGCAGAACAGGATGCTGAAGCCGCAGGACGTCTTCGACCTCGGCATCGCCGACGCGATCTTCGACTCGGCGAACTTCCTGGAGGACTCGCTGCGCTGGGCGGACAGGGTGCTCACCGGCGAACTCACCGTGAAGCGCCCGAACGTGCCGGGCAAGGTCGAGCGGATGGTCAAGTGGGATGCGGCCATCGGCATCGCCCGCAAGATGCTGGAGAGCCGCATCGGCACCGTGCCGAAGTCGCCGTACGCCGCGCTCGACCTGCTGAAGGCCGCCAAGTCCGGCACCAAGGAGGAGGGCTTCGAGCGCGAGGACGACGTGCTCGCCGAACTCATCTCCGGCGACCAGTTCCAGGCCAGCATCTACGCCTTCAACCTGGTGCAGAAGCGGGCGAAGCGCCCGGCGGGTGCTCCGGACAAGAAGCTCGCCAAGAAGGTCACCAAGGTCGGCGTGATCGGCGCGGGATACATGGCCAGCCAGTTCGCGCTGCTGTTCGTGCGTCGCCTGCGGGTGCCCGTGGTCATCACCGACCTCGACCAGGCGCACGTCGACAAGGGCGTCGCGTACATCCACGACGAGATCGGCAAGCTGCAGGAGAAGGGCCGTATCTCCCCGGATGAGGGCAACCGCCTGCGCGCGCTCGTCACCGGCACGACGGACAAGTCGCTGTTCGCCGACGCCGACTGGGTGATCGAGGCCGTGTTCGAGGAGCTGTCCGTCAAGCAGGACGTGTTCGGGGAGATCGAGCAGTACATCTCCGACGACGCCGTGCTCGCCACCAACACCTCCTCGCTGTCCGTCGAGAAGATCGGCGCGAAGCTGAAGCACCCGGAGCGGCTGGTCGGCTTCCACTTCTTCACCCCGGTGGCCGTCATGCCGCTGATCGAGGTCGTGAACACACCGAACACCGACGAGGCGACCCTGTCGACCGCGATGGTCACGGCGGCTGCCCTGAAGAAGAACGCGGTCATCACCGCCGACACCCCCGGCTTCGTGGTCAACCGCGTGCTGGCGAAGGTCCTCGGCGAGGCGATGCACGCGGTCGACGACGGAACGCCGTTCGAGACGGTCGACGAGGCGTTCGCGCCGCTCGGCCTCCCGATGCCCCCGTCGGCACTGCTCGACCTGGTCGGCCTCAAGGTCGGTGCGCACGTCCTCGACACGCACCACGCCGCGTTCCCCGACCGGTTCTACCGCAGCGAGAACCTGCACAGGCTGGCCGAGCACGGCACCCTCCTGGAGAAGGACTCGAAGGGCAGGGTCAAGGGCATCGACAAGCAGGCGGCGAAGATCGTCTCCGGCGGCAAGAACCCGTGGACCAAGGACCAGATCCTGCGCGGGCTCGAGGACGGCCTCGCCGACGAGATCCACCGGATGCTCGTGGACGACCACGTGGTCGCCGCCCCGGAGGACATCGACCTCTGCATGATCCTCGGCGCGGGCTTCCCGTTCCAGATGGGCGGCATCACGCCGTACCTCGACAGGGTCGGTGCGTCCGAGCGCGTCTTCGGGGACACATTCCAGCATCCCCCCGTGAAGGGCGTCGCGTAGCAGCAGCTGCCAGCGAGATGCCGGTAACTGTGCCGATTTCACCCGATTTCGGCGAAGTTACCGGCTTTTCGTCGTCGCGGGCACGATCACCAGGTCGAGGTAGGCACGCAGTGCGGCCGCCGCATCGATCCGCTCCGGCGTGTACAGCCACTGCAACTGGATGCCCTCCCACAGCGCGATCACGGACGCCGCGGCGAGCGCCGGGTCGACGCCGTCGCGCAGCCGCCCGTCGGCGCGGAGCGCGGCGAACTCGGCCTCGTACTCCGTGCGGAGCGCGTCGTAGCGTCCGAGGAAGTATTCGCGGCCGGGGTGGTCGGCGGTGACCGCCTCGGCGGAGAGCACGCTGTAGAGCGCGATCAGCCCCGGGATGCGTTCGTTGGCCGCCGCCTGCGCGACGATGTGCGTCTCGAACGGCTCGTCGTGCGCCCTGCTCGCCTCCCCGGCTCCGAGTTCGTCGCGGAGTTCGAGCACGGCCAGCAGCACGTCCTCCTTGCCGGAGAAGTAGTGCTGCAGGTTGGAGAGGCTGATCCCGGCCGCCGTCGCGATCTCGCGCAGGGAGCTGGCGTGGTAGCCGCGCGTGGCGAACACGCGGTACGCCTCTTCGACGATCTGGCGGCGGCGCGCTGCGCTCTTCGCGTACGGCCCACGGCGTCGGGGGCGGGAGGTCTGGATGTCCACGAAACCAAATTAGGTCACCCGAGCTAGTTTTGTATATGGTCGGCATACACGTTTCCACTCACGACGAAGTGAAGGACATGACGCAACTCACACGACGAAGTCTCCTCACCCTCGGAGCCGCGGCGGGAGCCACGGCCCTTCTCGCCGGGTGCAGCACCCCCGGCACCACTTCGGTCAACAGCAGGCCGCTCGTGCAGCCGGCAGCGGCCGGCGAGAAGATCACGCTCACGTACTGGGCCTGGCTGAAAGACCTGCAGAGGGTCGCGGACGTGTGGAACGCCACGCATCCGGATGTGCAGGTCGAGGCCGTCTGGATCCCCGGCGGCAACTCGGGCGGATACCAGAAGCTGTACTCGGCGCTGGCCGCGGGAGGCGGTCCAGACCTCGCCCAGGTGGAGCTGCGCTCCGTTCCGGAGTTCATGCTCGTCAACGGGCTGGTCGACCTGGCCAGGTACGGCGCGAACGACTACGCCAACCGCTACGACCCCACGCTGTGGAAGCAGGTCAGCTACGTGGACGGCGTCTACGCCATCCCGCAGGACTCCGGGCCGATGGCCTTCTACTACCGTCCAGACCTGTTCGAGAAGATCGGCGCCTCCGCCCCCGCCACCTGGGACGAGTGGATGCGCACCGGAGCGGAACTCCGCAAGGCCGGCTCCTGGATCGACACCTTCAACTACGCGGACCCGTCCTGGTTCGCCGCGGTCGCCGGGCAGGCCGGCGCATCCTGGTTCGCCGTCGACGGCGACCGCTGGACCATCGACATGACCGACGACGCGACGCTCACCGCCGCCCGCTTCTTCGACACGGCGATCGACGACGGCGTCATCCAGACCGCATACGGCGCGTACACGACGCCGTGGTTCGCCGCCGCCGCCTCGAACACCATCGCCGGGCTGACCAGCGCGAGCTGGGGCGACGCGCTCCTCGAAGGCGTCTCCGGCGGGGAGGGCAAGTGGCGGGTCGCGCCGATGGCCCGCTGGGGCTCCGGCGACGCGGTCGGCTACGGGTCCAGCTACCTCGGAGGGTCGACCGCCGCGGTGCTCGCGAACAGCAAGCATCCCAAGGAGGCGCTCGAGTTCGCCGTGTGGATGACCACGAGCCACGAGGGCATCGACGCGATGATCGCCAACAGCGGCATCGGCTGGTCGCCGTCCGCCGACTACATCGGGGCGAGCAGGCAGAAGCCGTCGAAGTTCTTCGGAGGACAGAACTACAACGAGGAGGTCTTCCTCCCCGCCTCCCGCCAGCAGAACCAGGACTGGTCGTGGTGGCCGATCACGCAGCAGTCGTTCAACATCCTCGCCGACGGCTTCCGGAAGAAGGCGTCAGGGCTGTCCCTCGTGGATGCGATCGCGCAGAGCGAGAAGAACATCATCACCGCGTTCCGCAACAAGGGGCTCAGCATCGAGAAGGTGAACTCGTGAAGGGCGTCCGCACCGCGTGGGCGCCGTGGGTGCTGCTCGCGCCGTTCCTCGCGCTGTTCCTGCTCACGTTCATCCTGCCGATCGTCGTCGCGGTCGGCAGCAGCTTCACCAAGGTGACCAGGCAGGGCGTGTTCGGCGAGAAGGGCGTGACGAGCGAGTTCGCCTGGTTCGCCAACTACGCGCAGGCTCTGTCGAACCCGAACTTCATCGCCTCCATCGGCCGGATGCTGCTGTTCGGCGTCGTGCAGGTCACGTTCATGATCGCGCTCTGCACGGTGCTCGCCCTGCTGCTGGAGTCGGCGTCGGCGCGCTGGCCAGGGATGTTCCGGGCGGTGTACTTCCTGCCGTACGGCATCCCGGGGGTCGTGGCGACCATCCTGTGGTCGTTCCTGTACGTGCCTGGACTCAGCCCGCTGGTCGATCTGGCCGGTGCGTTCGGGCTCCAGGTCGATTTCCTCGGACCGGACACGGTGCTCTGGTCGATCGCGAACATCGTCACCTGGACGTACACCGGCTACAACATGATGATCATCATCGCGCAGCTGAAGTCGATCCCGACCGAGGTGTACGAGGCGGCGAAGGTGGACGGCGCGAGCCCGTGGCGGGTGGCCACGAGCATCCAGTTGCCGCTGATCAAGCCGGCGCTGATGCTGACCACGGTGTTCTCGATCATCGGCACCCTGCAGCTCTTCGCCGAGCCGCAGGTGCTGCAGACGGTCTCCCCCGCGATCGACAGCGAGTACACGCCCAACCTCAGCGCGTACACCACGGCGTTCGCGTACAACGACTACAACGTCGCCGCAGCGCAGGCGGTGCTCATCGCGCTGGTCGCGTTCCTGCTGTCGTTCGCGTTCCTCCGCCTCACGAGCAGCCGCGAGCCGAAGCCCGGCCGCGCATCGCAGCCCACCCTCGCATCGACCACCAGGAGGGCGAAATGACCGCCACAGAGACCCCGACCGGCAGCGTCGCCGCACCGGGCACCTCGTCGATCACCGCGCAGAAGGCGCACGGCACGGGACCGGACCGCTCCGCGGGACGCCGGCCGGGGATGCGCATCCTGGTCACGGGCATCCTGGTCGTCGTCGCCGTCTACTTCCTCGTGCCGGTCTACTGGGTGATCGTCGCGTCCACGAAGACCACGCAGGACCTCTTCGCCACCAACGGCTTCTGGTTCGCGCCGACCTTCGCGCTCTGGCACAACCTCGGGGAGGTGCTCAGCTACGACGGCGGCATCTTCGTGCGCTGGTTCGCGAACTCCGTCCTCTACGCCGGAGTGGGCGCCGTGCTCGCGACGTACTTCGCCGCCGCGGGAGGGTACGCGCTGTCGAAGTACGTCTTCCGCGGGCGCGGCCTGATCTTCGGGCTGGTGCTCGGCGGGGTGCTCGTGCCCGGCACGGCGACGGCGCTTCCGCTGTTCCTCCTGTTCAGCCAGCTCGGCATGGCGAACACGTACTGGTCGGTGCTGCTGCCCTCGCTCGTCTCACCGTTCGGCCTGTTCCTCTGCCGGATCTACGCAGACGCGACGGTCGACACGGCCCTCATCGAGGCGGCCAGGATCGACGGCGCGGGAGAGCTGCGCATCTTCCACACGGTCGGGCTCAGGATCATGGTGCCCGCGCTGGTGACCGTGTTCCTGTTCCAACTGGTCGGCATCTGGAACAACTACTTCCTGCCGCTCGTGATGCTCTCCGACAACACGCTCTACCCGATCACCCTCGGCCTGAACAACTGGCGCAGCCAGACCGACCGGCTGCCCGAGTTCTACGAGCTGACCACCGGCGGCGTGCTGCTGTCGATCATCCCCCTCGCCATCGCCATGATCGTGCTGCAGCGGTTCTGGCGCGGCGGTCTCACCGAAGGAGCAGTGAAGTAGTGCTGACACCCGCCTACCTGTCCGACACCGCGCCCGGACGCGGCGCACGAAGCGCCCCGCGGTCCTGGCTGCACACCGACGCGCCGTCGCTCTCGCTGAACGGCGACTGGGCGTTCCGGCTCTCCCCCACCGCCGCCGTGCAGGAGGACGTCGCGGAGACCGACTTCGACGACTCCGGATGGGCGCAGCTCCCTGTCCCGTCGCACTGGGTGCTGCACGGAGACGGCGCATACGGACGACCGATCTACACGAACGTGCAGTATCCGTTCCCGATCGACCCTCCGCACGTCCCCGACGAAAACCCGACCGGCGACCACCGGCGGCGCTTCACCCTGCCCGACGACTTCGACGGGGCGGAGCGGGTGCTGCTGCGGTTCGACGGGGTCGAGTCGCTCTACCGCGTCTGGCTGAACGGCGAAGAGGTCGGCATCGGCACGGGATCGCGGCTGGCGCAGGAGTTCGACGTGACCGGCGTCGTGCGTCCCGGAGAGAACGTGATCGTGGTGCGGGTGCACCAGTGGTCGGCCGCCAGCTATCTGGAGGACCAGGACCAGTGGTGGCTGCCCGGCATCTTCCGCGACGTCACCCTGCTCGCCCGCCCGGCCGGCGGGATCGACGACGTGTGGCTGCGCACCGGGTTCCTCGACGGGGCCGGCACCCTGGACGTGGAGCTGACCGCGGCGGCGTCCGCGTATCCGGTGACCGTGCGCATCCCGGAGCTGGGGGTGGAGCAGACCTGGCAGAGCGCAGCGGAGGTCGCAACGCTGACTCTGGATGCGGTCGAACCGTGGACGGCGGAGACGCCGCGCCTCTACGACGTCACCGTGTCGAACGCGGCGGAGATGATCACGCTGCGCGCCGGTTTCCGCACGGTCGAGATCGTCGGCGACCGCTTCCTCGTGAACGGCCGCCGCGTGGTCTTCCACGGCATGAACCGGCACGAGACGCATCCGGTGCGCGGCCGGGTGTTCGACGAGGAGCACGCCCGCGCCGACCTGGCCAGGATGAAGCGGTACAACGTCAACGCCATCCGCACCAGCCACTACCCGCCGCACCCCCGTCTGCTCGACCTCGCCGACGAGCTCGGCTTCTGGGTGATCGACGAGTGCGACCTGGAGACCCATGGCTTCGAGGCATCCGGTGCCGAGCACGGCGGCTGGGTCGGCAACCCGAGCGACGACCCGCGCTGGCGCGACGCATACCTCGACCGCATCCGGCGAACGGTCGAACGCGACAAGAACCATCCGAGCATCGTCATCTGGTCCCTCGGCAACGAGTCGGGCACCGGCGCGAACCTGGCGGCCAACGCCGCCTGGGTGCACGACCGCGATCCCGGGCGTCCCGTGCACTATGAGGGCGACTACACCGGGGAGTACACCGACGTGTACTCGCGCATGTACTCCTCCGTGCGCGAGACGGCGGAGATCGGCACGGACGGGTCCCGCTACCCCCTGCTCGGCACAACGCCCGGCCAGGGCGCCCGACAGCGGACGAAGCCGTTCCTGCTCTGCGAGTACGCCCACGCGATGGGCAACGGCCCGGGGGCACTGGATGCGTACGAGCGGCTGGTGCACGAGCATCCTCGCCTGCACGGCGGCTTCGTCTGGGAGTGGCGCGACCACGGCATCCTGACCGAGACGGACGACGGAACCCCGTTCTACGCGTACGGCGGGGACTTCGGCGAGGTGGTGCACGACGGCAACTTCGTGATGGACGGGATGATCCTGAGCGACGACACCCCGACGCCCGGCCTCGCCGAGTACAAGGCGGTCGTGCAGCCGATCCGCTTCGAGGTCGGAGACGGGACGGTGACGCTCACCAACCTGCGCCACACGGCAGACACCTCCGACCTGTCGTTCCGCTGGCGGGTCGAGCACAACGGGCGCCGGGTGGCGCGCGGCGAGCTGCCGGTGGATGCGCTGGCGGCCGGGGAGTCCGTGACGGTGCCGCTGCCGGCGGTGGAGGTCGCCGACGACGCGGAGACCTGGCTGACCATCGACGCCGTGTTGCAGGCCGCGACGCCGTGGTCGGAGGCCGGGCACGTGGTCGCGAGCGGTCAGGTGGACAGGAGCGCTCGCATCCCGAGCGTCGGCGCGCGTCCCGTGGCACCGGCTCTCGTCGCCGGGGTTCCCGCACGGCTGACGCTCGGCCCGGCCGAGTTCGAGGACGGAGCCCTGGTGCGCCTGAACGGGCGCGAGGTGGCCGGTCCGCGCCTGGAACTGTGGCGCGCCCCGACGGACAACGACGAGGGCGCGTCCCGTGCGGAGCCCGGCGAGGACGACGCGAGCGTCCCCGGGGTGTCGAGCGCTGCGCTCTGGCGGGCGGCGGGCCTCGACCGGCTGACGCACAGGATCGTCTCCGTCGAGCACGCTGAAGACGCCCTCCTGGTGCGCACGCGCGTGTCCGCCGCCAACTCGCCAGCAGCCGTGTGGGTGGATGCGCTCTGGACGCTCGACGCCGACGGCACGCTCACTCTGCGCACCGAGATCGTGCCGTCCACCGGCTGGGACACCGTCTGGCCGCGCATCGGCCTGCGCTTCGACCTGCCGGACGGAGACGCGCCGGTCGACCGCGCCGAGTGGTTCGGCCGCGGCCCGCTCGAGGCGTACCCGGACAGCATGACGGCCGCGCAGGTCGGTCGATACGGCGCGACCGTGGACGAGCTGAACGTCGCGTACGCCCGCCCGCAGGAGACGGGCCACCGGGCCGACGTGCGCACCCTCACGCTCGGAACGGACGGTGCGGACGCCCTGCGCATCACGCTGGTGCCGGATACGGCAGGCCGCCGCCCCGGCTTCAGCCTCAGCAGGCACACGCCGCAGCAGGTGGCTGCGGCCGGTCACCCGCACGAGCTGCCGCCCAGCGCGACGACCCACCTGTTCGTCGACGCCGCCCAGCACGGGCTCGGCTCGCGGGCCTGCGGGCCGGACGTCGCCGCCGAGCACGCGCTGCGCCCCGAGGCGAGGACGATCACGCTGCGGTTCGGCTGAGCCGGCCGCCGAGAACGACCGGGGCCCCGGATCGCGCGCTGCGATCCGGGGCCCCGGTCGTGAGGGTGCCCGCTAGCGGTTGAGCGGCGTCATGTCCGCGTACCGGTCCCCCACAGCGGGAGCGACGGCGGCGAGGCGTTCCAGCTGCTCCGGCGACAGCTCCAGCTGGTCGGCGGCGACGTTCTGCTCCAGGTTCTCCACACGGCGGGTGCCGGGGATGGGGGCGATGTCGTCGCCCTGGGCCAGCAGCCAGGCGAGCGCCACCTGGCCGGGAGTCGCCCCGACCTCGCGGGCCACAGCATCCACCTGCTCGACGATCCGGATGTTCGCCTCCAGGTTGTCGCCCTCGAACCGCGGGTTGAAGCGGCGGAAATCGTCGGGCGCCAGCTCGTCGAGCGTGCGGATGGTGCCGGTGAGGAAGCCGCGGCCGAGCGGCGAATACGGCACGAAGCCGATGCCGAGCTCGCGGACCGTCGGCAGGATCTCGGCCTCCGGGTCGCGGGACCAGAGCGAGTACTCGGTCTGGATCGCCGTCACGGGATGCACGGCGTTGGCGCGGCGGATCGTCTCCGGTGCGGCCTCCGAGAGGCCGTAGTGCCCGATCTTGCCCTCGTCGATCAGCTCGGCGAGCGCCCCGACCGTGTCCTCGATGGGCGTGTCCGGGTCCATCCTGTGCTGGTAGTAGAGGTCGATGTGGTCGGTCTGCAGGCGGCGCAGTGACCCCTCGACCGAGAGACGCACGTTCTCCGGCGACCCGTCCAGACCGCGCTCGTCGTTGGTCCTGTGCAGGATCGTGCCGAACTTGGTGGCGATGACCACCTGGTCGCGCTTGCCGGCGAACGCGCGGGCGAGCAGTTCCTCGTTGGCGTACGGGCCGTAGATCTCTGCGGTGTCGAAGAACGTCACCCCGAGGTCGATGGCGCGATGGATGGTGCGGATCGAGCCGGCGTCGTCGTCTCCTGCGCCGGTGTAGAACGCGGACATGCCCATGCAGCCGAGTCCGAGACGCGAGACTTCGAGCTTCTCCGTGCCCAGTGTGATCTTCTTCATGCGGTTACCTTCTCCTGATAGAGACCGATCTTGTGGTCGATGGCGGCGAGACTGGCCGTGACCTCCTCCAGCTGCCTGGACACGTTCATCCGGTGCACGAGCAGCAGTTCCAGCCGCTCGGCGGTGGTGTCGTCGCCGCGACGTGCGAGCTCGGTGTACTCGCGCATCCGGGCGATCGGCATGGCGGTGAGGCGCAGCTTGGTGAGGAACACGACCCAGTTGACGTCGGCCTCGGTGTACCGGCGGTGCGTGGACGACGCGCGCCCGACAGGCGCGAGCATCAGCCCCTCCCGCTCGTAGTAGCGGAGCGTGTGGGTCGTCAGGCCCGTGCGCTCCGCGACCTCGGAGATCGAGAGTTCCGTCGCTGTATCGGTCATGGTTGCCACGATAAGACTTCGAGTGCACTTCAAGTCAATTCCACTGTCGGATGCTCCTGCTAGCTTCACAGCATGGCTCTCACGAAGTACTACGTCGCGTCCTCCATCGACGGATTCATCGCAGACACCGACGACAGGATTGACTGGCTCCTGCAGTTCGGGTTCGAGGAGTTCGACGAGCACTATCAGCGCTTCATCTCCGGCATCGGAGCCATCGTGATGGGAGCGGCCACCTACGAGTTCCTGCTTGCCGACGACACCACGGAATGGCCGTACGCCGGCCTCCCCACCTGGGTGGTCACGCACCGCGTGCTTCCGCCGATCGCCGGCGCGGACATCACCTTCTTCGAGGGCGACCTCGCCGCACTGGATGCCGAACTGCGCGAAGCGTCGGGCGACCGCGACGTATGGGTGGTCGGCGGCGGGCAGATCGCCGCGCAGTTCGCCGACGCCGGCCTGCTCGACGAACTGCACATCACCTACGTGCCGGTGCTCGTCGGCTCTGGTAAGCCGCTGCTGCCCGTCACCCAGGCGAGCAGCCCGCTGGCGCTCGTCGGCACCACGGCGTTCCCGAGCGGCGCGGTGGAGCACGTGTACCGCGTCGGCTGACAGTAGTTAAGCGGCGCCGCTACGCGGCTCTGCCTCTACCGCCGCTACGCGTCGAGGTGCCGCTCGCTCAGTTCGTCCGCGGGCAGCGGGCGGGCGATCGGGATGCGGCTGCCGAGCACCTGCGCGACCAGGTCGCGAGCGATCTTCTGCGCGGTGAGCCCGGCGTCGTCGAGGATCTGCTCCCGCGTCGCGTGGTCGATGAACTCGTCCGGCAGGCCCAGCTCGTCCACCGCGGTGTCGATGCCCGCCTCGCGCAGGCTCTGCCGCACGCGCGTGCCGATGCCGCCCACGCGGATCCCATCCTCGATGGTCACCACGATGCGGTGCTCCGCCGCCAGGTCCAGGATGCTCGTGGCCACCGGGACCACCCAGCGCGGGTCGACCACGGTCGCCCCGATCCCCTGCGCGGCCAGGCCGTCCGCCACCTTGAGCCCCAGGTCGGCCATCGGGCCGACGGTCACGATCAGCACGTCCTTGCGGTCGGACTCGTGCAGCACATCCACGCCGTCGTCGGTGCGCCGGACGGCGTCGATGTCCGCCCCGACCGAACCCTTCGGGAAGCGCAGGACCGTCGGAGCGTCCTGCACGGCGACGGCCTCGGCCAGCTCCTCGCGGAAGCGGGCGCCGTCGCGCGGGGCGGCGAGCCGGATACCGGGCACCACCTGCAGGATCGCGAGATCCCAGATGCCGTGGTGGCTCGGGCCGTCCGGTCCCGTGACGCCCGCCCGGTCGAGCACGAACGTCACGCCCGCTTTGTGCAGGGCGACGTCCATGAGCACCTGGTCGAAGGCGCGGTTGATGAACGTGGCGTAGATGGCGACGACGGGATGCAGTCCCCCGAACGCCAGACCGGCGGCGCTCGTCGCGGCGTGCTGCTCGGCGATGCCGACGTCGTGCACCCGCTCCGGGAAGCGCTCGGCGAACTTGTGCAGCCCGGTCGGGCGCAGCATCGCCGCGGTGATGCCGACGATCTTCTCGTCCTTCTCGGCCAGCCGCACGATCTCGTCGGAGAACACGCTGGTCCAGGACGGCTTGCTCGAGCTCTCGATCGGCTCGCCGGTCTCCGGGTCGATCTGGCCGACCGCGTGGAACTGGTCGGCCGCATCCCGGAGCGCGGGCTCGTAGCCGCGGCCCTTCTGCGTGATGGCGTGGACGATGACCGGGGCGCCGTAGTTCTTCGCCTGGCGCAGCGCCTCCTCCATCGCCTCGATGTCGTGGCCGTGGATCGGCCCGATGTACTTGATGTCGAGGTTGGAGTAGAGCGCCTCGTTGTTCGAGAACCTGCTGAGGAAGCCGTGCAGTCCCCCGCGGATGCCGCGGTAGAACGACTGACCGGGTCCGCCCAGCTTGTCGAACGCCTTGCGGCTCGACAGGTAGAGGTTGCGGTAGCTGCGGCGGGTGCGCACGGTGTTGAGGAAGCGGGCCATGCCGCCGATGGTCGGCGCGTACGAGCGGCCGTTGTCGTTGACGACGATGATAAGGCGGCGCGTGTTGTCGTCGCTGATGTTGTTCAGCGCCTCCCACGTCATACCGCCGGTGAGGGCGCCGTCGCCCACCATCGCAATGACGTGCCTGTCGTCCTGGCCGGTCATCGAGAACGCGCGCGAGATGCCGTCCGCCCACGACAGCGAGCTGGAGGCGTGGGAGCTCTCGACGATGTCGTGCTCGGACTCGGACCGCTGCGGGTATCCGGCGAGCCCGCCGCGCTGGCGCAGCTGGGAGAAGTCCTGCCGCCCGGTGAGCAGCTTGTGCACGTACGACTGGTGTCCGGTGTCGAAGACGATGGCGTCGCGCGGTGAGTCGAAGACCCGGTGGATCGCGATGGTCGACTCGACGACTCCGAGGTTCGGCCCGAGGTGACCGCCCGTCTTCGCGACGTTCGCAACGAGGAACGCGCGGATCTCCACCGCCAACTGGACGAGCTCCTCTTCCGAGAGCCTGTCGAGATCGCGGGGACCGTGGATGGTCTCGAGGATGCTCATGGTTCGAGTCTAGGCGCGTGCAAATCGAAGGTCGCTCGGAATCGCCAGATCCACCCCATCGCACGCACGTCGATGTGCCTTTTGTACGCCTCGACGAACACACTCAGAATGTCGTTACGAACCAATCGTGAGGTGATGAGTGTGGAACAGAACAGCACGGCCGAACAGGACCAGATCGTCGTCGAGGTCTGGGCGGACCTCGGGTGTCCCTGGTGCTACGTCGGCAAGCATCGGCTCCAGCGGGCGATCGACGCCAGGCCGGATGCGGGACGATTCCAGCTCAAGATCCGCTCGTTCGAACTGAACCCGGACGCGCCGAAGGAGCCGGAGCCCATCGCCGCTGCGTTCATGCGCACGCACGGAGGCGACCCATCGGCCGTCCTCCAGGCGGAGGAGCGCATCCAGGGCATCGCGAACCGCGAAGGCCTGGAGTTCGACCTCGACAGGAAGAACGCCAACACGTTCGACCTGCACCGCGTGATGCACTTCGCCGAACAGTCCGGCCGGGGGTTCGAGTTCTTCTCCCAGCTCCAGGACCGGTTCTTCTCCGGCGAGATCGACCCATACGACGCGGACACTGTCGTCGAAGTCGCGCGATCCCTCGGCCTCGACGGCGACCGCGTGCGCGAGGTCCTCGCCGGCGACGAGTTCGCCGACGATGTCGTGGCCGACGTCTCCGAGGGCGCCGCGCTGGGCGCCCAGGGGGTGCCGTTCACGGTCTTCGGCCGCCGGATCGCGGCGTCGGGCGCTCAGTCCGTCGCCGTCTACGGTCAGGCTCTCGACCAGCTCACCGCGATCGTGCAGGCACCGGGCGCATCGGGCTAGGCCTGGCGGACTTCTCCCTGCCGACGCCGGTCAGCTCGTGCGCGCGGCGGCTGGCGGCCACGTCCTCGTGGTGGGAGGCCGCCCAGCCGGCGAGGGTCATCACGGCCTCCAGCAGTGACCGGCCCAGGGGCGTCAGCTCGTACTCGACCCGCGGCGGGACCTCGGCGTATGCCGTGCGGGTGAGGAGCCCATCGCGTTCCAGAGCCTTCAACGTCACCGTGAGCATCCGCTGCGAGATGCCCGGGATGCTCGCCTGCAGATCGGAGTATCGCAGCGGACCAGAGCCCAGCGTGCTGATGATCAGGACCGTCCACTTCTCCCCGATCCGGTCGAGCACCTCACGGATGAACGCGCTCTCCTCCGGCCACGCCTGACAGGGCCCGCTGATCGTCCTTGCTCGTGCCATCCCACTGTCCTCCTCCGCGAACGCATGCAGCACATCCAGTCTGCTGCCGCACCACAAGTATGTAAGCCATCGAAAGGAACCAGAAATGCCCACCATCGCCATCGTCGGAGCCGGATCCGGTCTCGGACTGTCCATCGCCAGGGTCTTCGGAAGCCAGGGCTTCTCCGTGGCCCTCGTCTCCCGCACGCAAGCGAAGCTCGACGACCTCGCCGCCCAGCTGACCGCCGCCGGTATCGACGCGGCCGGCTTCGCCGCCGACGTCATGGACCCCGCCTCCGTCGCCGCAGCCTTCGGCCGCATCACGGAGCGCTTCGGCCCCGTCGACGTGCTCGAGTATTCGCCCGCCCCGCACAACCCCGTGCCCGGGCTGCGGAACGCGATCGCCCTCGAAGCCGACCGCGACAGCATCCAGCCGCAGCTCGACTACTACCTCTACGGCGGTATCGCGGCGACAGAGCAGGTTCTCCCCGGCATGATCGAGCGCGGCGCGGGGACCATCCTCTACACGACGGGAGGATCGTCCATGGACCCGCTGGCCGGACACGCCGACTTCGCCGCCACCGCCATCGGATCCGGCGCCCTGCGCACCTACGCACTCACTCTCCACCGGGCCACTGCCGGAACCGGCGTCTACGTCGCCCACGTGCCGATCTTCGCCTGGATCGGATCCGGCGGCCCGGAGACCCAGCCGGACACCATCGCCCAGCACTACTGGAACCTCCACACCACCCGCGACGGGGCGGAGCTGCCGTACGCCGCCGCGTAATCGCGCGACCACCCGAACGAAAAGGGCCGGTGACCATTCGGTCACCGGCCCTTCACTGCTGCACCGCCTAGACGAGGCTCCGCAGCACGTACTGCAGGATGCCGCCGTTGCGGTAGTAGTCCGCCTCACCCGGGGTGTCGATGCGCACCACGGCGTCGAACTCGATGGTCTGTTTGCCGGCGGGCGAGTCTGCACTCGGCTCCGCGACGACGTGGACCGTCTTCGGCGTCGTGCCCTGGTTCAGCTCCTCGAGCCCGGAGATCGAGACGATCTCGGTGCCGTCGAGGCCGAGCGACGCCCAGCTCTCTCCAGCGGGGAACTGCAGCGGTACGACGCCCATCCCGATCAGGTTCGACCGGTGGATGCGCTCGAAGCTCTCCGTGATGACCGCGCGGACGCCGAGGAGGCTGGTGCCCTTCGCCGCCCAGTCGCGGGACGAACCGGAGCCGTACTCCTTGCCGCCGAAGATCACCAGCGGGGTGCCCTGCGCCTGGTAGTTCTGCGACGCGTCGTAGATGAACGACTGCGGGCCGCCCTCCTGCGTGAAGTCGCGGGTGTAT
The DNA here is from genome assembly GCF_058806515.1 of Leifsonia sp. GW821-FHT13C05. Lineage (NCBI taxonomy): Bacteria > Bacillati > Actinomycetota > Actinomycetes > Micrococcales > Microbacteriaceae > Leifsonia > Leifsonia sp. GW821-FHT13C05. The sequence continues at coordinate 300,681 of NZ_JBXAPT010000001.1, read as the reverse complement.
CCACCCTCGACGCCGTCGAGCAGCTGGTTCTTCAGGCGGATGTTCGCGAACGTTCCACGGATCATCACCTCGTGATTGCCGCGACGCGAGCCGTAGGAGTTGAAGTCCTTGCGCTCGATGCCGTGCTCGTCGAGGTAGCGTCCGGCGGGGCTGTCCGCCTTGATGTTGCCGGCCGGGCTGATGTGGTCGGTGGTGACGGAGTCGCCGAGCTTGGCCAGGACGCGAGCGCCGGCGATGTCGGTGACCGGGGTGGTCTCCAGCGTCATGCCGTCGAAGTACGGGGGCTTCCGCACGTACGTGGACTTCTCATCCCACTCGAACACCGAACCGGTCGGGGTCGGCAGCGACTTCCAGCGCTCGTCGCCCTCGAACACGCTCGCGTACTCGTGGGTGAACATGCCCTCGTTGATCGACGAGTCGATGGTCTCCTGCACCTCGGCGGCGTCCGGCCAGATGTCCTTGAGGAACACGTCGTTGCCGTCCGCGTCCGTGCCGAGCGCATCCACCTCGAAGTCGAAGTTCATCGAACCGGCGAGCGCGTACGCGATCACCAGCGGCGGGCTCGCCAGGTAGTTCATCTTCACGTCGGGGTTGATGCGGCCCTCGAAGTTGCGGTTGCCGGACAGGACCGCCGTGACGGCGAGGTCGTTGTCGTTGACCGCCTGCGAGATCTCGTCGATCAGCGGGCCGGAGTTTCCGATGCAGGTGGTGCAGCCGTAGCCGACCGTGTAGAAGCCCAGCTCCTCGAGGTAGCTGGTGAGACCGGCCTTCTCGTAGTAGTCGGTGACGACCTTGGATCCGGGAGCCAGCGTGGTCTTGACCCACGGCTTGGCCTTCAGGCCCTTCTTGGCCGCGTTGCGGGCGAGCAGGCCGGCCGCGAGCATGACGGACGGGTTCGACGTGTTCGTGCACGAGGTGATCGCCGCGATGGCGACCGCTCCGTGGTCGATCGTGAACTCCGCGCCGTTCTCGGCCAGGGTGACCGGCGTCGGGTTGGACGCGGCCTTGGGAGCGTGGCTGTGGTGGTGGTGCTCGTGGGTGCTCCGCGAGTCCTCCGGGCTCAGCTCGCCGGGGTCGGAGGCGGGGAACGACTCCGAGATCGTGAGGTCGACGATGTCGTGCGAGATCTCGGCGTAGTCGACGAGGTCCTTCTCGAACTGCGCCTTGGCGCCGCTCAGCTCGATGCGGTCCTGCGGGCGCTTCGGTCCGGCGATCGACGGGACGACCGTCGACAGGTCCAGCTCGAGGTACTCGCTGAAGACCGGCTCGACGGAGGCGTCGTGCCACAGCGTCTGCAGCTTCGAGTACTCCTCGACCAGCTTGATCTGCTCCTCGCTGCGGCCGGTGAGGCGCAGGTAGTCGAGGGTCACGTCGTCGATCGGGAACATGGCGGCGGTCGAGCCGAACTCCGGGCTCATGTTTCCGATGGTCGCGCGGTTCGCCAGCGGGACCTCGGCGACGCCCGCTCCGTAGAACTCGACGAACTTGCCGACGACGCCGTGCTTGCGCAGCATCTGCGTGATGGTGAGCACCACGTCCGTCGCGGTCACGCCAGTCGGGATGGCGCCGGTCAGCTTGAAGCCGACGACCTTGGGGATGAGCATGGAGACGGGCTGGCCGAGCATGGCCGCCTCTGCCTCGATGCCGCCGACGCCCCAGCCGAGCACGCCGAGGCCGTTGACCATCGTGGTGTGCGAGTCCGTGCCGACGCAGGTGTCCGGGTACGCCAGGAGCTCGCCGCCGACCTCGCGGGTCATGGTGACGCGCGCCAGGTACTCGATGTTGACCTGGTGCACGATGCCGGTTCCCGGCGGGACGACCTTGAAGTCGTCGAACGCGGTCTGGCCCCAGCGGAGGAACTGGTAGCGCTCCCCGTTGCGCTCGTACTCGATGTCGGTGTTGCGCTCCAGCGCGTTCTCCGTGCCGAACAGGTCGGCGATCACCGAGTGGTCGATGACCATCTCGGCCGGAGCGAGCGGGTTGATCTTCTTGGGGTCTCCGCCGAGCGCGGAGACGGCCTCACGCATGGTGGCGAGGTCGACGATGCAGGGGACGCCGGTGAAGTCCTGCATGATCACGCGCGCCGGCGTGAACTGGATCTCGGTGTCCGGCTCCGCTGCCGGGTCCCAGCCCGCGAGGGCCTGGATGTGGTCGGCGGTGATGTTCGCGCCGTCCTCCGTGCGCAGCAGGTTCTCCAGGAGAACCTTGAGGCTGAACGGAAGTCTCTTGTATCCGTCGACCTTGTCGATCCGGAATACCTGGTAGTCGGTCGACCCGACCGTCAGGGTGTCTTTTGCACCGAAGCTGTTTACCGCAGACACGTTGCCCTCTCCTTCATCGGCAGGCCTGGTGACGCATGCCTTCGAATGTCCATCTTGGTTGTCCGTCGAAGTGTGTTTCCAGCAAGGCAATCCTAAGTCGTCCGCTGAAAAAGATATCTTGACGTCAAGATAAATCTACCACGCGTCAGACGCGGTCGAAGACCAGGCCACGCCGCTTGGCGAACCGGTAGAACAGCTCGATTCCCGCCGCTCCCACCGTCCCGACCGCGATCCCCCAGACCAGCTCGGGCGACAGCGGCACGTGCATCTGGAAGAACTCGGCCGTGAACGGGATCACGCAGACCAGCACCATCGCGGCGGCCACGGAGCCGAGCAGCGCGAGCCTCGGCCCGCTGAGCGGCCTGGTCAGCACGCAGAGGATCCAGAGCGACACGCAGAACAGCGCGATGGTGGTCACGCTCCTCGCCTCCCGCAGCGGGATGCTCCTGTACAGCGGCAGGTACGCCACGATCGCCGTCGCCCCGGCGATCAGCCCGGTCGGGATGGAGTACCTGAGCACGCGGTGCAGCACCCCCGGCGTGTAGATGCGCGCGTTCGGCGCCAGCGCCAGGAAGAACGACGGGATGCCGATGGCGAGCGTCGAGACCAGCGTCAGCTGGCGAGGGAGGAACGGGAACGGCAGCAGGAGCGCTGCGCTCACCAGCGCGAGCACGATGCCGTAGACCGTCTTCGCCAAAAAGATGTTGGACACCCGCTCGACGTTCGCGATCACCCTGCGGCCGAACGCCAGCACGTCCGGCAACCGGTCGAACCTGTTGTCGAGCAGCACCAGCCTGCTCACCGCCTTGGTCGCCGCCGTCGCGCTGCCCATCGCGATCCCGAGGTTCGCGTCCTTGATCGCCATCGCGTCGTTGACGCCGTCGCCCGTCATGGCCACGGTCCTGCCCTGCTCGCGCAGCAGGCCGACGGCCGTGCGCTTCTGCTCCGGGCTCACCCTGCCGAAGATGCTGGCGGTGGTGAGCGCCTCGGCGAGCGCCGCGTCGTCGGCGAGGGTGGACGCATCCACTGCCTCTCCGTCGAGGTGGAGGGTGCGAGCGATCGCGGCGACGGTGACCGGGTTGTCGCCGGACATGATGACGACGCGCACCGCCTGCTCGCCGAAATATGAGAGGGTCTGCCGTGCTTCCGGCCGCACCGTCTCGCTCAGCACGACGAGCAGCGCGGGATGCACGACCCTGCCGTCCAGCGAGACGTGCGAGCCAGGTGGCAGCGGCTCTGCGCTGCGCGCCAGGGCGAGCGTGCGCTGGCCGGTGGCCGCGATCGCGTTCGCCTTCGCGAGCTCGTCCTGGTGCGCGGCGAGCACGCGCTCCGGGGCTCCCAGCACCCACGACGACTCCTCGCCGTCGACGGTCATCACCAGGCCGCTGTACTTGGTGGCCGAGGAGAAGGGCACCCGCTTCAGCACCCGGAAGCGATCGGAACGGAACGCGCTCGACAGGATGCCCGATGTGGCGTTGCCCGCATCGTCGGCGCCGAACGCGGCGAGCGCGATCCTGGCCAGCTCCTCCGGCACGTCCTGGCCGGCGGGTTCCGTCCTGTCGAAGACGAGTTCCCCGGTTGTGAGCGTTCCCGTCTTGTCGAGGCACAGCACGTCCACCCTGGCGAGGACCTCCACCGCCGCGAGCTCCTGCACGAGCACCTTGCGGGCGGCGAGCTGGATGGCGGCGACCCCGAAGGCGAGGCTGGTGAGCAGCACGAGGCCTTCCGGGATCATCCCGACCACGGCGGCGACCGCATCCAGCAGCGCCCGGCGCCAGCGGGCGTCCACGAACAGCTCGCTCCACCCTCCGTATGCGAAGACGCGGCCGACGAGGGTGATCAGGATGACCGGGCCGAGGATCCAGGACAGGTACACCAGGATGCGGTTGGTCGCGTCGCGCAGTTCGGAGTGCACGAGCGAGTGGCGGCGGATCTCGCTGGTCAGCTTGCTCGCGTACGAGTCGGCCCCCACCGCGGTGACGACCGCGTATCCGGTGCCGGAGGCGACGAGCGATCCGGACAGCAACAGCGCGTCCTCGTCTTTGAAAACGGGGTCTGACTCCCCCGTCAGCATCGACTCGTCGAGCGACAGGCCCGTGCTCTCGACCACGCGGGCGTCGGCGGGGACCTGGTCGCCCGGCCGCAGCACGAGCAGGTCGTCGAGCACGACGCCCTCCACCGGCACGGTGACGACGGCGCCGTCCCTGCGCACCCTGCTCTCCGGCGCGGCGAGCAGTGCTGCACGGTCGAGGACGACCTTGGCCCGCACTTCCTGCACGATGCCGATCAGCGCGTTCACCACGACGACGCCGTAGAAGAACCCGTCGCGCAGGTCGCCGAGCACGATCACCGCCAGGAAGCACACGGTGAGGATGCCGTTGAACAGCGTGAAGATGTTCTCCCGCAGGATGTCGCCGATGGAGCGCGAACTCGGCTGGCGCTGGATGTTGCCGCGACCGTCCCTGTGACGTTCGGCGACCTGTGCGCTGGTCAGCCCCTCCCTGGTTCGCGCATCCAGCATGGCCTACCCCTCTGCTGGCTTCTTCTGCGGAGTCGGGAACTGTCCGCGCACGACGAACCAGGTGATCAGGAGGAGCGGCGCGTAGAGCGGGACCCCCATCAGCAGCTTGGTGAGCGCGAGGGCGCTCGTGGCCGCGTCGGTGTGCGCGAGGTAGAGCGGGACCTGCACGAGCAGTCGTGCGGCGAACAGCAGGAACCAGAAGAACGTGAGCGCCTGCATCACCCGGAATTTGCTGCGGACGCTGCGCCAGGCGAGCCCGTCGCCCATCAGGTAGCCGGCCGCGAGGCCGATCAGCGGCCAGCGGACCAGCATCGAGATCAGCAGTGCTGCTCCGTATGCGGCGTTCGTCCAGATCCCGAGGATGAAGTTGTCCTCGCCCCGCCCGGTGATGAGGGCCAGGATGGCGGAGATGCCGACGCCGAGGAGACCGGCGATGGCCTGGGTCACGGGCGTCTTGCCGATGATGCGGATCGCCGTGAAGATCACCGCGACGGCCACCGAGCATCCGATCGACAGCGGCACGTCCTTGGTGAACGTGAACAGGATCAGGAAGACGAGGCCCGGGATGATCGTCTCGGCCAGGCCGCGGAAGCCGCCGAGCGCACCGAGCAGCGCGACGCCCGTGGGGGTGTCGCTGTCCGCCAGCTGCCCGAGGCCGGACTTCTGCGCCGCGCGGGCGATGGACTCGCCGATGGACGCGGCAGCAGGATTCTCCTGCTCGGACGGGTGCCCGGACGGGCGCTCGTCGTCGTGCTCCCTGCCGGAGCGGTCAGTCACGGTGTCCTGCCTAGAGGGAGGTGTAGCTGTCCGGGCCGGACTCCGGCGCGGTCGGCATCCGGAGCGGGATGAGGTCCCTCGGCGGCATCGGGGAGTTGCCACGGACGACAACGATGCTGCGGAAGAGGTCTTCGACGAGAGCTGCGGCGTCCGGCTTGATGGCCGCATCTCCCGCGATCACGCCGCGGAGGAACCAGCGCGGTCCGTCGACGCCGACGAAGCGTGCGACGCGCGTCTCTCCCGGACCGCCGGCGGGAGCTGCGACCGGGATCTCGGCGACCAGCTCCGGCCCGAACACGCCGTCGCGCTCGGAGGTGCGGCCGCCCTGGCGGTTCACCTGCTCTGTGATCTGCTCGCGGATCTCGTGCCACAGGCCGCTCGACCGCGGCGCGGCGAACGGCTGCACCTGCAGCGTGGAGTTGGCGTAGTCCAGTCCGACGGCGACGACGCGCTGGGTCTCCTCCTCGACCTCGAGGCGGAGGTGCAGGCCTTCGCGCGGGAGGATCTTGACCCCGCCGAGGTCGACGTACGGACGCACGGGGTTGGCTTCGCTCTCGTCGAGCGGGCCCTCCGTCGCGCGATCCTCCGGCGCCGACTTCTCCCAGCTGTCGCCGGTGGTGTCGTTGGTGTCGCTCAAGCGTGTTCTCCTGACTGGGTGGTTCTGTAGCCGGACGACCCGAAACCCGCTGTTCCGCGGTGGCTCTCCGGCAGCCGGTCGACGGGCTGGAAGACGGCCCTGGTGACCGGCATGACGATCAGCTGGGCGATCCTGTCGCCGACGGCGATATCGTACGGCATCGAACTGTCGGTGTTCAGTACGGTCACCTGGATTTCGCCGCGGTACCCGGCGTCCACGGTGCCCGGCGCGTTCACGATGGTGATGCCGTGCTTCGCCGCGAGGCCGCTGCGCGGGACCACGAACGCTGCGAACCCGTCCGGGAGGGCGATGGAGACGCCCGTCGGCACCGTGTGCCGCTGTCCCGGCGCGAGCGTGACGGCCTCCGCCGCGCACAGATCGGCGCCGGCGTCGCCGGGGTGGGCGTAGACAGGGAGGGTGTTCGCGATGATCGGAACGTCAACGGTATCGGTCACGTGTCGAGGGTAGTGCAGAAGTCTGATCGAATAGGAGCATGGACCTGTACCGTGAGCGCCTCTGGCCCGCCCCGTGGCTCTACATCTCGACCGCCCTCGTGATTCCCGCGACCATCCTCGTGTTCGCGCCGATCAACATGATCGTGGGCATCGTCCTGGCGATCGTGTTCTACCTGGCGATCGTCGGGATGATCATGGCCTCCGCCGCGCCCGTCAGGGTCACCAGCACCGAGCTGATCGCCGGGCGTGCCAGCATCCCACTCGAGTTCGTCGGGGAGCCGACGGCGTACACCGGGGAGGACGCGTCGCTGCAGCGCGGCCGCCTGCTGGATGCGCGCGCCTGGATGCTCATCCGCGGCTGGGTGAAGCCCGTGGTCAAGATCCCGGTGCTCGACGCCAGCGACCCCGCGCCGTACTGGCTGATCTCAACAAGAAACCCGGACCAGCTGGTCCGGGTTCTCGGTGAGGCTCGACTCGCGTCGTGAGCGATCGCTGCTAGGCGGCGCACTCCACACAGATCGGTCCGAGCTTCGTCTCGTGATCGATCTGCGAACGGTGCTTCACCAGGAAGCAGTTCACGCAGGTGAACTCGTCCGCCTGCGGCGGGAGCACCACGACGTCCAGGTCGAGGTCCGACAGGTCGGCTCCGGGAAGCTCGTAACCACCAGGGTTGTCCGCGTCCTCGACGTCGACAACTCCGGACATCTTGTCCGGGACTCGCTCCTTGAGGGCCTCGATCGACTCGGAGTCGTCTTCGGTCTTTCGCGGTGCGTCGTAATCCGTTGCCATGCCCATCCACTTCTCGTACTTAACGGCCGATTCTTCGCAATCGGCGGCCATAGTTTGCATCATCGGGGTGCGAATAGCAAACCACTCGGGTGCCTCTCGGCTATTGCTCGGTTTTCAACTTCCGGCACGCCACGGTTATTCCCCGGAATCAGGCACTTCCCGTGGCATCCTGGGCCGGTACGTACGCAGCTGGGAAGGCATCCACCATGCAGGATTTAAAGGTCATCGGGGTCGAGAACGGCGCTCTGCTCGCCGTCGGTGACGACGGTGAGCGGTTCCGCATCGCCGTCGACGATGTGCTGCAGTCGAAGATCCGCCAGGTCAGGCAGGAGACGTCGGCCACGGCGCCCAAACTGTCGCCGCGCGAGGTCCAGGCCCACATCCGCTCCGGCATGTCCGCCGAGGACGTCGCGAGCGTCACCGGTGCGCCGCTCGACTACGTGCAGCGCTTCGAGGGACCGATCGTCGCCGAGCGCGAGCACATCGTCGCGAGCGCGCTGAGCGTTCCGGTCGTCACCACGGCGGACGTCGATCCGCTCGGCGAGGGCAACACGTTCGGCTCCGTCATCCGCGACAGGCTCGCCTCCCTCGGCGTCGCCGGCGAGCGCTGGGCGAGCTGGAAGGACAGCGAGGCCGGCTGGATCGTCAAGCTGGAGTTCACGGCCGACCAGATCGACCACGACGCCCGCTGGGGCTACGACGCCCGCAAGCACTCGCTCTCGCCGCTCAACTCGGAGGCGACCACGCTCTCCCAGGCGGGCGAGCTGAAGGGCGGCACCCTCATCCCGAGGCTGCGCGCCGTGATGCCGCACGAGGGGGAGCCGGACGAGTCGCGCTTCGACAGCGGGGCATTCACGTTCCCGGAGGCTCCCGACCTGCTCGGCCCGGAGATCACGCAGCCGCTCGAACCGCTGACGTACAACCGTGCCCCGAACGGCGCGAACAACTCGATCGCCGTCTCCGCCATCAAGCGCGCAGACGACGAGACGCCGCGCGACCTGCACCAGACCGCCGACCTGCTGGAAGCCCTGCGCCGCCGCCGCGGTGAGCGCGAGGCCGCCGTGTACGACGAGCCGGTGGATGTGATCCGCGACGTCCCGGAAGCGGGCGACGCTCCGTTCCGGGTGGTCGACGAGCCGATCGCGATCTTCGACACGCCCGTCGAGCAGGCACCGCCCGCGCCGGAGCAGTCTGCGCCGTCCGCGCCGTCGTCGCAGTCGTCGTCCGCGTCAGACCCGTCCGGATCGTCCGCGTCATCCGCCTCGGCCCGTGCGAGCAAGAAGGGCCGCGCATCCATGCCGAGCTGGGACGAGATCGTGTTCGGTGCCCGCACCGACGACGACCTCGCCTAGTCGCCGTGACCGCCCGGAGCATCCGCTTCGTGGCGGTCGTCTAGGATAATCGGATGCCATCCGCCGACGCCTCCCTGCGCTCCATCGGAGTCGGCCTCCGCGGCCACGACAACGCCCTGGGCTTCATCCGCCTGGTGCTGGCGTTCGTCGTCCTGGTCGACCACAGCTTCCCGCTCGGCGGCTTCGACGAGGGCTTCTCCCGCTACACCGGGGAGCAGGCGAATCTGGGCGCGCTCGCGGTCGGCGGCTTCTTCGCCATCAGCGGCTATCTCATCGCCAAGAGCGGCCTGTCGACCGACCTGCTGCAGTTCCTCTGGCGCAGGGCGCTGCGCATCTTCCCCGGCTTCCTCGTTGTGCTGCTGGTCGCCGCGTTCGCCGTCGGCCCGGTGATCTGGATGCTGGACGGGCACACCTTCCTGTCCTACTTCGCGCTCGCGCCCGGCAGCCCGTGGCACTACCTGGCGTCGAACTGGACGCTGGCGATCGGGTCGTACGGCATCCGGGACATCTTCGCCACGACCACGCCGTACGGACTGCTCACCGGCGCCAGCGTCTTCAACGGCTCGCTCTGGTCGCTGACCTACGAGTGGACCTGCTACCTCGTCATCGCCGTTCTGCTGGTCACGGCCGTGCTGCGCAAGGCGAGGCTCGTCGTCGCCGTCATCGTCGTCGCGCTGTTCGTGGCCCAGATCCTGCAGATCCTCCAGCCGCACGCCGTCGAGTCCGTCTTCCCCCTGCTGACCAGCGAGCTCATGCTGCGCCTCAGCTACCCCTTCATGGTCGGCGCACTCATCGCGGTGTATTCGCGTTCCGTCCCCCTCGACCACCGCCTCGGCGTGATCAGCGGAATCGTCTACTTCGCGACGCTGTTCACCGGCGGATACGCCGTCTTCGGCGTCCCCGCCGGGGTCTACTTCGTGCTCTGGTTGGGCGCGGTGCTCCCCGCTCCCCTCCGCAGGGTCGGCCGCACCAACGACTACTCGTACGGCGTCTACATCTACGGCTTCCTCGTGCAGCAGACGCTCGCGTACTTCAGTCTGTACAAGCTTGGCTTCTTCCCGTTCCTGCTCGGCGCTACCATCGTCACGGCGGCGTGCGCCTGGCTGTCCTGGCACCTCGTCGAGAAGCGGGCGATGATGCTCAAGGACTGGGGCCCCGGCCGCGGCATCGCGCACTGGTATCAATGGGCGCGCACCGTGCTGCGCATCCGGCCGCGCCATCTGCCGCCCGCTCCGGAAGACCCGAACGAGGCGAGCACGGACGAGGCGAGCGCGGAAGCTTCTAGCCCGCAGCCCCGAAGCGGAGAAGAGGAACCCGCGTCTCGTCGTCCGTGAGCGAGCCGTGCTGGCCGATCATGCCGCGTCCGGTGTCGAGGCGGTCGCGCGAGTCGTAGTACGCGACCCGTTTGCGTGCACCCACGAGCACGTCGCCGATCCGCTGTGCGACCTCCGGATGCACGGTCGGCCCGAACCAGCCGGCGTCGATCGCCTCCTGCCTGGTGGCGATCCACGCCCTGTCGCCCTCGGCGGAGCGCCACCGCTCTGCGACGGTTTCCGCGTCGTCCGCACGGTCGAGGTGCAGGTGCAGGAAGCGCGGCTCCCCCGCGATCAGGCGCACACCGTCGACCAGCTCCGGGGCGGTGTCGAAAAGGACGTGGCCGCTGACCGGAACGTCGACCACACCGTGGTCGGCCGTCAGCAGCACGGCCTGCCGGGGGCCGAGGCGGCGGGCGAGGGAGGCGACCAGCGCATCCAGCGTCTCCAGGGCGGACGTCCACTCCGGCGACTCCCAGCCCTTCGCGTGGGCGAGCTGGTCGAGTTCGGCGACGTAGAGGTAGGTGAGGCCGGGGCCGGGCGTCTGCAGGATCTGCTCCCCCGCGCTGAACCGGTCGGCCATCGTGCGGCCGCCGACGAATTCCGCCCCGCGCAGCACGGCGGCGGTGAAGCCGGACTCACTGTATTTCGGCAGCCCGATCGCGCGGGTGGCGACCCCCGCATCCCGAGCCTGCTGGAAGACCGTGCGCGACCGCTGCCAGGTGACGGGGTCGAGGCGGTCGTCCCAGCCGGAGAGCTGGTTGACGATCCTGTCGTTGGCGGTGTCGAGCACGCGGTAGCCCACCAGGCCGTGCTCGCCGGGCATGGTGCCGGTGGCGAGCGTGGCGAGCGCGGAGGCCGTCGTGGTCGGGAACCCGGCGTCGATGGTCGTCGTCTTGCCGAGCAGCGGGGCGAGCGTGCGGGCGTGCCCTGCGCGGGCGCGCAGCGACGATGCGCCGAGGCCGTCGACCACCACGACCACCACGTGGTCGAGTGGCGGGAGGCCGAGGGCGTTCTGCCCACCGCCCAGCGCCGCCAGGGAACTTGGCAGAACAGCGGCAAGGCTCGCTCGTGTGGTGAACGCGGCCGGTAGCATGGGGGGCATCCGGCCCAGTTTGTCACACCCGTGACCACCTCGCCGCCCCTCTCTCCCCTCCCGAGATTGCACGAATGACACCAGCAGACGACCAGGCCGCAGCGGGCACCACCGAACGCATCGAAGACGTCGACGTCACGACCGAGATGCAGGGCTCCTTCCTCGAGTACGCGTACTCCGTCATCTACTCGCGTGCGCTCCCGGATGCGCGCGACGGCCTGAAGCCCGTACAGCGGCGCATCCTGTACCAGATGACCGAGATGGGTCTGCGTCCGGACCGCGGCCACGTCAAGTCCGCCCGCGTCACCGGCGAGGTGATGGGAAAGCTGCACCCGCACGGCGACAGCGCCATCTACGACGCCCTCGTGCGCATGGCGCAGGACTTCACCCTGCGCGTTCCGCTGATCGACGGCCACGGCAACTTCGGCTCGCTCGACGACGGACCGGCCGCCCCGCGCTACACCGAGGCGCGCCTCGCGGCGGCGGCGCTCGCCCTCACGGAGGACCTCGACGAGGACGTCGTCGACTTCGTCCCCAACTACGACAACCAGCTGATGCAGCCGGATGTGCTCCCCGCCGCGTTCCCGAACCTCCTGGTCAACGGCGCGAGCGGCATCGCGGTCGGCATGGCGACCAACATGGCTCCGCACAACCTCATCGAGGTGGTCGGCGCCGCGCGTCACCTGCTCGCGCATCCGGATGCCACGCTCGACGACCTGATGGAATACGTGCCGGGCCCCGACCTCCCCACCGGGGGCACGATCGTCGGCCTGTCCGGCGTCCGGGACGCGTATGCGACCGGCCGCGGCAGCTTCAAGACCCGCGCCAAGGTCACCGTGGAGTCGATCACCGCGCGCAAGAGCGGCCTGGTCGTCACCGAGCTGCCCTACCTCGTCGGCCCCGAGAAGGTCATCGAGAAGATCAAGGACGGCGTCAACGCGAAGAAGCTCTCCGGCATCTCCGACGTCACCGACCTGAGCGACCGCCAGCACGGCCTGCGGCTCGTCATCGGCATCAAGACCGGGTTCAGCCCGGAGGCGGTGCTTGAGCAGCTGTACCGGCACACCCCGCTCGAAGACGGCTTCTCGATCAACAACGTCGCGCTCGTGGAGGGCGGCCCGCAGACCCTCGGCCTGCACGAGCTGCTGTCCGTGTATCTCGGGCACCGCATCCAGGTGGTCACCCGGCGCTCCCAGTTCCGGCTCGCCCGGCGCAAGGAACGCCTGCACCTGGTGGAGGGCCTGCTGATCGCGATCCTCGACATCGACGAGGTCATCCAGGTCATCCGCGCCAGCGACGACACCGAGCAGGCCCGCACCCGGCTGATGGATGTGTTCGACCTGAGCACCCTGCAGGCCGACTACATCCTCGAGCTGCGCCTGCGCCGCCTCACGAAGTTCTCCCGCATCGAACTGGAGACGGAGAAGGCCCAGCTCGAAGCGGAGATCGCCGAGCTCGAAGAACTGCTCGCCAGCCGCGACCGCATCAACGCGCTCGTCTCCGATGAGCTGGAGCAGGTCGCCGCGAAGTTCGGCACCCCGCGCCGCACCCTGCTCACCGAGGCGCGCCCGTCCATCGCGACGGCGTCTGCGCGCGGCAAGCAACAGGTGGTGCTCGAAGTGGCGGATGTGCCCTGCCGGGTGCTGCTCTCCACCACAGGCCGCATCCTGCGCGTCGACCAGCAGCCGGGCGACGACGGCGGCCTCGACCGCATCGCTGCCCCGGCGAGGCGCAGCAAGCACGACGCGATCCTGTCGCAGCTGGACACCACGACGCGCACCGAGATCGGCGCCGTCACCAACCGCGGGCGCCTCATCCGGTTCTCCCCCGTCGACCTGCCCGCCGCACCTGTCAACTCGATCCAGCTCGGCGCCGGCGTGAAGGTCGGCGACTACCTGGCGATGGCCGACCGCAAGGAGAAGGTGCTCGCGATCGTGTCGCTCGACGCGCCGCGGGCCATCGCACTCGGCACGAAGCAGGGCGTCGTCAAGCGGGTCTCCCCCGGCGACTGGGCCAACAAGCCGGAATTCGAGATCATCGCGCTGAAGGCGGGCGACGAGGTCGTCGGAGCCGTGCAGGGCGACGACACCGACGAACTGGTGTTCGTGGCCAGCGACACCCAGCTGCTGCGCTTCCCCGCCACCGCCGTGCGCCCGCAGGGTCGTTCGGCGGGCGGCATGGCCGGCATCAACCTCGGCGCGGATGCGCGGGTCGTCTACTTCGGCAGCGTGCCGGCCGACGAGAAGGACGAGACCGTCGTCGTCACCATCGCCGCCGGAGGGGACACCCTCCTCGGCGCGGACCCCGGCAGCGGCAAGATGAGCGAGTTCGCCGAGTTCCCGGCCAAGGGCCGCGCAACCGGCGGCGTGCGCTCCCAGCGCTTCCTCAAGGGAGAGACGGAACTGCAGCTCGCCTGGGTCGGCCGCGCGCCCGCCCTCGCGGTCGCCGCCGACGGCGCTGCACGCGCCCTCCCGGACACGCTCGTCCGCCGCGACGCCTCCGGCACCCCGCTCGACATGGTCGTCGCCTCCGTCGGCCGCCGCCTCGCCTAACTCCACCCCACGCCCCAAACAATCGAGCCGGGACTTATGCACGCGACACGCCGTGTCTAGGCGTGCATAAGTCCCGGCTCGATGGCTTCGCTAGGCGTCGATTCGGGAGCGGGAGAGGTCGTCGGCCCCGGCGATGATGAACTCCTTGCGCGGGGCGACGTCGTTGCCCATCAGCAGCTCGAAGACACGGGAGGCCTGCTCGGCGTCCGGGACGCGCACGCGCCGCAGGGTGCGGTGGTGGCGGTCCATCGTGGTGGTCGCCAGCTGGTCCGCATCCATCTCGCCGAGTCCCTTGTAGCGCTGGATCGGCTCCTGGTAGCGCTTGTTGCGCTTCTTCAGGTCGGCGAGCACCGCCTGCAGCTCCGCCTCCGAGTACGTGTAGATCGTCTCGTTCGGCTTGGAGCCCGGGTTCACGACGATCACACGGTGCAGCGGGGGCACGGCCGCGAACACGCGACCCTCCTCGATCATCGGCCGCATGTAACGGAAGAACAGCGTCAGCAGCAGCGTCCGGATGTGCGCACCGTCCACATCCGCGTCGGACATGATGATGACCTTGCCGTATCGCGCCGTCGCCAGGTCGAAGCTGCGGCCGGAACCGGCCCCGATCACCTGGATGATCGCCGCGCACTCCGCGTTGGAGAGCATGTCGGAGACCGACGCCTTCTGCACGTTGAGGATCTTGCCGCGGATCGGCAGCAGCGCCTGGTACTCGCTGTCGCGCGCACGCCGCGCGGTGCCGAGGGCCGAGTCGCCCTCGACGATGAACAGCTCGCTGTTGGCCACGTCGCTCGACCGGCAGTCCACCAGCTTCGCCGGCAGGGACGAGGTCTCCAGCGCGTTCTTGCGGCGCTGGGTCTCCTTGTGGGCGCGCGCGGAGATCCTGGACTTCATCTCGGCGACGACCTTGTCGAGCAGCAGGGCCGACTGCGCCTTGTCGTCGCGCTTGGTCGACGAGAACCGCTCGGCCATCGCCTTCTGCACCACCTGGGCCACGATCGCGCGCACGGCGGGCGTCCCGAGGATCTCCTTGGTCTGGCCCTCGAACTGCGGTTCGGGCAGGCGCACGGTGAGGACGGCGGTGAGGCCGGCCATCACGTCGTCCTTGTCCAGCTTGTCGTTGCCGACCTTCAGCCTGCGCGCGTTCTGCTCCACCTGTGCGCGGAGGAACTTGAGCATCCCCTGGTCGAAGCCGGTCTGGTGGCTTCCGCCCTTCGGCGTGGCGATGATGTTGACGAAGCTGCGCATCACCGTCTCGTATCCGGTGCCCCAGCGCAGGGCGATGTCGACCTCGCACTCGCGGGTGAGCTCGGTCGGGAGCATCGCGCCGCTGTCGGAGAGCACGGGGACGGTCTCGGTGAACGTGCCGCTGCCGGTGAGCCGCCAGGTCTCGGTGATCGGGCTGTCCGGCGCGAGGAAGTCGACGAACTCGGAGATGCCGCCCTGGTACTCGAAGGTGGTCTTCTCTCCGTCGTCGCTGCGCTTGTCGTCGATGCTGATGCTGAGGCCGGGCACCAGGAACGCGGTCTGCCGCGCGCGCCCCACCAGGTCGTCGGCCTGGAAGTCCGCACCCTTCGTGAAGATCTGCCTGTCCGCCCAGTACCGGATGCGCGTGCCGGTCGCGCCCTTGGCCGCCTTGCCGACCACGCGCAGTTCGCTGTTCTTCACGAACGGCGTGAACGGCGCATCCGGGCTCGGCTCGTTCTTCCCGTCGTCGAAGATGCCGGGCTCTCCCCGGTGGAACGACATGGCCCAGGTCTTGCCGTCGCGGTCGACCTCGACGTCGAGCCGCTCGGAGAGTGCGTTGACGACGGACGCGCCGACGCCGTGCAGGCCACCGGAGGCCGCGTACGATCCGCTGCCGAACTTGCCGCCGGCGTGCAGCTTCGTGAAGACCACCTCGACGCCGGACAGACCGGTCTTCGGCTCGATGTCGACGGGGATGCCGCGGGCCTTGTCTCGCACCTCGACGCTCTCGTCGGCGTGCAGGACGACCTCGATGGTCGACCCGTGCCCGGCGAGCGCCTCGTCGACGGAGTTGTCGATGATCTCCCACAGGCAGTGCATGAGACCGCGGGAGTCCGTCGATCCGATGTACATGCCGGGGCGCTTCCGCACCGCCTCCAGCCCCTCCAGGACGGAGAGATGTCTGGCCGAATAGTCCGAGCTCGCCACGAGCGCTCCTTGCGATTCCGATGCGCCGGATGGATGCCGACGTCACACACTCTCCAGCCTACGGAGTGCCGGCTGTGCGTCCCGTCACCGACACCCGCCTGAGTGTGTGCTACGCGTTCAGCGAAATAGCGGGCGAATCGGGCAGTGTTCCGTCCGGAACGTGGTTCTATATAAGTACCGAGTTCACGGTTGCGATCTGAAAGGAGCATCACATGTCGACGATCACCACGGAGAACGGTGCGGTTGACGAGCTCGCATCGGGGCCGCAACTGACGGCGGCCGACCGTTGCGACAGCTGCGGAGCCCAGGCATACATCCGCGTTGTCGTGAACAACGGCGAGCTCCTGTTCTGTGCCCACCACGGCAAGAAGCACCAGGAGAAGCTCTCGCAGATCGCGCACAGCTGGCACGACGAGACGGCACGTCTCTTCGAAGAGCAGCGCGCGTAACGCGTTCGCGGCACTGCAGCGAGTCACCCAGACATGAGTGGACGGCCGAGGGGCGTGCGTAGGCGCGCCGTCATCGACCTGAACGCCATCCTGGCGAACGCTGCGGCGACCGGGCCGCTCACCGACCTCACCGCCGATCTCCGCGCCGACGCGTACGGACACGGGCTCATCCCCGTGGCACGTGCGCTGTCGGATGCGGGGGTCGGCGGTTTTCTCGTCTCCCGGGTCGAAGACCAGGCCGCTCTGGCGGACGCCGGAGTCTCCGGCGCGCGTGTCGCCGATCCGGATGCCGCTGTCAACCCGCACGTCGCCGGGCCCGAGCTCTTCGGGCTGGCAAGCGGCGGGCGTCCGGCCATGCGGCTCTCCGGCGAGGTCATCGCCGTCAAGCGCGTGCACGCCGACAGCGGCGTCTCCTACGGCTACACCTACCGCACGCGGCAGGACACCACGCTGGCGCTGGTCGCGCTCGGCTTCGCCGACGGCATCCCGCGCGTCGTCTCGAACAAGGCGCCCGTCCGCATCGGAGACTTCGTGGGCCGTGTGACAGGCCGCATCGCGATGGACCAGTTCGTCGTCGACCTCCACGACTTCACCGCCGAGCCCGGAGACGACGCGGTGCTGTTCGGGGACCCGGCCCAGGGCGAACCGTCCGTGGGCGAATTGGCGGACCTCATCGGCATCGCCGCCGCCGTCATCACCTCGCGGCTCGGCCGCCGCATCGAGAGGGTCTACGAATGACCATCGTCGACGCCATCGCGGAGCCCCTGCCGCGCGCGGTCATCGACCTCGCGGCGCTCCGCCACAATGTCTCGCATCTCGCCTCCCTCATCGCACCGTCCGAGCTGATGCTCGCGGTCAAGGCGGACGCGTACGGCCACGGCCTGCTCCCTGTCGCGGAGGCCGGCATCGACGCCGGCGCAGCGTCGCTGGCCGTCCTCGAGATCCCGGTGGGCCTGGTGCTGCGGCAGGCGGGCATCACCGTCCCCCTGCTCGCCTGGCTGCACGGTGCGGACACCGACTGGCGCGCCGGCATCGAGGCCGACATCGAGCTGGGCATCTCCGCACGCTGGCAGCTCGACGCGATCGCCGCCTCCGGTGCCGACCGTCCCGCCGTCGTGCACCTCAAGGTCGACACCGGCCTCAGCCGCAACGGCGCCACCCGCGAAGACTGGCCGGGACTGGTGGATGCGGCCGTTGCCCTGCAGAAACAGGGCATCGTGCGCATCCGGGCGGCGTGGTCGCACCTCGCAGACGCCTCCATCGCCGACGACGAGGCGGCGCTCGCCCAGTTCCGGGAGGCGGTCGTCGTCGCCGAGGAGCGCGGGGCCACGTTCGAGATCCTGCACCTCGCGGCGAGCTCGGCGGGCATCCGGATGCCCGAGGCGCGGTTCGACCTCGTCCGGTTCGGGATCGCCGCATACGGCGTTTCCCCCTTCGACGACAGCACGGGCGCCGACCTGGGCCTCATCCCGGCGATGCGCCTCGAAGCGCCGGTCACCCGCATCCACGTCGGCGGCACCACGCACGCGCGCCTCGGCATCGGCTATGCGGACGGCGTGCCGACGCTCGGGATCGCGAAGGCGCACGTCTCCATCGGCGGGCTGCCCTGCCCGGTGCTCGCGGTCGACGCTGACTCGATGCTCGTCGACGTCGGCGCGAACCGCGTGGAGGTCGGCGACACGGCGATCCTGTTCGGCCCTGGCGTCAACGGGGAGGTCATCGCCGAGAAGTGGGCGGACTGGGCGGAGACGATCGCCGACGAGATGCTCACGGGCGTCGCGCAGCGCGTCCCCCGCGTCTACGTCGGCTGACCGCGCCACGCACCCCCACCGCCGCACATCTTTCCCTGCGCTGGCCCGCTCCGTTCAAGCGGAGATTCCAGCCGGATCGCCCCATATCTCCGCTGCACAGGATGCGCCCGCGGCGCGTCGGCTCAGACTTCCTCCTTTACGCAACACCGGAGAATCCGCGCGACACGCCGTCTGCGACTCCGTTCGTGCGGAGAAACGCTCGCGGGCCGGGTGGAACTCCGTTCGAACGGAGTTCGGGCGTGATGGGGGGGGTGAGCGGCGTGGTAGGTGGTGAGGGCGGCCGGTAGGGCAGGCGGGCGGCCAGGCAGCCAGCCGCCGGGGCCCGGGGCCGGACTCGGGCTAGAGCTTCACGCCGAGGCGGTCGGCGATGGCGCGGCGCGCGTTGGCCGCGTAGCGGTCGACGCTCTCGGTCTGCTGCACAGGCGCGAGTTCGGTGCGCAGGGCGGTCGCGAGCATCCGGTCGGCCAGTGCGGGGTTCATCGGCAGCACGGGGCCGTGCAGGTGCGTTCCGATGGCCGCGGCCAGCGCGACGCCCTCGGTCTGGCCGCCGTCGTTTCCGGTGCCGCTGACAACCTGGCCGAATGGCTCAGCACCCTCCAGCGTGGTCGTCGCCGAGTGGTTCTCGAAGCCGGCCACCGTTCCCTGCGCGGTGCGCACGACGATCTCGCCGACGTGCCTGGCCGCGCCCAGCTGGGCGCGCGTCGGGAAGACGCCGGCCCCGGCCAGACGCTCGCCGTCGGCCGTGACCAGTTCGGTGCCGAGCAGCTGCCAGCCTCCGGCGATCGCCAGGATCGGGGTGCCGGCGTCCCGCCAGTCCCGCAGCGCCGGGGCGATGCGCTGCACGTCCGCGAGCACCGCCCGCTGCGACGAGAGCGGTCCGCTGCCGATGTGCACGATGTCCACAGACTCCGGCAGCACGCCGCCGACCGGATGACGGACGACCTCGGCGTCGATGCCACGCCAGCGGGCGCGCTCGACCAGGGCCGTCACATTCCCGGCGTCGCCGTTGATGCCCAGCTCGGCCGGGTACAGGTGCAGGATGCGCAACACGCTCATCGTTCGCCGCCCTCCAGGTCGAGGAAGCCGAGCTGCTTGCGGATCAGCATCATCTGCTCGTAGTTGACGATCATGGTCTTGGTGCCGGTCGCGGGCTTTGGCAGCGCGAGGAACGCGGTCAGCGCCGGCTTCAGCTCCGGGACGACCTGGTCGACCGGGATGCCCGCGTACGCGAACCGCGTGGCGAACTGCCACGCCTTCGTGCCGGAGACCACATCCACGTGCTCGATGGAGGAGAGGTCGATGTCGTAGACCCAGGACGGGTCCGGCGTTCCCTCGTCGACGGCCACGAACACCTGCTCGGGCGGCGCGCTGAGGTAGTCGAGGTTCAGCTGCAGGCTCGGCGGGTTCTTCATCATGATGATCTCGATGTCCTCGTCGCCGACCCGCAGGGTCTCGCCACGTCCGTAGACCGTGCGCAGCGACGACATCGCGGCCACCACGGCCTCCGGGCGGAACCGGTCGCCGAGCAGGCGGCGGGCCATCGCGGTCGCACCGGCCGCATCCACGGCGTAGTGCAGTCCGCGGGCGGGGAGGGACACCTGCACGCTCTCGCCGCCGAACGCGAGGCGCGCACTGCGCGCGTCCAGTTCGCTGACGAACACGGAGGGCACGGGAAGCGTTCCCGCCGGCACGCCGGACACGTCTTTGACGTTGGCGAGCCCGTTCGGCGATGCGTCGATGATCGACGGCGCCACCGCGAACGTCGACACGTCGCGGCCCTCGGCGAGCAGTTCAGCGCCAACCCGCGCGAGGCTGTCGTCGTCGGCGTTCACCACGACGAACTCCGACGAGGATGCGCCGATCGAGCGGAGCATCCCGACCACCCTGGTCGGCTCGAAGAAGCGGTTGAGCTGGTCGATCTGCACGTTCAGCAGCAGCGAGCCGCGCGGCTTCAGGATGGTCGCCAGGTCGACGCCGTACGCCTCGTCCACCTCGATCACGCCGACGTCGGCGCGCACGCGTCCGTCCAGCGGGACGGTGGCGAGCAGCGCGGACGCGATCCCCTGCGGGAGGTTGCCTCCCGACGGGTTGGTGAACACGGTCAGCCCGTGCTCGCGCAGGATGCCCGTGAGCATGTTCGTCGTGGTCGACTTGCCGTTCGATCCGGAGACGAACACGACGCCGAGCGGAAGCTCGGCGACGGCGCGTTCCAGGAACTTCGGCGCGATCGCGAGCGCGACGCGTCCCGGCACAGCCGAGCCGCCGCCGCGCAGGCGCAGCAGCCAGCGGGCGAGACGACCGGCGACGACCGCTAGCCTGTAGCGCACTCCCCCGGCCTACTCGAGGTAGTCGCGGAGCGACTGCGACCGGGACGGGTGGCGGAGCTTCGCCATCGTCTTCGACTCGATCTGACGGATGCGCTCACGCGTCACCCCGAACGTGTCACCGATCTGGTCGAGCGTCTTCGGCATTCCGTCGCCGAGCCCGAAGCGCATCCGGATCACTCCGGCCTCGCGCTCCGAGAGCGAGTCGAGGAGGCTCTCGAGCTGCTTCTGCAGCATCGTGAAGCCCACAGCGTCGGCCGGGACGACCGCCTCCGTGTCCTCGATCAGGTCGCCGAACTCGCTGTCGCCGTCCTCGCCGAGCGGGGTGTGCAGCGAGATCGGCTCACGGCCGTACTTCTGCACCTCGATGACCTTCTCGGGGGTCATGTCGAGTTCACGGCTCAGCTCTTCCGGCGTGGGCTCGCGGCCCAGGTCCTGCAGCATCTGCCGCTGCACACGGGCCAGCTTGTTGATGACCTCGACCATGTGCACCGGGATGCGGATGGTGCGGGCCTGGTCGGCCATCGCGCGGGTGATCGCCTGACGGATCCACCAGGTGGCGTACGTGGAGAACTTGAAGCCCTTGGTGTAGTCGAACTTCTCGACGGCACGGATGAGGCCCAGGTTGCCTTCCTGGATGAGGTCGAGGAACTGCATCCCGCGACCGGTGTACCGCTTGGCGAGCGAGACGACCAGTCGGAGGTTCGCTCCGAGCAGGTGGCTCTTGGCCCGCTGGCCGTCGCGCGCGACCCACTTGAGCTCGCGCTCGAGCTCACGCGGCATGTTCGGCGTGTTGGCGAGCTTGTCCTCGGCGAACAGGCCGGCCTCGATCCGCATCGCGAGCTCGACCTCCTCCGCCGCGTTCAGCAGGGCGACCTTGCCGATCTGCTTCAGGTAGTCCTTGACGGGGTCTGCCGTGGCGCCGGTGATCGTGGTGGAGTACACCGGGATGTCGTCGTCCTCGTCGACGGCGCGGAGCACGAGTGCTCCCGTCGGCAGGGGCTCGTCGGCCGCAGCGGGCTTGGCGTCGTCGTCGTCCGACTTCTCTTCCGCGTCGTCGCTGTCGTCGGCTGCTGCCTCGACCTCGACCTCCGCGGTCTCCTCTTCGTCGATCTCGACGGCGTCGTCGTCGCCGAGCTCGTCGTCGCCCTTGGCCTTGCTCGCGCCCTTCTTGGCGGTCGTCTTCGCGGCCGCCTTCGAAGGGGCCTTCTTCGCGGGAGCCTTCGCTGCCGTCTTCTTCGCTGCCGGAGCGGCCTTCGCTGCGGTCTTCTTCGCTGCCGTCTCAGTGACCTCGGCCTCGGTCACCTCGGCTTCTGGAGCTTTCGTTGCTGCACGGGTTGCCATGTGAACACCTTTCATACCAAGCGGAGGGGCCGAGAATCCGAAGCGCCTTGGCCTGGCTCAGGTTGCGTGCGGACATTACTAAGACCCATGTCAAGTCCTGGGTCTGTGCGCGGTGCAGTTTTCCATGCTCCGAGCCCCTGGATATGAACGGGTCCGATCAACTATTATTGCACGATTCATGGCCGCCCCCGACCATCGGTGCTCCGCCGCCGCCCAGCCGCTTTCAGCCGGCCGCCCCTCGTCCGCGTCTCTTCCACGCGTCAGAGAGTAGAACCCACAAGGGGGCCACTTCTATTCCCTCGTCCTCGGACAACAGGCGGCGGGTGCGGCGTCTCGCACGCACCAGGAATCCGACGCCGATGCCCACGATCACGTACTGGATCGCGAACGCCCAGCGGAACGCATCCAGGGCATACAGGTCGGATGCTCCCCCCGCAGCGACGCGGGCGCCGTTCTGCCCGTCGAGCGCCAGCCCGATCAGGAACATCATCACGAAGCTGGCGAGGAAGCCGCCGACGTTGACGATGCCGTTCGCCGAGCCGAGGCTGCGCAGCGGGTTGGAGGTGCGGGCGAAGTCGAACCCGATCAGGGAGCCGGGTCCGCCGATCCCGATCGCGATCAGCAGCACGATCAGCAGCCAGAGCGGCGGCGTGCCCGGCCAGAGCAGCACCACGGCCCAGACAACGCCCATCATGGCGACGATCCCCAGCACCAGGTTGCTGCGCCGCAGCGGGTGGCGCGCGGTGAGTACGCCCAGGATGGGGCCGGAGATGAGGCCGGCCACCACGGCGACGATCAGCAGCCCTGACGCCTCCGCCGGGTCGATCCCGAGCGCGAACACCATGAACGGCAGCCCCCACATCAGGCTGAACACGGTGCCGGAGGACTGGGTGACGAAGTGCGACCAGAAGCCGAGCTGCGTGCCCGGCCGCGCCAGGCTCACCCGCAGCTGCCGGATGGACTCTCCCCAGGTGGCGGGACGCGGGCCCTCCGACGAGCCGACCGGCCTGTCCGAGATCGCGGCGACGATGCCGACGAGCGCGATCACCGAGAGCGATGCGGCGCTGAGGAACGCGGTCGTCCATCCCGCCTGGTGCAGGATGATCGCGAACGGGATGGCGGACAGCACCTGGCCCAGCTGGCCGATGTTGCCGATCCACTGGGACAGCTGCGGCACCAGGCGCCCGCGGAACCACGAGTTGATCAGGCGCATCAGCGAGGTGAACACCGTCGCATCCCCCGCCCCGACCAGGATGCGCCCCAGGATGGCGACCCCGATGGTCGGCGCGAACGCCACGGTTACCTGACCGACGATCATCAGCGCTGTGCCCACCGCCATCAGCCAGCGCGAGCCGACCCTGTCGATCAGCACGCCGACCGGGATCTGCATGGCCGCGTACACGATCAGCTGCACGACGGCGAGGGTCGAGAGCACGGACGCCGTGCTGTGGAAGCGCTCGGTCGCTGCTACTCCGGCGACGCCGATGCTCGTGCGCTGCATGACCGCGATCAGGTAGGCGAAGACGCCGATCCCGAAGATGAGCCAGGAGCGCCGCGAATTCACTCCTCCAGCGTATTACCGACCACGCCGGCCGGGATGCGCGTCAGGACGCGGTGGGCCCGTTCTCCTCGTCGCCATGGCGGCGGAACGCGAGGAAGTTCTCCAGCTCGGCGGCGATCTCGTCCGCGCTCGGCAGCTCGCCATCGCGGTCGGTCAGCGGCGACCGCAGCTGGTTGTCCTCCATATAGCTGTCGTGGCGTTCCTCGAGCGTTCCGACCAGCCGGCCGAGCTCGGCGTTCGAGTCGACCTGCTCGTCGATGTTCGCGATGAACTCCCTGTCCTCCTGGCGCAGCCGGTCGGTGGGGAAGATCAGCCCGGTGGCCGCGCTGATGCTGTCGAGCGCGGCGATGGCCGCGGCGGGGTACTCGGTGTCTGCCAGGTAGTGCGGGATGAGCAGGATGAACCCGGCGATCGGGTACGACAGCTGCTGCAGCCGGAACTCGAGCAGGTGCAGCGCGTTGGCCGGGACCTGCGTGTGCGGCTTCCAGATCGACATCGAGTCGATCAGGTCGGAGCGGTTGCCGCTGACGGTCACGCCGATCGGGCGCGTGTGCGGCACGGGCATCGGGATGGAGTGCACCCAGGTGACCGACTTCACCTTGAGTCTGTCGATGAGGTCGAGGATGGCCTGCGTGAACCGCTCCCACTGGAAGTCGGGCTCGAAGCCGGACAGAAGGAGGAACGGCTGGCGCAGCTCGTCGTACGCGAGGTAGAGCTTGAGCGTGGCCGGCTGGTAATCGGTGAGGTGGTCCTGGTCGAAGTAGATGATCGGCCGGCGGGCACGGTAGTCGAGCAGGATGTCGGCGTCGAAGGTGGCGACCACCTCGTTGTCGAGCGTTCCGAGCAGATAGGTGCCCAGCTGGCTGACGCCGGAACCCGCGTCGGCGAATCCGGTCAGGCCCGCGACCAGGTTGAGGCCAGCCGGCACCTCCGAGAGGGCCGCGTTGAGCTCGTACAGGTCACCCGGATCGCGCATATTTCAACTCTAAGCCGCCCGTTCCCGGCGGACCCTGCGAACCGGCCCGGAAGGCACACGCCCACAGCGAACACGGCTGCCGGCGCGCGGCAGCGGCTAGATTCGAGGCATGACCGTCCCTTCTCTCTCGCTTTCGTCCGCCTCCGCCGTGTCCCCGTCCGGTGACGTGCTCCTGATCGGCGCACGCGCATCCGGTGGCTCCGTCGACGTGGTGGCGAACTCCGCCGTCGACGCCGCCCTGACGGCCGCGGGCGATGTCGCCGCGCAGCTGCAGGCCGTCGGCTTCGGAGGGGGACGGGACGAGCTGGTCCGGCTCCCCGGCGGAGGAGGCGGACCGTCCATCGCCGTGATCGGATTGCCGGAGACCGTGGATGCCGACGCGCTGCGCTACGCGGCGGGCAGCGGCATCCGCCAGCTCGCCGGCACGGCGGCCGTCACCGTCGCGCTGCCCGCGGACGGCGACGAGCAGCTCGCCGCGGTGCTGGAAGGCGCTGCCCTCGGTTCGTACGCGTTCACGACGTACCGTGAGGCATCCAAGGCATCTGTGAAGGCGCCTGTCGCAGCCATCGAGGTCGTCGGGACGCCGGACGACGCATCCGGGGCGGACGCACGCGACGCGCTCGTCGCCCGCGCCGCTGCGGCAGCGGAGGCCGTCGCGCTCGTCAAGGACCTCGTCAACACGCCGCCGCTCGACCTCTACCCCGCGACCCTTGCCGACGCTGCGGAGCGCGCGGCGTCCGGGCTGCCGGTGGATGTGCGGGTCTGGGACGAGAAGCAGCTCGAAGCGGACGGCTTCGGCGGCATCCTCGGCGTCGGCCAGGGCTCGACCCGCCCGCCGCGGCTCGTCAAGGTCACGTACTCCCCCGCCGGAGCGGCCAAGCACCTCGCGCTGGTCGGCAAGGGCATCACCTTCGACACCGGTGGGCTGTCGCTCAAGCCGCCGACCGGGATGGTCGGCATGAAGTACGACATGACGGGAGCGGCCACCGTGCTCGCCGTCGTGCTCGCCGCGGCCAGGCTGGAACTGCCGGTGAAAGTGACCGCGTGGCTCTGCATCGCGGAGAACATGCCGTCCGGGTCGGCGATCCGGCCCAACGACGTGCTGCGCATCCGGGGCGGCAGGACCGTCGAGGTGCTCAACACCGACGCGGAGGGCCGCCTGGTGATGGCCGACGGCCTGGTCGCTGCGAGCGAGGAGCGCCCGGACGCGATCGTGGACGTCGCGACCCTGACCGGAGCGGCGATGGTCGCCCTCGGCACCCGCTACGCCGCCGTCATGGGCGACGACGAGCTGGTCGGAGACGTCGTCGACGCCGCGAAGACGTCCGGCGAACTGCTCTGGCCGATGCCGCTCCCCGGCGAGCTGCGCGCGACCATCAACTCCGAGGTGGCGGACATCGCCAACGCCAACCCGGGAAACACCGCGGGAGGGATGCTGCTCGCCGCCGTCTTCCTCCAGGAGTTCGTCGGCCGCACCGGCGATGCTGAGGATTCGCCGCGCATCCCGTGGGCCCACCTGGACATCGCGGGACCCGCCAAGGGACCCGCCTCTCCCTACGGTTTCACCGGGAAGGGACCGACCGCCGTCACCGTGCGCGCCCTCATCCGGTTGGCCGAGGACTTTTCCCGGAAGTAGTAGGGTCGTATGGGCAAGAAAAATTCTTGCCGCAAACAAACGCCTGCCCACGAGTGACCCCTCGGGGCAGGGTCGTGTCACGAATCCTGATGCGCGAGGGAGTAGCTGGGTGTCTGAGCAGAACTTTGACATTGTGGTGCTCGGCGGTGGGAGTGGAGGCTACGCAGCAGCGCTGCGTGCGGCCGAGCTCGGTTTCACCGTTGGGATGATCGAGAAAGACAAGGTCGGAGGCACCTGCCTGCACCGAGGATGCATTCCCACCAAGGCCCTGCTGCACGCGGCCGAGGTGGCGGACTACTCCCGCGAGTCGTCGAAGTACGGCATCGTCACGGAGTTCCAGGGCATCGACATCAACGGCGTGACGGAATACCGCCAGGGCATCGTCGCCAAGAAGTACAAGGGACTGCAGGGCCTGGTCAAGGCGCGCAAGATCACGGTCATCGAGGGTGAAGGTCGCCTGACCTCCCCCACCACGGTGCAGGTCGGTGACGACACCATCGTCGGCAAGAACGTCATCCTCGCCACGGGCTCGTACTCGCGCTCGCTTCCCGGTCTCGAGATCGGCGGCCGCGTCATCACGAGCGAGCAGGCCCTCGAGCTGGACTTCGTGCCCAAGAAGGTCGCCGTGCTCGGCGGCGGCGTCATCGGCGTCGAGTTCGCGAGCGTCTGGAAGTCCTTCGGCGCGGACGTCACCATCATCGAGGCCCTCCCGCACCTCGTCCCCAACGAGGACGAGACCATCAGCAAGTCGCTGGAGCGCGCGTTCCGCCGCCGCGGCATCGACTACCGCCTGGGCGTCCGGTTCTCCGGCGTGACCCAGAACGACGACGGCGTCGTCGTGACGCTCGAGAACGGCGACACGGTCGACGCCGAGCTGCTGCTCGTCGCCGTCGGCCGCGGCCCGTCGACCGCCAACCTCGGCTACGAGGAGGCGGGCATCACGCTCGACCGCGGCTTCGTCATCACCGACGAGCGCCTCCAGACGAGCGTTCCCGGCGTCTACGCCGTCGGCGACATCGTCCCCGGCCTGCAGCTCGCCCACCGCGGCTTCCAGCAGGGCATCTTCGTCGCGGAGGAGATCGCGGGCCTCAACCCGATCATCGTGCCGGATGTCAACATCCCGAAGGTCACCTACTGCGACCCCGAGGTCGCATCGGTCGGTCTCACGGAGGCCAAGGCCGTCGAGCAGTACGGCGCGGACAAGGTGTCGAGCTACGACTACAGCCTCGCGGGCAACGGCAAGAGCGAGATCATCGGCACCAGCGGCTCCGTCAAGGTCGTCCGCGTCGTCGACGGCCCCGTCGTCGGCGTCCACATGATCGGCGCCCGCGTCGGTGAGCTGATCGGCGAGGCACAGCTCGCGGTCAACTGGGAGGCATACCCCGAAGACATCGCCCCGCTCGTCCACGCGCACCCCACGCAGAACGAGTCGCTCGGCGAGGCCTTCCTGTACCTCGCTGGCAAGCCGCTGCACACCCTTTAGTCCGCCGCCGGTCGGCGCGACTGCAATAAACTACTGAACGAATTGGTTTGAAGGAGACAAGCTCATGAGCGAATCCGTCAGCCTCCCGGCACTCGGCGAGAGTGTCACGGAAGGCACGGTCACCCGCTGGCTGAAGAACGTTGGCGACCGTGTCGAGGTGGACGAGCCCCTGCTCGAAGTCTCGACCGACAAGGTCGACACCGAGATCCCCTCCCCCGTCGCGGGCGTCATCGAGGCGATCCTGGTGCAGGAGGACGAGACCGTCGAGGTGGGCACCGCGCTCGTGACGATCGGCGACGGCTCCGGCGGAGGCGAGGCCCCGGCCGCGCCCGCCGCTGAGGCCGAGGCCGCTCCGGCGGAGGCTGCTCCGGCTGCTGACGCTGCGCCGTCTCCTGCTGCTGAGGCTGCACCGGCACCTGCTGCTGAGGCGGCTCCCGCTGAGGCTGCTCCGGCCGCAGCACCGGCGCCCGCTGCTGAGGCTGCGCCGGCCCCTGCCGCGGAGGCCGCTCCGGCCCCCGCTGCCGAGGCTGCTCCGGCCCAGGCTGCCCCGGCTCCCACCGCGGAAGCCGCACCTGCGCAGGCCGCACCGGCGCCCGCCGCAGCGCCCGCACAGGCTGCTCCTGCCCAGGCTGCTCCGGCTCCTGCCGCTGCTGCTCCCGCCGCCGCACCCGCTCCGGCGGCTGCTCCGGCTCCCGCTGCTGCTCCGGCCCCCACCGCTGCTCCCGCAGCATCCGGTGGCGCGCACGCCGGTAACGCCGGCTACGTGACCCCGATCGTTCGCAAGCTCGCGAACGAGCAGGGCATCGACCTGTCGACGGTCACCGGCACCGGCGTCGGTGGGCGCATCCGCAAGGAGGACATCCTCTCCGCGGCTGCCGCACCCGCCGCCTCCTCCGCGTCGTCCTCCGCTGAGGCGGCCCCGGCTCCCGAGGTCTCGCCGCTGCGCGGTACGACCCAGCCGATGTCGCGTCTGCGCAAGGTCGTCGCCGAGCGCGCCGTCGTGTCGATGCAGTCGTCCGCTCAGCTCACCTCGGTGGTCGAAGTCGACGTGACCAAGGTCGCGGCCTTCCGCGACAAGGTCAAGGCCGACTTCCAGTCGAAGACCGGCGTCAAGCTGTCCTTCCTCCCGTTCTTCGCTCTGGCCGCCGCCGAGGCGCTGAAGACGTACCCCGTCATCAACGCCACCATCGACGGCGACTCGATCGTCTACCCGGACCACGAGAACATGTCGATCGCCGTCGACACCGAGCGCGGTCTGCTCACCCCTGTGGTGCGCAACGCGTCCGAGCTCGACCTCGCGGGCCTGGCCAAGGAGATCGCGGACCTCGCAGAGCGCACCCGCGAGAACCGTCTGAAGCCCGACGAGCTCGCCGGCGGCACGTTCACGCTGACCAACACCGGTTCGCGTGGCGCGCTGTTCGACACCCCCGTGGTGTTCCTCCCGCAGGTGGCCATCCTCGGCACCGGCATCGTCACGAAGCGTCCCGTCGTCATCTCGGCTGACGGAACCGACTCGATCGCGATCCGCTCGACCGTGTACCTGGCCCTCTCGTACGACCACCGGATCGTCGACGGCGCCGACGCGTCCCGCTTCCTCGTCGCGGTCAAGAACCGTCTCGAGGGCGGCAACTTCGAGGCGAACCTCGGCATCTAGTCACTGTCACGGGAACACCTCCCGCAGACGCCACCCGGCCTCGCTCCTGACCATCAGGAGCGAGGCCGGTTCGCTTTTCGGGGTGCGTGCGCGATCCGGTGCCACGGACACGAGCGCCGCCGCACCCCAGCGCTGCACGAGCTCGACGGCGGCTCCGGCGTAGTCGTACCCGTCGGCGGCCGTCCCGTCCTCGATCGCCGCCCGGTCGGTCGCGGCCACCGGCGAGCCGTCCTGGACGAGCTCGTCCACACACGAGACCTGCCGCACGCGTGCTGTGAAGCACGTGTGGCGGGCCCGCAGCAGATGTGTGGCAGCGGCCACCGGCTCGCCGGGCACGGTGGATTCCGTCTGCGCAGCGGTGGAGTTCGCTCCCCCGGCTGTTGTCGCGCCGTCGGGCTTCGCTGGTGGCGTGGGGAGGTGGGACGCGTCCAGCGAACCTTCTGACGCTGGTGCGCGAGTTGAGGGTGTTGCCCCGCTAGGCGAAGACCGGCCGTTCGACCCGGGCGTGCTGGGCGGGCCGGAGGTTTCGGCTGCGGACGGTGCACCAGTCGCGGAAGATGCACCAGTCGCGGACGATGCACCGGCGCCGGCAGAGGATTCGGACGACGTGTTCTGAGCCGGACCGCCTGGCAGCAGGAGGAGCGCGGCGCCGACGACGACGGCCGGGATCAGCACAATCGCGACGAGTTTCTTCCGCACTGCGAACCAGCTGCGAACACGCTCTGCGACGTGCGCGATGGGTCTGCCGTCCAGGAGAAGGTCGCTGAGCTCCGCGGCCGGTTCGAACGCCGAGACCGGGTTCAGCGCTGAGCTCGACACGGGGTGCACCATCGAGGTTCGCGGAAGCGAGGTTCGCGGAAGCGAGGTTCGCGTCGCAGACATCCGCCCGTTCGAATCGAACGACTGACGCGGAATGGTGTCGTGCAGACGGTCCGACGCCGCTGCGACCTGGCCAGACACAGGCTCGCGGCGGCCTGTGGGCTCAGCGTGACCATTGACCAGGCTGAGGCCCGCGTCGATCAGTTCCGTCGGCAGGGCACGGCCCCGGATCCCGCTGAGGCCCGCGTCGATCAGTTCGCCCTGCGATCGTCGCGGCGCGCCCGGTGGCTCGTCCGCCTCACCGGGTGGGAGGGCACTCGGTGCCACGGACGGTGGACGCGGCGCGTGCGGTGTTCCCGACTCCGTCACCCGCACCACGCCCGGCTCGATCGTGGCCAGCACACCAGCCAGCACCCGCTCCCACACGACGGTGGGCGGGTGGTCGCCACCGGAGCGCGGCGGCGCGAGTGCCGCATCCACCGCATCCAGCAGCCGCCAGCCGCCCGGCGCAGGGACCGCCGCGCAGAGGTGCTGCGCCACCGCGCGATACGCGAGCCGGTCCGCCGCGGCGCTCGACTCCGTCAGTGGGCAAGCTCGGCGGAGGGCGTCGATGGCCGGACAGCCGTCGCGGCGGAAGACCACACCCTCGAGGGCGAGGCCGCTCGCCGACCATCCGGCCTCGTGCAGGGCGCCGAGACCGGACGCGACCCCGATCAGGATGGTGGCCGCCTCGTCTGCGCGGATCAGGTGGCGCCGGGCAAGTAAGGCGGCAAGGGTTCCTCCTGGAGCGTGTTCCACGATGAGCCAGCCCTCCGGCAGACCGCGCGCGACCTCGCCGCCCACAACCCCCACGACGTGCTCCGAGTGGGAATCGCGTCTGGCAGTAGCCTCGCGCGCTGTCGCGTCCGCAGCATCCACGCCGGTGCGGAGGCAGGCCACCACGGGATGCGCCTGCTCCGGCGCCCGGATCAGCTGTCGCAATTCGTCCGGCTCGGCCGACAGCGTGCCGAGCACCTGCCAGGCCCTCTCCCTCGCCCGGGCGGCAGCGAGGCGGGCGAGGTCGGGCGTGCGGCTCAGCAGGGGCGGGCGGGACGTGGTCGGTGCAGTCGGCATGGACCAATTCCAGAGCATCCGGAACCCTCACGACGCGGCGCACCCGAACCCGTGGACAACTCGCCAAACAGCCGCCCTGTGGAGAGCGCGCAAGCACATAGACTTGCTGCGTGGTCGACTATGTCGTCACGGGGCTAAGCGCCAACTCCGTGCCGTATTTCGAGGCCCTTCAACAGCAGCGTGCCGTGCACGCCGATGTCGTTGCAGGCCGGGCGCCCGATACTGTCATCCTCCTCGAGCATCCCTCGGTGTACACCGCAGGGAAACGCACAGAGCCCGACGAAAGGCCGACCGACGGGACACCCGTCATCGATGTCGACCGCGGCGGGAAGATCACCTGGCACGGGCCGGGGCAGCTCGTGGGATACCCGATTCTCCGCCTTCCCGAGCCCATCGACGTCGTCGGATACGTCCGGCGGCTGGAGAGCATCCTGATCGATGTTCTTGCCGAAGTCGGGGTGCACGGTGAACGCGTGCAGGGACGCTCCGGCGTGTGGATCCGCGGGATCCAGCGCGACGAGAAGATCGCCGCCATCGGCATCCGCGTCGCAGAGGGCGTCACCATGCACGGGTTCGCGCTCAACTGCTCCAACGGGTTCGAGGCCTACGACGCGATCGTGGCCTGCGGCATCCGGGATGCGGGGGTCACCTCGATCAGCCGCGTCCTCGGCCGCACGGTCACCCCGGAGGACGTCGTCCCCCTGATCCAGGCACGCTTCGACAGAGAATTCGACACAGGACTGGAGACCGTCGCGTGAGCGCAGCGCCAGAGGGACGCAAGATGCTGCGCCTCGAAATCCGCAATGCAGAGACCCCCATCGAGCGCAAGCCCGAGTGGATCAAGACCAAAGCGAAGATGGGCCCCGAGTACCGCCAGCTGCAGAACCTCGTGAAGGGCGAGAACCTGCACACGGTGTGCCAGGAAGCCGGCTGCCCGAACATCTTCGAGTGCTGGGAGGACAGGGAGGCGACGTTCCTCATCGGAGGGGCCCAGTGCACCAGGCGGTGCGACTTCTGCCAGATCGACACCGGCAAGCCCGCCGACTACGACACCGACGAGCCACGCCGCGTCGCAGAGTCCGTCGCGAAGATGGACCTGCGCTACGCCACCGTCACCGGCGTCGCCCGCGACGACCTGGCCGACGAAGGCTCGTGGCTGTACGCCGAGACGATCCGCGAGATCCACCGGCAGAGCCCAGGCACGGGCGTCGAGATCCTGGTGCCCGACTTCTCCGGCAACCCCGACTATCTAGGCGAGGTCTTCTCCGCCGAGCCCGAGGTGTTCGCGCACAACGTCGAGACCGTCCCGCGCATCTTCAAACGCATCCGGCCGGCCTTCCGTTACGAGCGCTCGCTCGACGTCATCACGCAGGGACGTGCGGCCGGGCTCATCACCAAGTCCAACCTCATCCTCGGGATGGGCGAGGAGCGTGCAGAGGTCAGCCAGGCTCTGCGCGACCTGCACGACGCGGGGACGGACATCATCACGATCACCCAGTACCTGCGACCGAGCCCGCGGCATCTGCCGGTGGCGAGATGGGTGCATCCGGATGAGTTCGTCGAGCTGAAAGAGGAGGCGGAGGCGATCGGGTTCCTCGGTGTGCTCGCCGGTCCCCTGGTCCGTTCGTCGTACCGCGCCGGGCGACTCTGGGCGCAGTCGATGCACGCGAAAGGCCGCGAGGTGCCGGACGAACTCCGCCATCTGGCCGACGCGTCGCTCGGGTTCGCCCAGGCCGTATCCTGACCGCGAACAACGTCACTGCGCGGGCGGCCGAGCCGGTATCCTTGTGACTATGGCACGCAAGGACAAGTCCACCAAGGAGCCCGGTCGGCTCAAGCAGATGTGGCAGGTCTTCCAGATGACCCGCCGCTACGACAAGCGGGCGGTGTTGTACATCGTGGGCGGCATCGTGGCCCCGATCATCGTCGGCGTGCTTCTGGCGATCTTCCTGTCCGACGGCAACGGCTTCACGATGGCGATGTGGATCCTCGCCGGCGTGCTCGCCGGTGTGCTGATCGGCCTGATCATCCTGGGGCGTCGCGCCGAGCGTGCTGCGTACTCGCAGATCGAGGGCCAGCCCGGCGCCGTCGGCGCCGTGCTGCGCAGCTCCCTGAAGCGCAGCTGGCGCGGCTCGGAGATGCCGGTCGCCGTCAACGGCAAGACCCAGGATGCGATCTACCGCGCCACCGGCCGCGGCGGTGTCGTGCTCATCAGCGAAGGCCCGAAGACCCGCACCCAGCGGATGATCGACGAGGAGCGCCGCAAGGTCACCCGCGTGCTGCCGAACGTGCCCGTGACGACGATCAGCGTCGGACCGGATGCGGACGCCACCCCGCTGCACAAGATCCCGCGCGTACTCGCCAAGATCAAGCCCACCCTGACCAAGGCCGAGGTCATGGCGATCAGCAACCGTCTCCAGTCGCTGGAGAACTCGATGCCGATCCCCAAGGGCATCGACCCGATGAAGGTTCGCGCCCAGCGCGCTCGCTAGAGCCCGCTCGACCGCTTACCCCGCCCCGCGCATCCATCGAGCCGGGACTTCTGCACCAGCCCGACCGGCGTGTCGCGTGCAGAAGTCCCGGCTCGATGCTTTGGGTGCGGCGGGGAGGGACGGCAGTGGCGGCGCCGTCAGGCCCGGATGAGGACCGTGCCGGCGATCTTGTCGTGGAAGCCGCGCTGGTCGGAGTCCCAGACGAGCGCGGGGATCACGATCGCGAGCAGCAGTGTGCGGACGACGGGACGCCAGAGGCCCACCCAGCCGCCGCGGATCGCGACAACGCGCATCCCGAACACCCGGTGGCCGATGCCGCCGCCGATGGTCGGGATGAACAGGATCTGCATGAGCACGAAGATGCCGGTGGTGGCCCAGCCGTTCACGATCCCGTCAGTTCGGAAGAACGCGAAAGAAATCAGGTAGGCGATCGCCCAGTCGATGACGATGGCGCCGATGCGGCGGCCTGCACGCCCGACCGAGCCTCTGCCCGTCTCCGGCAATCCCAGTCGTTCACCGGGATAGCGGCTCGGCGCGATGTTGCCGGAGGCGGAGGATGGCGGGTTCTGTGGCACCAGACGAGTTTACCGGCCACGGGTATGCGTAACACGCCGGAAACATTTGCGTCACTCCGGGGAAACTCCTTCCCCGTACGGTGTTGTCTTGGGCTGCAGGTGCAGTCCACCACCTCAATCCATTTTGGGAGTCCTCCGCATGTTCCGTGATTCTTCCGAGGTGCTCAAGTTCATCAAGGACACCGACGTCAAGTTCCTTGATATCCGCTTCACCGATCTGCCCGGTGTGCAGCAGCACTTCAACATCCCCGCTTCGACCGTCGACGAAGAGTTCTTCTCCGTCGGTCAGCTCTTCGACGGCTCGTCCATCCGAGGCTTCGCGTCCATCCACGAATCGGACATGCAGCTCATCCCCGACGTCTCCACCGCGTACGTCGACCCCTTCCGTGCCGAGCGCACGCTCATCATGGTCTTCGACATCTACAACCCGCGCAACGGCGAGATCTACTCGAAGGACCCGCGCCAGGTCGCCAAGAAGGCCGAGAAGTACCTCGCCTCCACCGGCATCGCGGACACCGCGTTCTTCGCCCCCGAGGCCGAGTTCTACATCTTCGACGACGTCCGTTACGAGGTGAACCAGCACTCGAGCTTCTACTCGGTGGACTCCGAAGAGGGAGCCTGGAACACCGGTCGTGTCGAGGAGGGCGGAAACCTCGCCAACAAGACGCCGTACAAGGGCGGGTACTTCCCGGTCAGCCCCGTCGACAAGCAGGCCGACCTGCGCGACGACATCTCGCTGAAGCTGATCGACGCCGGCCTCATCCTTGAGCGCGCACACCACGAGGTGGGCACCGGCGGCCAGGCCGAGATCAACTACCGCTTCGACACGATGGTGCACGCGGCAGACGACATCCTGAAGTTCAAGTACATCGTGAAGAACACGGCCGAGCTCTGGGGCAAGGTCGCGACCTTCATGCCGAAGCCGCTGTTCGGCGACAACGGCTCCGGGATGCACACCCACCAGTCGCTGTGGAACGACGGCAAGCCGCTGTTCTACGACGAGGCGGGCTACGGCGGCCTCTCCGACATCGCACGCTGGTACATCGGCGGCCTGCTCAAGCACGCCCCGGCCGTCCTCGCGTTCACGAACCCGACGGTGAACTCGTTCCACCGCCTGGTCCCCGGCTTCGAGGCCCCGGTCAACCTGGTCTACTCGGCCGGCAACCGCTCCGCGTCGATCCGCATCCCGATCACGGGCACGAACCCGAAGGCGAAGCGCATCGAGTTCCGCGCCCCCGACGCGTCCGGCAACCCGTACCTCGCGTTCGCCGCGCAGCTCATGGCGGGCCTCGACGGCATCAAGAACCGCATCGAGCCGCACGAGCCGGTCGACAAGGACCTCTACGAGCTCCCTCCCGAGGAAGCCAAGAACATCCCGCAGGTCCCCGGCACCCTCGCCGAGGTCCTGGATGCGCTCGAGGCCGACCACGACTTCCTCCTCGCAGGCGGCGTGTTCACCCCGGAGCTCATCGAGACCTGGATCGACTACAAGCGCGAGAAGGAGATCAAGCCCCTCGCGCAGCGTCCCCACCCGTTCGAGTACGAGCTGTACTTCGGCGTGTGACGCTCTGACGTGCGGAA
This sequence comes from Leifsonia sp. GW821-FHT13C05, assembly GCF_058806515.1. NCBI lineage: Bacteria > Bacillati > Actinomycetota > Actinomycetes > Micrococcales > Microbacteriaceae > Leifsonia > Leifsonia sp. GW821-FHT13C05. The sequence goes on along the minus strand of NZ_JBXAPT010000001.1, from coordinate 264,875 downwards.
GGCCGCATCCCTTCGGGGGTGCGGCCTTCCGGCGTTTTCGGGCGCGGGAGTGAAATGAGCGCTTCGGCCGTCCGACGTCAGAGGCCGCCGCTGAGCGGGCACTCGACGATGCGTTTTCCGTCGCTGACGACGATGAACGTGTCCGGCTCGACGCTCGGCGCAAAGATGATGCCGCCACCGATGGTGTGGCCGCGCGCGGGCAGTCCGGTGGTGAAGCCGGGGCCGGCGCCGAAGCAGGTGTAGTTGCGACCGGCGTACTGCACCCGGGTGGGGATGGCGCTCGGCCACCAGTCCGCTGTCGCCTCGTGGACCTTCAGGAGGGCGATACCGCCGGAGACGACCAGGGCTGCGACGAGGAACGCGGCGATGAAGACGACGGTTCGACGGGGCGTCCACCAGGTCTGCACACCGTCACGATGCCGGTTGTTCGGCAGGAGATCCCGGACGACACGCCGTCGGGAACTCCGCTCGTGCGGAAAGAAGCGGCCCTCGGCGGCACCTTTTCCGCTTGAACGGAGACGGGGGCGGTCAGGCGGTGGGGGCCGGGCGGTCGGGCTGGCCGTAGAAGGAGCGCTCGAAGACGGCTCGGGCTCGGCGGGTGACGGCGAGGTAGTCCTCTTCGAGGCGGCTGGCGGAGCCGGGTGGGTATTCCATCAGGCGGGCGACGCCGTCGAGGGCGACGCGGTCGGAGGGGAGGACGTCGGCCGTCTTGTTGGTCCAGAGGGTCATCGCGGAGCGGGCGCGGGAGGCGAAGACCCAGGCGTCGCGGAGTTTGGCGGCGTCGTCGGTCGAGACGTAGCCGGTCTCTGCGGCGACGCGGAGGGCATCCAGGGTCGACGTGGTCTGCAGGTCGGGGACGGCGGCCGCGTGCTGCAGCTGGATGAGCTGCACGAACCACTCGACGTCGCTGAGGGAGCCGCGGCCGAGCTTGAGGTGGCGAGCCGGGTCCGCGCCCTGCGGGAGGCGCTCGCTCTCGACGCGCGCCTTGATCCGCTTGACCTCGCGGACCGCCTGCTCGGCGATCGACGCCGGGTAGCGCACCTCGTCGGCGACGGTCTCGAAGTCGTCGAGCAGGGCCGCATCCCCCGCCACCCCGCGGGCGCGCAGCAGCGCCTGGGCCTCCCAGGTGAGCGACCAGCGCTGGTAGTAGGCGCGGTACGACTCGAGCGAGCGCACCGGGGTGCCGTTCTTGCCCTCGGGGCGCAGGCCCATGTCCAGGTCGAGTGGGAGGACGTTGTCCTCGGTGAGTCTGCCGAGCTCCGAGACGACCTGCAGGGCGGCGCGGTGGGCGGCCTCCTGGTCGTCGCCGAGCGGACGGAACACGTACATCACGTCGGCGTCCGAGCCGAAGCCGAGCTCGCGGCCGCCGAAGCGGCCCATCCCGATCACGGCGAACTCGAACAGGTCGCGGTCGTCGCGGTTGTCGCGGATCGCCTCCAGCACCCCGGCGATCACGTTCTCGGTGACGGCCGTGAGGCCCTGCGCAAGCTCCTCGATGGTGCTGAAACCCAGGATGCCCGAGAACGCCAGCCGCAGCACCTCGCGGCGGCGGGCGGCCCGCAGCGCAGACGCCGCGGACTCCGCCGACGAGTGCCTGCCGAGGATCGCCCGCGTCTCCTCGCGCAGCAGCGCGGCCGAGCGGGGGCGCAGGTCGTCCTCCGACTCCAGCCAGGCCACCGACTCCGGGATGCGCCCGAGCAGCTCCCCCGCGAACCGGGAGCCAGACAGCACCCGCGTCAGACGCTCGGCCGCCCCTGTGGAGTCGCGGAGCATCCGGAGATACCAGTGGGTGGAGCCGAGGTCTTCGCTCAGCCGACGGAAGGTGAGGAGGCCGTAGTCGGGGTCGGCGCCGTCGGCGAACCACTGCAGCATCACCGGCAGCAGGTGGCGCTGGATGGTGGCGCGCCTGGACACTCCGCCGGTGAGCGCACCGATGTGGGCGAGCGCGCCGCGCGGGTCGCGGAAGCCGATGGCGGCGAGGCGCGCCTCCGCCTGCTCGCTGGTGAGCCCGGCCGCGCCGGTGAGCTTGGTGTCCTCGCTCGACGTGGAGGCGACCGCGCTCAGCAGCGGCCGGTAGAACAACCGCTCGTGCAGCCCGCGCACCCGGTGCTTGATCGCGTTCCAGCGCTCGAACAGCTGCTCGGCGCCCGGGGCGAGCCCGGTCGCGCGGGCGAGGACGCGCTGGTCTCCCTCGTCGCGCGGCATCAGGTGCGTGCGGGAGAGGTGCCGCAGTTGCAGCCGGTGCTCCATCAGGCGCAGGGTGCGGTAGTCGCGGGAGAAGTCCGAGGACTCCTCCCGGCCGATGTAGCCCTGCGCTGCGAGGGCGGCCAGGGCGGAGAGCGTGTCGCGCTGGCGCACCTGGTCGTCGGTCCTGCCGTGCACGAGCTGCAACAGCTGCACCGTGAACTCCACGTCGCGCAGACCGCCTGGGCCGAGCTTCAGCTGGTAGTGCACCTCGTCGTCCGGGATGTTGTCGGTGACGCGTTCGCGCATCCGCTGCACGGACTCGACGAAGTTCTCCCGGGACGCACTGCTCCACACCTTCGGGGCGATGGCGGCGACGTACCGCTCCCCCAGGTCCAGGTCGCCGGCGAGCGGGCGCGCCTTGAGCAGCGCCTGGAACTCCCAGCCCTTGGCCCACCTGTCGTAGTAGGCGATGTGCGATTCGAGGGTGCGCACGAGCGCGCCGTCCTTGCCCTCGGGGCGCAGGTTCGGGTCGACCTCCCAGAGGCCGGGTTCGATCGCCGGATCGTGGATGCCGCGCATGGTCAGCATCGAGAGGCGGGTGGCGATGTCGACGGCGCGGCCGGAGCTGACCCCGGCCTCCTCGTCGCCCTCCGCCACGTAGATCACGTCCACGTCGCTGACGTAGTTGAGCTCGCGGGCGCCGGCCTTGCCCATGCCGATGACGGCGAGCCGCGTGGCCCGCACCTCCGCCTCGGGGAACCGTCCAGGGCCCGTGCCGCTGACCTGCCGCCGGGCGATGGCGAGGGATGCTTCGAGCGCGGCCGCGGCGAGGTCGGAGATCGCGGCCGCAACGGCATCGAACCCGTCGACCGGGTCGTCCTGCTCCAGGTCGAAGCTCGCCAGCTGCACCAGCCTGCGGCGATACCGGATGCGCAGCGCCGTCCAGGCCGCCTCCTCCGTCACCGAGGCGAACCCGTCGACCGCGCCGACCGCATCCAGGAGGTCGTCGCGCAGCTCGGCGGCGGACGGGAGACGCTCGACCCGCTCGGTCAGCGCATCCAGCTGGTCCGGCTGGCGCAGGAAGAACTCGGCGATCCCCTCCGACGCGCCGATCACCCGCAGGATGCGCTGGGCCGCGTCCTGCCGGCGCAGGTACGGGGCGACGCGGTCCGGTGCGCGGCGCACCAGGGCGAGCGTGCAGCCGAGCGCCGTGTCAGGGTCGGCCGCGACCGCGAACGCGGGAAGCGCATCCTCGACCGGCACGCCGGTGAGCGCCGTCAGCTCGTCGAGCTGCGCCCGCACCGAGCTCAGACCGACGAACCCCGACCGCGCGAGCGTGGTCAGTGAGAGCTGGTCGCGCGGCACGGCGCCTAAAGGATCTCGAGGTTGGTGCGCAGCTCGTACGGGGTGACCTGCGCGCGGTACGCCGACCACTCCTGCCGCTTGTTCAGCAGCACGTAGTTGAACACCTGCTCGCCCAGGGTCTCGGCCACCAGCTCGGAGTCCTCCATCAGCGAGATGGCGTGGTCGAGGCTGGCGGGGAGCTGGTTGTAGCCGAGCGCGCGGCGCTCCGCGTCGCTGAGCGCCCAGACGTTGTTCTCGGCCTCCGGCGGCAGTTCGTACTGCTCCTCGATGCCCTTGAGGCCGGCGGCCAGCATGAGCGAGAACGAGAGGTACGGGTTGGCCGCGGAGTCGATGGCGCGGTACTCGACACGCGAGCTCTGGCCCTTGTTGGGCTTGTAGAGCGGCACGCGGACCAGCGCAGACCGGTTGTTGTGACCCCAGCAGACGAAGCTCGGCGCCTCGTCGCCGCCCCAGAGGCGCTTGTACGAGTTGACGAACTGGTTGGTCACCGCGGTGATCTCCGGCGCGTGGCGGAGCAGACCGGCGATGAAGTGGCGGCCGACCGTGGACAGCTGGTACTCGGCGCCCGCCTCGAAGAACGCGTTGGTGTCGCCCTCGAACAGCGACATGTGGGTGTGCATCCCGGAGCCGGGGTGGCCGGAGAGCGGCTTGGGCATGAAGGTGGCGTAGACGCCCTGCTCGATGGCGACCTCTTTGACGACCGTGCGGAACGTCATGATGTTGTCCGCTGTGGTGAGGGCGTCCGCGTAGCGCAGGTCGATCTCGTTCTGGCCTGGACCGGCCTCGTGGTGGCTGAACTCGACCGAGATGCCGAGGTCTTCGAGCATCCTGACCGAGCGGCGGCGGAAGTCGTGCGCCGTGCCGCCCGGCACGTTGTCGAAGTAGCCGGCGGAGTCGACGGGCTCCGGCCCGTTCTCGTCGAACGCCGACGACTTGAGCAGGTAGAACTCGATCTCCGGATGCGTGTAGAACGTGAACCCGCGGTCCGCCGCCTTCTCGAGCGTGCGCTTCAGGACGTTGCGCGGGTCGGACACCGACGGCTGGCCGTCCGGCGTCGTGATGTCGCAGAACATCCTGGCGGTCGGGTCGATCTCGCCGCGCCACGGGAGGATCTGGAACGTGGTGGGGTCCGGCAGCGCCAGCAGGTCGGACTCGTATGCGCGGGTCAGTCCCTCGATGGCGGAGCCGTCGAAGCCGAGGCCCTCGGTGAAGGCACCCTCCACCTCGGCGGGGGCGATGGCGACGGACTTGAGTGTGCCGACGACATCGGTGAACCACAGCCTCACGAACTTGACGCCACGCTCCTCGATCGTGCGAAGAACGAAGTCGCGCTGCTTGTCCATCCTGCCCCTTTCGTCAGCCTTCCCAGACTAGTGGTTTCCGCACCCGGATTCAGGCGAGGAACGCACCCCAATCGGTGGTCCTGGCGCGTCATTAGACTGAGGCCATGTCTGACATGTCCCCCATGCCGTCCACCCACCCGACGACGTCGTCGATGCAGTCGCTGAAGAGGGTGCGGACGCGCCACTTCCAGATCGCGAAGGAGGAGGGGACGAAGTTCACCGGCCTGACCAGTTACGACCAGCTGACGGCGCAGATCTTCGACGCGGCCGGAATCGACTTCCTCCTGGTCGGAGACTCGGCGGGGAACAACGTGCTCGGCTACGAGACGACGCTTCCGGTGACCGTGGACGAGCTCATCCCGCTCACCCGCGCGGTGGCCGGAGCCGTCAAGCGCGCGTTCGTGGTGGCCGACATGCCGTTCGGCTCCTACGAGACCGGTCCGCTCGAAGCGCTGCACACGGCCGTGCGGTTCATGAAGGAGACCGGGGCGCACGCGGTGAAGCTCGAAGGCGGCGTGCGCAGTGCAGAGCAGATCCGCCGGATCGTGGATGCGGGCATCCCGGTCATGGCACACATCGGCTTCACGCCGCAGAGCGAGCACGGGCTCGGCGGTCACATCATCCAGGGCCGTGGCGATGGCGCGGAGCAGCTGCTCGCCGACGCGCACGCCGTGGAAGAGGCCGGCGCGTTCGCCGTCGTCATGGAGATGGTGCCCGCTGCCGTGGCCGCGCGCGTCACCGCCGAGCTGCGCATCCCGACCATCGGCGTCGGCGCGGGCCCGGACGTGGACGGTCAGCTGCTGGTGTGGACCGACTGGGCCGGTTTCACCACCGGTCGCATTCCGAAGTTCGTGAAGCAGTACGCGGATCTGCAGGGCGTGCTGACGCAGGCGGCGACGGCGTACAAGGCGGACGTGCAGAACGGCACGTTCCCCGCCGAGGAGCACAGCTTCTAGAGGCTCAGCGGCCTTCCGCCGCGTCTTCCTCTGCCCACTTGGCGCTGTTCTCGCGCAGCTTCTCGAGGGCGTGCTCCGCCTCGGCGTGCGTGTCGAACGGGCCGACCCGGTCGGGAGCAGGAGACAGGAAGCCCTGCTCGACCTGGCCGGTCTTCATGTTGTACCAGAACTTGTGTTCAGCATCCTGGCTGATGCCGTGGTCATTCTCGCCGGTCATAAGCTTGATCCTATGCCCAAGGATTCCGCCGGTCACCTCATTCCCGGACGCGTCACCCCCGAGCGCCGCGTGCCGTCCGGCATCGCCAGGCCCGAGTACGTCGGCAAGAAGGCCCCGGCCCCGTACACCGGCTCCGACGTCTACACGCCTCGCGAGATCGAGCTGATCCGCGAGTCCGGCAGGATCGCCGCGCAGGCCATCGCCCTGGTCGGCGAGAACGTGCGCCCGGGCGTCACCACCGAGGAGCTGGATGTGATCGGGCACGACTTCCTGATCGCCAACGGCGCATACCCGTCGACCCTCGGATACCGCGGCTTCCCGAAGTCGATCTGCAGCTCGGTCAACGAAGTCATCTGCCACGGGATCCCGGACGACACCGTGATCGAGGACGGCGACATCGTCAACATCGACATCACGGCGTACAAGAACGGCTTCCACGGCGACAGCAACCAGACCTTCATCGTCGGCACGGCCACCGAGGAGGTCGCCCTCCTGGTCGAGCGCACCAGGGAGGCCCTGAACCGCGGGATCAAGGCGGTCGCCCCCGGCAGGCAGGTCAACGTGATCGGCCGGGCCATCGAGTCGTACGCGAAGCGGTTCGGCTACGGCGTGGTGCGCGACTTCACCGGTCACGGCGTCGGGGCGGCGTTCCACTCCGGGCTGATCATCCCGCACTACGACTCCGCTCCGCTGCACGACGACGTGATGGAGGTGGGCATGGTCTTCACCATCGAGCCGATGCTCACCCTCGGAACCCACGAGTGGGACATGTGGGAGGACGACTGGACCGTCGTCACCCGCGACAGGAGCATGACCGCCCAGTTCGAGCACACGCTCGTGGTCACCGAACGCGGCGCAGAGGTGCTCACCCTCCGTTGAGCGCGCGCCGCGCATCCCGGTACGGGTAGATTCGTGCCATGAGTTCGAAGAACCAGGCAATCGGAATCGACATCGGGGGAACCGGGATCAAGGGAGGTCTCGTCGACCTCGACACCGGAGAACTCATCAGCGACAGGGTCAAGCTGCCCACGCCGGAGGGCGGCAAGCCGGACGACATCGTCGAGACCACCAAGGAAATCGTCGACCGCCTCGCAGCGGAAGACCCGGATGCGGCCGTCGGCGTCTGCTTCCCGGCCATCGTCAGCCACGGGGTCACCCTCTCCGCGGCGAACGTGTCGAAGAAGTGGATCGACCTCCGCGCGGAGGACCTGTTCGAGAAGGCGCTCGCGCGCGACATCCACTTCGTCAACGACGCGGACGCCGCCGGATACGCCGAGTCCCAGTTCGGCGCGGCGAAGGGCAAGAAGGGGCTCGTCATCATGACGACGCTCGGCACCGGCATCGGCTCAGCGCTCATCTACGACGGCGTGCTCATCCCGAACGCCGAGCTCGGCCACCTGGAGATCGACGGCCACGATGCGGAGTCGAAGGCGGCGTACTCGGCGAAGGAGCGCGAGGACCTCAGCTGGGAGAAGTGGGCGAAGCGCCTGCAGACCTACTACTCGACGCTGGAGTTCCTGTTCACGCCGGACCTGTTCATCGTCGGCGGCGGCGTCTCCAAGAACTACCAGGAGTTCCTGCCGCTGCTCGACCTGAAGACCGAGATCGTCCCCGCGGTGCACCGCAACAACGCCGGCATCCTCGGCGCCGCGGCACTCGCGGTTCGTTAGGACGCCGTATACGTTCACCCGGCCGGCGTTAGGGATGCGTTAGGACGCGCATCCCGCGCCCCGCCAGGGTGTGGACTCTCCTCGGTCGCGTCGGATGGCGCGACATCCTGATGGATGGAGAGAGTCGTGCTGGACGTCGTCTACCTCCTCGGAATCGTCGTGCTCGCGCTTGTCGTCGGGCTCGTCGGCCGGGGGGTCGAGAAGCTGTGATCGTCTTCGATGTGATCAGTGCCCTGCTCGCGGTCGCCGCGATCGCGTACCTGGTCGTCGCCCTGGTGAAGCCGGAGCGCTTCTAGTGGTGGTGTGGCTGTTCGTCGCCCAGCTGGCGACGCTCGCGCTCATCCTCGCCATCGCGTACCGCCCCCTCGGCGACTACCTGGCCCGGGTGTTCACCTCGCAGAAGGACCTCCGCGTCGAACGCGGCGTGTACCGGATGATCGGGGTCGACCCGGCGTCGGAGCAGTCCTGGCCTGCCTACCTGCGCGGCGTGCTCGCGTTCTCGGTGGTCGGCATCCTGATCGTGTACGGGCTGCAGCGGCTGCAGGAGTTCCTGCCGTACGCGCTCGGCCTGCCCGCCGTGCCGGAGGGGCTCGCGTTCAACACCGCGATCTCGTTCGTCACCAACACCAACTGGCAGTCGTACTCGCCAGAGGCGACGGTGGGATACACCGTGCAGCTCGCCGGGCTCGCGGTGCAGAACTTCGTGTCCGCCGCCGTCGGCATCGCCGTCGCGGTCGCCCTGGTGCGCGGGTTCGCGCGCCGGTCGAGCGGCACCATCGGCAACTTCTGGGTCGACCTGCTGCGCGCGACCGTTCGCGTGCTGCTGCCCCTCTCGGTGATCGCGGCCGTCGTGCTGATCGCCGGGGGCACCATCCAGAACGTCGCCGGATTCCACGACGTGACGACGCTGACGGGAGCGACCCAGAGCATCCCGGGCGGACCGGTGGCGTCGCAGGAGGCGATCAAGCTGCTCGGCACGAACGGCGGCGGCTTCTTCAACGCGAACTCCGCGCATCCGTTCGAGAACCCGACCGCGTGGACGAACCTGGTCGAGATCGTGCTGATGCTGCTCATCCCGTTCTCGCTCCCCCGCGCGTTCGGCACGATGGTCGGCGACCGCCGTCAGGGCTACGCGATCCTCGCGACGATGGGCGTGCTGTTCCTCGGCTCGCTCGCCGCGATGACGGCCTTCGAGCTGTCGAGCGGGTCGATGGAGGGCAAGGAACAGGCGTTCGGCACCCTCGGCTCGACGCTGTTCACCACGACGAGCACGCTCACCTCGACCGGCGCGGTGAACTCGATGCTGGACAGTTACAGTCCGCTCGGCGGCATGATGGCGATGATCAACATGATGCTCGGCGAGGTCGCCCCCGGCGGCGTCGGCGCCGGACTGTACGGGATGCTCGTGATCGCCGTGATCGCGGTGTTCATCGCCGGGCTGATGGTCGGCCGCACCCCCGAATACCTGGGCAAGAAGCTCGGGCCGCGGGAGATCAAGCTGGCGAGCCTGTACATCCTGACCACCCCGACGCTCGTGCTCGTCGGCACCGGCCTCAGCTTCGCCATCCCCGCGATCAGGGCCGACGTGGAGAAGACCTCGATCTTCAACCCCGGCCTGCACGGCTTCAGCGAGGTGCTCTACGCGTTCACCTCCGCCGCGAACAACAACGGCTCGGCGTTCGCGGGTCTTACCGCGAACACACCGTGGCTGAACGCGGCGCTCGGCACGGCGATGTTCCTCGGGCGTTTCCTCCCGATCGTGTTCGTCCTGGCTCTGGCGGGCTCGCTCGCCGGGCAGGCGAAGATCCCGGCGACAGCCGGCACCCTCCCCACCCACCGGCCGCAGTTCGTCGGCCTGCTGGTCGGGACCGTGCTGCTCGTGTCCGCCCTCACCTATTTCCCCGTACTCGCGCTGGGTCCCCTGGCGGAAGGGCTGCAGTAGACCATGACCACCATCACCTCACAGCGGCAGACGGCCCGCGCGTTCTCGTTCGCGCAACTCGTCGCGGCGCTCCCCGGAGCGCTCCGCAAACTCGACCCGCGCTCGATGTGGCGCAACCCCGTCATGTTCATCGTGGAGGTCGGCGCTGCGCTGACCACCGTGCTCGCCATCGCTCAGCCGTTCCTCGGCGGTGCGGACAGCGCGGGCCACAGCGCAGGACAGCAAAACCTCGCGTTCACCTGGGGTATCGCCGTCTGGCTCTGGCTCACCGTGATCTTCGCCAACCTCGCCGAGGCGGTCGCGGAGGGGCGGGGCAAGGCGCAGGCCGCGAGCCTGCGGGCCACCCGGTCGACCACCGTCGCCAACCGGGTCACCGGTTACGACGAGACGGCAGACCCGGATGCGCTCAGCGCCACGGTCGAGCAGGTCGCGTCGAGCGAGCTCCGGCTGGGCGACCTCGTGGTCGTCACGGCCGGCGAGCTCATCCCCGGAGACGGAGACATCGTCCGCGGCATCGCGTCGGTGGACGAGTCGGCCATCACCGGCGAGTCCGCACCCGTCGTCCGCGAGTCCGGCGGGGACCGGAGCGCGGTCACCGGAGGCACACGCGTGCTCTCCGACCGCATTCTGGTGCGGATCACCAGCAAGCCGGGCGAGACGTTCGTCGACAGGATGATCCGCCTGGTCGAGGGCGCCTCCCGGCAGAAGACGCCGAACGAGATCGCGCTGAACATCCTGCTCGCGAGCCTGTCGATCATCTTCGTGGTGGTCGTGCTCACGCTGGCGCCGGCCGCCGGATACTCGGATGCCGCCCCGACCGTTCCCGTGCTGATCGCCCTGCTGGTCTGCCTCATCCCGACCACCATCGGCGCGCTCATCTCGGCCATCGGCATCGCCGGCATGGACAGGCTGGTGCAGAGGAACGTGCTGGCGATGTCCGGCCGTGCCGTCGAAGCCGCTGGCGACGTGACGACGCTGCTGCTCGACAAGACCGGAACCATCACCTACGGCAACCGCCGCGCGGCCGAGTTCACGCCGGTCGGCGGGGCGGACAGCATGGAGCTGATCCGTGCCGCCGCGCTCTCGTCGCTGAGCGACCCGACCCCCGAGGGTGTCTCCGTGGTGGCCCTCGCCGGGCAGCTGGGCTACAGCCACCAGGGCGACCTGCGCGGCGACATCGTCCCGTTCACCGCCCAGACCAGGATGAGCGGCCTCGACCTCCCGGATGGCACCAGCGTGCGGAAGGGCGCGGCGAGCGCCGTCGTCTCCTGGGTGCGGGAGTCCTCCTCCGCTGCGCCCGGCGCCCTCCGCGACCTCGACGCCGCCGTGGAGCGCATCTCCTCCGTCGGCGGAACGCCGCTGGCGGTGGCGACCAGGGATGCGAGCGGCGTCGCGACCCTGCTCGGCGTGATCTACCTGAAGGACGTCGTGAAGGACGGCCTGGCCGAGCGCTTCGCCGACCTGCGCAGGATGGGCATCCGGACCGTGATGGTCACCGGGGACAACCCGCTGACGGCGAAGGCCATCGCCGCGGAGGCCGGGGTCGACGACTTCCTCGCCGAGGCGAAGCCGGAGGACAAGCTGGCGCTGATCCGGCGGGAGCAGGAGGGCGGCAACCTCGTCGCGATGACCGGCGACGGCACGAACGACGCGCCCGCCCTCGCGCAGGCCGACGTCGGCGTCGCGATGAACACCGGAACGTCGGCGGCGAAGGAGGCGGGCAACATGGTCGACCTCGACTCCGACCCGACCAAGCTGATCGACATCGTCCGGATCGGCAAGCAGCTCCTCATCACCCGCGGCGCCCTGACCACGTTCTCCATCGCGAACGACGTGGCCAAGTACTTCGCGATCATCCCGGCGATGTTCGTCGGGGCGTTCCCCGGGCTCGCTGCGCTCAACATCATGGGGCTGCACTCCCCCGCGTCCGCGATCCTCTCGGCCGTGATCTTCAACGCCATCGTGATCGTGCTGCTCATCCCGCTCGCCCTGCGCGGCGTGACGTACCGGCCGTCGAAAGCGTCGGCGCTGCTCGGCCGCAACCTGCTGATCTACGGTCTCGGCGGCATCGTCGCCCCGTTCATCGGCATCAAACTGATCGACCTGCTGGTCGCGCTGATCCCCGGTTTCTAAGGCCGGATCCAGGAAGAGAGAACGACAACCATGAACGGAATGCGTGGCGCGTGGCGCCACTACTGGGTCGCCATCCGGGCGATGATCGTGCTGACCGTCGCACTCGGGATCGTCTACCCGCTGGTGCTGACCGGCATCGGCCAGGTCGCCTTCCCCGCGCAGGCGAACGGCTCGCTGATCTCGGAGAACGGCACGACGGTCGGCTCCGCGCTGATCGGGCAAGGCTTCACCGACAAGAAGGGCAACGCGCTCGCGGAGTGGTTCCAGTCTCGGCCGTCCGCCGCGGGCGACGGCTACGACGGGGCGGCGTCCTCGGGCAGCAACCTCGGCCCGAACAACCCCGACCTGCTGAAAGCGGTGAAGGAGCGCACCGCCGCCGTCGCGAAGGACGACGGGATCGCCGTCGCCGACGTGCCGATCGACGCGGTGACCGCATCCGGATCCGGGCTCGACCCGCACATCTCGCCCGCGTACGCGCTCGACCAGGTGCAGCGGGTGGCGCACGCCCGCGGGCTCTCCGTTGCAGCGGTCCGCGCGCTCGTCGAGTCTAAGATTCAGGGACGGGACCTCGGCTATCTGGGCGAGCCCACCGTGAACGTGCTCCAGCTGAACATCGCACTGGCGAAGATGGACGAGTAGAAGAAATGCCACGTGGCCACCTGCGGGTGATGCTCGGCGCCGCGCCGGGCGTCGGCAAGACGTACGCGATGCTCGAAGAGGGCAAGCGGCTGCTGGCGCTCGGCAAGGACGTGGTGGTCGCCGTCGTCGAGACCCACGGCCGCGCGGCGACGGCCGGCATGCTCGACGGCCTGGAGGTCGTTCCGCGCCGCACCGTCGAGCACCGCGGCGTCGAGCTGACCGAGCTCGACCTGGATGCGGTCATCGCGCGCGCCCCGCAGCTCGCGCTGGTCGACGAGCTCGCCCACACCAACGCGCCCGGCTCGGAGCACGAGAAGCGCTGGCAGGACGTGGATGCCCTGCTCGCCGCGGGTATCGACGTGATGTCGACCGTGAACATCCAGCACATCGAGTCGCTGAACGACGTGGTGGAGCAGATCACCGGCGCCCAGCAGCGGGAGACGATCCCGGATGCCGTGCTCCGCCGCGCCGACCAGATCGAGGTGGTCGACCTGGCGCCGCAGGCGCTGCGCGACCGGCTCGCCGACGGCGAGGTCTATCCGGCCGCCCGCATCGACGCTGCGCTCTCCAACTACTTCCGGCTCGGCAACCTCACCGCACTCCGGGAGCTGGCGCTGCTCTGGCTGGCCGACGAGGTCGACAGCGCGCTGCAGCAGTACCGGGCCGAGCACGGCATCGCGGGCACCTGGGAGGCCAGGGAGCGCGTGGTGGTCGCGCTCACCGGTGGTCCGGAGGGCGACACCCTGCTGCGCCGCGGTGCCAGGATCGCCGCTCGGTCGGCGGGCGGCGAACTGCTGGCCGTGCACGTGACCAGCCAGGACGGCCTCCGCGAGGCCACTCCCGGAGCGCTCGCGGCGCAGCGGGCACTGGTCGAGCAGCTGGGCGGCAGCTACCACCAGGTGGTCGGCAGCGACATCCCGCGCGCGCTGGTCGAGTTCGCGCGTGGAGAGAACGCGACGCAGCTGGTCATCGGCGTCAGCCGCCGCAGCAGACTCGCCGCGCTGCTGACCGGTCCGGGGATCGGGTCGACCGTGATCAGGGAATCCGGCGACATCGACGTGCACATCGTGTCGCACGCGCGGGCCGGCGGCCGGTTCTCGCTGCCGCGCATCCGGGGCGGCCTCACCGCTCGGCGGCAGGTCTACGGGTTCGCGCTCGCCCTCGTCGGCGGTCCGCTGCTGACCTGGCTGCTCACCAGCATGCGTTCGTCGGACTCGATGACGAGCGACGTGCTCGCGTATCAGCTGCTGGTGGTGATCGTCGCGCTCGTCGGCGGCATCTGGCCCGCGCTGTTCGCCGCCCTGCTGTCCGGGATCACCCTCGACTTCTTCTTCGTGGCACCGCTCTACACGATCACCATCAGCGAGCCGCTGCACCTGCTTGCGCTGGTGCTCTACCTGGTGATCGCCGCGCTCGTCAGCCTGGTGGTCGACCAGGCCGCCCGCAGGAGCAGGGCGGCGAAGCGCGCGGCGGCGGAGGCCGAACTGCTCGCGACCGTGGCCGGCGGGGTCATCCGCGGGGAGAACGCGCTGCAGGCGCTGGTCACCCGCACCAGGGAGGCGTTCGGGCTCTCCGGGGTGCACCTGCTCGACGGCGAGGACGTCGTCTCCACCGATGGGGAGCCGTCCGACGACGAGCACACCCAGAGCATCCCGGTCGGCACCCGCGGAACCCTCGAACTCTCCGGGCGGACACTCGAAGCGGGCGACAGGCGGCTGCTCGCCGCGATCGTCGCCCAGCTCGACGCCGCCCTGGAGCACCGCGACCTGCAGGCGACGGCCAGCGAACTCGGCCCGCTCGCCCAGGCGGACCGGGTGCGCAGCGCCCTGCTCGCCGCCGTCGGTCACGATCTCCGTCGCCCCCTCGCCGCGGCGACGGCCGCCGTCACCACCCTCCGGCAGACCGACATCACCCTCGCAGGAGCCGACAGGGATGCGCTGCTCGAGACCGCGGAGGACAGCCTCGGCAACCTGGCCCAGCTCGTCACCAACCTGCTCGACGTGAGCCGGGTGCAGGCGGGTGTGCTGGCGGTCTCGCTCGCGCCGACCGACATCGACGACGTCGTGCCCGCCGCGCTCGACGAGCTGGGCGTCGGACCCGCCGACGTGGAGTTGGACCTGCCGGACACCCTGCCGCCGGTCGCCGCCGACGGCGTGCTGCTGCAGCGCGTGCTCGTCAACCTGCTCGGCAACGCCATCCGGTTCAGCCCGGCCGACACGCGCCCGGTGATCGCGGCCAGCGAGTTCGGCGGGCGCGTGCAGGTGCGCGTGATCGACCACGGGCCCGGCATCCCCGGCGAGCGCCGCGACGCCGTGTTCGTGCCGTTCCAGCGGCTCGGGGACACCGACAACGACACCGGCATCGGGCTGGGCCTCGCGCTCTCCAAGGGCTTCGTGGAGGGGATGGACGGAACGCTCGAGGTGGAGGACACCCCGGGCGGCGGTTTGACGATGGTGGTGGCGCTTCCCGTCGCGTCCACCGTGCAGCACGGAGGAGAGCCAGCGTGAGAATCCTGATCGCCGACGACGACCAGCAGATCCTCCGGGCGCTGCGCATCCTGCTGACCGCGCGCGGCTACGAGGTCAGCGTGGCCACGAACGGGGCGGAGGCGCTCAGCCAGGCCGTCGAACACCACCCGGACCTATTGATGCTCGACCTCGGGATGCCGGAGCTCAACGGCATCGAAGTGATCCAGGGGCTGCGCGGCTGGACATCCGTGCCCATCCTCGTGGTCTCCGGCCGCACGGACTCGGCCGACAAAGTGGATGCGCTGGACGCCGGTGCAGACGACTACGTCACCAAGCCGTTCGCCGCCGACGAGCTGCTCGCGCGCATCCGGGCGCTGACCAGGCGGCAGACCCCGTCGACGGACGAGCCGGTCGTCACCTTCGGCGACATCGCCGTCGACCTGGCCGCCCGGCAGGTGACCAGGCGCACCGGCGGCGCGGAGGAGCCCGTGCGGCTGACCCCGACGGAGTGGGCGATCCTCGACGTGCTCGTGCGCAACCCGAGGAGGCTCGTGACCCGGCAGGCGCTGCTGACGCAGGTCTGGGGGCCGCAGTACACGAGCGACACCGGCTACCTGCGGCTCTACCTGGCGCAGCTGCGCAAGAAGCTGGAACCCGAGCCTGCGCACCCGCGGTATCTGCTGACCGAGCCGGGGATGGGCTACCGGTTCGTGCCGGACCCGGACTGACCCGGCCGGTTCAGGTCGAGCTTCGCCACGGTGGTCGCCGGGTCGGTGTCGTCCACCCGGTCGACGATCAGCGCATCCGGTGTGCACTGCCACAGCATCTGCACCGCGCGCACCCCGGCGACAGTGGTGAGCAGGGCGAGTCCCAGCGTCACCGCGAACGCGGCCACCCAGTAGACGAGGTTGCCGACGGCGCTCTGGAACATGTCGGCGCGGGCGGCGAACTCGAACGAGTCGACGGGAGGCGTCACGAACGACGGCATGGTGAAGAAGAACCAGACGCAGAACCAGTAGCCGATCGCGACGAGCACGATCACGAGCGCCGTGAGGGCACTCGCCGTCTCGGCGATCCGTCTGGTGTTCGGCTGCTTCGCTGTCACCCTGCCTCGATCCGTCCCCTCGAGTATTCCGGTTGGGCATCCCGGTGGAGGAATGGGCCGGCTGTTACGCCGGGTTCTGTCCTGGTGCGAAAGCACCGTGGACGGCCATCTATCTCGGGACGACGTTACCGCCGCCCTCTAGCGGTCTACCCGGAAACTCGGCGAGCAGCCTCAACGTTTCCTGTCTGACCTTGCTCCGGGCGAGGTTTACCGAGCCGACCGGGTCACCCCGGTCGCTGGTGGGCTCTTACCCCACCGTTTCACCCTTACCGCGGAAGCGACCCGAAGGTCGCATCCCGTGGCGGTCTGTTCTCTGTGGCACTGTCTCGCGGGTTGCCCCGGGTGGGTGTTACCCACCGCCCTGCTCTGTGGAGCCCGGACGTTCCTCGGCGGCCTGCCGAAGCAGACCGACGCGACCGTCTTGCCGGCCCATTCGCCTCCAGACTATCGCAGCGGCTAGAGCCCGGACTCCTCGTTCCTGATCAGGATGGCGCCGCTGTCCGGGCAGAGCACGACGTCGTCGTCCGCCGCGCGGCGGATCACGGACAGGTCGGATTCGGTGAGCTTCACGTTGCTGCCCATCGAGACGCCGCGCACGAGCAGGGCCGCTCCGATGCCGTAGCGGGCGCGCTGCTTCTCGTAGAGCTCGACCAGGTCGGCGGGGATGCCGGACACGATCGCTTCCCTGTCCTTCGCGAGGGCCGTGCGCTGCGCATCCACCTTCGCCAGCTCGTCGGCCTTGGCCGCCTCCAGCGCCTGCACTCCGCCGTCGAGCTCCGCGCGCTCCGCCTCGACGGCGGCGAGCGCCGCCTCCTGCTCCTCGACGCGCTCCATCACCGTGAGCTCGATCTCCTCGAGGTCGTCGCGGCGCTTGCCGAGCGCGGTCAGTTCGGCTTCGAGCGCCTGCACGTCCTTGGTGGAGGAGGTCTGCTGCAGGCGACCGCTGTCGCGTTCCATGCGCGCCTCGACAACGGCGACATCGGATTCGACGCGCTTCAGTTCTGCGCGGGAGTCCTCGAGTTCGCCCGTGCGAGCGATCCAGCGGGTGCGGAGCGCATCCACGTCGGGCTGCAGCGCTGCGAGCTCGGCGAGCTGCGGGAGGTTCTTGGCGACGTGGTTGAGCTGGTTCAGGCGGGTGTCCGCCGTCTGGAGGCGAAGGAGCTCGTTCTGGTCGGTGGGGCTGGCTTTCACGGTTGTCCGCTCTCTGTGGATGGCTGGTGTGTTCGTGGGGGCGCGATCACTGGAGGATCGCGAAGTCCCACGGGTCTGTTCGCAGGTCGCTGACCTCGACGACGACGCCGGGCAGCTCCCGCCTGAGCTGCTCGGCCGCCGTGTCGAGCCACAGCCACTCGCTCGCCCAGTGGGAGACGTCGAGAAGGGCAGGCCCTCCGCCGATGGCCGCCTGCTCGCGCGCCTCGGACGCCGGGTGGTGGCGGAGGTCGGCGGTGATGTAGACGTCGGCGGCGCGCACAGCGTCCGTGCCGAGCAGCGAGTCTCCTGCTCCTCCGCAGACGGCGACGGTGCTGACCGGCTGCTGGTAGTCGCCCGCCGCCCGGATGCCGCCCGCTGTGGCGGGCAGGATCTCGGCGAGGCGCCGGGCGAGCGTGCCGAGCGTCGTCGGCTCCGCGAGCGTCCCGATCCTGCCGATGCCGGTGTCGCCCGCTCCCCCGGCCGACGGCGCGATCGGCGTCGTGGCGGTGAGCCCGAGCAGCGAAGCGAGCACAGCGGAGGTGCCGTCGGCGACGACGTCGGCGTTGGTGTGCGCCGCGATCAGGGCGCAGTCCGCCTTGATCAGTCGTGCGAGGATCGCGCCCTTGTATCTGTCCTCCGCCACGCTCGTCACGCCGCGCAGCAGCAGAGGGTGGTGGGTGAGCAGCAGGTCCGCTCCCCCGTCGACGGCCTCCTCGACGGTCGCGGAGACCGCGTCGACGGCGAGCAGGATACGCTCGATGGGCGCTGCCGGATCTCCGGCGACGAGACCGGGCGCATCCCATGCCTCTGCTCCGGAGAGCGGCCAGAGCCGCTCGACGGTCTCGCGGACGGAAGCAAGCGTATGGGGCACGGGATAGAGCCTACTTGCCGAGGGACAGCGCCGCGGTGTCGATGGAGTCTTCCTGCTGGCGGAGCGCAGGCACACCCGCGACGATCGGGGTCAGCAGGCCGATGCCGAGCGCGACCACGACGCCGATGTCCGTCGTGCCGAGGTCGCTGCCCGGTGCCACGCCGAGCAGCCGGAACAGGTAGCCCTCCCAGCGCAGCCACGGCAGGTCGGACGAGATCAGGCCGAGGCCGATCACCGTGGCGGCGGCGAGCATCCCGAGGTTGGTCCAGCGCCAGTCCGGGTATGCTCCGCCGG
Source organism: Leifsonia sp. GW821-FHT13C05 (assembly GCF_058806515.1). Lineage (NCBI taxonomy): Bacteria > Bacillati > Actinomycetota > Actinomycetes > Micrococcales > Microbacteriaceae > Leifsonia > Leifsonia sp. GW821-FHT13C05. Next base: position 246,494 of record NZ_JBXAPT010000001.1, on the reverse strand, counting down.
CGTGCAGCAGGGACGGCTGGTGGAAGCGCCGGGTGCGCAGCATCATCTCCACGACGAACAGCCCGGCCCACGCGGCCACGGGCACGGCGAGCGTCGTCGGCAGACTCCGGACGACGCTGGACAGGTCGCTCACGGTCGCGGCGAGCACGAACCCGGCGAGCGCGATGGCGCCGCCGACGGCGACCGTGCTCCATCTCCTGCCCAGGCGAGCGCCCAGCGCCTCCAGGGTGAACCCGCCGGAGTAGATGTTCAGCACGAGCCCCGAGATCAGGCCGAGGCCGACGGCGAGCAGCAGCGGCACGGGATACCAGCCCGGGAGGCCGAGCCGGGAGAACGCGCTCACCGGGTTGCTCGCGAAGTCCTCGGCGAGCGCCCTGTTCGACGCGGCGAGCAGGCCGCCGTACGAGATGAGGACGAACGGCGGGAGGGCGGCCCCGAAGGTGGCCCAGAGCATCCCCGTCGCACCCGACGAGGTCGGCCGCTGGTAGCGGGCGACGTCGGCGCTGCTGTTCGCCCAGGCGAGCCCGAGGTAGCTGAAGACGAGCACGGCGCCGGTGATGACCCTCAGCCAGATCGCGTCGGGCGCGGCGAGCGCGGTCGGCAGGTCGACGAAGCGCCAGGTGACGGCCACCATCACGACGATGAGCACACCGGATGCGATGGTCAGCACCAGCTGCACGCGCGCGACGAGCGCGTAGCCGAAGTATGCGACCGCGAGCGCCGCGCCGATCGTCACCACGATGCCCGCGGTGGTCGGCAGCACGGGGTCGGCCGCCCAGCCCTCCGCGGTGAACAGCGTGCCGGCAGACGCTCCGGCCAGCCACAGCAGCACGGCGCCCCAGAACAGCCTGGTGAGCAGCGCGAGGGCTGCCGGCACCACGTTCCCGCGCAGGCCGAACGTCGCCCGGGACACCACCATCGTCGGCTGCCCGCTCCACTTCCCGGCGAGCGTGCCGAGTCCGAGCGGCAGGAACGACAGCGCCACCCCGACCAGCGTGGCGACCAGCATCTGCCGCAGGCTGAGGCCCAGGGTGAAGAGGGTCGCACCGACGCCGACGCTGATCAGCGACGACGTCGCCGCGAACCACAGCCAGAAGAGCCGGGATGCGCGCCCCACCCGCCGCTCCACCGGCGTCGGCCGCAGGTCGGCGTCCTCCACCTCGAACGGAGGGGCGGACACGGGTTCGTCGCCGAACAGGATGCGCTCGCCCGTCGCCACCCGCGCGCTCGCCACCGGAGCCGCGAGCGATCCGGTGGGCAGGCGCACGTCGTCGGCGTCGTCCACCAGGTCGTCGTCGATGGCGTCGCCGACCGGGCCTGCGACGCCGAGGTCGTGGGCGGCGATGGCGCCGGTGCCGACGAGCGGGAGCGGCACGGAGTCCAGGCTCAGCGCATCCGGATGCTCGACCGGCAGCGGGGCGAGCGGCACGACGGGCACGGGCTCCGAGTCCCGCGGCGCGAGTTCGAGAGGCACGAGATCGAGCGGCTCCGGCCTCCGCTGCTCGGCGGGCGGAATCCGCGCGGACGGTGCGATCCACGCACTGAAGGTCGGCTGGGCGCCGGGCTCGACACGCGGAGTGGGGAGGTCGTCGAAACTGATGAGCTGGGTGGGGAGGCCGTCGGTGTCCGACAGCTCTTCGGCGTCGGGGTCAGCGGCGGCGTCCGCGTCGTCAGCATCAGGCGGGTACTGGATCGGGATCGCAGCGGTCGCACGGGCCACCAGCACGCTCTCCAGGTGCTCGATCGCTGCGAGGGTGTCGTGTGCAGCCAGGTCGTGGCCGACGAGCTCCTTCACCTCGTCGTCGGTGAGGGAGCCGGGGTCCGGTTCGACCTCGTCGCCTTCCATGACGAAAGCCTAGCGATGTGACAGGTCCACACGCCGGTTCGGGGCTACGATCTACTCGATGAGCGAGACGATCGAGACACCGTACGAAGACCTGCTGCGCGACGTGCTCGCGAACGGCGCCCAGAAGTCCGATCGCACGGGCACGGGAACGCGCAGCGTGTTCGGCCGCCAGCTGCGATTCGACCTCGCGGACGGCTTCCCGCTGATCACCACCAAGCGGGTGCACTTCAAGTCGATCGCCTACGAACTGCTCTGGTTCCTCCGCGGCGACAGCAACGTGGGCTGGCTGCGCGAGAACGGCGTCACCATCTGGGACGAGTGGGCAGACGAGCAGGGCGAGCTCGGACCGGTCTACGGCGTGCAGTGGCGATCCTGGCCGGCCCCCGACGGCAGCCACATCGACCAGATCAGCCAGGTGATCGACACCCTCCGCAGCGACCCGGACTCCCGCCGCATCATCGTGTCCGCCTGGAACGTCGCGGACATCCCGCAGATGGCGCTCGCGCCCTGTCACGCCTTCTTCCAGTTCTACGTCGCGGACGGCAAGCTCTCCTGCCAGCTCTACCAGCGCAGCGCAGACATGTTCCTCGGCGTGCCGTTCAACATCGCCAGCTACGCGCTGCTCACGATGATGGTCGCCCAGCAGGTCGGCCTGGAGCCCGGAGAGTTCGTCTGGACGGGCGGTGACGTCCACATCTACGACAACCACGTCGCCCAAGTGGAGGAGCAGCTGTCCCGCGACCCGTACCCCGCACCGACGCTGCGGTTCGCCAGGAAGCCGGAGAGCATCTTCGACTACCGCTACGAGGACTTCGTGATCGAGGACTACCAGCACCACCCGGCCATCCGGGCGCTGGTCGCCGTATGACGGTCGCGCTCATCTGGGCCGAGGCGCACGACCGCGTGATCGGCTCCGGCGGCGCCATGCCCTGGCACCTGCCGGAAGACCTGAAGCACTTCCGCGCCCTCACCGGCGACGACACCGTCGTGATGGGCAGGCGCACCTGGGAGTCGCTGCCGGAACGGTTCCGTCCGCTCCCCGGCCGCACGAACATCGTGGTCACCCGTCAGGCCGACTGGTCGTCGCCCGGCGCCGTCGTCGCGCACAGCATCGACGAGGCGCTGGCCGCCTCCCCCAATGCGACCACCTGGGTGATCGGCGGCTCCGAGCTGTTCGCGCTCACCGCGCAGACCGCAGACCGCATCGAGGTCACCGAGATCGACATCGCCGTCGACGGGGACACCTGGGCGCCGGAACTCGATCCGACCGGCTGGACCGTCGAGCGGGAGGACTGGCTGACAGCGGCGAACGGGATGCGCTACCGCTTCGTCCACTGGATCAGGTGAGCCCGGCCACCAGATTCACGGTCGTCGCCAGGATCACGGAGCCGAACAGGTACGACAGCAGCGTGTGCCGCAGGATGGCACGCCGGATGTGCGGGTTGCCGATGTTGGTGTCGCTCACCTGAAACGTCATCCCGAGGGTGAACGAGAGATAGGCGAAGTCGCTGTACCGGGGCGGCGCCTCCTGGTTGAAGTCGATGCCGCCGACCGGGTTGTGGTAATACATCCGGGCGTACCGGAGCGTGTAGATGGTGTGCACCAGGGTCCAGGACAGCCCGACGGAGGCGATCGCGAGGAGCGCGAGCCAGGCCTGCGGGGCGCCGTGCACCTGCCGGGCGGCCACCAGCACGAAGACGATGGCGACGACGCCGGCCAGGCTGGCGATCAGCAGCAGCAGGTCGGAGGTCCTGGTGCCCGGATCCTCCCTGGTCGCGTGGCTGCGCGTCTTGTCCGCGTCCATCCGCCAGACGATGGCCCACACCCAGACGATGTAGACCACGCAGGCGGCTGCCCATCCGGTGATCGCCGCGAACGGCCATGCTCCGAGCACCCCGGTGATCATCGCCACGATGAAACCGACCAGGAACGCCGCGCTCATCCGCAGCCTCGAACGGCCGCGCGTCTTCACATCTTCCGCCACACCTGTGATGTTCGCACACGCTCGCCGCGGGAGGCCCACGCCACTGCGGGCGCGGCTACGATCGGATGGTGACTTCCGCGCCATCTGCCCTCGCTGCCCTGTCCCCCGACGCGCTCCGCGCCGCTCACGCCGAATTCGCCGCGGCGTACGACGAACTGCGCAGCGCCGGTCTGAAGCTCGACCTCACGCGCGGCAAGCCGTCCGCCGAGCAGCTCGACCTCTCGAACGACCTGCTGCACCTGCCGGACGGCGCGTACCGGGATGCGGCGGGCACCGACCTCCGCAACTACGGAGGAGCGGCGGGGCTGCCCGAGCTGCGCGCCATCTTCTCGGACGCGATGCAGGTTCCCGTGCCGCAGCTCCTCGCGCTCGGGAACGCCAGCCTCACGGTCATGCACGACGTCATCGTCCAGGCGCTGCTGCACGGCGTGCCGGGCGGCGAGCGTCCGTGGGGTGCCCAGCCGATCAGCTTCCTCGCCCCCGTGCCCGGCTACGACAGGCACTTCACGATCTGCGAGCGATACGGCATCCGCCTCATCCCCGTCCCGCTGAACGACGACGGCCCCGACGTGGATGCGGTGGCCGCCCTGCTCGCCGCGGACGACAGCATCAAGGGAATGTGGTGCGTCCCCGTCTACTCGAACCCGAGCGGGGCGGTGTACTCGGAGGAGGTCGTGCGCGCCCTCGTCTCCCTGCCTGCCGCGGACGACTTCCGCCTGTTCTGGGACAACGCGTACGCCGTGCACCACCTCACCGACGAGCGCCCGGCGCCGATCGACGTGCTCGCCCTGGCCGCCGAGGCCGGCAACCCCGACCGCCCTCTGGTGTTCGCGTCGACGTCCAAGGTGACCTTCCCCGGCGCCGGCGTCGCGTTCGTCGGCGGCTCGCCCGCCAACGTCGAGTGGATGCTGCACAACCTGTCGGCGCAGAGCATCGGCCCGGACAAGCTCAACCAGCTCCGTCACGTCCAGCTGCTCCGCGACGCCGACGGGCTGGCCGAGCAGATGGAGAAGCACCGCGCCATCCTCGAACCGAAGTTCCAGGCCGTGTCCCGTGCGTTCGAGCGCCGTCTGGCGCCGTACGGCGGCGGCACCTGGACGGCGCCGAAGGGCGGATACTTCGTCAGCCTCGACGTGCTCGACGGCTGCGCGAAGCGCGCGGTGCAGCTCGCCGCGGAGGCCGGCATCGCTGTCACCCCCGCCGGTGCGACCTTCCCGTACGGCGACGACCCGCGCGACACGAACATCCGGATCGCGCCGACGTTCCCTCCGCTCGCGGAGCTGGAGACGGCGCTGGACGGGCTCTGCACGGCCATCCTGCTCGCCGAGGCCGAGCTGCTGCTGGCGAACGGCGACGCCGGGCAGGCATGACCGGCTGGACGGTGCGCGCGAGCGTCGAAGACGATTGGCGCGCATACCGCGCCCTCCGGCTGGAGATGCTCGAGGACACGCCCATCGCGTTCCTGGAGACGCTCGACCACGCCCGCTCCCATCCGGACGAGCACTGGCGCAACCGGGCGGCGAACCCGACGACGACGAGTCGCCTGTTCGCCGCTGTCTCCGACGACGGCCGGTGGCTCGGCACGATGGGCGGCTTCCACGCTACGGGCGCTCCGGCCCCGCACCTGGTGGGCGTCTACATCACGCCGGAGTTCCGCGGCCGCGCCCACGGCATGGCCGACGCCCTTCTGGATGCGGTGATCGCCTGGGCGCGCCCGCGCGGCTCGCGCCTGCTCCTGCAGGTGCACGAGGCCAACACCCCGGCCCAGCGCTTCTACGCCCGCCGCGGCTTCGCGCTCACCGGCAGCACCGTCCCGTATCCGCTCGACCCCAGCACCCGAGAACTCGAGATGTCCCTCCCCCTCCTCCCCTGAAAATCGAGTCCGAACTTATTCACGCGACACGCCGGTGCAGGGCGTGAATAAGTTCGGACTCGATGGTTTGGGAGAGGCGTCAGCGGACCGGACGGAAGCCGAGCGCGAGGTCGGTCAGGAGGCGGGCGCCGAAGCCCGTTGCACCCTTGGAGCGCCAGGAGTCGTCCGTCTCGGAGTTCATCGTGCCCGCGATGTCGAGATGGGCCCACGGCACACCGTCGACGAACTCGTTGAGGAACAGCGCGGCCGTCGTCGCCCCCGCGAACGGGCCGCCCAGGTTGGCGATGTCCGCGATGTCGGAGTCGAGCGCCTTGCGGTATTTCTTCTCCAGCGGCAGCTGCCACACCCTCTCGTCCGTTGCCGTGGCTGCGGCGGTGGCCTGGTCGACGAACGCCTGGTCGTTTCCGAACAGCGCGGCGCGGATCGGGCCGAGCGCCATCAGCGCCGCCCCGGTGAGCGTCGCGATGTCCACGATCGCATCCGGCTTCTCCTCGGCCGCGAGCGCCAGTCCGTCGCACATCGCGAGCCTGCCCTCTGCATCCGTGTTCTTCACCTCGATCGTGGTGCCGTTGCGGGCGGTGAGCACGTCGCCGAGCTTGTACGCGCTGCCGGAGGGCATGTTGTCCGTGCACATCAGGAACGCGGTCACGCTCGTGGTGCAGCCCAGGTCGCGGAGGGACGTGAAGGCGCCGAAGATCGCCGCAGCCCCTCCCATGTCCATCTTCATCAGCAGGTGCATCGGATCGGACGGCTTGAGGCTGATGCCGCCCGAGTCGTACATGATGCCCTTGCCGACCATCGCCAGGTGCCCGGTCGGCTCGCCGTTCGGGGTGTACCGGAGCTTGATCATGCGCGGCTCCTCCGCGCTCCCCGCGTTCACCCCGAGCAGGCCGCCCGTTCCGAGCTCGATCAGCTGCTGCTTGTCGAACACCTCCACCTCGATGCCGAACCGCTCGGCCAGGGAGAGCGCCAGGTCGCCGAAGTCGGTGGCGGTGAGGTGGCCGGGAGGCGTATTCGCCAGGTCGCGGGCGACGTTCGCTCCCCGGGCGCTCACGACGCCGCTCGGGATGCCCGCCGTCACCCCGGACGCGTCCACGCCGTCGGCGAGCAGCTCGACCGCCGTGAGCTCTGTCACCTTCGGGTCGCGCTTCAGCTCGCTGAACCGGTAGCGGGCGAGCAGCACGCCCTCCGCCGCCACCTGTCCGACCCGCTCGGCGGGCACGGAGCCGACGTCGGTCAGCCGCAGCCCGATGCGTGCGGACGACGACGCCGCACGGGCGAAGGCGGCGGCCGCGTCGCGCAGCGCGTCGGCGTCGATCCCGGAGGCGTCCCCGATGCCGACCGCGTAGAGCAGCGGCGCCGAGCCGGTCGGCACCAGCAGCGTCTGGCCTGCCTTCCCGTCGAAGCCGGCGCGGGAGAGGGCGTCCCTGTCGAGGCCGATGGACGCATCCACCTCGCCGTCGGAGCCGACCGTGATGCCGACCGCATCCAGGTCGGAGGAGAACGAGGAGACGGCGTCGAAGTCGACGACCCGCTCCGGGACGATCGACGGTACGGGGGTGAACGAGCCGGGGATGAGTTTGTACGCGCTGGAAGTCATGGGTTCAGTCCTTCGAGGTTGCGAGGGTGGTCACGGTGTCGCCCCGTTCGGCGACGGGGTCGTCCGGGGACTGGATGTCTTCCGGATCGGACGGTTCGAGCTGCTCGGGCAGGTCGCCGGGTCGGCGGCCCGGCATCCTGCCCGCCGGGATGATCGCGAGGAGCGCGATTCCGGCGAGGCCGAGCAGCGAGATGTTGAGCGCCCGCAGACGTGCGTCGGCGTTCACGGCGACGGCTTCGTCGACCTGCGCGGGTGTCGCGTCCGTGTTCGTCGCCAGGAAGTCCTTCAGGTGATCGTTGGTGACGAAGTTGGCGTCGTCGAGGTTCACCTGCGCGACCAGCGCGGGCGGCAGGGTCGGGTGGTCGGCGAGGCTCGACGAGAGCAGGCCGCCCAGGATCCCGACCGCGAACACGCTCGCCACCGCGATCCCGACACTGCCGGAGAGGTTGTGCACGAGCCCTCGCCAGGCTCCGACATCACCGGCGAGCTTCTTCGGGGCGGCGGAGAGCAGAGTGTTGAAGACCAGGGCGACGATCGAGCCCTGGCCGATGCCGAGCACGATCAGCCCGACCACCACCACGAACTGCTCCCACTCGTTCCGCACGCTGAACGCGAGGATCACGAGCCCGGCCGCGACCACGATGAATCCGAACCGGGCGAGCACCCGCGGCGAGAAGCGCTTGTAGAGGGTCGCCACGAACGTGCTGGCCACGAAGATCGACAGCGTGTACGGGATGACGGCGATCGAGGTCTCGAAGCTGCTTCTGCCCTGAACCACCTGGATGTACAGCGGGATGAGGAAGTTGGCGGCCGTTCCGACGAAGAGCATCGTCCCCATGCAGATCGTCACGGCGCGCTCCGACCCTGTCGCGAGCACGCGCAGGTCGAAGATGCGCGGCTTCTTCTCCGTCTGTCGCTTGCGCAGCCAGACGAAGAAGAGCTGGCCGCCGATGAGGCCGAGCAGGATCAGCACGGGCGCCGGAGACAGCCCGAGGATGGTGAACGGCGCTCCGTCCGTCGCGAGCACGACGCCCCACGGCTCGAGGCCGCTGAAGCCGAAGCTCAGCAGGATGATCGTCACGGCGGCGATCAGAGCTCCGGTCCAGTCGATCGCGAGGTCGCGCTGCGGCGGAACGACCTTGAAGCGGAAGCTGAGCAGGAAGTTGATCACGCCGAGCGCCACGATCAGCCAGAACGACCAGCGCCAGCCGATGGTGGAGGCGAACGTGCCGGCGATCAGGAGGGCGAGAACACCGGCGGCGGGGATGGCGGCGGCGAGGAGTCCGATGGCGGTCGCCTGCTGCTCGCGCTTGTAGTTGGTGGCGATGAACACCGTGAGCGCCGGGGCCACGAGCGCGATCACGGCGCCGGAGACCGCCTGCGCGATGAACAGCATGGCCGGAGTGACGCTCAGCGCGACCACCGCCATCGCGACCGCGTGGATGACCACCGCGATCTGGAACACGCGCCGGGTGCCGAACCGCGCGCCCACCTTCGCACCGAGCAGGATGAACGCCGCCATCGCGAAGGTGCCGGCGGTGATCGCCGTGCCCACCGACGTCGCGGCCATGTGCAGGTCGGTGGTGATCCCGTGCATCGAGACGGTGAGGGTGTTGACGGCGAACGACGCCTGGATCTGCGTCAGCACGACCACGATGAGCGGCAGCCACGACGTCTTGGCTGCCGTCGTCGGGACTGTGGTAGCGAGTGAGCTCATCGCTCCGCCCTCCTCTGCTGTTCGGTTGTCTCCCTGGTGGGAACTGGCTTCATTCTGGCCGCGAGGAGGGCGGTCTGTCATTACATGTATTTAGCGGGTTTCAGGCCTCCCCGAAACCGGTCTCGATGAGGGCAGCCAGCGCATCCACTGCGGGCACGCCGTCGTCGTCGGAGGACGCGATCTCCGCGGTCGTACCCGCCGTGAGACCGAGCGACATGATGCCGAGCAGGCTCTTCGCATCCTTGCCGTTGACGGTGACGGACGCGCCGAAGGTGTTCGCGAGTTTCACGAACTCGGCGGCTGGCCTCGCGTGCAGCCCGTCCTTGTTGCGCAGGACGACCTCGCGCACGTAGCGGCCACCCAGTCCGGCGGATGCGGCAGCACCGGATGCGGGCGCGGCACCGGATGCTGGCGCGGCACCGGATGCGGACGACGCCGCCTCCGCCCACGCCGACCGCGCGTCCTCCGCCGCCGCGACGACGGCGGCCAGGTCGGCGCCGCTCTCCGCGGCCACGGCCGCGGCGACACCGCCCTCCACGAACGGCACGTCCACAACGGCCACCTGCGCGCGCTGCTCGTCGGTGAGCAGGTCGAGCACCGTCTCCGCCGTCAGCAGAGCGGAGCCGAGGTCGCTGATGACCACGACCCCCGCCCCGGCCTCGGCATCGCCGACCGCTGCGCTGACCTTCGCGAAGCTCGTCCCGATCCCGCCGTCGTCCGTCCCGCCGGCAGCGACGAACCGCACGGACGGCGCCATCTGCCCGGCCAGGGCGACGACCCCCTCCGCCAGCTGCACGCTGTGCGAGACGAACACGATCCCGACGCGCTCAGTCATCGGCTGCCGCCTCCGCCGCAGCGCGCAGCAGCAGCGCGGTCGACTGCGCACCGGGGTCCCGGTGCCCCGCAGACCGCTCCCCGAGGTAGCTCGCGCGCCCCTTGCGGGCGACGAGCGGCTCGGTCGCGACGGCTCCGGCCCCTGCGGCGTCCGCCGCCTCACGCAGGACGTCGGCGGCGGACGCCCCGGCCTCCTGCGCCGCCCTGGCCGCATCGACCGCCGGCGTCCAGGCGTCGATCATGGTCTTGTCGCCGACCTCGGCCTTGCCGCGCGACACGATGCCGTCGCGGGCGGCGGCGAGCACGGCGACGAGCGTCGCAGCGTCGATCTCCGTCGCGTCGCCGATCGGGTCCCCCGCCTTCAGGAACGCCGTGCCGTAGAGCGGGCCGGATGCGCCGCCGACGGTGGAGATGAGGGTCATGGCGATCGACCGGAACGCCGCGTTCGGCGTCGCGTCCTCCGGCAGCTTCCCGAGCGCATCCACCACGGCCTGCATGCCGCGGTCCATGTTCTCGCCGTGGTCGCCGTCGCCGATCTCGCGGTCGAGCGTGTTCAGCTCGTGCTTGTGCTCGGCGATGACCGCCGCAGCGGCCGTCATCCAGGCCTTCACCCAGTTCGTGTCGAGCGCCATGAGCGCCTCCTCTCCTCGTCGATTCTCTAGAGTCCCCAGCGGAGTGCGGCGGTGTGCACCGGCGCATCCCAGAGGGCGGTCAGTTCGTCGTCCAGCTTCAGCACCGAGATGGATGCGCCCTGCATCTCCAACGAGGTGACCAGGCTGCCAACGAGGGAACGGCCGAGCGTGATGCCGCGTTCGTCCAGGATCTGTGCAGCGCGCCGGAACACGATGTACAGCTCGGACAGCGGGGTGCCGCCCATCCCGTTGACGAACAGCAGCACCGAGTCGCCGGAGGAGAACGGCAGATCGTCGAGGATCGCCGCCATCATCCTGTCCACCAGGGCGTCGGCCGGCTGCACCTTCACGCGCTCGCGGCCCGGCTCGCCGTGGATGCCGACACCGAACTCGATCTCGTCGTCCGCGAGGTCGAAGCCCGGCTCTCCGGCGTGCGGCACCGTACCCGCGGAGAGCGCGAGTCCGATCGACCGGACGTTGGCGTTCACCCGCTCGGCGATGGCGGTGACCCCGGCGAGGTCGTCTCCTCTGTCGGCGGCCGCTCCGGCGATCTTCTCGACGAGCACGGTTCCGGCCACGCCGCGGCGGCCCGCCGTGTACAGGGAGTCCTGCACGGCGACGTCGTCGTTGGTGACCACCGAGGTGACCGTGATGCCCTCCGCGGCGACCAGGTCGGCCGCCGTCTCGAAGTTCAGCACGTCCCCTGTGTAGTTCTTGACGATGTGCAGCACCCCCGCCCCGCCGTCGGCCGCCTTAGTGGCCTCGACGATCGGCATGGGCGTCGGGGAGGTGAAGACCTCGCCGGGGACGGCGGCGTCCAGCATCCCCTTGCCGACGAATCCGGCGTGGAGGGGTTCGTGACCGCTTCCGCCGCCGCTGACCAGGCCGACCTTGCCCTGCACAGGACCGTCGGCCCTGGACACGAAACGCGGGTCGTGGGACACCTTCACGATGTCCGAGTGAGCTCGGGCGAATCCGTCGAGGGATTCGTCCACGACGTCGGGTACGCCGTTGATGAGCTTCTTCATCGAAACCCTTTCCACTGCTGTCAGTGCGTCGCCGCTATCCATTCCTCGAGCTTCGCGGCCGCAGCCCCGGAGTCGATCGCTTCGGCGGCGATCGCCATTTGCGAACGGAACCGATCCAGGATGGCTTCCTGAACCCTCGACGGGTCGGACGCGAGCTCGTATGCCACGAGCCCTGCCGCCGCGTTGAGCAACACGATGTCGCGCACGGGGCCTGTCTCGCCCGCCAGCACGGCACGTACGACGCCGGCGTTGTACGCGGCGTCCTTTCCGAGCAGATCGCTCATCTTCGCGCGCGGGATGCCCAGATCGCGCGGATCGATGTCGTGCTCGGTGACGAGGCCCCTGGAGACCTCCCAGACATGGCTGTGGCCGGTGGTCGACAGCTCGTCGAGGCCGTCGTCCCCGCGGAAGACCAGCGCCGTCGCCCCTCTGGTCTGGAAGACGCCGACGAACAGCGGAACCCGGTCGAGCGTCGCGACGCCGACGGCGGACGCTTCCGGCCTGGCCGGGTTGCAGAGCGGGCCGAGGTAGTTGAAGACGGTGGGGACGCCGAGCTGGGCTCGCACGGGCGCCGCATTGGCGAATCCGGGGTGGAAGGCGCTCGCGAAGGCGAAGGTGATCCCTGCGCGTTCGAGCACGTCGGCGACCTTCTCCGCGGGAAGCGTGAGGTCGATCCCGAGCGCCGCGAGCACGTCGGACGACCCGGAGGACGAGCTGGCCGCCCTGTTCCCGTGCTTGATCACCGGCACCCCGGCCGCGGCGGCGACGATGGATGCGGTGGTCGACACGTTCACGGTGCCGAATCTGTCGCCTCCCGTACCGACGATGTCAAGAGCCATCGGGTTGACGGGGAGGGCGACCGCGTGGTCGAGGATCGCATCCCGGAACCCGACGATCTCGTCGACGGTCTCGCCTTTCGCACGCAGCGCGATGAGGAATCCGGCGACCTGGGCCTCCGTCGCCTCGCCGGTCATGACCTGGTCCATCGCCCACGCCGCGTCCGCCACACTGAGGTCTTCTCCGGCGAGAAGCGTGGTGAGCACGGACGACCAGGACTGCATTTCCGACATGTACCGATCCTACTGAGCGGGCGACCAGGTGCGACAACCCGCGTGGAACCGGCGAATTTAGGGCATCCTAACCAAATTTAACCCCCATTCCGGCCTGTCGGATGAGAAAACCACGGCTTCTTTTCAGCCATAATGGTTACCGTGACGAGCACCTCAATATCTCCTACGGCGAGTGCGCCTACGATCAACCGGCCCAATGTCGTGGCCGTCGGCACCATTGTCTGGCTGGGCAGTGAGGTCATGTTCTTCGCGGGCTTGTTCGCGATCTACTTCACCCTCAAGTCGACGTCTCCCGACCTGTGGGCGGCCGAGACGGCGCACCTCAACATCCCGTACTCGCTGACGAACACGATCATCCTGGTCGCCAGTTCGTTCACCTGCCAGTTCGGCGTGTTCGCGGCGGAGCGCCTGCAGCCGCGTGCCACCGGCTGGAGCCCGGTCAAGTGGGGCATGGTCGAGTGGTTCACGCTGTCGTACGCGCTCGGCGCGATCTTCGTCTCCGGGCAGATCCTCGAGTACGCGACGCTCGTCTCCGAGGGCATCTCCCTCAGCTCCAACGCATACGGGTCGGCGTTCTACCTGACCACCGGCTTCCACGGCCTCCACGTCACGGGCGGCCTCATCGCGTTCCTACTCGTCATCGGCCGCGCGTTCGCGGTCAAGACCTTCGGCCACAAGGAGGCGACGAGCGCCATCGTCGTCTCGTACTACTGGCACTTCGTCGACGTCGTGTGGATCGGACTGTTCGCGGTCATCTACATCATCAGATAGAACAACAGGAGCTGACCCCACCACCATGCGTCCGAATATCCGTACCAAGACGAAGACAGTCCGCAAGGGCGGCCGTCGTCATCCCCTCGCCACCGTCGCGCTGATCGCCGTCGGCCTCGGCCTCACCGGAGGCGCGTACGCGGCGTTCAACACGACCACCGCCTCCGCAGAGACCCAGCAGGTCCAGGCCGCGTCCCAGGACACGGTCGACCAGGGCAAGAAGCTCTTCCAGTCGAACTGCGCCACCTGCCACGGCCTCGACGCCCAGGGAACGGTCAACGCGCCGAGCCTCATCGGCGTCGGTGCCGCCTCCGTCGACTTCCAGGTCGGCACCGGCCGCATGCCGATGCAGATGCAGGGCCCGCAGGCCCCGGAGAAGCCGGTCCAGTTCACCGACGAGCAGGTCAAGCAGCTCGCGGCGTACGTCGCCTCCCTCGCTCCCGGCCCGTCCATCCCGGAGCAGAAGTACCTCGACGGCAAGGGCGACGCCGCGAACGGCGCCGAGCTCTTCCGCATCAACTGCGCGATGTGCCACAACGTGGCCGGCGCCGGTGGTGCACTCACCGAGGGCAAGTACGCTCCCCCGCTCACCGGCGTGAGCGCCCAGCACATCTACGAGGCCATGGTCACCGGTCCGCAGAACATGCCCGTGTTCAACGACCTCAACATCACGCCCCAGGGCAAGGCCGACATCATCACGTACCTCAAGTACATCCAGAACAACCCGTCGCCCGGCGGCTTCGAGCTCGGTTCGCTCGGCCCGGTCGCGGAGGGTCTCTTCCTCTGGATCTTCGGACTCGGCGCCATCGTCGCGCTGACCGTCTGGATCACGGCGAAGTCGAACTAGCCGGTACTCGGGACATGTCACAGCGTAAGAAGGAGAACAATGGCACACGACGATAACAGCGGTCACGAGCTGACCTCTGCCAGTTCGTCAGCCGTCGACGTGCACAGGACGGGCGACCCGGGAACGGCGCTGATCATCCGCGACGAGCTGGAGAACCCCGGCTTCCCGCCGCACCGGCCACGCGTCACCGACCTCGACCCGAAGAAGGAGCGTCGGGCCGAGCGGACCGTCTACACGCTGTTCTACCTGTCGATCGTCGGAAGCGTCTGGGCCGTCGCGGCATACATGGCCTTCCCGATCAACGACAACGACCCGGGCTCCGTCCGTCTGAACAACCTGTTCATCGGTGTCGGGATCGCGCTCGCCCTCCTCGCCATCGGTATCGGCGCCGTGCACTGGGGCAAGGCCCTCATGCACGAGAAGGAGGGCGTCGACCTCCGTCACCCGGTCCGTGGATCGGAGACCACCACCGAGCGCGCGGCCGAGATCTTCCGCCAGGCAGACGAGGAGTCCGGCTTCAGCCGTCGCGTCCTCGTCCGCAACAGCCTGATCGGCGCGCTCATCGCCTTCCCGCTCCCCGCCGTCGTGCTCTTCCGCGGACTCGCTCCGATGAACGAAGACCCGGTGGAGCTGCTCTCGCAGACGATGTGGGCCAAGGGCACGCGCCTCACCCGCGACCCGTCCGGCACGCCGATCAAGGCGTCCGACGTCACGCTCGGCAGCGCCTTCCACGTCATCCCCGAGGGGCTGAACGAGAAGGAGAACCGTCTCGAGGAGAAGGCAAAGGCCGCTGTCCTCCTCATGCGCCTCAAGCCCGAAGACCTCCACGTCTCCAAGGGCCGCGAGGACTGGAACTACGACGGAATCGTCGCGTACTCCAAGATCTGCACGCACGTCGGGTGCCCCGTCGCACTCTACGAGCAGCAGACCCACCACCTTCTGTGCCCGTGCCACCAGTCGCAGTTCGACATCACGCACGAGGCCGAGGTGATCTTCGGCCCGGCCAAGCGTCCGCTGCCGCAGCTGCCGATCACCGTGGACGCCGATGGCTATCTGGTCGCTCGCAGCGACTTCACCGAGCCTGTCGGCCCGAGCTTCTGGGAGCGTCATTGAGCACCACGACCGCCGCACCTGCCGCGGCACAAGCACCGGCCAAGAAGGGCGGGTTCACGGCAGCAGCCGCGAACTACCTGGAAGACCGCACCAGCATCTCGGGCGCCGTCAAGGAGTTCGGTCGCAAGATCTTCCCCGACCACTGGTCCTTCCTCCTCGGTGAGGTCGCCCTCTACTCGTTCATCGTCATCCTGCTCTCGGGAACGTTCCTGACGTTCTTCTTCCAGGCGTCGATGGCCGAGGTCGTCTACCACGGCTCGTACGTCCCGCTGAAGGGCGTCGAGATGTCGGCCGCGATGTCGAGCACGCTCAACATCTCGTTCGAGATCCGCGGTGGACTGCTCATGCGCCAGATCCACCACTGGGCTGCTCTGCTCTTCGTCGCCGCCATCGGCCTGCACATGCTCCGCATCTTCTTCACGGGTGCGTTCCGCAAGCCGCGCGAGCTCAACTGGGTGATCGGCTTCGTGCTCTTCATCCTCGCGATGGCAGAGGGCTTCACCGGATATTCGCTCCCCGACGACCTGCTCTCGGGCAACGGCCTCCGCATCATCGACGGTCTGATCAAGGGTCTCCCCGTGGTCGGCACCTGGATCTCGTTCCTCCTCTTCGGCGGCGAGTTCCCCGGTACGGCGATCGTCGGACGTCTGTACACGCTGCACATCCTGCTGCTGCCTGCGCTGGTGCTCGCGTTCATCGCGCTGCACCTGATGTTCGTGGTCATCCACAAGCACACCCAGTACGCGGCTCCCGGCCGCACGCAGGGCAACGTGGTCGGCTACCCGGTCCTCCCGGTCTACGCGGCCAAGGCCGGCGGATTCTTCTTCATCGTGTTCGGTGTCGTCGCCCTCATGGCGTCGTTCTTCACCATCAACCCGATCTGGAACTACGGCCCGTACGACCCGTCACCGGTCTCCGCGGGAACGCAGCCCGACTGGTACATCGGCTTCGCCGACGGCGCTCTGCGTCTGGTGCCACCGGGCTGGGAATTCGTCTGGCTGGACCGCACCTGGTCGTTCAACATCATCGTGCCCGTCGCGATCCTGGGTCTGTTCATCGTGACCGTCCTGATCTACCCCTTCATCGAAGCGTGGATCACGGGCGACAAGCGTGAGCACCACATCCTGGACCGTCCGCGCAACGCCGCCACCCGCACCGCGATCGGCGCGGCCGGTGTCACGTTCTACGCGGTCTTCTGGGCGGCGGCCAGCTCGGACATCATCGCGACGCACTTCAAGCTCACGATGGAGGGCGTCATCCACGCCCTGCAGGCCCTGCTCATCCTCGGCCCGATCATCGCCTACTTCGTCACGAAGCGCGTCTGCCTCGCGCTGCAGAAGAAGGACCGCTCGATCGCGCTGCACGGCTACGAGTCCGGCCGCATCGTCAAGCTCCCCGGTGGCGAGTTCATCGAGGTGCACGAGCAGCTCGACGAGTACGAGCTGTGGCGCCTGGTCAGCTTCGAGAGCTACGAGCCGCTGATGATCCGCCCGAACAGCAAGGGCAAGATCACGGTCGGCAACCGGATGCGCGCAAGCATGTCCCGCTGGTTCTTCGAGGACAGGATCGTCCCGCCCACCAAGGGCGAGCTCGAGTCCGGCCACGGACACCACTGAGCCGCAGCAGCTCCCCCGACGTGAAAGCGCCGGCCGCGATCTTCGCGCCGGCGCTTTCGCGCATCCAGACGAGAGGCCGAGAATGAGCACGACCGACGGCGATCCGCTGTCCCGGCTGGCGGGCTGGCTGCGCTGTACGGTCTGCGCGGAGCCGCTGGAGCCCGCTGGACGCCTCAGGCTCGCCTGCGTGCGTGCTCATAGCTTCGACGTGAACAAACGCGGCTACGTGACGCTCCTGCCCGCGGAAACCAAGGTGCAGGGCGACAGTGCCGCCATGCTCGACGCCCGGGATGCGGTGCTCGAGAGCGACACGTACGCCGCAGTCGCCGCCGCGGTGGCGCGCGCGTCGACCGGCCCCCGCATCCTCGACGCCGGAGCGGGCACCGGCTACTACCTCCGGGCAGCGCTGGCCGAGCATCCGGAGGCGCACGGGCTCGCGATGGACCTCTCCCCCGCCGCCGTCGCCCGTGCCGCCCGCAGCTCCGACCGGATCGACGGACTGGTCGCCGACACCTGGCAGCCGCTCCCGGTGCGCACCGGCGCGGCCGACACGGTGCTCGACGTGTTCGCCCCGCGCAACCTGCCCGAGTTCCACCGGGTGCTCCGGCCGGGCGGCACGCTCGTCGTCGTGGTGCCCCGGGCCGATCACCTGGCCGAGCTGCGCGCCACCGGCGCCATGCTCGACGTTCCCGCCGACAAGGCGGACGACCTGATCGCGTCCGCGGAGCCCCTGTTCGCCCTCCAGACGCGCGAACACGTGGCCCAGGCCCTGACACTCGACGACGTTCTGCGCGCGGCGCTGGTCGGCATGGGACCCTCCGCACACCACGGGAGCGCTTCCCCCGTCGAGGACGTGGAGACGGCGACCCTCTCCGTCGACGTCTCCGCTTCACGCGACGCTAGCCGCCGCTAGCTGCCGCTTGCCCGGCGGCGCTCGACGCGCTGCCGGTCGGCGTCGTGCGCATCCCGGAGTGCGGCGATGGCGCGCGCCGTCGTGCGCTCCCCCGGGTTCACCACCGCGACCCAGCCGTATGCGCCGTACAGCGGATGCGGCAGGAACACGTCGGTCTCGCCATAGTCGACCGTCTCGGCGTCGATGTCCTCCGGCGCGGAACCCACGAGCTCGGTGAACAGGCGCGGCCCCGTGTGGATGTTCAGCCTCCACCGATCAGGCTCGGACAGCCGGGAGGCGGTGTCGTCCGGGTAGTCCTTCGTGACGATGGTGGCGTACGGCTGCCTGTTCTGCGGCACCGCGCCATCCGGGGCGTAGTAGAAGAAGTAATCGCCCCAGGACAGCTCCGGATGCTCGCTGCCCGGTTGCGGCGCCAGCTCCAGCACCCCGGGCAGACTCCGGAGTTCGGTGAGGATCAGGTCCATGCTCATGCTCCCAGTCTCGCGCGTCCCTCCGGGAACGCGAAAGCGCCGCACCCCGAACGGGATGCGGCGCTCCGTGCGTGCCGGCGCGTGCCGATGAATCAGCGCGCGAAGTATCCGCGGTAGTACTCGTAAGTCCAGCCGACGATGCAGATCAGCGCGAAGGCCACACCGATGAAGCAGATCCAGAAGCCGACCGCGAGGCCGAGCATCACGAGACCGGCGCCGAAGGCGAGGGCCACCGGCCACCAGCTCCACGGGCTGAAGTGTCCGAGCTCCGGGTCGCCGTCGTCGATGTTGGCATCGAGGCGGTCCTCCGGGAGCTCACCGCCCTGCGAGGCGTGCGAGCGGCCGACGTAGAAGGCGATGAAGGCGGCCAGGATCGCGCTCAGCAGCAGCGCGACGGTGCCGACCCACTCGACCTTCATGTGCATCGGGTCGAGCAGGCTCCACACCGTGTACACGATGGCGGAGAGCAGGAAGAAGATCGACAGAATCCAGAAGAGGATCGCGTTGGCTCTCATGGGTTACTTCACCTCGTTGTTCGCGATGTCGAGCACGGGGGCGTCAGGAGCATCCTTCGCACCGCCGACACCGATCGGGATGCCGGCCTCCGGGTGGTTCAGGTCGAACGCGGGAGACTCCGAACGGATGCGGGGGATCGACGTGAAGTTGTGGCGAGGCGGCGGGCAGCTGGTGGCCCACTCGAGCGAGCGGCCGTAGCCCCACGGGTCGTTGACCGTGACCTTGGGCGCATTGCGCGCCGTGAGGTACACGTTCACGAAGAACGGGATCATCGAGACGGCCAGGATTCCGGCGCCGATGGACGACAGCTGGTTCATCCAGGTGAAGCCGTCGGACGGCAGGTACGTGGCGTACCGACGCGGCATGCCGACGACACCCAGCCAGTGCTGCACGAGGAACGTGGTGTGGAAGCCGATGAACAGCAGCCAGAAGTGCCACTTGCCGAGGCGGTCGTTGAGCATCTTGCCCGTCCACTTCGGCCACCAGAAGTAGAAGCCGGCGAACATCGCGAACACGACGGTGCCGAAGACCACGTAGTGGAAGTGCGCGACGACGAAGTACGTGTCGGACACGTGGAAGTCGAGCGGCGGGGACGCCAGGATGACACCCGTCAGACCACCGAACGTGAAGGTGATCAGGAAGCCGATCGACCACAGCATCGGAGACTCGAACGTGAGCGAGCCACGCCACATGGTGCCGATCCAGTTGAAGATCTTCACGCCGGTCGGCACCGCGATGAGCATCGTCATCAGCGAGAACCAGGGCAGCAGGACCGAGCCGGTCACGTACATGTGGTGCGCCCACACGGTGACGGACAGGGCCGCGATGGCGATCGTCGCGTAGATGAGGGTCTTGTATCCGAAGATCGGCTTGCGGCTGAACACCGGGAAGATCTCGGACACGATGCCGAAGAACGGCAGCGCGATGATGTAGACCTCCGGGTGACCGAAGAACCAGAACAGGTGCTGCCAGAGCAGGGCTCCGCCGTTGGCCGCGTCGTAGATGTGCGCGTCGAAGACACGGTCGGCCGCGAGGGCGAACATGGCGGCGGCGAGCACCGGGAAGGCCATCAGCACGAGGATCGAGGTGACCAGCGTGTTCCAGGTGAAGATCGGCATGCGGAACATGGTCATGCCGGGGGCGCGCATCGTGATGATGGTGGTAATGAAGTTCACGGCGCCGAGGATCGTTCCGAAGCCGGACAGACCGAGGCCGACCACCCACAAGTTGCCGCCGATGCCTGGTGAGAACGTGGTACTCGATAGTGGCGCGTATGCGAACCAGCCGAACGATGCCGCACCCTGCGGGGTGAGGAAGCCGGCGACCGCGATCAGCGATCCGAAGGAGTAGAACCAGTACGCCAGCGCGTTCAGACGCGGGAAGGCGACGTCAGGAGCACCGATCTGCAGCGGCATGAGCACGTTGGCGAAGCCGGCGAACAGCGGCGTCGCGAACATGAGCAGCATGATCGTGCCGTGCATGGTGAAGAGCTGGTTGTACTGCTCCTTGGTCTGCACGACCTCCAGTCCGGGCTCGAACAGCTGAGCACGGATGATGAGCGCCATCACACCGCCGATGAGGAAGTAGATGAACGACGAGATCAGGTACATGTACCCGATCGTCTTGTGGTCGGTCGACGTGATGTAGTTCACGAGGATGTTGCCCTTGCGCTCCACCTGGTTGGCGCCGAGGGCCGGATTGGCCTTCGGTGCCGGCGCCGTGGTGGCCGCTGGGGCCGGTGCTGTCGTCGTCATTCGTGGATGCCCTACTCGTTACCCTTGGGAGCGCCCGTTCCGGGCAGGTTCTGATTACGGTCGTACTCGGAGCCCAGCTGGCCCTCGAAGCCCTTGTCGCGGAGGCTCTTGATGTGGGCGTCGTACACGTCCTGCGGAACGATCTTCACGTTGAAGAGCATCGCAGAGTGGTACTCGCCGCAGAGCTCGGCGCACTTTCCGACGAAGGTGCCGGTGCGGCCGGTCGTCTCGAAGTACATGTAGTTGGTCTTGCCCGGGATGATGTCTTTCTTGTAGAGCATCGCGGGAACCCAGAACGAGTGGATCACGTCGCGCGAGTCGAGCTGGATCGTGATCTTCTTGCCCTCGGGCAGGTACAGGGTGGGGATCTCGCCCTCCTGCACGGAACCGGGGGTGGCGCTCGCGTCGTCCGGCTGCACCTGGATGCCCGGGTCGTAGACGTTGTCGCTCACGTAGTTGAAGTCCCACGCCCACTGCTTGGCGTAGACCTGGATCTTGAGGTCCGGCTTGGCGTACGGCTGCTCGATCGCGTTCTGGTCCCTCGCCGTGAAGGCGAAGAAGCCGAGGACGAGGATCAGCGGGACGATCGTGTAGAAGATCTCGATCGGCATGTTGTAGCGCATCTGGACCGGGAGACCGGTCTGACCCGTACGGCGGCGGTACACGATGACCGCCCAGACGATGAGACCCCAGACGATCACGCCCACGATGAGGAGGACGATCCAGCTCGTCACCCACAGACCGCTGATGCGCTCGGTGTGGTTGGTGACGGGCTCCTTACCCTCGACGAATCCGGGAAGGAATCCGTTCAGCTGTGCCTGCGTGCATCCCGCAAGAACGACGACGAGCGTCGCTGCGATCGGGATGGCAGCCCATCGGAGACGGCGATTGTGACGCACCGGTGACCTTTCGAGTGACTCATGGACAGTTCACACGTAACTGTATTTGGCTGTATCCACCCTACTCCGCCGCACGCGCCGATTTGAACAGAAAGGGCCGCCCCGATGGGGCGGCCCTCAACCTTTTCGTGTGTTATAGCGACTCAGTGGAACGAGTCTCCACAGGCGCACGAACCGGATGCGTTGGGGTTGTCGATCGTGAAGCCCTGCTTCTGGATGGTGTCCTCGAAGTCGATGGACGCGCCATCCAGGTACGGGACGCTCATCTTGTCGACGATGACCTCGACGCCGTCGAAGTCGACGGTCGCGTCGCCGTCGAGCATGCGCTCGTCGAAGTAGAGCTGGTAGATCAGGCCGGAGCATCCACCGGGCTGGACGGCGACGCGCAGACGCAGGTCGTCGCGGCCCTCCTGCTCGAGCAGGCTCCTGACCTTGCTCGCCGCGGCATCGGACAGCCCGACGCCGTGCGCCTTCGTCTCGGTCAGCGTTGTGTCGGTCATGGGACTCCTCTTACGGGTCTTGTTCGGACTTCTGGACGAAATCTGGGACGATTCTACGTCGGAAAACCGGGAAATCGCCCCGCGCATTCCGCAATCGGCGCGACTACGCCTCCGTGCGCCCGTCGAGCCGCGCGAGGAGCAGGGCCTCGGCGAGGATCGCGCGCTTGAAGACGCCGAGGTGCAGGGACTCGTTCGGGCTGTGCGCACGGGAGTCGGGGTCTTCGACGCCGGTGACCAGGATCTGCGCCTCCGGGAACTCGCGGACCAGGTCGGCGATGAACGGGATGGACCCTCCGATGCCGGTCTCGACCGCGTCCTTGCCCCAGGCGTCCGTCATCGCCCGCTTGGCCTCCGTCGCCGCCCAGCCGTTCGTGTCGACCAGGAACGCCTCCCCGGTGTCGACGTCGTCGATGGCGACGTGCGCCCCGAACGGCGCGTTGGCGCGCAGGTGGCGCTCCAGGGCCGCGTACGCATCCGCGGCCGGCTGGCCGGGAGCCACGCGCGCGCTGATCCGCACGGAGACGCTCGGCAGCAGGGTGTTGGATGCGTTGGCGACGCTCGGAGCGTCGATGCCGGTGACCGTGATGGTCGGCTGCGACCACATCCTGGACAGGATGGGACCGGTGCCGATCGGCGTCACGCCGTCGAGCAGCGCCGCCTCCTCGCGGAACTGCTCCTCGCTGAGGGCGGGCGGCTCCGCCGCGTCCGTCCTGGCGGTGAAGCCGTCGACGGCCACCGAGCCGTTGTCGTCGTGCAGGGTGGCGAGCAGCTTGACCATGGCGAGCATCGCATCCGGTGCTGCTCCCCCGTACATGCCGGAGTGCGACGCGTGCTCGAGCGTGGAGACGGTGAGCCGGAAGGTCACATTGCCGCGCAACGACACGGTGAGCGCGGGAGTGTCGACGTCGACGTTGTCCGAGTCGGCGACCACGATCACGTCTGCTTCGAGCGCCGCCTTGTTCTGCTCCAGGAAGTTCGCGAAGGAGCGGGAGCCGAACTCCTCCTCCCCCTCGATGAACACCGCGAGGCCGAGGTCGAAGTCGTTCCCGAGCGCATCCACCAGCGCCCGCACGCTCGCGACGTGCGCCATCACGCCCGCCTTGTCGTCCGCCGCCCCGCGGCCGTACATCCGGTCTCCGCGCACGGTCGGCTCGAACGGCGGCGTGTTCCAGTCCTCGTCCTTGCCCTGCGGCTGCACGTCGTGGTGGGCGTAGAGCAGCACGGTCGGGCGGCCGTTCTTCGCCGCCCGGGTGGCGAGCACGGCGGGCTGGCCGGACTCCTCGCCGTCTCCGATCGGCGCGCGCTTGATCTCGACGCTCTCGAACGCCCCCGTGTCGCGCAGCAGCGTCGCGACGGCGTCGGCGCTGGCCGCGACGTTCGCCGGGTCGAACGCCGACCAGGACACCGACGGGATGCGCACGAGCGCCGCCAGGTCGGCGACGGTCGACGGCAGGGCGGCCTCCACGCTGGAGCGCACCGCCTCCTCCGCTGCTGTGGGTTCGGTGGGCGGGGTCTGCTGTCCGTTCGTCATGACGGTAATCTTAAGCGGACCCCACTATCGAAGGCTTGACGTTGGCAAAACGAGAGAACCCGCAGGCGACCAAGGCAGAAGCCCCGGCCGTCGAGACCGCAGAAGAGACGGAAGAGCGTCTGAGGCAGGGCAAGGGCGCCCCGACCCCGACCCGCCGTGAGCAGGAGGCCGCCCGCAAGCGCCCCCTG
Organism: Leifsonia sp. GW821-FHT13C05; assembly: GCF_058806515.1. Taxonomy (NCBI): domain Bacteria; kingdom Bacillati; phylum Actinomycetota; class Actinomycetes; order Micrococcales; family Microbacteriaceae; genus Leifsonia; species Leifsonia sp. GW821-FHT13C05. The sequence goes on along the minus strand of NZ_JBXAPT010000001.1, from coordinate 222,792 downwards.
GTGCCCGAGGACCGCAAGGAGGCCGCCCGCCAGGCCCGCGCGAAGACCGCCGAGGCCCGCGAGAAGGCACGCGTCGGCATGGCCGCCGGCGACGACCGCTACCTCACCGCGCGCGACCGCGGACCGCAGCGACGCTACGTGCGCGACTACGTGGATGCGCGTTTCAGCATCGGCGAATACCTCATCCCGGTCATGCTGCTCGTGATCGTGCTCTCCTTCCTTCCCGGGTACTTCCAGGTCTACGGCCTGCTCGCGCTCTGGGCGTTCTTCGCCATCGCCGTGATCGACTGCTTCGTGCTCGGCATGCTGGTGCGCAAGCGCCTGCGCGAGAAGTTCGGAGAGAGCAAGGTCGAGCGCGGCGTGCGCTGGTACGCGGCCATGCGTGCTCTGCAGCTGCGCGTCATGCGCCTGCCGAAGCCGCAGGTCAAGCGCGGCCAGTACCCCAGCTGACCGTGACGATCGTCGCAGCGGCGGACGGCTCCGCACTAGGCAATCCGGGTCCGGCAGGGTGGGCGTGGTACGTCGACGACACCACCTGGGCGGCCGGCGGATGGCCGCACGGCACGAACAACCAGGGCGAGCTGATGGCCGTGATCGACCTGCTCGACTCCACGGCGCACCTCGATGAAGACCTGCGCATCCTGTGCGACAGCCAGTACGTCATCAACGCCGTCACCAAGTGGATGCCCGGCTGGAAGCGAAAGGGCTGGCGCAAGGCCGACGGCTCCCCCGTGCTCAACCGCGAACTGCTGGAGCGGCTGGACCGCGCTGTGCAGGGTCGCCGGTACACCTTCGAGTGGGTCAAGGGCCACGCCGGTCACGCGCTGAACGAGGCGGCCGACGTGCGCGCCCGCGCGGTCGCGACGGCGTACCAGAAGGGCGACCCCATCCCGATCGGACCGGGCTGGCCCGGCCGTTCGCGCACGGACGAGGCGACGGGAGAGGTCATCGAGGCGACCGGGACTGCGACCGGCGGCCCGGCTCAGGAGAGCGTCGAGCTCGACCTGTTCGCCGACCTGGCGCCCGCGGAGACCGACGCAGAGGTCGTCGCCCGGCTGGAGCAGGAACTGCTCGATCCGGCCGTGCGCGCGGACGCCTCGCGCGTTGCGGCACTGCTGCACCCCGACTTCGAGGAGATCGGCCGCTCGGGACGCCTCTGGGGGCGCGACGCCATCGTGCAGGAGCTGTCGGCGGAGACCGACGAGTCCGCAGCGGGTTTCGAGCTGCTCGGCACCGAGGCGCTCTCCCCCGAGATCATCCTGCTCACCGCCCGCACCGTGGATGCGCGTGGCAGCTCGCTCCGCAGCTCGCTGTGGCTGCGGGTCAACGGCCGCTGGCGGCTACGCTTCCACCAGGGGACGCCGGAGGCGGAGTAGCCCGCGGTTGATCTGCCTCGCCCACAGCGGGCCGAGGTAGAGGAACGCGGTGTATCCCTGCACCAGGGTGGCGCCGGCATCCAGTCGCGCCTGCACGTCGGCGGCGGACTCGACGCCGCCCACCGAGATGACGCACAGGTCGGCCGGGACGTTCGCGCGGATCAGCCGGAGGACTTCGAGCGACCGGTCGGCGAGCGGGGCGCCGGAGAGGCCTCCCGCTCCCGCGGCCTCGACGACGGCCGGATCGGTGAGCAGACCCTCGCGCGAGATGGTCGTGTTGGTGGCGATGATGCCGGCGAGGCCCAACTCGACGACGAGGCCGGCGATCTTCACGACCTGCTCGTCGGTGAGGTCCGGCGCGATCTTGACCAGCAGCGGCTTCTGCCCCGCCACCTCCTTCACGGCCGCGAGCAGCGGGGAGAGGAGCTCCAGCTCCTGCAGTCCGCGGAGGCCGGGCGTGTTGGGTGAGCTGACGTTGACGACGAGGTAGTCGGCGACCGGAGAGAGTGCGCGGGCGCTGGTCAGGTAGTCCGCGGTCGCATCCTCGACGGCGACGACCCTGCTCTTGCCGATGTTCACGCCGAGCACCGGGCGGCGGCTGCTGCGCACGACGCCGAGCAGACGGTTGGCCGCGACGGCGGCGCCCTGATTGTTGAAGCCCATCCGGTTGATGACGGCGCGGTCCGGGATGAGACGGAACAGGCGCGGCTTGTCGTTGCCCGGCTGCGCGATGGCGGTGATGGTGCCCACCTCGACGTGGCCGAAGCCCAGCTGACCGAGCCCGATCACGGCCTCGCCGTTCTTGTCGAACCCGGCGGCGACGCCGAACGGCGAGTCGAACCGCAGTCCGAGCGCCTCGACGGCGAGCGACGGGTCCGGCGCGGTGAACCGGCGCACGAGGCGGCCAAGACCGAGCACAGGGAGGGCTCGGATGACCAGGAACGCCAGGTGGTGCGCGCGTTCGGGATCGAGCTTCGACAGGACGAGGGAGAAGAGTGTGCGATACATGCCTGTACGAGGATACCGGGCGTGGGTCAGGCTGTGCCCGCCTGCGCATCCACCGGTGCGCCGTGGTGCTCGATGCGCAGCTGCTGGATGGCGTCGTCGAAGTCGTCGAGGGAGTCGAAGCCCTGGTAGACGCTCGCGAACCGCAGGTAGGCGACCTCGTCCAGCTCGCGGAGCGGAGGGAGGATCGCGAGACCGATGTCGTTCGCCTCGATCTGCGACGCACCGGTGGAGCGGATGGTCTCCTCCACCTTCTGCGCCAGCACGGCGAGGTCGGAGTCTGTCACCGGACGGCCCTGGCACGCCTTGCGGACGCCCAGCACGATCTTCTCCCTGCTGAACGGCTCGGCGACCCCGCTGCGCTTGATCACGCTGAGGCTCGCCGTCTCCGTGGTGGAGAAGCGCCGGCCGCACTCCGGGCACTGCCGGCGCCGACGGATCGAGAGGCCGTCGTCGCTCGTGCGGGAGTCGATGACACGGGAATCCGGGTGGCGGCAGAAAGGGCAGAACATGGTGACACCGATTCTACCGTCCGGCAGACCCCATCCGGGGGATGCTGCGGTGCTCTAGAGGAAACGCGCGGTCACGGCCTCGCCGTGGGCGGGCAGATCCTCGGCGCCGGACAGGGCGACGATGCGGTCGGCGACCTGCTGCAGGGCAGGCCGGTCGTAGCGGATGACCTGCTGCGGGCGCAGGAACGAGTACGCACCGAGTCCGGACGAGAAGCGCGCCTGTCCGCCGGTGGGCAGCACGTGGTTGGAGCCGGCGAGGTAGTCGCCGAGGCTCACCGGGGAGTGCGGGCCGAGGAAGATGGCGCCGGCGCTCTCGATCCTGGCGAGCACCGCATCCGGGTTCTCGGTCTGGATCTCCAGGTGCTCAGGACCGTACGCGTTGCTGAACGCGGCGGCGGCGGCGAGGTCGTCGACCAGCACGATGGCCGACTGCTGGCCGGACAACGCGGTGCGCACGCGCTCGGAGTGCTTGGTAGCGGACGCGAAGGCCTCCAGCTCCGCGGCCACGCGGTCGGCGAACGCCGGGCTGTCTGTGACGAGGAGGGAGGCCGCCGCCTCGTCGTGCTCGGCCTGGCTGACCAGGTCGGCCGCGACGAACCGCGCATCCGCCGTGTCGTCGGCGATGACCAGGATCTCGGTCGTCCCCGCCTCGGAGTCGATGCCGGTCTGGCCGCGGACGACGCGCTTGGCGGCGGCGACGTAGATGTTCCCCGGTCCGGTGATCACCTGCACGGGATCGAGCCCGATGTCTTCGACACCCCAGGCGAGCGCACCGATCGCGCCTGCTCCCCCCATCGCGTACACCTCGTCGATGCCGAGCAGCCCTGCCGCGCCGAGGATGGCCGGGTGCACCGCTCCCCCGAACTCGCGCTGCGGAGGACTGGCCAGAGCGATGGATGCGACCCCGGCGACCTGCGCAGGAACCGCGTTCATCACGACGCTCGACGGGTAGACGGCCTTGCCGCCCGGAACGTAGAGCCCTGCGCGCTCGACCGGCTGCCAGCGCTGCACCACCGTTGCTCCCGGTCCGATGCGGGTCTCCGCGGCCGGGGGCACCTGCGCCGCCGTCGCCTCGCGCACGCGGGCGATGGCCTCTTCGAGCGCCTCCCGGACGTCGGCGGGAAGGTTCTCGACCGCGCGGTCGATGTCCTCCTGCGGCACCCTGATCGACGCCGGCGCTCCCCCGTCGAACCGCTCCGCCTGGGCGGCGAGGGCGGAGGAACCATGCGCCTTCACGTCGTCGATCAGACCGGAGGCGACGTCGAGTGCGACGGACACATCCACGACGGGACGGGGCACGAGGCGCTGGAACGCGGCACGGGTAGGCTGGATTCCGCGGAGATCAATGGTGTGCATCATGACCAGACAAGACTATCCGCAACCCGGAATAGCCAGGAGCCCACCCGTGCTTGTTGTATACGTATGAATAGTTCGCCGCAGTCTCAGAACCCGACGCCCGAGCAGGCACCGCGGCCGTCCGACCGCATCGAGCCGGATGTCACGCCCGACCTGACCGCGTTCCGCCAGTCGTTCCGCCGGCATGCGGCGGGCGTCGCGATCATCACCGCTCTCGCACAGGACGGCACCCCCGTCGGCTTCACGGCCACCTCGCTCGCGTCGCTGGCCGCCGTGCCGCCGCTGGCGACGTTCAACATCGCCCGCTCGGCATCGAGCTGGCCGGCCATCTCCGAGACCGACCGCGTGGTCATCCACATGCTCGGCGTGCGCAACCGTGCCGTGGCCGAGAAGCTCGCGGGCGACAACGCGCTCCGCTTCGACGGCGACCACTGGTACCCGGGCCCGCACGGCCTCCCCATCATCAAAGACGTGACCAGCTGGATGGTCGGCCGCATCGTCGAGCGCGTCTCCGTGCACAACAACGCGGTGGTGGTCGTCCAGATCGAGGACGGCGAGGTCGGAGACGACGACGCCGCCCTGCTCTACCACGAGCGCCGCTACCTCACCCCCGGCGAAACCGCCTGACCGGCCACTAGACGAGGCAGTTGGGGCCGAGGAGGCCCTTCAGTTCGCCGTAGAGGTCGGCGCTGATGGTGACCGGCTTGGGGACCTCGAAGACGCGCGCGACCTGGCCCTTCACGAGGCGCAGGCGCACCTCGTTGTCGCCCGGGTGCCTGGCGAGCACCTCGGCGAGGGTGGTGACCGTGTCCGTCGTGGCCCGCTGATCCGGCATCGTGATCATGAGGGGCCCCGTGCCGACGCTCTGACCGAGATCGGGCGTCATCAGGCTGAACGCGTGCAGGTTCATCCCGTCGTCGCGGAGGCTGACCCTGCCGCGCACCACGACGATCGCGTCGCCCTGCAGCATCGGCGAGAACTCCTGGTACGCCTTGCCCATGAACATCACGGTCAGCTCGCCGCCGAAGTCCTCGACCTGGATCATCCCGTACTGGTTGCCGGAGGCCTTCGCCACGCGGTGCTGCACGCTCGTGACGAGACCGGCGATCGTGACCGTCTCGCCGTCCTGGATGTTGTCGGAGCCGACGAGGTCGGCGATCGACGTGCTCGCCAGCTTGGCAAGCGGCAGTTCCAGCCCGGCCAGTGGATGGTCGGAGACGTACAGCCCGAGCATGTCGCGCTCGAACGCCAGCTTGTCGCGCTTGCCCCACTCCGGCCGATCCGGGATGTGGTGCTGCGACGCCGTCTGCTCGTCCTCGCCCCAGAGGCTGTCGAAGTCGAAGCCGACATCGCCGTTCGCCTCGTTGCGCTTGATCTTCACCGCGGACTCGACCGCGTCCTCGTGCACCTCGACGAGCGCACGCCTGGTGTGGCCGAGCGAGTCGAACGCGCCGGCCTTGATCAGCGACTCCACCGTGCGCTTGTTGGCAGCGTGGATCGGCACCTTGGTGAGGAAGTCGTGGAAGGAGTCGAACCTGCCCTTGGTCTCCCGCGCCTCCCGCACGCCCTCGACGACGTTCGCGCCCACGTTGCGCACGGCGCCCATCCCGAAGCGGATGTCGGTGCCGACGGCGGCGAAGTAGAGGTTGGACTCGTTGACGTCCGGCGGGAGCACCTTGATGCCCATACGGCGGCACTCGTTGAGGTAGAGCGCCATCTTGTCTTTGGAGTCTCCGACGCTCGTCAGCAGCGCCGCCATGTACTCGGCCGGGTAGTGCGCCTTGAGGTACGCGGTCCAGTACGAGATGACGCCGTACGCGGCGGAGTGCGCTTTGTTGAACGCGTAGTCGGAGAACGGGAGCAGGATCTCCCAGAGCTTGTTGACCGCATCCATCGAGAACCCGTTGTCGCGCATACCGCCCGCGAAGCCCTCGAACTGCTTGTCCAGCTCCGACTTCTTCTTCTTGCCCATCGCGCGGCGCAGGATGTCCGCCTGGCCGAGCGAGAAGCCGGCGACCTTCTGTGCGATCGCCATCACCTGCTCCTGATAGATGATGAGGCCATAGCTGGTGGACAGGATCTCGGCGAGCGGTTCGGCCAGTTCGGGATGGATCGGCGTGATCTCCTGCAGGCCGTTCTTGCGCAGTGCGTAGTTCGTGTGCGAGTTCGCGCCCATCGGCCCAGGGCGGTACAGGGCGATGAGCGCCGAGATGTCCTCGAAGTTGTCCGGCTTCATCAGCCGGAGCAGGGAGCGCATCGGGCCGCCGTCGAGCTGGAACACGCCGAGCGTGTCTCCGCGGGAGAGCAGGTCGTACGCGCCGCGGTCGTCGAGCTCGAGGTCTTCGAGGACGAGCTTCTCTCCGCGGTTGGCCTCGATGTTGTCGAGGGCGTCGTTGATGATCGTGAGGTTGCGCAACCCCAGGAAGTCCATCTTGATCAGCCCGAGCGACTCGCACGCCGGATAGTCGAACTGCGTGACGATCTGGCCGTCCTGCTCGCGCTTCATGATCGGGATGATGTCGATCAGCGGGTCGGACGACATGATGACGCCCGCCGCATGCACACCCCACTGGCGCTTCAGGTTCTCCAGCCCCAGGGCCGTGTCGAAGACGGTCTTGGCCTCCGGGTCGCTCTCCACGACCGCCCGGATGTCCACCGCCTCCTTGTAGCGCGGGTGGTTCTTGTCGAAGATCCCGGTGAGCGGGATGTCCTTGCCCATCACGGGCGGCGGCATCGCCTTGGTGAGCTTGTCGCCCATCCCGAACGGGAAGCCGAGCACGCGCGAGGAGTCCTTCAGAGCCTGCTTGGCCTTGATGGTGCCGTACGTGACGATCTGGGCGACGCGCTCCTCGCCGTACTTCTCCGTGACGTACTTGATCACCTCGCCACGGCGCCGGTCGTCGAAGTCGACGTCGAAGTCGGGCATGGAGACGCGGTCGGGGTTGAGGAAGCGCTCGAAGATCAGTCCGTGGCGCAGCGGGTCGAGGTCGGTGATGCGCATGGCGTACGCCGCCATCGAGCCTGCACCGGAGCCACGGCCGGGGCCGACCCTGATGCCGTTGCGCTTCGACCAGTTGATGAAGTCGGCGACCACCAGGAAGTATCCGGGGAAGCCCATCTGCGAGATGACGCCGATCTCGTAGTCCGCCTGCTTGCGGACCTCCTCGGTGATGCCTTCGGGGTAGCGCTCGTGCAGCCCCTTCTCGACCTCCTTGACGAACCAGCTCTGCTCCGTCTCGCCCTCCGGCACCGGGAAGCGCGGCATGTAGTTGGCGGAGGTGTCGAACTTCACGTCGCAGCGCTCTGCGATGGCGAGCGTGTTGTCGCAGGCCTCGGGGTGGTCGCGGAACAGCTGACGCATCTCTTCCGCGCTCTTCAGGTAGAACTCGTCGGCGTCGAACTTGAACCGGTTGGGGTCGTCGAGCGTCGAGCCGGACTGCACGCAGAGCAGCGCGGCGTGGCTCTTCGCGTCTGCTGCGTGCGTGTAGTGCAGGTCGTTGGTGGCGACGAGCGGGATGTCCAGCTCCTTCGCCAGCCGGATGAGGTCGGCCATGATGCGGCGCTCGATGCCGAGCCCGTGATCCATGATCTCGGCGAAGAAGTTCTCCTTGCCGAAGATGTCGCGGAACTCGGCGGCCGCCTTCTTCGCCTCGTCGTACTGGCCGAGCCGCAGCCTGGTCTGCACCTCGCCGGACGGGCAGCCCGTGGTGGCGATGATGCCCTTGGAGTAGCGGTTCAGCAGCTCCCTGTCCATGCGGGGCTTGAAGTAGTAGCCCTCCGTGGACGCGAGCGACGACATCCGGAAGAGGTTGTGCATCCCCTCCGTGGTGGCCGCGAACATCGTCATGTGCGTGTACGCGCCGGAGCCGGAGACGTCGTCGCCGCCACCGTCGCCCCACCGGATGCGCGTGCGGTCGGTGCGGTGCGTGCCCGGCGTGAGGTACGCCTCCGTGCCGATGATCGGCTTGATGCCGGCCTCGGTGGCGGTGCGCCAGAAGTCGAAGGCGCCGAACATGTTGCCGTGGTCGGTGACGGCGACGGCGGGCATGCCCTGCTCAACGGCGGCGTCGACGAGCGGTTTGATGCGCGCGGCACCGTCGAGCATCGAGTACTCGCTGTGGACGTGGAGATGGACGAAGGAGTCGGTCGGCACTGTTTCTCCGGGTCGAGGTGAGGGCTTAAGACTACGTCGGACCTACGACGCGCGGAGCACGTCGAGAGCGTGTTGCAGATCCTCCGGGTATGTCGTGGTGAAGGTCACCCACTCCCCCGTCGACGGATGCTCGAACGCGAGCTGCACGGCGTGCAGCCACTGCCTGGTGAGGCCGAGCCTGGCCGACAGCGTGGGGTCTGCGCCGTACATGGCGTCACCGACGCACGGGTGCCGCTGGGCAGCCATGTGCACACGGATCTGGTGGGTGCGCCCGGTCTCCAGGTGCACTTCGAGCAGGCTGGCCGACGGGAACGCCTCGATGGTCTCGTAGTGCGTCACCGACGGCTTCCCGCCCGCGACGACCGCGAACTTCCAGTCGGACTTCGGGTGGCGGCCGATCGGCGCATCCACGGTGCCGACCAGCGGATCGGGGTGGCCCTGGACGACCGCGTGGTAGATCTTCTCGACGGTGCGGTCGTGGAACGCCCGCTTGAGGTGCGTGTACGCCCGCTCGGACTTGGCGACCACCATCAGGCCGCTCGTGCCCGCGTCGAGCCGGTGGACGATGCCCGCCCGCTCCGCGGCACCGGAGGTGGAGATGCGGAACCCGGCGGCGGCGAGGGCGCCGAGCACCGTCGGTCCCTCCCAGCCGGCTGCCGGATGCGCTGCGACGCCGACGGGCTTGTCGATCACGACGATGTCGTCGTCGTCGTGCACGATCGTGAGCTCGGGCACCGCGATCGGGACGATCTTCACTTCGGTCTTCGGCTGCCAGCTCACCTCGAGCCAGCTCCCGGCGGAGAGCCGGTCGGACTTGTCGACCTGGCGGCCGTCGACGCTCACGCCGCCCGCCTCGGTGATCTCGGCCGCGAAGCTGCGGGAGAAGCCGAGGAGCTTGGCGAGGCCCGCATCCACCCGGGAGCCTTCGAGGCCGTCCGGGATGGGGAAACTCCGGGATTCCATGGCTAGCCGGCTGGCTTGTCGTGCGGGTCGGGCTCCGCCTCGGCGGCGACGGCTTCCGCCTCCGCCTCCTCCTCGTCGTCCGTGCGCTTGCCGTCCAGGCCGATGCCGCGGATCGTGAGGATCAGGAACAGCACCATGCTCGACACGATGGCCACGTCGGCGAGGTTGAAGATCGCCGGCAGGAGCGGGATCTGCAGGAAGTCGACCACGTGGCCGACCCCGAAGCCCGGCTCCCGGAAGAGCCTGTCCGTCAGGTTGCCGAGCAGGCCACCGAGCAGCAGTCCGAACAGGACCGCCCAGGCCGCCGACCGGATGCGCGGGGCGTACCAGATCACGAAGCCGAGGACACCGACGCCCACGATGGAGAAGATCCAGGTGGACCCGCTGCCGATGGAGAACGCAGCTCCCGCGTTCTTGACGAAGTTGAACTGCAACAGCTGGCCGAGCACCTCGACCCGCTGACCCTCATACAGGTTCTGCACCACCAGGACCTTGGCGATCTGGTCGACGAGGTACACGACGAGCGCGACGACGCCGAGGACCGCCAAGGCCCGGATGCTGACCTTGGCGCGGGAGGTACTAGCCTCCAAAGCCGGGGAAGACCGGGGGCTGCTGGCCCTGGTCCTGGCCGCTGGCGTTGTCGCCTGCGTTGGCGGAGACCGGGGCGGGGACCGCACCGGAGTTGACGTTGGCCGACGCGTCCTGCGAACCGGTGCGCGGCGCTGCGTAGCTGCCCGTGCCGGAGACCGACGAGCTCTCGAGGTCGCGGAGCTGGCCCTCGATGTAGCCCTTCAGCTTCTCGCGGTACTCGCGCTCGAACGAGCGGAGGCCGTCGATGCGGCTCTCGAGTGCCGTGCGCTCCTGGTCGAGGGCGCTGATCTGCGCGCGCTGCTTCGACTCGGCCTCTGCGACGATGCGGGCGGCGGTGGCGTGCCCCTCCGCGATCAGCGAGTCGCGCTTCTCGATGCCCTCGCGCACGTGCTCCTCGTGCAGGCGGCGAGCCAGCTGCAGGAGGTTGTTGGTGCTGTTCGGGTCGGAGGCGTTGGCGTCCGGCGCGGTGTACGCGGCCGATGCCCCGCCCGCTGCCGCTGCCGCTGCGACGGGAGCCGCTGCGGTCGCGGGGGCGGCCTGAGCGGCCTGCTGCGCTTCCGCGAGGCGCTGCTTGAGCTCCTCGTTCTCCTTCTGCAGGCGAGCGACCTCGCCGTTGTCGGCCGCGGGGGCCGCCGCGACGGGAGCCGGGGCTGCGCCGCCCTGACCACCGCTGCGCTGCAGTTCGGCGATGCGCGAATCGCTCGCCACGAGGCGCTGCTTGAGCTCCTCGTTCTCCTGGTTCAGACGACGCAGTTCGACGACGACCTCATCGAGGAAGTCATCGACCTCGTCCTGGTCATAGCCCTCACGGAACTTCGTCGGTTGGAACCGCTTGTTGACTACATCTTCCGGAGTCAGCGCCATGGCAAGCCACCTTAGATCTTGGGGTACGAACAAAAATTGCGTTCAGCCAACGCTAGCAAAGAGCGCTGGGGGTGCGCACTCCGCCGTCGCTCATCGGTCGTCGGCTCGTCAACACTACATCCCGAGCAACGCCCGACTGGCGACCGACTCTCAGGTAAGTCCGACAGTCACGTACAGGCCGATGATGACCACCAGCATGGTGAGGCTCCAGCCGAAATCGATCGCGATCGGCCCCATCGACAGCGGCGGGATGATCCTGCGGAAGAACTTGATCGGCGGGTCCGTCACGACGTATGCGGACTCCGCGAGCACCAGGCCGAAGCCGCGGGGGCGCCATCCCCTGCTGAAGGTGCGCACCAGGTCGAGCACGAAGCGCGCCCAGAGCACGAAGAAATAGATCAGGAGCAGGTAGTACGCCACAGTGGCGACGATCGCGAGGACAAACACGAGTCTCAGTATGGACGAAAGCGCGCCGCCCCAGCTGGGAACGGCGCGCTCTCGGAGTGTCTGCGGCTATCGTTTCGCTCTCGGCGAAGCGGGCTCAGGCGTGGGTGAGGACTCAGGCCTGGGCGAAGAAGGAGGCGTCGACCTCCGCGTCCTGGCCGCCGTGCTCGCCGGAGACGACGACGTGCGACGGGGACAGCAGGAAGACCTTCGGCGTCACGCGCTCGATCTTGCCGTAGAGGCCCTGCGAGAGGCCGCTGGCGAAGTCGATCAGGCGGCGCGCGTCTCCTTCGCTCATCTGCGACAGGTTGATGATCACCGGGATGCCTTCGCGGAAGGATTCGGCGATCGCCTGGGCGTCGCGGTACTGGCGGGGGTGGACCGTGAGGATCTCGTTCATTTCCTGTACCGAAACATTCCGTGCGGTGGACGATTTGCGCAGCGGGGTCACCGGAGCGCGACCGGCCACGGGAGCGACCGGTGCAGGGTGGGGGACGGGCGCGACGGGGGCCGGGTGCTGCTGCGGCGCCTGCTGGCGCTGCGGCTGCTCCTGAGCCTGCTCGTCGTACTCGAGCTCTTCGTCGGCGAGGCCGAGGTAGACCATCGTCTTCTTCAGCGGGTTGGACATGCGATCCTCCGTGTAGACCTGTGCGCCGTCGCTTTCCAGGCACGACGAACTTTCTCTTCGAGATTAACCGGGCTGCGGGCGATTCCCGGTAATGGCGGTGCCAATACGAAGGTGTGTCGCCCCTTCCGCGATGGCGTCCGCGTAGTCCTGCGACATCCCGGCGGAGATGCTCACCGCGTCCGGCGCGATGCGGCGCACGCGCTCGCTCGCCAGCAGGACGCGCTCGAACGCCCGCCTCGGCTGCTCGTCGATCGGAGCGACGGCCATCACACCGAGCAGGCGCAGCCCGGGTGTGGCGAGGACGTGGTCGACCAGCGGTTCGAGATCGCGGTCGGCGACGCCGCCGCGTGCCGGGTCGTCGGTGAGGTTGAGCTGCACGAAGCAGTCGACGTCCGACTCGTCGGAGCGCAGAGCATCCACCAGCGACACGCGGTCGACCGAGTGGATGACGGACGCGTACGCACGCGCCTGCCTCGCCTTTTTGCTCTGCAGCTGCCCGACGAAGTGCCAGCGCAGGTCGAGGTCGGCGAGTTCCGCCGCCTTGGCCTGCGCCTCCTGGTGGCGGTTCTCCCCCACGTCGTGCACGCCGAGCCCGGCAAGCTCGCGCACGAGCGACGCCGGATGGAACTTGGTGACGACGATCGTCGTCAGTTCCTCCGGCGAACGCCCGGCGGCGCGGGCGGCATCGTCGATGCCGGCCCGCACGGCGCCGAGCCGCTCGGCGAGCGGGCTACTTGAGGAAGTCGGGGATGTCGAGGTCGTCATTCTCGTCGTCGAAGGCTGGGTCCTTGGGCGCGGCGTCGGACACGGGGCTCTCCCCCGCCGACCAGGCGTCGGTGGACGGGGATGGGATGTCCTCGGCGTCGAGCGCAGCGGTGCTCGCCAGTCCGTCGTCGTCTCCGGCCTCCACGAAGGTGGTGCGGCGCGCTTCGGCGAGCTGCGTCTTGGCGTTCGGCTCTCCTCCGTCGAATCCGGCGGCGATGACCGTCACGCGCACCTCGTCACCGAGGGTGTCGTCGATGACGGCGCCGAAGATGATGTTGGCCTCCGGGTGCACGGCCTCCTGGACCAGGCGGGCGGCGTCGTTGATCTCGAAGATGCCGAGGTTCGAGCCACCCTGGATGGAGAGCAGCACGCCATGGGCTCCGTCGATGCTCGCTTCGAGCAGCGGGGACGCCACGGCGAGTTCCGCCGCCTTGATAGCACGGTCGGCGCCGCGCGAGGAGCCGATGCCCATGAGCGCGGAGCCCGCGCCCTGCATGACCGACTTCACGTCGGCGAAGTCGAGGTTGATGAGGCCCGGGGTGGTGATGAGGTCGGTGATGCCCTGGACACCGGCGAGGAGCACCTGGTCGGCGGTGGAGAACGCCTCGAGCATGCTGATCCCGCGGTCGCTGATCTCCAGCAGCCGGTCGTTCGGCACCACGATGAGGGTGTCGACCTCTTCCTTCAGGCGCTGCACACCGGCCTCCGCCTGCTCCGAGCGGCGCTTGCCCTCGAAGCCGAACGGCTTGGTGACGACACCGATGGTGAGCGCGCCGATCGACTTGGCGATGCGCGCGACGACGGGCGCGCCGCCCGTGCCGGTTCCGCCGCCCTCGCCCGCGGTGACGAAGACCATGTCCGCGCCGGCGAGCGCTTCCTCGATCTCCTCCGCGTGGTCCTCCGCAGCACGGCGGCCGACCTCGGGGTCCGCTCCGGCGCCGAGCCCGCGGGTGATCTCACGGCCGACGTCGAGCTTGACGTCCGCGTCGCTCATCAGCAGTGCTTGCGCATCCGTGTTGATGGCGATGAACTCGACGCCGCGAAGCCCGAGTTCGATCATCCGGTTGACGGCGTTGACGCCGCCACCGCCGATGCCGACGACTTTGATCACGGCGAGGTAGTTCTGATTTGATGTCACGTCCGGCCTCCACTGGGAACCTTCAACCTCAAGTCGAGGCTTAAAGTTATGCTCAGTATGCAATTCTTGATTCGACGTTAGGTGCGCACGGGCTCAGCCCCCGTAGCGCGCGGGGCGTGTCGGAAAAGTCGGCACGCATCCGGGCGATCTCGCCCTATCCCGTCGTCACGCTGTGCGGCGACGAGACATCGAAGGTGCTCGCGTTGGATGCGCTCTTCAACAGGGCGGACAGGTCCGCCGCCTTCAGATCCGAGTCCTCCGCGCTTCCCCACACCACTTTCGCACCGCTGTCGCGCAGAGTGAAGCTCACATCGTCCGCCGTCGTCGCCGAGATGGTGTCCACCCGCGCGAGCAGGTCGGCGGGAAGCGCTCCGAGCACCTCGGCGGCCGCCGCGAATCCCGACTTGGCGTCGCGCTCCGCCGCAGCACCGGATGCGGTGATCAGCGGGTAGCCGTCCTGCCTGGCCTGAGCGGTCGCGATCGACACCTTCGCCGCATCCACCAGGGTGAAGGTGTTCCCGCTCTGCAGCACGCCGATCGGCTGGCGTTCGACGATCCTGACGACGATGGTGTTCGGCGGGTGGCTCTCGACGCTGTAGCTCCTGATCAGCGGGAACGCGGCCAGGTCGCCGCGGATCGCACCCTGGTCGACGAGCGGGAGCGGTTTGCCGAGCTGGTCGGAGAGCGCCTTCTTCACCGCGGAGACGTCGAGCCGGGAGGTTCCCGTGACGTCGATCGTGCGCAGCGCCATCAGCGGGGAGAACGCGGTCAGTGCGACACCGAGCACGAGCGCGACCACCACGCCGGCGGCGGAGAACCAGGCGATCTTCCTGCGCCTGGACCGCTTGGTGAAGCGGCGGACCTCCCCGCGCTCGACCTTCGCCCTCTCTTTCCTGGCGCGGCGCAGCTCGCGGCTGATCTCGCGGTTGGAGGGAAGGCGATCGTACGCGTCCGCGTGGCCTGTGGAGGGCTGCTGCGCCGTCTGCTGTGTCGTCTCCTGGGCGGCGGGCTGCTCATCCACCCGCGGCGGGATGATCGGGATGGGCTCGGTCGTCGCCGTGCTGCGCGGAGCCCTCCGCTCCGGCGCCTGCTGGGTCGGCGGTGCGACCGGCGGCTGCGCGGAGACAGCCGACGGGTCGAACCCCTGGGGACGCTTCACGACGGGACGGCTACTCTCGGACGCGGCGGAGCGAGTCGAGCAGCTGCGGGACGATGCGGTACACGTCGCCGCAGCCGAGCGTGATGACGAAGTCGCCGTCGCGGGCGATGTCGGCCGTGTGGTCGGCGGCGGCCTGCCAGTCCGCGATGAACGCGACGTGCTCCGGATGCGCGAAGCGGTCGGCGACGAGCGCCCCCGTCACGCCGGGCTCCGGGTCCTCCCTGGCGCCGTAGACGTCGAGGACGACCGTCTCGTCCGCGTACGTCTCGAGCGTCTCCGCGAACTCCTGCGCGAACAGGCGGGTGCGGCTGTAGAGGTGCGGCTGGTGCACGGCGATGATCCTGCCGGAGCCGACGACCGTGCGCGCAGCGGACAGGGCGGCGGCGACCTCGGTCGGGTGGTGGGCGTAGTCGTCGTAGACGCTCACGCCGCCGACGGTGCCGTGCAGCTCGAAGCGGCGCTCGGTGCCGCCGAACTCGGCGATGGCGGCGAGCGACGCTGCGGGCTCGAAGCCGAGTCCGGTGAGCACAGCGAAGGCGCCGGCTGCGTTGATCGCGTTGTGACGGCCGGGCACGCGCAGCTGCGCGGAGTACTCCGCGCCGTCGTAGGAGAGCGTGAAGGCGACGGGGCCGTCCGTGACGATCGAGTGGACGCGGACGACGGCATCCTGGGCCTCGCCGAAGGTCACGATGCGCTTGTCCGGCGCCTCGGCGCGCAGCTTCGCCGTGACGTGGGTGGCACCCGCGTCGTCGGACGAGACGACCACCAGCTCGCTCGCCTCGCGGGCGAACGTGACGAAGGCGTCCTCGAAGGCCTGCAGGGAGCCGTAGTGGTCGAGGTGGTCGGGATCGACGTTGGTGATCAGCGCGACCGCCGTGTCGTAGAGGAGGAACGAGCCGTCCGACTCGTCGGCCTCGACGACGAACAGTTCGCCGGAGCCGGCCTGCGAACTCTTGCCGAGCGACTCGATCACCCCGCCGTTGACGAAGCTCGGGTCTTCGCCCAGGCCGAGCAGACCCGTGACGATCATGCCGGTCGACGTGGTCTTGCCGTGCGCGCCCGCCACGGAGACGAGACGCTTGCCGTGGATCAGCCAGGCGAGCGCCTGCGAGCGGTGCAGCACCGGCAGTCCCTTGGCGAGGGCGAGCTGGTACTCCGGATTGTCCTGCCAGAGCGCACCGGTGACGACGAGCGTGTCCGCGTCGCCGACGTTGGCCGCATCGTGCCCGATCGCGATGGTCGCGCCGAGCTCGCGGAGGGCGAGGACGTTGGCGGACTCGCGGGCGTCCGAACCGGTCACCGTGTACCCGGCCTCGAGGAACAGGCGGGCGATGCCGCTCATGCCCGAACCGCCGATGCCCACGAAGTGCAGGGCGCCGAGCTCGTCGGGGAGCGTCATGGTGAGGTCGGGTTTGATCACGGGAACTGCTTTCGGTCGGGACGGAATCGCACCATCAAGTATGAACGGTACGCGCCTTAGAGCGCGCTTCGGATGAGCGACACCATGCGGTCGGAACCGTCACGGACTCCCGCGCTCGCGGCGCGCGCGCCCAACTCCGCGACGGCACGGCCGTCGCCGTCGCCGAGCAGAGGGAGCAGCTTCTCATCCACCCACGACGGGAGGAACGCGGCGTCGTCGACGAGGATTCCCCCGCCGGCCTGCACGACACCGGCCGCGTTGAATCGCTGCTCGCCGTTCCCGACGGGGAACGGCACGTAGACGGCGGGGATGCCCAGGGCAGCGAACTCGGACACGGTCGCCGCTCCTGCGCGTGCGACGGCGACGTCGGTCAGCGCGAAGGCGAGGTCCATCCTGTCGCAGTACTCGATCAGGCGGTAGTGCTCGATGCCGGGGTCCGTCAGCTCGCCACGGCCGCCCTGGATGTGCAGGATCTGATACCCGGCGGCGACGATGGCCTCCGCACGGTCTGCGATGGTCCTGTTGATCCGGCGGGCGCCGAGCGAGCCTCCGGTGACGAGCAGCGTCGGACGAGCGGCGTCGAGGCCGAACTCGGCGGCGGCGAGCGGCCGTGCTTCCGCCCTGTCCAGCTCCTCGATCTCCACGCGCAGCGGCATGCCGACGAAGGTGGCGTGCGGGAGCTTCGTGCCGTCGAACGCGACGCCGACGTGGGAGGTGTACCGGGCGCCGAGCCGGTTGGCGAGCCCCGGCTTCGCGTTCGCCTCGTGCAGCACCAGCGGCACACCGGCCTTCCGCGCCGCGGAGTATGCGGGAGCCGACGCGTATCCGCCGAAGCCGACGACGGCGTCGATGCCGCGCTCCCGGATGAGGGAGGTCACGGTGCGGATCGTTTTGCGGTACTCGCCGGGGAACCGCAGGGCCGCAGCGTTCGGCCTCCGCGGGAACGGCAGCTTCGGGATGGTCGCGAGCTCGTACCCGCGGTCGGGCACCAGCCGGGCCTCGAGGCCCTCCGCCGTGCCGAGCACGAGCACCTCGGCCGACGGGTCGTCGCGGCGGAGCCGGTCGGCGACGGCGAGCAACGGGTTCACGTGACCGGCGGTGCCCCCGCCGGCCAGAAGGTAGCTGGTCACTCCGCCGAGCCGTTCGCGACGCGCTCGCGGCGCGCCTCCCGGCCGGTCTCCCGGGCGAAGGACAGGACGATACCGATGGCGATCATGGAACTAATCATCGCAGTGCCTCCCGCAGAGATCAGTGGGAGTGGCACGCCGAGCACCGGGATCACCCCCAGGACCACCGCGATGTTCACGAACGCCTGGCCGATCAGCCACACCATGATCGCCGCCGTCGTCACCCGCGCGAACGGGTCGGTGGAGGCGTGGATGATGCGCAGAAACACGATGGCGAGCAGCACGAACAGGATGAGCACGACCGCCGCGCCGATGAGTCCGAGCTCCTCGCCGATGATCGCGAAGATGAAGTCCGTGTCCGCAGCGGGGAGCCAGGACCACTTGGAGTGCGAGTTTCCCAGCCCGACGCCGAACACGCCGCCGGAGGCGAGCGCGTAGAAGCCGTTGTCGATCTGCCAGTTGACGTCGGGGTTGGCCGCGGAGGATCCGCCGAAGAGCGCGGCGATGCGGCCGAGCCGCGACTCACTGGAGATCGCGACGAGGAACGCGAGAACGGCGATCCCGAGCGTCCCGACGGCCAAGTGCCTGAGCCGCACACCGGCGAAGAACAGAGCGCCGAGCACGATGGCCGCCATGATCATGGTCGTTCCCAGGTCGCCGCCGAGTGTGACGAGCAGGATGGCGCCTCCGCCGATCGGCACGACGGGCACGGCGACGTGCTTCCACTGCCAGAGCATGTCCTTCTTGCGGGCGAGCACCACGCCCAGCCAGACGACGAGCGCGACCTTGATCGCCTCGGACGGCTGAAGGGTCTGCGATCCGACCTTCAGCCAGTTGCGGTTGCCGCCGATCTCCATCCCGAGCGGGGTGAAGAGCACGAGCAGCTGCAGGAAGCAGGCGATGGCGAGGAAGAACCAGATGGTCTTCTTCCAGAACCTGCTGGGCAGGCGCGAGACGAGGAACATCAGCGGGAGGCCGATCAGCGCGTACGCGCCCTGGGACCAGAACCGGGAGAAGAAGTTGTCCGTGTCATTGTGCGACTCGACCGACGACGACGACAGCACCATCACCAGGCCGAACACCACCATGAACAGGGTGATGCCGAGCAGCAGGAAGTAGTTGGCCGATTCGGCCTGGACGGCTTTGCCGAGCGAGATCCGTGCCGTCAGACCGGCGAGCTTCGACGAGGAGGCTCCGGATTTCCCGAGATCAGGCCTCTCCAGGGTGCGAGGCGGATTGGTCACCCGCCTCACCTCCAAAGAACTCGTTGACGGCCGCCTGGAAGCGGCGGCCTCGCTCTGCGTAGTCGGAGAACTGGTCCATCGACGCCGCAGCAGGAGCGAGGAGGACGGTGTCCCCCGCCTGTGCGACGCCGCCGGCCAGCCTGACCGCCGTCGGCATCACATCATCAGTCTCGTCGGCGTCCACCTCGTAGACGGGCAGGCCGGGGGCGTGTCGCGCGAATGCCGAGCGCAGCGCATCCCTGTCGACGCCGATCAGCACGACGGCGCGGAGCCGGCCGACGTGGGCGCGGACCAGCTCGTCGATGTCGACGCCCTTGAGCAGGCCGCCCGCCACCCAGACCACGGACTCGTACGCGCGCAGCGACGCATCCGCCGCGTGCGGGTTGGTGGCCTTCGAGTCGTCGACCCAGTGCACGCCGGCCTCGATGCGCACCAGCTCGATGCGGTGGGCGTCCAGGCGGAACGCGGACAGCACATCCCGGATGGCGATGGGCTCGACCCCGTACGAGCGGGCGAGCGCGCTGGCCGCGAGGATGTTGGCGACGACGTGCGGGGCGGCGAGCCCGGCCTCGCGCAGTTCGTCGAGCGTGGTCAGCTCGATGGCGGTCGTGAACCGGTCTTCGAGGAAGGCGCGGTCGCAGAGGATGCCGTCGACGATGCCGAAGTCGCTCGGGCCGGGGACGTCGAGCCCGAAGCCGATGGCGCGCGCGCCGTCGATCACCTCGGCCTCCTCGACCATCTCCCGCGTCGCGAGGTCGGCCTTGTTGTAGACGCAGGCGACCTGGGCGTTCTGGTAGACCTTCGCCTTCGCCGCCTTGTACGCGTCGAGCGAGCCGTGCCAGTCGAGGTGGTCGTCCGCGATGTTCAGGCAGGCGGCGGAATAGGGAGACAGCTCCCCTCCCGCGTTCCTGTTCACCCAGTGCAGCTGGTAGCTGGACAGCTCGACCACGAGCACGTCGAAGCCCTGCGGGTCGCGGATGGCGTCGAGCACCGGGATGCCGATGTTGCCGCACGGGGCGGCGCGGTATCCGCCGGCGACGAGCATGGTCGCGGTGAGCTGCACCGTCGTGGTCTTTCCGTTTGTGCCCGTGACGGCGATCCAGTCGGCCGGCGCGCCCACTTTGTCGCGCAGACGCCAGGCCAGCTCGACGTCTCCCCAGATCTGCGTGCCGCGGCCGTCCGCCCAGGCGAGCAGTGGATGGTCGGGGTGGAAGCCGGGCGATGCGATCACGAGCTCGGGGTCGAACTCGGTCAGGCGCGCGGGCGGCGCGCTCAGGTCGGACTCCTCCAGCAGCTCCGCCCCGATGACCTCGAGCAGCATCGCGCGCTCGTCGTCGGCCTTCGCCGTGACCACGAGCACCTCTGCGCCCAGCTCGGCCAGGGTGTCCGCCACCGAGAAGCCGGTCACGCCGAGGCCGTACACGGCGACGCGGAGGCCGCGCCAGTCCGCGTGCCAGCTGTTCAGGGCCGCCAGGCGGTCGTCGAGGTCTGTCACGTCGCCAGCCATTCGAGGTAGAAGCTTCCCACCCCGGCCGCGACCAGCAGGCCGCCGATGATCCAGAACCGGACGACGACCGTCACCTCCGCCCATCCCTTCAGTTCGAAGTGATGGTGGATCGGGCTCATCAGGAAGATGCGTTTGCCGTGGGTGAGTTTGAAGTACGCGCGCTGCACGATCACCGAACCGGCCTCGATGACGAACAGGCCGCCGATGAGGACCAGCAGCAGCTCCGTGCGGCTGAGGATCGCAAGAGCGGCGACGGCGCCGCCGAGGGCCAGGGATCCGGTGTCGCCGAGGAAGATCTGCGCCGGCGACGTGTTCCACCAGAGGAACCCGACGACCGCGCCGACGATGGCCGTCGCGACGATCGCCAGGTCGAACGGATCGCGCACGTCGTAGCACTTGGCGACGTTCGCCGGATCGAGCTTGATGTTGGAGCAGGACTGGATCGACTGCCAGAAGCCGATGATGATGTACGCGCCGATGGCGAGGATGGATGCGCCGGACGCCAGCCCGTCGAGACCGTCCGTGACGTTCACGCCGTTGGACGTGGCCGCCACGATGAAGTTGATCCAGATCAGGTACAGGCCGTAGCCGACGATCACGCCGATGGCGCCGAATTTCGTGATCGACATGAAGTCGATCGGCAGGTCGCGGATGAGCGAGACGCTCATCGTCGCCGGGGTGTCCCCGTTGCCGTTCGGGAACATGATCGCGAGGAACGCCCACACGGTCGCGACGACCACCTGGCCGGCGACCTTGGCCCAGCCGGTGAGGCCGAGGCTGCGCTCACGTCTCGTCTTGAGGAAGTCGTCGATGAAGCCGACGACGCCGAGCCCCACCATGAGGAACAGCACCAGCAGTGCGGACACACTCGTGCCGTCGCCGGTCAGCAGCAGAGCGACGAAGTAGCCGAACAGCGTGCCGAGGATGACGACGATGCCGCCCATCGTGGCGGTGCCGCGCTTGGCGTGGTGGCTCTGCGGCCCGTCGTCGCGGATGAACTGGCCCCACTGCAGGCGGCGGAACAACCGGATGAAGACGGGTGTGAGGAACAGGGTGAACGCCATCGACAGCGCACCGGATGTCAGCAGAGCTCTCACGAGAACAATTCTCCCAGTCGATCGCCCAGAAAGCGGAGCCCTGCGGAGTTCGACGACTTCACGAGCACCGTGTCGCCCGCGGCGAGGGAGCCCTGGAGGTGCTCGAAGGCGGCGTCCGGCGTGTCGAAGTACTTGGATTCGCCATCCCACGACCCCTCGTTGATGGTCGAGATGTGCATCCGGCGCGCGGCGGGGCCGACCACGATCAGCTGGTCGATGTTGAGACGGACGGCGAGCAGACCGATCCTGTCGTGCTCCTCGCCGGAGAACTCGCCCAGCTCGCTCATCTCGCCGAGCACGGCGACGGTGCGTCCGCCGGGCTCCGCGATCTGCGCGAGGGTCTTGAGGGCGGCGGCCATCGAGTCCGGGCTCGCGTTGTACGCGTCGTTGACGACGGTGACGCCGCGGGCACCGCCCATGACCTCCATCCGCCAGCGCTCTGCACGGGTCACGTTCTGCAGCCCGGCGACGATCGCGTCGATGCCGACGTCGAGCGTGTGCGCGGCAGCAGCGGCGGCGAGGGCGTTCATCACGTGGTGCTCGCCGAGCACGCGGAACTGCACGGCACGGCTCTCGCCGTTCGGCAGGTGCAGCTCGAAGGACGTGCCGCGAGCGCTGGACACGATGCCGGTCGCACGCACGTCGGCACGCTCGTCCAGCCCGAACCACAGGACGCGCGCAACGGTCTTGTCTGCCATCGACGCGACCCGCGGGTCGTCCAGGTTCAGGATCGCGACGTCGGAGTCGAGCAGGTCGCTGACCATCTCGGTCTTCGCGGCGAGGGTGGCCTCGATGCCGCCGAACTCCCCGGCATGGGCGAGCCCGACCTTGAGCACGATGCCGATGTCCGGGCGAGCCATGCGCACGAGCCTGGCGATCTCGCCGATGCCGCTCGCGCCCATCTCCGCCACCAGGAACTCGGTCTGCTCGGTCACTTCGAGCATGGTGACGGGAGCGCCGACCTCGTTGTTGAACGATGCGCGCGGCGCGATGGTCGGGCCGACCTGCTCCAGGATCTCGCGGAGCAGATTCTTGGTGGTCGTCTTGCCGTTCGAGCCGGTGACGCCGACGATCTTCAGCAGGCCGAGGGCGCGGACGCGCGCGATGACCTCTGTCGCGAGGTCGCCGAGGGCGACGACGGTGTCCTCCACCACCAGCTGCGGAACCGGACGGCTCCACTCCGCGGTGTCGAGGGCGTGGTCGACGACGATGAGGGATGCTCCCGCATCCACCGCCTGCGGCACGAACAGGTGCCCGTCGGTGAACTCGCCGCGCTTGGCATAGAAGATGGTGCCGTCGACGACCTCGCGGGAGTCGGTGGTGGAGAGCCCATCGACGACGGTCTCCTCGGTCGCTCCCGTGCCGTCGAGCACGAGGGAGCCACGGGTGGCGGAGGCGATCTCCGCCAGCGTCAGGCCGATCATCAGAGCCACCCTGCCTCTCGGAGCGCCAGCTTGGCGTCGTCGCGTGCCGAATACGGGATGCGCTCCCCCGCCACTTCTTGGTAGTCCTCGTGTCCTGGGCCCGCGTAGAGCACAACGTCTCCTTCTCCGGCGAGGGAGAGGGCGGTCCGGAAGGCGGCGCGGGGGTCGGCGACCTCGTACAACTCCAGGTCGGGGACGGCTCCGCGCGCTCCGTCGAGGAGCGTCTGGCGGATGGCCGCCGGGTCTTCCCAGCGCGGGTGGAAGTCGGTGATGACCACCGCATCCGACCCTCTGGCCGCGATGGCGCCCATGTCGGTGCGCTTGGTCGTGTCCCTGTCTCCGTCCGCGCCGAAGACCATCACGATCTTGCCGTCGCTGACCTTGCGCAGCGCGCTGAGGGTGGACAGGAAGGCGTCGGGGCTGTGGCCGTAGTCGATGAACACGACGGGGCCGCGGTCTCCGGAGATGCGCTCAGCGCGGCCGGGGATGTACGCGTCGATGCCGCCGTCGCGGTCGAGGGCTGCTCCGATGGCGTGCAGGTCGTAGCCGGACTCCACCAGCATGATGATCGCGAGCGCCGCGTTCGCCGCCATGTACGCGCCGAGTAGCGGAACCCGCGACTCGAGTCTGGCGCCCTCCGGGCCTTCCAGGACGAACCCGGTGTGCTCCAGCGTCTCGTCGGTGACGGTCATGGTCCACTCCGCGTCGGCGCCGGGCGATGTCGACAGCGTGGTGACCGGGATGCGCGACTGCTCGACCAGGGCGCGGCCCCAGTCGGAGTCGACGGTGATGACGCCGCGGCGCGCGCGGTCGGGCTGGAACAGTTCGAGCTTCGCCGCGAAGTAGTCGTCCATCGCGTCGTAGTCGTCGAGGTGGTCGTGGCTGAGGTTGGTGAAGCCGACGACGTCGAAGACGATCCCGTCCACGCGGTGGCGGCTGAGCGCCTGCGCCGAGACCTCGATGGCGACGGCCCGGACGGCCTCCTCGCGCATCCTGGCCAGGAGGGCGTGCAGCTCGCTCGCCTCCGGGGTGGTCAGCTTGCTGGTGATCGCCGTGCTGCCGATCCTGCGCTCCGCGGTGGAGCTGAGGCCGGACACGACGCCCAGCTGGCCGAGGATCGCGTTCAGCAGGTACACGACGCTGGTCTTGCCGTTCGTGCCGGTGACGCCGAACAGCGTCGCCGCGTTCTCGTCCGTGCGGTAGATCCACGCGGCGACAGCGCCGAGCGCTGCACGCGCATCCTGGGTGACGATCACGGGCAGGCCGCTGTCTGCCGCGAGCTCCGCCCCCTCCTCGTCGGTCAGGATCGCGACGGCGCCGGCCTCAGCGGCCTTGGCCGCGTAGCTCGCGCCGTGGGCGTTGCGCCCTGGCACGCCGACATAGAGGTCTCCTGGCTCGATCGCCGTCGTCGCGAGTGCGACTCCGGTGACCTCGACAGCATCGAGATCGCCGCGCCATTCCAGCCCGAACTCCCTGGCCAGCTGTGCGAGCGGTCGGGCGACGGGATGTTCGGGGCGCAGGGACGTAGGCGCCGGTCCTGTCACGGGGCTCACTTTCAGTAGTACGGAGGGTAGTCGGCCGGGGTGGACGTCGAAGGCTTCACCCGGTAGGTCTTCAGCACCTGACTCATGATCGTGTGGAACAGCGGAGCGGCTGCTGCCGACGAAGTAATGGTAGTCGGGTATCCGAGGTTGACCGAAACGACGTACTGCGGATCGTCGACGGGAGCGACCCCCATCACCGAGACGTAGTACGACGGGAGGTAGCCGCCGTTGCCGTCCGGCTGCTGCGCCGTTCCGGTCTTCGCGGCGACCCGGTAGCCGGGGATCTGCAGCTGTTTCGCGAGCTCTCCGCTGGTCACGACGCTCTCCATCATCCCGAGCGTCGTGTTGGCCGCGTCGGCCGAGACGACCTGCGTCGGCTTCCGGTTCGGAGCGTCGACGACCGTGCCGTCGGATTTGGTGCATCCCTCGACGAGCGACAGCGGGATGCGCTTGCCGCCGTTGGCGAGGGCCTGGTACGCGCCGACCATCTGCACCTGGGTCGCGGAGACGCCCTGGCCGAACATGGTCGCGTACTTGGTCTGGTCGTCCCAGTCGGCCACCGGGTTCAGGATGCCGTCGGACTGGCCGGGGTACGGCACGCCGGTGGCGTCGCCGATGCCGAACTTCTTGAGGTAGTCGTAGCGGGTCTGGTCGGTGAGCGCCTTGCCGAGCAGGGACATCCCGACGTTGGACGAGTTCATCAGCACGCCGGTGAGGGTGAGTCGTTCCGGGTCGTGGTAGCCGGAGTCGTGCAGGTCGGCGCCCTGGCCGGAGACGAAGCGGTACGGTGCGAGCACTTCGCTCGTCGGGCTGGCCTTGCCCTGGTCGATGAGCATGCTCGCGGTGAGCGCCTTGAACGTCGAGCCCGGCTCGTACGGCGTGGTGAAGGGGAGCAGACCCCAGTACTGCGAATCTGTCGCGTCGATGTTGTTCGGGTCGAGGGCCGGCCACTGCGCGATCGCCTTGATCTTGCCCGTCTTCGCCTCCGCGACCGTGACGAAGCCGAACTTCGAGCCGGTGGATGCGACCTGTTGCGCGAGTGTCTGCTCGGTGAACCACTGCAGGTCGCGGTCGATGGTGAGCTTGAGCGTCCCGCCGTCCTTCGCGGGCTTCTGCGTGACGGTGCTGCCGGGGATCGCGACGCCGTCTGCGCCGCGCTGGTAGGTCTGCGACCCGTTCTCGCCGGCGAGGCAGGTGTTCTCGCTGTCCTCGAGTCCGCCGAGGCCTCCGGCCGAGACGAAGCCGAGGAGGTTGCCGGCGACAGCGCCGTTCGGGTAGGTGCGCGCCGGCACCTTGGTGAAGGTGAGCCACGGATACGGGAGCTTGTCGAGCTTGGTGAACGCACCGACGTCGATGCCCGTCTTCACGAGCGCGTACTGCGACTTCGGGTTGGCCTTGAGGGCGTCCTCGATGATCTTCTGCACCGCGGCGCCGCCCTGGCCGGTGATCGCGCCGATCTTGCCTGCCGCCTCCACCATCTTGGCCTGGCCGTCTTTGCCGGCCACCGCGTCCTTGGGAGAGACGGCGGCGGTGTACTTGTACACGGTGTCCGCCAGCACGGTGCCGTTCGCGTCGACGATGCTGCCTCGTGCCCCGAGGAGCTTCGTCTCGACCTCTTTGGCGTTGACGGACTTCTTCTGCAGCTCGGCGGCGTTGACGACCTGGATGTCGACCAGTTTGCCGCCCAGGATGCCGACGGTCGCCGCGACGGCGACGACGGTGATGGCGGTCCTGCGCCGCATCATCTTTCTCGTAAGCACGATTGGAACTCGTCCCCGCGTCAGTGCGTCACCGGGGTCGGCAACGCTCCGTCCAACGGTACGGGCGGAGGTGTCGCCGCCTTGTCCGGCGCGCTCGTGCCTCCGGAATTCCCAGTTTCGGCGCCCGTCGCCGTCGCGCCCGCTGCCTGGCCGGCGCCCTGGCCCGCGCTCTGCCCTGCGGCCGCGCCGCTGAGCGGCGTCGCCGTCGCGTTGGCGGCCGGGGTCTTCGCCGCGGCGAGCGGCACGCCGGCGAGCAGCGAGTTCGGGACGAGGTTGCCCTGACCGCCGGTCACCGTGCCCGCCGCCCCGTTGGCCGGGATCGGGGCGCCGAGGACCGCGCCGTCGGACAGCCGGAGGTAGACGGGGTTGCTGTTGGTCACCATCCCGAGCGCGTTGGCGTTGGCCGCCAGGTTCTGCGGGGAGGAAAGCCGGTTGAGGTCTTCCGACGCGGCCTGGTACGAGCGCTGCAGTTCGGTCTGCTTGTCCTGCAGCGTGTTGAGCTGGTACGCACCTTGCGAGACGGCGATGCTCATCAGCAGCTGCGCGACGACGACGCCGAACAGCACGCCGACCGCGATGATCGCGTAGACGGTGCGCGGGCGGGCGCGGCGCTGGCTCCTGGTGGTGACGACCTCGAGGTGGCTCGGCCGCTCCTCGACCTCCTGCTGCGGTGCTGTGCGGCCGATCCAGCCGACGGATGGGCGCTTCTCCGCCAGATTGGTGCTCACGAGCCCCTCCTCACGCGTTCGGCTGCACGGAGACGAACGGGTGTCGCTCTCGGGTTGGCCGCCTTCTCTTCGTCATTCGCCAGCTCGGCGCCGCGGATCAGCAGCTTCAGCTCCGGCCGGTGCTCCGGCAGCTCCACCGGCAGTCCGGCTGGGGCGCTGGAGGTGGACCTCGTCTGCAGCTCGCGCTTCACGATCCTGTCTTCGAGCGACTGGTACGCCTCGACCACGATGCGGCCCCCGACCGCGAGCGCATCGATGGCGGCGGGAATCGCCCGCTCGAGCACGGACAGCTCCTGGTTGACCTCGATCCGCAGCGCCTGGAAGACGCGCTTGGCCGGGTGTCCCTGACGCTGGACGGCCACCGGGGTGGCCTTGGTGATCACGTCGACCAGCTGGGCCGACCGCACGAACGGCTCGACCTCGCGGGCCGCGACGATCTTCTGGGCGAAGCGCGCCGCCAGCTTCTCCTCGCCGTACTCACGGAAGATGCGGCGCAGGTCCGCCTCGCTGTACTCGGCGAGGATCGTGGCCGCCGTCAGCTCGCTCGTGCCGTCCATGCGCATGTCGAGCGGCGCATCCTTCGAGTACGAGAAGCCGCGCTCCACCCTGTCGAGCTGCAGCGATGAGACGCCCAGGTCGAAGAGGATGCCGTGCACCTCGTCGATGCCCAGCCCGTCGAGCGCATCCTGGATGCCGTCGTAGACCGTGTGCACCAGGTGGATGCGGTCGCCGAACCGCGCCAGCCGCTCCCCCGCGATGGCGAGGGCGTCCGGGTCGCGGTCGAGGCCGACCAGGGTGACGTCGGGGAAGCGCTCGAGGATGCCGGCCGAGTGCCCTCCCATGCCGAGGGTGGCATCGACGAAGACGGCTCCCGGCTTTTCGAGGGCGGGGGCCAGCAGCTCGATGCAGCGCTCGAGGAGTACCGGGGTGTGAATCTGATCGTCGGTCATGATGCGAGAGGACCGGCTCCTGAATCCTGATCCCCATCCATTCGGTACCTGGCGCCGGGGAAGTGCGTCAGGGCGATGAATGGCTGGGAGTCAGGCGTCAGGGGCTAGAAGAGTCCCGGAATCACCTCCTCTGTGGTGTTGGCGAATGTTGCTTCCTGCTCCGCCAGGTAGGTCTCCCATGCCTGTGCGTCCCAGATCTCCGCGCGGCTTCCCGCGCCGATCACGACCAGGTCGCGATCGAGTCCCGCGTACGAGCGGAGGGCCGTCGGCACCGTCACGCGGTGCTGCTTGTCCGGAACCTCTGCGCTCGCCCCGGAGAGGAAGACGCGGAGGTAGTCGCGGGCCTGCTTGCTCGTCACCGGCGCCTGGCGGATCTTCTCGTGCAGCGCCTCGAACTCGCGCTGACTGAAGACATAGACGCAGTGCTCCTGGCCGCGAGTGAGGACGATGCCGGACGCGAGCTCATCCCGGAATTTGGCCGGCAGGATGATGCGCCCTTTTTCGTCGAGTTTGGGGGCGTACGTACCGAGAAACATCGGTGACTCCCCCCACTCTTCCGGCCAAGGTTGCGGTGTGGCTCCACTTTACTCCACAACCATCCACAAAATCAGCAATTTCGGGAATAAATCCCCGTTGTGGGGTCAAACTGCCCCAGAAAATCAAGGATTTTCACGGTGGAGGAAAGTGGATGGATTTGGGACGCCAGTGGCGTGAAAAGGGCACAAAAAAAGGGCCGATCCGAAGATCGGCCCGAAAAGGGAGTGCGGTGGAGCGCGGTGGGTGGCGGGCTAGCCCTGCCCGTCCTGGCGCTTGTCCCAGCGGTCGTTGAGCTTGTTCATGAACCCGGCCTGGGCTGCCTTGCCCTGCTTGGCGCCCCGGGAGGACGACGACGTGGCCGCATCCGGATCCGGCGCGATGCGCTTACCGGGGGCGATGGCCAGCAGGACGCCGGCGAACATCACCACGAAGCCGAGGATGCCGACGAGCGGCTGCTGCACGAAGACCCCGGTGACCAGGGTTCCGATGCCGAGCACGGCGATCAGGATGCCGAGGACGATCGACCGGTATGCGGGGCGAGCTCGCGTGCCCCCGACCTTCGCGACGAAATCTGCGTCGTTCTGATAGAGGCTGCGCTCCATCTCTTCGAGGAGGCGCTGCTCATGTTCCGAAAGCGGCATCCGTTTCCCCCTCTTTCCCGGGTTCGTGGCGTTGTGAGCCTGATTCTAGTCCCGCCGCGATGGCTAGGCTAGGCGTGTGTCAGAAAGCATTCGGTTCGTCGACCTCATCCAGTCCAGAATCGATGGGTTCCTCGATGCACGCGCATCCATTCTCGTCTCCATAGCGGACGAACTCTCCCCGATCGCGGCTTACTCCCGGGATTTTCTCAGCGGCGGCAAGCGTTTCCGCGCACTGTTCTGTTTCTGGGGCTGGCAGGCGGTCCGATCGGCCGGAGACGATGACATCGAGGCGCCCATCACACCGGGCGGCCCGCTCGACGCCGTGGTCTCCGCCGCGAGCGCCCTGGAGGTGTTCCACGCCGCAGCGCTCGTGCACGACGACATCATCGACAACTCGGACACCCGCCGCGGCGCACCGGCCGCCCACCGCCGCTTCGAGGAGCTGCACGCTGCGAACCGCTGGCAGGGTTCCGGCGCCGCCTTCGGCACGGGAGCCGCGACCCTGCTCGGCGACCTGCTGCTGATCCTGAGCGACGAGCTGTTCGACGAATCGCTCACCGACGTGGTCAGCCCGTCGGCCAGGAGGGCGGCGCGGGCCGAGTTCAACAGGATGCGCATCGACGTGATGGCCGGTCAGTACCTCGACATCTTCGAGGAGATCGGCTGGAGCAGCCAGCCGGACACCGACCAGCTGGAGCGCGCCGAGCGCGTCATCGTCTACAAGTCGGCCAAATACAGCATCGAGGCTCCCCTGCTCATCGGCGCGAGCCTCGCCGGAGCGACGCTCGGCCAGCTCGACGCCCTGCGCTCGTTCGGCCTCCCGCTCGGGATCGCGTACCAGCTGCGCGACGACCTGCTCGGAGTGTTCGGCGACGCGTCCGTCACCGGAAAGCCGAGCGGCGACGACCTCCGCGAGGGCAAGCGCACGGTGCTGATCGCGCTCACCAGGGAGGCCATCCCGAGCGGAGCGCGCTCCACCCTCGACGAACTGCTCGGCGACCCGTCGCTGACGGCGCAGCAGATCGAGACCATGCAGATGACGATCCGGGCATCCGGAGCCGTCGACAAGGTGGAGAAGCTGATCGCCGACAACGTGGCCAGGGCGATCGAGGCGCTCGAGTCCGCACCGATCGGCGCGCAGGCCAAGGCTCAGCTGCGCGAGCTGGCCGTGACGGTCACCCGCAGGAACTACTGACGCGCCAGAGGGCGACCACTCAGGCGAGAGCCTGGGCGACCCTCCGCACCTCGGCCTTGCGGCCGGCGCGCAACGCGTCGATGGGAGCGGCCCCGAGGGTCTCCTCCTCCTCGATCAGCCAATCGACGGCCTCTTCGTCGTCGAACCCTGCGTCGCCGAGGACGATCAGGGTGCCGCGGAGCTCTCCGAGCGGCTGGCCGTCTTTGATGAAGTCGGACGGGACCTTGAGGACGCCGTCGATGCGCTTGGCCGCGAGGTGGCGGTCGTCGATCAGGCGGCGGACCCGGCTGACGCCCAGTCCGAGGGAGTCGACGAGGTCGGGAATGGTCAGCCACTCGCGGGCTGGGGCTTGCTCAGTCACGTCTCAAGCCTCCCACGAGACGGGGCGGAGCGTGAGCGCATCCAATTGTTACGATCATGTAAACTCAAATCACATCCGTCACACTAATTGACTCCTTATTCATTGTGTGTCAGCGTGGAGGCTCGCAACACAGCACGGAGGTGGACGTTCTATGTCGATTCTCGACAGCAGCGCCGAATCAACGACGGACACTCCGACGCGCGCTCAGCGCCGCACGACGCGCTCGCTCTTCGGCACCGTGCCCATCGCCATCGCCAGCTCGGTGGCCGTCACGCTCGGCCTGGTGACCCCCGCCCACGCAGAAGTGCAGAGCGGTGAGGCGGAGCGCGCCAAAGAGAAGGCGCCGCAGAAGACCGGCGAGAACTCCACCGTGAGCTCCATCGGCGGCGGCCAGACCGCATCCACCGCCCGAACCGCCGTCGCGTCCGCTCCCGCGAGCTACCGCGTGCAGAACGGAGACACCGTCTCCGGTATCGCCGGACGCTTCGGCCTCTCCACCGCGAGCATCCTCGCCCTCAACGGGCTCAGCTGGAAGAGCCTGATCTTCCCCGGCCAGGTGCTCGCCCTCAGCGGAGGGGCCGTGGCCACCCCCGTCACCGCTCCGTCGCCCGTTCCCGCCGCGAGCAAGTACAAGGTCGCGTCCGGAGACACCATCAGCGGCATCGCCGCCCGGTTCGGCGTGGCGACCAGCGCCGTCCTGAGCGCCAACGGCCTCAGCAGCTCCAGCCTCATCTTCCCCGGTCAGCTCGTGACCATCCCCGGGATGGCGACCGCCGCGGTGAACACGCCGCACGCCGTGGCCCCTGCTCCCGCGCCGGCTCCGGCTCCGGCGCCTGTCGCTCCCGCCCCCATCCCCGCCCGGGCCACCGGCGCCGTCGTCGCACTGACCGACGAGATGCGGGCGAACGCCGCCGTCATCGTGCAGGTCGGCCGACAGGAGGGCGTGAGCGACCAGGGCATCGTCATCGCCCTCGCCGCCGCCGCCCAGGAGTCCGGGATGCGCAACGTGCGCTACGGAGACCGCGACTCGCTCGGCCTGTTCCAGCAGCGCCCGAGCACCGGATGGGGCACCCCCGACCAGATCCTCGACCCGCGTTTCGCAGCGACCGCCTTCTACGGCGGCCCGCACAATCCGAACGCGGGACGCACCCGCGGTCTGCTCGACGTCCCCGGCTGGACGTCGATGACCGTGACCCAGGCCGCCCAGGCCGTCCAGATCTCCGCGTACCCGGACGCGTACGCGAAATGGGAGGCGTCGGCGCGGGCCTGGCTCGCCCAGCTCGGCTGATCGGGCGCCGGATGGTCACAACGCGATCACGGCCCGGCCGTTCACGGTGTTTTGCAGGCTTCGCGCAGACCCCTTTCCCTAAACTCGACTCGTGACCACGAGCCAGACCGATCCCATGATCGGCCGTCTTATCGACGGCCGCTATCAGGTGCGCTCGCGGATCGCCAGAGGCGGCATGGCGACGGTGTACCTCGCCACCGATCTGCGCCTCGAGCGCCGGGTCGCCATCAAGGTCATGCACGGCCACCTCGCCGACGACAGCACCTTCAAGAGCCGCTTCGTCCAGGAGGCGCGCTCGGCCGCCAGGCTCGCGCATCCCAACGTCGTCAACGTGTTCGACCAGGGCCAGGACTCCGACATGGCGTACCTGGTGATGGAGTACCTGCCGGGCATCACGCTGCGCGACCTCCTCAAGGACTACGGCAAGCTCACCCCCGAGCAGACCATCGACATCATGGAGGCCGTGCTCTCCGGGCTCGCCGCCGCGCACAAGGCGGGGATCGTGCACCGCGACCTCAAGCCGGAGAACGTGCTGCTGGCCGACGACGGCCGCATCAAGATCGGCGACTTCGGGCTCGCCCGCGCCGCGAGCGCCAACACGGCCACCGGGCAGGCGCTGCTCGGCACCATCGCATACCTCTCCCCCGAACTCGTCACCCGTGGTGTGGCCGACGCGCGCAGCGACATCTACGCGCTCGGCATCATGATGTTCGAGATGCTCACCGGCGAACAGCCATTCAAGGGCGAGCAGCCCATGCAGATCGCGTACCAGCACGCCAACGACGCCGTGCCGTCGCCGAGCAGCAAGAACCCCTCGGTTCCTCCCGAGCTCGACGACCTCGTGCTCTGGGCGACGGCGAAAGACCCCGACCAGCGTCCGAAGGACGCCAGGGAGATGCTCGACCGTCTCGTCGAGGCGGAGAAGGCGATCAGGGGCGAGACCGCGTCCTTCCAGCCCACGATGGTCATGCCCCCGGCCTTCGGCCCAGGCATCGCCGACGGCGACACCCAGATCATCAACCCCGCCATCCGGCAGCAGGTCGCATCCACCACTCCGAGCAGCATCGACACGCTCACGGCAACGGCGAAGCGCAGGAGGGGCAAGGGATGGTGGCTGTTCGCGCTGGTCATCCTGCTCGCCGGCGTCGCGGGCGGCACAGGCTGGTACTTCGGCTCGGGGCCCGGCTCGATGGTGCAGATCCCGAACGTGGCGAGCAAGACCCCGGAGGCGGCGGCGGCCCAGCTGAAGGCGCTCGGCTTCCAGACGGCGCTCGGGCAGGAGTACAGCACGACGATCGCGACCGGCCTGGTCTCGAACACCGATCCTGAGCCCGGCGCGTCCGCGAACCGCGGCAGCACCGTCACGATCAAGGTCTCTCAGGGGCCGAAGCCGATCGACGTTCCCGCCCTCGCCGGCCAGCCGATCGACAAGGCCAAGACGCTGATCACGGGCGCGGGCGCCCAGGTCGGCCCGATCGCGCAGCAGTTCGACGCCAAGGTGCCGAAGGACACGGTGCTCGCCGCCTCGACGGCGGAGGGCGCCGACCTGTCCGGCGGCGGCAAGTACTTCGAGGGCGCGAAGGTGAGCCTCGTGGTCTCGGCCGGCCCCATCCCGTCGGTGGCCGGCAAGTCGGTCGCCGACGCGACGGCGATCCTGAAAGACGTCGGGCTGCTCGTCGATGCCGGCCCGCAGAGCTACAGCGACACGGTCCCCGAGGGCGACGTCATCCAGGCCCAGGCGCAGAGCGACGCCCCGGTGAAGCCGGGCGACACCCTGCTGCTTGAGACGTCGAAGGGCCCGGAGCCCGTGCCGGTGCCCGACGTGGCCGGCAAGACCTGGATCGACGCCAAGAAGATGCTCCAGGACGCCGGCTTCCAGCTCGACTACGACAAGACCGCAGACATCCTCCCAGGCGTCGCCATCGTCGCGAGCACCAACCCGGCAGCGGGCACCGACGTCACGAAGGGCTCGACCGTCAAGGTCGCGTTCAAGCCCATCTTCGGCTGATCACGCAATCGAGTCCGAACTTATTCACGCGACGCGCCGCGCGCGGCGTGAACAAGTTCGGACTCGATGATGCGGGGAGCCGGGGTCAGCGGGCCGCGAGCTCCTCGGCGACGAGGAAGGCGAGCTCGAGCGACTGCATGTGGTTGAGGCGCGGGTCGCAGAGCGACTCGTAGCGGGTCGCCAACGTCTCCTCGTCGATGTGCTCCGAGCCGCCGAGGCACTCGGTCACGTCGTCGCCGGTCAGCTCCACGTGGATGCCGCCCGGGTGCGTCCCCGCGGCGCGGTGCGCCTCGAAGAAGCCCTTGACCTCGTCCACCACGTCGTCGAAGCGACGCGTCTTGTAGCCGTTCGGAGTCGTCAGGCCGTTGCCGTGCATCGGGTCGGTGACCCACAGCGGGCGGGCGTCGGACGCCTTGATCGCTTCGAGCAGTGGGGGAAGCGCATCCCGGATCTTGCCGGCACCCATCCGCGTGATGAACGTCAGACGCCCTGGCTCGCGGTTCGGGTCGAGCTTCTCGATGAGCTCCAGCATCGTCTCCGGGGTGGTCGACGGGCCGAGCTTCACGCCGATCGGGTTGCGCACCCTGGACAGGAAGTCGACGTGCGCTCCATCGAGGTCGCGCGTGCGCTCCCCGATCCAGATGAAGTGCGCCGACGTGTTGTACGGGGTGCCCGTGCGCGAGTCGATGCGCGTCATCGGACGCTCGTAGTCCATGAGCAGGCCCTCGTGGCTGGAGTAGAACTCCACGCGCTTCAGCTCGTCGAAGTCGGCGCCTGCCGCCTCCATGAACTTGATCGCGCGGTCGATCTCCTTGGCGAGGCCCTCGTAGCGCTGGTTGGCCGGGTTCGCTGCGAAGCCCCTGTTCCAGCTGTGCACCTGGCGCAGGTCGGCGAAACCACCCTGCGTGAACGCCCGGATGAGGTTCAGCGTAGATGCGGCCGTGTGGTAGCCCTGCACGAGCCTGCGCGGGTCGGCCTGGCGCGACTCCGGCGTGAAGTCGTAGCCGTTGACGATGTCGCCCCGGTATGCGGGCAGCGTCACGCCGCCGCGCGTCTCCGTGTCGCTGGAGCGCGGCTTGGCGAACTGCCCGGCCATGCGTCCCATCTTGATGACAGGCATGGATGCGCCGTAGGTCAGCACCACGGCCATCTGCAGCACGGTCTTGACCCTGTTGCGGATCTGGTCGGCCGTCGCGCCTGCGAAGGTCTCTGCGCAATCACCGCCCTGCAGCAGGAACGCCTTGCCGTCTGCCGCGCGGCCGAGCCGCTCGCGCAGCTGGTCCACCTCGCCCGCGAAGACGAGAGGGGGCAGCGTGGCGATCTCCGCGGAGGCCGCTGCCGCCGCATCTGGGTCTGGCCAGGTCGGCTGCTGCTTGATCTCGAGCGTGCGCCAATAGTCCAGGCCCTCGATCACAGACTCGTCAGCCAAAACGACGGGATCGGAGGTGTCTAGCACTGGTCTTCCGCTCAGTTCAGGGCGTGCCTCGAAATCGGCATGCCGATGGGTGGTTTCGGCGCACGGGCGGCGCCGGGTACTTGAGCCTACCGTGAAAGCGCTGCGCGCTTTTCCTTCACGCTACTGGCGTAGACATCCACGTACTCCTGCTCGCTCAGCGCGTGCAGCCGGTACATGATCTCGTCGGTAACCGAGCGCAGGATGAACCGGTCGCCCTCCATCCCTTCGAACCGGGAGAAGTCGATCGGTTCGCCGATGATGATGCCGATGCGGCCGATCTTCGGCAGGCGCGTTCCGATCGGCATGATCTTCTCGGTGTCGACCATCGCGACGGGGACGACGGGCACCTCGCCCTCCAGGATCATCCTGGCCACGCCGGTGCGGCCGCGGTAGAGCTTGCCGTCCGGGCTGCGCGTTCCCTCCGGATAGATGCCGAGGATCTCGCCGCGCGAGAGCACGGCGAGGCCGGTGTTGAGCGAGTCCTCCGACGCCTTCCCGCCGGAGCGGTCGATCGGGATCTGGCCGGTCGCGGTCATGAACGACTTGGTCGCCCAGCCTTTGAAGCCCTTCCTGGTGAAGTAGTCGCTCTTGGCGAGGAAGGAGACGTGCCGGTCGACGACGAGCGGCAGGAAGATCGAGTCGATGAACGACAGGTGGTTGCTGGCCAGGATGACGGCGCCGTTGGCCGGCACGTTCTCGAGCCCGACGACCCACGGGCGGAAGATCCCCTTCAGCAGGGGGCCCGCGATCAGGTGCTTCATCAGCCAGTAGAACACCGGCTCAGCCTAACGTGCGGTCGCGTGCAACCGTGCGAGGTCGGCGGCGCCGACCACTCCGGCGTCGTTCACGAGCTCGGCGATGCGGAACTCCGGCTCCGGGTGGAAGCCGCGCGCTGGGAGGTTCTCCAGGTAGGCGAGCCTGATCGGCTCGAGCAGCAGCTCCCCCGCCTGGGCCACGCCGCCGCCGAACACGAACAGCTGGGGGTCGAGCACGGCGCCGAGGCTCGCGCAGGCCTGGCCGAGCCAGTCGCCGAGCTGCCGGAGCGCCGCAAGCGCGCCGGGGTCGCCCGCCATGATCAGCTCGCTGATGTCCGTGCCGCTGAGCGAGCCCTTCCTGGAGCGCACGTCTGCGAGGGTCTGCCCGATGCCGCCCGCGTCAGCGAGCTCGTTCGCCATGCGCTGCAGGGCGCGGCCGGAGCCGTACTGCTCGATGCAACCGTGGGCGCCGCAGCCGCACGGCAGGCCGCCGGGGACGACGCGCATGTGGCCGACCTCCGCCCCGGCGCCGAAGCCGCCGCGGAACAGCCGGTCGCCGCTGACGATCGCGCCGCCGACGCCGGTGCCGATCGTGAGGATCACCATGTCGCTGACCAGGCGTCCTGCTCCGTAGCGGAACTCGGCCCATCCTGCGGCGTTCGCGTCGTTCTCGATCAGGATCGGCAGGTCGAGGCGCTTCTCGAGCTTCTCCCGGAACGGCTCGTTGCGCCAGTTGATGTTGGGGGCGTAATAGACGGTGGACTGCGCGGCGTCGATGAAGCCGGCGGCGGCGACTCCGGCCCCCGCGATCTCCTCCGGGCCGTCGGAGAGCCGCTCGATCATCTCGACGACGGCGTTCTCGATCTCGTGCGGCTGTGCTGCGTCGGTGGGCACCCTGTCCTCCCGGATGATTGTGCCCAGTTCGTCGACGACTGCCCCTGCGATCTTCGTTCCGCCGATGTCGATACCGATCGCGTGCACAGACAGCCTTTCGTTCAGTTGCGGGTAACGCGCGGGAGTCGGCGAGCGCCAGAAGACTCACATCCGCACCATCTAGAGTGTAGTTACCCAGTTCGGCGGAAGCCATCTGGCCGCCTGATGTCCACCCCGGTACCGAGGGAGCTACCGTGAAACAGTTCGATTCACCCGCCATCGTTCCAGCAGACCCAGAGGCGAACGCCACCGACCTTCTGGTCGATCGTGTCGCTGCGACTCCGGATGCGCCCCTGTTCAGCCTCCCGGACGGCGACGGCTGGAAAGACCTCACGGCGGCGGAGTTCCTGCGCCAGGTCGTCGCCCTGTCGAAGGGTTTCGTGCAGGCGGGGATCCAGCCGGGCGACAAGATCGGCCTGATGTGCAAGACCCGCTACGAGTGGTCGCTGATCGACTTCGCCGTCTGGTTCGCCGGCGGCGTGCTCGTCCCGATCTACGAGACCTCCTCCCCCGCCCAGGTGCAGTGGAACATGAGCGACTCCGGCGCCATCGCCGTGATCCTGGAGACGCCGGAGATGTTCGCCAGGTTCGACGAGGTGCACGCCGACCTCCCGGACATCGGCAACGTGTGGCAGATCCACCTCGGCGACCTGGACAAGCTCGCCGCTTCCGGCACGGCCATCCCGGACGGCGAGATCGAGCGCCGCAGGAACCTCGCGCGCGGTGACGACATCGGGACGCTGATCTACACCTCCGGCTCGACCGGCAGGCCGAAGGGATGCGTCCTCACGCACTCCAACTTCGTCGAGCTGTCCCGCAACTCGGCGGAGGCGCTCAAGGAGGTCGTGATGCAGCCGGGTGGCGCATCCACTCTGCTGTTCATCACGACCGCGCACATCTTCGCGCGCTTCATCGCCGTGCTCTGCGTGACGGCCGGGGTGAAGGTCGGCCACCAGGCGGACACCAAGCAGCTGCTTCCCGCGCTCGCGAGCTTCAAGCCGACATTCCTCCTCGCCGTCCCCCGGGTGTTCGAGAAGGTGTACAACTCGGCCGAGCAGAAGGCGGAGTCCGGCGGCAAGGGCAAGATCTTCCGCAAGGCCGCCGCCGTGGCCGTCGAGCACTCCCAGGCCGTCGAGGCCGGAGCCGTGCCGTTCGGCCTGCGCCTGCGCTTCGCGATCTTCGACCGGCTGGTCTACAGCAAGCTCCGCGCTGCGATGGGCGGCCGGGTGAAGTACGCCGTGTCCGGCTCCGCGCCGCTCGGCGCGCACCTCGGCCACTTCTTCCACAGCCTCGACATCAAGATCCTGGAGGGCTACGGCCTCACCGAGACCACGGCGCCCGCCACGGTGAACCGGCCGGACACGTTCCGGATCGGCACGGTCGGCCCCGCCCTGCCCGGCGTCTCCCTGCGTCTCGCGGACGACGACGAGATCGAGGTCAAGGGCATCAATGTCTTCAAGGAGTACTGGAAGAACCCGGAAGCGACAGAGGCGGCGTTCGACGACGGCTGGTTCCGCACGGGTGACCTCGGCTCGTTCGACGACGACGGCTTCCTCACGATCACCGGCCGCAAGAAGGAGATCATCGTCACCGCGGGCGGCAAGAACGTCTCCCCCGCTGCACTGGAGGACCCGGTGCGGGCGAACCCGCTGGTCAGCCAGGTGATCGTCGTCGGCGACCAGAAGCCGTTCATCGCAGCGCTGGTCACGCTCGACACCGAGATGCTGCCCACCTGGCTCGCCAACAACGGCGAGGACAAAGACATGACGCTCGCGGAAGCGTCGGTCAACCCGGCCGTCTACGCCGAGATCGAGCGGGCCATCGAGGCGGCGAACGGCAAGGTCTCCCGCGCGGAGTCCATCCGGAAGTTCGTGATCCTGTCGACGGACCTCACCGAGGCGAGCGGACACCTCACGCCGAAGCTCAGCATCAAGCGCAACGTGATCCTGGCCGACTTCGCCGACGTGATCGACGGGATCTACAGCGGAGCCCCGGCGACGCAGGGCATCTCACTGGCGCACTAGCGCAGCGGCAGGTCAGACCTCGTCCCGCCAGGTGTGCTCCGGCTCATAGCCGAGCACCCTGCGGGCCTTGGCGATCGACAGCAGCGAGTCGTTGACCCCCAGTTCGCCCTTCAGGGGCACGCCGGGGAACACCTCGGCGACGAGCTCGGCGTTCGGGCGGGTCATCACGGTGTCGGCCGCGGCGATGATGAAGCGGTCGAACCCGGTGGTGTCCCATTCCAGCGCCCGCAGGATCGCCTGCGCGCCGTCTCTGGCGTCGATGTAGCCCCACAGGTTCCACTTGCGCGCCTGCGCGTCCGCATCGAAGCCGGGGAACGCCGCGTAGTCCTCCGGGTTCATCACGTTCGAGAACCGC
Source organism: Leifsonia sp. GW821-FHT13C05 (assembly GCF_058806515.1). Taxonomy (NCBI): domain Bacteria; kingdom Bacillati; phylum Actinomycetota; class Actinomycetes; order Micrococcales; family Microbacteriaceae; genus Leifsonia; species Leifsonia sp. GW821-FHT13C05. Next base: position 183,484 of record NZ_JBXAPT010000001.1, on the reverse strand, counting down.
AGCGCCACGATCTTGAGCGCTGGATCCCAGCGCACCAGCTCGATGGCCAGCTGCTCCTCGAGGTGCTTGACGAGCGAGTACGTGCTCTCCGGACGGGCCGGGTAGTCCTCGTCCACCGGGATGTACGGCGGCGGCACGTCGAACGGCAGGCCGAGCACGGTCTCGCTCGACGCGTACACGATGTTCCGGATGCCCGCCCTGCGCGCCGCCTGGAACACGTTGTACGTGACCCGGATGTTGTTGTGGAAGGTCGCGACGTCGCTCAGGATGCCCGGTGCGGGGATCGCGGCGAGGTGCACGATCGCGTCGAAGCCGTCGTGCACGTCGTTGACACCGAGGATCGCGTCGATGGTCTGGCCGTAGTCGGTGAGGTCGACACGGACGAAGCCGGGACCACGCTCCCCCGTCGCATCCAGATTGACGACGGTGTTGCCCGCCGCCCTCAGCTCGCGGACGACCGTGCGCCCGAGTTTTCCTGATCCACCGGTGACCGCGATACGCATATCGCCAGTCTAGGCGTCAGACGGACCCAGGCGGCCGATCAGAACCAGTCCGACTCGCGGACCTGCTTCATCGCCTCGCGCCTGCTGTCCTTGTCCAGCCGGTCGAGGTAGAGCTTTCCGTCGAGGTGGTCGGTCTCGTGCTGCAGCGCCTGCGCCATGACGCCGGTGCCCGACACCTCGATCTCGTTGCCGTCGAGGTCGATGCCGCGCACTGTCGCCGACGGGTAGCGGGTGGTCTTGAACCAGAGGCCAGGGACGGACAGGCAGCCCTCGTCCACCAGCTCCGGCTCTCCGGACACCTCGACGAGCACCGGATTGATGACGTAGCCGATCTCGCCGTCGACGTTGTAGCTGAACGCGCGCAGGTTCACGCCGATCTGCGGGGCGGCGACGCCCGCTCGCCCGGGCGGCAGCACACTGTCCACCAGGTCTTCCACCAGGCCGCGCACGCCGTCGTCGATGTCTCCGATGGGCTCGGACACGGTCTTCAGGACGGGGTCGCCGAACAGGCGGATCTGACGTTCGGTCACAACTGTCTCCTTGGCAGGGGCACGGGATGCGCGGCTCAGGCGCGGGTGGTGGGCAGGCCCTCGACCACCAGGGCGGCGAGCGTGCGCGCCGACTGCTTGGTCAGGGGCTTCAGGTCTTTGTACGACACGACGGAGCCCGCGGCCAGCTGCGCGTCGTACGGGATGCGCACGACGTCGCGGACGCGCGACAGGAAGTGCGACTCGATCTCCTCGAGCTTCACCAGGTTGGTTCCCTGGGTGGCTGTGTTGAGCGCCACGACGGCGTTCCTGACGAGGTCGCCGTAGCCGTTCGCCTCCAGCCAGGTTAGCGTCTCGGACGCGAGACGCGCCTCGTCGACGCTGCCGCCGGAGACGATCACCACGGAGTCTGCGCGCTGCAGGGTGGCCCGCATCACCGAGTGGACGATGCCGGTTCCGCAGTCGGTGAGCACGATCGAGTAGAACCGGGCGGACAGGTCGGCGACCACGTTGTAGTCGTTCTCGTCGAACGCCTCGGAGAGCAGAGGGTCGGTGTCGGAGGCGAGGATGTCGAGCCTGGTCTCATCGCGGGAGACGAGGGCGGAGAAGTCGGTGAAGCCGCCGATGCTCGCGGCCTTGTGCACCACATCCCGCACCGTTGCACGGGTCTGCTTGGGGACGCGCTCCGACAGGGTGCCGCGGTCGGGGTTCGCGTCGATCGCGACGATGCGGTCTTCGCGGGCATCGGCCAGCGCCATCCCGAGCAGGGTGGTGACGGTGGTCTTGCCGACGCCGCCCTTGCGGGTGAGCACGGGGACGAAGCGCGTTCCGCCCTCGAACTGCTTCTGGATGCGGTGGTCGAGCTCCTTGCGGGCGCGCGCCTTGGCGGAGTCGCCGAGGTTGACCATCCGGAAGGTGACGTTGTAGACGAAGCGCTGCCAGCCGCCCTCCGGGCCGGGGCGGGTGTTGCGGTTGACCTCCAGCAGGCGGTCGGCGGTGAGCATGGCGGCCGGCTCCGGCTGCTGCGAGTGCTCGCCGCGCAGGCGCCCGCGGCGGGACTGCGAGAACGGGTCGGACGACGGCAGATCCGGCACGTCGCGCTGCGCGTCCTGGACCGAGTCCGCTGCGATGGTGCCGGTGGGACCGGTGGCGTGCCGGGAGGCGACGATGGCGACCGACATGGTGGTCGGCTCGGCGGGCGACGCGACGAAACCGGGGTCGACCGGGACCTCGTCGATCGCGACGGCGGCCTCGTCCTCCGGCACCTCGGGCGCCGGGGCAGGCGGAAGGTCGACGGCGATGCTGAGATTCTCCGGAACCGAGATGGTCAGATCGTCGTCAGGCGACACGAGCGGCCCCGGTTCGGGGCGCTCGGGCTTGAGGTTGTCTGGCACGGATCACGTCTCTTTCTGCCGCTGCACGCGGCGCCCACCAGTTTAGCTGGCCGCCGCGCACAGCAATCGAGTCCGGACTTGTTCACGCGACACGCCGGGTGAAGCGTGAATAAGTCCGGACTCGATTGTGAGGGGGGGGATCAGGCGGGGGCGACGACGACCAGGAGGTCGCCCGCATCCACCTGCTGGGTCTTCGGGATGGCGAGGCGCTCGATGGTGCCGGCGATGGGGGCAGTGATGGCCGCCTCCATCTTCATCGCCTCGATGGAGGCGACGGCCTGCCCTGCTGCCACCGTGTCACCGACCGCGACCTGCAGGGTCACCACTCCGGAGAACGGGGCGGCCACCTGGCCGGGCTTGGCGCTGTCGGCCTTCTCGGCGGCCTTGGACTCGACGACGATGCCGCGGTCGCGCACGAACACCGGCCGGAGCTGGCCGTTGAGCGTGGTCATGACCGTGCGCATCCCCTTCTCGTCCGCCTCGCCGATGGCTTCCAGGCCGATGTAGAGGCGAACGCCCTTGTCGATCTCGATGACGTGCTCCGTGCCCTGCTTGAGACCGTAGAGGTAGTCGAGCGAGTCGACGACGGACAGGTCTCCGAAGAGCTCCCGCATCTGCTCGTAGATGCGCGTGGGAGCCGGGAAGAGCAGGCGGTTGAGCGTCGAACGACGCTCCTCGCTGGAGCCTTCCAGCGCCTTCGCGTCGGCGGCCGAGAGGTCTTCGACGCCGACCTTGACGGTCTTGCCCGCGAGCACCTTGGTGCGGAACGGCTCCGGCCAGCCGCCGGGCAGCTCGCCCAGCTCGCCGGCCATGAAGCCGACCACCGAGTCCGGGATGTCGTAGTTCTGCGGGTTCTCGGCGAAGTCGGCCGGGTCGGCGTGCACGGCGGCGAGGTGCAGCGCGAGGTCGCCGACGACCTTCGACGACGGCGTCACCTTCGGGATGCGGCCCAGGATCTGGTTCGCAGCCGCATACATGTCCTCGACCAGCTCGAAGTCCTCTGCGAGGCCGAGCGCCTTGGCCTGCTGACGCAGGTTGGAGAGCTGGCCACCGGGGATCTCGTGCTTGTACACCCGGCCTGTCGGGCCCGGCAGGCCGGACTCGAACGGACGGTAGACCTGGCGCACGGCCTCCCAGTACGGCTCCAGCGCGTTCACCGAGGCGAGCGAGATGCCCGTGTCGCGCTCGGTGTGTGCGAGGGCCGCGACGAGGGCGGACGCGCTCGGCTGGCTGGTGGTGCCCGCCATCGGCGCGCTCGCGACGTCCACGGCGTCCGCACCTGCGCGGCTGGCCGCGAGCAGGGTCGCCAGCTGGCCGCCCGGGGTGTCGTGCGTGTGGACGTGCACCGGGAGGTCGAAGCGCTCGCGGAACGCGGAGACGAGCTTCTCGGCCGCAGCGGGACGCAGCAGGCCCGCCATGTCCTTGATCGCGAGGATGTGCGCGCCGGAGTCCACGATCTGCTCGGCGAGCTTCAGGTAGTAGTCGAGCGTGTAGAGATCTTCGTTCGGGTCGAGCAGGTCGCCGGTGTAGCAGACGGCCACTTCGGCGACGGCGGTTCCCGTCGCGAGCACGGACTCGATCGCCGGACGCATCTGCGACACGTCGTTGAGGGCGTCGAAGATGCGGAAGATGTCCACACCGGTCGCGGCGGCCTCACGGACGAACGCATCCGTCACCTGGGTGGGATACGGCGTGTAGCCGACCGTGTTCCGGCCGCGCAGCAGCATCTGGATGTTCACGTTCGGCAGCGCTTCGCGCAGGGCGGCCAGGCGCTCCCACGGGTCCTCGCCGAGGAAGCGGAGCGCGACGTCGTACGTCGCCCCGCCCCAGGCCTCGACGGACAGGAGCTCCGGCGTCATGCGTGCCACGTACGGAGCGACGGCGAGCAGGTCGCGGGTGCGGACGCGCGTGGCCAGCAGCGACTGGTGCGCATCCCGGAACGTGGTCTCCGTGACGGCGAGGGCCGTCTGGTTGCGGAGGGCCTGCGCGAAGCCGGCGGGGCCGAGCTCCAGCAGCTTCTGGCGCGAGCCGGACGGTGCAGGAGCGCTCAGGTCGATCTTCGGCAGCTTGTCGACCGGTGCGTGGGTCTCCGGGCGGGCGCCGTTCGGCTGGTTGACCGTGACGTCGGCGAGCCAGTTGAGCACCTTCGTGCCGCGGTCCTTGGAGGCGCGGCCCTTGAACAACTCAGGGCGCTCCTCGATGAACGAGGTGCTGACGTCGCCGGCGATGAAGTCCGGGTCGTCGAGCACGGCCTGCAGGAACGGGATGTTCGTGGCGACACCGCGGATGCGGAACTCGGCCAGACCGCGGCGCGCGCGGCTGACCGCAGCGGCGAAGTCGCGGCCGCGGCAGGTCATCTTGGCGAGCATCGAGTCGAAGTGCGGGCTGATCTGGGCGCCCGGGTTGATGGTTCCGCCGTCGAGCCGGACGCCGCCGCCACCCGGCGAGCGGTACGTGGTGATCTTGCCGGTGTCCGGACGGAAGCCCGCGGTCGGGTCTTCCGTGGTGATGCGGCACTGCAGGGCGGCGCCGCGGATGTGCACCGTCTCCTGGCTGAGGCCGAGGTCGGCCAGCGACTCCCCCGCCGCGATGCGCATCTGCGACTGGACGAGGTCGACGTCGGTGATCTCCTCGGTGACCGTGTGCTCCACCTGGATGCGCGGGTTCATCTCGATGAAGACGTGCTCGCCTGCGCGCTCGCCTGCGGTGTCGAGCAGGAACTCGACGGTTCCGGCGTTCTCGTAGCCGATCGACTTCGCGAACGCGATCGCGTCGGCGTAGAGCGCCTGGCGGGTGGCGTCGTCGAGGTTCGGCGCCGGAGCGATCTCGATCACCTTCTGGTGACGGCGCTGCACGGAGCAGTCGCGCTCGAACAGGTGCATGGTCGCACCGTGCGAGTCGGCGAGGATCTGCACCTCGATGTGGCGCGGGCGCAGCACGGCCTGCTCCAGGAACATGGTCGGGTCGCCGAACGCGCTGTCCGCCTCGCGCATCGCCTCTTCGAGGGCTCCGCGGAGGTCGTCCTTGGTGTTGACGCGGCGCATCCCTCGTCCGCCGCCGCCTGCGACCGCCTTGGCGAAGATCGGGAAGCCGATCTCGTCCGCCTGGGAGATCAGGAGGTCGATGTCCTTCGACGGGGGCGTCGACTTGAGCACGGGGACGCCGGCAGCGATGGCGTGCTCCTTGGCCGTGACCTTGTTTCCGGCCATTTCGAGCACGCGCGGCGGCGGGCCGATGAACGTGATGCCGGCCTCGCGGGCGGCCTCCGCCAGCTCGGGGTTCTCGGAGAGGAAGCCGTATCCGGGGTAGATCGCATCCGCGCCGGACTCCTTCGCGACGCGGATGATCTCCTGCACATCGAGGTACGCACGCACCGGGTGGCCCGGCTCGCCGATCTGGTACGCCTCGTCCGCCTTGAGGCGGTGCATGGAATTGCGGTCCTCATACGGGAACACCGCCACAGTTTGAGCGCCGAGCTCGTAAGCGGCCCTGAAGGCCCTGATGGCGATTTCACCGCGGTTGGCAACGAGGATCTTACGGAACATGGGGACCTTTCGAGCAGGGGGCTACGCCACACAGCAAACGGTTAGGTTCTCTAAGACTAGTGAAGGTAACGTGGCTTCTTGTGCACGTACTCAGCGTTAGTTCCCTCAAGGGCGGTGTCGGAAAGACCACAGTGACGCTTGGACTGGCCTCCGCGGCGTTCGCCAAGGGGCTCCGAACGCTCGTGGTCGATCTCGACCCGCAATCGGACGTGTCCACGGGCATGGACATCCAGGTGGCAGGCCACCTCAATGTCGCCGATGTCCTGGCATCCCCGAAGGAGAAGATCGTCCGTGCGGCGATCGCCCCCTCCGGCTGGACGAAGGGCCGCAGCGGCAAGATCGATGTCATGATCGGCAGCCCGTCCGCGATCAACTTCGACGGCCCGCACCCGAGCATCCGGGACATCTGGAAGCTGGAGGAGGCGCTGGCGAACGTCGAGCACGACTACGAGCTCGTGCTGATCGACTGCGCCCCGTCGCTGAATGCGCTCACCCGCACGGCGTGGGCGGCCAGCGACCGCGTCGCCGTCGTCACGGAGCCCGGCCTGTTCTCCGTCGCCGCCGCCGACCGTGCGCTGCGTGCGATCGAGGAGATCCGCCGCGGCCTCTCCCCCCGCCTGCAGCCGCTCGGCATCATCGTGAACCGTGCCCGCGTCCAGTCGCTGGAGCACCAGTTCCGCATCAAGGAGCTGCGCGACATGTTCGGCCCGCTCGTGCTCTCCCCTCAGCTGCCGGAGCGCACGTCGCTGCAGCAGGCGCAGGGCGCGGCGAAGCCGCTGCACGTCTGGCCGGGCGAGAGCGCGCAGGAGATGGCGCACAACTTCGACATGCTGCTGGAGCGCGTGCTGCGCACGGCCCGCATCGGCGAGTACGCGGTCGCGCCCTAGCTAGCCCTGCCGGAAGCCGGACACTCGCCTGAGGAGTCGGCTGACCCTCCGCGCGTGCGGAGGGTGCTGAGGATTCGGGCTCAGGAGGCCTTGGAGGCGCGACGAGCGGCGAGCTCGTCCATGGAGTCGGTCTGGGTGTCGAGCTCGACGAGGCTCGACTCGACCTCGCGGAGGACCTTGCCGACGGCGATGCCGAAGACGCCCTGGCCGCGGCTGACGAGGTCGATGACCTCGTCGTTGGAAGTGCAGAGGTAGACGCTCGCGCCGTCGCTCATCAGCGTGGTCTGGGCGAGGTCGTTGACCCCGGATTCGCGCAGCTGGTTGACCGCGGTGCGGATCTGCTGCAGCGAGATGCCGGTGTCGAGGAGGCGCTTGACGAGCTTCAGAACCAGGATGTCGCGGAAGCCGTAGAGGCGCTGCGAGCCGGAGCCCGCGGCACCGCGGACCGTCGGTTCGACGAGTCCGGTGCGCGCCCAGTAGTCGAGCTGGCGGTACGAGATGCCAGCCGCGCGGGCGGCGACGGCTCCTCGGTACCCGTTCGCGTCGTCCATCTCGGGGAGGCCGTCGGTGAACAGCAACCCCAGATCGTACCGGGCCGCGTCGTTGTCACGACTCAGTTCACTCATGGGTTCGCCTCTCGCCCGATCTTGGGATGCGCATGTTCGACAGGCGCATCATCCACGGTACCCATGCTCAGGGTCGCGGGCAACGACATTCGCAGTTTGACTATCGGCGTGTCGAGCCGATCCGTCAGTGGGGGTCGCGCGGTCACGGCTGGATGCGCGACAGAGCCGACCGGATGATGCTGCCGCGCACCACATCCAGCTGTCCGGCGATCTCGCGGGCGAGCTCGGCGGTCTGCGCCCTGCTCGACACGTCGTTGCGCCGGGCGATCGGCACGAGGGCCGTCTCGATGAGCCCGAGTTCGCGCTGCGCTGCGGCCCGGAAGCCGCGCAGGTGGCGGGGTTCGATGCCGTGCCGCTGCAGCTCGACGAGCGCGCGGAGCACGGCCAGCGTCTCCTCGCCGTAGACCTCGGCGGGAGCGATGACGGAGGCGGTGATCGCGTCCTGCAGGAGCTCCTGGGTGGCCTGCGCCTCGCGCAGCAGCTCGCCGCGCTTGAACCGCCTGCCGGTCGGCAGCATCGACGGCCCAGCACTGGGGGCTGCGCCCGGCATCGGCGGGTTGAGGCCTGCATCCAGGTCGGCCAGGTACGCCTTGATGACCTTCAGCGGCAGGTAGTGGTCGCGCTGCATCCCGAGCACGATGCGCAGTCGCTCGACGTCGTCCGGCGAGAACTTGCGGTACCCGGATGCTGTGCGCGCCGGGGACACCAGCCCGCGCTCCTCGAGGAAGCGCAGCTTCGACGACGACAGGTCGGGGAACTCGGGCGTCAGACGCGCGAGCACCTGGCCGATACTGAGCAGCGCAGGCGAGCCAGCCCGTGCGCTCGCTGCTTGCCGTGCCACTAGTTCGGGGCCGACGCTGCGAGGTCGAGGCGCGAGGCGTAGAACGTGAGGCGGAACTTGCCGATCTGCACTTCGGCGGAGTCGGAGAGCAGAGCGCTCTCGATGCGGACCCCGTCGTAGTACGTGCCGTTCAGCGACCCGAGGTCACGGACCTCGAACGCCGTGCCGCGACGCGTGAACTCCGCGTGGCGGCGGGAGACGGTCACGTCGTCCAGGAAGATGTCGGCGTTGGGGTGTCGCCCTGCGCTCGTCACATCGGCGTCGAGCAGGAAGCGCGCGCCGGTGTTCGGACCGCGGCGGACGATCAGCAGAGCCGAACCGGACGGCAGGGCCGCGATGGCCTCCTGCTCCTCCGGTGAGATCTCCCCATCCATCGGGTACATCTTCGACACGAACTCCTCGCCGAAGCGTGCGGTCGTGTCTTCGTTCCCCGCGGCTGAATTACGCAGGGGGTTGTTCTCGGCGTCATCCGCCGGCCCATTCGGGTAAGTCTCGTCAGGCACCGTCAACCTCCTCTTATTCCAGCGTATCGGATCGTCCGGCCCCGTCGTCCGCCGGAAGGCGGATTACGCGGGCTGTTTCTCCGATATACACAAAACCGGCCCACCAGTAGAGGAAGGCCCCCCACAGCGCGAACGCCCAGCCGAGCGGCAGGGAGAAGGGCGCGAGAGCATCGAATGCCTCTCCGAGCATGAGAAGCGGGAGCGCCCAGAACAGGCAGAATGTGGCCACTTTCCCCAGGTGATGCACGGGAAGCGGGCCGAAGCCGTGGTTCGCGAGGATGACCCCGAGCACCGCGAGCATCACATCCCGCGCCACGATGATCGTCACCAGCCACCACGGGATGACGTCCCGCCAGGCCAGCCCGATCAAGGCTGCGAAGATGTACAGGCGGTCGGCGGCCGGGTCGAGCAGCTGACCGAGCCTCGACACCTGGTTGAGCCGTCTGGCGAGGAAACCGTCGAGGAAGTCGGTGATGCTCGACACCACGAGAACGAGCAGCGCGAACGCATCCTGACCGTCGATCACGAACGCCAGGAACACCGGCACCAGGGCGAGCCGGAAGAAACTCAGGATGTTCGGGATCGTCAGGACCCGCGAACTGACCTCGCGCGCACCGACACCATCCACGGGATACGAGTCTAGTGATTCCGTTCTCCGTGCCGGGAGGCTCCCCGGCGCGCGGCGAATGCGTGCATAAGATGTGGGCGTGGAGCCATTCATCGTCAGTCTCTGGATACTCGTCGGCGTCTGCGTCGTCACCTGGGTGCTCTCGCTCATCACCGGCGAGCACTCCTGGGTCGACCGCATCTGGTCGATCGTGCCCGTCGCATACGTCTGGGTGTACGCCGGATTCGCCGGACTGCAGGATGCGCGGCTCGACCTGATGGCGATCCTCGTCACCCTCTGGGGCATCCGACTCACCTTCAACTTCGCGCGCAAGGGCGGGTACGCGCCCGGCGGAGAGGACTACCGCTGGGCGGTGCTGCGCGGCAGGATGCCCGGCTGGCAGTTCTGGCTGTTCAACCTGTTCTTCATCGTGATCTACCAGAATGTGTTGCTGTTCCTCATCACCCTCCCCGCCTGGACCGCCTACCTGCACCAGACGCCGCTCGGCGTGCTCGACATCGTCTGCGCCGTGGTGTTCCTCGCGTTCCTGGTGGGCGAGACCGTGGCCGACCAGCAGCAGTGGAACTTCCACCAGTGGAAGAACGCGGAGAAGGCTGCGGGGCGCGACCCGCAGCCGCGCTTCCTGCAGAGTGGGCTGTTCCGTGTCTCCCGGCACCCCAACTTCTTCTTCGAGCAGGCACAGTGGTGGGTGCTCTTCCTGTTCGGCTGCGTGGCGGCCGGGTCCATCCTGCAGTGGACCGTGATCGGGCCGCTGCTGCTGACCGGGCTGTTCATCGGGTCGACGGTGTTCACCGAGAGCATCTCGGTGTCCCGCTACCCCGAGTACGCGCAGTACCAGCGGCGCACGTCGCCGATCGTGCCGTGGCCGCCGCGGCGCAACGGCGACGAGCCGGCACCCGCTGCTCCGTGACCGCGGCGCGACGGCCCCGGCGTGCCAGCCGCGCGAAGGTCGGAGCGAGCGCGTACCGTTGACGCATGTCGTGCATTCGGTTCAACACCCCGGCCCAGCGTCAGGTGATGCGTGAGCACCGACCGGCGATGCTCACCGCGGAGGAGGCGGCGGCGCTGCACCCGTCTCCCCCGGTCACCGAGAGCAAGATCCGCCGGCTGAGGCTGCTCGCCTCCGACCCGAACCCCAAGATCCGGGAGAGCGTCGCGAGCAGCTACAACACTCCGGACGACCTCTTCCTCACCCTCGCGAACGACCCGGACGCCGGCGTGCGCGGCTGCGTCGCGAAGAACGAGGCGACCCCCTGCGACATCCTCCGGATGCTCGCGGACGACCGCTCCGAGACCGTGCGCGGCTGGGTGGCGATCAACTACTTCGTGCCCACCGACGTGATGGACAAGCTCGCCACCGACAGGAGCAAGACCGTCCGCAGCCTCGTGAAGTGGAAGAGCCAGCTGGCCGAAGCGGTCTGATCGTGGCCGAACCTGCGAGCGTCCGCGTCGACTCCTGGGCGTGGGCCGTGCGCCTCTACAAGACGCGCTCCGCCGCATCCACTGCCACCAAAGCCGGGCACCTGCGGGTGAACGGCGACAAGGCCAAGCCGGCGACCCCGGTCAGGATCGGCGACGAGGTGCGCGCCAGGGTGGGCGACACCGAGCGCATCCTGATCGCCAAGCGGCTGATCGTGAAGCGGGTGGGCGCCGTCGTCGCCGCGGAGTGCTTCGACGACCTGACTCCCCCGCCCCCTCCGAAGGTGGAGGCGCCGTCCGCCGTGCTGCGCGAGCGCGGCGCCGGGCGTCCGACCAAGCGGGACAGGCGCATCCTGGATCAGCTGCGGGGGCGCTGATGGCGGTCGCCAGGATCGGGATCTCCGGCTGGACGTATGCGCCGTGGCGCGGCACGTTCTACCCGAAGGGACTTCCGCACCGGGCGGAGCTTGAATATGCAGCGGAGCGGCTCGACTCGATCGAGATCAACGGCAGCTTCTACGCCCTGCAGAAACCGGCGAGCTACCGGCGCTGGGCGGAGGAGACGGCCGACGACTTCGTGTTCTCCGTGAAGGGCGGGCGGTACATCACGCACATCCTGCGGCTGAAGAACGCGCGGGAGGCGGTGGCGAACTTCTGCGCGTCCGGCGTGCTCGCGCTCGGCGCGAAGCTCGGGCCGATGCTCTGGCAGGTGCCGCCGAACCTCGCGTTCGACCCGGAGGCTGTGACCGCGTTCTTCGCGATGCTCCCCCGCACGACGACCGCCGCTGCCGCCCTCGCGGCGGAGACGAGCCTGGACGAGGACAGGACGTTCCTCGACCCGGGCGCGGAGCGGCCCATCCGGCACGCGATGGAGGTGCGGAACCCGTCGTTCGACGTTCCGGAGTTCACCGCCATCGCGCGGGATGCGGGGGTCGCCATCGTCGTCGCGGACACCGCAGGGCGCTTCCCCGTGATCCGGGAGACCACCACGGACTTCCAGTACGTGCGGCTGCACGGCGACGAGGAGCTGTACACGAGCGGGTACACGCCGGAGGCGCTCGCGCGCTGGGCCGCGGACATCCGGGGCTGGCTCAGCGACGGGCTGGACGTGTACGCGTACTTCGACAACGACGCGAAGGTGCGCTCACCCGTCGACGCGATGGCGCTGCGGGCGCTCCTGGCCGGCTGAGCGCTCAGTCCTCGATCACGGACACCACATTGCCGGCCGGATCGCGGAACCAGGCGATGTTCGGGCCCCGGTCCACCTCTTTGCCGCGCAGGACGCCCTTGGCGTCGGTCGGCAGGTTCGGGTCGTCGTAGATGTCGGTCTTCACGCCCTTGGCGTTGAGCTCGTCGACGGCGGCGTCGATGTCCGGCACCACCAGGTTCAGGATGGTGAAGCTCGCCGGGCTGTGATCCGGCTTGGGGTAGATGAACACGTGACCGCCGGCCGGCAGGGCGAGGTCGAGGTTGCCCATCGGGCCGTCGGTGATGTTCAGGCCGAGGGTGTCGCCGTAGAACGCCTTCGCCGCAGGGATGTCGTCGACGCTGAAACCGCTGAAGATGTCGAGTGAAGTGACCATGTGCCCACTCTGCTCCCTCGCGCCTGCCGCGTCCAGGGGCCGAGGTCTTGGTGCCCGACATCCTGGGTCAAACGAACCGGATGCTCTCCTGCAGGCGAGTGCGCAGTTCGAACGCGCGGTCGACGCTCTCCCTGCCCGCCGCATTCGCGCCGTTGCGGAGCACCTGCGGCAGCAGGGACCGGCGCACGAGCAGCGATCCGGAGAGCCGGCCACGCTCGATGCGGTCGTACGGCACGGCCAGCGCGTCGTCCGGGACGACGATGATCAGGCCGGTGAAGCGCACGCCGACCTGGCGCGAGAAGGTTTTGGAGTCGCGCAGGAGGTCGTGGAACGGCTCCTCGTCGCGGTCGACCGCCTCACCGACGATGTCGCCCTTGGAGAGCTTCACCTCGCTGCCCCAGTCGGCGGAGCGGATCGCGAACAGGCCGGCCGGGCCGAGCACGACGTGGTCGAGCTTCGCGTCGGAGCGGGGATGCACGGAGACGTCGTTCCAGATCGTGAACCCGATGCCGAGCCCGGCGACGGCGCGCGCCGTGGCCTCCTCGGCGAGCGCGACGGCGAGCAGATGGCGGATCTCGCGCGGTGCCGAGCGGACCAGCCCAGGGTCGTACGGGTCGTCGAGCTCGGTGCCCCTGCCCATCCACTCGCGCATCAGGTGCAGGTAGCGTTCGCGAGCCTGGCCCCCGGGGTGGCCGTAGCTGCGGGCGCGGACGGTGGCGCCGCGGGACTGGGAGCGGGTGGCGTGGAAGGTGGCGCTGAAGCCGTTGCCTGCCGCCCCGTCGGCGCTGACGTCGCCGGCGTATGCCGCCTCGCCGCGGTCGTAGCGGGCGCGGTCGTCCGGCTCTCCGACGAGCTCCCAGGCGTCCTGCACCGCTTGGAATCGGGCGGCTGTCCCGCCGGTGTCCGGGTGCGTCTCGCGCAAGAGCCTGCGGTACGCGCGGCGCAGCTCCTCGTGGCTGACGGTGGATGCGACGCCGAGCACCTCGTATGGAGTGGGCGAAGCCGGGCTGTCGCTCATCGCTCGTTCGTCTTTCTCGGCCGGTGTGGTGCGTGCTGTTGCTGCGCGTGTCTTCCGACGATACCGTCCCTGCGCTGTGAGCTTCCTCCCCAGCGGCCGGGAGAGAGATGTTATCCACAATTTCCTATTGAGGCCGGTTCTTGTCCGCATTCCTCTCTAGCGTGGGAGTACGAAGAAAGAACAGGGCAGCACCCGACAGAAAGGCACCGATCATGGCCATCACAGACTGGCGCATCGAGCTCATCACCATCCCGGTCACCGACGTCGACCGCGCGAAGGCGTTCTACGTCGACCAGGTCGGCTTCATCGCCGACCACGACCACCGCGTCTCCGACACCCTCCGGTTCGTACAGCTCACCCCTCCCGGCTCCGCGTGCTCGATCGCGTTCGGCGAAGGACTCACCGACATGGAGCCCGGCAGCCAGCGCGGACTGCAGATCGTGGTGCAGAGCGCCGACGACGCCCTCGCGCACCTGCGCGAGAACCGGGTGGAGGCGGAGGGCGTGGCCGACCTGGACTGGGGGCGGTTCGTGACGTTCTCCGACCCGGATGGGAACACGTGGGCGCTGCAGGAACTGCCGAAGCGGGGGTGAGTGGGGGCGCGTCGGCTGGCTGGCTGGGTCAGGCGGTCAGCGTCGCGTACAGGATGAGGAGCATCGTCACGACGAAGCCGCACGCGTAGTTGATCCAGAGGAAGCCGCGCCAGCCTCGGTTGGCCGACGCGGAGTCCTCGTCGCTCACCGACCAGAACGGCGCTGCGGCGACGATGTACGGGATGGCGAGGACGGCGGCGATCGGTCCTGGCCACGCGGTCAGCAGCATCGCGAGGCCCGCGAGCGCCCAGGCCGCGATGGCGAAGCGGGTGGTGCTGCGCGCACCCAGCACCGTGGCGATCGAGGAGATGCCGCCCTCCCGGTCGGGCACGACGTCCTGCACGGCGCCGAACGCGTGACTTCCGATCCCCCAGAGGAAGAAGGCGAGCAGCACCGCGAGCAGCTGCGGGGTGAAGGCGGCGCCCGCCAGCACCAGCCCATACACCGCCGGGCTGACGAAGTGGGTGCTCGAAGTGACCGAGTCGAGGAACGGGATCTCCTTGAAGCGGAGGCCCTTCACCGAGTACGCGATCACCGCGAACACGCTCACCGCGAGCACCAGCCACGACAGCGGGGAGCCGACCATGACCAGATACACGAGGAACGGGAGGTTGGTGACGGCGGCGGCGATCAGGATGCGCCTGTGCATCCCGCGGTCGAGCACGGCGCCCTCCGCGCCTCCCTTGCGGGGGTTGCGCAGGTCGGACTCGTAGTCGAAGACGTCGTTGATCCCGTACATCGCGAGGTTGTACGGGATGAGGAAGTACAGGGTGCCGAGCACGAAGGTGAGGTCGAGCTGCCGGGTGGTGAGGAGATAGGCGGCGGCGAACGGGAAGGCGGTGTTGATCCAGCTGAGCGGGCGGGAGGCGAGCACGAGCTGGCGGAACGGGGAGGACGTCTGGGCTGCCATCGTCATTCCGGTCTCCGCTTCCGGACGAGGAGCCAGAGGGCGGGAAGCAGCAGGAGACCGGCCAGCGGGTACGCGAAGTCCTCGATGGGCACGAGCCCGATGCGGGTGCCGCTGATCGTGGTCTCGCCGTACGTCATCAGGCCGGAGCCGATCATCACGTTGTCGAAGACGGCCGTGAGGACAGCCAGCAGCACACCGGCGATCAGGACGGGCAGCCACCAGCGGCGGACGATGGCTGCGCGGTCCCTGGCGGTGGCGAGCGCGACGGCCAGGACGACGAGTGCGAGTGCGAGGAAGGCGAGGCTGAGGAGGAGGTAGGTCATGCGCGCCCCCGATCGCGGAGGCGGTCACGGTCGCGGGCGAGGTTGCGGTCACGATCGCTGCCACGGTCGCCACGCCGGTCGAGCACAAGACGGGCGCCGGTAATCAGGACCATCGTGAGGTAACAGAGGAAAGTGAGGAAGAAGACCTCTTCGAGCGGGAGCTCCGGGGCGAGCACGATGCCGGTCATGTAGCCAGACTCTCCGCGGGCGAAGACGTGCAGGCCGATGCCGGCCAGGTCCCAGGCGAGGAAGAACAGCACCCCGGCCACCAGCACGAACGTGGCGCGGCGGGCATCCCGCCAGAAGAACAGACGGAAGCGGTGGTCGATCAGCACCATCGCCCCCAGCGACAGGAGGATGAACAGCAGATACAGGATGCTCACGCCACCGACTCCGAGCGGGTCTCCGCAGCGAGCGGCTCCGGCAGGGGTCCGGTGCTGGTATCGCCGCGGAGACGCTTCAACACCAGCTCGGCGCTGATCAGGCACATCGGCAGGCCGATGCCGGGGATCGTCGATCCTCCGGCATAGAGGAGGCCGTCGACCTTCGCTGAGGCGTTGCGTCCGCGGAAGAAGGCGCTCTGCCGCAGCGTGTGCGCCGGTCCCAGGGCTCCACCCCGCCAGGAGTTCAGGTCGGTGGCGAAATCGTCCGGGCCGACCGTACGGCGCACGATGACGCGGTCGGCGAGGTCCGGGATGCCCGCCCAGGCGGCGACCTGCGCGATGGCGGCGTCCGCCGTCCGCTCCACCAGGCGGTCGCCCGTGCCGTCGACACCACCGGAGCCGATGGAGACATCGGCGGGCACGGGGACGAGCACGAACAGGTTCTCGCTGCCATCGGGGGCGACGGTCGGGTCCGTCTCGCTCGGCTTGCAGACGTAGAGGGACGCCGGATCAGGGATGGACGGCTCCGCGCCGTAGATGCGGTCGAAGTTGTCCGCCCAGTCCGTGGTGAAGAAGAGGTTGTGGTGCGTCAGCTCCGGGAGGGCTCCGCGGACGCCGAGCATCACCAGCACGGCGCCGGGGCCGGGGTCGCGGTGCTCCCAGTACGACTCCGGGTATGTGCGCAGCGCCTCGGGCAGCAGGGTGGTCTCCGTGAAGTGCAGGTCAGCGGCCGAGACGACGGTGTCTGCAGGGACGAAGTGCAGGCCGCCGGACGCATCCCGGTACTCCACTCCGGTGACCCTGGCGCGGGCGGCGCCCGGCTCCGTGCGGATCGCCGTCACGCGGGCGCCGGTCTGCAGGTGGGCGCCGTCGGCGCGGGCGATCGCCGCGATCCTGTCGATGATGGTGCCGAACCCGCCCTGCGGGTAGCGGACGCCGTCCTCCAGGTCGAGGTGGCTCATCAGGTGGTACATGCTCGGCGCCCTGTCGGGCGACGTGCCGAGGAACACCGCGGGGTAGCCGAGGATCTGGCGGAGCCGGGTGTCCTGAACCGTCCGCGCCGCCCGACGCTCCAGAGACTCCAGAAGCAGACGGCCGAGGCGGCCGAGCTTCGTCACCAGGTCGCGGGAGAACAGCGGGCGGAAGGAAGCGAACGTTCCGTAGAGGAACCGGTCGACCGCCATCCGGTACGTCTCGCGGGCGCTGGCCAGGTAACGGTCGAGGCGGGGGCCGGAGCCGGGCTCGACGGACTCGAACAGCGCGCGGTTGGCCGGGTAGTCCGCCCGCACATCCAGGGGCGCAGCTCCGGACTCCGAGAACACGCGGTATCCGGGATCCAGGGTGACGAGATCGAGCTGTTCGGCCGAACTGGTGCCGAGCAGCCGTAAGAAGTGGTCGAAGACCTCGGGCATCAGGAACCACGACGGCCCGGTGTCGAAGCGGAAACCGTCCGCCGACCAGGTTCCCGCCCGGCCGCCCAGCTGGTCGTGCTGTTCCAGGAGCGTGACCCGGTGGCCGTCCACCGCGAGGAGGGCGGCGGTCGCGAGACCGGCGATGCCTCCGCCGATCACGACGACCGACGCCGGGGCAGCGCTGGGGCGGTCGCCGGTCATCGCGACGACCCCGCGCCCCATCCGGCCGTCGCGCGCATCAGGATGGCGAGCTTCGTCCTGGTCGGGACGCTGACACGCGTCGACAGCAGCAGTGGGGCCGGCGTCGACCGGATGCGGTCGGTCAGCTCCGCGAACAGGCCGTGCGCCGCGGCGATGGCGCGGCGGCAGTTGTCCGGCAGTTCCGGGATGGCGTCCTGGGCGGCACCGAGGTCGCGCTCGATGTCCACCACGAGCTCCAGCTTCTGCCGCTCCGTGAGCCTGCCCGGATCGATGCCGGGGAAATAGCTGCGGCCGAGCTCCGTCCAGTCGACGGCCAGATCGCGGAGGAAGTTGATCTTCTGGAAGGCGGCGCCGAGCCGGCGGGCACCGCTCTCCAACCGCATCCGGCGGTCGGTGGCGACCTGCTCGTGGGAGAGGAACGCGCGTAGGCACATCAGCCCGACCACCTCGGCCGACCCGTAGATGTACGCGCTCAGCTCGTCCGAGCTGAAGTCCACCGGACTGAGGTCGCGGCGCATCGACGCGAAGAACGGCACGGTCAGCGACGGCTCGATCCCGACGGCCCTGGCCGTGCACGCGAACGAGTGCACCACGACGTTGGCGCTGTATCCGGTGCGCATCGCCCGCTCGGTGTCCGCCTCAAGCGCGTCGAGCAGCGCGCGCTGGTCGTCGACGGCGAGACCGGCCTCCGCCGCCGCGCCGTCGACGATCTCGTCGGCGATCCTCACCAGGGCGTAGATGTCCTCGACCTGGGGGCGCACCTCCGGGGAGAGCAGCTTGGTCGCCATCCCGAACGACGTGGAGTACTCGTGGATGATCGTGGCGGAGCTGGTGTGCGCTGCCCGCGTGTAGAGGGACAGATCGGTGGGGGCGGCCGGTCGGGCACCGCCGGCGGTGGTGAGCTCGGCCTCCCTGGTCACGCGATCCTCCCGACGCAGGAGCGGGCCACCGCCGAAAGCTCGTCGGTCAGCGACAAAGGGAGCCCGGGGACGGCGAGGGCCGCGACGGCGGCGTCCGCGTACTCGGCGACGAGCCCCTCCACGAAGGCGCGCGAACCGCACGCGTCGAGCAGGGCCGCGAGACGGCGACCGTCGTCGTGGTCGAGGTCCGGGCGTCCGAAGTGCTGCTCGATGGTCGGCCAGGCCGAGGTCGCGCGCGCGTACGCGATGAGGGAGGTCTCCTTGCCCTCGCGCAGGTCGCTGACGATGCTCTTGCCTGTGGCATCCTCCTCGCCGAACACACCGAGGAGGTCGTCGCCGAGCTGGAAGGCGATGCCGAGCAGCCTGCCGTACTCCCCCAGCGCCGCCAGCACGTCGCCGCCCGCCCCCGCGAGCATGGCGCCGGCGGCGAGCGGCCCGGCGAACGAGTACGCGGCCGTCTTGCGCTCGGTCATGGCGAGCACATCCGGCAGTCGCGCCTCGTCCAGGCGCAGGCTGTACGACACGTCCGACAGCTCCCCCGCCGCCGTGACGAAGATGCTGTGGTCGAGCAGGTCGAGCAGCGCCGTGCGGGTCGGCGACGGCACTTCCAGCCGGGCGATCAGCGAGGCCGCGGCGTGCAGCAGCAGGTCGCCGGCGAGGATGGCGGCGGTCTCGCCCCAGAGGGTGGCACGCTCCCCGTCGATGCCGCGGGCGGCGGCATCCCCGGCGAACTCGCCGGCCACGTTGGGGCGTCCTCGCCGCACCGTGTCTCCGTCGATCACGTCGTCGTGCAGCAGGAACGCGGTGTGCAGCAGCTCGAAGGCAACGGCCGTGTCCACGGCGTCGGCCGCGGTCGCGACGCCGGAGGCCTCGCCGCCGATGGCGTCGAAGGCGCTCAGCACGAAGCCGGGACGGATGCGCTTGCCTCCCTCGCTGGCGCTCCGCGCGCTGCTCCACAGACGCTGGTATTCGCTGCCGTACCGCGTCGCCTGCTCCGACCGCTCCGTGAAGAAAGCGGCGAGCCTGGCATCCACCTCCGGCAGACCGATGCGCGGTGCTCCCTGATGGATCTGGGTCATCCTACGCTCCTTTGTCTAGCCAAGTAAGTAAATAACTTAGCACGCTTCTTACTAGCGGGCATAGGATGTGCGCATGGGTTTCAATGAGGACGCGCGCCGCGTCTCCGGGTCGATGCTCGACCCCCGCGTGATCGACCCTCGGCAGGAACTCGTCCGCCACGACGACCTCACCGAGGTCGACCTCGAGCGGGTCGTCGTGCTCCTCACCGCGCTCAAAGACTGGCGGGAGGCCGAGCAGAAACTCAGCTTCGAATCGCGCAGCAAGATGAAGCTCAACGACACGGACATGAAGGCGCTGCGGTACATCATCGCGTCGGCGAACGCCGACGTCGCCGTCACGGCGGGCGCCCTCTCCGAGCACCTGCACATCTCGACGGCCTCGACGACCAAGATGCTCGACCGGCTGGAGCGTGCAGGCCACATCGAGCGGCGTCCGCACCCGACCGACCGCCGCGCGGTGACGGTCGCGATCACGGAGGAAACGCACCGCGAGGTGCGCCGCGTGATGGGGAGGCAGCACGCACACCGCTTCGAGGTGGCCAGAGGCCTGAACAGCGACGAGCGCGAGATCGTGATCCGGTTCCTCACCGACCTCGCCGCGATCCCGCAGCTCCCGGAGGATCCGGAAGACGCCGAGGAACCGGAAGCGGCTGAGACCCCCACGCGCTGAGCCATCAGCCGGCAGGCTCCCTCGCCGGCGCCGACTCCGACGATCGCTCCTCCGCAGCCTCGGCCACGATCCTGTTCGCCATCCCGTTGAAGATCACGCCGTGGAACGGCAGGATCGCGAACCAGTAGAGCCGCCCGGCCAGCCCCTTCGGGAAGAAGATCGCCCTCTGCCGATAGCGGGAACCCTCCCCCTCCTGTTCCACCAGCATCTCCAGCCAGGCCTTCCCCGGCACCAGCATCTCGGCGCGCAGCCGCAGCTCCCTTCCCCTGTCGATGCGCTCGACCCTCCACCAGTCGAGCGCGTCCCCGGTCTGCAGCCGGTCGGCGTCGCGTCTGCCGCGGCGCAGCCCGACGCCGCCGACCAGCTTGTCCATCCAGCCGCGCAGCGCCCACGCCAGCGGGAACGAGTACCAGCCGCGTTCCCCGCCGATCCCTTCGACGACGCGCCACAGCCGGTCGGCGGATGCGCTGCTGCTGCGCTCCCGCACGTCGGTGTACACGGTGTGGCCCGCCCAGTCCGGGTCGCTCGGCAACGGGTCGCTCGGCGCATTGCCGACCGTCGAGTTCCGCCAGCTCGTCTCGACGTCGCCGTCGCGCATCCGGGCGAGCGCCAGGCGCACGGCGGTGCGGTAGCCCGTGAGTCCGCCCTCCGGCGGCGGGATGACCTCGTCGATGTCGTGCTCACGCACCACGCAGTCGTACTGCAGCGACTCGATGATCGGCACGGCGAGGCTGCGCGGGATGGGCGTGACCAGGTTCACCCACTGCGACGCCAGCCACGGCGTGAACACCGGAAGCGACGCGATCGGACGCTGCCGGAGACCGGCCTCCAGCGCGAACCCGTTCATCATCTGCCCGTAGCGCAGGATGTCCGGCCCGCCGATGTCGTACGCCCTGTTGATCTCCGGCGGCAGGTCGGCCGCCGCGATCAGGTAGCGGAGCACATCCCGGATCGCGATGGGCTGGATGCGGTTGCGCACCCAGCGCGGCGCGGGCATGTACGGCAGCACCTCGGTGAGGTGCCTGATCATCTCGAATGACGCGGAGCCGGAGCCGATCACCACCCCCGCCTGCAGCACGACCGTCGGCACGCCGGAGTCGAGCAGGATGCGCCCGACGGCCACCCGGGAGCGGAGGTGCCTGGACAGCTCGCCCTCCGGGTGCAGCGCCCCGAGGTAGACGATGCGGCTGACGCCCGCGGTGGCGGCCTCCTCGGCGACGATGCGCGCGGCGTCGGCCTCCTCCTCGTCGAAGTCCCCCGACGCCCGCATCGAGTGGACGAGGTAGTAGACGACATCGGCGTCTTTCATGGCTGCTGCGACGGCATCCCGGTCGTGCAGGTCGCCCTCCGCCACCTCCACCTGCTGCAGCCAGGGCACGTCGGTGAGTTTCTGCGGCGAGCGCGCGAGCACGCGCACGGTGAATCCGTCGGCGAGCAGCCGGGGCACCAGCCGGCCGCCGATGTAGCCCGTCGCTCCGGTGACGAGTGCGCGTCTGCCTGTCATGCTGCGACCATACGCTCGTGTCCCGGCGCCGGATGCGCGCGGTGCGTTCGCCCGTCCTGTAACTTCGAGGCATGGGAAAGCTTGTCTACGCTGGAACGACGGAGATCGGTTTCGACGATCGGGTTCTTGCGCATCTGCAGATCGTCGTCGGCCTGAAGCTGCGACGCAAAGAGGGGTTCTTCTTCTCCTGGCGTGACGAGCAGGGCGTCGGAGACGGCCGCAGCGCCATCTGGATCGACCCGTCCGTTCCTCTGCTGTTCCGCTACAGCGGCGGCCGCCCTCCCAAGATCAACAAGGTGTGGCTGGAAGCGCTCACCCTGTCGTCCAACAGCGCCCAGGGTCTGCAGCTGACCGAGGAGATCGGCGCGCTCGGCGCCGACGAAGTCAACGCGGACACTCCTCCCGGCCGCTGAGTCCCGGAGCGAAGACGAACGAACCCCGCGCCAGGCGCGGGGTTCGTCCATGTCTGTCGTGCACTGGCCGGCCAACGGCCCGCTCAGCGCAGGTACTCGAGGAGTTCGGGGCAGCGGAGGCGCTTGAGGCTGCGGGTCTCCAGCTGGCGCACGCGCTCGCGGGTGATGCCGTAGACCTCGCCGACCTCATCCAGCGTCATCGGCTTCTGGCCGTCGAGCCCGAAGCGCATCCTGACCACCTTCGCGTCGCGCGGGGGCAGGTCTTTGAGGCGCTCTTCGAGGTCGCGGTGGCGGAAGCCGACCTCGACGGCCTCTGCGGGCGTCGGGAAGTCGTCGTCCTCGATCAGGTCGCCGAGTTCCGCTCCCTCGTTCTCGCCGACGGGCACCGCGAGCGACACCGTCTCCGAGTCGCTCATCTGCAGCTTGTGCACCTCGGCGGGCGTCAGGTTGGACGCTTCGGCCATCTCCTCCAGCGTGGGGGTGCGACCGAGCTCACCGCCCAGGTCGCGCCGGATGCGGTCGAGCTTGTCGATCTTCTCCACCGTGTGCACCGGGATGCGGATGAGCCGTGCGGTGTCCGCGATGCCGCGGAGGATCGACTGGCGGATCCACCAGGTGGCGTACGTCGAGAACTTGTTGCCGGTGCGGTAGTCGAACTTCTCCACCGCGCGCACCAGGCCGAGGTTGCCCTCCTGGATGAGGTCCATCACCGGCAGGCCGCGGCCCGCGTACCGCTTGGCGATGCTGACCACGAGGCGGAGGTTCGCCTCGATGAAACGCTCGAACGCGCGCTTGCCGTCGTCGGCGAGCCACTGCAGCTCGCGGCGCTCCACCGGGGTGAGGCCGGGACGCTTGGCGAGGCGCTCTCCGGCGAGCACGCCGATCTCGATGCGCGTGGCCAGCGACACCTCTTCTTCGGCGGTCAGGAGGCGCGTGCGCCCGATCGAGTTCAGGTAGTCGCGCACCGGATCGTTGGTCACTTCGAGGACTGTCATGTCTCGTCTTCCCATCACTCGTGTTCATTTTTTCGCTCTGCATCACTGCGGTGCGAGTCCCGCGGTCGGGCGGGGAATCTTCTGACAGGTAAGCAAATCGGCTTGACCCCCAACAAGGGGTTGACAAGGGTGGTAACCAGACGCTAGGCGTGTCGGAAAGCGCTTCCAATGCATCCATTTGTCAAGCCCCTGCTGGGATCGGGATGCACGTCGTATCGTGCGCGACGTGAGCGCGCATACATCGAATACCCAGGAACCGTCGCTGAAGACGATCGAAACGACCATCCCGGCGAGGATGGACAGACTTCCCTGGTCGAAGTTCCACTGGCTCGTGGTGATCGGTCTCGGCACCGTGTGGATCCTCGACGGGCTAGAGGTGACCATCGTCGGCGCGATCGGCTCCCGCCTGACCGAGCCGTCCAGCGGTCTCGGGCTGTCCACCGCCGACATCGGTCTCGCCGCCGCCATCTACGTCGCCGGCGCCTGCGTCGGCTCGCTCGTGTTCGGCTATCTGACCGACCGCTTCGGCAGGAAGAAGCTGTTCATCGTCACGCTCGGCCTCTACCTGCTCGCGACGGTGCTCACCGCGTTCTCCTTCGCGCCGTGGATGTTCTTCCTGTTCCGCTTCTTCACCGGCGCGGGCATCGGCGGCGAGTACGCGGCCATCAACTCGGCGATCGACGAGCTCATCCCCGCCCGGCGCCGCGGCCTGGTGGATCTCGCGATCAACGGCTCGTACTGGCTCGGCACGGCGTTCGGCGCCGTGCTCACCGTCTTCCTGCTGAACACCGACATCTTCGCCGCTGACATCGGCTGGCGCATCGCGTTCGGCCTGGGCGCCGTGCTCGGCCTGGTGATCCTCCTGGTCCGCCGCAACGTGCCGGAGTCGCCGCGCTGGATGTTCATCCACGGTCGCGACGAGGCGGCGGAGAAGCTGGTCGGCGAGATCGAGCACGATGTGGAGGAGGACACGGGGAAGCACCTCGACGCCGTGCCCGCCGACAAGGCCATCCGGATCAAGCAGCGCAGGTCCACCGGGTTCGGCGAGATCGTGCGCGTTGCGATCACCCGCTACCCGAAGCGGTTCGTGCTCGGGCTCTCGCTGTTCATCGGTCAGGCGTTCCTCTACAACGCCGTGTTCTTCACATACTCGCTCGTGCTGACGAAGCTGCTCGGGGTGCCGGACGACGTCGCCCCGTGGGCGCTCGTTCCCATCGCGATCGGCAACTTCCTCGGCCCCGCCCTCCTCGGGCACCTCTTCGACTCGGTGGGCCGCCGCTTCATGATCACCCTCTCCTACGTCGGAAGCGGCGTGCTGCTGGTGGGCACCGCCCTCATGTTCGACGCGGGCATCCTCGACGCGTTCTGGCTGACGGCGTGCTGGATGGTGGTGTTCTTCTTCGCCTCCGCCGGCGCGAGCAGCGCATACCTGACCGTCAGCGAGGTCTTCCCGATGGAGACCAGGGCGATGGCGATCGCGTTCTTCTACGCGGTCGGCACCGGCCTCGGCGGCATCATCGGCCCGATCCTGTTCGGGCACCTGATCGAGGACGGCATGCACGCGGTGGCCATCGGGTACTACATCGGCGCTGGGCTGATGATCGCGGCGGGGCTGGTCGAGCTGTTCCTCGGCGTGGATGCGGAGGGCAAGTCGCTGGAGGACATCGCTGCTCCGCTGTCGTCGGAGGCGTCGGAGGGCGCGACGGAGGACGCTCCGAAGCGCTAGGCGAGCAGTTCCAGCAGTGCGGGCTCCGGTGCGCGGCCGTTGGACAGGTCGATCACCTCACCCTGCCGGTAGCGGTCGAAGATGCGCGGGTCGATGTAGCTGTTGCGCGCGATCGCCGGGGTGTTGCCGAGCGCGTCCGCTGCCGCAGCGACCGCCGCGGTGATGCGCTTCGTCCGCTCCCGCTCCGTGCCGCCCGTTCCGAGACCGGCGAGCGTCGCCGCCGCCGTGATCGTGCCGTGCAGGGTGCGGAAGTCCTTCGCGGTGAACTCGCCGCGCGTCTGCCGCCGGATGTACTCGTTGAGCGACGCGGGACGGATCGTGTGCCAGGTGCCGTCCTTCCAGGACAGCAGCCGCGAGCGCTGGCCGCGCGCCGCGACGATCTCGGAGAGCAGAGCCGCCACATCCGGATCGGTGATCGTGCTCGTCCACTTCTGCGCGCTCTTGGCCGGGAACGTCAGCGTCACGTCGTCCCCGTCGATGGCGACGTGGCGGCAGAGCAGCGTGGTGAGTCCCCTGCTGCCGTTGGCGTGCAGATACTCCTCGCTGCCGATCCTGAGCGAGCCGAGGTCGATGATCCTGAGCGCCGCCGCCAGGATCCGGTCCCTGCCGAAGCCCTCCTGCCGCAGGTCCATCGTGACGCGGCGGCGCGCGGCGGGCAGCGTCTCGGCCAGCTGGGCCGCCCGCTCGAACTTGACCCTGTCCTGATGCAGGCGCCAGGACTCGTGGTAGAGGTACTGCTTCCGCCCGGCCTGGTCGCAGCCGACGGCCTGGATGTGCCCCCGCGCGTCCGGCGAGATCCACACGTCCTGCCAGGCGGGCGGGATCACCAGCGACCGGATGCGCTCCAGCTCGCGCTCGTCCACGATCGTGTTGCCGGCCTCGTCCTGGTACGTCGGCGCCTTCTTCGTGCTGATCCTGCGGTAGCCGGGCCCGGACGGGTCGCTGCGGCGGAGGCGCGTCACGCGGGCTTCTTGGCGGCGGTCTTCGCCGTCTTGCCCGCGGTCGCCGAGCCGGAGGACTTCGCTGCGGACTTCGCGGTGGCCGATTTCGCGGACTTCGCGCCGGACTTCGCTGCGGCGGACTTCTTCGCCGTCGACGTCTTCGCCGCGGACTTCTCCCCGCCGGAGCCCTTCCCACTGCCCGAACCTCTGCTGCGCTCGACGCTGCGCTGCAGCGCCTCCATGAGGTCGATCACCTCACCGCCGCCCGAGCTCTTCTCCTCCTGCTCGCCGAACGTCTCCGCCGTGTCGATCGTGTCGCCCTGTTCGAGCTTCGCCTCGATCAGCTTCCGCAGCTCATCCTGATATTCGTCGCTGAACTTCTCCGGCTCAAAGTCGCCGGCGAAGCTCTCCATCAGCGCGGCGGACAGGTCGAGCTCCCGCTGGGTGATGCGCGGGCTGTCCTCCAGCGACGGGAAGCTCGCCTCGCGCACCTCGTCGTTCCACAGGAGGGTCTGCAGCACGAGCACATCCCCGCGCACCCGCAGCGCACCGAGCCTGGTCTTCTGCCGCAGCGCGAAGTTGACGATGGCGGTGCGCTCCGAGTCTTCGAGGGTGCGCCGCAGCAGCGCGTACGCCTTCAGCGACTTGGAGTCCGGTTCCAGGTAGTAGCTGCGGTCGAACATCAGCGGGTCGAGCTGATCGTTCGGCACGAACTCGACCACGTCGATCTCCCTGCTGCGCTCAGCGGGCAGCGACGCCAGGTCGTCGGGGGTGAGCACGACGGTGCGCTCCCCGTCGTCGTACGCTTTCGCGATGTGCTCGTACGGGATCGTCTTGCCGTCGATCTCGCACACCCGCTTGTACCGGATGCGCCCGCCGTCTGCGTCGTGCACCTGGTGCAGCGCGACATCGTGATCCTCGGTCGCGCTGTATACCTTCACCGGCACGTTGACCAGCCCGAAAGTGATCGCACCCGTCCATATGGCCCTCATGCCCCCATCGTGACCGTGGACGGCGCGATTTTCAACCAGTGATCGAGGTTTGGCCTACGAACCGTCTCTGAGGTCGCCCGGCACCGTGTTCGCGTACCGGATGGCGTCGAACCGCGCGACGCAGGTGTCGCCGAGCGGAGCCTGCGCCATGAACCCGACGTTCACGTCGCCGTCCCAGTCCAGCCGGAAGACGCGGACGAAATCCCAGGTGACCCCGTCGGCCGACGAGTGGAACGCCCATCCGGCGCCGGTCTTGACCACCCGCAGGAAGACGTGGTCGGCGGTGACGACGGTGGAGTTGCAGTCGTCGGAGAACCCGTTGGTGACGACGGAGACGACCATCGCCTCCCCCTGCGGCGAATACTCGAAGCAGAGTTTCGCCCAGTGATCCTTGTCGCCCCAGATGGCGAGCACACCCGCATCGAACGTGCTGCGCGGGTGCTGCACGCTCACCCGGGCCGACAGCGTGAAGTCCTCCGTCGGCACGAACCCGAGCGACGTCGCGGCGTGCTGCTGCGGCCCGCCGAGCGCACTGTTCGTCCAGTCGGTGCCCGCGGCGGCGGTCAGCGTCAGCTGGCCGGGACCCGCCTGCTCGGCGGTGCCGGTGCCGTTGCTCCAGGTGAGAGGGGGAAGTGATTCGACGACGAAAGACATGTGTTCAAGGCTATGGCACGCCAGGGAGGGACTCCCGAGAATCACCGTCCGGTGCCGTTGAGGGATGGGCGTAGAACTTTAGAATTCTTTTTCATTTGTTGTGGTTTAATATTAGATCTCTTTTTAGGCTGTCCGCATGATTAGACACAGAATTCGCAAAGGTGCAACTGTGCTGGCGGCCGCGACGGCAGCAGTACTCGCCGTCACACTTGCCGCCCCGCCTGCTGCCGCTGCACCCGGGACTCCGAGAACGGATGTGCTGACCGCCAGCAAAGAGGCCGTCATCAGTTTGAGCGCCGAAGCTCACGCCGTGAGCGACTGGCCAGCCCTCGACGACGGTCGCGTCACGACCCTTGCGCGAGAGATCGCTGCATCACACCTCAGCCGAAGCGGCGACCCGCTCGACACGGCGAGCGCCATCGGTCTCCGCTCCGTCGACGGGCACGAGATCGTGCGTATCCCGATCGTTGCCCGCGAAAACCCGACGGGTCAATCCGCGCTCACCGTTTTCTACGACGCCAGCGGTGAAGTCGCGACGACGGTGGAGATGTCGTTCATCCCCGTCTCGCAGGACTCCGGGACCGTTCGGATCTGGAATGACGGGTCGCTCTCACTCGATCGCGTAGTCACGGCCGAGAAAGGCCAAGCGGGAGGCTCACCGCTGAGCCGAGCCACCTATAAGAAGGGCGACTGGTGGGGCAACCTGTCGACGTGCCTCAACAATCAAGGCATCCCGGGGTGGGTCGTGGCCGGCCTCAGTCTGGCCTGTGGAGTCGCCTGCGCCGTCACCCTGGGAGTGGGATGCGGTGTTTGCCTGGCCGCGGCCATCGGCGGCTGGAGCGGTGTCGCCACGGCCTGTGTCGCCATCGCGAACACGTACTCCTAGGGGTATCCGTGACGAAAAGCAGCACATACCGGGGCCTCGGAGTGGGCTTCCTGATCGCAGCGGGCGGCGCCACGGCCCTGAGTCAGGTGGCCCAGTCTCTGGCCGCCGCGCTCTGGCTGGCCGCCGGAACGATGCTGGGGCTGGCGACTTGGATGCTCGTCAGAGCGGCCGGTGTCCAGGATCCGGACCGCAGAGACCCGTAGTTCGCACCCCCGGCCGGCGACGCACCAGGTGACGCGCCTCGCGTCCCGGCGTACGATCTGGCGCATGGCCGCCACTGACACCGAGTCCGTCGAGATCGATGGGCATCGGCTGAAGCTGACCAATCTGGACAAGGTGCTGTACCCGGAGACCGGTACCACCAAGGCCGATGTGATCGGGTATTACAACGCCATCGCCGAGGTCATGCTGCCGCACATCCGGGATCGGGTGGTCACCCGCAAGCGGTGGGTGCACGGGGTGGGGACGCCGGATGAACCCGGCGAGGTGTTCTTCCAGAAGAACCTGGATGCGTCGTCGACGCCGTCGTGGGTCAAACGGAGGACGATCACGCACAAGAGCCACTCCAACGACTATCCGCTGGTCAACGACAGAGCGACGCTGATCTGGCTGGCGCAGATCGCATCGCTGGAGATCCACGTGCCGCAGTGGCGGGTGTCCAGGAACGGCACGCCGAAGAATCCGGACAGGCTGGTGCTCGACCTGGATCCCGGCGAGGGGGTCACGCTCGCCGACTGTGCCGAGATCGCCGTGCTCGCCCGCGGCATCCTCACCGACATGGGGCTCGACCCGATGCCGGTGACCAGCGGGTCCAAAGGCATCCACCTGTATGCGGCGCTCGACGGCAGCCAGACCAGCGAGCAGGTCTCCGCCGTCGCCCACGAACTCGCCCGGGTGCTCGAAGCCGACCATCCCGACCTCGTCGTGAGCGACATGAAGAAGGCGCTGCGGGTCGGCAAGGTGCTCGTGGACTGGAGCCAGAACAACGCGGCCAAGACCACGATCGCGCCGTATTCGCTGCGCGGGCGGTTCCGCCCGACCGTCGCGGCGCCCCGCACCTGGCGGGAGCTCGCGCGGAAGGACCTCGCCCAGCTCGACTTCACGGAGGCGCTCGCCCGCGTGAAGCGGAGGGGCGACCCGCTCGCCGACCTGTCCGCCGGGCACCTCGACGAGGAGGTGCACGGCGCGGCGGAGGACAGGCTGACGACCTACCGCAGCAAGCGCGACGCCGCCAAGACGCCGGAACCTGTTCCGGAGAAGCTGCAGCACTCGACCAGCGGGCGCACGTTCGTGATCCAGGAGCACCACGCCCGTCGCCTGCACTGGGACTTCCGCCTGGAGCACGACGGCGTGCTGGTCAGCTGGGCGCTTCCCAAGGGCCCGCCGACCGATCCCGGACAGAACCATCTCGCCGTGCACGTGGAGGACCACCCGCTCGAATACGGTGCGTTCGAGGGCGATATCCCGCACGGCGAGTACGGCGCAGGGCATGTGACGATCTGGGATGCGGGCGACTACGACCTCGAGAAGTGGCGCGACGACGAGGTGATCGTGACCCTGCACGGCACGAAGGGCGGCGGGCTCGGCGGCGACAGGAAGTTCGCACTCATCCACACCGGCGGGGCGGGCAAGGCGGAGCAGAACTGGCTCATCCACCTGATGAAAGACGATGCGGCGAAAGGCCAGGGCACCAAGCCCGCGAAGGCCGCCAAGGCCGACGCGCCCACCCGCACCACACCTAACCGCACCACACCCGCCAGGCTCTCCGCCAAGCCCATCTCCCCCATGCTCGCCACTCTCGGCTCCGAGAAGGACGTGCACGACGAGTCCGAGTGGGCGTTCGAGATGAAGTGGGACGGCATCCGCGCCATCGCGGAGGTGCGCGGCGATGCGCTCCGGCTGAGCACCCGCAACGGCAACGACGTCACCGTCGCATATCCGGAGCTGCGCACGCTCACCGAGGTCGCCGACGGGCACGAGCTGGTGCTCGACGGCGAGATCGTCGCCCTCGACAAGACCGGCCGCCCCGACTTCGGCCTGCTGCAGACCAGGATGGGCCTCACCAGGCCGTCCGACGTGGATGCGGCTGTCAGCAGGGCGCCCGTGCATTACATGGTCTTCGACCTCCTCGAACTCGACGGCGAGAACTGCCGCGGCAAGACGTACGACGAGCGTCGCGCTGCCCTCGAAGACGTCCTCCGCCCGCCGAAGGGCGACCCCGTGCAGGTGCCGCCCGCGTTCGACGGCGACCTCCGGCACGCCGTGGATGCGAGCAGGGAGCTCGACCTCGAAGGCGTCATGGCCAAGCAGCGCGACGCAACATACGCCACCGGCCGCCGCTCCCGCACCTGGATCAAGATCAAGCACCACCGCACGGAGGAGGTCGTGATCGCCGGGTGGAAGCCGGGCAACGGCCGGAGGGCGAACACCGTCGGGTCGCTGCTGCTCGGCATCCCGGACGGCGACGGGTTGCGCTACGTCGGCAAGGTCGGCACCGGGTTCACCGACGCGATGCTGGACGACCTCGCGAAACGCCTGGCAGCGCATCCACGGAAGACCAGCCCGCTCACCGATGTGCCGTCCGCCGACGCCCGGGATGCGCACTGGGTGCGGCCCGAACTCGTCGGCGAGGTGGAGTTCGCCGAGTGGACGCCGACGGCCAGGCTGCGTCAGCCGTCGTGGCGCGGGCTGCGGCCGGACAAGTCCGTCGAAGACATCAACGTGGAGTGACCGGCGAGTAGACGCGGAGGCCGCCGGGCACGAGGGTGACGTTCAGGCGCTTCGCGCCGTCGTCGTCCGTGCCGCCTGGCGTCTCCGTCGACGCCTCGCCGTCGTGCGCATATCCGGGGTCGTCGTCGCGGGAGCGGATGGTCAGGCCGGTGCTGGTGAACGCGTCCAGGACCGGCGGGCCCTGCAGGAACGGCAGGCGCGCGACCAGTGCGTCCACCCGGCCGCCGAGGGCCAGCGCGACCGTCCCGCGCGTGCGCGGCTTACCGCCGGCGAACAGTACGCGCACGTCGAGCACGCCGTCGTCGAGGCGCCTGCGCTCGATCGGGGCGGCGGTGACCGGGTAGTAGCGGCCGACGCCGACGAAGACGGACCAGATCGTGCGGCGTCCGCCCTCGATCTCCACGCGCAGCGGACTGGTGCGGCGGACGACCCGGATGGCGGCGACCAGCGCAGCCAGCGGCTTGCCGATGCGCTTCTCGTACTTCTCCCTCTCCTCCACGAACGACGGGTAGATGCCGACGGACAGCGTGTTGAGCACGACGACGGGGTCGCCGGTAGCGAAGCGGAGCTCGGCGATGTCGACCGCCCTGCCGGTTCCGGTCTGCAGGGCGTCGATGGCCGTGTCGACACTGTCGAGCATCGCGGCCTTCGCGAAGTGGTTGAACGTGCCGCCGGGGAACACGAGCAGCGGGAGGTCGTGCTTCCGGGCGATCGTCGCCAGTGCGCCGACGGAACCGTCCCCACCGTAGATGCCGATGACGCGCGGCGGGTTCGGGGACGCGAGAGCCGCATCCACCAGCTCGGCGAAATCGTCGCCGTCGGACAGCTCGTGCACCGTCGCCTTCGGGAGGCGCTCGGCGAGCAGCGGCCGGGGGTCCGGGCGGCCGAGCCCGCGGCCGGAGCCGGGGTTGACCAGGATGAACGCTCCGTCCCCGTCGGCGAGCGCTGGAAGGTCGATGGTCGTGGCCGTCGGCGGTTCCGCGTTGAGCAGCGCGGAGGGCTTCGGCGCAGGGACGACCGCCTTGAGCGCGAGGGCGACGCCCGCGCCGATCGCCGCGCCGCCGACCACGTCGGAGAACCAGTGCGCCCCGGTGTGCAGCCGCGAGTATGCGACGCCGGCGGCCACCGGGGCGAGGGCCGCACCGGCCACCGGGGATTCGAGGGCAGCGCCGGTGGCGAAGGCGACCGCGCTGGCGGTGTGCCCGGACGGGAACGACGGCGACGTCGGCGTGCGCTGCAGCCGCCTGCTGATCGGGATGGACGTGAGCGCCGGCCGCTCCCCGCCGACCAGCCGTTTGCCGATCAGGTTGGCGACCAGGCTGGCGATGCCGAGCGACGCCAGGCCGCGCACAGCGGCACGCGGGCGGCCGAGCAGTGCGAGGACCGCAGCGGCCACGAACCAGAGCTTGCCGTGGTTCGCCGCCGAGGAAACGCGACGCCAGAAGGTGTCGACCCCCCTGCCGGTCTTCCGCGCGTTCACCCGCTGCGCCACTCGTTCGTCCACGCGTCGCACTCGCACTCGCCACATGTCCCCCACCATAGCCTCGCCGCGAACCGTGCCGTTTTTCTGGCTGGGGGTCCCTCGGCGCTAGGATCGTGGACGTGAGCACACACGTTGAAGAACCACGCACCGCAGACCTCGACGACGAGCACGGCAGCCTCGTCCGCAGCCTGAGCGCTGTGCTGCCCGGCCCGGTCGGCAAGCTCATCGCGACGCTGGTCGCACTGGTGTCGGCGGTCTTCTTCGTGATCAGCCTGGTCTTCACCTGGAGCGGCGACCCTGACGCGTTCCTCCCGCTCTTCCAGGTGTTCGTGGCCGGCACGGTCGTCTCGCTCAACGCGCTGTTCGCGTACAGGACCTTCAGCTACGTCATCACCCTCATCGGCGCTGTGCTCTGGCTCTGGGTGTCCGTCACCCCGTTCGAGCCGTTCTGGCAGACCCTCCTGCAGGGTGTGACCGTGATGATCATGGCCGCCGGCGTCGTCTTCTCCACCGCTGCCGTTGCGCTGAGCAAGAAGCCGCGGTTCTGAGCGGCGAGCCTTCAGGCCCCCGCACCGGCCGCTCCGAAGCGGACCACCCAGCTCCCCGCACGTCCGAACCCGGACGGCCGACCGAGCTTGACGGCACGACGCTCGCGCGCCGCCGTCACTTCGTCGACCTCTCGCCGCTGAAAGAGTCCCCCGCCTTCGCCCGGCTCTGGGTGGGCGGCTCGATCGCCGGCATCGGCGGCCAGATGACCATCGTCGCCGTCGGCCTGCACATCTACGACCTCACCCAGTCGACGCTCGCCGTCTCGCTGGTCGCGCTGTTCGCCCTGCTGCCGATGGTCGTGTTCGGACTCTACGGCGGCGTGCTCGCCGACGCGTTCGACCGCCGCCTCGTCGCACTGGTCACCGCCATCGTCGCCTGGGTGTCGACGGCCGGCATCGCCGCGTTCGCCTGGCTGGACATCCAGGTGGTGTGGCCGCTGTACGTCCTCACCACCATCAACGCCGTCGCCACGGTGGTCATCGGCGGCACCAGGCAGGCCATCACTCCGCGCCTCCTCCCCGCCAGGCTGCTCCCCGCGGCGAGCGCCCTCGGCGGCATCGGCTTCGGCGTGCAGGTCACGATCGGCCCGGCCCTCGCCGGGCTCCTCGTCGCGAGCGTCGGCATCAGCTGGACGTACACGGTCGACGTGGTTCTCTTCACGGCGGCGTTCCTCGGCATCTTCACCCTGCCGAAGATCGTCCCGGAGGGCGAGCAGCAGCGCGCGGGCATCGCGGGCGTGCTCGACGGCCTGCGCTTCCTGAAGACGGCGCCGAACCTGTCGATGACGTTCAGGCTCGACCTGATCGCGATGACCTTCGGCCAGCCGCGCGCCCTCTTCCCCGCCGTCGGCGCCCTGCTGATCGGCGGTGGCCCTGTCACGGTCGGCATCCTGACCGCGGCGGGCGCCGTCGGCACCCTCCTCTCGAGCGTGTTCTCCGGACGGCTCGGACATGTGCGCTGGCAGGGCAGGGCGGTCGCGCGCGCGATCATCGTCTACGGAGCGTGCATCCTGGGCTTCGGGATCGTGCTGGCGGTGATCGCGTTCGCCGGGCTCGGCGGCAGCGGCCAGAACTTCGCCGACGCGAACCTCCCGGCGCTGATCCTCGCCGCCCTGCTGCTCGCCGGGTCGGGCGCGGCCGACAACATCAGCTCGATCTTCCGCATGACCATCCTGCAGGCGTCGGCACCGGATGCGATGCGCGGCAGGCTGCAGGGCGTGTTCACGGTGGTCGTCACCGGCGGCCCACGCCTCGGCGACCTGTACATCGGACTGCTCGCGCTCACCGGCGCGCTGTGGTTCCCTCCCCTGCTCGGCGGGCTGGTGATCATGGTGCTGGTAGCGACGGTGGTGCGGGTGCAGGGCGCGTTCCGGCGGTACGACGCGCTGGCGCCGACGCCGTAGGGGGTGGGCTGCGCGGTGGCTCGCCCTGTGCGGCGCTACGCGCGGGTCCGAGTCCGAATGCGCCGGGCGAGTTGCGGGTAGTCGATCACGATGCCGTCCGGGTCGACCGTGAGGTCGGCAGTGAAGTCGCGGCTTTCACTGCTGTAGCGGACGACGGCATGGCCGGCCTCCTCGTCGTACGGGGTAGCGCTGTACAGCTGCTCGCTGCGGCTCACCGCGAGCGACGGCAGCGCCACCCACGCCATCACGAACCTGGTCTCTGCGACCGCGCCCCGGTGCGCGCCGAGCCGCAGGATCGGCATGGTGTTCGTCACCGGGCAGAGCGCGAGGTCGCAGTCCAGCGCTCCGTCGAATGCGCCGTCCGCCGCCTCTCGGGCGTCGATGCCGGGATCGGCCAGCTCCTCGTCGTGGTAGACGCCGATGCCCTCCTGGGTCGCCTCGCTGGTCCAGCGGCCGTGCGCATCCCGGGCGAGCGCCAGACGGCGGGTGAAGCCGCGGCCGAACACGGCGACGTCGAGCCTGCTGGTGACCCAGTCCGGCCCGGTCTCCAGCGACCAGCTCGTGACGTAGTCGGTGCTGCGGGACGTGCCCAGCGCATCCAGCCGGTCGGCCGCGAGCGTGATCGTGGCCGCCTCCAACCGCTCGGGGTCGTCGTCGCCGACCCACTCGACCTGCCTGACCGCTCCGCGCATCCCGACCACCGCCTCGGTACCAGGATGGTCCTTCCTGGGTCCGCGCTCAAGCCGCGGATTGCGCTGGCAGCGGCGCGGGCGCCGGCGGCCCGACGTACCGGGACGACGGCCGCACGATCTTGCCCTCGGCCGCCTGCTCCAGGATGTGCGCCGTCCAGCCGACCACGCGGGCCGTCGCGAACGTGGGCGTGAACATGTTGCGCGGGATGCCGCATGCCTCCATCACCACGGCCGCGTAGAACTCGACATTGGTGTGCAGCTCCCTGCCCGGCTTCAGCTCGTCCAGCAGCTCCTGCACCCTGCGCTCCACCTGCACGGCGAACGCCACCCTCTGCCCGCCGAATCCGTCGGCGATGCCGCGCAGCATCCGGGAACGTGGATCCTCCGTGCGGTAGACGGCGTGCCCGAACCCCATGATGCGCCCACCGGACTCGACGGTGCTGGTCACCCAGTCGTCGATGTGGTCGGGGGTGGCGATCTCGTCGAGGGTGTCGAGCGCCCTGCTCGGCGCGCCGCCGTGGAGGGGTCCGGACAGCGAGCCCATCGCGCCCGTCACGGCGGCGGCGAGGTCGGCGCCCGTGGAGGCGATGACGCGCGCGGTGAACGTCGATGCGTTGAAGCCGTGGTCGATCGCCGCGGTCATATACGCGCTCACCGCGTGCTCGCTCCGCGCATCCGGGATCCGTCCGGTGACGAGGTAGAGGTAGTTGGCGACGTGCCCCAGATCGTCGCGGCTGGGCAGCGGGGTGCGGCCGGACGCGAGCGCGTGCAGGGCGGCGAGCAGCACGGGCGTGATGGCGCTGACCCGGATCGCGTCGGCGATGCGGGCGTCGGCGTCTTCGTCGTACAGGGGCCGGATGCGGTCGGCCGCGGCCACGGCGGCGAGCGCCATGCGGACGCCGGCGAGGGCGTCCGGGGTCCCGGCGGTGAGTCGCGCGATGGCGGGGAGCACTTCCGCGACCTCGTCGGGGATGGTGCGGGCGGCGGCGATGCGGGCGCGGAAGGCGGCGAGCTCTGCGGCATCCGGGAGCGTGCCGAACAGCAGCAGGTGCCAGGCCTCCTCGAAGCTGCGCTCGGCGGCCAGCTCGACCGCGGAGTACTGGCGGTAGTGGTAGAAGCCTTCGTGCCCGCGCACATCGCCGAGGGCGGTCTCCGCGGCGACCACGTTCGTGAGGCCGCGGGGAACGTCGATGAGGGTGTCGTCCATCCGTGCGTTCTGCATAGTATGAGCATGCGCATGGATTCTCGGTGCGTCAATGTTGATTAGATCAATGTGGGGAGTGCCATGCAGGAGGCGTCTGACGTGGAACGCGAGGATGGTGGGGCGCACCAGAGCGTCGGGGCACTCGGCGACGACGGCACGCTCGGCCCGGCGCTCCCCCGGCTCACGGCGGAGCAGACCGCCGAGCGGCTCGGCGTGAAGCTCGAGACCCTGTACGCGTACGTGGCGCGCGGCCGGCTCGACCGCATCCGGACCCCGGACGGCTCCACCTTCGACCCGCTCGACGTCGAACGGTTCGCGGCCGACAGGAGGCGGCGGCCGGTGGCCGGTCCGCACGGGCACTCGGACGGCCGCCCTCTCATGGTGGTGGACACCTCGTTCGCGCTGATCGAGGACGGCGAACTGTTCTATCGCGGCAGGAACGTCGCCACGCTCGTCGGCGAGCGGTTCGAGACCGTCGCGCACTGGGCGCTGACCGGAGAATGGGATGCGGACGCACGGTTCCCTGCCGCAGCCGGACTGACCGCCGCCCGCCGGGTGGGCGACGCACTGCCGGACTCCGCGACCACCCGGGACCGGCAACAGGTGGCCGTGACGGCGCTGGCCGCCGCCGACCCGCTGCGATACTCCCTCGACCGCGCCACGGTGGTCGGGGCGGCAGAGGGGTTGGTGGCCGGGATGGTGGATGCGCTGCCCGCCCGCGGCGCGCTGGACCCCGCCGCCGCATCCCTGGCCGCGCGTCTCTGGGCCGCCATGACCGACGCGCCGCCGACGTCGCTCGCCGCGCTGAACGCCGCCCTCGTGCTCCTCCTCGACCACGATCTCGCCGTCTCCACCCTCGCCGCCCGGGCCGCGGCGTCGGCGCGCGCCAACCCGTACGCGGTCGTCACCGCCGGGCTCGGCGCCCTCGACTCGCCCCTGCACGGCAACGCCAGCCGTGCCGCCCACCGGATGCTCGCCCGCGTCGTCGCCGGAGAACCGGCCGAGCGCGTGGTCGCCGACACGGTGGTCGCCGGGCGCGGACCCGTCCCCGGGTTCGGCCACGTCCTCTACCCGCAGGGCGACCCGCGGGCGCGCATCCTGCTCGGGATGCTCGGGGACACCTCGGCAGCCGCAGGCGCCACCGCAGCCGCAGATGCCTCCGCAGCAGTCGACGACGTCGCCGCCATCGTCCACCGCCGCACCGGGCTGCGCCCCAACATCGACCTGGCCATCGCCGCGCTGGCTATCGCATCCGGGATGGCCGACGACGCGGGCGAGGTCGTCTTCGCGACCGCCCGCGCCATAGGCTGGGTCGTGCACGCCCTGGACGAGTACGAGCAGCCGCCGCTACGCCTGCGCCCCGTCGGCCGCTACGTCGGCTGACCGCGCCTCAGCGCCGCAGCGCCTTCCGCGCCAGCCAGTTCCCGAGGAACTGCGCCGCCTGCACCAGCACCACGATCGTGATCACCGCGATCCACGTCACCGCCCAGTTGTACCGCTGGTATCCGTACGAGATCGCGAAGTCTCCGAGTCCGCCGCCGCCGATGCTGCCCGCGATGGCCGACAGGTCCACGATCGCCACGAACACGAACGTGTATCCCAGGATGAGCGGGCCGAGCGCTTCGGGGATCAGCAGCGTCGTGATGATCCGCCACGGGCTCGAGCCCATCGCGCGTGCCGCCTCGATCACGCCGGGGTCGATCGTCACCAGGTTCTGCTCGACGATGCGGGAGATGCCGAACGTCGCCGCGATGGTCATCGGGAAGATCGCCGCCGGAGTTCCGAGGAACGTGCCGAGCACCAGCTGCGTCAGCGGCGCGACCGCCGTCATGAAGATGATGAACGGGATGGGCCGGATGAAGTTGACCACCACGTTCAGCACCGCGGAGAGCACCCGGTTCTCCAGCAGCCCGCCGCGCCTGGTCGTGTAGAGCAGCACGCCGAGCGCGAGGCCCAGGATGCCGCCGAGGACGAGCGTCGCCACGACCATCCAGAGCGTCTGCCCGATGGACTGGACGAAGACCGGCCACAGGGTGTCCCAGTCGTTCATGCCGCCACCTCCTCCACCTCGGTGACCTGGCGGAGGTCGGCGATCAGCGCATCCACCCCGGCGTCGTCGCCGATCAGTTCCAGGGTGAGGCTGCCGAACGAGCGGCCCTGCAGCGCAGAGATGCCGCCGTAGACGATCTCGAACCGCACGTTGTGCCTGCCGACCGCATCCGACAGCACGGCCCCCAGCCGCCCGTCGTCGTGGATGCGCGCGGAGACGATGCGTCCGGCGTGCTTGCCGCGCAGACGCTCGACCTCGGTCTCGTCCGGCCGGTTCTTGAGGACCGTCCCGACGAAGCGCTGCGCCGTGCCAGTCTGCGGGGCCGAGAACACCTCGAACACGCTGCCGGTCTCGATCACCCGGCCGGAGTCGAGCACGGCGACGCGGTCGGCGATCGAGCGGACCACCTCCATCTCGTGCGTGATGACCACGATGGTGACGCCCAACTCGTCGTTGACCCGCTTGAGCAGCCGCAGCACGTCGGCCGTCGTCTCCGGGTCGAGCGCCGACGTGGACTCGTCGGCGAGCAGGATCGCCGGGTTGGTCGCGAGCGCGCGGGCGATGCCGACGCGCTGCTTCTGGCCGCCGGAGAGCTGGTCGGGGTAGACCCACGCCTTGTCGGTGAGTCCGACGAACGCCAGCAGCTCCGCGACACGCTGTTTGCGCTTCTCCTTCGGCCAGCCGGCCACCTTGAGCGGGTACGCGACATTGCCGAACACCGTGCGCGACCGGAACAGGTTGAACTGCTGGAAGATCATCCCGATCCCGGCCCGGACAGCACGCAGCTTCGGTTCGGGAAGCTGCGTGATGTCCTGGCCGTCGATCAGGATGCTGCCGGACGTCGCCCGCTCGAGCGCGTTGATGAGGCGCACCAGCGTGCTCTTGCCCGCCCCCGAGTATCCGATGATGCCGAAGATCTCACCGCGCTCGATCGCGAGGCTGACACCGTCGACCGCCGTGACGGTCGTGTCGCCGGAGCGGAACGCCTTCGAGACGTCGCGGAACTCGATGATGGGGCTCATCCGCGCTACTTCGCCGCCTTGATGGTGGTCTTCAGCTTGTCGAGGATGGCGATGAGGTCGGACTGCGGACGGTCGACGATCACCGCGGTGTTCTTCGAGTCGGCCAGCACCGAGTCCTCGACGGCCTTGGTGTGGTAGAGCTCGGCGATCTTGAGGTACGTCTTGTTGTTCTTGTCCGCCTCACGGGCGACGAACGCGTTGATGTACGGCTCGGCGGTGTCGCTCTTGGGGTCGTCCTGGAAGAGCGCGGACTTGGGGTCGATCCCGGCCGGACCGACGAACGTGTTGTTGATGATCGCACCGTCGGCCGAGTCGAGCGCGGGGGCCGTCTGCGCCGCATCCACCGGGATCACGGAGACCTTCGAGTCGGAGGCGACGATGTCGGCGGGCGTCGCGAGCGTGTTTCCGCCGTTCTTCAGCTTCAGGAGTCCGGCCTTCTGCAGCACGAGGAGAGCGCGGGCCTGGTTGGTCGCGTCGTTCGGGATGGCGATCTTCGCGCCCTGCGGGATCTGCTCGACCGAGGTGTACTTCTTCGAGTACAGCGGGAGCGGAACCACCAGGGTGGAGGCGATCGGGACCAGTGTGGCGTTCGCGCTCACGTCGTAGTTCGCGAGGAACTGCAGGTGCTGGAACAGGTTCAGGTCGATCTGCTTGTCCGCGAGCGCCGGGTTGGCCTGCGTGTAGTCGCGGAAGCCGACGACGGTGATGTCGATGCCCTCCTTCGCCGCCGCCTTCTTCAGGATCGGCCAGTACGGCGCGGCCTGCTCGGTGGTGCCGATCTTCACGCTCACGCGCTTCTCCGCACCACTCGACGCGGGCGCCGACAGGTTCACGACGACAAGCACCACGGCCACGACGATCGCGACAACAGCGATCCCGATGCCGACGATCCAGCCGGTCTTCGACTTCGGCTTCTCCGGCAGGGATGGGGTGGGCGGGGTGGCCTCGGACATGGCTGTGCCTCTCTTGTGAAGGGGTGGGGGTGTGCCGGCGAACGGTTGACGGCTATTCGAGCCTGCCTGCTGTGCGCCGGATGCCCAAACCGTGTTCCGAAATGTGACAGCCCGCGTGGGGTAGGCTGGTGGAATGTCAGATTCCTGGTCCCAGACGGTGACGGCTCGACTCTTCGGTTGGGCGGCCGCTGCCCTGGTGCTCGTCGGGGTGGTGTGCGTGCTCCCGCTGCTGCTGGTCGACGCCGGTCCGGGCGAGGACCAGGGCGCCCGCGTCGCCGGGGCCGCGTTCAGCACGGTGGTCATCGTGGTCTGCGTGGTGCTGCTGTGCGGTTTCACGCGCATCCGGGTGTCGGTCGACGGGCGCGGCCTGCGGGTGACGCTGCCGCTGCTGTTCGGGATGCGCGTGAAGAGCATCCCGCTGTCGCGCGTGGCGACGGTGTCGGCCGAGGACGACCTGCGGCCCGCGCAGTGGGGCGGCTGGGGCTACCGGGTGATGCCCGGGCGCTCGGCCATCGTGCTGCGCCGGGGCCCGGCGCTCGTGGTCGGCACGACGGCGGATAAGTATTTCGCGGTGACGCTCGCCGACCCGGAGACTCCGGCGGCGCTGCTCGCGTCGCTTACGGCCGGCGGTGCGGCCGGCGGTGCAGCCGGCGCTGCTGGCCCCGCCGACCCGGCCGAGGCAGCGAAAAGCCAGTAGCTGTCGCGAAATCGCACGGATTCCGCACAGTTACTGGCTTCTCGTTTCCGGTCAGGCGTTCTGCGGCTGCATGGCGGCCTGGATGCGCACCATGTTGCCGGACGGGTCGCGGAACGCGCAGTCCCGCGGACCCCACGGCTGGTCGATGGGCTCCTGCAACACCTCGGCCCCGGATGCGCGGACCCGCTCGAACACGCCGTCGATGTCGTCGGTGCGGAACACGATGTTCTGCAGGACGCCCTTGGTGATCAGTTCGAGGATGGTGTCGCCGTCGGCTTTCGACCGGCCGCCGTACGGGTCGGAGAGCACGATCTCCAACCCCGGCTGGTCGGCGCTGCCGAGGGTGATCCAGTGGTGGCCGCCCGACTCGACGTCGCGCACGACATCGAGCCCGAGGGCGTCCCGGTAGAAGCTGAGCGACTCTTCGGGGTCGCTGACGGTGATCTGGTAGTACTGCAGTGAAACGGTCATGGGTCCACTGTAGAAATCCCGGCGCGCGGACGCTTCTCCAAACCTGCTCGATGAGGCGAGATGCGGCTCAGGCGGAGGCGGACTTCACGGGGCGGGTGCGCTGCTTCGCCACGCACGACGGCATCGCCTCGACGGCCTGATGCTCGCGGGCGCGGTACGCGGTGGGCGACATCCCGACGATCTCGCTGAATTTGGAGCTGAACGACCCGAGCGACGTACAGCCGACGGTCATGCAGGCGTCGGTCACGCTCATCCCGGACCGGAGCAGCGCCATCGCGCGCTCGATGCGGCGGGTCATCAGGTAGCTGTACGGGGTCTCGCCGTACGCAGCCCGGAACCGGCGGGAGAAGTGCGCGGGAGACATGAGCGCCTTGCTGGCGATCGTGGGCACGTCGAGCGGCCGCGCATACTCGCGGTCGATCAGGTCGCGCGCCCTGCGCAGGTGCACGAGCGTCTCGATCTCCTCCGGTGACACGCCACGAGCGTAGCACCGCGCCCGCACAGCGGTCCGGGCCGATCCCGCGCCGCCCACCGGCTCACGCGTCCTGCTCGACCACCCGGATGAACGCGCTCAGCTCGGTGAGGCCGGTTGGTGTGTGCGGCAGGTATTCGGTCAGCTCGGGCGAGTGGACGAGGTACGCCGCCCATTTCGCGCGAGACACGGCCACGTTGAGCCGGTTCTTCATGAGCAGGAACGACATCCCGCGCGGCACGTCCACCGACGACGACGCAGCGAGGCTGACGATGGCGATGGCCGCCTCCTGGCCCTGGAACTTGTCCACCGTCCCGACCCGCACGCGCTCCAGCCCCGCATCGTCGAGGGCCGCACGCACCGCGGCGAG
The DNA here is from genome assembly GCF_058806515.1 of Leifsonia sp. GW821-FHT13C05. Taxonomy (NCBI): domain Bacteria; kingdom Bacillati; phylum Actinomycetota; class Actinomycetes; order Micrococcales; family Microbacteriaceae; genus Leifsonia; species Leifsonia sp. GW821-FHT13C05. The sequence goes on along the minus strand of NZ_JBXAPT010000001.1, from coordinate 141,352 downwards.
CTGCGCGTTGTACGGCGTGACGACGATCACGTCCTCCTCGCCGAGCGCATCCCGTTCCCTGCCTGCGCTCGGGTCGGTCCACGCGCGCCCGAGCACGTCCTGCACGATGGCGACCACCACGGCCGCCTCCTCCGGCGATTCCGTCGAATTGCCGACGTGCTCCACCGGGACAGGATGCAGCCCGGCCCTCACCCCGTCGAGCGACCGAAGCGCCGCCTCCGGATGCGCGTGCAGCTTGCCTTCGTAGGACAGCCGAGACACCGCGGCCGCCAGCTCGGGATGCATCCGCCTGCTCTCGGCGAGGAAGTACCCGAACTCGGGCGGCAGCACGTCGTGCCCGTCGCTCACCCAGCCGAGGGCGGAGCCGTCGATGGGCTCGGGATGCTGGCCCTGGCTGACCTGCGGAAGCTGCTGCGGGTCGCCGAGCAGCAACAGGTTGGCCGCGGACACCCCTGCACCGATGGTGGACGCGAGCGAGAACTGCCCGGCCTCGTCGACCACCAGCAGGTCGAGGCTGTCGCGCGGGATGCGGGCAGCGTTCGCGAAGTCCCACGCCGTACCTCCGACCACGTAGCCGGTCGCCTCGTTGTCGAGGGCGAACAGCAGCTGGCCGTCGTGCTCCAGCGGGGTGAAGGCGTGCGCTTCCCTGTCGCTGTCGCCGCCGGGGACCTTGCCGACGAGCCGCGCATCCAGCCCGGCCGCGACGACGCGGTCGAGCAGGTTCTCGACGACGGCGTGCGACTGCGCCACGACGCCGATGCGCCAGCCGTGCCGCTGGACGAGGCCGGCGATCACGTGCGCCCCGAGATACGACTTGCCGGTGCCGGGAGGCCCCTGCACGGCGAGGTAGGAGCGGTCGAGGTCGAGAAGGCTCGCGATGACGGCGTCGATGCGCCCGCTGCCGTCGTCCGGCCCTTCGGGGGCGAGGCGTCCGGAGCGGGTGCGCGGTGGCGTACGCCGCAGCACGTCGACCATCGCGTTGCGCGGCCACCCGTCAGCGCCGGATGCGTCAGCAGCATCCCCCGCGCGCCGCGCCTCCAGCAGGTCGCTCCCCCACTCGCGGATCGCCTCGGCCAGGCGGCGCGCATCCGGAGGCCCGGCGGGCGTCAGCGCGTTCGGCAGGTCGTCGTACGGCAGCACGTCTTTCGGCAGGGTCTCCCGCACCACCACGGCGCCGTCGTCCGTCGCCGCGATCACGGCGACAGACCGCACCGCCCGCGCGCCCGGCTGGGAGCGCGGCTGGCGGAACGGACCGGGGTATTCGTAGAGCAGGAACGGCCCGGTGCGCTCGCTGACCCGGATGGCGCTCCCCGGCCCCCACCTGCCGCTCAGCAGCAGCTCCCGGCGTTCGACGCGCTGGCCCTCGTCCTGGTACCAGTCGCGCAGCACCTGTGCGGACTCGACCACCAGCACATCCCGGTTGTCCGCCCACTCCTCCACCGGCTGGATGAGCCGGGAGAAATGGGACTGCCAGAAACTCTTCTGCTCCCTGCGGTGGAAGTCGATCGCCGCTGCCGCCAGCGCCATCGCCTCCCTGTCCGGCGTGCGGTGCGGGTCGAGCGGATCGCCGGCGTAGGCGAGCAGCCCGGCACGCAGCGGGGACTCCTCGGGAGCGATCTCGAGATCGTCGACCGGCGCCTGGCCGATCGGGACGCCGTTCTCCTGCGCCCGCGCGATCAACCAGTCGCGGAGCCGCAGCGTCGACACGCAGTCGTACCTGTTGTAGTCGCCGATCGCATCCAGGATGGGCTGCGCCTCGTCTTCGCGGCCGACCGCGATGAGGTCGCGCGCGTTGGCGTACTGGGTGATCGAGTCCGCGCCGTTCGTCACGTCGCTCTCGCGCAGCTCGTCGCCCATGTAGAGCGGTTCCAGCTTCTTGATCGAGTAGGAGCGGGAACCGACCCGCACCGCCTTGCGCACCAGAGGGTAAAGGTCGACCATCACGTTGTCGCGGAGCAGGGCGTCGACCTCCTCCTCGCCGACGCCGTGCCGGGCGGCGAGGGCAAGCAGGTGCGTCTGCTCGTATGCGGCGTAGTGGTAGATGTGCAGGTTCGGGTAGCGCTGCCTCCGCTCGCGCACGAACGCGAGGAACGCTTCGAGCGCCACCCGCTCCGCGGCGAAGTCGTGCGCCCAGAACGCGGTGAACTCGGCGTTCTCGTCGACCAGCCCGAACAGGTAGTCGAGGTTCCAGCGCTCCCCCGCGCCCTCGGTGTAGAGCGGGTCGCCCTCGAAATCGAAGAAGATGTCGCCCGCATCCGGATGCGGCAGCACGGCGAGGACCGGCGCGTTGAAGACCCGGATCGGCGGCGGCTCGCCCTCGACGGCATCCCGTTGCAGGCGCGCCTGCTCGCGCAGACCGTCGAGCGTTCCCTCCGGCACCCCGTCGATCTGGCCGGTGGATGCTGCGAGCTGGTCGATCGTGAACACCCCGGCCTCGAACAGCCTCGCCCGCTGGGTGACGCGCATCCCGGCGACCAGCAGCACGTCCCTGGTGGCCTGGATCTCGGCGTCGCAGGTGTCGCAGCGCCCGCAGACGGTGAAGCGCGGGTCTCCCCAGGCGACCGGACCCTCCTCGGCGAGGTGCTGCTCGATGATCCAGAGCAGGCGGGCGCGCCGCTTGCGGTAGACGGGCTCGATTTCGGACACCCTGTGCTCGCTGACGGAGCCGTCGCCGAGCAGCAGCTCGACCGTGTCCTCCACGTCGACCCCGATGCGCCGCAACTGGCCGGCGTATGCGGCGAGCTGCAGCAGCGCGGTGACCCTGGCGCTACGGGCGAGCTTGGAGTCCTGCACCCGGTAGCGGCCGTCCGGGCGGCGGACGATGAAGTCGGCGAACCCCACGAACGAGCCGTCGAAGAAGGTGGCCTGGAACACCACTTCGGCCGAGCGGGCGAAGGCGTCGGCCGTCGCGGCGACCGCGGCGGCGAGACTGTCGGCGTCGAGGCGATCCGGACGCTCGATCTCGGCCACCCCTGTGCCGAACCGCTCGCGGTAACGCTCCAGGATGTGCTGCTCGTGCTCATCCCCCAGCCGTGACGACCGCACGTACATCGGGTCTTCGACCTCGTCGGTCTTCTCGATGCGACCGAGCTTCACGTCGAGCGTGCGCAGGAAGGCGAACTCGCACTTCGACGCCTCGGTCAGGTCGCTGGCGCTCGTGACGATGACCCCGTCCAGAAGGAACACGTCCGCTCCTTCCGGCGACGCCGACGGCCCCTGCGGCCGCCGCTGTCTGCGAGCCTATCCGGAACCACCGACACTGTCCGGCGGCCTGCTCAGGCCGTGATCGTCATCCGCTCGATGCCCGCGGAGCCGACCAGGAAGGTGAACGTCGACGGTCCGTTGAACCCGTCTCCGCCCACCAGCGCCGTCACCGCGACCCCATCCGGCACCGCGCTGAACTGGAGGTCGTCGAGCGTCACGGCCGAGCCGATGAACTCGCCGTCGCTCCACCCGCGGATCGCCTCGCGGCCGGTGAAGACGCGGCCCCAGTCGTCCACGCTGCCGGTCGGGGCGAACGTGTCGATGAAGCGTTCGGTGTCGTGCGCGTTCGCCGCGTCGATCGCCTCGGCGACGACGGGTGGGATGCCTTCGCGGCTCTCGTCGGTCATCGCCCCAGTGTGGACCGCATCCCGGGCTGCGCGCCAGTGCCCGACGCGACAGCCCCGGTCAGCCTCAGCCCTTCTTCGCCGCCGCCTTCGCCGCGCGCTTGAACTCGCGCACCTTCGTCAGAGACTCCGGGCTCACGATGTCCGCCACCGAACGAAACGAGCCTTCCGTTCCGTAGTCCCCCGCCGCCTCGCGCCAGCCGGGCGCCGTCAGCCCGCGCTGCTTGCCGAGGAGCGCGAGGAAGATCTTCGCCTTCTGCTCCCCGAAGCCGGGCAGCGCCTTCAGCCTGCGCAGGATCTCGGGGCCGTCCGGGTCGCCCTTCGTCCAGATCGCGGAGGTGTCATCTCCCCAGTCGTCGACGATCGCCGCGGCGAGCGCCTGCACGCGCCCCGCCATCGAGCCGGGGAACCGGTGCACCGCCGGCGTCTGCTTCATCACCTCTGCGAGCTTCTCCGGCTCGACGGACGCGACCGTTGCCGGGTCGAGAGAGCCGAGCCTGTCCTGCAGCTTCGCCGGACCGGAGAACGCCGTCTCCATCGGGATCTGCTGGTCGAGCAGCATCCCCAGGATGAGCGCGAAGTCGGACTGGTCGAGGACGGCGTCAGCCTCGGGGTCGCCGGTGATGTTCACAGCCATGAGTTCATGGTGCCATCCGGTCAGGCGACCAGCAACAGCACCCCGGCCACCAGCGACACCAGCGCGATCAGCAGCGCGACGCCCATCAGCACCCCGTGGACGATCAGGAACGGCGTCGGCGTGCCCGCCGCATCCCGTGCCCTGGTGTCTTTGGCGACCCTGGCGAAGAACCGGGGCCACGCGAACACGTTGAAGGCGGCGTTGACGAACAGGACGATGGCAGCGAAGACGGTCATGGTGTCTCCAGCCTAGGAGACGGTGGATGCGCGTGCGCTCAGTCGAGCCGGTGCCGCGGGCGTGCCGTCTCCGACAGGGTCGGCCGGTCCGTCCAGCGCAGTTCGACCACCTCGTTGGCCTGCGAGGTGTAGAACACGTGCTGCGTCGAGCTGGCGTGGTCGACGAACGCCGACGGGGTGGATGCGGCCGGCGGCTGGCCCGCGCCGGTCAGCGGGTTCTCGTGCCAGCCGGTCGGATCCCGCCACAGCTCGTGGATGAGGTGGTCCGCTCCGGCGTAGACGACGTGCTGCGTGGGGACGGGGACCGCATCCGTCGCCTCGAACGCGTACGCGGACACGCTCGTGCCCGCCAGCACCGGGCTGGCGCCCAGCGGCCCGGTGAGGTTCTCGACCGACCAGCTCCCGTCGTAGCGGTACTCCCACACGTCGCCCGCCGTGTCGACGACGTCCACGTGGCGCGTGCCGTCCGCCGCGAATACGTAGCCGCGGTACGCGTCGTCCGCGAACCCGCCCGGACCGGCGAGGCCCGCGCCGATGTCGACCGGCTCGCCCCAGGTGAGGTTGGCGGTTCCCGTGTACTCGTAGAGGCGGCCGTCGTCGCCGAGGTAGTCGACGTGCATGGTCCCGCCCGGGGAGAACGAGTACCCGCCAGGAGCCCGCGCGCAGACCGGGCCGCCATGATCCGAGGTGAGGTCTTTGTGCACCCAGCTCGGGTCGCCGTCGTCGCGCGACTTCCTGGTGAGTACGTGCACGTGTCTGTCGATGCCCTGGAAGACGACCACCTGCGCGCGCCCCGACGCGTACTCGAAGCCCTGCGCGACCTTCCGCGCCGGCTGCGAACCGGAGTCGGCAGTGAGGTCGTTCGCGTGCCAGCCGTCGTCCTGGTACAGCTCGCGCAGGCGCCCGTCGCCCGCCGTGCCCAGATAGAGGACGTGCTGCGTCCCTTCCAGCACGAACAGGTAGGCACGCGGGGCCGATGACGCGTGCGGTCCTCCGCTCTCCGCCATCAGGTCCTTCTCGTGCCAGACGTCGTCCGTCCCGCAGTACAGCTCGTGCAGCACGCCGGTGCTGTCCGAGACGCCGGTGCCGCCAAGGTAGATGACGTGCCGCGTCCGGTCGTCCGGGAAGTCGTACGCCGACGGGGCGAAGATGCCGGGCGGGAGGTGGAACGTGTCCGTCAGGTTGCGTGCTGTCCAGCCCATGATCTGCTCCGATCCGGATGCGGCGTGAGACGGGGAAAGAGTACGCCAACGCGCGGTGCGGTGGATAGGGTCAGTGCGCCCCGAACCGCTCGCTCAGCAGGTCGAGCAACGCCACGGCCGCCGCGCTCGGACGCGTGCGCGCCACCGCGCTGAGCACCCAGTCGATGCGCTCGGCGAGTGGGACCACCACCGTCCCGTCCGCCCGCAGCACGGTCAGCTCCGGCATCACGGCCACGCCGAGGCGCGCGGCGACGAACCGCGGGATCTCCCCCAGGTCGGACAGCTCGGTCGACACCCGCCTCGCGATCCCGCGCTCGCCGAGGGCGCGGTCGAGCGTCGCCCTGTTGCCGAACCCCTCCCGCGCATCCACCCACCGTTCGTCGGCGAGCTCGGCCAGCGACACGCTCTGCGCGCCGGCTAGTGGATGCTCCTCCGGCAGCACGGCGACGAACGGCGACACCGCGAGATCCCGGTAGAGCAGGTCGGGCACCCGGCCGGGCAGCCCGAGGAAGGCCACGTCGATCCTGCCGAGCCGCACATCCCGGGCCAGTCCGGTGGACCCGCTGGGTGATGGACCGAGCCGCAGATCGACCAGGGGATGGCGTTCGTGGAACTCGCCCATGATGCCCGGCAGGTCGATGGTGGTGAGGTTGGTGAAGATCCCGACCCTCACCTCGCCGCGCAGGCCGCCCGTGCTGTCGGCGAGCAGGCGCATCCGCTCGGTGGCCTCGAGGGTGGTGCGGGCCGCATCCAGCACCTGGCGGCCGAGCGGCGTCAACCGCACCCGGTGCCTGTCGCGCTCGAACAGGTCGCCGCCGAGCTCGCGTTCCAGCGAGCGGACGCCGGCGGAGACGGTGGACTGGGCGGCGAAGACCCGGTCGGCGGCGCGGGTGAAGTTGAGTTCGTCGGCGACGGCGACGAAGTATTCGAGCTGGCGGGTGTCCACGGGGTAATCGTAGTGGTCGATCACCAGAATCGGGGATATCCGTTGGACTCGATTGCCAGGTGGGAGCACGATAGCGGTATGGCACTCATGACCTCCCCCACCAGCGCATCAAGCAGCTCCCGCGCATCCGGCTCGACCGGCGCCTCCGGCGCATCCCGTGGGCCGTGGCGGCTTCGTCACGGTGCAGGATTCTGGGTGATCGCGGCGGCGTTCCTCGCGGTGATGGCGTTCTCCACCCTGCCGACCCCGCTGTACGCGCTCTATCAGCAGCGCGACGGGTTCCCGACCTGGGTGGTCACGGTGGTGTTCGCTGCGTACGCGATCGGCGTGCTCGCGAGCCTGTTCCTGATCGGCCACATCAGCGACTGGGCGGGACGCCGCAGGATGATCCTCGTCGCCATCGCCCTCGAGATCGTCGCCGCCGTGCTGTTCCTGTTCTGGAACGACATCCCCGGCCTGCTGGTGGCGCGCGTCATCTCCGGCGTCGGCGTCGGGGCGCTGACGGCCAGCGCGACCGCACACCTCAGCGAACTGCGCTCCACCGCCCGCCCGGAGGAAGGTCCCCGCCTCGCCGGAACCGTCTCCACCGTCGTGAACACCGGCGGACTCGCCATCGGCCCGCTGATCGCCGGAGCGTTCGCGCAGTTCCTCCCCGCCCCGCTGGTGCTCCCGTACGCGGTGTTCCTGGCGATCCTCGCCGTCGCCGCGGTGGCGGTCGCCCTGGTGCCGGAGACGGTCGAGCGTGCTGAGGAGCGCCCCGCATACCGGCCCCAGCGGATCTCACTGCCACGGGATGCGCGGAGCACCTTCTCCGCCGCAGCCGTCGCGGCGTTCGCGGGCTTCGCGGTGTTCGGGCTCTTCACTTCGCTCGCGCCGACCGTGCTTTCCGGCGTGCTGCACGAGACCTCGCGCCTCGTCGCCGGCGCCGTCCCGTTCTCGGTGTTCGCCGCGTCCGCGGTGTCGCAGATCGTGTTCGCCCGGCTGTCGTCCCGCGCCCAGCTGGTGCTGGCCATCCCGCTGGTGGTGCTCGGCCTCGCCGGTCTCGCGGTGGGTGTGCTGGTCGCCGGGCTCTGGCTGTTCGTGGCGAGCGGCGTGGTCGCGGGCGCGGGCGTCGGCCTGCTGTTCCGCTCCTCCATCGCGGTCGCGGCGTCGCTGTCGTCCCCGGATCACCGCGGCGAGGTGCTCGCGGCAATCTTCCTCATCGCGTACGTCGGCCTCGCGGTGCCCGTGCTGCTGGTGGGGGTGGCGCTGATCGTGTGGCCGGTGGTGCCGGTGCTGGTGGTGTTCGTGATCGTGGTGGGTGTGCTGTCGCTCGCCGGCGGCCTGCGGATGCTGCGCCGCTGAGCGGGGCGGGGTGGGTGGGGGCGGCTCGCGTCAGTCGGCGGCGCGCAGCTGCACGCGCAGCGAGTCCACGCGGGTCGCGATCACGTCGTCGGCGGCCCAGCGCTGAGCGAGTCGGCCGAGGACCGCATCCAGTTCCTCCCTGGTCAGCCCGGCGGAGAGCGTGAGGCGCACGACCAGTTCTTCCCCAGCCAGCCGGGCGCCGGGGTCGCCGGCGATCAGCTCGATGTCGTGCACGCCGAGCTCCGACCCGATGGATGCGGTGAACGCCGTGAACACCTCCGGGTCGCGGTCGCTCGGCAGCCAGGGGCGGCTCTGCGCGATCGCCCACAGCGCTGAGCGCCGCAACACGAACTCGGTCTCCGAGGTCGGGTCGAGCACGACCAGCTCGGTGTCCTCCGCGGCGGCGGCGAGCGCGACGCGCATCCCGTCGGCCGGCACGGGACGCGCATCCCTGTTCCAGGTCTGCATCGCGGTCACCGAGGAGAACACGGGCAGCACGGTGCGTCCGTCCGGACCGGCGACGGTCACGATGGCGAGTTCCTGGGTCTTGTCGATCAGCAGCCCGTCGTCGGTGGTGTCGCTCTCGCCGAGCCGCGCCATCAGCGGGATCAGCAACCGCGACGCGCGCACGGCATCCACGACGGCCTCCGCACCCACTTCGCCGGCGCGGAACGCCGCCAGGGCGCCGAGCAGTGCGGGAGGGGCGCTGCCGTCGTCGTCGCCGAACGCGTTGTCGTCGAACTCCCGGCCCTCCCACGGCTGGCCCGCCGAGTCCGCCAGACGACCGGCGTCGGCCGCCAGCTGCGCCGCGAACCCGCTCAGCCGCGCGGCGCCCTTCGCGCTCGGGCCCGTGGATGCGTGGTCGTCGCCCGACCCGTCGCCCGGCTCAGTTCCCTGCGACATCCAGCGCCTCGGGCAGCGTGAACGCGCCGGCGTAGAGGGCCTTGCCGACGATCGCGCCTTCGAGGCCGCGCGGAACCAGTTCGCGCAGGGCAGCGATGTCGTCGAGGTTGGAGATGCCGCCGGACGCCACCACCGGGCGTGCCGTGCGGTCCATCACCTCGCGCAGCAGGTCGAGGTTGGGGCCGCGGAGGGTGCCGTCCTTGGTGACGTCGGTGACGACGTAGCGGGCGCATCCCGCGTCTTCTAGGCGGTCGAGGACCTGCCACAGGTCGCCGCCGTCGCGGGTCCAGCCACGGGCCGCGAGGGTGGTGCCGCGCACGTCGAGGCCGACCGCGATGGCCTCGCCGTACTGCCCGATCACGTTCGCCGCCCACTCGGGGTTCTCGAGCGCCGCCGTGCCGAGGTTGATGCGCTTCGCGCCGATCTCGAGCGCCGACTCCAGGGAGGCGTCGTCGCGGATGCCGCCGGAGAGTTCCACGTTCACGCCGCGGACCTGCTTGATGACCTTCTTCAGGATGGCGTGGTTGTCGCCCCGGCCGAACGCCGCATCCAGGTCGACCAGGTGGATCCACTCCGCGCCCTCGTCCGCCCACTCGGCTGCCGCGTCGACCGGGTCGCCGTAGCTCGTCTCCGAGCCTGCCTCGCCCTGGGTCAGGCGCACCGCTTTGCCGTCGGCCACGTCGACCGCCGGCAGCAGGACGAGCCGGGGGGTGTTGTTGAATTCGCTCATGATCTTCCTCGGTTGGGTCCGCGCGTCCGCGCGGGCTCGGGGTGTTGCCTGTCGGCTTAGAGGGTGCCGATCCAGTTGCGCAGTAGCTGAATGCCCGCGCGTCCGGACTTCTCCGGGTGGAACTGGGTCGCACTCAGCGGCCCGTTCTCGACGGCCGCGATGAACGGCTGGCCGTGGGTGGCCCAGGTGACACGCGGCTTCGGGAACGGCGGGACCACATCCAGGGTCCAGTCCTGCGCGGCGTATGAGTGGACAAAGTAGAACCGTTCGTCGTGCAGCCCGTCGAACAGCGCGGAGTTCTCCGGAGCGTCGACCGTGTTCCAGCCCATGTGCGGCACCACGTCGGCCTTCAGCAGGTCGACGGTGCCAGGCCATTCGCCGAGCCCCTCGGTTTCGAGACCGTGCTCGACGCCGTGCTCGAACAGCACCTGCATGCCGACGCAGATGCCGAGGACCGGCCGTCCGCCGGCGAGGCGCTTGTCGACGACCTCGTCGCCGTGGGATGCGCGTAGCGCGTCGATGACGGCGGCGAACGCACCGACACCGGGGACGAGCAGCCCGTCCGCCTCCTGGGCGCGCTTGCGATTGCCCGTCAGCTCGACGTTCGCACCGGCCTCTTCGAGCGCCTTGACGGCCGAGTGGACGTTGCCCGTCCCGTAGTCGAAGACGACGACATCGGGTTTCGTCACAGCGCCCCCTTGGTGGAGGGGATGCCGGTGATCAGCGGGTCGAGCGCCTTGGCCTGGCGGAACGCGCGGGCGAACGCCTTGAACTCGGCCTCCGCGATGTGGTGCGGGTCGCGGCCTCCGACGACGGTGATGTGCGTGGTGATGGCGGCGTTGAACGAGATGGCCTCGAAGACGTGGCGCACCATCGACCCGGTGAAGTGACCGCCGATGAGGTGGAACTCGAACCCGGCGGGCTCGCCGGTGTGCACGAGGTACGGCCGTCCGGAGATGTCGACGACCGCCTGCACCAGCGCCTCATCGAGCGGGACGAGGGCGTCGCCGTACCGGGAGATGCCGCGCTTGTCGCCGAGCGCCTGCTTGATGGCCTGACCGAGGACGATGCCGATGTCTTCGACGGTGTGGTGCACGTCGATGTCGGTGTCACCGCTCGCGCGGACCCGGAGGTCGGTGAGCGAGTGCTTCGCGAACGCCGTCAGCAGGTGGTCGTAGAACGGCACGGACGTCTCGATGTCCGTAGCGCCCGTGCCGTCGAGGTCGATGCTCAGCTCGATGCTGGACTCGCTGGTCTCCCGCTGCAGGGTGGCGATGCGATTCGTCATGACAGCGAGTTTACCGGGGCGCCCGGACGCCGGAGCGCCGCGAGAGCGTCGAGGAAAGCGGTGGTCTCCTCCTCGGTGCCTGCTGTAACGCGCAGGTGGTTCGGGATGCCGACATCCCGGATGAGCACCCCGCGTTCGAGCAGCGCTTCGAACGTCGCGTGCGGGTCGGCGACGCCGCCGAACAGCACGAAGTTGCTGCCGCTGCGGTGCGGCTGGTAGCCGAGCCGGGCGAGCTCGGTGACGAGCCGGTCGCGCTGGGTGCGGATCTCGCCGACCATCGCCAGCATCTCGGCGGAGTGGGCGAGCGCCGCGACGGCGGCGGCCTGGGTCAGCGCGGAGAGGTGGTACGGCAGGCGAACGAGGCGGAGTGCATCCACCACGGCAGGATCGGCGGCGAGGTACCCGACGCGCGCACCGGCGAACGCGAACGCCTTGCTCATGGTGCGCGAGATCAGCAGCCGCGGACGCCCCGGCAGCAGGCTCAGCGCCGTCTGTTCGCCGTCGGGCATGAACTCGGCGTACGCCTCGTCCACGATCACGATGCCGCGCGCGGCGTCGTATGCGGCCTCGATCGTCGCGAGAGACAGCGGCGTGCCGGTCGGATTGTTCGGCGAGCACAGGATCACGATGTCCGGGTCTTCCCGCCGGATCTGCTCGGCCGCGGTTTCGGCGGAGAGCTCGAACTCGTCGTCGCGGGCGGCGGCGATCCAGCCGGTGCCTGTTCCGGATGCGAGGAGCGGGTACATGGAGTACGTCGGGGAGAACCCGAGCAGGGTGCGGCCCGGTCCACCGAACGCCTGCAGGATGTGCTGCAGCACCTCGTTGGACCCGTTCGCCGCCCAGATGTTCTCGGCGGTGAGCCCGTGCCCGAGGTACCGCGCGAAGCTCTCGCGCAGCTCGGTGAACTCCCGGTCGGGGTAGCGGTTGACGCTCCCGATCGCGGCGGAGATGCGGGCGACGATGTCGGCGGCGACGTCTGCCGGCACCGGATGCGTGTTCTCGTTCACGTTCAACGCCACGGGAACGACCTTCTGGGGCGCTCCGTACGGGGTCTTCCCCCGCAGGTCATCACGAATCGGCAGATCGGAAAGAGAGGTCACCCATCAATGCTAGTCACGCCGCGAGCCGTGTGACGCCGGGCTGCACAGCGCCGCTGCCCCTACTTCGCGTACTGGGACGGGATCGCGAGCTGCTGCCCGGGCGAAACCACCGCGGTGTCGAGCTGGTTCAGGGAGACGATGCTGGCGATCACGTCGCGGGGGTCGGCACTCGGCGCGACCTTCTCGGCGATGCTCCACAGGGACTGGCCCGACTCGACCGTGACGTACTGGAAGCGCACGTGGGCCTGGTCGCCGGAGGCGAGGGCTCCCCCGCCGTTGAGGGCGAAGACCAGGGCCCCGACGATGAGCGGGACGGAGGCGAGCGTGGTGAGGACCGCGCGCCCACGGCGCGTGAGACGCAGGCGCGTGCGAGCGCCGGCGGGCGTCTGGAACTGCGACGACGACATCGTGACCGTTGCTGTGCTCATGCTGTTGACCTCCTAAGATTCCGCACCCGGTGCTTGGCCGGCAGGCCGGATGCGAAGCTGTGTTCCGAATATATCTTCGAATGTTCGAAACCACAACTGTGATTCAGTGGCGAAAACATCCGGGCGATTTCGAGACACGCTCGAACACATGTTTGTTTTAGCCCTGCATCGTGGATACAGTTTCGATTGTCTGGACTTCACTCAACCAGGCACCACCGACATTCGGGCCGGCCGGATGCGCAGACGGGTCACGAAAGGGACGACCGTGGCGAACGACAACCAGGGAGCACGCGAGCGCGGAGGCACGCGCAGACGTAAGAACCTGAGCGACAAGCAGCTGGCCATCCTCGACGTCATCCAGCGCTCGGTGAGCCAGCGCGGCTATCCGCCGAGCATGCGCGAGATCGGAGACGCCGTCGGCCTCTCCTCCCTGTCGAGCGTCACGCACCAGCTCAACCAGCTCGAATTGAGCGGATACCTGCGCCGCGACCCCAACCGGCCGCGCGCGCTCGAGATCCTGATCGACCTGCCCTCCAACTCGTCCGAGTCCGTCGACTACGAGAACCAGACGCCCGTGGGCGACGCCGCGATGGTGCCTCTGGTCGGCCGCATCGCCGCCGGTGTCCCGATCACCGCCGAGCAGCAGGTGGAAGAGGTCTTCCCTCTCCCCCGCCAGCTGGTCGGCAACGGCGAGCTCTTCATGCTGAAGGTCGTCGGGGAGTCGATGATCGACGCGGCCATCTGCGACGGCGACTGGGTGGTCGTCCGCACCCAGAAGACGGCGGAGAACGGCGACATCGTCGCGGCCATGCTCGACGACGAGGCAACGGTCAAGGTCTTCCGCCAGCGCGACGGCCACACCTGGCTGCTCCCCCGCAACTCCAACTTCGAACCCATCCTGGGCGACTACGCCGAAGTCCTCGGCAAAGTCGTCGCCGTCCTCCGCGCCGTCTGACCCACCCCCAAACAATCGAGTCCGAAGTTGTTCACCCTCGCCACCGGCGTGGCGCGTGAATAACTTCGGACTCGATTGTTTTTGCGAGGCGAGGCGGGACGAGCGGGGCGCGCGGTCAGGCCCAGCCGAGTTCCTGGAGGCGGGCGTCGTCGAGGCCGAAGTAGTGGCCGATCTCGTGGACGAGGGTGATCCGCACCCGGGCGCGCAGCGCATCCATGGTCGACACGCTCGCGGCGAGATTGTTGCGGTACAGGGTGATCCGGTCGGGCAACTCGCCGAAACCGTACACGCCGCGCCTGGTCAGTGGATGCCCGCTGTACAGCCCGTAAAGGCGCGGCCTCGCGCCGGGAGGCTGGTCCTCGATCAGGATCGCGACGTTCTCCAGCGGCTCGACCATGTCGGCCGGAAGCGCATCGAAGACCTCTCCCACCAGTGCCTCGAACGCGTCAGCGCCAATCTCCACCATTCCCCCATCCTCGCCCCGCACGCGACAGAGCCCGGGTTTTTCGCCGCAGACGAACAGACTGCGGCGAAAACCCCGGGCTCAGAAGCGAACGTGCTACACGGGAGTCGGCGCCGAGGCGGAGGCGCGCACGGCACGCGTCGCCTCGATGATGTTGCGCAGCGACGCAACGGTCTCGTCGTAGCCGCGCGTCTTCAGCCCGCAGTCCGGGTTCACCCACAGCTGCCGCCCGGGGATCGCCCCGAGCGCCGTCTCCAGCAGCTCGGTCACCTCGGCCACCGACGGCACGCGCGGCGAGTGGATGTCGTACACCCCCGGGCCGATGCCGTGCTCGAACCCGGAGCTCTGGATGTCGTGCACGACCTCCATGCGCGACCGGGCCGCCTCGATGCTGGTGACGTCCGCATCCAGGTTGCGGATCGCGTCGATGACCACGCCGAACTCCGAGTAGCAGAGGTGCGTGTGGATCTGCGTCTCGTCGCGCACGCCGGAGGTCGCGAGCCGGAACGATCCGACCGACCAGTCCAGGTAGGAGGCGTGGTCGGACTTCTTCAGCGGCAGCAGTTCGCGCAGGGCAGGCTCGTCCACCTGCACCACCCGGATGCCCGCGGCCTCCAGGTCGGAGATCTCGTCGCGGAGCGCCAGCGCCACCTGCCGCGCCGTCTCGCCGAGCGGCTGGTCGTCGCGCACGAACGACCAGGCGAGGATCGTCACCGGCCCGGTCAGCATGCCCTTGACCGGCTTGGGCGTGAGGCTCTGCGTGTACGTCGACCACTCCACCGTGATCGGCTTCGGCCGCGACACGTCGCCCCAGAGGATGGAGGGGCGCGTACAGCGCGAGCCGTACGACTGCACCCAGCCGTTCTGCGTCACCGCGAACCCGTCCAGGTTCTCGGCGAAGTACTGCACCATGTCGTTGCGCTCGGGCTCGCCGTGCACGATGACGTCGATGCCGATCTCCTCCTGCAGGTCGACGACGCGCTTGATCTCGTCGCGCATCCTGCCCAGGTATTCGGCCTCGGTGATGAGTCCCTTGGCGAACTGCGCACGCGAGCGGCGGATGTCGCCCGTCTGCGGGAACGACCCGATGGTGGTCGTCGGCAGGAACGGCAACCCGAGGGCGGCATCCTGGGCGGCCAGCCGGTCGGCGTACTCTCCGCGGGCGAAGTCGGCCTCCGTCAGCGCCTCCTCGCGCTCGCGCACGGCCGGCACGCGCACGCCCGGCGCCGACGCTCGGTCCGCCAGGGCGGCGGAGGCGGCGCTCAGCTCCTCCCGGATGGCCTCGTGGCCGTCCACCAGCCCGCGCGCCAGCGTGGCGACCTGCGCGACCTTCTGGTCGGCGAAGGCGAGCCAGCTCTTCAGCTGGTCGGACAGCTCCGGCTCGTCGTCCACGTCGTGCGGAACGTGCTGCAGCGAGGTGGAGGTCGAGACGGCGACGTCCGGGCTCAGCGACAGCAGCTCGGTGAGGGTGCCGAACGCGGCTTCCAGGTCTCCGCGCCAGATGTTGTGCCCGTCGACCACCCCGCCGACGACGGTCTTGGCCGACAGCCCGGATGCGGTCGCAGCGTCGAGCCCGCGCGGAACGGCCCCGCGCACCAGGTCGAGCGAGATCGCCTCGACCGGGGAGGTGGCGAGCACCGGGAGCGCGTCGTCGAGGCTGCCGTACGGCGCTGCCACGAACAGGGCGGGACGGCCCGGCACCGCGCCGAGCGTGTCGTACGCAGTCGCCAGGGCGGCGAGCACCGCATCCCGCGGCTCGTCGATGGACTCGCTCACGAGCGCGGGCTCGTCGAGCTGCACCCACGGTGCACCGGCAGCGGCGAGGCGCGACAGCAGCTCGGCGTAGACCGGCAGCAGGTCGCCGAGGCGCGACAGCGGACGGAAGCCCTCAGGCGCCTCGTCGCTCGCCTTGCTGAGCAGCAGGAAGGTCACCGGCCCGACGATCGCCGGACGCGTGACGAAGCCCGCGGCCTTCGCCTCCTCGAACTCGCGCACGATGCGGTCGGACGCGAGCCGGAACTCGGTCTCCGGCCCGATCTCCGGCACGAGGTAGTGGTAGTTGGAGTCGAACCACTTGGTCATCTCCAGCGGCGCGTTCTCGCCCTCTCCGCGGGCGATCGTGAAGTATCCGGCGAGGTCGACGGACCCGTCGGCGTCCGCGAGCGCGGCGAACCGGGACGGGATGGCGCCGACGGTGACCGCGGCGTCGAGCACCTGGTCGTAGTAGCTGAAGCTCTCCGGAATGGATGCGTCATCGAGGCCGAGGCCGAGCGCGGCGAGCCGGTCCCTGGTGGCGGCGCGGAGGTCTGCGGCCGTGGCTTCGAGTTCGTCGGCGGTGATCGTTCCCGCCCAGAAGCTCTCGACGGCCTTCTTGAGCTCGCGGCGGCGCCCGATGCGCGGGTAGCCGATGATCGTCCCCGTGGGGAACGGGATGCGGGGAGTGGTGTCGGTCATGCTGGTTCCCTTTCGGTGGTGCTGGCGTCGGTGGTCGTGGTGGTCGTCGTGGTCTGCTGCACAGGCGCGGCGGCCCCGAGCAGCCCCACCCGCTCCAGCACCGACAGCACCGCCTCGTGCTGGTTGAACGTGTACAGGTGGATGCCCGGAGCGCCCCCGTCGAGCAGCTTCTGCGCGAAGTCGGTCGCCCAGGCGATCCCGATCTCCCGCTGCCCCTCCTCCGTCGGCTCGACCTCCAGCTGGATCGCGAGCTCGCTCGGCAGGTCCTCCCCGCTCAGCTCGAGCATCCGCGTGAGCCTGGCCGGACTGGTGACCGGCATGATGCCGGGCAGGATCGGGAAGAGCACTCCGGCATCCCGGGCCTTCTGCGCGAAGCCGAGGTAGTCCTCCGGGTGGAAGAACAGCTGGGTGATGCCGAGGTTCGCGCCCGCCGCCTGCTTGGCGAGGAGGGTGTCGATGTCCTGGCTGACGCCGTGCGACGTCGGGTGGCCGTTCGGGAACGCCGCGACCGCGATCTGCACGTGCTCGCGGTGCGACAGCACGGTGCTCGCCGGCAGGCCGGGCACGGGCAGCTCGCCGTACGGCACGCGCTCCGCCTGCACCCGGTGGATGAGCTGCACCAGCTCAGCGGAGCTGTGCAGGTCGCCGAGGCCGGTCTCCCCCGGCGCCAGGTCGGCGGGCGGGTCGCCGCGCACCGCGAGGAACCGCCGGATGCCCGCATCCAGGAACTCCCGGATGAGCTGGGCCGCCTCCGCGTGCGACGAGCCGACGCAGGTGAGGTGCGCCATCGGGCTCACGTCGGTGTGGTCGAGGATGTAGCGCAGCACGTCGAGCGACGACGACCGGGACGACCCGTTCGCGCCGTACGTGACGGAGATGAAGTCCGGATGCGCGGCCGCGAGCTTCTGGATCGTCGCGGGCAGCGCCTCGGCGGCGCGCGCATTCCGCGGCGGGTACAGCTCGAAGGAGAACCGCGCGTCCGTACAGCTCATGGCGTCCTCTGGTGTCGGTGGTGTGACGCTGAACCCCGCCCGGGGCCGCGCCCGCCTCGGTCAAGGTGGGACCCCGCCGCCCGGCGGAAGCCGGTCGGTGAGGTGGTTCGCGGGCGGGTGCCGGGCTCGGCTGTCGCACCACCGAGCGGGTGCCCGCTGCGGTTGAATGGCAATCTACAACCCTTTGGTCCCGGTGTCGCCGTTCTGTGTCATCGTGTGACGATCGAGGGCTCCGGAAACACAGAAGCCGGGACAGGATGACCCTGTCCCGGCTTCGTGATGCGTCCCGACGTCAGGCGGTCTGCTCCACGGCGAACGCCTCGAACACCGACAGGTATTCGGGCATCACCTTGGCCTTGACCCTGGTGCCGTCTTCCACGTAGTCCGTGGAGATGACGCGCCCGCGCTCGTGCAGCGCCGAGATGAGGTCGCCGCGGTCGTACGGGACGACCAGGTCGACCTCGACGGAGCGATCGGGCAGCAGGCGCGCGATGGCGGCGAGGATCTCGTCGATCCCCTCACCCGTGCGCGCCGAGGCGAAGATCGCGCCCGGCTCGAGTCCGCCCAGCACCAGCCTGTCGTCCGGCGAGACCAGGTCGGACTTGTTGAAGACCACGATCTCCGGCAGCTCGCGCGCTCCCACCTCGCCGATCACATCCCGCACCGTCGCCAGCTGACTGGCGGGGTCTGGATGCGAGCCGTCCACCACGTGGACGATCACGTCGGACTCCGCCACCTCTTCCAGCGTGGAGCGGAACGCCTCGACCAGCTGGTGCGGCAGGTTGCGCACGAAGCCGACGGTGTCGGCCAGCGTGTACAGGCGGCCGTCGGCGGTCACCGACTTGCGCACGGTCGCATCCAGTGTCGCGAACAGCGCGTTCTCGACGAGCACGCCCGCCTTGGTGATGCGGTTGAGCAGGCTCGACTTGCCCGCGTTGGTGTATCCGGCGATGGCCACCGACGGCACCGAGTTGCGGTTGCGGTTCGCCCGCTTCGCCTCGCGCGCCGGCTTGAACCCGGCGATCTGCTTGCGCAGCTTGGCCATCCTGGTGTGGATGCGGCGACGGTCCAGCTCGATCTTCGTCTCACCAGGACCACGCGACCCCATACCGGCGCCTGCGCCGCCCACCTGGCCACCGGCCTGGCGGGACATCGACTCACCCCAGCCGCGCAGACGCGGCAGCAGGTATTCGAGCTGTGCGAGCTCGACCTGCGCCTTGCCCTCCCGGCTCTTGGCGTGCTGGCTGAAGATGTCGAGGATCACGGCCGTGCGGTCGATCACCTTCACCTTCACCACGTCTTCGAGCGCGCGCCGCTGGCTCGGGGCCAGCTCGGTGTCCGCGATGACCGTGTCTGCGCCGAGCGCAGCGACGATCCCGGCGAGTTCCTGCGCCTTGCCCTTGCCGAGGTAGGTGCTGGGGTCGGGATGCGGCCTCCGCTGCAGCAGACCGTCGAGCACCACGGCGCCCGCGGTCTCCGCCAGGGCGGCCATCTCCCTGATCGAGTTCTCCGCATCCTGCAACGTGCCCTGCGAGTACACGCCGATGAGGACGACGTTCTCGAGCCGCAGCTGCCGGTATTCGACCTCTGTGACGTCTTCGAGCTCGGTGGACAGCCCGGCGACGCGGCGCAGCGCTGCGCGCTCCTCGCGGTCGAACTGGTCGCCGTCGTGCCCGGCATCGTCGGTGTGCTCGGTCTGCAGCGCCTGCGCGCCGCCGCCGAACAGCGTCATTCCTGCACGGCTCTCCGCACTGGCGAGGACGCGGGCGACGACGTCGTCGTCGCGCGTGTCGTCCGTGACCTGATCCGTGCTCACATGTTCATTCATCTGAAAATCCTGCATCTGGGTTAACCCTAGTTTGTTAGCGTCCTGTACGGTCCTCTTATGGCCAGCGGAGATCACTACTTTTCCCCGGCGCCCGAGAGTGAACTGAAGCTCCGCCCGATCACGGTCCGTCTCGCTGGACAGACCTACGAGTTGACGACGGCGAACGGAATCTTCAGCCCCGAGCGCGTTGACACGGGTACGCGAGTGCTCCTCGACCATGTCCCCTCCGCGCCGCCCGGCGGTCAGCTGTTAGACCTCGGATGCGGCTGGGGGCCTGTGGCTCTCACACTTGCTCTCGAATCCCCTCACGCGACCGTCTGGGCCGTCGATGTCAATACCCGAGCGTTGGACGTGGTGCGCAGGAACGCGCAGAAGCTCGGACTCACCAATGTAAACACATCCACGCCGGATGATGTTCCCGATGATGTATTTTTTACGACGATCTGGTCGAATCCACCCATCCGGGTGGGCAAGAACGAGCTGCACAACCTGCTGGAGCGCTGGCTTCCGCGTCTCGAGCCCGGCTCGGATGCGTGGCTCGTCGTGCAGCGCAACCTCGGCTCCGACTCGCTGCACCGCTGGATGCAGGCCACCTTCCCCGACCTGACCACCACCCGCGCGGCCACCTCCAAGGGCTACCGCGTCCTCCGCGCCCGCCGTTCCGCCGACTGACGCGCCGCGCCGCGACCCCTCCGGCTCTGAGTGCGGGTCAGGCGAGGTCGAGCGTGCCGGTGTAGACGAGTTCGGCCGGACCGGAGAGGGCGACGTGCTCGCCGTCCTCCGTCGCGAACATGCGCACACCCACTGTGCCGCCGGGAACATCCACGCGCCACTGGTTGGGCGCACCCTGGCCGGCCCAGTAGCGCACGGCCAGCGCCGCAGCAGCCGCACCGGTGCCGCAGGACAGCGTCTCGCCGCTCCCGCGCTCGTGCACGCGCATCCGGATGCGTCCGACGCCGTCGACCACGAGCGGCTCGTGCGGCACGACGAACTCCACGTTCGCGCCGTCGACGGGCTCCGGCTCGATGTGCGGGATGTAGCTGAGGTCGGCGGCTTCCAGCTCGGATTCGTCGGCCACGGCGACCACGACGTGCGGGTTGCCCACGTCGATCCCGAGCCCCGGCCGCGCCACCGGAAGCTCTTTCGCCCGCACCAGCGGCTCTCCGCCGTCGAGCGCCCAGCGGCCGAGATCCACCTGGAACCCGGTGAGGTTGCGCTGCACATCGCGCACGCCGGAGCGGGTGCCGATCGCAAGCGTGTCTCCGTCGGCGAGTTCGACGAGCCCGGAGGCGATCAGGTAGCGCACGTACACCCGGATGCCGTTGCCACACATCTCCGCTGGCGACCCGTCGGCGTTGTAGTAGTCCATGAACCACTCGGCGCCGTCGTCCTCCGCCAGCGCTTCCGCGCCCTCCGGCAGGTGCTTCGACCGCACGGCGCGGATGATCCCGTCCGCGCCGATCCCGAAGTGCCTGTCGCAGATCTCGGCGATCTGCGTGGGGGTGAGGTCCACCTGGCCGTCCGGGTCGGAGAACAGCACGAAGTCGTTTCCCGTGCCCTGACCTTTGGTGAAGTGGAGGGTTGTCGCCATGCTCACAGCCTACCGAGCGCCGCGGCGGTCAGATTCTCGTCGTCGTAGTCCAGCCAGTGGATGCGCGGGTACCGCTTGAACCAGCTGACCTGCCGCCGCGCATACCGCCGGGTGAGCTGCTGCGTCTGGGCGATGGCCTCGGCGCGGGTGAGTTCGCCGCGCAGTTCCGCGAGCGCCTGGGCGTACCCGATGGCGCGACTCGCGGTGACGCCGCGTTCCAGCCCGAACGGGATGAGGGCCTCCACCTCGTCGAGGAGCCCTGCCTCCCACATCCGCTCGACGCGCGCATCCAGTCGCGCGGTGAGTTGGTCGCGCGGGGCGGCGAGCCCGATGATCGTCGACGGCCGCCACGGCACGGGCTCTTCGGGCAGGGAGGCGCTGACGGGCTCGCCGGTGAGCGCGACGACCTCCAGAGCGCGCACCAGCCTCCGCCCGTTGCTCGGACCGATGTTCGCCGCAGCGGCGGGGTCGGCGTCGAGCAGGCGGCGGTACAGCATCCCGGGCCCGTGGGCGACGAGCTCGGCTTCGAGCTGCGCGCGCAACTCGGGGTCGGTGCCGGGGAACCGGAAGTCGTAGATGACGCTCGACACGTACAGCCCGGACCCGCCGACGAGGATGGGCACGTTGCCGCGATCCAGGATGCCGGTGATGGTCGCGCGCGCTTCCGGCTGGTAGCGGGCGACGGTGGCCTCGTCGGTGACGTCGAGCACGTCGAACAGGTGGTGCGGGATGCCCCGCCACTCCCCCTGCCCGATCTTCGCGGTGCCGATGTCCATGCCCCGGTAGAGCTGCATGGCGTCAGCGTTGACGATCTCCGCCCCGCGCCCGTCGGCCAGCAGCCGCTCCGCCAGCGCGAGCGAGAGGTCGGTCTTGCCTGTGCCGGTCGGCCCCACGATGGCGACGATGGGAGTGGTTGCGGAAGGTGAGGCGCTCGACGTCGGTGCGGTGTTCGGTGCGGGCGCGGACACGGCGGCCGCGGTCAGCGAAGGCGTCGCCACGCCGTCGGCGGACGGCACCGGCGGCTCCGCGGCGGGCGCGGTCAGCGCAGGCCGTCCGTCGGGTCGTAGATGGGCATCGTGCCGACGCCGGGCGAGGTGAGCGGCTCGCCGACGCGGAGGGTGGGGAGGCCGAGCGAGACGCGGCCCTTTCCGCCGGAGGCGACGCCGTCGGCGTGCGTCGGGACCGCGCAGGACTCCGCTTCCGCCCTGTCCCACGCGTCGCCGGCCCTGGTGCGCCGGATGGCGAGGGGTGCTCCGTCGGCCGCGTCGGCGATCAGATAGAAGGGCGCCGCCTGGGTGACCGTCACCGTGACCACGTCGCCGGGCCGCGGGACCGGCGAGCCGGCGGGGACCTCGAAGTGCACGAGGCGGCTGTCGTGGGCGCGCCCGCTGAGGCGGTGGGTGTCGGCGTCTTTGCGGCCCTCGCCGTTGGCGACGAGCAGCTCGACCTGACGGCCGATCACCTTCTGGTTCTCTTCGAGCGAGATCCGCTCCTGCAGCGCGGTCAGCCGCTCGTACCGATCTTGCACGACCGCCTTGGGAACCTGGTCGGCCATCGTCGCCGCGGGGGTGCCGGGACGGATCGAGTACTGGAACGTGAACGCGGAGGCAAAACGTGCCGCCTCGACGACGCGCATCGTCTCGACGAAGTCTTCCTCGGTCTCGCCGGGGAAGCCGACGATGATGTCGGTGCTGATCGCCGCATCCGGCAGTTTCGCGCGGACGCGGTCGAGGATGCCGAGGAACTTCTCGGAACGGTACGAGCGGCGCATCGCCTTGAGGATGCGGTCGGACCCGGACTGGAGCGGCATGTGCAGCTGAGGCATCACCGACGGCGTCTCCGCCATCGCGTCGATCACGTCGTCCGTGAACGCCGCGGGATGCGGGCTGGTGAACCGGATGCGTTCCAGCCCGTCGATCTCGCCGGCGGCGCGCAGCAGCTTGGAGAACGCCTGACGGTCGCCGAACTCGACGCCGTAGGAGTTGACGTTCTGCCCGAGCAGGGTGACCTCGATGGCGCCGTCGTCGACGAGCGCCTGGATCTCGGCGAGGATGTCGCCGGGGCGACGGTCCTTCTCCTTGCCGCGCAGCGATGGCACGATGCAGAACGTGCAGGTGTTGTTGCACCCGACCGAGATGGACACCCAGCCGCTGTAGCTGGAGTCGCGCTTGGTCGGCAGGGTGGACGGGAAGGTCTCGAGCGACTCGAGGATCTCGATCTCGGCGGCGTCGTTGTGCCGCGCCCGCTCCAGAAGGCTGGGAAGCGAGCCCATGTTGTGCGTGCCGAAGACCACGTCGACCCACGGTGCCTTCTCGAGGATGACGTTCTTGTCTTTCTGGGCGAGGCAGCCGCCGACGGCGATCTGCATGCCGTCGTGCCGCTTCTTCACGGCGGCGAGGTGCCCGAGGTTGCCGTAGAGCTTGTTGTCGGCGTTCTCGCGGACCGCGCAGGTGTTGATGACGACGATGTCGGCCTCTTCACCGTCTGCGGCGATGTAGCCCGCCGCTTCGAGCGACCCGCTCAGCCGCTCGGAGTCGTGCACGTTCATCTGGCAGCCGAACGTTCGGACCTCGTAGGTGCGCGCCCGACCGTCCGGGCGGACGGCCGCGTCCGACGGCGCGATGGTGCTTCGCTCTTCGGTGATGCTCATAGTGCGACAAGTTTACGTTCGACGCGCTGAAGAACCGAACCGCGCGAACGACGCCGGACGGCGCACGTCGACTCGGGGCACACTACTGGAACCGCACCCCGCCGCGACGGCCCCGGGTGGCGAGTGCCGCATCCATCGCCTGGCGCACGATGGCGGAGCTGTAGCCCTTGCGCGCGAGGAAACCGTGGAGCCTGCGCTTCGCCGTCTCGTCGTCGTAGGTGGACAGCTGCCCGACACGCTTCATGGCCAGTTCGGTGGCGCGTTCCAGCTCGTCGTCGTCGGCGATCTCGGCGAGGGCTTCCTCGATGAGCTCCGGCGCGATGTGCCGCCTGTTCAGTTCCTGGGCGATGGCCGACCGACCAAGACCCTTGCGGTTGTGCTGGGTGTAGACGAGCGTGACGGCCAGCGCGGCGTCGTCGAGCAGGCCGACGCTCTCGAGCCGGTCGAGCTCGGCCTGGGCGACGGCCGGGTCGATCTCGCGCTTGGCGAGCACCTGCTCGAGCTCCCACCGCGACATGCCGCGCCGGGCGAGCTGGTGGATCGACACGTTGGATGCGCGCTTGACCTGCTTCTCGGCGACGCTCTCCGTGTCGCGCGCTGCCCCGCCACGCTCCGGCTCATCGCCGGAGTCCGACGCGTCTGCACCGCGCGACCCATCAGCATCGTCGGCGGAGTCTTCCAGGAACGCCTTCGACCACAGACCCGTCGTGCGCTTGCGATCGGCCGCCGCGCGCTCAGTGTCCACAGCCGCCGGCCCCGTGGACGGAAAGGCGACGACCGGACGAGGCGAATCGCTCTCCGCCGCGTTCGTGTGCGCGCCTCTGCCCAGCCGGGAAGGATGGTCGGCGCCGCGAGACCGCGGCAGGTAGGTCACCGGGGCCAGCTGCTCCGCAGCACGGTCCTCAGCGGCCGCGCCGCGAGCAGCAGCACCGTCACCGGCCGTGCCGTCGCCCGCGGGCTCACGACCCGCGCCCGACTCGGACTCGGAGGGAAATCGCACCACCACGGGTCACTCCTCGTTCTTCTCGCCGTGCTTCTCGCCTCGATCGAATCGTGCGGCACCCAGTAAGCCATCGGCTGCCGGGTGCCACACGGCAGACGCTACGCGCCCTTCTTCGCCTGCAGCTTCGCCTCGATGGACCCGACGTTGTCGGGCGCCTCGGCGACCGCGTTCGGGTCGGCGACGATACCGAGCTTGATCTTGATCTTGTTCTCGATGTCGAGCGCGATGTCGGGGTTGTTGATGAGGAAGTTGCGCGAGTTCTCCTTGCCCTGGCCGAGCTGGTCGCCCTCGTAGGTGTACCAGGCGCCGGACTTCTTGACGATCGCGTGCTCGACACCGAAGTCGATCAGGCTGCCCTCGCGGGAGATGCCGACACCGTAGAGAATGTCGAACTCGGCCTGCTTGAACGGCGGCGCCATCTTGTTCTTGACGACCTTGACGCGGGTGCGGTTGCCGACGGCGTCCGCTCCGTCTTTCAGGGTCTCGATGCGACGGATGTCGAGGCGGACCGACGCGTAGAACTTGAGCGCCTTACCACCGGCGGTGGTCTCCGGGCTTCCGAAGAAGACACCGATCTTCTCGCGCAGCTGGTTGATGAAGATCATCGTGGTGTTGGTCTGGTTGAGACCACCGGTGAGCTTGCGGAGGGCCTGCGACATGAGGCGGGCCTGCAGACCGACGTGGGAGTCGCCCATCTCGCCCTCGATCTCGGCGCGGGGCACGAGGGCTGCGACGGAGTCGATGACGATCAGGTCGATGGAGCCGCTTCGCACGAGCATGTCGGCGATCTCGAGCGCCTGCTCACCCGTGTCGGGCTGCGACACGAGGAGGGCGTCGATGTCGACGCCGAGCTTGCGGGCGTATTCGGGGTCGAGCGCGTGCTCGGCGTCGATGAAGGCGGCGATGCCGCCTGCGCGCTGAGCGTTGGCGATGGCGTGCAGAGTCAGCGTGGTCTTACCCGACGACTCCGGACCATAGATCTCGACGATGCGGCCTCGCGGGAGGCCGCCGATGCCGAGCGCGACGTCCAGGGCGATCGAGCCGGTGGGGACGACCTCGACGGGTGCGCGCTCGTCGCTGCCCAGTCGCATGACCGAGCCTTTGCCGAACTGGCGGTCGATCTGCGCGAGCGCGGTCTCGAGCGCCTTTTCGCGGTCTGCGGGTGATGGCATGTGCGGTTCTCCTTCTCGGCTTCGCTAACGAGATCGACTGTACGGGGGACGTCCGACACCCGGGCAGCGAGCGCGCAAACTGTGGACAACCCGTTTTCGATTGCCGTTGTGAAGGAGTCTAGCTACATCCGAACATATCTTCGAGACTTTCGAATGCGGCGTGTCGCGTCAGCGCTTCGGAGCCGGCTTGCCTGCGCCGTACCAGTGCGACTGCGGCACGCCCGTCTCGCGGCAGAGCGCGATCCACACCTCGCGCGGGGCGACCCCGGCTGCGAGCGCCTGCTGCGCCGTGCGGTTGCCGAGTTCGCCGAGCACCAGGTCGGTCGTGAGCGCCTGGCCGTACGTCGAACCGAACTCGTCGAGGATCGCGCGCTGGAACTCACTCAACTTCATGGGACCACCCTACGTGTCTGGACCGACGCTCTCGGTCGGCGGAAACGAAAGACGCCCCGGTCTCCCGGGGCGTCTTCTGATGAGTCTGAATCAGCGTGCGACCAGATCCGCGTCCATCGCCGACACGAACTCGTCGGGGACGGTGTCGGGGATGATGGGCTCGATCCCCTCCAGCACTGCGAGGCGGTCACCGACCTCGCGCATGATGACGGAGATGGGGGTGTCCAGCGCTTCGGCGACCGAGGCGAGAATCTCGGACGAAGCTTCCTTCTGACCGCGCTCGACCTCGCTGAGGTAGCCGAGGGCGACACTCGCCTTGCTGGCCACCTGTCGGAGCGTACGGCCCTTTTGCAGGCGGAAGTCCCTGAGCACGTCGCCGATTTCCTGACGTACAAGAATCATTCGGAGCCTCCTTCTTCTACCCTGCCGACGGATCGGACCTTGTTAGGGATGCCAACACTAGCGCATCTTGTGAGGCTCAACGATATCGATGACGACTGGGCTTTTCTTGTGAATGCAGCAGGTGTAACGAGACCGTAACAGCGCGTATTCCCGCCCGTTACGACGGATCGAGACCGACCTCATCGGCCAGCTCCGCGAGCACCTGCTCGACCACCTGACGCCGGATCTCCGACCGCGTCCCGGTGAGCGCGAGCTCGACGGCGCGCGTCCCCTCCGCGGTGGAGATCCCGACGAACACCGTGCCCACCGCGCGGCCGCCCTGAGGGTCCGGCCCTGCGACGCCGGTGGTGGAGAGACCGATGGACGCCGGCCTGCCGTCGACCGCGAGCGCATCCCGGACTCCGGAGGCGAGCTGCCTGGCGACCTCGGGATGCACGGGGCCCTCCGCCGCGAGCAGGGCCGCATCCACGCCGGTGAGCGTGTGCTTCAGCTCGGTGGCGTAGACGACCACCCCGCCGAGCACCACCGCGGATGCTCCGCCGACCCTGGTCAGTTCTGCGCAGAGCTCCCCGCCGGTGAGGGATTCCGCCGCCGCGACGGTGAGACCGCGGTCGGCGAGGTACGGGATGAGGCGTGCGGCCAGGTCAGGCGACGGCACGCTTCGCCCTCCGGCCCTTCCAGGCCTGCCAGAGGTAGTCGAACCCGGTGACGACGGTGAGGATCACGGCGACCGTCATCACGATGCCGTTGACCCAGAACACCCAGTCGCCGAACAGGGTCCAGAGCGGGAACAGCGCCAGGCTGATGGCGACGGACTGCACGATGGTCTTGATCTTGCCGCCACGGGATGCGGCGATGACGCCCTGCCGGATCACGACGAAGCGGTACACGGTGATGCCGATCTCGCGCACCAGGATGACGATGGTCACCCACCACGGGAGCTCGTTCAGGATGGAGAGTGCGACCAGGGCGCCGCCGGTGAGCACCTTGTCGGCGATCGGGTCGAGCAGCTTGCCCAGCTCGGTGACGAGGTTGTTGCGCCGGGCGATGGCGCCGTCGACGCCGTCGGTGGCGATGGCGATGACGAACAGCACGGCCGCCGCCCAGCGGAGCCAGCCGTCGTCGCCGGCGTCTGCCAGGAGCATCCACACGAACAGCGGGGCGAGCAGGATGCGCACCACGGTGATGATGTTGGGCAGGTTCCAGTTGCTCGCCCGTGCTGGCGTGCCCTCCGCCGCGGCAGGCGGAGGCGTGTCGTGCACCGACATGTGCTCTACTCCCTGTCGGTCAGCTGCCAGGCGTCCTCGTCCGAGTCGCCGTCCACCTCAGGATAGCCCTCGGTCATCCGTGCGACCGGGTCTCCGCCGTACTGGTCGTCGTCCATCGCGCCGGCAGACGCGACGGTCGCGGCGGGCGCAGCAGGCGCACCGGACGGGGCGGACGCGGCAGGCGCAGCCCCGCCGGGCGATTCCTCGCCGCGCAGCATCGCGAGCACGGACGGGAGCTGGTCGGCCGTGGCGAGCACGTCCCTCGCCTTCGAGCCTTCGGAGGGGCCGACGATCTCGCGCGATTCCAGCAGGTCCATCAGGCGGCCCGCCTTGGCGAAGCCGACCCGGAGCTTGCGCTGCAGCATCGAGGTGGAGCCGAACTGCAGCGACACCACCAGCTCGGCGGCGGCGAGCAGCAGCTCGAGGTCGTCGCCGATGTCCGAGTCGATCTGCTTCTTCTCCGCGGCGGCGGCGACATCCTGCCGGTACTCCGGCCGTGCCTGCCTGGTGACGTGCTCGACGACCTTCTGGATCTCGGCCTCGTTGACCCACGCGCCCTGCACGCGGATCGCCTTGGACGCCCCCATCGGCAGGAACAGCGCGTCGCCCTGGCCGATGAGCTTGTCGGCGCCCGGCTGGTCCAGGATGACCCGTGAGTCCGTGACACTGGTCACGGCGAAGGCCAGTCGCGACGGGACGTTCGCCTTGATGAGGCCGGTGACCACATCCACCGACGGCCGCTGGGTGGCGAGCACCAGGTGGATGCCGGACGCACGCGCCAGCTGCGTGATGCGCACGATCGAGTCCTCGACGTCTCGCGGGGCGACCATCATCAGGTCGGCGAGCTCGTCGACGACGACGAGGAGGTACGGGTACGGCTTGAGCGTGCGCTCGCTGCCGGCGGGGAGGACGATCTCGTTGTTGACGACGGCCTTGTTGAAGTCGTCGATGTGCCGGAAGCCGAAGCTCGCGAGGTCGTCGTAGCGCATGTCCATCTCTTTCACGACCCACTGCAGCGCTTCCGCCGCCTTCTTGGGGTTCGTGATGATGGGCGTGATGAGGTGCGGCACGCCGCTGTAGATGGTCAGCTCGACGCGCTTCGGGTCGATCAGCACCATGCGAACGTCCGACGGCTTGGCGCGCATCAGCAGGCTGGTGATCATCGAGTTGACGAAGCTCGACTTTCCGGAGCCGGTGGAACCGGCCACGAGGAGGTGGGGCATCTTCGCCAGGTTGGCGACGACGAACCCGCCACCCACGTCTTTGCCGACGCCGATGGTCATCGGGTGGGTGCTCTTGGTCGCCGCGCCCGAACGCAGCACATCGCCGAGGGAGACGATCTCGCGGTCGGAGTTCGGGATCTCGATGCCGATGGCGCTCTTGCCGGGGATCGGGGACAGGATGCGCACTTCGTTGCTCGCGACCGCGTACGACAGGTTCTTGCTGAGCGCGGTGACGCGCTCGACCTTCACTCCGGGGCCGAGCTCGATCTCGTACTGCGTCACCGTCGGGCCCCGCGAATATCCGGTGACCTGCGCGTCGACGCCGAACTGCGTGAGCACCTCAGTGATCGCCGCGACGATGTCCTCGTTCGCGCTCGACCGGGTCTTGGCCGGGGTTCCCGCCGAGAGCATCCCCGCGGAGGGCAGGTGGTACGGAGCGGCGGGCTCCGAGGCGGACGGGATGGCGGCGGTCTCGTCGAAGTCGTCTGCACCGGCACCCTGTGCGTCGGGGACGAAGCCGGGGAGCACGGCGGGTGCTGCCGCAGCGGCCGGGGGCCACGGAGCGGGAGCGGCGGGCGCGATCTCGCCGGTGAAGCGCTTGAGGGCGTCTTCCGCGTTGGCGAGCTCGCTGAGCACCTCGGTGTTGTAGTGGTCGCTGGCCGGATCGGGCTCGAGGGCCGTGGCGAACTCGCCCTTGCCCTTCTTGGGACGGTCGCCGAACACCTCGGTGATGCCGTCTTCGACCACGGGGGTGTCGAACGCGGGGTCTTCCTCGCGGCCGGACTTGTTCCTGCGCCACCAGGGCAGGTTCGCCTCCTGCTCGCCGTCGTCGCCGTCGACCCCGTCGAGCTCCACCTGCTGGGTCTTGGCCTCCTTGGCGGCCTGACGCTCCTCCTCCGTGGGAAGCTGCGCGCCGAACAGGTATGCGTAGAGCTCGCGCACCCGGACGCCCACCTTGTTCGGCGGGGTCTTGGTGATGATGAAGATGCTCAGGATGAGCAGCACGATGATCACGGCGGCAGCGCCGTACGGCGTGATCAGCGCGGAGAGCGGTGCGGCGAGCAGCCAGCCGAGCACTCCCCCGGCCTCAGCGAGCTTCGCCATGCCGTCGCTCGGCTGCGGGTGGAAGCTGAACAGGTGGCACAGGCCGGAGATGGTGAGCAGCAGGATGCTCAGGCCGATGCCGATGCGCGTGTTGTCGTGCACGGAGCTCGGATGCCGGAACAACCATCCGGCGAACAGCACCATGATGACGGGGAGCGCGAACGCCACGCGCCCGAACAATCCGCCGAACGTCCACGCATCCAGGGTGCGGGCGACCTCGTCGTTGATGAGGAACCACTCGACCACGGCGCCGGCGACGGCGAGGAGGACGAGGAAGAACGGGAAACCGTCCCGACGCTCCTCCTTGGCGAGCTTCTCGGGCCCGAGGGCGCGGAAGGCGGCGCCCGTGAGGTGGGCGAGGCCCATCCACGCGCGGACGAGGGGGTTCGGCCCCGCGTCGGCGGTCGGGTATGCGACCGTCTTCTGGGTCGCGGTCTTCGCCGCCGGCTTGCGCGCGGCCGAGCCGCCGCGGCCGGAGGAGTTCCGTGCGCGCGATGTCGACTTGGTGCTCGTAGCCATAGGGTCCACGGTACTTCGCGCCCCCGTCTTCCTGCGGTTACCGCGCGCTGATTGTGGAAAATCGGTCGCCGGCCGGTTCTGTGCAGGAGACCCGGGTCAGTGCACGGCTCTGACCATCGTGTCCGCGTTCTCGCCGGACGCGACGGTGATGTATCCCTCGCTGACGTAGAGGCGCTGGGCGAAGTTCGCGCGCTCGACGCTCAGGCTGACGCGGCTGTGCCCGGCGGCGCTCGCCTGCCGGGCGACCGCCTGCAGCAGGGCGCGCCCGACGCCTCGTGCACGCCACTGGGTGTTCACGCCGAGCGTCAGCTCCGGGACGCCGACGGCCACGAAACCGTAGCCGGGCGCGTTGGCGGGGAACAAGCGCCCCCAGCACGCCCCCACCGGCACGTCGCGCGCGTCGATCGCGACAGATCCGAAGTCGCCCGGCCGCATCCAGCCGCTGACGTAGCGGGACACCTTCGAGTCGTCGAGCACGGCGACCCTTGGCCGGCTGGTGGCCGGGTTCCAGTTGGACGCCTCGACGAGCATGTCGGCGAGGAAGCGCGCGTCGTCTCCGGTCGCCGCCCTGATCCGGAATGCTGTCATGCAGGAACGTTACCGGGAGACGTGTAACAGCGAGGTTACGAAAACCGCCGCGCGCCTGCCCGTCAGTACCGGATGGCGTCGATCACCTTCACCCGCACCGCGACGAGCGCAGGAAGCAGTCCGGCGAGCGCTCCGACGGCGGTGGCGGCGACCATCCCGATCACCGCGGCCTCCACCGGGAACGGCGGCAGGTCGGACACCAGCCCCTGGCCGATCAGCTGTTCGAGCCACGGACTCTTCACGATCAGGATGGACAGGCCGACGCCTGCCGCTCCGGCGACCATCGTCGCGACGACGCTCTCCATCATCACGGCGAAGAACACCCGCCCGGCCGTCGCCCCGAAACTCCGCCGCACCCCGATCTCCCGAATGCGGTGGCGCACCGTCACCAGTGCGATGTTGACGAGCCCGAGAGCGCCGAGCAGCAGCACGAGCACGGCGATCCCTCCAACGGCGAGCTTCAAGAATCCGAGGGGATCGTCGCCGTGAGCCAGGTAGTCCTGCCGGTTGACGCTCGCCGTTCCTGCGCCGAGCGACTGGTCCAGCTCCTCCCGGATGGCCTGGGCGAGAGGATCGGCCAGGTGCGGCGGCACCCACGCCTCCAGGTTCGCCGGTGCGCCGCCCGTGTAGTCGACCGACATCAGCGGAGCGGACGCGGGGGTGAGCACGTACGCCGACGGCGTCATGTCCTCCCCGGCGGGCGTGCGGAAGACGCCGACGACGACCGCCGTCACTTCCCCATCGCCGCTCAGGACGCGTGCGGTGGGGTGCGACGCGAGCGACGGCGAGCCCAGCTTGCGCCAGAAGTCGCCGTTGACCACGAGCGCCGGTGCCAGCCGCTCCGTGTCGGACTTCGCGAACCAGGACCCTTCCGAGATGCGGAGGCGGTGCATCGCCGCATACGGCTGGTCGACGGCCGTGGTGTTGACCTCGGCGACGCCTCCGCGGAACTGCACGCGCATCCCGAATGGGCGCACCGACGAGGTGTACTCGATCTTGTGGCGTTCTACGACCCCGGCCCACGCTTGGGGCAGCCCTCCCCCCACGAGCGGCGTGCCGTCCGGGCCGTACGACGCGGAGACGGACAGCAGCGCCGGACGGCCGCCGAACCGCTCGTTGGACTCCGTGAGGCCCTGCTGCGCGATGTTCGCGAGCCCGACGACGGAGCTCAGCGCACACACCGCGACGGCGACGCCGATCAGTGACAGCAGCACGCGCACCCGGTGGATGCGCACCTCCTGCCAGGCTTCGACGATCGCACCCCAGACCGACTCGACCGCCCTCACGCCGGCACCTCCGCGCCGGACTCGACCGGATGCAGCCGGCCGGCGTCCAGCCGGTGCCGCTCGTCGGCGAGCGCGGCGATCGCCGGGTCGTGCGTGATGATGACGAGAGCGGCGCCGTAGTCGGTCGCGACGGTGTCGAGGAGCCCCATCACCGAGGTCCCCGTCTCCACGTCGAGGGCGCCGGTCGGCTCGTCGGCGAGGATGAGGCGCGGTTCGCGCACGAGGGCTCTGGCGATGGCGACGCGCTGCTGCTCACCGCCGGAGAGCTTCTCCGGCATCGTGTCGAGGCGGTGGCCCAGCCCGACCTTGTCGAGCATCTCGGCGGCGATGGCCCTGCGCCGCCAGAATCGGCGCCCGCTCGCGTAGAGCAGCGGGGTCATCACATTCTCGAGCGCGGAACGCCCCGACAGCAGGTTGAACTGCTGGAAGATGAAGCCGACGTCCGCACCGCGCTGCCGATCGCGCGCACCCGACCTCAGCCGGGCGACCGATCGGCCGTCGAACTCGAACACTCCGGAGGTCGGCGCATCCAGCAGGCCCAGGATGTTGAGCAGAGTGGACTTGCCGGAGCCGGAACGCCCGACGATCGAGGTGCGCTCCCCGTGTTCGACGACGAGGTCGACGCCGTGCAGGATGGTCAGCGGCTCGGCGTCCGGGATGTCGACCGTCTTGGTCACACCCTCGAGTCGCAGCAGGGTCACGAGCCGACCGACGCGCAGGACATCGAGCCGTCGGGCCCGGTGATGCACCCGTTCTCGTCGGGCATCGGTGCGCCAGGGACGAACTCGAGGATCGTGTCGCCCTCCTTCACCCCGCCGCGGACCTCGACGGCGGTGCCGTCGGTGAGGCCGAGGGTCACGGCGACCTCCTTCGGCGCCCCGCCCTTCGGATCCGGCAGGAAGACGATGCCCTTCTCGGCCGTGCCCTTGATGGCCGTGGTGGGAACGGTGAGCACGCCCTCCGCCCGGCCGCCGGACATGGTGAGGTCGGCGGAGAGACCCGCGAACACGGTGACGCCGGCCGAGATCGCGCAGCGGACGGTGGTCGACGATCCGGATGCGCCTCCGCCGCCCTGCTGCTCGGAGCCGGCCGGCGGGGTCTGTGCCGTGTCGGCGGTCGCGGCGGGCGTGGTGATGCTGAGGCCCGTGCAGGTGAACGGCGCCGGGCCGTTCTTGATGGTCACCACGGCCTCCGTCGGCCGGTTGAGCAACCGGTACTGCTGGGCGGACGGCAGGGATGCCGTGGCCGAGAACGTGGGAGGCGCGATGCCGCCCGTCGCCTCGCCGACCGCCACCGACTGGCCGGGGATGACCGGCAGAGCGCTGACGATGCCGCCGATCGGGGCGGTGACCTCGACGTAGCTGACGGCGGGCTTCGGTTGCGTGACGACGGGAACGCCGTCGGGCCCTGTCGTCTCGACCGGTTCGCGCGGCGTCTCCACCTTGATGTCGTAGAGCGTCGCTCCGGCCTCCACCGCGGCGCCGACGGCGACCTGCACCTCGTCGACCACACCGGCGGCCGTGGCCCTGACCGGTGCGGCGGGATCGGCGACGATGGAACCACTCACGGTCACATCGTTGACGATCGTGCCGGTCTGCACGGCCACGGTCGGATCGCTCAGCTCGGCGGTCGGCTGCAACGGATCGGACGCCGATGGGCCGTCACCGAAGAACGCCAGTTTGACGAGCGCTGCCGCCACGACGGCGACGAGAACCAGACGGATGATGGGAAAGACCCATCGTCGCGTTACCCCCACTGTTCCTGCTTTCTGCTTTGAGTTATCTAGTCCCTCGCCCGCGACACGGACGAGGGGCCACCCCCCGGCGGCTTGTTCGTCAGTGCGTCACGCCTCGATCACGAGCGGAACGATCATCGGACGACGGCGGTAGCTGGTGTTGACCCAGCGGCCGACGGTGCGGCGCACGACCTGCGAGAGCGCGTGCGAGTCGCGGACGCCGTTGTGGGCCGCCTCCGCCAGCGCGGAGGCGATCTTCGGCTTGACCGCGTCGAACACGGCGTCGTCTTCGGCGAAGCCGCGCGCGTGGATCTCCGGGCCGGTGACGATGCGGCCGGTGGCCGCCTCGACGACGACGATGATCGAGATGAAGCCCTCTTCGCCGAGGATCCTGCGGTCTTTGAGGTCGGCGTCGGTGATCTCGCCGACGCTCGAACCGTCCACGTAGACGAAGCCGAGGTCGAGCTGGCCGACGACCCGGGCGACACCGTCGCGCAGGTCGATCACGGTGCCGTCTTCGGCGAGGATGGTGTTCTGCTCCGGCACGCCGGTGTCCATCGCCAGACGCGCGTTCGCGACCAGGTGGCGGTACTCGCCGTGCACCGGCATGACGTTCTTCGGCTTCAGGATGTTGTAGCAGTAGAGCAGCTCGCCCGCGGCGGCGTGGCCGGAGACGTGGACCTTGGCGTTGCCCTTGTGCACGACGTTCGCGCCGAGCTTGGTCAGGCCGTCGATCACCCGGTAGACCGCGTTCTCGTTGCCCGGGATGAGGCTGGACGCCAGGATGACGGTGTCGCCCTGGCCGATCTCGATCTGGTGGTCGAGGTTGGCCATGCGCGCGAGCACGGCCATCGGCTCGCCCTGCGAACCGGTGGACATGTAGACGATCTCGTCGTCCGGCAGGTCGGCGGCCTTCTTGTAGTCGATCAGCACGCCCTCCGGCACCTTGAGGTAGCCGAGGTCGGCGGCGATGCCCATGTTGCGCACCATCGAACGGCCGAGCAGCGCGACGCGTCGTCCGTTGGCGGCCGCGGCGTCGAGCACCTGCTGCACCCGGTGCACGTGGCTGGAGAAGCTCGCGACGATCACGCGGCGCGGAGCGCGGGCGATGACGTTGTCGAGCACGGGGCCGATGGAGCGTTCGAGCGGGGTGAAGCCGGGCACGTCGGCGTTCGTGGAGTCGGCCAGGAACAGGTCGACGCCCTTCTCGCCGAG
This sequence comes from Leifsonia sp. GW821-FHT13C05, assembly GCF_058806515.1. Classification (NCBI taxonomy): domain Bacteria; kingdom Bacillati; phylum Actinomycetota; class Actinomycetes; order Micrococcales; family Microbacteriaceae; genus Leifsonia; species Leifsonia sp. GW821-FHT13C05. The sequence continues at coordinate 106,089 of NZ_JBXAPT010000001.1, read as the reverse complement.
GCGGGCGAAGGCGCGCAGGTCGGTCAGGCGGTCGTCCAGCGGAAGCTGGTCCATCTTGAAGTCGCCGGTGTGCAGCACGACGCCGGCCGGCGTGGTGATCGCGACGGCGAGCGCATCCGGGATCGAATGGTTCACGGCCACGAACTCGAGCGAGAACGGCCCGAGCTGCTCGACCTGCCCCTCCTTGACGGTGAGGCTGTACGGCTGGATGCGGTGCTCCTTGAGCTTCGCCTCCACCAGCGCGAGGGTGAGCCCGGAGCCGATGAGCGGGATGTCCCTGCGCAACTTGAGCAGGTATGGCACGGCGCCGATGTGGTCTTCGTGGCCGTGCGTGAGCACGACGCCCACCACGTCGTCGAGCCGGTCGCGGACCGGTGCGAAGTCGGGCAGGATCAGGTCGACGCCCGGCTGGTTCTCCTCCGGGAAGAGGACGCCGCAGTCGACGATGAGGAGCTTGCCCTCGTATTCGAAGACCGTCATGTTGCGGCCGATCTCCCCCAGGCCGCCGGTGGGGATGATCCTGAGGGTGCCCGGTTCGAGTGCGGGCGGGTCGGAGACGAGGTTGGGCATGTGCCCTCCTAAACAGATACCGGCGCTGTGCGCCTGTTGTGGTTCACGCCGTGCAATCGCAGCGGCCTATCGAGTTGTTCCGGCGATTCGGGGCAGAGCACCGCCTGCTGCGGCGTTGCGATCCGGCCGGAAGTTGGAGAAGTCGACACCGGGGATGTCTTTGACGAGGTCGAGCTCGTCTTCGATCTGAGCAGCCTCCCACTCCTCCGGACCGACGAGCGGCAGGCGCACGCGCGGGCTGGAGATGCGGCCGAGGCCGTGCAGGATGTACTTCGCGGCGACCGTGCCCGGCACGTGCGTCATGACGGCGCGCACCAGCGGTTCGAGCTTCTGGTGCGCCGCGGTGGCAGTGGCGAGATCGCCCGCGTTGACCGCATCCACGATCTGGCGGTACGGCCGCGCGGCGATGTTGGCCGTGACGCCGATGAGGCCCGTTGCTCCGATGGCCAGGTGCGGGAGCACGTTGGCGTCGTCGCCGGAGAAGTAGAGCAGGTCGGTCTGGTTGAGCACCCGGCTGACCTCGCTGAAATCGCCCTTCGCGTCTTTGATGGCGAGCACGTTGGGGTGCTTGGCGATGCGGAGGATGGTCTCGTATTTGATCGGGACGCCGGTGCGGCCGGGGATGTCGTAGAGGATCACCGGAAGGTCGGTGGAGTCCGCGATGAGCCGGAAGTGGGTGAGGATGCCCGCCTGGGTGGGCTTGTTGTAATAGGGAGTGACGATCATCACGCCGTCCGCCCCCGCCTTCTCGCTCTGCTGATAGAGCTGGATGGCGTGCGCCGTCTCGTTGGAACCGCCGCCCGTGATGATCTTGGCGCGACCGGCCGCCACGTCTTTGCCGACCTCGACCAGCCGCAGCTTCTCGTGGTCGGTGAGGGTGGAGGTCTCCCCGGTCGTGCCGGTGACGACGATGCCGTCTGCCCCCGCGGTGATCACGTCGTCGATGTGCTTCTCCACGCCGGCCCAGTCGACCTCGCCATCGGCGGTGAACGGGGTGACCAGGGCCACGAGGACCTGGCCGAACGGATTCGCGGAGTTCGACATGGCTCAAGGTTATCGGGTCGGTCGCTCCGGGCGCTCTCCCCCTCGTCGGATCTGTGGACAGTCCCCGTTATCCACATGCGCCTGCGTCATCCGCCGTCACACTCCGCATCCGGTGCCCCAGCGGGCGTAACGTCACGGTCCATGAACGCTTGGGAAGCGGCCGCCGTGCTCGTCGCGCTCGTCGTCGCCGCCACGGTGGGCGGGTTGCTCTGGCGCAGGACCACCGGACGCGTCCGCACCGCCAGGCAGACGCGTGTCGTCACGGCCGCAGAGGTCGGAGCCCCCACCTTCGGCAGCGCCGCGACGCTCCTCCAGTTCTCCACCGAGTTCTGCGCGCCGTGCAAGACCACCGCCCGCATCCTGAGCGGCATCGCCGACGAGCGGCCGGGCGTCGCCCACATGGATGTGGACCTCACCCACCGTCCGGACCTCGCCTCGCGCTTCGGCGTGCTGCAGACGCCCACCACCCTCGTGCTCGACCCCTCCGGCGCCATCCGAGCGCGCATCGGAGGGGCGGCCCGCGCCGACGAGGTGCGCATCACCATCGACCAGATCACCGGGAGCGACCATGTCAACGCCTGAACAGACACCCACCGTCCGCGCGGGGATCGACCCCCGATCGCCCCGCTTCGGGGCGGGCATCACGGCCGTGCTCCTCCTCATCGACGTGTTCCTCGGCCTGGTCGGCGCGACGACGGCAGCGTTCTGGCTGCTGCTCGCCATCGCGCTGCTCTTCGCCTGGGGAGCGTTCGCCGGCATCCGGCGCCACCCGTACGGCGCGCTGTTCCGCACCGTCGTGCGCCCCAGGCTCGCGCCGCCCGCCGAGCTCGAGGACCCTGCTCCCCCGACGTTCGCGCAAGGGGTCGGGCTGGTCGTCACCGGGCTCGGCCTCCTCCTGCACCTGCTCGGGGTGCCGGCCGTGCTCCCGATCGCCGCGGCACTGGCGTTCGTCGCCGCCTTCCTCAACGCCGTCTTCGGCTACTGCCTCGGCTGCCAGATCTACCTGCTGCTCGTGCGCGCCGGTGTGATCCGCCGGGGTGGCGTCGCAGCCGCCTGAACGAATACCAGGGAATCCCCCGTACGCCCTGCCCCGGTGTCTGGGGGCGCGATTAGGCTGGTCGAACCGTCCGCGCACCGTGCGGGGGAACAACGAGGAGGACCACACATGGCAGTCACGAGCGCATCGACAACCGTTTGGACCGGCGACCTGAAGTCCGGCTCCGGCGAGGTCACCCTCGATTCGTCGCACTCCGCGCAGTTCCCCGTCACCTGGGCCGCCCGCTCGCAGGGTTCCAGCGACGTGACGACGCCTGAGGAACTGCTCGGCGCCGCGCACTCCGCGTGCTTCTCGATGGCGTTCTCCAACGCCCTCAGCAGCTTCGGCACCACCCCTGAGCGCCTCCAGGTCACCGCGCACGTCGGCTTCGACCCCGCGGAGGGCATCACCGGCAGCCACCTGGTGGTCGAGGCGACCGTGCCCGGTCTCTCCGTCGAGGACTTCAACCGTCTCGCCGACGAGGCGAAGACCGGCTGCCCGGTCTCCCGCGCGCTGGTCGGCATCCCGATCACCATCGACGCCACCCTGGTCTAGCCGATGAGGGTGCTCATCGCGGGCGCCTCCGGCATGATCGGCACCGAGGTCACCGCACAGCTGGCTGCGCAGGGGCACGAGGTGCTGAGACTGGTCCGCGGTGCGCCGTCGGCCGCGAACGAATACAACTGGGCGCCCGCCGCCCGCATCATCGACTTCACGCTGATGGACAGAGTGGATGCGGTGGTCAACCTGTCCGGCGCATCCATCAGCCGTCTGCCGTGGACGCCCGCGTGGAAGCGGACCATCCTCGCCTCGCGCCTGGAGGCCACGCACACCCTGACGGACGCGATGCGGATGGCCGGCTCTCCCCCTGCGGTGTTCGTGAGTGGCTCGGCCGTCGGGTTCTACGGCGACCGGCCCGGCCAGAAGCTGACGGAGACGGCGATCAAGGGCACGGGCTTCCTCTCCGACGTGGTCGAGGCGTGGGAGTCCGCCGCGCACCTCGCGCCGGAGAAGACGCGCGTGGTCACGGTGCGGACCGGCGTGGTCGTCGGGCGCGGGGGCGCGATGAAGCCGCTGCTCCCCGCCGGACGTCTCGGGCTGCTCGGGCCGATCGCGGGCGGCGGCCAGCACTGGCCCTGGGTGAGCCTGCACGACGAGGCAGCAGCCATCGTGCACCTGCTCGACTCGACGCTGCGCGGACCGGTGAATGTGGCAGGACCGACACCGGCGACGGCCGACACGGTGCTGCGCGAGCTCGCGGCGACGCTGCGGCGGCCGTATGGACTGCCTCTGCCCGCCAAGGCGATCACGCTCGCGCTCGGCGACGCCGGACGCGAGCTGCTGCTGGCCAGCCAGAAGGTGGTGCCGCAGAAGCTGCTCAACGACGGGTTCGTGTTCTCCGAGCCGACGGTGCGGGATGCGATGGAGCGGCTGGTCGCGAAGCGGTAGGCGCGGCCGGTTCGCCTCTACGCCGCGCGCTGCTCCGTGCGGTACAGCCGGATCGACTCGCGCAGGGCCGAGCGCGCCCGCTTGCGGTCGCCGGACGCGTCGTAGGCGAGCCCGAGCCGGAACCACGCGCGCCAGCTCTCCGGCTGCGCCTCCACCTCGGCCTTGTAGCGGGGGAACTCCTCGTCGGCCGCGTCGCGCAGGGGACGGCCGCTGGCGCGGACGGGGAGGTCTTCGACGGGGAGGCCGCCCTCCGCATCCAGGATCTTGACCAGCTTCTCGGTGCGGGCGCCGAACAGCAGCTCGCGGCCGATCGCCCACGCCGCCACGATCGGCAGCGCGAGCAGCGCGACGCCCATCGCGATCGCGATGCCCTCGCCGGTCGCCATGAGCATGACGGCGCGCTGCAGGACGAGCACCAGGTAGACCGCGAGGATGACCGCCATGACGATGGCGGCGATACGGTTCCGCACGGCCGTTACGCCGTCTCGCGCACGGTGGGCCGGGGCGGCTCGCCGTCGGGCTCCGCGATGCCCAGGTCGATCAGCTTGTCGAGCCCGACCGTGACGCCGACGGTCGACGCCGCAGCGCGGAGCGCGAGCAGGATGCCCGCCTCGTACGACTCGGAGCCGACGGTGTCGTGCCGGATCGTCAGGGTCTCCCCCGCGCCGCCGAAGACGACCTGCTGCTGCGCGACGATCCCGCGCATCCGGAGGCTGTGGATGGGGACGCTCGCCACCTGCTGGCCGCGGGCGCGCTGGTCGGTGTGCGGGGCATCCACGGGGCCGCGTTCCGCGCGGGCCGCACCGATCAGCTCGGCGGTGCGCACCGCGGTGCCGGAGGGCGAGTCGACCTTGCCCGCTCCGTGGGCCTCGATGATCTCGATGGAGTCGAAGAACCGGGCGGCGACCGTCGCGAAGGCGGTACCGAGAGCGGAGCCGAGCGAGAAGTTGGGGATGACGACGGCGCCGGCGCCCTCGTGGGCGGCCACGCGACGCTCGAGGTCCAGGATGCGGTCGGCCGACCATCCCGAGGTGCCGACGAGCACGTTCAGCCCGTTGTCGACCGCGAAGGCGACGATGCCGGGGCTGACCGCCGGGAGGGTCATGTCGACCAGCACGTCCGCACCGAGCATGTCTTCCAGCGGGGAGCGGGAGTCGAGGCTGGCGACGAGTTCGACGTCGTCGGCCTCCTCGATCAGCCGCACGGCGACGCTGCCCAGTTTTCCGGTCGCCCCAGCGACGGCTACGCGAATAGTCACCAGATCAATCTACCCGCCGCACCTCCGCGAAAGATCCGGGATGCGCGGCACACGCCTGCCACGGAACTACGCTGGGGCGATGGTGTCTTTTGCTGATGTCGCCGTCACGGATGCGACCGCCCACCGGATGCTCAGCGACTACTTCGCGGAGCGGGCGGTCTCCTTCCCCACGTCGCAGGGCGCATACCGCACGACCTTCCCCGACCCCAGCCAGTTCGTACCGCCCGCCGGGGTGTTCCTGCTGGCGTACGACGAGGACGGCGAGGCCGGCTGCGGCGGCGTAAGGGAGCTCAGCGTCCCGCTCGCCGACGCCGACCCCGAGCTGCCGGTGGTGCGCTACGAGATCAAGCACCTGTGGGTCGCACCCGCGCACCGCGGACAGGGGCTGGGGCGCGCGATCCTGTCCGAGCTGGAGCACCGGGCACGCGGGTTCGGTGCGACCGAAGTGGTGCTCGACACCAACGCCAGCCTGGAGGCGGCCGGCGGGCTGTACCGGTCGCACGGCTACGAGAACATCCAGCCGTACAACGACAACCCCAACGCGACGGACTGGTTCCGCAAGCAGCTCTGACCGGCGAGGCCGCCCGCGACTAGACCGGCTGCAGCTCCGGCAGGCCCGTGCGCAGCTCGACGGGCAGGTGCCCGAGATCGTTGTGGACGACGAGCACCGGCGGCTTCGCCGAGCGCACCCGGATGATGGTCAGCCCGCAGTTGGCCTGGTTGAGTCCCAGCCACCGCCACGCCGGAGCGTCGAAGACGTGCCGCACGAACCAGCCGATGACGAAGTTGTGGGTGACGAGCAGATCGTGCCTGTCGCCGAGCGCCGGCGTGAGGAACTCGCCGACCGCGTCGTCCATCTGCGCCCGCCCCGCCTCGATCTCCGCGTCCGTGACGTTGCCGAAGAACGACTCGAACGCCTTCGGCATGTCCGGGGTCGGCCCGGACGGGATGCAGTCGAACAGCAGGCTCGACGGCTCCGGCGTCAGTGCGGGCATCCGCTCCGCCATGATCGCTGCCGTCTCCGCCGCGCGATTCAGCGGTGAGTGGTACATGCCGGTGAACGGCACGCCGCTCAGCCGTTCAGCGACCAGCTGGGCCTGACGCTTGCCACGCGGCGAGAGCGGGCCGTCGGGGAGGCCGTGTTCTGCATCCTGCTGCTCACCGTGGCGAACGAGATAGAGGTAATGGGGCACCGGGAAGCCTTTCGGAGGTACGGATGGAAGCGGTGGGTCACGGAGCGAGGCCGGCGAACTGGTCGTCGGTCACGCTCCCCACCGCGGAGATGGAGACCGGTCGGCTCGCCAGGTCGGTGGCGAGGCTCTGCACATCGTCGGCGGTGACGAGGTGCAGGCGCCGGAGGCTCTCATCGAGGTCGGAGAACTCGCCCAGGCTGATCTCGGCTCTGCCGAGCCGAGACATCCTGGTGTCGGAGTCCTCGAGGGCGAGGGCGGCGCCCCCGGACAGCTGGCCGACGGCGCGGCGCATCTCGTCCGGCGTGACGCCGCCGTCGGCGAGGCGGTGCAGCTCGCCGAGCATCAGCTCGGCGACCTGCGTGGCCTTTGCGGGAGCGCATCCCGCGTAGAGGCCGAAGATCCCGGCGTCGGAGTATGCGCCGGAGAACGAGTACACGGCGTACGCCAGACCGCGCTTCTCGCGCACCTCCTGGAAGAGCCGGGACGACATCCCGCCGCCGAGGATGGAGTTGAGCACGCCCATCGTGGTGCGGCGCTCGTCGGTGGCGACGATGCCGGGGACGCCGATGAGGAGGTTGGCCTGCTCGGTGGGGCGCTGGACGGTGACGATCGACGCGCCGCGCTCGATGTCGGCGGCAGTGGATGCGCGCCGCTCGACCGGGGACGCCTCCACGCTCAGGTCCCAGCCGGCCGCGACGAGTGCGCGCTCCACCCCGGAGACGAGGAGGTCGTGGTCGACGGCGCCCGCCGCCGTGATGACGAGGTCTTGGGGACGGTAGTTGGCGCGGTAGTGCGCAAGCACCGCATCCCTGGTCGCCTCGCGGATGGTCTGCGGGCTGCCGCCGATCGGACGGCCGAGTGGATGCGCGCCGAGCACCGCCTCGAAGAACCGCTCGTTGGCCACGTCGGCCGGATCGTCCTCTGCCATCGACAGTTCTTCGAGGATGACGCCGCGCTCGTTCTCGAACTCGACGGGGTCGAGGAGCGAGGAGGTGAGCATGTCGGCGATGACCTCGACGGCCATCGGAAGGTCGCGGTCCTGCACCTTGGCGTAGTAGCAGGTGTACTCCTTGGCCGTCATCGCGTTGTGCTCTCCGCCGACCGAGTCGAAGGAGATGGCGATGTCGAGTGCCGTGCGGCTCGGAGTGCCCTTGAACAGGAGGTGCTCGAGGAAGTGCGTGGAGCCGAAGCTCGCGGGGACGGCCGGGAGCGCGGGTGTGGCGGGAGCGCCGCCGGACGCCGGATGTGCCGGGGTGGCGGGGATCGCATCCACTTCGTCGCGGGAGCCCACGGCGACCCAGTATCCGAGAGTGGCGCTGCGGGCGCCGGGCACCTGCTCGCTCAGGATGCGGACGCCGCTCGGCAGGACGGTGCGCCTGACCAGCGCGTCGCCGGATGCGGCGAAAGAGAGGTCGGCCAGACCGAGCGGGAGGTCGACTGCGCTGTTCATCCCTTCCACCCTACGCCAGCGGCTCAGGAATCCTTTGGCACGAAATGAGGACAAACAGACTGGTCTGTCTACTATATACTGGTGTCACAGCGCTCCGACGGGTCCCTACGTCGGAGCAGAATCACGAGGGCGGACCCGACCGCCCTCCGCAGTGAAGGAGTCGTGCCGGATGGTCGTAAGTGCCCGAGCGACCATCCGGCCGCCCGCGCCGTCGAAGGTCAAGATCCTCGCGACGGCGGACGAGCTCTTCTACCAGGAAGGCATCCACACGGTGGGTGTCGACCGCATCATCGCGGGAGCGCGCGTCACCAAAGCGACGTTCTACAAGCACTACCGCTCGAAAGACCTCCTGATCATCGCGTACGTCGAAGGCCGCGACAAGCAGGTGCGCGACTGGTTCGACGAGCAGGAACGCGAAGGCCACGACCCGCGCACGATCGCCCGCGCCCTGGTCGACTCGATCAACCTCGAAGCGGTGCGTCCCGGATTCCACGGCGACCCGTTCATCAACGCCGCAGCGCAGTTCGCCGACGAGACCCACCCGGTGCGCGTCGCGGTCAGCACCCACCGCGACTGGTACGCGCGCCGCATCGAAGAACTGTTCCGCGACATCGGCCACCCGCGACCGGGCGACGCCGCAGACGACCTGATCCTCGCGCGGGATGGCGCGCTCGCCGGCGGCTACGTCGGCGACGCGATCGCTGCGGGAGCCGCGCTGCACCGCTCGCTGGACCGCATCCTCGCGGAGGCGTAGGGGCGCGCGCTCATCCGGAGATTCCGGCCGACACGCCGCGCGCGGCTCCGCTAGAGCGGAAACCACGCGCCGGGACGCAGGATCTCTCCGCCTGAACGGACATCGTCGGCGGGAACGCTGGACTTCTCCATCGGCTGGACTTCTCCACCGGAGTGGGCGGGACGCGTCGGCGCGGGCGCTACTCGGAGACGCGGTCGAGTTCGAGCATGTTGGCCCTGGTGAGGCGGATGCCTGCCGAGACCATGAGCGCATCCACCTGTTCGGGGCGGCTGGCGCTGGCGACCGGTGCGACCACGTTGCGCTTGGCGAGGAGCCAGGCGATGGCGATGCTCGCGGGCGTTACCTGCTGCTCGGCCGCGATGCGGTCGAGGGCGGCGAGGACGCGCTGACCCTTGCGGTTGACGTACGCGGCGGCCCGGATGCTGCGGGCGTCGGCGTTCAGGTCGCCCTTGCTGCGGTACTTGCCCGTGAGGAACCCGTTCGCGAGCGCGTAGTACGGCATCACGGCGAGGCCCTGGGCCGCGGCGACGATGCGCAGCGCGCTCTCGAACTCGGTGCGGTGCATCAGGTTGTACTGCGTCTGCACGGCGATGAACTTCGGCAGCCCCGTCGACGACAGGATGCGGGCCTCGATGAGGCGGTCCGCGCTGAAGTTGGACGCGGCGAGGTACCGGACCTTGCCGGACTCGATCAGCCACTCGACGGTCGCGAGGCTGTCTTCGAGGGGCACATCCGGGTCGTCGTCGTGGAAGTAGAGCAGGTCGATGTGGTCGGTCTGCAGACGTTCGAGCGACGCCTCGACGGCGCGCACGATGCTTACCGAACCGAGGCCCGGGTTCTCGTGGTGGCGGCCCACCTTCGTGGCGACGACCACCTGGTCGCGGTTGCCGCGCTCGCGCATCCACTTGCCGATGAGCACTTCGCTGCGGCCGCCGACGTAGCTGTCCGCCGTGTCGATGAAGTTGCCGCCGAGGTGCGCGAACCTGTCCAGGATGCGCAGCGACGTGTCGCCGTCGGCCGTCCAGCCGAAGACGCTGGCGCCGAGCGACAGCGGGTAGACCGCGAGGTCGCTCTCGCCGATGCGGCGGGGCGCGATGATCGACAGCGGGCCCGTGCGTTCGAGCGCGGGATCGAGGGCTGGCATGGCAGCAGTTTCGACGCCGATGGACTCGGTCAGCACCTCTTCCGGGGTGCCGGCTTCGAAAGCGCCCGTCTCGAAAGCTCCGGTCTCGACCGTTCCCACCGACCGCGCTCCGGCGCCACCGCGAGCGGACGCACCGCGTGCGACCGTGGACGGCCGGGCGGTCTGACCGGCGTCGGCACCATCCGCAGGCTCCACGGGGGTCGCTCCGCGTCGCGCGACCGTATCACGCAGACGGAGAGGTAACAGCTGTGGCATGTTCCCTCCCCCTTACTCCGTGCGGTTCGAATCGATTCGAGGACCCCGGTTCCCCGATACTTACTTGCAGCGTAAGGCATACGTCCGACGGGCCAGGGACAATCGCGGTGAACTGTTACACAATGCTTGGTCACAGTTTCATCACGAAACCGGATGGCGTCGGATTCGTGCGCAAATCGGGCCCGAACACACGAAAACGGCCCGCTCACGCCGGTCACCGCCGGGCGCGCTCCAGCACCGAACGGGCGTGCGCGATCACCGGTCCGTCCACCATCCGGCCGCCGAAACGGAACACGCCGCCCGCCTCTGCCGCGGCATCCAGCAGCTCCCGCGCATCCCGCACCTGGTCGTCGGTCGGACGGTACGCCGCCCTGATCGTCTCCACCTGCCCGGGGTGGATGCATGCGGTCGCGGCGAACCCGACCGCCGCGGCATCCTCCGCCTCCGCCGCGAGCCCGGCGAGGTCGTCGATGTCGAGGTGCACGGTGTCGACCGCGGCGATCTCCGCGGCCCCGGCGGCGAGCAGCACCGCCGAGCGGGCGTGCACGGCGACATCCCGGTAGCGGCCGTCGGCGTGCCTGCTCGACGTGCCGCCGAGCGACGCCACGAGGTCCTCCGCACCCCACATCAGCGCGACGACCTCGCCCGCCGTCGCGAGCCGCGGGGCGGCGAGCACCCCGGCCGCCGTCTCGCACAGCGCGATCACCGCGAGACCGCCGAGGTCGCGCAGGTCGGCGACCGATTCCGCCTTCGGCAGCATCACCGTTGTGTACGGCGTCGCTGCGAGCGCGGACAGGTCGGCGGCGTGGTCGGAGGTGCCTGCCGGATTGACGCGGACGATGACGCGCTCCGGGTCGAGGTCGGAGGCGGCGAGCGCCTCCCGTGCCACGGCGCGACGGGACGGGTCGACGGCGTCTTCGAGGTCGATGATGACGGCGTCGGCGCGTTCCAGCGCTTTCCCGTACCGCTCAGGACGGTCGGCCGGGCAGAACAGCAGGGCGGGGCCGAACGCGAATGCTCCCCCGCTCACTCGTCGCCCCCGCCCGCTCCGCCCAGGTCGAGGTGCGCGTCCTTGCACCACATCATCACCTGGCGGGTGGCGGTCGCGACGACCGTGCCGTCCTGGTTGCGCCCGGTGTGCGCCAGCGTGACGATGCCCTGGCCGGGGCGCGACGACGACAACCGCTTGGCGACCACGACCGTCTCCGAGTAGAGGGTGTCCCCGTGGTGCAGTGGATGCGGGAAGGTCACGTCGCTGAAGCCCAGGTTCGCCACGATCGTGCCCTGCGTGAGCTGGGCGACGGAGGCGCCGACCAGTGTCGCCAGGGTGAACATCGAGTTCACCAGCCGCTCCCCGAACGGCTGGGTGGCCGACCAGGCGGCGTCGAGGTGCAGCGCCTGCGTGTTCATCGTGAGCGTGGTGAAGAAGACGTTGTCCGCCTCCGTCACGGTGCGTCCTGGACGGTGCAGGTAGCGGGTGTCCACCTCGAACTCCTCGAAGTAGAGCCCGCGCTGCTCGATCTCCTTCATAATTCACTCCCCTCGCCGGTCAGCTCGACGGTCAGCGGTGCGCCCGTCGCGGCGATCACCTCGTCGACCGTGACGCCCGGCGCCGTCTCGCGCAGGACGAGCCGCGCGGTGGAGCCGTCGCCCTCCCGCACCACGTCGATGACCGCGAGGTCGGTGATGACGCGGTCGACGCATCCCGTTCCGGTCAGCGGCAGCGAGCATTCGGCGACGATCTTCGGCCGCCCCTCCCTGTCGACGTGCTCCATCATGACGATGAGGCGTTTGGCGCCGAACACGAGGTCCATCGCCCCGCCCATCCCTTTGACCATCTTGCCGGGGATCATCCAGTTGGCGAGGTCGCCGTTCTGCGAGACCTCCATCGCGCCGAGCACGGCGACGTCGACGTGGCCGCCGCGCACCATCCCGAACGACAGCGACGAGTCGAAGAACGCCGCCCCACGGTTGACGGTGACCGTCTCCTTGCCCGCATTGATGAGGTCGGGGTCGACGGCGGACTCCTCCGGGTACGGGCCGACGCCGAGCACGCCGTTCTCCGAGTGCAGGATCACCTCGACGTCGTCCGGGATGTAGTTCGGGATGAGGGTGGGCATCCCGATCCCGAGGTTGACGTACTGGCCGTTGCGCAGTTCGCGCGCCACCCGGGCGGCGAGTTCGGTGCGGCTGAGGCTCATCGGGTGCTCCCTTCGTCGAGACGGACTGTCCTGCGCTCGATGCGCTTCTCCACGTCCGGCGCGTGCACCACCCGCTGCACGAAGATGCCCGGGATGTGCACGGAGCCGGGATCGAGGTCGCCGGGTTCCACGAGCTCCTCCACCTCGGCGATGGTGATGCGCCCCGCCATCGCGGCGAGCGGATTGAAGTTCATCGCCGCTGCGTGGAAGACGAGGTTGCCGTACCGGTCTCCCTTCGCCGCGTGGACGAGGGCGAAGTCGGGCGTGAGCGAGCGTTCGAGCACGTAGTCGGCTCCGTCAAAGCTGCGCACCTCCTTGGGCTCGGACGCCACGGCCACCGAGCCGTCCGCGTTGTAGCGGCGGGGCAGGCCGCCCTCGGCGATCTGCGTCCCGACGCCGGCCGGGGTGAAGAACGCCGGGATGCCGGCCCCGCCGGCCCGCAGCTTCTCGGCCAGAGTGCCCTGCGGCGTGAGCTCCACCTCCAGCTCGCCGGAGAGGAACTGCCGCGCGAACTCCTTGTTCTCGCCGACGTACGAGCTGATCATCTTCCGGATGCGCCCGTCCGCCAGCAGGATGCCGAGCCCCCAGTCGTCCACGCCGCAGTTGTTGCTCACGACCTCGAGCTGCGTCGTACCGCGCTCGTGCAGCGCCGCGATCAGCGCGCTCGGGATACCGCACAGCCCGAACCCGCCCACTGCGAGCGACGCGCCATCCGGGATGTCCGCCACCGCGTCCTCCGCGCTCGCCACCACCTTGTCAATCACCGTCGACCTCTTCTCTGCTCCCGGACTCGCGTGTTTCGGTGTCAGGCGTTGAAGCCGAGGGCCCGGGAGATGACCATGAGCTGGACCTCGGTGGTGCCCTCGCCGATCTCCAGGATCTTGGAGTCCCGGTAGTGGCGGGCGACGGGGTTCTCGTTGAGGAAGCCGTATCCGCCGAAGATCTGGGTGGCGTCGCGGGCGTTGTCCATCGCCGCCTCGCTGCAGGTGAGCTTGGCGATCGAGGCCTCCATCTTGAACGGCTTGCCCGCCATCAGCTTGAAGCAGGCGTCGTAGTACGCGAGGCGCGCGGTGTGCACGCGGGCCTGCATCCTGGCGATCTTGAACGCGATGTACTGGTTGGCGCCGATCGGACGGCCGAACACGTTGCGGCTCTTCGCATACCGGATCGCCTCGTCGAGGCAGCCCTGCGCAGCACCCGTGCAGAGCGCGGCGAACGCGACGCGGCCCTCGTCCAGGGTCTGCACGAAGTTCGCGTAACCTCGACCGCGCTCGCCGAGGAGGTTCGCCTCCGGCACGTGCACGTCGGTGAGGGTCAGTGGATGCGTGTCCGAGGTGTGCCAGCCGACCTTGTCGTAGGAGGGCTCCTGCACGAAACCGGACGTCCCGACCGGCACCAGGATCGCGGACAGCTCCTTCTTGACGGAGCCGTCCGGGCGCTCGGACTCGCCGGTGACGGCGGTGATTGTGACCAGCTTGGTGATCTCGCTGCCCGAGTTGGTGATGAACTGCTTCGAGCCGTTGATGACCCACTCGCCGTCGCGCAGCTCCGCCGTGGTCTTGGTGCCCGCCGCGTCCGAGCCGGCGTCCGCCTCGGTCAGGCCGAACCCGGCGAGCGCTTCGCCGCGGGCCAGCATCGGCAGCCACTCCTGCTTCTGCTCCTCCGTGCCGTTCCGGAAGATCGGCATCGCCCCGAGACCGATCCCGGCCTCCAGGGTCACCCCGATCGACTGGTCGACCCGACCCAGCTGCTCGACGGCGAGGCAGAGCGAGAGGTAGTCCTTGCCCTGGCCGCCGTACTCGACGGGGAACGGCAGCCCGAACAGGCCCATCCTCCCCATCTCGGCGATGATGTCGTACGGCAGGCTGCGACGGGTGTCGTAGTCGTATGCGGCGGGCGCGACGACGGTGTCGGCGAAGTCCCGCACCTGATCGCGCAGGCGCAGGTGCTCCTCGGTGAGTTCGAAGCCGGCGACATCGGTGTTCGCCGCTTCCGATCGGGTCATCTGCATGGTCATGGGGTTCCCTGTCTCCTGGTGGATCGTCGTCGTGCGACGGTCACGGGGTGGTGGCCGATGGTGTCGGCCCTGTGGATGCGCGCGGCCCGCCGGTGGGCGCGGCCGGCGCAGTGGATGGGGTGGTGTCTACGTCCACGCTCGCGACGAGCTGGTCGAGCTTCACGAGGTCGCCCGGCGCGACCCGAACGTGCACTGTCCCGGCGAGCGGAGCCACCAGACGGTGCTCCATCTTCATCGCCTCCACGGTGACGATCGTGTCGCCCGCCTCGACGCGGTCCCCGCTCGCGACGGCGACCGCGACGACCGTTCCCGGCATCGGCGTGCGCAGCTCGGGGTCGGCGGCGCCGGCCACCCGGGCGAGCCCGGCGAGGTCGCGCGCGATCCGCTCCGCACGGTCGACCAGCCGCAGCTGCCTGGCCGCTCCCCCGGTGCCCAGCCAGATGGCTGCGCCGTCCCTGGCGTAGCGGAACGCCGTCACCGTGCCATCGAGGGTCAGGAGCGCCGTGGCAGGCTGACCGGACGACGCGGGGGGCAGCAGACGCAACCCGCCCGTGCGGGTGGCGGAGGACCGCGCGCCGTCCTGCCCGCTGTCGCGCGCATCCACGGTCACCGTCGCCGTCGCGGTGTCGAGGGCCGCGGCGTCACCGGTGACGTGCACGGTGGCCGTTCCGAGGTCGTACGGTGTGGGTCGGTGCTGGCCGAGCCGCCATCCGGAGGGGGTGGCCCACAGCCCGCCCGCGGCGCCAGGCACCGCAGCGCCAGCACCTTCCGCCCGCTCGATGCGGTCGAGGTGCACGATCAGCGCCGCCGCGATCAGCTCGGGCTCGCTCGCCTCCGTCGGCGCCTGCTCGGAGAAGCGCCGGTCGATGATGGTGGTGTCGAGGCGCCCGGCGCGCACGTCGTCGTCGGCGAGCAGGTCACGCAGCCAGCGCACGTTCGTGACGGCGCCGAGGATGGCGGTGTCTGCCAGGGCGCTGTCGAGGCGGGCCAGCGCCTCCCGGCGGTCTGCGCCCCAGGCGATCACCTTGGCGAGCATCGGGTCGTACTCGGTGACGATGGGCACCCCGGCGGCCAGGCCGCTGTCCACCCGAACGCCGTCGCCGGAGGCCTCGTGCAGGGCGAGCACGCTGCCGTCGCTCGGCAGGAAGCCGCGCTCCGGGTTCTCCGCGTACACCCGGGCCTCGATGGCGTGGCCGGACAGGCGCACGTCCTGCTGGGCGAAGCCGAGGGGTTCGCCCGCGGCGATGCGCAACTGCCACTCCACCAGGTCGAGCCCGGTCACCAGCTCGGTCACCGGATGCTCCACCTGCAGCCGGGTGTTCATCTCCATGAAGAAGAACTCGTCCGGGGCGGCGTCGGACACCAGGAACTCGACGGTGCCGGCCCCCACGTAGTCGACGCTGGCGGCGACGGCGCAGGCCGCCTCGCCGATGCGCGCCCTGGTGGCCGCGTCGAGCAGCGGGGACGGAGCCTCCTCGATCACCTTCTGGTGGCGTCGCTGCAGCGAGCACTCGCGCTCGCCGAGGTGCACGACGGTGCCGTGCCGGTCGGCGAGCACCTGCACCTCGATGTGGCGGGGCATGTCGACCAGCCGCTCGAGGAACAGCGTGTCGTCGCCGAACGCCGCGGCAGCAACGCGCCGGGCCGCGGCGAGCGCCTCCGGCAGGTCTGCCGCGTTCCGCACCGACTGCATCCCCTTGCCGCCGCCGCCCGCCGACGGCTTCACGAGCACCGGGAAGCCGATCTCGTCCGCCGCCGCGATCAGCTCATCGTCGGTCAGGCCGGGGCGCGCGATGCCCGGGATGGTCGGCACGCCGTGGGCCTCGACCTCCCGTTTCGCGGCGATCTTGTCGCCCATCACGTCGAGAGCGTGCACGCCGGGGCCGACGAAGACGATGCCCTCCGCCTCGCAGGCGGCGGCGAAGTCGGCGTTCTCGGAGAGGAAGCCGTATCCCGGGTGCACGGCCTGCGCCCCGGTGGCCCGCGCGGCGGTCACGATCGCGGCGATGTCGAGATAGCTCTGGGCGGCCGGCGCCGGCCCGATGCGGACGGCGACGTCCGCGAGGGCGACGTGGGGCGCATCCCGGTCGGCGTCGCTGAAGACGGCCACCGACCGGATGCCCAGGCGGCGCAGGGTGCGGATGACGCGGCAGGCGATCTCGCCGCGATTGGCGACGAGCACGGTGCCGAAGGGCGCGGCGGTCGCTGAGGGAGTGCTGGTGGAGTGGGAGGCCACGGCGATCACATCCGGAAGAGGCCGAAGGCCGTGTCGGGGAGCGGGGTGCGGGAGCAGACGTCGAGGGCGAGGCCGAGGATCGTGCGGGTGTCCGCCGGGTCGATCACGCCGTCGTCCCAGAGGCGGGCGGTGGAGTAGTACGGGCTGCCCTGCTGCTCGTACTGGTCGGCGATCGGAGCCTTGAACTCGGCCTCCGCCTCCGCCGACCACTCCTCGCCGCGTCCCTCCAGCTGTTCGCGCTTGACCGTCGCCAGCACGGACGACGCCTGCGCACCGCCCATCACCGAGATGCGCGCGGCGGGCCACATCCAGAGGAAGCGCGGGGAGTACGCCCGCCCGCACATCGAGTAGTTGCCTGCGCCGAAGGAGCCGCCGATCACGACGGTGAGCTTCGGGACGCGCGCGGTGGCGACGGCGGTGACCATCTTGGCGCCGTTCTTCGCGATGCCGCCTGCCTCGTAGTCCCGGCCGACCATGAAGCCGGAGATGTTCTGGAGGAACAGCAGCGGGATGCCGCGCTGGTCGCACAGCTCGATGAAGTGCGCGCCCTTCAGCGCCGACTCGCTGAACAGCACCCCGTTGTTCGCGACGATGCCCACCGGATGCCCGTGGATGCGCGCGAACCCGGTGACCAGCGTCGTGCCGTACTCCTTCTTGAACTCGTGCAGCTCGCTGCCATCGACGATGCGGGAGATGACCTCGCGCACGTCGTACGGCGCCTGCACGTCGGTGGGGACCACCCCGTACAGCTCGGCGGGGTCGGCGACGGGATCGACGGACGGATGCACGTCCCACGCCGGGCTCGCCGGCTCCGGCAGGGTGGCGACGATGTCCCGCACGATCTGCAGGGCGTGCCTGTCGTTCTCGGCGAGGTGGTCGACGACGCCGGAGGTCTTGGCGTGCAGGTCGCCGCCGCCCAGCTCCTCCGCCGTGACGACCTCGCCGATCGCCGCCTTCACCAGCGGCGGGCCGCCGAGGAAGATGGTGCCCTGGTTGCGCACGATCACGGTCTCGTCGCTCATCGCAGGCACGTACGCTCCGCCGGCGGTGCACGAGCCGAGCACGGCGGCGATCTGCGGCACCTTGGCGGCGGACAGACTGGCCTGGTTGTAGAAGATGCGGCCGAAGTGGTCGCGGTCGGGGAACACCTCATCCTGCATCGGCAGGTATGCGCCGCCGGAGTCGACGAGGTAGATGCACGGCAGTCTGTTCTCGAGCGCGATCTCCTGCGCCCTGAGGTGCTTTTTGACCGTCATCGGGTAGTAGGTGCCGCCCTTGACGGTGGCGTCGTTGGAGATGACGAGCACGTGGCGGCCGTGCACCAGGCCGATCCCGGCGATGACTCCCGCCGCCGGCGACTCGTCGTCGTACATCCCGGTGGCGGCGAGCGGGGCGATCTCGAGGAACGGGCTTCCGTCGTCGAGGAGTGCGTCGATGCGCTCGCGCGGCAGGAGCTTGCCGCGCGCGATGTGCCGTTCCCTGGAGCGCTCCGGTCCCCCGGCCGCCGCGGTGGCGAGGCGCTGGCGGAGTTCGGTCACCAGGGCGCGCTGGGCGGCCTCGTTCTGCTCGTATCCGGCATCCGTTGCGCGTGTGGCGCTGGTCAGCGTTGGCATCGTCGGCTTCTCGCTCTTCGTCGTCGTCGACATTCGGTTAGTGGTCACTAACTCGGATTTAGGTTAGTGTTCATTAACTCAAAAGTCCAGCACCCGGAAGCAGACCATGACGGAACTCGCAGGCACCGCGCAGGACACGGGCCGGCCCACCCAGCGCAGCCAGGCCAAGGCCGACCGGCGCGCCGCCCTGCTCGACGCGGCGGCCACCCTCTTCTCCGAACGCGGCTTCAACGGGGTCTCCATCGAAGACCTCGGCTCGGCCGCCGGAGTCAGCGGACCGGCGGTGTACCGGCACTTCGCGTCCAAGCAGGCCGTGCTCGCCGCGCTGCTCGTTGGCGTCAGCGAGCGCCTGCTCGACGGAGGCACCCGCGTCGAAGACGCAGCAGACGACCCGGCGAGCGCCCTGCGCGCCCTCATCGTCTTCCACGTCGACTTCGCCGTGACGGAACCGGACACCATCCGCGTGCAGGACCGCGACCTCGACTCCCTTCCAGGGGAGGAGCGCCGCGCCGTGCGCCGCCTGCAACGCCGCTACATCGAGCTCTGGATGCGCGTGCTCGGCCGCCTGCACCCCTCCCTCTCCCCCGACGAGCTCCGGATGCGCGTGCAGGCCGCGTTCGGTCTGATCAACTCCACCCCGCACACGGCCCGCGTCGGCGGCACCAGCGTGGATGCGGCGACGGTGCGGCCGGTGCTGGAGCGGATGGCCTGGGCGGGGCTGAACGCACACTGACGGACGCCGGTGGCGGCATTCTGGGCGTCACCCCTATGCGTTACAGTCGCAGGACACCATCCACCGGAAGGACTGGCGCGTGGGCGACGACACACCCCGACTACGACGGCACCACCGTGTTCTGCGGGTCATCGGCATCGTCGTCGCCGTGCTGCTGGTGCTGGTGGTCATCGCGGGCGGGCTCGGGATCTGGACGGTCGTCCGGTCGTTCCCGCAGACCTCGGGGATGATCGACGTGCCCGGGCTGTCCTCGTCGGTCACGGTCACGCGGGACGACGCGGGCATCCCCCAGATCGAGGCGTCGACGGCCGACGACCTGTTCCGCGCGCAGGGCTACGTGCACGCGCAGGACCGGTTCTGGGAGATGGACTTCCGCCGCCACGTCACCTCCGGCCGGCTGGCCGAGATGTTCGGGGCCAGCCAGGTGCCGACGGACTCGTTCATCCGCACGCTCGGCTGGCGCACGGTCGCCGAGCAGGAGGTGAAGCTGCTCGACAAGACGCAGCTGCGCTACTACCAGGACTACGCGGACGGGGTGAACGCCTACCTCGCCAGGCACTCGGGCGCCGAGCTGTCGCTCGAATACGCGGTGCTCGGCCTGCAGAACCCGGGCTACACGCCGGAGAAGTGGACGCCCGCGGACTCGGTGGCGTGGCTGAAGGCGATGGCGTGGGACCTCCGCTCCAACCTCGAAGACGAGATCGACAGGGCGCTCCTGTCCACGAAGCTGAGCGCGCAGCAGATCGCGCAGCTGCACCCGGGATACCCGTACTCCACCCACCCGACGATCACCGCGGAGGGCAATGGGCACCCGGAGCGGACGACATCGGATGCGGCGGCCGACGCGAGCGACGGCACAGCGAGCGACGGTGCGGCGGGCGACAGCGCGGCGGCCACACCCACCACCTCGGCCTCCACGGCGACCACGTCCGCCTACGCGCCGGCGCTCACCCAGCTCGCGTCGAGCCTCGAGTCCCTCCCCACGCTGCTCGGTCCGGCCGGGAGCGACATCGGATCGAACTCGTGGGTCGTCTCCGGCGCGCACACCGCGAGCGGCAAGCCGCTGCTCGCGAACGATCCGCATCTCGGCGCGACCATGCCGTCCGTCTGGTATCAGATCGGCCTGCACTGCCGCACCGTCGGGCCGGAGTGCCCGTTCGACGTCGCCGGGTTCAGCTTCTCCGGCCTGCCCGGTGTCGTGATCGGGCACAACAACCGCATCGCCTGGGGCTTCACCAACCTCGGTCCGGACGTCGCCGACCTCTACGAGGAGAAGGTCACCGGGAACACCTACGAGTACGACGGCCAGCAGGTCCCCCTGACTATCAGGAAGGAAACGATCCGGGTGGCCGGAGGGAAGGACGTGCACCTCACCGTGCGATCCACCCGTCACGGCCCGATCGTCACCGACCTCACCGACGGGTTCGGGATCATCGCGAAAGACCAGGCGGGCAAGCTCGGTGTCCCCGCCCAGAAGTTCCAGCTGTCGCTGCAATGGTCGGCGCTCACTCCCGGGCCGACCGCCGGCGCGATCTTCGCGTTCGACACGGCGACGGACTGGACCAGCTTCCGCGCGGCCGCCGCGAACTTCCAGGTTCCGTCGCAGAACCTCATTTACGCCGACGTGGACGGCAACATCGGCTACCAGGCGCCCGGCAGCGTGCCGATCCGCGCATCCGGAGACGGCACCGTGCCCGTCCCCGGCTGGACCAGCGCGTACGGCTGGACAGGCACCATCCCGTACGACGACCTCCCGTCGGTCTACAACCCGCCGAGCGGCGTCATCGTCACCGCGAACAACGCCGCCGTCGGGCCGGACTTTCCGCACCTCATCACCCAGGACTGGGAGTACGGTTACCGGGCCAACCAGATCCAGGTGCGGCTCGACGCCCTGATCGCGGCGGGCACGAAGATCACCGCGGCGGACTCCGCGGCCATCCAGGCCGACAAGTACGACGCGAACGCCGCGACCCTGGTGCCGATCATCCGGGCCATCGGCGACAAGGCCGACCCGTCATCCGGGGCGTACCGCGCGGCCCAGCTGCTGGCCGGCTGGAACTTCCACGACGACGCGGACAGCCCGGCGGCGGCGTACTTCAACGTGTTCTGGCGCACCCTGCTGCAGGATGCGTTCGGGCGCAAGCTCCCCGCCTCCGCCCCTCCGGTGGGCGGCGACCGGTGGTTCGCGGTGGTGCAGAACCTGGTGAAGGCCGAGGACTCGTCCTGGTGGGTCGACAAGAAACTCGGCACGAGCAGCAGGGACTCGATGTTCGAGATCGTCGCGGAGAAGGCGTGGACGGAGGCCGGGCGACTGATGGGCAGCGACCAGACCCGGTGGCGCTGGGACAGCATCCACACCATCGAGCTGACGAACGCGAGCTTCGGCGAATCCGGGATCGCCCCAATCGAGTGGCTGTTCAACCGGGGGCCGTACCCGGTCGGCGGCAGTTCGAGCGTGGTGGATGCGGTGGGCTGGGACGCCTCCGTCGGCTACCAGGTGGACTGGGTGCCGTCGATGCGTCAGGTGATCGACCTGAGCGACTTCGACAAGAGCACCTGGATCAACCTCACCGGCGCATCCGGGCACGCGTTCAGCCCGCACTACACCGACCAGACTCCGCTCTGGCAGCACAACCAGACCAGGCCGTGGCCGTTCAGTCGCGCTGCGGTCTCCGCCGCGGCGGACACCACCCTCACGCTCCGCCCCGCGACGCGCTGACGCGCGCGCCGAAGAGAGCGAGCCGCGAGAGTTAGCGGCCTGTGGGCCAGGCGCGCTCGGCGGAGCCCGTGTACAGCTGCTGCGGGCGGCCGATCTTGGTCGCCGGGTCGCTGTTCATCTCGCGCCAGTGGGCGATCCAGCCCGGCAGGCGGCCCATCGCGAACAGGACGGTGAACATCCGGGTGGGGAAGCCCATCGCCTTGTAGATGACGCCCGTGTAGAAGTCCACGTTCGGGTAGAGCTTGCGGTCGATGAAGTACTGGTCGGCCAGGGCGACCTCTTCCAGTTCCTTCGCGATGTCGAGCAGCGGGTCGTGGACGCCGAGGGCGGCCAGCACCTCGTCGGCGGACTCCTTGACCAGGCGGGCGCGCGGGTCGAAGTTCTTGTAGACGCGGTGCCCGAAGCCCATCAGCTTCACGCCCTCTTCTTTGTTCTTCACGCGCTCGACGAACTTCTGAACGCTCTCGCCGGAGTCGCGGATGCCCGCGAGCATGTCGAGGACGGCCTCGTTGGCTCCGCCGTGCAGCGGGCCGTACAGCGCGTTGATCCCGGCGGACACCGAGGCGAACAGGTTGGCCTGCGTCGAACCGACCAGGCGGACCGTCGAGGTGGACGCGTTCTGCTCGTGGTCCTCGTGCAGGATGAGCAGACGCTCCAGCGCCTTGGACACGACGGGGTTGACCTCGTACGGCTCGGCCAGCGTGCCGAAGTTGAGGCGCAGGAAGTTGTCGACGAAGCTCAGCGAGTTGTCCGGGTAGAGGAACGCCTGACCAAGACTCTTCTTGTGCGCGTACGCAGCGATCACCGGCAGCTTGGCCAGCAGGCGGATGGTGGACAGCTCGATCTGCTCCGGATCGTGCACGCTGAGCGAATCCTGGTAGAACGTCGACAGCGCGGAGACGGCGCTCGACAGGACGGACATCGGGTGCGCGTCGTGCGGCAGAGCCGAGAAGAACCGGCGCAGGTCCTCGTGCAGCAGCGTGTGGCGACGGATCTTCTCGTCGAACTCCGCGAGCTCGCTCTGGCTGGGAAGCTCGCCGTAGATGAGCAGCCAGGCCACCTCGAGGAAGGTCGAGTTCTTGGCGACCTGCTCGATCGGGTACCCGCGGTAGCGCAGGATGCCGGCGTCGCCGTCGATGTACGTGATCGCCGAGCGTGTGGCCGACGTGTTCACGAAGCCGTAGTCGAGGCTGGTGAGCCCCGTCTGCTTGGTGAGCGTCGAGAAGTCGATGCTCGACGCACCGGCGACGCTCGGCAGGATGGGGAATTCAGCCGTGCCACCCGGGTAGCTCAGCGAAGCGGTCGCCGCCTCGGTCCGGGCGGGTGCAGTTCGCTCCGCCTCTGCCTTCTCGGTGCCGAGTCCGCTCACAACGCCTCCAGGGATATGGGATGAGTTCGCGCGCCGATCGTGGCAGCGCTGCAAAAGTCGTGCGGATACAGCCTAACGAACGACGGCGACAACTGTCGCATCGTGCAAAAGGGGGCTGATCCCGTTAGAGACTGTCTCCAACGGCCCGCAGGCGGGACGCCGCCGCGGCGATCCGCTCGTCCGTCGCCGTCAGCGACAGCCGCACGTGCTGGGGAGAGCCGTCGCCGTAGAAGACGCCGGGACCGGCCAGGATGCCCAGGTCGGCCAGGCGCTGGATGCTGTCCCACGCATCCCGTCCCTCCGTCGCCCAGAGGTAGAGGCCGGCCTCGCTCCTGTCGATGCGGAAGCCTGCGGCTTCGAGCGCCGGCCGCAACAGGTCGCGCCGCGCACGGTAGCGCGCGCGCTGCACGGAGACGTGCTCGTCGTCGCCGAGTGCGGTGACCATCGCCGCCTGCAGCGGGGCGGGCAGCATGAGTCCCGCGTGCTTGCGCACGGTCAGCAGCCTGCCGATGACCGTCGCGCATCCCGCGACAAACGCGGCGCGGTAGCCGGCGAGGTTCGACTGCTTGCTCAGCGAGTACACGGCGATCACGTTATGGCGCGAGTCGCCGATCACCCGGCGGTCGAGGACGCTCGGGATGGGCGTCTCGTCCCACGGAGCATCCCAGCCGAGCTCGGCGTAGCACTCGTCGCTCGCGACGTATGCGCCCAGCTCCCTGGCCCGCTCGACAGCGGCTCGCAGCTCGTCGACGGACAGCACGCGGCCATCCGGGTTGCCCGGGCTGTTCAGCCAGACCAGCCGGGTGTTCTCCGGCCACAGCGCAGGGTCGTCGCAGGCGACGGCCTCGGCACCGGCCAGAGCGGCCCCGATCGCGTATGTGGGGTACGCGGCCTGTGGATGCACGACAGCGTCGCCCTCCCCCAGGCCGAGCATGAACGGCAGGAACGCGACCAGCTCCTTGGAGCCGATCGTGGGGAGCACATTGTCGACCGTCAGGCCGGTGACGCCTCTGCGCCGCGCGAACCAGGAGACGATCGCCTCGCGCAGGGCCGGGGTGCCGACCGTCTGCGGGTACGCGTGCGCGTCGGTCGCCTCGGCGAGGGAGCGGCGGATCAGGTCGGGGGTCGCATCCACCGGGGAGCCGATGGAGAGGTCGACGATGCCGTCGGCGTGCTCCCTGGCGCGGGCGGCGAACGGCGCCATCTGGTCCCAGGGGTAGTCGGGGAGTTCGGCGAGAGCCATCGGTGCGAGCCGCGGCTCAGTGGGCCTGCGGGGGCAGGGCCGCGATGACCGGGTGGTCCTTGGCGATGACGCCGACCTTGGCTGCTCCACCCGGGGAGCCGATGTCGTCGAAGAACTCGACGTTCGCCTTGTAATAGTCGGCCCACTGCTCGGGCAGGTCGTCTTCGTAGTAGATCGCCTCGACGGGGCAGACCGGCTCGCAGGCGCCGCAGTCGACGCACTCATCGGGGTGGATGTAGAGCGACCGTTCGCCCTCGTAGATGCAATCGACAGGGCATTCGTCGATACAGGCCCGGTCTTTCACGTCGACGCAGGGGAGGGCGATGACGTAGGTCACAGTGCAGTATTTCCCTTCGCGAGTTGTACTCGTCTAGCTTAGGCCGTTTCCGCCCGTGCTTGTTCCGGCAGGAGCGACCGCCGGGCGCCGCGACTTCGACAGGTCCGGCCACGCGAGCACGATGGCGGCAATCACGATCGGACCGGCGAGCCAGAGCTGTCCGAGCAGGTTGTTCGGGATGAGCACCGAACCGCCCGCGCTCTTCTGCGAGAACAGCAGGATGGCCAGGATCGCGCCGACGGCGGTCACCAGGGTCGGGATGCGGTTGCGCCCGAGCAGCCGCAGCCCCACCAGCAGCGCGGTGTACGCGGCGAGCGAGCCGATCAGCCCGAGCGGGATGGGCACGCCCCAGGTGACGGTGGCCTGGTGCGCCACCGTTCCGACCGCGCCGACCACGGCTCCCACGAGGAAGAGCAGCACGTAGTTGGCGATCCGGCTGAGCATTCTCGAATCCTAGCTGGACATGCTGGGTGCGGATGTCTAGAGTCGGAGTAGGTAAGGTTAGCCTTACCAATCCCCCATCCTCTCCCCCGAAAGTCCTCTGTGTTCGCGAACTATCTGATCGGCCTCCGCGAAGGTCTCGAAGCCTCTCTCGTCGTCGGGATCCTGATCGCGTACGTGGTGAAGATCGGGCGCCGCGACGTGCTGTCCAAGCTCTGGGTCGGCGTCGGGATCGCCGTCGTCGTCCCGCTCGGGCTCGGCGCGCTGCTCACCTGGGGGCCGTACGGTCTCAGCTTCCAGGCGCAGGAGATCCTGGGCGGCACCCTCTCCCTCGTCGCCGTCGCGTTCGTGACCTGGATGATCTTCTGGATGGGCAAGACGGCCCGCAGCATGAAGTCGACCCTGCACTCCAAGCTCGATTCCGCCCTGGTCGGCGCCGGCTGGGGCGTGATCCTGCTCGCGATGCTCAGCGTCGGACGCGAGGGCATCGAGACGGCCCTGTTCGTCTGGGCGACCGTCGCCAGCGTCGGCGGCGGCTGGGAACCGGCCGTCGGGGCGCTGCTCGGCATCCTCACGGCCGCCGTGCTCGGCTTCCTGCTCTACCGCGGCATGGTCAAGATCAACCTCGGCACCTTCTTCACCTGGACGGGCGCGTTCCTCATCCTGGTCGCGGGCGGCGTGCTCGCATACGGCATCGGCGACCTGCAGGAAGCAGCCGTCCTTCCCGGCGCCGGGGTGCACGCGTACGACATCAGCGGCATCATCCCGTCGTCCAGCTGGTACGGCACCCTCCTCACCGGCATCGTCAACTTCAACCCGTCGCCCACCTGGCTGCAGGTGTTCGGCTGGGTCGCATACGTCGTGATCGTCTCCGCGTTCTACCTGCGGCAGCATCGCGCGTCGGCCACGCCGGTGAAGCGTGCCCCCGAGGAGACGTCCCCGGCCTCCACCCTTTCCAGCACCACAGCATCCTGAACAGCGTCGCACCGACGTCTCCCCGCGAACGAGAAAGCACAGCCATGCCACGATCCCGCTCCATCGGCATCCTCGCCGGAACCATCGGCGCCGCCACCATCGCCATCGCCCTGACCGGCTGCGTGCCGAACAAGGCGGCCGCAGATGCCGAGGCGATCAGCGTCACCCTGAACGACGAGAAGTGCACGGTCTCCACCGCCACAGCGCCGAGCGGCGCCGTCACCTTCCAGGTGACCAACACCGGCAGCGACGTGAACGAGTTCGAGGTGCTCGCGGAGGACAAGCTGCGGATCGCTGGCGAGAAGGAGAACGTCGGACCGGGCACCACGGTCAACTACGTGGTCCAGCTCGCCGAGGGCGACTACTTCACCGCCTGCAAGAAGGGCATGGTCGGCAGCCCGACCTCCTACGCGAAGTTCACCGTCACCAAGGGCGAGAAGGCGAACGTCTCCGCCAGTGACAGCAAGCAGGTCTCGCAGGCCGTCACCAACTACATCTCGTACGTCAAGGACCAGAGCGGCCAGCTGCTCACGGCAACGCAGGCGTTCGCGAAGGCGTACGAGGCCGGAGACGACGCGACGGCCAAGGCCCAGTACCCCGCCGCCCGCGCGTTCTACGAACGCATCGAGCCGACCGCCGAGCAGTTCGGCGACATCGACCCGGCCATCGACCTCCGCGAGGCGGACCTCGAAGCTGGTCAGAGCTGGACCGGCTGGCACCGGATCGAGAAGGACCTCTGGGCTCCCGCAGGCTTCACCCCGTCCGACGCGGCGGGAAGGAAGGTCCTCGGCGACCAGCTCGTCGCCGACACGCAGAAGCTCTACGACCTCGTCTACGCGAAGAACTTCAGCCTCACCATCGACCAGATCTCCAACGGCGCCATCGGCCTGATGGAGGAGGTCTCGCGCAGCAAGATCACCGGCGAGGAGGAGACCTTCTCGCACACCGACCTGTGGGACTTCCAGGCCAACGTCGAGGGCGCGCAGGTCGCATACGGCATCGTCCGCGACATCGCGGAGGGCAAGGGCTCCACCGGCAAGCAGGTGGTCGCGAAGCTCGACACCGAGTTCGCGGCGATCACGAAACTGCTCGGCCAGTACAAGTCCGGCGACGGGTTCGTCAGCTACACCGACCTGAGCACCTCCCAGGTCAAGGAGCTGTCCGACGAGGTCAACGCGCTCAGTGAGCCGCTCAGCCAGCTCACCTCGATCATCGTCAAGTAGGGTCGCGGGGTGACTTCGGAGACCACGGGCGAGAACGTGCCTGCAGCGGAGGAGACCGGTCGGCCCGGCCTCTCCCGCCGCGGGCTGCTCGGGCTCGCCGGTGCGGCGGTCGGAGCAGGCGTCGTCGGTGTCGGCGCGGGCATCGCCGTGGACAGGACGCTGCTCGGCGCATCCACCGACGCGTCGGCCACGTACCCCTTCTACGGAGAGCACCAGGCCGGGATCACCACTCCGGCGCAGGACAGACTGCACTTCGCCACGTTCGACATCGCCGGGGACCTCGACCGCGCCGGGCTGATCGAGCTGCTGCAGGACTGGACCACCGCTGCCGCACGCATGACGCAGGGCCGCCCGGCCGGCAAGTACGGACCGGCCAGCGGGCCGATGGATGCGCCACCGGACGACACGGGAGAGGCCCTCGACCTGCCGGCCGGCGGGCTCACCCTCACCTTCGGGTTCGGCCCGACCCTGTTCGAGACGGAGGACGGGCGCGACCGCTTCGGCATCGCATCCCGTCGCCCTGCCGCCCTGGTCGACCTCCCGCATTTCCCCGGCGACGCCCTGCAAGACGCGCTCGTCGGCGGCGACCTGTGCGTCCAGGCGTGCAGCGACGACCCGCAGGTGGCGGTGCACGCCATCCGCAACCTGTCGAGGATCGCGTTCGGGCGCGCATCCATCCGGTGGTCGCAGCTCGGCTTCGGGCGCACGTCGTCCACGTCGAGGAGCCAGACCACACCACGCAACCTGTTCGGGTTCAAAGACGGCACGGCCAACATCAAGTCGGAGGACACCACGGTGGTCGACGACCAGGTGTGGGCTGCCTCGGACGACGGCGCAGAGTGGATGCGCGGAGGCTCGTACCTGGTGGCGCGCAAGATCCGCATGGTCATCGAGACCTGGGACAGGCAGCAGCTCGGCGAGCAGGAGCGCATCATCGGCCGCGACAAGGGCGAGGGAGCACCGCTGTCGGGCGGCACCGAGTTCAGCGAGCCGAACTTCCTCGCGGTCTCCCCCACCGGCGGCACCAAGATCGACCCGGACTCGCACGTGCGCCTCGCGCATCCGTCGACCAACGGAGGCGCGCAGCTGCTGCGGCGCGGCTACAACTTCGTGGACGGCAACGACGAGCTCGGCCGCCTGAATGCCGGGCTGTTCTTCATCGCGTTCCAGCGCGACCCCCGTAAGCAGTTCATCCCGATCCAGTCACAGCTGGCCAAGAACGACGCGATGAACGAATACCTGAAGCACGTCGGCTCCGGCATCTTCGCCGTGCCGGGCGGCGCCGCCTCCGGCTCCTACGTCGGCGCCTCGCTCTTCGCCTGACCCTCAGCCCCAAAGAAAATCGAGTCCGAACTTATTCACGCCCCGCGACGGCGTGTCGCGTGAATAAGTTCGGACTCGTTTATGAGGTGCGAGCCGGGACGATGGTTAGGCGTTCTGGTCCTGCTTCTTGAGGCGGGAGGTCGCACGGGCGCGGGCGTTCGAGTCGAGCTCGACCTTGCGGATGCGCACGGCCTCCGGCGTGACCTCGACGCACTCGTCCTCGCGGGCGAACTCCAGGCACTCCTCGAGCGTCAGCTGACGCGACGGCGTCATCGACTCGAAGTTGTCTGCCGTGGACTGACGCATGTTGGTCAGCTTCTTCTCCTTGGTGATGTTCACGTCCATGTCGTCTGCACGCGAGTTCTCACCGATGACCATGCCCTCGTAGACCTCTTCGGTCGGGTTCACGAAGAACGTCATGCGCTCCTGCAGGGCGATGATGGCGAACGGCGTGACGACACCGGAGCGGTCGGCCACGATGGAGCCGTTGCTGCGGGTGATGATCTGGCCGGCCCAGTCGTCGTATCCGTGCGCGATGGCGTTGGCGATGCCGGTGCCGCGCGTGGTGGTGAGGAACTCCGTGCGGAAGCCGATGAGGCCGCGCGACGGGACGATGAACTCCATGCGGACCCAGCCGGTGCCGTGGTTCGACATGTTCTCCATGCGGCCCTTGCGGGCGGCGAGGAGCTGCGTGATGGCGCCGAGGTACTCCTCCGGCGCGTCGATGGTCAGGTGCTCGAACGGCTCCTGCAGCTTGCCGTCGACGCGCTTGGTGACCACCTGCGGCTTGCCGACGGTGAGTTCGTAGCCTTCGCGACGCATCTGCTCGACCAGGATGGCGAGCGCGAGCTCTCCACGGCCCTGGACCTCCCACGCATCCGGGCGCCCGATGTCGAGCACGCGGAGCGAGACGTTGCCGACCAGTTCGCGGTCGAGGCGGTCCTTGACCATGCGAGCGGTCAGCTTGTGGCCCTTGACCTTGCCGACGAGCGGCGAGGTGTTGGTGCCGATGGTCATCGAGATGGCGGGCTCGTCGACGTGGATGGCCGGGAGGGCACGGATGTCCTCCGGGTCCGCCAGCGTGTCGCCGATCATGATGTCGGCGAAACCGGCGACGGCGACGATGTCGCCGGGGCCGGCGCTCTCGGCCGGGTAGCGGTCGAGGGCCTTGGTGATCATCAGCTCGGTCACGCGCACGTTGTGCACATCGCCGTCGTGACGGACCCAGGCGACCGTCTGGCCCTTCTTCAGGGTGCCGTTGAAGATGCGCAGCAGCGCGAGACGACCGAGGAACGGCGAGGCGTCGAGGTTGGTGACGTGCGCCTGCAGCGGTGCGCTCGGGTCGTAGGTGGGGGCCGGGATGTGCTCGAGGATCGCCTCGAACAGCGGCTCCAGGTCGTCATTGTCGGGCAGCTCGCCGTTGGCGGGCTGGTTGCGGCTCGCGGCGCCTGCGCGGCCGGAGGCGTAGACGACGGGAACGTCGAGGATCGCATCCAGGTCGAGGTCGGGAACGTCGTCGGCGAGGTCGCTGGCGAGACCGAGCAGCAGGTCCTGGCTCTCGCTCACGACCTCCTCGATGCGGGCGTCGCCGCGGTCGGTCTTGTTGACAGCGAGGATGACGGGAAGCTTGGCCTCGAGCGCCTTGCGCAGCACGAAGCGGGTCTGCGGAAGCGGACCCTCCGACGCGTCGACGAGCAGGACGACGCCGTCGACCATCGACAGGCCGCGCTCGACCTCGCCACCGAAGTCGGCGTGGCCGGGGGTGTCGATCACGTTGATCGTGATGGGGCCGTTCGTGGCGTGCTTGCCCTTGTACGAGATCGCCGTGTTCTTGGCGAGGATCGTGATGCCCTTCTCGCGCTCGAGCTCGTTGGAGTCCATGGCACGCTCTTCGACGTGTTCGTGGTCGCCGAACGAATTCGTCTGCCGGAGCATGGCGTCGACCAGCGTGGTCTTGCCGTGGTCGACGTGGGCGACGATTGCGACATTGCGCAGATCATCGCGGTGGGCGACGGCGTTCTCGGACATGCGTGCAGACTCGACTCTCGTCAGAAGGATAAGTGGGGAACGGTCCATTCTATCAGGGGAATGGCGAAGGGCCCGACGCATCCCGCGCCGGGCCCTCCTCTGTGTGCTGGTGCGACGTGCGCGGGCTACAGCCCCTGCGCGACGGGCGGCTCCGCCTCCGGCAGGGTGACGGAGGGCACGACGCCCTCGTCGGAGCCGGCGGCCAGCAGTTCCAGTCGCAGCGTGCGGCGGGCGCGCTGCTGCTCGGGGTCCGGCAGCGGCACCGCGGCGAGGAGGCGCTGCGTGTACGCCTCCTTCGGGTAGCGGAGGATCTCGTTGCGGGTGCCGACCTCGACCAGGTTGCCGTGGTGCATCACCGCGATGCGGTCGGCGAGCACGTCGATGACGGCGAGGTCGTGGGTGATGAAGAGGCAGGCGAAGTTCATCTCGCGCTGCAGGTTCTGCATCAGGTCGAGCACGCGCGCCTGCACAGAGACGTCGAGCGCGGAGGTCGGCTCGTCGGCGATGAGCACCTGGGGCTTCAGCGACAGCGCGCGGGCGATGCCGACGCGCTGCTTCTGGCCGCCGGAGAGCTCGTGCGGGAAGCGGCTGCGGTACGCGCGCGGCAGCTCGACGCTGTCGAGCAGGCGGTCGACCTCCTTCGCCAGGTCCTGGCCCTTGAGGCCCTTCGCCAGGCGCAGCGGCTCACCGATCGAGTCGGCGATCTGCAGGCGCGGGTTCAGCGACGACGACGGGTCCTGGAAGACGATGCCGACGTTGCGGTGCAGCTTGCGGATCTCGTCGCGGTTCGCGTCGCTGATGTCCTGTCCTGCCACCACGAGCTTGCCGGAGTGGATGGGCAGCAGGCCGATCGCCGCACGGCCGAGGGTGGTCTTGCCCGAGCCGGACTCCCCCACCAGTCCGACGACCTCTCCCTCGTGGATCTGCAGGCTGATGTCGCTCGCCGCGCGGAACGCGGGAACGCGTCCGTGCTTCGGGTACTCGATCGCCACGTTCTGGAAGTCAACGACCACCGCGCGCTTGTCCATCTCGGACTTGGCGTGCTCCTCGGCGGCGATGCGCTCGTTGGTGCGGATGCGCTCGGCGTACTCGGCGTCCGGGTTCTCCGTGCCAGCCGCGAGGGCGGCCGTGGTGTCGATCGCGTCGTCGTCGCGCTGACCGAGGTGCGGGACCGCATCCAGCAGCGCGATCGTGTACGGGTGCTGCGGGGCGGCAAACACGTCGGCGACGGTGCCGGACTCGACGATGTCGCCCTTGCGCATCACGACGATGTTGTCCGCCAGGTCGGCGACGACGCCCATGTCGTGCGTGATCAGCAGGATGGCGCTGTCGAGGCGGTCGCGCAGCGAACGCAGCAGCTCCAGGATCTCAGCCTGCACCGTGACGTCGAGGGCCGTGGTCGGCTCGTCCGCGATGAGCAGCTTCGGGTCGCAGGAGATCGACTGCGCGATCATGGCGCGCTGCCGCTGACCGCCGGAGAGCTGGTGCGGGTAGGAGTTGAACGCCTTCACCGGGTCGGGCAGCTCGACCATGTCGAGCAGCTCGAGGGCGCGCTCCTTCGCCTCGTGCGGCGACATCCCGAAGTGGATGCGCAGGGTCTCGACGATCTGGAAGCCCACCGTGTACACGGGGTTCAGCGCCGTCATCGGCTCCTGGAAGATCACGGACACCTGGCGTCCGCGCACGCGCCGCATCTGCTGCGGGGAGAGCCCGGTGAGCTCGCGGCCGTCGAGCTTGATGCTGCCGCGCACGCGCGAGTTCTGCGGCAGGAGGTCGAGGATCGCCATCGAGCTCGCGCTCTTGCCCGAGCCGGACTCGCCGACGATCGCCAGCACTTCGCCGGCCTTGATCGAGTAGTTGAGCTTCTTGGCCGCCGGCACCCAGACGTTGTCGACGCCGAAGTCCACCGAGAGGTCGGTGACCTGCAGAACGGGGGCGTCGGTCACGACGCCGGCCTGACCGTTGGTGTTGTCGGTCATGAGTTGATGTTCCTTTCGCGAGCGCCGGGGATCGCCCGGCGTCTCCGGTCGCCGTCCGCCGACGGAAGGAATGAGAGCATGGTCACATGCCTCACACCTCCGCCGACGAACGCGAGGTGTTCGTCTCCCGGTTCAACCGGGTCGTTGCCGCCCTGATCTGGGCGGCGTGCGCCGCGCTGAGCGTCGGACTGCTGGTGAGCATCCACGATCGGCGCCTGCTGTACATCGTTCCGTGCGTCTTCATCGCCCTGCTGGCGTGGGTCACGCTGTGGCGTCCGCTGTTCGTGGTCGATACCCGCGGCCTGACGGTGGTCAACGTGACCGGCACCGTCGAGATCCCGTGGGAGGCGCTCATCAACGTCGACACGAAGTACGCACTGACGCTCTACACGCCCGGCCACAAGTACGCCGTCTGGTCGCTTCCGGCTCCCGGGACGTCCAGGACCCTGCGGGCGACCCGCAGCGAGACCAAGGGACGCGTCGGACGGCCGAGCGTCGAAGACAGTGTGCGCCGCCCGGGCGACCTGCTGTCCACCCCGTCCGGCGCGGCCGCCGAGGTGGTGCGCCGCCGCTGGACGCAGCTGCGCGACAGCGGAGCGCTGGAGGCGGGAATCGCCGACCAGACGCCCGTGACGGTGCGCTGGCACCTGGTGAGCCTTGCGGCCCTGGTGCTCCTGCTCGCCGGCACGGTCGCCGCCCTGCTCCTCGCCTGACCCGAGGGACACGGCCCAGGAGGTCACGGCGGCGAGGGGCAGGGCGAGGACGGCGCTGGTCACAGCACGTCCTCCGCGATGGCGGCTCCGGTCTTCCTGCTTCCGCCGTCTCCCTCACCGGGCTCCGGCTCCTCCTCGCGCATCTTGCGCAGGTTGAACCGGCGGTGGCGGGGGTCGAACGCATCCCGCAGGCCGTCGCCGACGAAGTTGACGAGCAGCGCGAGCGTCACGATGAACGCACCGGGCCACCAGAACAGCCACGGTCGCGTCTGGAACGCCGACTGGTTCGAGCTGATCAGGAGGCCGAGCGACGCGTCCGGCGGACGGATGCCGTAGCCGAGGTAGGACAACGCGGTCTCGAGGAGGATGGCCGCGGCCATGATCAGCGTCGAGGACACGATGACGACGCCGATGGCGTTCGGCAGGATGTGCTTGAAGATGATGCGCATGTCCGAGGCGCCTGCGACGCGCGCAGCCTCCACGAACTCGCGCTCGCGCAGCGAGAGGAACTCGCCGCGCACCAGACGCGCGATGCCCATCCAGGAGAAGAACCCGAGCATCAGGGCCAGGGTCGGGGCGCCGAGGCCGCCGGTCCAGTGACCGACGACGGAGCCGACGACGAGGGCCGGGATGACGATGAACACGTCGGTGATGCGCATCAGGATGGCGTCGACGATGCCGCGGAAGTAGCCGGCGATGGCGCCGACGACGACGCCGAGGATGCTGGCGATCGCGCCGATGATGACCATCACCAGCACCGAGTTCTGGATGCCGCGCATCACGAGGGCGAAGTAGTCCTTGCCGATGCGGTCCTGGCCGAACGGGTGCTCCGCGGTGGGGGCACCCTGCTTGACCTGGTCGTTCAGCTCCTTGAAGTCGTACTTCCACCAGCCGTGGATCGGGCCGATGCCGATCGCGGAGATCGAGAACAGCAGGATCAGGATGAACAGGATCGCGCTGATGACGGCGATCTTGTTGGACAGGAACCGCTTCCAGATGAGCTTGCCCTGGCTGACCGGGGGTGCGGTCGGAGCCTGCAGCTCATCGGCGATCATGGGTTCGGTGCTGGACATTATCGGACCCTCACTCTCGGGTCGAGTGCGGCATACGCGAGGTCCGCGAGGAAGTTGAACAGAATGGCCATCGCCGCGATCACCACGAAGTACGCCATCACGGGGTTGAGGTCACCGCGGGACAGGCCCAGGTTGAACAGCGAACCCATGCCGGGGATGGCGAAGACGTGCTCCGTGATGATGGCGCCACCGAGGAGGGCGCCCACGTCGAACGCGATCAGGGTGGTGATCGGGATGAGCATGTTGCGGAAGGCGTGACGGACGACGACGGTGCGCTCTGGCAGACCCTTCGCCCGCGCGGTGCGGATGAAGTCCTGATTGAGGACTTCGAGCATCCCAGCCCGGGAGTACCTGGTGTACGAGGCGAAGGAGATGAGCAGCAGCGCGACGGTCGGCAGCGCCAGGTGGGTGAACGTGTCGAGCCCCGTCACCCAGATGTCGCCGTCGAGTCCCGGCGTCGACGAGCCGACGGTCGCGATCGGGCGGCCGTTGGTGTCCTGGAAGTACTGCGGCCACGCCTGCATGAAGCGGTCGAGCAGCACCAGGGCGCCGGAGACGATCGTGACGATGACGCCGACGCGCATGTTCTGACCGCGGTCGTACCCGCCGACGAAGTAGCCGATGGCGAGGCTCACCAGGATGGCGACGACGATCAGGATGATGATGGTCGCGACCGACGAGATGTCGAACAGCGGCTGCAGCGCGAAGTAGCAGACGATCGTGATCGCGCCGGTGATCCCGGCGGTGAGCAGCGCCCTGCGGTTCTGCAGTCCGGAGACCAGCGCGGTCGTGCCCAGCACGACGGCAGCGGTCAGGATGATCATGACCACCGGGCCGAGGCCGGGGGCCAGGAACCAGTTCGTCGCCGACATGAGCAGCAGGACACCGGCGGTCGCGACGCCGGAGATGAGGAACGTGGTGGCACGCCGCCTCATGTCACCGCCGATTAGCGACTGCCAGATCAGACCGGCGACCACCCCGATCAACGCGGCGACCCACCATTGGATCGTCGGATGCGCGAGGAAGTTGTTGAAGCCGATCGCGACGAACTCCTTGAGGAGCACGGCCACGAGGAACGCCGGGAGCGAGTACAGGAAGAAGCTGAGGAACGTGACGACATTGTCGAGTCCGCTGTACTGGCGGAGGGCGGTGACGATACCGATGGTGACACCGAGCAGGATCGCGAGGATCAGTGCGACGGTGACCAGCTGGACCGTCGCCCCGAGGGCCTGCGGCAGGATGTCGACGACCTTCGCGTTCGAGATCGTGGAGCCCAGGTCACAGGAGTTGGCGAACGGGATGAGGCACTTGGCCGCACCTCCCAGCCAGAGCACCCAGCGCAACGGCGGGGGCACATCCAGTTGCAGGAGCTGGATCCTGGCGTTGATCAACTGGGTCTTGTTGGGGGAATTGCTGCTCCGCAGGTCTGCAAGCGGGTCGGCGCTATACGCGACCAGCATGTACATCAGGAACGATGCGGCGATGATGATGAGCACCGAGACGAGGAGGCGTCTCAGGATGAAACTCGCCATAGGTTGAAAACCTCACTGACAGTGCGCGCCAACTCGGGGGTGGCGGGCACTCGGCCCGCGTCGACGCGTTTCGGAATGGATGAACGGGTCTCGTCCACCGACTACATGATACGGGGCGTCGACGAAACCGCCGACGCCCCGCGGCAGGAGAGTGCCCGGGGTTCACCCGGGCACTCTCACTGTTGGAGCTGTTACTTCGCGGTGGACGACTTGACCGACCACTCCCAGAAGTTCCAGAACGGACCAGACTGTCCGCCGTTGAACTTGACGCCGTCCACACGGGACGTCGCGCCGAAGACACCGGGCAGCTGGAAGAGCGGCAGGCCGTAGCCGTCAGCGAACGTCTTGGCGTCGATCTGCTGCTCGATCTTGGTGAGCTCGTCCTTGTCGAGCGTGATCTGCGACTTCACCGCGAGGTCGTTCGCCGCCGAGTAACGGTTGTAGTTACCGCCACCGTTGGTGGTGAACAGCTGCGGGAGCTGCGTGGTGCCTGCACCAGGGCTGATCCAGCCGAAGAGCGAGGCGTCGTAGTCGCCACCCGGGAGGAGCTTGCTCCAGTCGGGCGAACCGGCGTCGACAACCTTGAAGCCAGCCTTGGAGGCCGAGGCCGAGATGGCCTGGAACTCGTCGACGCGGTTCGGGTTGTTCGTGTTGTAGAGGATCCGGACGGTCGGGGTGGCACCGGCGAGGAGCGCCTTGGCGCCGTCGATGTCGACCTTGTCGAACTTGTCAGAACCGTTCATCTTCACGGTGTCCGCGTACTGTTCCTGGTTGGGCAGGAAGATCTGCGAGTTGAGGACCTTCGCCTTCGAGTCGACCGGGGTGACGATCGAGTCGAGGATCTGCTGACGCGGGATGGTCTTCAGGAACGCTTCGCGCACCTTGGCGTCCGCGAACGTCGGCGAGCCGAAGTTCAGGTCGAGGTGGTCGTACGAGGCCTGGGCACCGGTGAGGACCTTGGCGCTGGTGTTCTTCAGCGCGGTGATCGTGTCGGCGGACGCCTGCGGGTTGATGATGTCGACCTCACCGTTCTGGAGAGCGGTGACCTGGGCGTTCGCGTCGGGGATGATGCGGAAGACGACCTTGTCCACGTTCGGCTTGAGGCCGCCCGCGTAGTACTTGTTCTTCGTCATCGTCAGCGACTGTCCGGGGGTCCAGCTGGACACCACGAACGGGCCGGAGGAGACCAGGAGGTCCTTGTCGGTCGGGAACGCGGTCACGTCGTAGCCGGTGTTGACGAAGTCAGCAGCCTTCTTGAGCGTGGCGTCCGGAGCGGCGGGGTTGTCCTTGTCGCCCTTGGGCAGGCCCTTGAGCAGCTTCGTCAGGTCGGCGGCCGAGGAGAGGCCGGCCTTCTTGGCGACGATGTGCGCGGGCTGCGCGATCGGGTTGACGAGCTC
Organism: Leifsonia sp. GW821-FHT13C05; assembly: GCF_058806515.1. Classification (NCBI taxonomy): domain Bacteria; kingdom Bacillati; phylum Actinomycetota; class Actinomycetes; order Micrococcales; family Microbacteriaceae; genus Leifsonia; species Leifsonia sp. GW821-FHT13C05. The sequence goes on along the minus strand of NZ_JBXAPT010000001.1, from coordinate 68,784 downwards.
CCAGTCCACGTACGGGGTGCCGTACTTCAGGGTGATCGACGTGTTGTTGTCGCCGACGGTCGGGAAGCCGGTGGTGTCGAGACCGGCGGTCGAGCCGGCGATCGAGAAGTACTGCGTTCCCTTGGTGACGGCGCCCTGGTCGTCGGTGGTCGCCGAGTCGTAGTATCCGGAGGCGATCGCCCAAGCGAGGACCATGTCGTCAGCGGTGACGGGCTGGCCATCCGACCACTTGTCGTCCTTGTTCAGCGTGTACTTGACCGTCAGCGGGTCGTCCGAGGTCTTCTCGAACTTGCCGAACTTGTCGTCGTGGACGATCTTGTAGTTGTTGTCGATGTACTGGAACCCGGTTCCGTACGAGCCGTTGAGGTAGCCGACCTGGCCGTTGGTGTCCAGGTTGCCCTGCGGGGTCTGCGAGTTGAACGACGTGAAGTCGTTCACGACGGCGACCGTCACGGTGCCGCCCTTCGCCGCGCTGGACCCGCCGGTGCTGCCGGTCGTGGTGCAGGCAGACAGTGCGAGCGCTGCGACGCCGGCAATGGCGACCGCGCTGACCGCGTACCTGACCTTTCTTCCCTTGATGTGCAATGTTCCTCCTGTGCGAAGTGTGCGACGGCCGCGGACATGCGAGTGCGTCCGGACCGCGCTGGATAAGAATGACCCTAGGTATCGCACGGTTTGAATGCAAAACGGGGCGGCAAAACGTTACACAGTGGTAACTCGGTTGGCGGAAAATTGCACGATGCACACAAAAACGGCTGAATTCGCGTGTGTCGCGCAATGAATCGAGCGCATCCACCCGTTTGGAGTGGACAAACCGCATCCAGAGGTGGATGCGCGGGACCTGGCAGGATGCCTCTATGAGCCGTGAAACACCCTGGTCCGCCGAGATTCCGCTCGAACGCGCGCAGCGTCCGCGGCTCTGGTGGGAGATCGCGATCGTCCTCGGCCTCTCGCTGGGAGCGTCCGCGGTCTACTCGATCGTCGAGATCATCGCCCGGACGACGGACACGACGCCGCTGGCCGACCAGACGGCGCAGGTGAACCCGTCGCAGAGCACCAGGGAGTGGCTGGACTTCACCTATCAGTTCCTCGGCAACCTGTTTCCGCTGTTCGCCGTCGCGCTGGTGATCTTCCTGCTCTGGCAGCGCGAGCGCAGCGGATTCCGGCGGATCGGCTTCGACCTCACGCGCCCGCTGCCCGACCTGGGCGGCGGGATGCTGCTGTTCCTCGCGATCGGCGTGCCCGGCATCCTGTTCTACGCGCTCGGGCGGCTGGTGGGGGTGACCGTGCAGGTGCAGGCGTCACCGCTCGACACGCACTGGTGGACCATCCCGATCCTGGTGTTCGCCGCACTGCGCGCCGGGCTGCAGGAGGAAGTCATCATCGTCGGCTACCTCTTCACCCGGCTGCGTCAGCTCGGCTGGGGGAAGTGGACCATCATCGTCTCCGCTGCCCTGCTGCGCGGCAGTTACCACCTCTATCAGGGGTTCGGCCCGTTCGTGGGCAACGCGATCATGGGCGTCGTGTTCGGCTGGTGCTACACCCGCTGGGGCCGCGTGATGCCGCTGGTGGTCGCCCACGTCGTCATCGACATCGTCTCGTTCGTCGGCTACCCGCTCGCCGTCGCCCTCTGGCCGCACGTCTTCGCTTAAACCGACAATCGAGCCCGAACGTATTCGCGCGACACGCCGAATGAGGGCGTGAACAAGTTCGGACTCGATTGTTTTGGTCTAGGCGAAGGCCTCGGGAGGCGGGCAGGCGCAGAAGAGGTTGCGGTCTCCGTATGCCTGGTCGATGCGGCGGACGGGCGGCCAGTACTTGGCGCGCACGATGCCGGGGACCGGGTAGACGGCCTGCTCGCGCGTGTACGGGTGGGTCCATTCGCCGGAGATGACGGACTCCGCGGTGTGCGGGGCGCCGCGCAGCGGGTTGTCGTCGACCGGCCAGTCCCCCGCCGCCACGGCGTCGGCCTCGGCGCGGATCGCGATCATCGCGGTCACGAAACGGTCGAGCTCCGCGAGGTCTTCGCTCTCGGTCGGCTCGACCATCAGCGTGCCGGCGACAGGGAAGCTCATCGTCGGGGCGTGGAAGCCGAAGTCGATCAGGCGCTTCGCCACGTCGTCGACCGTCACGCCGGTCTGCTCGGTGAGCGGCCGCAGGTCCAGGATGCACTCGTGCGCCACCAGCCCGTTGTCGCCCGCATAGAGCACCGGGAACGCGTCGCGCAGCTTGACGGCGACGTAGTTGGCGGCGAGGACGGCCGCACCTGTCGCATCCCGGAGCCCGGCGGCGCCCATCATCCGCACGTATGCCCAGCTGATCGGCAGGATGCTCGGCGATCCGTACGGCGCGCTCGACACCGGGCCGCCCGCGTGCTCGACGCGGTCTCCGCCGGCAAGGTAGTGCGTCGCATCCTGAGCCAGCGGGTGGCCGGGCAGGAACGGCGCGAGGTGCGCCTTCGCCGCGACGGGGCCGACACCCGGGCCGCCACCACCGTGCGGGATGCAGAACGTCTTGTGCAGGTTGAGGTGGCTGACGTCTCCGCCGAAGTCGCCGAACCTGGCGTAGCCGAGCAGCGCGTTGAGGTTCGCGCCGTCGACGTAGACCTGGCCGCCGGCGTCGTGCACGGCCTGCGTGATCGCGAGGACCTCGTGCTCGTACACGCCGTGGGTGGACGGGTAGGTGATCATGAGCGCCGCGAGCGTGTCCGCGTGCTCGGCGATCTTGGCGCGCAGGTCGTCGAGGTCGACGTTGCCCAGCTCGTCGCAGGCCACGACCACGACCGACATCCCGGCGAGCACAGCGGACGCCGCGTTGGTGCCGTGGGCGCTCTGCGGGATCAGGCAGACCGTGCGGGCGAGGTCGCCGCGCGAGCGGTGGTAACCGCGGATCGCGAGGAGCCCGGCCAGCTCGCCCTGGCTGCCGGCGTTCGGCTGCAGCGAGACGGAGTCGTATCCGGTGACGTCGGCCAGCCAGGTCTCCAGCTGGTCGATCAGCGCGAGGGAGCCGCGCACGTCGTCCGCGGGGGCGTACGGGTGCAGCCCGGCGAACTCCGGCCAGGTCACCGCCTCCATCTCGGTTGCCGCGTTGAGCTTCATCGTGCAGGAGCCGAGCGGGATCATGCCGCGGTCGAGCGCGTAGTCCTTGTCGGCCAGGTACTTGAGGTACCGCATCATGGCGGTCTCGGAGTGGTGGGTGTTGAAGACCGGGTGGGTCAGGTATGCGCTCGACCGGATGAGCGAGGGCTCGAACGACGGGGTGCCGCCCACCATCCGGATGTCCGCGCCTCCCGTGCGCTCCCCCGCGCCGAGGACGGCGAGCAGGTCGGCGTAGAGCGACGAGCCCTCGGCGATGTCCGTCGCCGTCTCCTCGTCGAAGCTGATCGACACCGTGGAGGTGTCTGCGGCGTGCAGCAGGATGCCGCGCTCGTGGGCGGCGGCGACCGTGGCCGCCGCGTCGGCGACGCGCACCTGGATGGTGTCGAAGAACGAGTCGGAGATCACGTCGACGCCGCGCTCGCGGAGCACACCGGCGACCGTCGCGGCCGTCAGGTGAACGCGCCGGCCGATCGCCTTCAGCCCACGCGGGCCGTGGTAGACCGCGTACATCGCGGCCATGACCGCCAGCAGCACCTGTGCCGTGCAGATGTTCGAGGTGGCCTTCTCGCGCCGGATGTGCTGCTCGCGCGTCTGCAGGGTGAGCCGGTACGCGGGCTTGCCCACCGCATCCTGGGACACCCCGACGAGGCGGCCGGGCAGCTGGCGCTCCAGACCGGAGCGCACGGCCATGTAGCCGGCGTGCGGGCCGCCGAAGCCCATCGGGACGCCGAAGCGCTGGCTGGTGCCCACGGCGACGTCCGCGCCCAGCTCGCCCGGCGAGCGCAGCTGGGTGAGGGCGAGCAGGTCGGCGGCGGCGACGATGATCGCGCCGCCCGCCTTCGCGGCGGCGAACACGGCGGACGGGTCCCAGACCCGGCCGGACGCCCCCGGATACTGCACGAACAGCCCGAATGCGTCGGAGAGCCTGGCGTCGTCCGCCGGGGTGGACGCGAGGTCGAGCACGACGAGCTCGATGCCGACCGCGTCCGCCCGGTTGCGCAGCAGCGCGAGCGTCTGCGGGAACGTGTCGGCGTCGACGACGAACGTCGACGACTTGACCTTGGATGCGCGACGCGCGAGCAGCATCCCCTCGACCACGGCGGTGCCCTCGTCCAGCATGGACGCGTTGGCCGTGTCGAGCCCGGTGAGGTCGGAGACCATCGTCTGGAAGTTGATCAGGGCTTCCAGACGGCCCTGCGAGATCTCCGGCTGGTAGGGCGTGTACGCCGTGTACCAGCTCGGGTTCTCCAGCACGTTGCGCTTGATCACGGCCGGGGTGATCGTGCCGTAGTACCCGAGGCCGATCAGCGACGTGTTGACCGTGTTCTGCGCGGCCAGGCCACGCAGTTCGCGGAGGGCGGCGCGCTCGCTGGCCGCTGCGGGCAGCACGGACTCGTATCCGGGGTCGACCCTGATCGTGTCCGGCACGGCGGCGGTGACCAGGTCGGCGACCGTCTCGTAGCCGATGGAGGACAGCATGGTGCGCTGCGCGTCGTCGCCGGTGCCGATGTGACGCGTCTGGAAGAGTTCAGTCATCGAAGTGGGGGTGCCTCACTCGCCCGTGAGGGCGGCGTATTCGTCGTAGCTCAGGAGGGTGGGGAGAGTGGTGAAGGCGACCTTGACGAGCCAGCCGTCGCCGAACGGGTCACTGTTGACGAGCTCGGGCGCATCCACCACCGCGTCGTTGATCTCGGTGACGGTGCCGTCGACCGGCGCGAACAGCTCGCCGACCGACTTGGTCGACTCGATCTCGCCGACGACCTTGCCCTCCGCCACCTCGCTGCCGACGGCAGGGAGCTCGACGAAGACCACGTCGCCCAGCTTCTCCGCCGCGTACGCGGTGATGCCGACCGTCGCGGTGTCGCCGTCGACGAGGAGCCACTCGTGCTCGGCGGTGTATTTGAGGTCCTGTTCTGCGGCCATGACTAGTGCTTCTTTCTGCTGTAGAAGGGGAGGGCGGTGACGGTGTACCCGAGACGGTTGCCGCGGATGTCGACGTGCAGTTCTGTTCCCGGACGTGCGAAGCGCGGGGCGACGTACGCCATCGCGATCGGCACGCCGATGGTCGGCGAGAGGGCGCCGGAGGTGACGACGCCGACGGCCTCGTCTCCTCCGTCCACCGCGCTGGTGGCGTAGACGGGGTATCCGGCGCGGGCGGCCCTCTTCCCCTCCCCCATCAGTCCGACGAGCACCGGTGCCTCGGCATCCGGTCCGTCCTCGCTGGCGGCGCGTCCGACGAAGTCGGTGTCCTTCGCCAGGTTGACCACGCGGCCGAGCCCGGCCTGTGCTGGATAGACGTCGAGGCCCAGCTCGTGACCGTAGAGCGGCATACCGGCTTCGAGGCGCAGCGTGTCGCGGCTGGCGAGCCCGGCGGGCACGAGGCCCTGCTCCGCTCCCGCCTCGAGCAGCGCATCCCACAGCTGCGGGGCGTTGTCCGGCGCGAGGTACAGCTCGAAGCCGTCCTCCCCGGTGTATCCGGTGCGTGCGACGAGCACGGGATGCGTCTCGTACAGCGCGGGGAGCGACCAGTAGTACTTGAGCGCGCCGATGCGGGCGGCGAAGTCGTCGCCGTCGTGCGCCCCGCCCTCGACGGCGAAGCCGGGGGTGGCGGTGAGGATGGACAACGCCGCCGGTCCCTGCACAGCGATGAGGGCGATGTCGTCGCTCTCGTCGAAGACCTCGGCGTCGAACGGCGCTGTGCGGCTGCGCAGCTCCTCGGCGACCTGGTGCCGGTTGGAGGCGTTGGCGACCACCATGTAGCGGTCTTCGCCGGTGCGGTAGACGACGAGGTCGTCGACGATCCCGCCCGAGCGGGACAGCAGCAGGCTGTACTTGGCCTGGTCGATCGCGACGGCGGACAGCTTGCCGGCGAGCGCGTAGTCGAGCGCGGCCCCCGCCTCCGGTCCGATGACCACGATCTCGGCCATGTGGGACAGGTCGAAGAGACCGGCCGCCTGCCGGACGGCGTGGTGCTCGGCGAGGTCGCTGGAGTACCGGACGGGCATCTGCCAGCCGGCGAAGTCCGTGAAGGATGCTCCTGCCGCCTGGTGGGCGTCGTGCAGCGGGGAGAGGCGGTCTGTGTCGTGCGAGGTCATGAGTTCTCCGATTCGCCGGCCGTCGCCGGGAGTTGGGCACGGAGCGCAGCGCGATCCGTGTGAGAACTCCCCCTCTGTCATCCGGCCTGAGAGTTTCACCGCGCTGACGCGCGGCTTTCACCGTGGGCGAGGGCGCGGTTGTGGCGTCGCCCTGCTTTTCAGAGTGGCCAGTCCGATGCGGTACGCGTACCTGAGAGATTGTCGGGGAGGATTGCTCCTTCGGTGCCGATTCCGCGCCATAGCGCTTCCGGCTCTCCCGCATCGACCTCGATGGCCCAGTGTTCTGTTGTGTGGTGCTGCTGCCGCTCAGCATAACCGACCACACCCGATTGTGGTTCTGGTCACCACGACACTAAGATGATCGCAACCACTTAGTGTCACAGTGACCTTTAGGTGCGTCGCAGCGGAGGGAGGACGGGATGGCCGACAGCCACCAGCGCGTGAGCGCCATGCTCGCCGTCTCCACCGTGATCTTCTCGCTCCGCAACGACGAGGAGACGGGCGACATCGCGAGCGTGTGGCTTCCGCTCGTGCGCCGCGTCCGCCAGCCGTTCGAGGGGTGCTGGGCGCTGCCGGGCGGTCCCCTGCACGGCGATGAGGACCTCGCGTTCGCCGCCGCGCGCACCCTCAACGACACGACGGGGCTGACCCCGCGCTACCTGGAGCAGCTGTACGCGTTCGGGGACGCATCCCGGTCGACGGGGGCGGAGCGCGTCGTGTCCATCGTCTACTGGGCGCTGGTGCGCAGCGAGGAGGCCGCACGAGCGAGCGTCGGCGAGAACGTGCGCTGGTTCCCCGCCGACGACCTGCCGAGCCTCGCCTTCGACCACAAGCTCATCGTCGAGTACGCCCTCTGGCGCCTGCGCACCAAGATGGAGTACTCCCGCATCGCGCACGCCTTCCTCGGCGAGACCTTCACGCTCGCCCAGCTGCGCGAGGTGCACGAGGCGGTGCTCGGGCGCCCGCTCGACCCCGCCAACTTCCGCCGCACCATCGAGGGCTCCGGCGCCGTGGTCGCGACAGACCAGTACCTCACCGGCACCCGGCACCGGCCTCCGCGCCTCTACCGGTACAACGACTCCATCGACCTCGCCGACGCCGGACCACTCCCCCGCCAGCAGCATCCCTTCGCCGCACAACCAGCAGCAGTACCGTTCGAGAGTAGAGAAGAATGAGCACCATCGCCTCGGTCGACACCACCATCCAGCTCATCGCCACCGGCGAGCTGAACGGCGAGACCTGCACCCCCGACCTCGTCGACGCCCCCTGGACGTTCGACTCCCTCGCGCCGTCGTACGGTCCCGGCGCGTCGATGGCCGACCCCATCCCGGTGGATGCGCCGCGCCAGGGCGAGCTGCCGGAGGAGTACCGCACGGCGTCCAAGGAGGAACTGCACGACCGCATCCTCGCCGCGAAGGCGACACTCGGCGACAGGGTCGTGACGCTCGGCCACTTCTACCAGCGCGACGAGGTCGTACAGTACGCCGATTTCGTGGGCGACTCCTTCCAGCTGGCCAACGCCGCGAAGGCCAAGCCGGAGGCGGAGGCGATCGTCTTCTGCGGCGTGCACTTCATGGCGGAGACCGCCGACATCATCTCGCGGCCGGAGCAGGCGGTCATCCTGCCCAACCTCGCTGCCGGATGCTCGATGGCCGACATGGCGGACATCGACTCCGTGACCGAGTGCTGGGAGCAGCTCGAAGAGCTGTACGGCACCGAACCGGATGCGGACGGCCGCGTGCCGGTCATCCCGGTCACGTACATGAACTCGTCCGCAGCCCTCAAGGGCTTCTGCGGGGAGCACGGCGGCATCGTCTGCACCTCCTCCAACGCGGAGACCGTGCTGACCTGGGCGTTCGAGCGCGGGCAGCGGGTGCTGTTCTTCCCCGACCAGCACCTCGGCCGCAACACCGCGAAGGCGATGGGCGTCCCCGTCGAGCAGATGCCGCTCTGGAACCCGCGCAAGCCGCTCGGTGGCACCGACGCCGACACGCTGCAGGATGCGCGTGTCATCCTCTGGCACGGCTTCTGCTCCGTGCACAAGCGCTTCACCGTCGGCCAGATCGAGCACGCGAGGGCCGAGTTCCCCGGCGTGCGCGTGATCGTGCACCCGGAATGCCCGATGGAGGTCGTCGACGCCGCGGACGAGTACGGCTCGACCGACTACATCGTCAAGGCCATCGCGGCGGCGCCGGCAGGGTCGACGTTCGCCATCGGCACCGAGATCAACCTGGTGCAGCGCCTGGCCGCGCAGTTCCCGCAGCACACCATCTTCTGCCTCGACTCGATCGTGTGCCCGTGCTCGACCATGTACCGCATCCACCCCGGCTACCTGGCCTGGGTGCTGGAAGGCCTGGTGCGCGGCGAGGTGCTGAACCGCATCCAGGTGTCGCCGGATGTCGCGGAGCCGGCCAGGGTCGCGCTCGAGCGCATGCTCGCCGCGCGGCCGGACACCACGATGGCGGCCTGACATGGCCAGGGTCGTGGTGGTCGGCAGCGGCATCGCCGGACTGGTCGCCGCCGTCGAGGCGAGCAGGACCAACAGTGTCACGCTCGTCACGAAGGCCGAGCTCGCCGAGAGCAACACCGCGTACGCGCAGGGCGGGATCGCTGCAGCGTACTTCGCCGACGACAGCGTCGAGTCGCACGTCGCGGACACGCTGCGCGCCGGGGCAGGACTGAACGTGCGGGATGCGGTGGTCGCGCTCTGCGCGGAGGGTCCGGACCGCATCCGCGACCTGATCGCGTTCGGCGTCGCCTTCGACCGCTCAGGCGGCGACCTCGCCCGCGGCCTCGAAGCCGCGCACTCGAACGCGCGCGTGCTGCACGCGGGCGGCGACGCGACCGGCGCTGAGATCGAGCGGGCGCTCGTGCGCGCCGTGCGGGCGTCCGGAACGCGGATCGTGGAGCAGGCATTCCTCTGCGACCTGATCGTGGAGGACGGCACTGTGACCGGCGTCGAGCTGCTGCTCGCCGACGGCACCATCGAGGTGCTCGACGCCGACGCCGTCGTGCTGGCAAGCGGAGGGGCAGGACAGCTCTACGCGCACACCACCAACCCGGCGGTCACCACCGGAGACGGCGTCGCCGCCGCCTGGCGCGCCGGTGCCGCCGTCGCGGACGTGGAGTTCTACCAGTTCCACCCGACAGCGCTCGCGATCCCCGGCTCGTTCCTGGTGTCGGAGGCCGTGCGCGGCGAGGGCGCGGTGCTGCGGAATGCGCGCGGAGAGCGGTTCATGCTCGACGTGCATCCGGATGCGGAACTCGCGCCGCGCGACGTGGTCGCCCGGGGCATCGCTGTCGAGATGGCCGCGCAGGGCGGGCGTCCCGTCGTCCTCGACGCGACGGCGCTCGGCGCCGACTTCCTGGCGAAGCGCTTCCCGACCATCGACGCCGCCTGCCGGGCGGCCGGCCTGGACTGGTCGCGCGAGCCCGTGCCCGTCACACCTGCCGCCCACTACTGGATGGGCGGGGTCGCCACGGACACGAGCGGGCGCAGCACACTGCCCGGGCTGTACGCCGTCGGCGAGGTGGCCTGCACGGGAGCGCACGGCGCCAACCGGCTGGCGTCGAACTCGCTGCTGGAAGGGCTGGTGTTCGCGCACCGGGCCGTCGCCGCGATCGACCGCGGCGATGCGTGGCCGGAGGCGCCGGCGTGGCTGAACGGGGCTCTCGCATCCACGGCCGGAGAGCGGGCCGAACGACCGGATGCCGTGCCGGTGGACCGCGCGCAGCTGCAGGCGCTGCTCTGGGACGCCGCCGGCGTGCACCGCGACAGGGAGCGACTGGATGCGGCGCTCGGCGTGCTCGCCGGGTGGCGCGCATCCGGGACGCACCGCACGCGCGCCGAGCGCGAGGACGCCAACCTGCTCGACCTGGCCAGGCTTGTCGTCTCGTCGGCGCTCGGCCGGGAGGAGTCGCGCGGCGCGCACTTCCGCTCCGACTTCCCCGCTCCGTCGGCGGACGCGCGGCACACCGTGCGCACCGTGGGCGCCGCACGCGCCGCCCACTCCGCTTTCGCCACCGCCCTGATCGACACCGAGGTGACCGTTCCATGCTGACCGACCAGACCATCCAGACCGTCGTGCGGGCCGCCCTCGTCGAGGACGCGCCGTGGGGCGATCTCACCTCGGCTCTGCTCATTCCCGAAACGGCATATGCCACTGCCCGGCTGGCCGCGCGTGAGGCGGGGACGTTCTCCGGCGGGGCCGTGTTCACCGCCGCGATGACGATCACCGACCCGCGCATCGCGGTCGAGCTCGCGGTTGCGGACGGCGACGCCTTCCAGGCCGGGGACACGCTCGCCACGGTGTCCGGGCCGGCGAGGTCCGTGCTGCAGGCGGAGCGGGTCGCCCTCAACTTCGTGCAGAGGATGAGCGGGATCGCGACCCTCACGGCGTCCTACGTCGCCGAGGTCGCGCACACCGGCGCCCGCATCGTCGACACCAGGAAGACCACGCCGGGACTGCGCGCCTTCGAGCGCCACGCCGTGCGCAGCGGCGGCGGCCACAACCACCGGTTCTCCCTGTCCGACGCGGTGATGGCGAAGGACAACCACCTCGCCGTGCTCACCGAGCAGTCCGGGCTGTCGGTGACGGAGGCGCTGCTGGCCGTGCGCGCGCAGCTCTCGCACACCACGCACCTCGAGGTCGAGGTGGACCGCATCGACCAGATCGAGCCTGTGCTCGCCGCGGGCGTCGACACGATCATGCTCGACAACTTCACCGTCGAACAGCTGCGCGAAGGGGTCGCACTGGTCGCCGGTCGCGCCATCGTGGATGCGAGCGGCAACGTGAACCTCTCCACCGTGCGCAGCGTCGCGGAGACCGGCGTGGACGTCATCTCGGTTGGCGCGCTGACGCACAGCGTGCGCGCGCTCGATCTCGGGCTCGACGTCGTGCTGGATGCGGAGCCGGACGCGACATGATCTACCTCGACGCGGCGGCGACCTCGGCGGTGCGTCGCGAGGTCCTCGAAGCGATGTGGCCGTACCTCACCGGCGACTTCGGCAACCCGTCGAGCCACCACGGCGTCGGAGAGTCAGCGGCGCGTGCCCTCGCCGACGCGCGGGCGACGGTGGCCGCGTGGCTGGGCTGCCGTGCGTCGGAGGTCGTCTTCACCTCGGGAGGCACGGAGGCGGACAACCTCGCGATCAAGGGCATCGCGCTCGCCACCCCGCGCGGGCGGCACATCGTGACGACCGCCATCGAGCACGAGGCGGTCCTCGCCTCCGTGGACTACCTCGTGCGGCAGCACGGCTTCGCCGTCGACTACGCGCCCGTCGGCCGCGACGGGCTGATCGACGTCGACGCGTTCGCCGCGCTGCTCCGCCCGGACACCACCCTCGCCAGCGTGATTCTCGCCAACAACGAGGTCGGCACCGTCCAGCCGATCGCGCACCTGACGGCGCTGACGCGCGAGCTGCGCATCCCGTTCCACACCGACGCCGTGCAGGCGGCGGGCTGGCTGCCGCTCGACGTGACGACGCTCGGCGTGGATGCGCTCAGCGTCTCCGGCCACAAGCTCGGCGCCCCGAAAGGGATCGGCGCGCTGTTCGTGCGCGGACGCATCCCGATCGAACCCGTGCTGCACGGAGGAGGGCAGGAGCGCGGCAAGCGCTCCGGCACCGAGAACGTCGCCGGTGCGGTCGGGCTGGCCACGGCGGTGCGGCTCGCGGCGGCGAACCGGGACGCACAGGCCGCTGCCGCCGCCCACGCACGGGATGCGTTCGTGGCCGCCGTGCTGGCCGAGGTCCCGGATGCGCGGCTCACCGGGCATCCATCGGCGCGGCTGCCCGGCACGGCGTCGTTCGTCTTCCCCGGCAGCAACGGCGAGACGATCCTGCTCGAACTGGAACGGCGCGGTGTCGTCTCGTCGAGCGGATCGGCGTGCGCTGCGGGCAGCGAGGATGCGTCGCACGTACTGCTGGCCCTCGGCTACGAGGAGGACGTCGCCCGCACGGCCGTGCGGTTCTCCTGGGGTCCGGAGGTCGACGCCGACCGGCTCGCCGGGGTGGCCGCGGCCGTCGGGGACGCTGTGCGAGAGGTCACGGCGCTCGGCCGCTGATCCGCCGATGCGAACGCATCGATTACGCGCAGAGTGAACGCCGGAAACGTTAACACGGCCGACACCCCGCATGTCGGTGGCCGTCGCTACGCTCGAACCCGTGACTGAGAACACCCCGCCCGCGCCTGAGGCGCTCGCCGACCCCGCCTTCGACGACCTCGCGGTCGCCGGATCCGCCGCCGACGTCTCGACGGGAGGAACGGCCGGTGCCGGCGTCGCCGAGGCGCCCGATCACACCAAGCGCAACAACCGGGTGATCTGGCTGCTGCTCTCCGCCACGTTCGTCGTCATCCTCAACGAGACGATCATGTCGGTCGCCATCCCGAAGCTGATGGACGACCTGCGGATCGACGCGCTCGCGGCCCAGTGGCTGTCCACGGCGTTCATGCTGACGATGGCCGTCGTCATCCCGATCACCGGCTTCCTGCTGCAGCGGTTCAGCACGCGCAGCATCTTCATCGCCGCGATGACCCTGTTCTCGCTGGGAACGCTGTCGGCCGCCCTGGCGCCCGGCTTCGGGCTGCTCGTCGTCGCGCGCGTCATCCAGGCGTCCGGCACGGCCATCATGATCCCGCTGCTGATGACCACCCTGATGACGCTCGTGCCGCCGAACAAGCGCGGCCGCACGATGGGCAACGTCTCGATCGTGATCTCCGTCGCGCCCGCCATCGGCCCGACCATCTCCGGCTTCATCCTCAACTACCTCGACTGGCGCTGGATCTTCCTGATCGTGCTGCCGATCGCCGTGGTCATGCTGCTCATCGGCATCAAGTTCGTCGAGAACGTCACCGACCCGCAGAAGGTCAAGGTCGACGTGCTCTCCGTCATCCTGTCGGCGTTCGGGTTCGGCGGGCTGCTCTACGGCCTCAGCCAGACCGGCGCATCCGGCCCCGGCAGCTCGCCAGCGGTGATGTGGGTGTCGCTGGCGGTCGGCGTGGTGGCCCTGACCGCGTTCATCCTGCGCCAGCTCATCCTGCAGCGCCGCGACAGCGCGCTGCTCGACCTGCGCACGTTCCGGTCGCCGATCTTCACGGTGTCGATCGCGCTGATGGCGATCAGCACGGCGGCGATGTTCGGCGTCATCATCGTGCTCCCGCTCTACCTGCAGCACGTCCTCGGCCTCGACACCCTCGCAACCGGTCTGCTGCTCCTCCCGGGCGGCCTCGTCATGGGGCTGCTCGCGCCGTTCGTCGGCCGCATCTACGACCGGTTCGGCCCGCGCGTGCTCGTCGTGCCCGGCGCGATCCTGGTCAGCCTGGCGCTCTGGGGATTCACGCTCATCACCGAGCACACCTCGCAGTACCTCGTCCTGGCCGGGCACGTCACGCTGAGCATCGGCCTCGCCCTCATGTTCACGCCGCTGTTCACGGCAGGGCTCGGCGCGGTGCCGCCGAACCTGTACTCGCACGGCAGCGCGATCGTGGGCACGGTGCAGCAGGTGGCGGGAGCAGCGGGAACGGCCCTGCTCGTCGCGATCATGTCGGCGCACACGGCCTCGCTGGTCAGCGCGGGCACGAGCATCGTCCCCGCCACGGCGGGCGGCATCCGGATGGCGTTCCTCGCGGCGGCGATCATCTCGCTGTTCGCGGTGGTCGGCGCGTTCTTCATCCGCAAACCGGCGGACGTGATCGCACCGGAAGGGCACGTCGCGCACTGACCGTGCGGCGGCCGGACAGGAGGCAGGCATGGCACGCGGAGTCGACGCAGACACGGTCGACGAATACCTCGACCGGATCGGCGAACCCTTCTCGTCGGCGCTGCGCACGGTGCGCGACCGCATCGTCGAGGTGCTGCCGGACACGGAGCAGGTGATCAGCTACCGCGTGCCGATCTTCCGGCACCGCGGCCGCGCCCTGATCGGCCTGTCGGCCACGGTGAAGGAGTGCAGCCTGCTGCTGATGAGCCCGTCGGCCGCAGCGGCCCTCGCCGGGACGCTCACCGAGGGCACGCTCAGCGGAGCGACCCTGCACTTCGCGCCGGAGAAGCCGCTGGGGGTGGAGACGCTGCGCACCATCATCGAGTACCGCGTGGGCGAAGCGGCGGGGTGAGCGGCTGCGGGCGGTGCAGCGGGCGGGCGAGGTGATCGGCACCGGTCGCTGCGCAAGCAGCGGGTCTTCCGGCTGCGCCGCTACACCGGGCGCGCGTCGGCGACCACGATCAGCTCGGTGGTCGTGTCGGTGACCGGGCCGCGCATCCAGTCGCCGTAGACCGCGCGCACCGCGAAGCCCGCGCCGACCAGCGACGCCCGCAGCTCCTCCTCGGTGCGGAAGCGCAGCGCGCCCTCGTCGGTGACATGCTCGCCGTCCTCCCACTCGTAGTGCCCCACCAGGCCGACCACGCCACCCGAGACGCCGGTGACCTCGTTCCACGCCGTCACCGGGCCTTCCGGGGTGTCGAGCACCTCGCGGCCGTCGCCCCAGCGCAGCCAGGCCTGCGCCTGCGGGTCGCGGCTCTCGAACACGAGGAGTCCGCCCGGCCGTAGCGCCCGGTGGGCGGCGGCGAGCGCGTCCGTCCAGGCGTCGTCCGTGATGAAGACCTGGGCGACGTGTCCGGTCATGACCGCCAGGTCGGCGTCGCCGGGCGGGAGCTCGCTCGCCTCCGCGCGCAGCCACTCGACCAGGTCGCCGCCGTCGCGGGTGCGGGCGATGTCGAGCATGGCCTCCGCGGGGTCTGCTCCGAGCATCCGGTGGCCGCGGCGCGCAAGTTCGACGGTCAGCAGGCCGGTGCCGCAGCCGATGTCCAGGATGCGCGACCCCGGATGCTCGTCGGCGAAAGCCAGGTAGAACTCGGTGTCGGCCGCGAACGGATTCATCCGGTCGTACAGGGCGGCGAGACGGGGGTCGCGGTAGCTGGCATCCTCGGTCACCTTCCCACGCTAGCGGTGCGGTCGCGCCGGTGCGAGCATGGAGTGCGGGGTTCTGCGACGGAGGAGGAAGCCATGTCCATCATCTCGACGACGGCACCGGAGGACGCGGAGGGGGAGGTCGCCGCGATCTACGCCAAAGAGGAAGCAGACCTCGGCTACGTCGCGTCGCACACGCGTGCGATGGCGGTGAATCCCGAGGCGTACCGGGCGTGGGAGCAGCTGGTCCGGTCGATCGTGTCGCAGCTGGGCACGCGCCGGTTCGAACTGGTCACGCTCGCTGCCGCGCAGGGCACGCACTCCGAGCACTGCAGGCTGGCGCACGGACGCAAGACCCTCCCGCTGATCGAGGAGGACCAGCTGATCCGCATCGCCCGCGATTACCACGACGCCGATCTCACCGAGGCCGAGGTGGGGATGATGGAATACGCGGAGCGGGTCAGCCGCGACTCGTACGCGATGACCGACGCCGACAGCCAGCGCCTGCGCGACCTCGGCTTCAGCGACAGGGAGATCGTCGACATCACGCTCGCCGCGTCGGCCCGCAACTACTTCAGCCGCGCTATCCAGGCGCTCGCGGTCGACGTGGATGTGCCGCCCGGCCTCAGCCCGCACCTCCGCGGGGCGCTGCTCGCCCCGCTCTGACCGGTCGCGCGGGCGGCACCCGGCGAGCGCGAGCTCGCACCGAGATGCCAGCAACTGTCGCGAAAACGGCGGATTCGGCGACAGTTGGTGGCATCTCGTCGGACGGAATGGCCGGAAACCTGTGGAGAAGGCGACGGAGTTCTGTGGCGGGGACGCGCTCGGGCCGCGAGAATGTGGGGACCGGAACCGGGATCAGCCCCGGGACCGTCACCCGGCGGCGGAAAGGGCGAATGGCGTGGGCAGCACCGTATTCGAGAGGAACCGGCCGGACGCATCCACGGTGCGGCACGCGCTGAGCGGCACCAGGCAGGCCGTGTTCTGGACGGAGGACGCGCCCGGCGACGCGTACCCGACGCTCACCGGTGACATCAGCTGCGACCTCGTGGTGGTCGGGGGCGGGTACTCCGGGCTGTGGACGGCGCTGCTCGCCAAGCGCGAAAACCCGGCCGCGCGCGTCGTCCTGCTCGAAGCGCGCAGGATCGGCTGGGCGGCGTCCGGACGCAACGGCGGCTTCTGCGAGGCGAGCCTCACCCACGGGGAGGAGAACGGCCGCAGCAGGTTCCCCGCCGAGTTCGACCAGCTGCAACGGCTCGGGATGCGCAACCTCGACGAGATCGAGGCCACCGTCACCGAGCTGGGCCTCGACGCAGGGTTCGAACGCAACGGCGCCATCGACGTGGCCACGGAGCAGCACCAGGTGGAGTGGCTGCGCGAGGCGGCAGCGGACGGCCAGGCAGCGGCGGCAGCGGACGGCCAGGCAGCGGCGGCCGCACCCTCCCACTCCAGCACTCCTACCGTCCGTTTCCTCGACGGCGACGCCGTGCGGGCCGAGGTGCACTCCCCCACCTACCTCGCCGGGCTGCTGCGCACCCGCGACTCGGCCCTCGTGCATCCGGCGAAGCTCGCCAGGGCCCTCGCACGCGCCTGCGTCGACGCCGGGGTGGAGGTGTTCGAGCACAGCCCGGTGCTGAGCATCGGCGACGACACGGTGATCGAAACCCCGCACGGGGTGGTCAGGGCGGAGCGTACGGCGCTCGCCACCAACGTGTTCCCGAGCCTCCTGAAACGGAACAGGCTCGCGACGGTGCCTGTATACGACTACGTGCTGATGACCGAGCCGCTGACGGATGCGCAGCTCGCCTCGATCGGCTGGTCGGGCAGGCAGGGCATCGGCGACTCGGCGAACCAGTTCCACTACTACCGGCTGTCGCAGGACAACCGCATCCTGTTCGGCGGCTACGACGCGATCTACCACTACGGCGGTCGAGTGCGCGAGCGGTACGAGGACCGGCCGGAGACGTTCGCGCGGCTGGCCAGCCATTTCTTCACCACGTTCCCGCAGCTCGACGGACTCCGGTTCAGCCACCGCTGGGCGGGCGCCATCGACACCTGCAGCCGGTTCTGCGCGTTCTTCGGCACGGCCCGCGGCGGGAAGGTGGCGTATGCGACCGGATACACCGGGCTCGGGGTGGCGGCGACGCACTTCGGCGCCCGGGTGATGCTGGACCTGCTGGCCGGGCGCACCACGGAACGCACCGAACTGGAGATGGTGCGCAGCCGCCCGCTGCCGTTCCCGCCGGAGCCCGCGGCCTCCATCGGCATCAACCTGACCAGGTGGTCGCTCGACCGCGCCGACCACGCCGACGGCCGACGCAACCTGTTCCTGAAGGGGCTGGATGCTGTCGGGCTCGGCTTCGACAGCTGACCCGCGCCGTCAGCCGCGCGCGCTGCGCGCCAGGAGGGCCGCATGCAGGGCGGACAGGGTCTCGCCGTCGTCGAGGTCCATCCCGAGCAGGTCCTCGATGAGGGCGATGCGCTGGTAGAAGACCGAACGCGACAGGTGGCTGGCCGCGGCCGCCCTGGTGCGGTTGCCGGGGTGGGCGGCGTACGCGCGGAGCACGTCGAGCAGGTCGCCGCCGTTGGCTAGGTCGAAGTCGATGAGGGGCCGCAGCATCAGCTCGCTGTGCTCCTGCATGCGGGGATCCGCGCCGAGGGTCGTGACGAGTCGGAGGAGCGGCCGGTGCTCCGCGCGCAGGATCGTCACGCCGCGGGAGCGCCTGCCGTCGGCGCGAGCGATCAGCTGCCCGGCCTCCGCGATCGACGCCAGCAGGCCCGGGATGCCCGGAGCCTGCGACCCGAGAGCCACGGTCACGGCCGCCCCATCGCCCGCCGCCCCACCGAGTGCCCGGCCGATCGCCTGAGCGACGGCGGTCAGGGCTGCGTCCGTCACCGGCCGCTCCGCGCGCGACGACACGGCGAGCACGAGCATCCCCTCTGTGCGCTCCGGATGCTGCGCGACGAGCACGTCGAGCCCCTGGCCGCGCGCCGCCTGCCGGACGGCGTCGGCGAGCGCTGCAGTGTCGAGACGGCCGGAACGCCCGGCGCCCTGCGAACCGCCCGAACCACCCACACCCGCACCACCACCAACCCCCACGACCGCCCCGCTCAGCACCCGCCCCGCCACGGGCAGCCCCGACGCCTCGAAACGCGCCACCAGGCCGCTCTCGCTCGCGAAGCGGCGGCCGAGCAGCGCGCCGAGGAGGCGGTCGTGGCTCTGCCTGGTCCATTCGTCCGCATCCCGGTCGGCGAGCCTGCTGAGGGCGAGCGCGACCGCTGCCTGTTCGAGCACGTTGGAGCGTCCGGCAGGATGCGGGAGGCCGGGGAGCGCGATGAGGTGGCCCCAGCGCATCCCGCGCGCCTCGATCGGGGTGATCAGCCAGCGGTCGTCACCCGCGCCGCGGTGGGCTCGGCGGGAGCGCTGCTCCCAGTCGGCGAGCGCGACCTCTGCGGCGTCCACCCCGGACGACGCGATGACGCGGTGGTTGAGGTCCTCGAGCACGACGGGGGCGCCCAGCGCCCTCGCCGCCTCCGCGACGATGAAGTCGGCCGGGCTGCCACGCAGGCTCAGCTCGGTGAAGAGGGCGTGGATCTCGTCCCTGGCGCGCAGGGCGACCATCTGGTCGGCGATGATGCGGGAGTGCACGGCCTCCGTGATCGCAATGAACCGCACCTCCCTGTGCAGCACGACGAACGGCATCCCCGAGGCGCGGAAGCCGTCGACGATGGCGGCGGGCGGCTGCGGCATCCTGTCGCTCAGTTCGAGCACCAGGCCGGCGATGCCGCCCTCCGCGAGTCCGGCGGCGAGCGCCAGCAGCGCGTCGTCGTCCGTCGGCCAGCCCGCTCCCGTCGAGAGGAGCAGTTCGCCCCCACTGACGAGCCGCGCGCTCTCGGCCGTCTCGGAGACGTGCACCCAGCGCACCGGCCGGTCCAGGCCGTCCTCCCCAGACAGCACCTCCGGCAGGGCGCGGGCCACGTCGTCGAAGCGCAGGATCTCCCGGATGGTCGGCAGCACAGCCGACGAGACGGCTTCCGGACGATCTGTCTCGCCCGCCGTCAAGCTCCGACGATCTGGCATCGTCCACCCGCCCCTTTCTCTGTCAGCATTGGGATGCAAGCCTACTGTTTTCCTCCGGGCAGTTCGTCCGGAGCGTTCCGAAGGAGAATGCCTGTGGCCCTCATCCGTCACCTCATCGACGGCGTCGAGCACGGCGAGCCCGTCCGCACCGGCCCGGTGTTCAACCCGGCGACCGGCGAACGGCAGCACGAGGTCGTGCTCGGCAGCGTCGCCGACGTCGAGGCCGCCATTTCGGCAGCGAGAGCCGCCCTCCCCGGGTGGCGGGCGACCAGCCTCACCAAGCGTGCCGACGTGCTGTTCCGGCTGCGCCACCTGCTCACCGAGCGCTCCGCCGAGCTCGCCGCCATCGTCACGAGCGAGCACGGCAAGGTGCTGTCCGACGCCGCCGGCGAGATCGGTCGCGGGCTCGAGAACGTGGAGTTCGCCTCCGGGCTCATCGCGCAGCTGAAGGGCGAGTTCAGCCAGCAGGTGTCCACCGGGGTCGACGTGCACAGCGTCAAGCAGCCCGTCGGCGTGGTCGGCTGCATCACGCCGTTCAACTTCCCGGTGATGGTGCCGCTCTGGATGGTCGCGAGCGCCATCGCCTGCGGCAACACCGTCGTCCTCAAGCCGAGCGAGAAGGACCCGAGCGCGTCGGTGTTCCTGGCCAGGCTGTTCCTGGAGGCCGGCCTGCCCGCCGGGGTGCTCAACGTGGTGCACGGCGACAAAGTCGCGGTCGACACCATCCTGGACAGCCCGGACGTGGATGCGGTCAGCTTCGTCGGCTCCACCCCGATCGCCCGCTCGATCTACCAGCGCGCGAGCGCGAACGGCAAGCGGGTGCAGGCGCTCGGCGGCGCGAAGAACCACATGGTGGTGCTGGCCGACGCCGACATCGATGCGGCAGCTGATGCCGCCGTCTCCGCGGCATACGGATCGGCGGGCGAGCGCTGCATGGCGGTCAGCGTGCTGGTCGCGGTCGGCGACGTCGGCGACCGGCTGGTGCCCGCCATCGCCGGCAGGCTCGACGCCCTGGCGATCGGCGACGGCACGGACGCCGCCAGCGAGATGGGCCCGCTGATCACTGCCGAGCACCGCGACAAGGTCGCCTCCTACGTGGCCGGAGCAGAGGCGGAGGGCGCTACCGTGGTGGTCGACGGCACCGCGAAGCAGTTCGACGGCGACGGCTTCTTCATCGGCGTCAGCCTGATCGACCACGTCGGCACCGGGATGCGCGTCTACACGGACGAGATCTTCGGCCCCGTGCTCTCCGTCGTGCGCGTCGCCACCTACGAGGACGCCGTCGCGCTGGTCAACAGCAACCGGTACGGCAACGGCGTCGCCCTGTTCACCCGCGACGGCGGGGCGGCCAGGCAGTTCGAGTTCGACGTGGAGGTGGGCATGGTCGGGATCAACGTCCCGATCCCGGTGCCGGTCGGTGCGTACTCGTTCGGCGGCTGGAAGGACTCGCTGTTCGGCGACTCCCACATCTACGGGCCGGAGTCGTTCCACTTCTACACCCGCAGCAAGGTGGTCACCACGCGCTGGCCCGACCCGCTGCACTCCACGATCGAGCTCGCCTTCCCCGGCAATTCCTGACCGGCGACTCCGCACCGGCGACCACTGACTGGCGACCACTGACCGGCGCACCCGCCGACCGCACCCCCAGCACCAACAGGACGGACAGCATGACCGACACCACCGCATCCATCGCATCCACCGCACGCACCGGATTCCTGGACAGGCACGGCGTCGAGCATCCCTTCGGCGACAGCGCGGCCGAGACGCAGGTGCGCTCCGACGACCGCGGCCACGTCTTCCACTCGTGGAGCGCCCAGGCGCAGATCGACCCGCTGCCGGTCGCAGCGGGCGACGGCTCCACGTTCTGGGACTACCGCGGCACCGCCTATCTCGATTTCAGCTCGCAGCTCGTGAACCTGAATCTCGGCCACCAGCATCCGGACCTGGTGCGCGCCATCCAGGAGCAGGCGGGACGGCTGGCGACCATCCAGCCGTCGATGGCGAACGACGTGCGCGGCGAGCTGGCCAGGCGGATCGCCGAGGTCGCGCCTGGCACGCTGAGCAGCGTGTTCTTCACCAACGGCGGCGCTGACGCGAACGAGTACGCCGTGCGGATGGCGCGCAGGGTGACCGGTCGCCGAAAGGTGCTGTCGATGTACCGCTCGTACCACGGCGGAACCGGCGCGGCCATCGCGCTGACCGGCGACCCGCGGCGCTGGGCGAACGAGCCGAGCGACCCGTCCGTCGCGCACTTCTTCGGCCCGTACCTGTACCGGTCGGCGTTCCACGCGACCACGCAGGAGGAGGAGACGCAGCGCGCGCTCGAACACCTCGAGAACGTGATCGTGCTCGAGGGTGCTGCGACCGTCGCGGCCATCGTCATCGAGACCATCGTGGGCACCAACGGCGTGCTCGTGCCCCCTCCCGGCTACCTGGCCGGGGTGCGCGCGCTCTGCGACCGCTACGGGATCGTGTACATCGCCGACGAGGTGATGGTCGGTTTCGGCCGGATCGGCGAGTGGTTCGCGGTGGACGCGTTCGGGGTCGTCCCCGACCTGATCACCTTCGCGAAGGGCGTCAACTCGGGGTACGTGCCGCTCGGCGGCGTGGTCATCTCGGACAGGATCGAGGAGTTCTTCGACGACGTGGCGTTCCAGGGCGGGCTGACGTACTCCGGGCATCCACTGGCCTGCGCGGCCGGGGTCGCGACGTTCGAGGTGTTCGAGCGCGACGGCATCCTGGAGCGGGTGCGCGATCTCGGCGAACGCGTGGTCGAGCCGACGATCACGGGCTGGCTGGACACGCACTCGTCGCTCGGCGAGGTGCGCGGTCGCGGGCTGTTCTGGGCGCTCGAACTGGTGCGCGACCGCGAGACCAGGGAACCCCTCGTGCCGTTCAACGCCGCGGGAGCGGACGCAGCCCCGATGGCCGAGCTGGCGGCCGCCTGCAAGGCGGAAGGGGTGTGGCCGTTCATCCACTTCAACCGGATGCACATCGCGCCTCCGCTGGTGATCGGCGAGGACGACCTGCGGCGCGGACTCGCCGTGATCGACGCCGCACTGACCGTGGCCGACCGCTACGCCCAGTGATCGGCGTTATCGTTGGGCCATGACCGAACCCGGAGACGGCCGCGTCGCCGTGTACATCGACTTCGACAACATCGTGATCTCGAGGTACGACCAAGTCCACGGCCGCGGCCAGTTCATGCGCGACAGACAGAAGGCGGCCGGCAAGACCGACCCCACCTTCACCGCGAAGCTCGCTGAGGCGACCGTCGACATCGGCGCGGTGATCGACTTCGCCTCGTCGTTCGGCACGCTCGTGCTCACCCGCGCATACGCGGACTGGTCGGCAGCGGTCAACGCCGACTACCGCGGGCAGCTGGTCGGCCGCGCCGTCGACCTCGTGCAGCTGTTCCCCGCCGCCGCGTACGCGAAGAACGGCGCGGACATCCGGCTGGCCGTGGATGCGGTCGAAGACCTGTTCCGCCTGCCCGACCTCACGCACGTGGTGATCGTGGCGGGAGACTCCGACTACATCGCGCTCGCCCAGCGCTGCAAGCGCCTCGGCCGGTACGTGATCGGCATCGGCGTCGCCGGGTCGACCAGCAAGTCGCTCGCCGCGGCCTGCGACGACTTCGTGACGTACGACGATTTGCCGGGAGTTGCCCGGGATGAGGACGCGGAGTCCGTCGAGGTGACAGCTCCGGATGCGCCTCCCGCGGCCGGGCGCGCCGCATCCGTCGTCGAGCCGGTCGCCGTGGGAAGTGCGGCCTCGAAGGCTTCCGCGGCCGACACGGCCACCGTGACCGACGCGGCAACCGAGCCCGCAGCCCCGAAGCGGCGCCGGTCCACCAAGGCGGCCGCGCAGGAGCCCGCTCCGGAGCCCGTCGCTGAGCCGGCCCCGGAGGAGCCGGTCGAGGAGGAGCGGGAGGACCCGCAGCTCGTCGCCACCCGGCTGCTCGCCCGCGCCATGCAGCTCGGCCACGAGAAGGACGACGCCGAGTGGCTGCACAGCTCGACGGTCAAGGGCCAGATGAAGCGCATGGACCCGTCGTTCAGCGAGAAGTCGCTCGGGTTCCGGTCGTTCAGCGATTTCATCAAATCGCGCAGCACACTGGTCGAACTCGACGACAGTTCGACAGCGCAGATGCTGCGGCTCGCACCGACGAGGGCGGCGCGCCGCGCTCAGCATTCCGGTCGCGTGTCCTGAGCCGGCGTTCAGGTCGGGGGAATTGGATGTGGCTATGGCACGACGTTGGGTGGCGACACGCTGGGGCGGACTGGACGGCTGGGAGTTCCAGGAGGTGGAACTCCCGCAACCCGGGCCGGGTGAGGTGACGATCCGGGTGACCGCGGCCGGCGTGAACCCCGCAGACTACAAGCACGTCTCCGCGCCTCGACCCGGCCTGGAGCTTCCGGCCCCCATCGGCTACGAGGTGGCGGGCGTGCTGTCCGCGGTCGGCCCGGACACCGAGATCGCGTCGGGAGGAGGGGCCGTCGGGGATGCGGTGGTCGCCTTCCGCATCGCGGGCGGATACGCCACCGAGGTGATCGTGCCGGCGGCCGATGTGTTCGCGAAGCCGCCGCGGCTGGACGACCCTGCGGCGGCGAACCTGCTGCTCGCCGGTTCGACCGCGTCGCAGATGCTGCACACCGTCGGTGTGCGGGCCGGGGAGACGATCATCGTGCACGGCGCATCCGGTGCCGTCGGGGTGAGTGTGCTGCAGCAGGCCGCCGAGCTCGACGTGCACGTGATCGGAACGGCGAGCGAGGCCAGATTCGCCGAGGTCCGCCGGTTCGGCGGCACACCCATCGCCTACGGTCCCGGACTGCTGGACCGGGCGCGCGAGGCCGGTCACGGGCACATCCGGGCTGCGCTCGACTGCGTCGGCACCGACGAGGCGATCGACGTGTCTCTCGAACTCGTGGCCGACCGCAACCGCATCGTCACCATCGTCGCCGCCGCCCGCGCGGCCGAGGAGGGCTTCCATGCCATCAACGGCGCCCAGCCGGAGAGTGCCGCATACCGGGACAGCGTGCGGGCCGACCTGCTCGCCCTCGCCGGGAGCGGACGCCTGCAGGTGCCCGTGGCGCGCACATACCCGCTCGCCGAGGCGATCGAGGCGCTGACGTTCCTGAAAGACGGGCACCCCGGCGGGAAGATCGCCCTGCTGAACTGAGCAGCGGCGAACGCCGGCCCTAGGCCGGTTTGCTCGCCTTGCCGTCCAGCCAGAGCGTGTCGGACTCGTCCCGGTGGGCGGTGTCCACCCCGACGAACTTCGCGTCGATCTTCGGACCCTTGGTGATGACGTGCACCAGCGCCATCCCGTGCCCGCGACCCAGGTCGAAGTCGGTCTTCAGCCACTCCAGGATCGGTCCGGCCTTGGTGTCCTCGCCGAAGCCGTGCTCGTGCGCCAGCGCAATGAACTCGCGCGGCGTCTTGCCCGTCTTGTCCTCGATGTTGTCGAGATATGCCTGGAACGACATGCGTCAGCTCTCCCTCGCGTGGGCGTTCAGATGGGCGGCGGCCTGCTCCTCCGGCATGATGACCATGCCGCCGGTGCGCTGGCTCGACTGCAGCAGCGCCTCCATCCACTGTTCGTTGAGTGTGGGCGGCCTGCTGCCGGCGAAGACGAACGCCATCGGGATCTCGCGGCTGATCCAGAGGCTGATCCTGCCGCCGCCCTGCTCCGGCGGGATCTCCCAGTTGAGCAGGAAGCTCTCGTGCCTGCGCAGCTTGGTGACGAGCGCGATCTTCACGTGCGAGAGCACGCGGTCGTCGAACTCGAACTCCTGGCCGTGGCCGTAGATCAGCGTGCCCATCCGGTCACTCCGATCGTTTCGAACGCGCCGCCCGGTATGTGCCTTCCGGCACCTCCTGACGGATCTCGGCCCGCAGCTCGTCTTCGAGCAGGAGACCGGAGTTGCTGTTCGCGCGCTCCGTGAGAATGGTCAGCCACTCACGGTTCAGCTCGGGCAGCTGCGTGTGCGTGAACGCGAACTGGATGCTGATCGACGGGTCGAGCCAGATGGATCGCAGGCTGCCGTCGACCCCTGACCGGTCCACCCACAGCAGAAGGAACCCTTCGCGGCGGCGCAGTTTGGTCGCTATCACTGCCTGCAGGTGTGCGAGCACGCGATCGTCGAACGTAAAGCTGTCTGTCCCGTCGTAGATCAGTGTTCCCAATTAAGTTCCTCTCCGGGGTCCACTTTCGCCTCCGGGAGGCACCTCGTCAAGTCGGATCGCTGTTTCACTTCCGTGCGCGTTTCTCCGCGTGTCGGCGCCCGGGCGGACGTATGCTCCGCGACATGGACGCTCTCACGCGAACCATCAAAGCGGCCCTCCTCTACGAGGACGGGGCGACCCTCGACAGTGTCGTCGTCGTCCCGCTGATCGGAGGCTGCCCTCCCGGGGAGATCCGGGTGGCGACGACCTTCGCCGGCGCCTTGGCCTACGACGTCTACGAACTGGACGACGACGAGGAGTTCTCGTCGATGCCCGCATATCCGTACAAGGCGACGGTGCCGGTCACGACCGCCGACCTGACCGACTGACCCGCCCTATCCGGCCACCGAACGCTGCAGCAGCCTGCGCACCTCGTCGTCGAACGGCGCAACGGGACCGTCCACCGGA
This sequence comes from Leifsonia sp. GW821-FHT13C05, assembly GCF_058806515.1. Classification (NCBI taxonomy): domain Bacteria; kingdom Bacillati; phylum Actinomycetota; class Actinomycetes; order Micrococcales; family Microbacteriaceae; genus Leifsonia; species Leifsonia sp. GW821-FHT13C05. The sequence continues at coordinate 42,966 of NZ_JBXAPT010000001.1, read as the reverse complement.
ACCCCCGGCGCTACCGTCTGGATGGGGAGCGCGCTCACCGCGGAGACCGGGGCGCCCCAGGATGCGCGCCACCCGCTGATCTGCTCCGCCGACGCTGCGTAGACGATCCGCCCGAGCCCGACCCAGGCGTGCGCCGCCGAGCACATCGGGCAGTGCTCCCCCGACGTGTAGACGACTGCGGCGGCACGCGCATCCGGTGACAGGTTCCTGACCGCCCAGCGCGCGAGCTCGAACTCGGGATGCAGGGTCTCGTCCCCGCCGCCGACCCTGTTGCGGTCTTCGGCGAGCACCGCGCCGTCCTCGCCGACGAGGACCGACCCGAACGGCTCGTCCCCCGCATCCAGTGCCTCGGCCGCGAGCTGCACGGCCCTCGTCAGGTGGCGCCTGTCGTCGTCGCTGATGCCCATGCCGCCACCATAGCCCCGTGGTCGTCGCCGCTGTCGTCGTAGGCTGGAGGGCGTGACCGAAGCCAGACGCCCGGGCGCCGCCGTCGCAGCGCTCAGCGTCGGGACGCTGCTGAACCCGCTCAACTCGTCGATGATCGCGGTGGCGCTGGTATCGCTGCAGCACAGCTTCCGGGTGGACATCGCCACGGTCACCTGGGTCATCACGTCCTTCTACCTGGCGTCGGCCGCCGGCCAGCCGCTGATGGGACGCTTCGCCGACCGGTTCGGCCCACGACGACTGTTCCTGTTCGGGATGCTCGTGGTCGCCGTCTCCTGCGCGCTCACCCCGTTCGCGTCCTCCTTCGTCGCGGTCTGCGCCGGACGGGTGGCTCTCGCCATCGGCACGGCGACGGCGTTCCCGTCCGCCATCGCGATGCTGCGGTCGATCACGGCGGCGGCTGCGAGCGGCGGCGGCGGTGGCACAGCGTCTCGGGCGGCGACACCGCGGCTGCTCGGGCGCATCCAGATCGCCAACACCTCGGGGGCCGCCATCGGGCCGGTGCTCGGCGGGGTGCTGGTGACGTTCCTCGGCTGGCAGGCGATCTTCTGGGTGAACGTCCCGATCGCCGCCGTCGCGTTCGCCGGGGTGTGGCTGTTCGCGCCGCGCGACCCCGAGCGCGTGAAGGCTCCGCTGCGGCAGGTGGTGGCCGAGTCGGACATCCCGGGCATCGTCGCGTTCGTGACGGCGCTGGCGACGCTGCTGGTGTTCCTGCTCGACCTGCGGCCGCAGCCGCTGTGGTGGCTGCTGCCGGTGAGCATCCTGGCCGGGGCGCTGTTCGTCTGGCGCGAGCTGCGCACCGCCCATCCGTTCCTCGACCTGCGCCTGCTCGCGGCGAACCGGCGGCTGCTGATGGTCTACCTCTGCTTCGCGGTGTTCAACGTGGTCTACTACTCGGCGTTCTTCGGCCTGCCGCAGTACCTGCAGGAGTACGGCGGATACTCGGCGGGCATCGCCGGGCTGCTGATGTTCCCCCTCGCGGCGGTGACGATCGTCGCCACGCCGTTCGCGGCGCGCGCCATCGAGCGCGTCGGCGTGCGCACCACACTGCTCTGGGGAGCGTCCGCGCTGATCGTCGGAGCCGGGCTGCTCGCGGTCGGGGCGACGACGACGGCGCCGGTCGTGGTGCTGGTGCTCACGGCCGTGCTCGGCGTGCCGTACTGCGTGGTGAGCATCGCGATGAACCAGGCGCTCTACTCGGCGGCCAGGCCGCAGGATGCGGGCGTCGCGGCCGGGATCTTCCAGACCTCACGCTACGTCGGGGCGATCGTGGCGACCACGATGCTCGGGCTGCTGTTCACCGACGGGACCACCGCATCCACGTGGCTGGCGGCGGTGGGCATCGCGACCGGGCTCGCCGTCGTGCACCTGGCGCTGCTCGTCTTCGTGCGCCCGCGCGGCACGGCGGAGGCGGCGGCCGCTCCGTAGAAGCGGAGATGGTGGCCGACGCGCCGCGGCGCACTCCGCAACACCGGAGATCGCGCGCGACGTGCGCCGCGATCTCCGCGCGAGCGGAAGCCGCGCCCGCGCTACAGCTCCACGTCGGCCGCGAACACGAGGCGCTGCTCCCAGACGCGTCCATCCGGGTAGACGCGCGTGTCCTCCGGCGCAGGCGGATCGCCGGGGAAGCGTTCCCACTCCTCCACGTGCACCCGCCAGCCCGGGTTATGGCCCGGCCTGCTGAGCGGGATCACCACTCCGGCGTCCAGCTCGCCCACCCAGGCGCCCTCGAACGCGTTCGCTCCCGTGCCACGCAGCACCAGCTCGCCGGTCGCCACCGTGCGCCAGCCCAGATCGCCGCCGATCGACGGGTCGACGGTCTGGATGCTCGCCACCAGCAGCCGGTTCTCGTCCACCGGGCGCGCGAACGCCCCCTCCAGCCCGAACCGCGGCGCCGTGGTGTCGCGGGTGATCCCGCGCGTCCCGCTGACCACCACCCTGACGTGCGTGTCGTCCGTGCGGCTGACGCTCGCGATCCGCTCTGGGGTGAGCTGCACGAAATCGCAGCGCACCGGCCACGACAGGTGCTCCCCGGCGACGCTGTCCGGCTGGTAGCGCGCCACCGCGAGTCGCACGAACGGCCAGAACGCCGTGCCGGGGTCGATCGCGATGTCCACGAACCAGAGCTTCCGCTCCGCGCTGTACTGCGGCCGGTAACCGACCGCGAGCACGTTCCTGTCAGTGACCCCGGCGGGGAGTGGGAGAGATACAGCCGGGGTCACCGGTCGGCCGGGGCGCGGCTCGTCGTCGATGCCGGAGGCGTGCAGCAGATCGTCCAGCTGCAGGGTCTTCAGCGGCCGGGCGGCCACGGGGGCGCTCAGCCAGATCGGGTCGCCGCCCCACTGGCTCACGTACGGGAAGCCTGTACCGGGATCGTCGGCCGGTTCGCCGAAGGCGTCGTTCCCGTTGGCCGCGAGCAGCACCGCGAGCAGCTCGCCCTCCCCGCTGGAGTACCACGGGCGCTGCAGGTAGATGCGCACCCCGGCCTGCCTGGTGACTCGCCGCGCCATCGGCTGCTCGGGTTCGACGCCCTCGTTCCAGCGGAACAGCGGAAGCACCGAGTGGATGAGCGGAGCGGCAGGGCGCGCGCTCGACGGCACGGAGACCTCCACCGTCTCCCCGATCACGCTCGCGCCGTCGTCCAGCGGATTCGCCGGATCGCCGCGCAGCAGCTCCGGCGCGAAATACTCGCGGAACCGCGTCGCCGCCCGGAAGAAGTACGAGACGCGGCGGTGCTTGGTGTCCGCGAACCGGTGCGTGGACTCGTGGGTGCGCAGCGGACCGTAGCCGGGAAGCGTCACGACCGCGTCGTGCCCGGCGAGCACCGCCACCTGCTCGTCGGCGACGATGGCCGTCGTGAACGCGATGGCGTCGGTGTGGCTGGTGGACGGCGCATCCTGAGCGATGTCGTCGACCGGCTCGTCCCACGACGCCTGCGCGGTGATGCTGTCCGTGCTCTGCCCGTCGACGTCGACCCCGCCGAACAGGAACGCGGAGGTGTCCCCCGGCACCCGGAAGGCGTGCAGCACGGTCGGCCGCGGTGCGACGAGCGGGCGGGGCACGGCGTGCACGAAGGTGAGGTCCTCGAACGGGGTCAGGCCCCACAGCCAGCCGTCGACAGCGGCCTCGCGCACCTCTGGCGTCTGCTGAAGCACGGCGGCGAAGCTGCGCCAGACCCCGAGCCAGTCGAGCCGGGAGCGGACGAGGCTGCTCGCCAGCCGCGCCCGCTGCACGTCGCCCGGGGGCAGCATGAACCGGATGCGGCCGCCCGCGACGGCGGAGTCGAGCACGTCGCCGCCCTCCAGCGACAGCAGGAACGGCTTCCGCTCCGGCCAATCGCCCCGGTATGCGGCGGTGAACCCTTCCGTGCCGAACGGGAAGCGGATGGTCCGGCCTGCACCCGCCTCCGGGAAGACGAGGCTGACCCCGTCGGCCAGCGGGTCCGGCAGGTACGGCAGCTCCAGCTCGTCGACGTCGTGCACCACGTACTGTCCTGGTGCAGGCGCGTCCCCCGGTCGCAGGCGCAGCCGCTCGACGGCCGGGTCGGGATCGGGGAGCTCCCCCGGCCGCAGGGCGAGCATCCTGAGCCCGTTTGCCGGGGAGGGCACGGGCTGGCTTCCGTCCGCTTCGAGGGTCTGACTGAGCAGCGCCATGCCCGGTTGCTGGATGCGCGCGCCAACCGTGGAGAGGTCGGCCACGTCCACGTCGAAGAAGCTGCCGTTCTCGCGGAGGATCGCGGCGAGCGCCTCCCGTTGCGCTGCAGCACGCTGCGCCGCGGTCTGGCCGTCGCCGATGGCCGCGTCGAACTCGCCGTGCTGCTCCGCCTGGATCTGGCTGGTCTTCGGCGCAGCCAGGTGGCGTTCGGTGTCTGCGCCGTAGCCGTGTGCGGCGTCGACGCTCGCCGCGTATGCCGCAGGCTCCGTCACAGTGATCGCGAGCGTCTCCGGATCCTGGGTCACGCCGGAGCGCACCACGAGCACACGCAGAGACTCCCCCTCCGTGAAGCGGCGGCGCGGCACCAGGGCCGGAGACGGGACGGGGTCCCAGCGCAGGAACGGGACGAGCGGGGTCACCTTCTTCATCGCGGCGCGGAGCGCTGCGGCGACCACGGCGGGGTCGAGCGCGACACCAGCGCCGCCCTGGAACTCGGGCTGACCGGTGAGCTGGGCGGCGGCGACGGCGGCGAGCCGCGACGGGTCGCGCGTGATCGTCGGCTCGGCGAACGGGATCGCGGGGTCGACGACGGCCGCGGCGAAGGCCGCATCCACGAGGCTGCGGCGGTCGGCGGCTCGGCCGAAGGCGGGCGCTGCGCCCGCCGCCTGCCTGGCGGCGGCCGGGCCGGCCGGCACCGTCGCCCGCACCCGTCCGAGCAGCCCGTCGATCACCGCACTCGGCACGGCGCCGGCGGGCGCGGCCGCGAACGCTCCGCGCAGGGTCTCCGCCGCATCCGGTTGCCTGTCGTCGGCCTGGATGGTCTCCTCGGTCGTGAGCGCGGCGTCCTCCACCGCGAGCCGCGCCTCGTGCAGCGCGGCCGTCCCGTCGCGCAGCCCGGACAGCACGGGCCCGATCGTCGCGCCCGGTGCGTCGAAGAGCGGAGGCGGCACCGTCTGCAGCCCGGCGAGCAGCACCTCGGGCGGCGGTCCAGGCGGCAGCGGCTGCGGGTTGAGCTCGTCGGCGCGGGTGTTGCCGGCGAGGTCGACCTGCCAGGCGCGGAACGCGTACGACCGGCCGAATCGCAGCCGCGGCAGCGTTCCGGGGGCCACCCGGTTGGCGAACCGCAGTGGATGCGTCGGGTCCGGCACGTCGTCCGGCACGTCTTCGACCACCTCCACCGTCTGCTCGCGTCCGTCGACCACCTGCTGCTCGTTGCGCACGCGCTTGCCCGGCCGAGGAGCGGACAGGCTCCAGCCCTCCCAGCCGAACACCGCCTCGTGCACGTTCACCGGGTTCGCCGGATCCCCCGGCGTCTGGTTGGCCACCGTCCCCTGGATGAACCCCTGCTCGGGGAGCGCCGTGAACACCGGGGTGTACGTGCCGTCGTCGTGGCGGGCGTCGATGTCGGCGAGCCGGGCGTGCAGCGACGACCAGGTGCGCACGGTGTCGTCCCAGACCTCTACGCGCATCCCGCGGGTGACCTGCTCGGTGAACAGGTCGGGCACGGCCGTGGTCTCCAGCGCGGCCTGGTGTGCCAGCTGGTCCTTCGCGCTCTGCGCCTCCTCCGCGCGGGAGACGGTCAGGCCGCTCGCGCGCATCGCCGGGGTGGCGGCGTTGACCGGGTCGTCGTTGTCCTGCACGTGCAGCAGCCGGGGCAGCGTCCAGAGGAACCGCTCCGTCTTGAGCGCCGTGCCGTCGGCGTCGAGGTCGAGCACCGAGAACAGGCTGTCGTCGCCGATGGCGAGCGACCCGTCGATCCAGTCGCCGGTCTGCGCGACCGTCACGAACGTGCCGTCGCCGAGGGCGCGCACGAACACGTGCGTCGGGCGGCACGCCGTCGCGTTCCCGCCGACCGTCAGCACCGCGGTCAGCCAGCGCGACGAGAGCAGCCTCGCCGGTTCGGTCACCCGCAGGTCGATCACCAGCCCGGTCTTCCTCAGCAACGCTGGGTGGTCGCCGATCGTGCCGACCCGCTCGTGGAACTCCGGGCCCTGCCGAGGGAGACCGACCGGCTGGGTGTCCGGCACCTCCTGATACGGCTGCGCGGACTCGGGTCGCTCGTAGTACCGCCTGGCCCGGTGCAGCTCGCCGAGTGCGCGCAGGAACCACTCCTCGTTGGCGGCGATCCTCCGCGAGATCTCCTGCGGCTCCGCGTCGGTCTCGATCGACTCGTCCAGGAACGCCGTCAGCCTGGCCTCGTCGAACTCGGGTCTACGGCGGTCGTCTCCTCCGTGCACCGGCCAGCGCTGCGCCATCCCGAGCGCCTGCTGGGCCAGTGGATGCGCGGACGGCGCCGGCGGGCTCGTCGGGTCGGACAGCACGGTCGCCAGGTGCACCAGCTTGCCGATGTCGTGCACCGATCGCGCGGAGAACCCGCGCCACCTGTTCTGGTCGAGCCGAGGGACGGGGTTGCCTCTCACCGGGGTGTCCGGAGGGAAGATCGTGTCCCAGACGCCCGCATCCGGTGCGAGTGCCGCGGTGGTCGCGACGGTGCAGTCGATGGCGCCTGCGTCGTCGGCGAGCTCGATCGTGAGCCCGTCGAGCACCTGCGCCGCCCAGTGCGGGAACAGCGCGAACGTGTCCAGCCTGGCGGTCGCGGCATCCGGCACCAGCTTCGGGCTGACGAACACCGAGACGTGGGCGTCGGCGTCTGGCCTCGTCGACCGAGGGAGCACGGTCGTCATGAATGTCTCGGTGCTCATGCCGGCACCCCTTCCGCGCCGAATGCTTCGCAATAGTCGCTCCACGCCGGTGATGTGCCGTCCGGCTCGCACATCACCTCGCGGAAACTCGGGTCTCCGTTCGAGCCGGCGAACTGCCGTTCGGCGCTGATCTGCACGGAGGCGGAGAAGAACAGCACCTTCACCTGCACCGTGATCGTCGCCCGGCCGACCATCTTGCCGGTGTTGAACTGGTACACGAGCTCCATGTAGAGCTCGATCGACGCGGAGATGAGGCCGAGCACATCCACCTCGCCGCGCAGCCGGAAGTAGCCGGTGAGCGAGCCGGCGTCCGCCTCCAACCGGATGTAGATCCCGATCATCGCCGAGATCGACCCGGAGGCGACGCCCAGGTCGACGGCGAGGCACGCCCCGGCCTCCAGCCCGATCTCCAAGATCTCCAGCTTCTTCGGCCCGATGCGCATCCCGAACCAGCCCCCGCCGCCGAGGAACACGACGGCGAGCGTGAACGGCCGCTCCCTGGTGCAGAAGTTGAACCCGACGGTGACGCTCTTGCCGAGGAACGGCACCTGCACGTCGGCGCCGAGCGACATGTTCGACAGGTTGAAGACGCCGATGGCCACGTTCGGCAGCGCGAGGGTGAAGCCAGCGCTCAGGCCGGACGGCGACACGTCCAGGAACGGCGGATCGGAGAACCCGTCGAACGGGATCAGCTCCTTGATCACCTCAACGAACGAGAGCAGGCCGACGAACTTCAGGTCGCCCAGCACCACATCCACGTCGGTCTTGCCGTTGGAGCCCGCCTTGAACGACATGTGCTCGAACGGCACCCGGATGAGCGGGGCGCCCGGCAGGAGGTTCAGCTGGAAGTCGCGCAGCTCGGCGAGCACGTCCACCGTGACGTCGCCGGTCGCGCTCGCCCGGCCGTCGATGGCGATCACCAGGCTGTCCTTCTGCAGGCTCAGGATGGGGTCTCCCGCCGGCCACGACCGCATCTCCGGCTTCCACTCGAACCGGAAGCGCACCTGCGGGCTGTCGGAGGCGAGGCCGCGGAGGAAGTCGATGGCCTTGAGCGCGGCATCCACGTCGGCGACGATCGGGTCGATGGCCTTCTTCAGCGACGCCAGCTGGTTGGCGGCGAACACCGGGAGGCCGCCGATGGCGAGCACCCCGTCGAGCGCGGCGCCGAGCTGCCCGATGGCGCCCTGCAACTCAGCGGGCGTGACGGTCGGCGGCGACGCCACCGCTCCGGCGAGCTGGCCGGGGAACGCGGTCACGAGCGACACGATGGTGTTCTTCGACGCCAGCACGCTGTCCCGGATCGCCGTGGCCTTCGCCACCGCGTCCTGCGAGCGGTCGGCCGCCTTGTCGACGGCGAGCTGCGCATCCCGCACGGCCTGCTCGACCGCATCCCGCAGCCGCTGCACGTCGTCGAGGAAGCCCTCGATCAGCTGCACCGCCTGCGAGACGACCTTCGGCAGGGCGAGCGGCTCCCCGGTGACCGCCTCGATCACGTCGACCAGATCGACCAGCCCGAACAGCTTGGGCAACGCACCCTTGAGGTAGTCGACGGGGTTGAAGTCGAGGTCGATGGCGTTGTCGATGTCGCCGACCGGGCCGGACAGGGCGGAGACGCCGCGGATCGGCAGGTTCGGCGCGACGAACCCGCCGCCCTTGTCCGTGCCGCTGGTCGAGCCGGCCCCGCCGAACGACAGGGAGGGCAACGGGATGCCGTGCGCGGTGAGGTCGGGGAAGTCCGCTGCCGTGATGGTCCCGTCGTCCGCCAGGACGTTCGCCCACACCTGGCCGGGGTTGCCGGCGTCCAGCCCGGTGGAGAGGAACTGCTTGGCGTACGAGACCGGCAGGCTCGGCGTGGCGGACAGGTGCTGCACGGCGGGGAGCACCACGTCGGCGGAGCTCATCGTCGGGGTCGACGAGCCGACCACCGGGGTGCCGAGCAGCCGGACGGTCTGCGTCTCCGCCTGCGCGTCCCCCGATCCGGTCGACGGGCGCGGCGCGAACGCGATCCGCTGTCCGTGCGCCGCCACCTCCCTGTCCGGGTCGGTGTCGTATTTGGCGTGGATGACCGTGGCGAAGTCGGGCGGCTGCACGGACTCGCTCACCCACAGCATCGGGAAGCTCAGCCGGATCGGCTGCGTGTCCCTGTCGACGGTGTTCACCACCCAGCGGAACCGCTGCCCGCCGATGGTCGGCCAGAACGACGAGTTCTCCTGCGCGCCGGGGTCGTCGATCACCGGGGTGACGGACGGCTGCAGCTCGATGGACGCGAACGGGAAGTCCCGCTGACCGGCGTAGCTGCGCGTGCGCTCCAGCAGCACGATGAACTTGCGCTGGTACAGCCCGGCGTACGACCCGCCGGTCGCCGCTTTCATCTTCCGCTCCGTTACCTTGATCAGCGCCGCCTTGTGTCCGAGCGGGAACAGGTATCCCGGATATGCGACGCGCACGTACTGGTCCCGGCCGAACGGAGCCTGGTGGTCCCAGGCGAGCACCGAGGCGAGACCGGCGAGCGAGTATGGCAGGGTGGGCCAGGCACCGTGCAGGTCGAGGGTCGCGCCGAGCCCGGACAGCCACAGCGCCTTCGCCCCGACCGGGAGAGGGTCGATGCGGCTTCGCCGGTTTTTCGCCAGCCACGACTCGGAGGTCTGCCGCACCAGCCGGTGCCGGTCGGCGGCGTTCAGCGACGCCCGGAACGGCGCATCGCCGCCGAGCGGGGGGACCGTGAACGCGCCTCCCGCCTGGTCGATGGCCGCGGACTGCCACTGCGCGGCGGTGACGCTGTCCCTGTCGCGCGTCCAGATCGCGCGAACTACCCGGTGGTCGGCGTCCCGCTCATCCGGTGCTGCCGGGTCGTCGGAGGCGACCCCGAGCCGCGAGTGCCACAGCTCGACGAACCCGGGAGCCGTCGCACTCGGCACGGGTGCGACGGCGTGCGCCCAGCGGCCGTCTGCGGTGGGCGAGATCATCAGCCGGAACGGAGCCTCGATGGCGGTCTGCCCGCGATCCGGCTTGTCGCTGAGGATGGGGCGGGTGCGCGGCAGGTTCCCGAAGCCGCCGCCCAGGATCGGGCCGTCCAGGATCGGGCCGCGCGGCACGGCATCGACCAGGTCGCCGTCAAGCCCGCCGAGCTTCACCCCGTCGGACACGACCGGGCGGACGGCGGACAGGGAGGCGCGCACCTGCCCGAGCGCCTTCGCGTTCGAGACGAGGTTGTCGAGCGTGACGGGACCGGCGACCTTCCGCTGCTGGGCGGCGGTCACCGTCTCCAGGACCACCCCGCCGCCGGTGAGCGTGGCGACGATCCCCTTCCCGACGACGACGCGCTGCTCGAACCCGCCCGCCTTCGCCCCTGCGCCCTGCTGGGCGGCGGCCGGGTTGTCGCCCGGGTTCCACGGGGCGGGCGCCGTTCCTGACGGCGCGGCCAGGGGATGCAGTACAGGCTCGAGCCGGGTGATCGCAGCCAGGAGGCCCTCCGACGTGAACGGGATGCTCTCGCCGTCCGGAATCGCGAACACCAGCCGCGACCCGCGCGCCGGACGGTGCCCGACGATCGGATGCACGGTCGCGCCCGGCGGGGACGGCGTCGCCGGGTCTGCGATCGGCTTCCCGGTGACGGGGTCGACGATGAGCGCCGGCGGACCGGTGGGCGCCTCGTAGAGCGCCTCCTCGTGCAGGTGCTGGAACGCGAAGTCGACCGTCATGGTGGACGGGTGGGCGGCGTCGGGGGCGCCGGGTGCGGGCGCGGGTGCGCCGGGCGCGGGCGTTGGCGTGATGGTCGGGTTGGCGCCCTCGGTGAGGGTGCATCCGGTGAAGGTGACGGTGAGGGCGAGCAGATCCTCCGGACGGATCAGGTCGGCGACGATGTCTGTGCTCGCTGCGAGGTCCGGCCCCCCGAACGCGATCCCCGGATGGCCGACCCTCCTCCACGACGCGGCGAAGCGCAGGGTGGGGGTGATGGTGGCCGGGGGCGCCTCGGGTTCGGCTTTCGCCGGCGCCCGCCGGCCGCGCGCGGCGCCGGCTTTCGCGGTCCCGGGGTCTGCCGCTGCTTTCGAGCGTCTCGTGGACCCGGCCGCGGGTGTCGGTGCGGCCCCTGCGCCGCCCGTCGCGCGTAGTTCGTCCTGCCGTTTTCTGTTGTTCTGCCCTGCAGACATGGGCTCACCGTTCTCATCGAAAGTCTTGGAAAGTCTTCGAGAGCAGGGTGTCCGCTTCAGCCCGGCGGCTGGAACGATGCCGTTGACGGAGAAAGTATGCTCCGGCACCCACCGTCTGCGCCAGGGTTTTCTGAGATTTCTTCGACTGACGCCGGATTGCTGCGTGCATCCTGCTGTCGTGCATCCTGCTGTCGTGCATCCTGCTGTCGTGCGCCGCCGGACCCGGCACTGTGCCGTGTCCGGCGACCGCCCAGCTGCGGGAGTCTGCCACTGCCCGCAGCGTGACGTTTCAGTACGCGGCCTCCCGGTCGCGCCCTTCCGGCGGATGCACCCGTTCGTCGGTGTCTCCGTCGTTCCTGTCGATGTCGCCGAGCGGCGCCAGGTCCCCTGGTTCGTCGCGGACCGCATCCCGTGGCACGGCCCGCTCGTCGGCGTCCGCGTCGTCGTCGATCCGGTCGAGGTCACCGAGCGGCGCAAGCTCCCCCGGTTCGTCGCGGACCGCATCCCGAGGCACAGCCCGCTCGTCGTTGTCTTCCGTCCTGTCCAGCTCGGCGAACGGTCCGACGTCTTTCGCGTCGTACGCATCGTGCCGCGGGTTCGCCCGCTCGTCGACGTCCCCGTCCGTCCGGCCGACGTCGCCCCACGGCAGCACTTCGTGCTCCATGAGCGTCAGACCGTCTGCAGTGCGGTGATCTGGGCGAGATTGTTCGGCCCGCCCGCGTTGGTCGCCCGGTACTGCAGCCGCTTCCCCGTCGCCATCGCCGCAGTAGCGACGGCCAGGATGTTCGACCGCTCCGCATCGGTGTCGGCCCAGATGCGCCTCCACCCGACGCGCCCCAGCTCATGACTGAAGTCGATCCAGGAGCTGCCTCCCCCGGTGAAGACGTTGTTGATGACGGCTGTATATCCCTGAACCCAATGACTGTCGTCCCACGCTGACATGGCACGCCTCCAGATGGCTTTGTTTCCGCGTTCCTTCGAGCAGGGTCGCACTCACCCCTCGACGGCCGGCAGAAGGCCGTGACGCGCCCGATTATGCTCCTCCCCACACACGACACGCCAGACGAATGTGAGAGAAACTCTAAATAAGGTGGACGGGATGGTCCACCAGGCACGTGCGCCAGGGAGCGGTAGCGTCGGTTTATGCGCACCGCCGATATCGTCACCGTCGAGACGACCCTCGGGCCCGGGCGGCTTACTGTGTCTGCCGCGGAGGCGATCGCCGCGTCTGCCGCGACCGCCACGTCCGCCGAGTCCTCCACGCACGCCAAGTCCGGAACGCCTGCCACCTCCGCCGAGGCCGCCGCCGCCGCTGCCGCTCCGCGCCCGCGGGCGGTCCTCTGGCTCGGCCACGGAGCAGGCGGAGGCATCGAAGCGGTCGACCTCGCCGCCCTGGCCGCCGCCCTTCCATCCCTCGGGATCACTGTCGTCCGCTACGAGCAGCCGTGGCGCGTCGCCGGCAAACGCGTCGCCTCCCGCCCCGCCGCCCTCGACACCGCCTGGCTCGAAACCGCCCCCGCCGTCGAGAAGATCGCCGACGGCCTGCCCATCCTGGTGGGCGGCCGCAGCGCCGGTGCCCGCGTGGCCTGCCGCACCGCCGCATCCACGGGGGCAGCCGCCGTGGTCTGCCTGGCGTTCCCGCTGCATCCACCGGGCCGGCCGGACGCGAGCAGGCTCGACGAACTGCTCACCCCCGACGTGCCCGTGCTGGTACTGCAGGGCGAGCGCGACACGTTCGGCACCGCGGCCACCGTCGCCGCCGAGACCGAGGGACGCCCGAGCATCCGGGTGGTCCCGGTACCCGGCGCCGACCACGGGATGCGGGTGCTCGCGTCGTCCCCGTTCCCCGCCGCCGCGGTGCGGGAGCTGCTGGTGTCTCAGGTGGCGGCGTTCGTGGACGGGGTGGTGTGAGATGGCGAGCGCAACCGGAACCGGCCCCACCACTGGCCCCACCCCCACCCGCGCCTCGGCGATCATCGTCGGCACCGGTGTCGCCGGCGCAGCGACCGCGTTCTCCCTCGCCCGTCGCGGCGTCGCGGTGTCCCTGGTCGATGGAGACTTCCCCGGCCAGGCGACCGCGGCGGGCGCCGGCATCATCCAGCCCTGGAGCTCGGCCGCCTCCGGCCCGTTCTACGACCTGTACGCGGCGAGCGCCGACCACTACCCGGAACTCATCTCCCAGCTCGCGGCCGCGGGCGTGCACGACATCGGCTACCGCCGGTCGGGGGCGCTCATCGTCAACCGCGACGCCCACGTGCTCGATGAGATCGAGGCGCGCCTCGCCACCCGGGCCCCGCGGGCGCAGTCCATCGGCGAGGTCTCCCGCATCCCGAACAGTCGCGCCCGCGAGCTGTTTCCACCCCTCGGCGACAGCTTCGACGCGCTGCACATCTCCGGCGGCGCGCGGGTCGACGGCCGTGCTCTGCGCGCTGGGCTCCTCGCCGCGGCGCAGAGTCTCGGGGCGACGATGGTGCCGGGCACCGCATCCATCGTCCCCGTGGATGCGCGCGCACCCATCGCCGCCGAGGATGCGGTCGCACCCGCCGCCCCGGTGGATGCGACCGGCTGGGCCATCGAGGTCGACGGCCGCCGCATCCACGCGGACGCTGTGGTGCTCGCCGCGGGCGCCTGGACCAACCGACTGCTTCAACCGCTCGGCCGCCGCATCCCGGTGGAGCCCCAGCGTGGCCAGATCACCCACCTGCGCGTCGACGGTGCCGACACGCGCTCCTGGCCATCGGTGCACCCGGTGGCGAGCCACTACCTGGTCGCGTTCGACGACGCGCGCGTGGTGGTCGGCGCGACCCGCGAGACCGGCTCGGGGTTCGACCCGCGGGTGACCGCGGAGGGCCAGCGTCAGGTCCTCGCGAACACGCTCTCGGTCGCGCCCGGCCTCGCCGATGCGACCGTCATCGAGACCCGCGTCGGCCTGCGCCCGCTGGCCGACGGCGACCTCCCGGTGGTCGGCGCCCTCCGCGGGCTGGACGGCCTCTTCGTGAACGCCGGCTTCGGCGCGGCGGGCTTGACGATGGGCCCCCTGGTCGGCGAACGCCTCGCCGCCGTGCTCACGGGCGAGGCGGCCGTCCCGGCGACCGGGTTCCTGTCGCCGGTCGACGCAACGGTGTGAGGGGCGTCACCCCAGCTCCCGCCGCATCACCCACCGCTGCGTCGCCCCCGAGTGCGCGTCCGTCGCCTGCACCCGCGAGAACCCGTGCTTTTCGAACAGCTCGACCGTCCCCACGTACCCGCTGATCACATCCACGCGCTCCCCGCCGGTATCCACCGGATACCCTTCCACCATCGCGGCACCGGATGCGCGTGCGTGCTCCACCGCGCCGTCCAGCAGGTCGTGCATCAGCCCGCGCTTGCGGTAGCCACCGCGCACCACGAAGCACACGATGGACCACGGATCGCGGTCCTCGTCGAGGTGCGGGATGGTCCGCGAGTTCATCAGCCGCCGGTACGTGGATTTCGGCGCGACGGAACACCATCCCGCCACCTCGCCGTCGAGATACACGAGCACTCCCGGCCCCGGCTCCGCCGAGCACTCGGACTTCATGTACTCGATCCGTTCGGGCATCCCGAGTCGCGCATCCCGGTACGACATGCACACACACCCGCCACCACCGGGCTTGCGCGGCACCATGAACGTCGCGAAGTCGTCCCAGCGCCCGGTCGCCGGCAGCACCTCTATGGACATGGCAGCACGTTACCCGCCGCCACCGACATCCGGCACCGGACGGGCTAGTACTCGCCCTTGATCACGAAGAACGAGCCGCGGATCGTCCCGGCCAGCTTCGACTTCTGCCTGGCGAACTTGAACTTCTCGGCCAGTTCAGCGGGAACCTCCATGCCGTCGGACAGCTTGAGCCCGACGGCCCGCTTGCCCGCCTCCTCGATCGTGTACATCACGTTGATCGACAGCCCGGACTCGTAGAACACGTACGCCATCCGGATGCCGTCGACCTCGAACGCGGTCGCCTCCAGCGGCCGGGATGCGATGGTGATGTCCCGCTCCTCCTTCAGGATGCGCGTCACCCACGCGAGCGCGTCCGCCGCCTCCCCCGGCTCATCCACCGAGCCGACGGTGAAGTCGTGATCATACTTGTTATGGAAATACCGCGCCTCGTTGGCGCGAAGCCCCGCGAGCGCGTCGGCGACCGGGGAGGACTCCAAGCCAATGGTGGAGACGGTGACGAAGTCGACGGTGTAGGGCATGCGGGGCTCCTTGCGTGTGGTGCTGTGTGTGGGACAACGCTAGCGCGAGCCGGTGGCGTGTCGGCGTGTGTCAGTACAGCCGTTCGAAGACCATCGTCGCCTGAATCCGGTCTCCGCCGCCGAGTCCCTTGCTGCCGGAGGCCGCCGTCGAGATGGTGTGCAGCCGATAACCGAGGGCCGCCTGTTTGTTGATCGTCTTCTCGAGCTCCGTCAGGTTGCCCGACCCCGTACCCCACATCTTCTCCTTCAGGATGACCTGGAGCACGACATAGCTCATCCCCTCCGGAGCCGGCCGCGGGCGACCACCGGCGACGGCATCAGCCTCGATCCGGCCGATCACGCCGCTGATCCCGCCTTCGGGAGGAGGCGGAGACTGAACCTTGTCGGTCCAGGTCTGACCGTCCCACCACCGCATCGTCCCCGACCCGTCGTCGTACCATCCCGCCTGCGCATCAGTCGCCAAAACCTTCGCCTCTCATTCGATGATCTGAGTCGAATTCTGGCGTAAGGGCGAGCGCGCCGGTGCAGGGTGCCAGGGTGTGTCGACGGTCAGAGGATCGCGGCGAGGAGCGGCTGTCAGACGCCTCCCTCGGCGGACCACAGCTCCTCAGCGTCGAGCACCAGATCGATCAGCTGCCGCAGCAGACCCCCCATCGTCGTCGACCTCAGCAGCGTGTACCTGTCGTACTCGCCCAGCGGGGCGATCGCCGCCAGTTGCCACACGGCTTCGACGGGATCCTCCGACAGCTCGATATCGGCATCCGACTGCGGCTCCGCGACGCGCGCGATCGCGCGGCGGACAAGCGCTTCCGCCTCGGTCCGCAGAGGTGCGAGCGCCTCGGACCACTCCAGTTCCGGCAGCATCGAGAGCTCGGCCCGGGGATACGGGTCCTCGTCGACCCAGCGCTCGACCGTGAACCGCCGGGTGCCAACACCGACAATGAGCAGGTCGTCGGCGCCCGCGGCGACGCTCGCCAGGCGCGCCATCGTCCCGACCGATGCGCGCTGGTCGCCACCCCCGGCTTCGGACCCGCGCTCGATGAGGACGACGCCGAACTCGAACCCCGGTTCGTCCTCGTCGAGCAACCGCCCGACCATCCTGAGATAGCGCGGCTCGAACACCCTCAGCGGGATGGGCACGCTCGGGAACAACACGGATCCGAGCGGGAACATCGGTGAGGCGGCCATACTCCAGTGAAGCACCGCAGACGTAGAGTGAACAGGTGTCCAGACCGCGCCCCGAGATCCCAGCCACGGGCCAGGAGTCTGTCTGGGACTACCCGAGGCCGCCGCGCGTCGAGCGCGTCATGGCGCCCGTCACGATCCTTCTGGGCGGGCAGCTCATCGTCGAATCCCGTGACGTCGTCCGGGTGCTCGAAACCAGCCATCCGCCGGTCTACTACATCCCGATCGCGGACTTCGCACCCGGCGCGCTGGCCGACGCCGACGGTTCGTCGTTCTGCGAGTTCAAGGGCACCGCGCGATATCTCGACGTGCGCGGAGGAGGCGAGGTGCGGTCCGCGAGCGCCTGGAACTACCCGCATCCGTCGCCCGGGTTCGAACTGCTCCGCGACCGCGTCGCCGTCTACGCGCAGCAGATGGACGAGTGCACGGTCGACGGCGAGGTCGTCACGCCGCAGCCCGGAGGCTTCTACGGCGGCTGGATCACGAAGGGCGTCGTTGGGCCGTTCAAAGGGGTGCCGGGGTCAGGGGGCTGGTGAACGGTGGGGATTCACACGGTGAAGCCGGTCAGACGTTGAACCTGAACTCCACAACATCCCCATCCTGCATCACGTAGTCTTTCCCCTCCATGCGCGCCTTCCCGCGCGCCCGCGCCTCCGCGACCGACCCGGCATCCACCAGGTCGTCGAAGGAAATCACCTCGGCCTTGATGAAGCCCTTCTCGAAGTCCGTGTGGATCACCCCCGCCGCCTGCGGAGCCTTCCAGCCCTTGCGGATGGTCCAGGCGCGCGACTCTTTCGGGCCGGCGGTGAGGTAGGTCTGCAGGCCGAGCGTGTCGAAGCCGATGCGGGCCAGCTGGTCGAGGCCGCTCTCCGTCTGGCCAGTGGATGCGAGGAGCTCGGCAGCGTCGTCCGCCTCGAGGTCGATGAGTTCGGATTCGAGCTTCGCGTCGAGGAAGACCGCCTGTGCCGGGGCGACGAGCGCGGCCAGTTCGGCGCGGCGGGCGTCGTCGGTGAGGACCGATTCGTCCACGTTGAAGACGTAGATGAAAGGCTTCGCGGTGAGCAGGCCGAGTTCGGCGATCGGCTCGAGGTCGATCTTCGCGCTCGACAGCGGCTTGCCCTCGAAGAGGACCGCGTGCGCTGCCTGCGCGGTTTCGAGGACGACCGGTTCGAGCTTGCGGCCCTTGACCTCTTTCTCGTAGCGGGTGATCGCCTTGTCGAGGGTCTGCAGGTCGGCGAGGATCAGCTCGGTGTTGATGGTCTCCATATCGCCTGCCGCATCCACCTTGCCGGCGACGTGGACCACATCCGGGTCGTCGAATCCGCGGACCACCTGGGCGATCGCGTCGGCCTCGCGGATGTTGGCGAGGAACTTGTTGCCCAGACCTTCGCCCTCACTCGCGCCCTTCACGATGCCCGCGATGTCCACGAAGGACACCGGAGCCGGCAGGATGCGCTCACTGCCGAACACCTCTGCGAGCTTGTCGAGCCGCGGGTCCGGCAGGTTCACCACGCCGACGTTCGGCTCGATCGTGGCGAACGGGTAGTTCGCCGCGAGCACGGTGTTCTTGGTCAGCGCGTTGAAGAGGGTGGACTTTCCCACGTTGGGGAGTCCGACGATTGCGATAGTGAGAGCCACGATCGACCATTCTACGGGGCCGGTCGCCGCCCGGGTCCGCGCCAGCGCTGCATCCGGGCGCCCCAGCGCCTGCGCCGCAGCGCAGCCCGCCCCGCCTCAGCCCGCAAGCACCGCCCGGTAGCACTTCGTGACATACGGCAGCTCGAACGTCTCCCGCCCGGCCAGCTCCGGATGTTCGGCCGCGAGCCTGCGCAGCGACCCGATCACCGCCGCCTGGGTGTCCGCATCCTTGATGATGAAGTAGCTGCGCGACCTCGCCAGGTCGAGCATCCCGTCGACGGTCATCGGCTGCACCCAGCGCACCTCGTGCGTGTCCAGGGGGCCGAACGGGGCGCCGACCACCGGCTCCACCTCGTCGCTCGCATACGCGGCGCCGGTGTCCATCAGCTCGCCGAGCTGCCGCACCCAGTCGACGGACTCGTCGCGGAAATTCCACACCAGCCCGAGCGCCCCTCCCGGCCGCAGCACACGCGCCACCTCGGGCACGGCACGCTCCGGATCCACCCAGTGCCACGCCTGCGCGGACAGCACCAGCCCGGCCGAATCGTCGTCCGCCGGGATGCTCTCCCCCGTCCCCAGCCGCACGCCGACGCCCGGGATGCGCTCCCCCAGCACGCGCAGCATCTCCGGCGACGGGTCGACCGCCGTGACCTCGAACCCGCGCTGCACGACGGCGGAGGTGAGCTTGCCCGTGCCGGCGCCGAGGTCGATCACCGGACCGCTCGCGTCGCCGATCAGCCACGAGACCGCCTCGGCCGGATAGCCGGGGCGCGCCGCGTCGTAGACGTCGGCGGCGAGGTCGAACGAGCGGGCGTGGGCGTCGTGGTCGTTCCGTTCGTACATGCTGCCGATGCTACGCGCGCCGCGACGCCGGATGCGCGGGTGGGCACCGCGCATCCGGACAGTGGATGCGCGCCCTGCACCGCCCATCCGGCCAGTGGATGCGCACCCCGCCACCGCACGCATCCGCGGCACACCGCCCGTGCATCCCGGCGGCGTCGGTGGGCCGTGCGAGCATGTTCCCGTGCCACTGGACTTCACCGCAATCGACTTCGAGACCGCGAACGGGAGTGCGGCGTCCGCCTGCTCCGTCGGGCTGATCAAGGTGCGGGACGGCAAGGTGGTCGACCGGGTGGGGTGGCTGATCCAGCCGCCGATGGGACACGACTTTTTCCAGGAGTGGAACACGCGCATCCACGGCATTCGCGCCGAGGACGTCGTCGGCGCCGCCGGGTGGATCGACCAGCTTCCCGACCTGATCGCCTTCGCGGAGGACGACTACCTCGTCGCCCACAACGCCGGTTTCGACATGGGCGTCATCCGCGCAGCCTGCACCGCCACCGCCGTCGCCTGCCCCGACTACAGCTACCTCTGCAGCCTGCAGGTGGCCCGCAGGACGTACACGCTCGACTCCTACCGCCTCCCGGTCGCCGCGATGGCCGCCGGATTCGAGGACTTCCACCACCACGACGCCCTCGCCGACGCCGAAGCGTGCGCCGCGATCATCGTGCACGCCGCCCGCCGTCACGGCGCGGCCACCATTGACGAGCTCGCCGCGAGCACGGGCTCCCGCCTCGGCCGGATCGGCACCCCGCAGGCCGCCTGACCCTGCCGCGCCGGCCCGCTGGTGCTAATGTCGGACCAACCCATTTGTCCTGACATGATCGAGGTTTCGGTGCCCCAGAGCGACGGCTCCCTCCCGCAGCACCTCTTCATGGACCTCGACCATGCCGGCCCCGTTCCGCTCTACTTCCAGGTGGCCACCCGGATCGAGAACGCCATCGTCGACGGCGAACTGCCCCCGGGATCCCGGCTGGAGAACGAGATCGCGCTCGGCGAGCGCCTCGGCCTGTCACGGCCGACGGTCCGCCGCGCCATCCAGGAACTGGTCGATAAGGGCCTCGTCGTACGCCGCCGCGGCATCGGCACCCAGGTCGTGCACGGCCCGGTCACCCGGAAAGTGGAGCTGACCAGCCTCTACGACGACCTCGCCCGCGATGGCAAGCATCCGGAGACCACCCTGCTGCTGCACGAGGTCATCCCGGCCGGCGCCCGGATAGGGGAACTCCTCAACCTCGACGCATCCAGTCCCGTCCTGCACCTGCGCAGGGTGCGCAGCGCCGACGGCGTGCCCGTCGGCGTGCTCGAGAACTACCTGCCGTCCGACTTCGTCGACATCACCGAGGCCGACCTGGCCGCGCACGGCCTCTACCAGCTGATGCGCGGGCGCGGCACCACCATGCGCGTCGCCCGCCAGCGGATCGGCGCGCGCCGCGCGTCCGCCGAGGAGAGCACGCTGCTGGAGATCGACGAGGGCGGACCGGTGCTCAGCATGGACCGCACCGCCTACGACAACTCCGGCAGGGCCGTCGAGTTCGGCCACCACTGCTACCGCCCCGACCTCTACTCCTTCGAGATCACCCTCGTCGACAAGTAGGCCGCTGGCCGCCGGCGTCCGTCTCCGGCCACCCCCGCCCCGCCGCCGAGATGCCACTAACTGTCGCGAAACGCCCGGGATGCGCGACAGATACTGGCATCTTGTCCGCGCGCCCGATTTCCCTAACAGCCAGCATATTTATCCGCAGTGGTATACATCTGACCACTCCCTTGCTAACACTTCAGAACTGACGTAATAATGTCCTGACAAAGCACCACAACGCAAGGGAGCGCCCGTGTCAGAACCATCAACGTCCACCGCATCGCCCAGAGCAGGAGGCGGGCTGCCGTCGCCAAGCCGCCGCTACCTCCGCACCGTGACCGTCCTGTCCACCTTCGGCGGCCTGCTGTTCGGCTACGACACCGGGGTCATCAGCGGCGCCCTGCCGTTCATGCGGTTCGCCGACGCCGCGCTCACGCCGCTGCAGGAGGGCATCGTCGTGTCGTCGCTCCTCGTCGGTGCCGCGCTCGGATCGTTCGCCGGAGGCCGCATCGCCGACCGCAGAGGCCGGCGCACGCTTCTCCTCTGGCTGGCCGCGGTGTTCTTCGTCGCGGCGGTCGGCTGCGCGGTCGCGCCGAGCATCGCCGTCCTGGTCACCACGCGCTTCGTCCTCGGCATCGCCGTTGGCGGCGCATCCGTGACCGTCCCGCTGTACCTGGCCGAGATGTCGCCCGCCGCACGCCGCGGCCGGCTGGTCACCCAGAACGAGCTGATGATCGTCAGCGGCCAGCTCGCCGCATTCACCGTCAACGCGCTGATCGCGTCCGTCTTCCCCGACAACGACGGCGTCTGGCGCTGGATGCTCGCCGTCGCGTCCATCCCGGCCGTCGTCCTCTACTTCGGGATGCTCGTGCTCCCGGAGAGCCCGCGCTGGCTCATCCTGCACGGCCGCTTCTCCGAGGGACTCGCCGCCCTGCGGCGCGTCCGCGAGGCCGACGAGGCATCGTCCGAGTTCGACGAGATCCAGGCGCACGCCGCCCCGCAGACTCCGGGCACCGCTCCCCGGCGCTCCGCGTTCTCCGAACTGGCCGTGCCGTGGGTGCGCCGCATCTTCCTGATCGGCATCGGTGTCGCGATGGTGCAGCAGCTCACCGGCGTCAATTCGATCATGTACTACGGCGTGCAGATCCTGCAGCTGGCGGGCTTCGACCAGCAGGCCGCGCTGGTCGGCCAGATCGCGAACGGCGTCATCTCGGTGCTCGCCACGTTCGTCGGCATCTGGCTCCTCGGCAAGGTCGGGCGCCGCCCGATGCTGCTCACCGGACTCGTCGGCACGACCGTCTCGCTCCTCCTGGTCGGTGTCTTCTCGAGCGCACTGGACGGCTCCCCCGCCCTTCCGTTCGTGGTGCTCGGCCTCACGATCACGTTCCTGGCGTTCCAGCAGGGCGCCGTGTCGCCGGTCACCTGGCTGATGCTGGCCGAGATCTT
Source organism: Leifsonia sp. GW821-FHT13C05 (assembly GCF_058806515.1). Lineage (NCBI taxonomy): Bacteria > Bacillati > Actinomycetota > Actinomycetes > Micrococcales > Microbacteriaceae > Leifsonia > Leifsonia sp. GW821-FHT13C05. Next base: position 21,109 of record NZ_JBXAPT010000001.1, on the reverse strand, counting down.
CCCCGCGCGCATCCGGGGCTTCGCCTTCGGCCTGGCCGCGCTGGTGCTCTGGCTGACGAACTTCCTGGTCGGCTTCCTGTTTCCGCAGCTGGTGGATGCGCTGGGCATTTCGACCACGTTCTTCCTGTTCTTCGCGGTGGGCATCGGCGGTGTCGTCTTCGTGAAGCTCTGCCTTCCGGAGACCCGCGGCCGTTCCCTCGAAGCCCTCGAACGCGACTTCCAGCTCCGGCGCTGAGCAGCGCGAAACCAGTAACTGCCGCGCATCCCCCCGGATGCGCGGCAGTTACTGGTTTCTCGGTGCTGGGCCGCCTAGGCGTAGAACGCGGGACGCGGCACGTAGCTGACCTCGACCCGCTTCCCGGAGGCCTGCGCGGACACGCCCGCTTCGCAGACGGCGGCGGCGAGGTAGCCGTCCCAGGCGCTCGGTCCGTCGATCGTGCCGCGGCGCACCGCATCCACCCACCGCTGCACCTCGGTGTCGTACGCGCGGGCGAACCGCGTCGTGTACGTCAGGTGCTCGGCCTGCCGGAACGCTCCGTTCACCCACCGGGCGATGCCCGACGTGCGGCCGATCTCGGCGACGCTGCGCTCGAACACGGCATCCGTGGTCACCTGGTAGCCGAACTGGATGTTGACGCTGATCTCCACGTCCGCCAGCACACCGGATGCGGTCTCCAGCAGCACCAGCTGCGGCTCGCGTAGTCCCTCGGGAGCGAGCGAGTTCCGCCGCGGCTTCCGCACCTCGACGGCCGCGATCGGCTCCCCCACCAGCCATGGCACGACGTCGATCTCGTGCACCACGGAATCGGTGATCAGCATGGTCTCGGTGTACCCGGGAGGTGTCGACGGGTTGCGGTGCGCGCAGTGCAGCGCGAGCAGAGCGCCGGCGTCGCCGGAGTCGATGAGGGCCTTCAGCTGCAGGTACTCCTCGTCGAACCGCCGCATGAACCCCACCTGGATGCGCGGACGGCCCGTCTTCTGCTCGGCCTCCAGGATGCGCAGCGACTCTTCGGAGTCCGGCGTCAACGGCTTCTCGCACAGGATGTCCACCCCGGCGTCGAGCGCCGGCAGCAGCACGGATTCGTGGAACGGTCCGGGGGTCGCGATGATGACGGCGTCGATGTCGTCGTGTTCGAGGGCGTCCTCGATGCGGCTGCGCGTGACGGCACCGGGCGCTCCCGCCGCGGCGGCCGCCGCCCGGGTGGCGTCGGGCTCGACGACGGCCGCGACCTCGGCGCCGGTGATGCGCCCGGCGATGCGGCCGATGTGGTCGGAGCCCATGATCCCGGCGCCGACGACGGCGATCCGGAGCGGTTCTGTGGTCATGCTGGTCTCTTTCGGTGGTGCGGTGAGCGGTGTGGGTGGAGCGTGTGTGCCTTCGGCCGCGCGGGCGGGGTCAGTCCTGCCTGGCGTGCCGCGTGCATCCGAAGATGTGGTCGCGGGTGCGCTTCGCGATCGGGTACGGACGCTCGATGTCGGTGCCGTACATGTCCTGCTCGACGATGGCGAAGATGTTCTGGTCGATGGCGCTGACCGCTTCGATGATCGGCGCGAAGTCGGGCACGCCGGCCGGCGGCTCCGTCATGACCCCGCGGGCGACCGCCGTGGCGAACGGCACGTCGTTCTTCAGCACGTCGGCGAGGATGTCGGTGTCCACCTGCTTGAGGTGCAGGTAGCCGATGCGCTCCGGATACGCCCGGATGAGCTTCAGGTTGTCGCCGAGGTAGTAGGAGAAGTGCCCGGTGTCGAGGCACAGGTTCGTGTACGCGGCGTCGGTCTCCGTGAGGAACCGCTCGACCTCGCCGTACGTTCCGACGTGGCTGTCGGCGTGCGAGTGGAACTGCTGGTGCATCCCGAACTCTTCGAGCAGCGCCTTGCCGAGCTTGTCGTGGCCGGCGGCGAGCTTCGCCCACTGCTCGTCGTCGAGCGTGCGGTTCTCGAGTACCTCCTCGGTGGCGTCGCTGCGCCACAGATCCGGGATCACGACGAGGTGCTCTGCGCCGAGCGCGGTGGCGAGTCCGGCGACCTGCAGCGCCTGGTCCCACGCCCGCTGCCACTGGTCCTCCCCCTTGTGGAAGCCGGTGAACACCGTTCCGGCGGACAGCTTCAGTCCGCGCGAGCCGAGTTCGTCCTCCAGCTGATGCGGGTCGGTGGGCAGGTAGCCGTACGGCCCGAGCTCGATCCAGGTGTAGCCGGAGGCGACCACCTCGTCGAGGAAGCGCTGCCACGGAATCTGCTTCGGGTCATCGGCGAACCAGACGCCCCACGAGTCCGGGGCGGTGCCGATCCGCAGGGCGGGGGTGCTGTCTGTCATCGTTCTCCTCGTGCTGCTCGGGATGTTCTGGGAGCGCCTCAGCCGACGTACGGCCGCTGCCGCGCCTTCTGCTCGTCGTACGCATCGCGCGCTGCGCGGGTGCTGTCGAGCTCGGACGCCTCCGCCACTGGCACGTCCCACCAGCCTTCGCCGTCCGGCGAGAACAGCAGGGGGTCGCTGTTGATGTGGATGAGGGTCGGCCCGCTCGCCGCCTTGGCCTGCGCGACCGCCGCCGTGAGGTCGGCGATCGCGTTCGCGCTCGGCTCGACCCGGATCACGTCGACACCGAGGCTGGCGGCGTTCGCGGCGAGGTCGACCGGGAGTGCCGGACCGTCGTCGAACGCGTTCGCCGCGTCGTCGCGGAACCGGTACCGCGTGCCGTAGCGCTGCGATCCGACCGTGTCGCTGAGGTGCCCGATGGAGGCGTAGCCGTGGTTCTGGATGAGCACCACGATGATCTTCACGCCCTCCGCCACCGCGCTCACCAGCTCGGTGTGCATCATCAGGTACGAGCCGTCGCCGACCATCACGATCACGTCGCGGTCGCCTGCGCCACGCTTGGCGCCCATCCCTCCGGCGATCTCGTAGCCCATGCAGGAGAACGCGTACTCGACGTGGTAGCCGAGGTCGTCGCGCACCCGCCACAGCTTGTGCAGGTCGCCCGGCAGCGAGCCGGCGGCGCAGACCACCACATCCCGGGGGTCGCTCGCGGCGTTGACCGCGCCGATGATCTCGGTCTGCGACGGACGGTCGAGCCGGCGGTCGACGAAGCTCTCGTCGACCAGCGCATCCCAGGCCCGCTTCTCTCGCGCGATCTCGTCGCGGTAGCCCGACGGCGTCGCGAAGCCGGCGAGCGCATCGCGGAGGGCGACGAGCGCCTCGCGGGCGTCGGCGATCACGGGAAGCGTCGACCCGTGCTTGTACGCGTCGAACGACGCCACGTTGACGTTGACGAAACGCACCCCGTCCCTGGCGAACGCCGTGCGGGATGCGGTGGTGAAGTCGCTGTAGCGCGTGCCGATCCCGATCACCAGGTCGGCCTGCGCGGCGAGCCGGTTGGCGGCAGACGTGCCGGTGGAGCCGATGCTGCCGAGCGACAGCGGGTGGTCCCAGGCGATCGCGCCTCCCCCGGCCTGCGTGGTGCCGACCGGGATGCCCGTCGCCTCGGCGAACGCCCGCAGCTCGGCGGCCGCGTCGGAGTAGATCACGCCTCCGCCCGCGACGATGATCGGCCGCTCGGCGGCGGCGATGGCCTCGACGGCGCGGGCGAGCGCACCGCGCTCCGGCACGGGGCGGCGCACGTGCCACTCCCGGTCGGCCAGGAACTCCAGCGGGACGTCCAGCGCCTCCGCCTGCACGTCCTCCGGCAGCGCGATGGTGACGGCGCCGGTCTCGACCGGATCGGTCAGCACCCGCATGGCGCCGAGGGCGGCGGAGAACAGCTGCTCGGGACGCACGATCCTGTCGAAGAAGCGCGACAGCGGCTTGAACGCGTCGTTGACGCTCATCGAGGCGTCGTGCGGGAGTTCCAGCTGCTGCAGCACGGGGTCGGCCACGCGGGTGGCGAAGGTGTCGGACGGCAGCAGCAGCACGGGCAGCCGGTTGGTGGTGGCGAGCGCAGCCCCGGTGAGCATGTTGGTCGCGCCGGGCCCGACGGACGCCGCACAGGCGAAGGTTCCCCTCCGCCTCCGCAGGCGTGAGTATCCGACGGCTTCGTGCACCATCGCCTGCTCGTTGCGCGCCTGGTGGTACGGCATCAACGCCGGGTCCTGCACGGAATACTGCTTGAGCGCCTGCCCGATCCCCGCCACGTTGCCGTGCCCGAAGATGCCGAAGGTGCCGGCGATGGTGCGTTCGCGGTGGTCGCCGTCGACGGTCCACTGATGGGCCAGGAACTCGACGATGGCCTGGCTCACGGTCATGCGCTTGGTGCCGCTCACAGGGCTGCTCCTTCGTTGGATGCGGTGGTGGATGCGGGGGTCGCGGTGGGCTCGGGTGCGGTGGATGCGGCGCGATCCGGCAGATACGGAAGCCGCGCATCCATCCCCTCCGCCTCCCAGGTCTGGCGCACCCATCCGTGCGCCGGGTCGTCGGTGATCAGCCAGGAGCGTTCCGCATCCGGGCCGGCCATCACGTTGAGGTAGTAGAGGTCGTAGCCGGGCGCGGCGACAGCCGGCCCGTGGTATCCGTGCGGCACGAGCGCGATGTCCCCGCTGCTCACGCGCGCGTCGATGGCGATCGGCCGCTCCCCCGACGAATACGTCGCGAACACGCCGAACGGCGCAGCGATTGCCGGCGCATCCACCCCGCGCGTCACTGCCGTCTCGAAGTAGTAGATCTCTTCCAGGCGGGATTCGACGGCCGGCCGGTGCTCGTCGTGCTTGTGCGGCGGGTAGGAGGACCAGTTGCCCGCCGGCGTGATCACCTCGCAGGCGATCAGCGTGGCCGCATCCAGGGCCCCGGGCACCCCGAAGTTGTGCACCTGGCGGCTCGACTGTCCTCCGCCGCGCAGCTCGACGGGAACCGCAGACGCCGGAAGGTACGCGGCAGCGCGACGCTCGCCGGCGCCCGCCGCCGTCACCGCCTCGGCCACCGCGACCCGACCGTGCCCGCCGATCGTCGCCGCCGTTCCCGCGCCGAGGTAGAGCACATCCGTCGGACCGTCGAACACCGATGCGCGCCCAGCCAGCCGCTGCGTCGCCCGCTTGGACCCCGGCTCCTCGTACTCGACCGTGAACGAGCCCGCCAGCGGCACGATCATCCGCTCGACGTCGCCCGCGGCGAGCGCGACGGTGCCACCATCGAGGGCGGCGACACGCAGACCGGTGTGCTGCCAGCCCGGGATGCGCGCATCCACCACCGACTCCCAGCCGTCCTCCGCGAGGTCGCCGGGGCCGTAGACCCACTCACTGCCGTTGCGCATCGCTGCTCCTACTTGGTCTGCGGGAATCCGAGGTTGATGCCGCCGTGGCTCGGGTCGAGCCAGCGGCTGGTGACGGCTTTCTCCCTGGTGAAGAAGTCGAAGCCGTGCACACCGTACGCTTTCGCGTCCCCGAACAGCGACTGCTTCCACCCGCCGAACGAGTAGTACGCCACCGGCACGGGGATGGGCACGTTGATCCCGATCATGCCGACCTGCACCTCGTTCTGGAACCGGCGCGCCGCTCCCCCGTCGTTGGTGAAGATCGCCGTGCCGTTTCCGAACGCCCCGGAGTTGATCAGCTCGACGCCCTCCTCGTAGCTGGCGACGCGCACCACCGACAGCACCGGGCCGAAGATCTCCTCGGTGTACACCCGGGAGGTGCGGCTCACCCGGTCGATCAGCGTCGGTCCCAGCCAGAACCCGTCCGCTGCGCCGTCGACCTCGATGCCGCGACCGTCGATGACCACGTCGGCGCCATCCGCGATGGCGACGTCGATGTACGACGCGACCTTGTCGCGGTGCTCGCGCGTGATGAGCGGTCCCATGTCGCAGTTGCGGCGGCCGTCTCCCACGCGCAGGCCGGCCACGCGCTCCTTCACCTTGGCGATGAGGTCGTCGGCGACGGGTTCGACGGCCACGACGACGCTGATCGCCATGCAGCGCTCGCCCGCCGACCCGAAACCGGCGTTGACCGCAGCGTCCGCGACCAGGTCGAGGTCCGCATCCGGGAGCACGAGCATGTGGTTCTTGGCGCCGCCGAGAGCCTGGACGCGCTTGCCGTTCCTGGCAGCGGTCTCGTAGATGTAGCGGGCGATCGGCGTGGACCCGACGAACGAGATGGCCTGCACCTCCGGATGTTCGAGCAGGCCGTCGACGGCGACCTTGTCGCCCTGCAGCACCGTGAAGACGCCGTCCGGCAGTCCCGCCTCGGTGAACAGCTCGGCGAGCCAGACCGCGGCCGACGGGTCCTTCTCGCTCGGCTTGAGCACCACCGCGTTGCCGGCCGCGATGGCCACCGGCAGGAACCAGAGAGGGACCATCGCCGGGAAGTTGAACGGGCTCACGATGCCGACGACGCCGAGCGGCTGCTTGAGCGAGTACACGTCGACCCCGGTCGACACGTTCTCGGAGTGCTCACCCTTGATCAGGTGCGGGAACCCGGTGGCGAGCTCGACCACCTCGAGGCCGCGGGTGATCTCTCCGAGCGCGTCGGAGACGACCTTGCCGTGCTCGCTGGTCACGATGTCCGCAAGGTCGCCCTTGCGGGCGTTCAGCAGCTCGCGGAACGCGAACATGACCTGCTGACGCCGCGCCATCGAGGTGTCGCGCCAGCCGGGGAACGCCGCGGCAGCCGAGTCGATCGCCGCGGCGACCTCCGCCTCGTCCGCAAGACCGACGTGCGCGCTCGGCTGCCCGACCGCCGGATCGTAGACCGGCGCGAGCCGCCCGCTGGTGCTTGGCGTGCGCCGCCCGCCGATGTAGTGCGGGATGACGGGAAGCTCGGTGTCTGACATGGTGCTGGTGCTCCTTCGCGGATGGTTCGTGGCCGGACGCTGTGCCGGGGTGGTGCGGGGTGGTGCGTTGCGGCGGATGATGCTGATGCTGCGGTGCGCGGGGGTGGTGACGTCAGTGCACGATGGCGGCCGCCCGGTCGACGGCGGACGGCACGTCGCCGTCCTCCGGGTAGAGCAGAGTGCGGCCGACGACCAGCCCCTTCACGCCGGGCAGGTCGATGGCGCCCGCCCAGGCGTCGTGAGCCGAACTCGGCTTCGCTCCCGGCACGGGATCGCCGCCGAGCAGCAGCGTCGGCAGCGTCGTGGCCGACATCACCGCGGCCATGTCGTCGACGACCGGCAGCTTCAGCCAGCTGTATGCCGAGCTGGCCCCCAGACCGGATGCGATGGCCACCGACGTGATGACCGCATCCGTCGACAGGTCGTTGACGATCCGGCCGTCCTCCCACGCGCTCATGAACGGTTCGAGCATGATCGGCAGGCGTGCGGCCGCCGCGGCGGTGACGGCGTCGGCCGAGGCGGCCAGCGTGGCCGCCGTGGCGTCGTCGGCGAGGTTGATCCGCACCAGCAGCTTGGCGAAGTCGAGGCGGGCGGCGACCAGCGCATCCACGTCGTAGGCGGTGAAGCGGTCGTCCATCTCGAAGCGGGCTCCGCGCAGTCCTCCGCGGTTCATCGAGCCGACCGCGATGCGGCCGTCGAGGAGGCCGAGGATGGCCAGGTCTTCGATGATGTCCGGGGTGCCGAGCACGCCGTCGACGCCCGGGCGCTCCAGAGCGGAGGCGAGGCGCTGCAGCAGGTCGTAGCGGTCGGCCATCGCGCGCGGGTCGGAGCCGACGCCGAGCGCACCGCGGGCCGGGTGGTCGGCGGCGACGATGAAGAGGCGCTCGTCGCCGGTGAGCAGGTCGCGGGTCTGGCGGCCGGCGAGTGCCTCCGCGATCTTCGCCGGCTCCGCCGCCCTGATCCTGCGCAGCCTGTCGAAGTCCGCAGCGCTGATCGGTCCGTCAACGGGTGCCACGGGATGCTCCCTCCAGCAGGGCGTCGACCTCCGCGGTCGTCGGCATGGCCGTCGAGCACTCGCGGCGACTGGCGACGATGGCTCCGGCGACGTTGGCGAACCGGATCACCTGTTCCAGCGGCCAGCCGGCCAGCAGCCCGTGGCAGAGCGCGCCGCCGAAGCCGTCGCCCGCGCCGAGGCCGTTGACCACCTGTACGGGGAACGGCTCGACCTCGACGGTCTCCGTCCTGGTCTTCGCGAGCACGCCGCGCGGGCCCTGCTTCACCACGGCGAGGTCGAGCCCGCGATCGAGCAGCGCGTCCGCAGCCCGCTGCGGGTCGGACTCGCCGACGGCGATCTCGCACTCCTCGCGGTTTCCCACGGCGACCGTCACCTTCTCGAGCGCTCTGGACACCTCCGCGGTGGCCTCAGCGGGCGACGACCAGAACATCGGCCGGTAGTCGAGGTCGAGGACGGTCAGCGGTGCGCGGCCCCGCGCATCCCATGCCGCGTGGTGGGAGGAACGGCTCGGCTCCTTCGACAGGCCGGTGACGGTGGCCCAGAAGATGCGCGCATCCCGGATGGCGCCGAGGTCGAGCTCGGACGGCTCGATCACCAGGTCTGGCGCGATCGGCTCGCGGTAGAAGTAGAGCGGGAAGTCGTCCGGCGGGAAGATCTCGCAGAGAGTGATCGGGGTGTTGAGGCCGGGCACCGTGGAGACGAAGCGGTTGTCGACGCCGAGCCTGGCGATCTCCGCGCTCACGTAGCGGCCGAGCGGGTCTTCTCCCGTGCGCGTGACGATGGCCGAGCGGCGTCCGTGGCGGGCTGCGGCGACCGTGACGTTCGTCGCGCTGCCGCCGAGATACTTGCCGAAGGTGCTGACCTCTTCGAGGCCGACGCCGTCTTGCAGCGGATAGAGGTCGACGCCGACCCTGCCGATGGCGAGCACGTCGAAGGGCGGCTCTGCCGTGCCGACCGCGCTGTCTGTGGTGGTCATCCCTCGGTGGCTGCCCTTCGTGGTTCATGTCCTGACATAGTGACATGGACAGCCTATTCACGGCGTGCCCTGCGCGCAACCTCCCAGTGTCGGAGGCCCCTGTCACACTCGAAGCATGGACCCCATCCTCTCCCTCCTCCTCGGACTCCTCGCCGGCCTGCTCATCGGCGCCGGCGTCGGCGGATACGCCGTCGCCACGCTGCTGCGCCGCCGCGCAGAGGCCGTTGCGCCCTCCGCGCCGGTGGAAGATCCTGCGGTCGTCGCCGCACGGCACGCGGCAGAGCTCGCGGAACTGCGGGCGGCGGAGGCAGCGGTCCAGGCGGAGATCCGGCAGGATCTCGCGGCCACTCAGGCCACGGCGGACTCGCTGCGCGAACAGGTCATCTCGCACCAGCTGCAGTACCGTGAGCTGGTCGAGCGGCACCGGGTCGAGGCGCAGGCGCAGACCGAGCGGGAGCGCGCGGAGAGCAAGGTCCTGCAGGCGCTCGCGCCGGTGCGCGAAAGCCTGAGCGACATGCAGAAGAAGGTCGCCGAGCTCGAATCGCAGCGCAACCAGCAGCACGGCGAACTCGCGCAGCAGCTCAAGTCGGCCACGGAGTCGGAGGAGCGCCTGCGCAGCACGGCGGAGTCGCTGGCGTCCGCGCTCCGCTCCAACAGCACGCGCGGCGTCTGGGGAGAGACCCAGCTGCGCAGCGTTGTCGAGGCGGCAGGGCTCATCGAGCGCGTGGACTTCAGCGTGCAGTCGAGCATCCAGTCGGAGTCGGGCGCAGGCCGTCCGGACATGATCGTGCACCTGCCCGGCGGCAAGTCCATCGCGCTCGACGCCAAGGTGCCGTTCAACGCCTACCTGGAGGCCAGCCAGATCCCGGCGACCGCCACCGGCGCAGACGGCGCACAACGGGATGCGCTGCTCAAGCAGCACGTCAAGGCCGTCCGCGACCACATCACGGCCCTCGGCAACAAGGCGTACTGGACGGGCCTGGACTCCTCCCCCGAGCTGGTGATCGCGTTCATCCCGAGCGAGTCGCTGGTGTCGTCGGCGATGGAAGCCGACCCCTCGATCATGGAGTTCGCGTTCAGCAAGCGCGTCGCCCTCGCCTCGCCGGTCACGCTCTGGTCGGTGCTGAAGACGGTGGCTTTCAGCTGGCAGCAGGATGTGCTCACCCAGGAGGCGAAGCAGCTCTTCGACCTGAGCCGCACGCTCTACACGCGCCTGTCCACCACGGCGACGCACATCGAGAAGCTGGGCCGCTCGCTCGAACGCACGGTCAAGGACTACAACGGCTTCGTCGGCTCGTTCGAACGCCAGGTGTTCCCGGCCGCTCGCAAGCTGAACGCCCTGGACGAGTCCAAGATGATCGGCGTCCTCGAGGGCATCGAGGAGTCGCCCCGCGAGCTCACCGCCTTCGAGCTCGTCGCCGAACTCGGCGACGACGAGGACTCCGACGCTCCGGCCCTCCCCGAGCGCCGCTCCGCCTGATCCGCCCCGCGCTCCAAACAATCGAGTCCGAAGTTATTCACGCGACGCGCCGGGCGCAGGCGTGAACAACTTCGGACTCGATTGGTGAGGCCGGCGAGCGACGGCTACAGCTGGTCGGCCTCGAGCCACTTGGCGGCGAGGTGGTCGGCGATCACGCGGCGGATCGTGCCCGACTTCGAGCGCAGCACGATGGACTCGGTCCGGATGATCGGGCCCTTGCGGCGGACGCCCTCCACGAGGCCGCCGTCGGTGACGCCGGTGGCGACGAAGAACGTGTTGTCGCCTTTCACCAGGTCGTCAGCGCCGTAGATGCGGTCCATGTCGAGCCCGGCCGCGATGCCGCCCGCGCGCTCCGCGTCGTCCTTCGGGGCGAGCCTGCCCTGCATGAAGCCGCCGAGCGCCTTGATCGCGCAGGCGGTGGTGATGCCCTCCGGGCTGCCGCCGATGCCGACGCACATGTCGATGCGCGACTCGTAGCGGGCAGCATTGATGCCGCCGGCGACGTCGCCGTCGAGCATCAGCCTGGTTCCGGCGCCCGCCGCGCGGATCTCCTCGATCAGTCCCTCGTGACGCGGACGGTCGAGCACCGCGACGCGCACCTCGCCGACCGGCTTGCCCTTCGCTTTCGCCAGCTCCCGGATGTTGTCCCCGATCGACTGCGACAGGTCGACGACGCCGAAGCCCTCCGGCCCCGTGACGATCTTGTCCATGTAGAAGACGCTCGACGCATCCAGCATTGACCCCCGGTCGGAGACCGCGATCACCGAGAGCGCGTTCTGGCGTCCGGCGGCGGTCAGCGACGTGCCGTCGATCGGGTCGACCGCGATGTCCACCGCCGGTCCCCGGCCGTTGCCGACATGCTCCCCGTTGAACAGCATCGGCGCGTTGTCCTTCTCGCCCTCGCCGATCACGATGAGCCCGTCGAAGTTGACCGTTCCGAGGAACTTGCGCATCGCATCCACTGCCGCGCCGTCCGCCGCGTTCTTGTCACCCCGGCCGATGAAAGGGGTGGCCCGGATGGCCGCAGCCTCCGTCGCTCTGACGAGCTCCATAGCCAGGTTCCTGTCTGGATGCAGGTAGAGGGATGCGGTGTCAGTGCTGATCATGATGGGTCCTCCCGGACGGATTCGGTGCGTCGGCGTCGACGCTGCTTATCGGCGTTGCCAGTGTATCGGCGCGGCATCGCGCGGCCACGGAAAGCGCACGAACGTTCACCCGGGATGCGCGCCAACTGCGCCCCGGGCAGCGGCCGGGGCCGCTCCCGGCGGCTCGGTATGATGAGACTCGTTCGACACTTCGACTTCAAGGAGCTGTAATGCCCATCGCCACGCCGGACCAATATGCAGAAATGCTCGACAAGGCGAAGGCCGGTGGATTCGCGTATCCCGCGTTCAACGTGTCGTCGTCGCAGACGATCAACTCCGTCCTCCAGGGCCTGACGGAGGCCGGCAGCGACGGCATCATCCAGGTGACCACCGGAGGCGCCGACTACTTCGCCGGCCAGACGGTCAAGAACCGCGCAGCGGGCGCCATCGCGTTCGCCAAGTTCGCCACCGAGGTCGCGAAGAACTACCCGATCACCGTCGCGCTGCACACCGACCACTGCCCGAAGGACGCGCTCGACAGCTTCGTGCTGCCGCTCATCGCCGCCTCCGAGGAGGAGGTCCGCGCCGGACGCAACCCGATCTTCCAGTCCCACATGTGGGACGGCTCGGCCGTTCCGCTGGCCGAGAACCTCGAGATCGCGCAGGACATGATCAAGCGCACCAAGGCCATCAACGCCATTCTCGAGGTCGAGATCGGCGTCGTCGGCGGCGAAGAGGACGGCGTGCAGCACGAGGGCTCCAACGAGGCGCTCTACACGACCCTCGCCGACGTCGAGAAGGCCGTCGAGGCCCTCGGCCTGGGCGAGAACGGCCGCTACATGGCCGCCCTCACCTTCGGCAACGTGCACGGCGTGTACAAGCCAGGCAACGTCAAGCTGCGCCCCGAGTTGCTGAAGACCATCCAGGACGGCCTCGCGGCCAAGTACGGTCACGGCCCGAAGCCGCTCGACCTGGTCTTCCACGGCGGCTCCGGCTCGACCGACGCCGAGATCGCCGAGGCGGTCGCCAACGGCGTCATCAAGATGAACATCGACACGGACACGCAGTACGCGTTCACCCGTTCGATCGCCGACTACATGTTCAAGAACTACGACGGCGTCCTGAAGGTCGACGGCGAGGTCGGCAACAAGAAGCTGTACGACCCGCGCGCGTGGGGCAAGGTCGCCGAGACGGCGATGGCCGCCCGCGTGATCGAGGCGACCCAGCAGCTCGGCTCCGCCGGACACTCCGGCAAGTAGTCCACCGCGGCGGCCGGGGCTCACGCTCCGGCCGCCGTGTCATATCCAGGGAGGGCGGCCGACATGGCCGACGACGAACAGAGACCGGACGAGCGACCGCGCCCCAAATACGGCGAGCTCGCCCCCGAGGGCTGGGTGTGGCATCCGCCGGCGGATGCGAACCGGCTGGACACCACGCATCCCACCGCCGAACCCGACCGCTACGGCGAGCACGGCGACGCCGGGCAGCGCACAGCGGCCGGTCAGGACCAGCGCGCCCCGCACGCCGACCGCCCGTGGTTCGGGCCGCAGAATCCGCAGAACCCGCAAAACCAGCAGCACTCGCAGGGTCAGCACCCGCAGAACCTCTACCCGCACCCTCAGCACCCGCAGAACGGCCAGAGCCCCCAGCTGCGCTCCGACGCGCCGCGCTGGAACATGACGGTCACCGTGGTGCTCATCGTCTTCGGCTTCTTCGGGGCGACGAACTCCATCGGCGGCCTGCTGTCCCTTCCCACCGCGATGCAGCTCATGCACACCAACGAGAACCTCGGCGATTACACCCCCGCAGGCTCCGTGCAGGGCACCCTGATCGCCGGAGCCATCACCGTCGGCCTGATCTGGGCCATCTCCACCGGCCTGTCGGTCTGGCTCCTCGTCAAGCGCAGGATGGCGTTCTACATCCCGCTGATCGCCGGCGTCGTCGCCCTGATCGCGCTGCTCGGCTTCATGTCGGCCGTGCTGCTCACCGACCCGGTGCTGATCGACTTCTACAGCGGGGTCACGCCGACGCCGTCCGGCACCCCGACGCCCTGACGCCCTGACCTTCGGACCCTCGGACCCCCTGACTCAGACGACGAACGGCCCGGCGCATCCCGCGCCGGGCCGTTCTCCGTCTCCGGATGCTGTTACGCGGCAGCCTGCTCGCGCGCGGCGCGCAGGGTGTCCGCGATCGGCGTCGTCGGGCGTCCGATCAGGTCGCTGACCGTCGTCGTCGCGTCGGCGAGGGCGCCGTCGCGGATGTTGCCGTCGAGCGCGACCACGAAGCCGGCCGTGCCGTCGTCCAGGCCGGCACCGGTCAGGATGCTCGTGTGCTCCTCCGGGCTCACCGCGCGGTAGACCACGGGCCGTCCGACGATCTCGGACACCGCCTCGGCCAGCTCGGCGAACGACCACGCCTCATCGCCCGAGAGCTCGTAGACGGCGCCTTCGTGGCCGGGCGTGCTGAGCACGACGGCAGCAGCGTCCGCGTAGTCTGCACGGCTGGCGCTGGCCACCCGGCCGTCGCCGGCGCTGGACACGATCTCGCCCGTCGCCTCCGCGGTGTCGAGCTGGCCGACGTAGTTCTCGGAGTACCAGTTGTTGCGCAGGATGGTCACCGGCAGCCCGGACTCGGCGAGCAGCTTCTCGGTGGCCGTGTGCTCCGGCGCGAGGACGAGGTCGGTGTCGTCGGCGTGCGGCGCGCTGGTGTAGACGATGCGTCCCACACCGGCGGCGACGGCCGCGTCGATGGCGTTGGCGTGCTGCTGCACGCGCTGGCCGACCTCGCTGCCGGAGACGAGGAGGAGGGCGTCGGCGCCGGCGAAGGCGGAAGCGAGCGTGTCCGGCTTCTCGAAGTCGATGGTGGCGGTCTGCACGCCCAGGTCGGCGAGCGGGGCCAGCCGCTCGGCGGAGCGACCCAGCGCGCGGATGTCGGCGGCGGGGACCCCGCGCTCGATGAGGGATTCGACGACGAGGCGTCCGAGATGGCCGGTGGCACCGGTGACGACGATGGTCATGGGGAAGTTTCCTTTCGGTCGGTCATCACAGCCAACCACGGCCGGATCCTGATACTTCCCGATGGAGGGTACCCACTTTTTGGTAAGTTACTGACGTGGACACCAGTTTTCAGACGTTGAACGGCTTCGGCTTCACGGACGGCGTGCTTCCGTCCGCCTGCCCCACCCGTGTCGTGCTCAACCACGTCACGAGCACCTGGGGCGTGCTCGTGCTCGTCGCGCTCTCCCAGAGCGACCTCCGCTGGGGTGAACTGCGCCGCACCGTGCAGGGCATCAGCGAGAAGATGCTCGCCCAGACGCTGCGCACCCTGGAGCGCGACGGCTTCGTGCTGCGCACGGCCCAGCCGACCATCCCGCCCAGGGTCGACTACAGCCTCACCCAGCGCGGCCGCGACCTCACAGAGCACCTGCTGCCGCTGATGTCCTGGATCGCCGCCAACGCCGACGAGATCGTCGCACCGCAGGCGGAGAGCGCCTAGCGGGCTGCGTCAGCGGCGTCCGCCGAGCGCGCGCGCATCCTGGTTGCCCGCGAGGTCTTTCCTGAGCTCCTTCGGCAGCGAGAACATCAGGTCCTCCTCCGCCGTCTTCACTTCCTGGACGTCGCCGTATCCGGCGCCGCGCAGGTCGTCGAGGACCTCCTGCACCAGCACCTCCGGCACGGATGCTCCACTCGTCACACCGACCGTGGCCACGCCGTCGAGCCACTCCTGCTTGACCTCGCTGGCGTAGTCGACCCGGTATGCGGCCTTCGCGCCGTACTCGAGGGCGACCTCCACCAGGCGCACCGAGTTGGACGAGTTGGCCGAGCCGACCACGATCACCAGGTCAGCCTGCTCGGCGACCTTCTTGATCGCGACCTGGCGGTTCTGGGTGGCGTAGCAGATGTCGTCGCTGGGCGGGTCCTGCAGGTTCGGGAAGCGCTCGCGCAGGCGGCGCACCGTCTCCATCGTCTCGTCGACCGAGAGCGTGGTCTGGGAGAGCCACACCACCTTGTCCGGGTCTTTCACCGTGATGGTGTCGACGTCGTCCGGGCTGTTGACCAGGGTGACCTTGTCCGGCGCGTGGCCGGCGGTCCCCTCGACCTCTTCGTGGCCCGTGTGGCCGATCAGGAGGATCTCGAAGTCGTCGCGGGCGAACCGGACGGCCTCGCGGTGCACCTTGGTGACCAGCGGGCAGGTGGCGTCGATGGCCTGCAGCCCGCGGTCGGATGCGGCCTGCACCACAGCGGGCGACACCCCGTGGGCGCTGAACACGACGTGCGCGCCCTCCGGCACCTCGCCGACCTCGTCGACGAAGATCGCGCCCTGCTGCTCCAGCGTCGACACGACGTGCACATTGTGGACGATCTGCTTGCGGACGTAGACGGGCGCGCCGTAGAGCGCGAGCGCCTTCTCGACGGCGATCACCGCTCTGTCCACACCCGCGCAGTATCCACGGGGTGCGGCCAGCAGGACCCGCTTGTGTCCGACGACCGGGGTATCCTGTAGCCGGCCTCGCGCACCGGGAATCCTCGGCATCGGAAGGCTGATGGTTGCGTCGCTCACCCTTCGATCCTAGGTGAGTGCGCTGAACACTGGTTGGGAGGCTCGGTGACGGACACGACCCGCGCACCGTCGATGGAGGTCGGGCCGCCGACGGCAGACGCTCCGTGGCCGGTGGCGACCCTGGCCGGCAAGATCCGCGGCTGGATCGAGCGCCTCGGCACCGCCTGGGTCGAGGGCGAGATCACCCAGTGGGGCGTGTCCGGCGGCAACGTCTACGGCAAGCTCAAAGACCTCAACGAGGATGCGACGGTCAGCTTCACGATCTGGTCGTCGGTGAAGGCGCGCATCGCGGCCGACCTCAAGCAGGGCGACCGAGTGATCGCCGCCATCAAGCCCAACTTCTGGGTCAAGGGCGGCACCCTCACCATGCAGGTCTTCGACATGCGCCACGTCGGCCTCGGTGACCTGCTCGAACGCCTCGAACGCCTCCGCCAGCAGCTCACCGCCGAGGGCCTCTTCGCCCCGGAGCGCAAGAAGCGCCTCCCGTTCCTCCCGCACACCATCGGGCTCGTGACGGGCAAGGACTCCGACGCGGAGAAGGACGTGCTCCGCAACGCGCAGCTGCGCTGGCCGCAGGTGCGGTTCCGCACCGTGTACGCGGCCGTGCAGGGCGAGCGGACGGTCTCCGAGGTGACGGCCGCCATCCGCACCCTCGACGCCGACCCCGAGGTCGAGGTCATCATCGTCGCCCGCGGCGGAGGGGACTTCCAGAACCTGCTCGGCTTCTCCGACGAAGTGCTGGTCCGGGCGGCGGCGGCAGCGGTCACCCCGATCGTCAGCGCCATCGGCCACGAGGCCGACCGGCCGCTGCTCGACGAGGTCGCCGACCTCCGCGCATCCACCCCGACGGACGCCGCCAAGCGCGTCGTCCCGGACGTCGCAGAGGAGCTGGCCCGCGTTCAGCAGGCCCGCGCCCGCATCGGGATGCGCGTGACGCACATGATCGCCGCGGAGATCGACCGCATCGGTCACCTCCGCACCCGGCCGTCGCTCGCGTCGTCGAGCTGGATCGTCGACTCCCGGTCGGAGGAGCTCACCCGCTTCGTCGCCCGCGGCGCCGAACTGGTCGAACGCCGCGTCGACCGGGAGGCCACCAGGGTCGCCGAGCTGCGCGGCCAGCTGCGCGCGCTCTCGCCCCAGGGCACGCTCGACCGCGGGTACGCCATCGTGCAACTCGCCTCCGGGCACGTCGTGACCGCGCCCGAGGAGATGCCCTCCGGCACGGGGCTGCGCCTCACCGTCTCCGGCGGGGCCGTCGCCGCGACCGCGGCAGACCCCATCCCGTCGCCGGCCGGTCATCCGGATGCCGCTCACGAAGCAAGCCCCCAGCTAGACAAATAGAATGGATGTCATGCCCACCACCGAGTCGCCCTCCGGCGACGACGCCTTCGCCTCGCTCAGCTACGAGGAGGCGCGCGACGAGCTGATCCGCGTCGTCGGTCAGCTGGAACAGGGCTCGTCCACGCTCGAGGAGTCCATCGCACTGTGGGAGCGCGGAGAAGCGCTCGCCCGGCACTGCGAGGAGTGGCTGATCGGTGCGAAGGCCCGGCTGGACGCCGCTCGTGTCGGGGCGACCGCTGGAGCAACGGCTGGAGCCACGGGAGCGTCGAGCGCCGAATGAGTCCCCGCACCAAACCACCGGCGGTGGTCGCCGAACTCGGACGCCCGGAGACCCCGGAGGAAACGGCCGCCCGCAAAGCGGTCAACTCCGCCAATCACCGCAACAGGCAGACCGTCAACAACCTGGTCTACTCGCTGATCGCCTGCGTCGCCCTCGTCGCCGTGATCGTGCTGTTCGTGCCGCGCGGCAACCCCACCTCGTCCGCTCCCCCGGTCGACTACGCATCCATCGCCGCGCAGGCACAGGGCTCCGAGCCGAACCGCCTGCTCGTGCCGAAACTCTCCTCGGAGTGGAAGTCGAACAACGCCGAGCTGCGCACCAAGACCCCGGACCGCGTCGACTCCTGGTATGTCGGGCTGATCACGCCGAAGAAGCAGTACATCGGCATCACGCAGGGCTTCGACGCGAACGACTCGTGGACGGCCCAGCAGGTCAACAAGTCGATGATCAAGGGCACGCGTACCATCGACGGCGTCCGCTGGGACGTCTACGACAACCACACGTCGAGCGACGACAACGGCAACGTCGAATACGCGCTCGTCACCGCGGCGGGCAAGAGCACGATCATCGTGTTCGGCACTGCGAGCGATGCCGAGTTCGGCACGGTCGCCGGTGCGCTCGCCGACCAGATTCGTCAACTCGGAGGTTCATGATGGGTAAGCCGAGGCCGTCCCGCGTCTGGGACGCCATGCTGCGTGGCAACGAACGGTTCGTCTCCGGCGATCCCGAGCACCCCCGCCAGGACGTGGAGCGCCGCGAGACCATCGCCAGCGGCCAGGCCCCGCTCGCCGCGATCTTCGGATGCGCCGACTCCCGTCTCGCCGCCGAGATCATCTTCGACCTCGGCCTCGGAGACGCCTTCGTGGTCCGCAACGCCGGTCAGGTCATCTCCGACTCCGTGCTCGGTTCGCTCGAGTACGCGGTCGGCGTGCTGGAGGTTCCGCTCATCCTGGTGCTCGGTCACGACGAGTGCGGCGCCGTCCGCGCCGCGATCGACTCGCAGGCCGAGGATGCGACGCCGCTGCCCCCGCACATCGCGCACCTCATCTCCCCCATCGTCCCGGCGGTGCACACCGTCGCCGGCGTCCCGGCCGACCAGCCGGTGGACCCGGCGACCGTGGATGCGCTCGAGGTCGGCCGCGAGCACCTGCGGCACACCGTCGCCGAGCTCCTGGAGAGCTCCGAGATGATCAGCGCTGCCGTCGCGGACGGTTCGTTGGCTATCGTTGGTGCCAACTACCGGCTTCAGGAAGGTCGGGTCGTCCCCGACATCGTCGTCGGATTGGCCGACCAGGCCTCCGACTGAAATCGCGGGAAGCCCGGCGAATCCGCCGGCCCCGCACCAGAAAGGAAAACACACCGTGGTGGACACCCAGGCGGACGCCGACTACCGCATCGAGCACGACACGATGGGCGAGGTCCGCGTCCCAGCGGCCGCGCTGTACGGAGCGCAGACGCAGCGCGCCGTCGAGAACTTCCCGATCTCCGGATCGGTGCTGGAGCCGACGCAGATCGCTGCACTGGCGCGCATCAAGAAGTCGGCCGCTCTCGCCAACGCGAAGCTCGGCGTGCTCGACCAGTCGATCGCCGATGCGATCGCCGCCGCCGCCGACGATGTCGTCACCGGCGCGCACGACGCAGACTTCCCGATCGACGTCTACCAGACCGGCTCTGGCACGTCCTCGAACATGAACATGAACGAGGTGCTGGCCACGCTGGCATCCCGCAGGCTCGGCCGGCCGGTGCACCCGAACGACCACGTGAACGCGTCGCAGTCCTCCAACGACGTGTTCCCGACCTCGGTGCACATCGCCGTCACCGGCGCCCTCATCGACGACCTCATCCCCGCCCTCGACCACCTAGCCGTGTCGCTCGAGGAGAAGGCGGAGCTCTGGTCCACGGTCGTCAAGAGCGGCCGCACCCACCTGATGGATGCGACACCGGTCACCCTCGGCCAGGAGTTCGGCGGCTACGCCGCCCAGATCCGTCTCGGCATCGAGCGCGTGCAGGCGTCCCTGCACCGCGTCGCGGAGGTCCCGCTCGGCGGCACGGCCGTCGGCACGGGAATCAACACCCCGCTCGGCTTCCCGCAGCTGGTCATCGAGCTGCTCACGCAGGAGACCGAGCTGCCGATCACGGAAGCCCGCAACCACTTCGAGGCGCAGGCCAACCGGGATGCGCTGGTCGAGGCATCCGGAGCGCTCCGCACGATCGCGGTCAGCCTCACCAAGATCTGCAACGACCTCCGCTGGATGGGCTCTGGCCCCAACACGGGACTGGGCGAACTGCACATCCCCGATCTGCAGCCCGGATCCTCGATCATGCCCGGCAAGGTCAACCCGGTGATCCCCGAGGCGGTGTTGATGGTCGCCTCGCGCGTGATCGGCAACGACGCCACGATCGCCTGGAGCGGCGCATCCGGCCTGTTCGAGCTGAACGTGGCGATCCCGGTGATGGGCACGGCGCTGCTCGAGTCGATCCGTCTGCTCACGCAGGGCTCCCGCGTGCTCGCGGACAAGACGGTCGCCGGCCTCGAGGCCAACGTCGACCGCGCCCGCGCATACGCGGAGTCGAGCCCGTCGATCGTGACCCCGCTCAACCGCGTGATCGGCTACGAGGCGGCGGCCAAGGTGGCCAAGCACTCGGTCGCCCAGGGCATGACCGTCCGCGAGGCCGTCATCGACCTCGGCTTCGTCGACCGCGGCGAGGTCACGCTCGAACAGCTCGACACGGCGCTCGACGTGCTGAGCATGACCCACCCGGGGTAATCCGGGCGGGCGGCGGTACGCCGTCGCGATTGCGGTTGCTCGCGGTCGCTGAGATTTGCGCACAGGGCGCTCTCCCCAGGGAGGGCGCCCTGTCGCGTTGCGCGCGCTTATGAGAGCTGCACGACGGCCGCGGCGACGGCCCAGAACCCGACCAACAGGTGCGGGCCGAGTGGGACTTCTGACTCCGTTCCTGCGGCAGCAACACGGGTCGCCGCCGCATCACGCGCCACCACCACACCACGCGCCACCACCACACCACGCGCCAGCACCGCGCCGCCCAGCACCGCGAGCCCCGCCGTGGTGAACGCCACCACGAAGAGCGCGACCACCGCCGGCCCTGGCCCGAGCCCTCGCTCCACCGCGAGCGCACCGAGCACGAGCGTGAGCAGGGCGGCGAGCTTCACGTCTCCCATCCCGATCCCGCCGCCCGACGCCGCCGCACAGAGCACCGCGATCACCGCCGCCCAGCACAGTGCGAGCTCCACATACGCTCCCGGCGGATCTCCGCGTGCCAGCGCCAGCCAGCCGACGCCGAGCGCAGCGAAGGCGAACCCGGGCAGCACGAGCGCGTTGGGCAGCCGCCGCTCCCGCAGGTCGGTCGCGCACAGCGGGAGCGACACCACGCCGAGGTACGCGACCCCCACCAGCCCGCCGACCGTCTGCCCGAGATTCTCCATACATCGACCGTATGCGCCCGCCAGTCGGCCCGGCAGAAATCCACAGCACGCGCCGGTTTCCACAGCCCAGCGCCCGGCCGCGTCAGCCGGAACTGGAACACGAACAGCGTCTGATCCGCCCCCACAACACAGCACCTGCAACGCACCGCGGCGCCCGCACCCACCTCGGGTGCGGG